>NZ_JAAGOH010000004.1 GCF_010499455.1 Ideonella livida | reverse complement strand
CCGGTGAAGTTGACTTCGACGCGGCCGGCTTGGTAGGAGCCCTTGGCGCCGGTGGACTTGATGTTCTGGACGCCGGTGTCGAGTTCCATGTTGGCGCTGACGCCGGTGGCGGCGAAGGCGGGGGCGGCCAGGGCCAGGGCGGCGGCGGCGAGGGCGGTGCGGGCGGTGCGGGCGATGGGACGGGTCATGCAGAGTCTCCTAGGGTGATGAACGCCGGGTCATGGCCCGGCTGGGCGAGGGCGGCAGCAGCGGGCTGTCGCCGTGGGTTCTCCCTGGCCGCCGGCGGCAGCCATGGGAAAGGGGAGCAGGGAGGGGGCAGGCTGGCGAGGCGCAGGCCTGCCACGGGCATCAGGCCAGGCGCTGCTCGGTGCCAGCGTCGAAGAGGTGGCAGGCTTGCGGTGCCCAGGCCAGGCCGATGGCCTCGCCCACGCGCTGTTCGACCTTGCCGGCCACCCGGGCCGTGAGCGTGCCCACCGGCGTGTCGGCCAGGACATAAGTTTCCGGTCCGGTGGGCTCCAGCATGCGCAGCGTGGCCGGCAGGCTGCCCGGCGCACCGGCGCCGGCCAGGCGCAGATCCTCGGGACGGACGCCGTAGAGCACCGTGCCTTGGCCGGACAAGGCGGCCTCGTCCACCGGCAGGCTCACGCCATGGGCGCTCAGGCCCTGGGCCTGACGTTCGGCGGTGATGAAGTTCATGGCCGGGGAACCGATGAACTCGGCCACAAAGCGGTTGGCGGGCCGGGCATAGATGTCGTCGGGCGTGCCGAACTGCTGCACCAGGCCGTCCTTCATCACGGCAATGCGGTCGCCCAGGGTCATGGCCTCCACCTGGTCGTGGGTCACATACACCGTGGTGGTCTTGGTGCGCTGGTGCAGCAGCTTGATCTCGGCGCGCATTTCCACGCGCAGCTTGGCATCCAGGTTGGACAGAGGCTCGTCGAACAGGAAGAGCTTGGGGTCGCGGGCCAGGGCCCGGCCCATGGCCACACGCTGGCGTTGGCCGCCGGAGAGCTGGCCGGGCTTGCGGTCCAGCAGGTGGCCGATCTGCAGCATCTTGGCCACGCGCTGCACCGCCTCCTCGCGCTGGGCCTTGGGCACCTTGCGCATCTCCAGGCCGAAGGCGATGTTTTCGCCCACGTTCATGTTGGGGTAGAGCGCGTAGCTCTGGAACACCATGGCAATGTCACGGTCCTTGCTGGGCAGGTAGGTGACGTTGCGCTCGCCGATAAGGATGTCGCCGGAGGTGGGCACATCCAGGCCGGCGATCATCGACAGCAGCGTGGATTTGCCGCAGCCCGAGGGGCCCACGAGGATCAGGAACTCACCGGCCTCGATCTCGATGTCGATGCCCTTGAGGATCTCGGTCTGTCCGTAGGTCTTGCGGACGTTGCGGATGGAAAGCGCACCCATTTCTCTTACCCCTTGACGGCGCCGGCGGTCAGGCCGCGCACGAAATACTTGCCTGCGACGATGTAGACGAACAGCGTGGGCAGCGCGGCGATCATTGCGGCGGCCATGTCCACGTTGTATTCCTTGACGGTGGAGCTGGTGTTGGCCAGGTTGTTCAGGCCCACGGTGATGGGCTTGCTGTCGGCCCCGGAGAACACCACCCCGTAGAGGAAGTCGTTCCAGATGTTGGTGAACTGCCAGATCAGCGTGACCACGAGGATGGGCGTGGACAGTGGCAGCACGATGCGGCGGAAGATCTGCCAGAAGTTGGCGCCGTCCAGCATCGCGGCCTTGATCAGCTCGTCGGGCAGGCCCACGTAGTAGTTGCGGAAGAACAGCGTGGTGCTGGGGATGCCGGCGATCACGTGCACCAAGATCAGGCCCCACACCGAGCTGGCGATGCCCAGCCAGCCCAGCACCTGGCTCATGGGCAGCAGCACCACCTGCATGGGCATGAACACGCCGAACAGGAGCAGGGCGAACATGAACTCGCTGCCGCGGAACTTCCACTTGCTCAGCACATAGCCGTTGAGCGCGCCCACCAGGGTGGACAGGGCCACGGCCGGCACGACCATGAACACCGAGTTCAGGAAGAAGGGCTTCAAGCCGCCGCAGTCGGTGCCGGTGCAGGCGGTGCTCCAAGCCTTGGCCCAGGCCTCGAAGCTCGGGCTCATCGGCAGCGACAGCAGCGTGCCGGTGCGGATCTCCTCCATGGTCTTGAGCGAGGTGCTCACCATGACGTAGAGCGGCGTGAGGAAGAACAGGGCGAACAGGCCCAGTGCGGCGAAGAGGGCGATGCGGCCCAGGGTCAGGCGCGGCGCCAGGGTGGACGGGGCGCTCATTTCTTGGTCCTCAGTTCAGAGTACAGGTAGGGCACCACGATGGCTGCGACGGTGGCCAGCATGATGGTGGCGCTGGCGGCGCCCAGGCCGATCTGGCCGCGGGAGAAGGCCATCGTGTACATGAAGGTGGCGGGCAGGTCGGTGGCGTAGCCGGGGCCGCCGGCGGTGAGCGCCATGACCAGGTCAAAGCTCTTGATCGCCAGGTGGGAGACCACCATCAGCGTGGAGAAGAACACCGGCCGCAGGGTCGGGATGATGATGCGCCAGTAGATGCGGGGCAGGCTGGCCCCGTCGACCTGGGCGGCCTTGATGATGGAGTCGTCGATGCCGCGCAGGCCGGCCAGGAACAGGGCCATGACGAAGCCGGCCGATTGCCAGACCCCGGCGATCACCACACAGTAGATGGCGTAGTCCGGATCCACCAGCCAGCCGAAAGTGAAGGACTCGAAGCCCCATTGGTGCATCAGGTGTTCCAGGCCCAAGCCCGGATTGAGGATCCACTTCCAGGCGGTGCCGGTCACGATGAAGGAAAGCGCCATCGGGTAGAGGTAGATGGTGCGCAGCACGCCCTCGGCGCGCACCTTCTGGTCCAGCAGGATGGCCAGCAGCAGGCCCAGGGCCATGCCGCCGCCGATGAACAAACCGCCGAAGATGCCCAGATTTTGGAGGGCGACCCACCAACGTTCGCTCTCAAACAGGGTGGTGTACTGCTCCAGACCTACGAACTCGTAGTTGGGCAGCAGGCGCGAGGCCGACAGGGACAGGTAGCCGTTCCAGGCCATCAGGCCGTAGATGAAAAGGAACGACAGCACGAACGACGGCGCGATCACCAGCTTGGGCAGCCAGGGCGTGCGCAGCGCAGAGGGTGCGGACATGGTCTTGCGGGGCCGTGGGCGGCCCTCATGGGAGGACGGACGCGGGGCGTCCGGGTCCGCCGAGCGGGCGCCGGGGCGCACCGCTCGGCGGGCGGGGTGGAGCCGCCGCCGCCCCAGGGGGCGTGGCGTCTCCTTCAAGAGGTGGGCATCCCGCGGGATGCGCTGCCGAGGCTTCGGCACCTCGGCGTGGGGGCGGCCACGAGGGGCAGCCCCCCGGCCGGTGGCGGAACCGCCCCGGTACGGGGCGATGCCGTGGTTTGCGGACCACACCCGCCACCCCTGCGGGGCGCCAGGTGCGCCGGAACTCACCGGCAGGTCAGACCGATCACTTGGTCTTGGCGGCTGCGGCGATCTTGGCCACGGCTTCCTTGGCGGTCATCTTGTCGCTGTTCCAGAAGGCACTGACGGCATCCTTGATGGCGCCTTCGGCGGCCGAGGACACGGCCATGCCGTGGGCGATGGAAGGCACCAGGCCGCCAGACTTGGAGGTGGCCACGAAGTCGTTGGAAGACAGCTTGGCGCAGTCGTCGAACTTGTCCATCTTCATGCCCAGACGCACCGGGATGGAGCCCTTGTTCAGGTTGAACAGCTCCTGGAACTCGGTGGACATGATGGCCGAGGCCAGGTCCTTCTGGGCGCGGACATTCGCTTCGTTCTTCAGCTTGAACAGCGCGAAGGAATCCACGTTGAAGGTGAAGGCCTTGCCGGTGTCGGGGGCGGCCGCGCAGACGAAGTCCTTGCCCGGCACCTTGCCGGCGGCCAGGAACTCACCCTTGGCCCAGTCGCCCATGATCTGCATGCCGGCCTCGCCCTTGATCACCATGGCGGTGGCCAGGTTCCAGTCGCGGCCCGGGGCGTTGCGGTCGGTGTAGTCCTTGACGCGCTTGAAAGTGCTCAGCACCTTCTCCATCGTGGCACTGGTCAGGGCGGTCTGGTCCAGCTGGATCAGGGCCTTCTTGTAGAAATCCACGCCGCCCACACCCAGGGCCACGGCCTCGAAGGTGGTGAAGTCCTGCCAGTTCTGGCCGCCATGCGCCACCGGGATGACGCCGGCCTTCTTGAGGGCCTCGGCGGCGGTGAAGAACTCGTCCCAAGTGGTCGGCACCTTGGTGCCAGCCTTCTGGAACACCGCCGGGTTGGCCCACAGCCAGTTCACGCGGTGCACGTTGACCGGGGCGGCAATGTAGTTGCCCTTGTACTTCATCACGTCGCTGACCACCTTGGGCAGCAGCGAGTCCCACTTCTCGGCGTTGGCCACGTCATCCATGTTGGCCAGCACACCTTCACGGGCCCATTCCTGCAGCGACGGGCCCTTGATCTGGGCGGCCGCCGGGGCATTGCCCGAGACGACGCGCGACTTCAGCACCGTCATGGCGGAGTCGCCACCGCCGCCAGCCACGGCAAAGTCCTTCCAGGTGTGGCCCTTGGCCTGAAGCGTGGCCTTCAGGGCCGAGGCGGCCTTGGCTTCGCCACCGCTGGTCCACCAGTGCAGCACCTCGACCTCGCCGGCATGGACCGTGGCGGTGGCGCCGAGGGCGGCGACCAGCGCGGCCGCGGAGGCGATGAAGCTGCGACGCAGCGGGAAGCGGGACAGGGTCATGGTTTGGCTCCTAACATGATGCGCGCTCTTGTTCATGAACGCGTCAGTGCATGTTAATGTTCCGTTCATTTTAGAGCCCAGGGGGTTAACCCGTAGCCCTGCACAGGCTTGGCAATGCCTGTCGGCACCCCACAGGACCCCTGCCGCTGCCCGGATTGCCGAGTGCGCGCCCCGCCTTCAGCCGCTGGCTTTCAGGCGTTGCATATCGGCAGGCACAGGCCCACGCTCAAGCCCCGCGGTTCCCGGGGCAGCAGGCTGACTTGGCCGCCGTGCAGGCGAACGATGTCTTTGACGATGGACAGGCCCAGGCCGCAACCCTGGGCGTCGTGGGCCAGGCGCACAAAGCGCTCGAACACCCGTTCCCTCTCCTGCGCCGGAATGCCCGGCCCGTCGTCCTCCACCCACAGGCACACCTGGTGAGCCGGCCCCACGGCCACCCGCACGGTCACCGTGGCGCCCCGGCCGGCATACCGCAGCGCGTTGTCGATCACGTTGACCAGGGCCTCTCGCAACAGCAGGGCGATGCCGCGCACCTGCGGCCCCGGCGCGGCCGGTATCAGCTGTGCGCTGCCCACATCGTCCAGGCCCTGAAGGGCACCGTCCCCGTCAGGATCGTCGAAACCCAGGTCCACCCCAAGGGCCAGGGCGCGGGGCACCAGGTCGGCCGTGGCCTGGCGTGCGAGCGCCGTGATGTCCAGGGGCACGTGGGCCTGCTGGCGGGCGGCTTCGGGTTCGGCCCGGGCCAGGGTGAGCAGCTGGTTGACCAGGTGGGCGCTGCGCACCGCGCTGTCATGCACCCGCCGCAGGCGGGCGGCCTGCTCGGGATCCTGCGAACGCTGCAGCGCCAGTTCGGTCTGGCTCTTGAGACCGGCCAGCGGGGTGCGCAGTTGGTGCGCGGCATCGCTGATGAAACGCTTCTGGGCCTGCACGCTGTGCTGCACCTGGGCCATCAGGGTGTTGATGGCCAGGGCCAGTGCGCGGACCTCCTGGGCGGCGGCGTCAATCTCCAGGGGCTGCAGGTCATCGGGGGCGCGGCCCTCCACCTGGCGCCGCAGGTGGTCCAGCGGTGCCAGGCCGGCCCGCAGACCCATCCACACCAGGGTGCTGAGCAGCAGCATCAGCAGCGACAGCGGCAGGACCGTGTCCACGAGGATGCGGCGTGCCACCTCCTGGCGGCTGGCGCTCGAGCGTGCCACCTGCACCAGCATGGTCTGGGAGGGCCCCATCTCGTCACCGTAGTGGATAAACAGCGCCGCCACACGCACCGGCTGCGCCCCCACGGCGGGGTCGTCGTGGCCCAGCACGCTGTCATAAACCAGTGGCAGGCCCAGGGCGGCGGTCACCTCCTCCGGTGGTGGCAGGTTGCGGTTGCCCAGCAGGAACTGGCCTGGCGGCGAACTGACGGTGTAGAGCAGGCGGTCTCGGGGATCCGCCTCCAGGATGTCCTGGGCCGCGCGCGGAAAGTCCACATACAGGCCGTTGCCGATCGGCTTGACCTGCCGCGCCAGGGAGCGCAGGGACTGCAGCAGGCTGGCGTCCACCGCCTCGTTGGCGTAGCGAAGCGCCAGGTTGTAGGTGAACAGCGCGCCAGCCAGCCACAGCACCAGCTGGGGCGTGAGGGTCCAGAGCAGCAGTTGCTGGTGCAGCGAGCGGCCGGGACCGGTCAGGCGGAGCCACCGGCGGCGGCGGTCTGCGCGGGGGGCGGGGGAGGGCATGGTGGTGGGCGTCGCACAGGCCGGCTCAGCCGGCCGAGGCCGCGGGCGCGGCCTCCAGCAGGTAGCCCAGCCCGCGCACGGTGCGGATGGACAGGCCGCTGTCCTCGAGCTTCTTGCGCAGGCGGTGGATGTGCACTTCCACCGTGTTGTTGGCCGGCTGCCCTTCGGCACGGTCTGCCGACCAGGCCTGCAGGATCTGCTCCTTGGTGACGACCCGCTCCCGCTGGGCCATGAGCAGGTCCAGCAGCAGCCATTCGCGGGGGCTCAGGTCCAGCGCATTGCCCTGTACCGTGGCCCGGCGCGCCTCCTGTTCCAGCACCAGGTGGCCGAAGCGGGCGGCCGGGGCGGCGGGCCGGGTGCGGCGCAGCAGGGCCCGCAGGCGGGCCTCCAGTTCAGGAAAGTCAAAGGGTTTGCTGAGGTAGTCGTCGGCGCCGGCGTTCAGGCCGGCCACCCGGTCGTCCAAGCTGTCCAGCGCCGTCAGGATGAGCACCGGCAGTTGCGGGCGGGCCAGGCGCACCTTGCGCAGGACGGTCAGGCCGTCCACCAGCGGCAGGCCCAGGTCCAGCACGATCAGGTCAAAGGGTTGGCGCAGGGCCAGGTATTCAGCCACGGCGCCGTTGGCGGCGCGTTCCACCGCGAATCCCGCCGCGCCCAGCTGGGCAGAGAGGGCATCGGCCAGCACATCGTCATCTTCGGCCAGCAGCAGGTTCATGCCATTTCCTGGGCCCGCAGGCCCGTCTCCGGTGTGTCTATCAACCGGGATTGTCGCCCTTGCCTTGCCGGGCCGACGCCCGGGGACGACCCAGGTGGGGCGGCTACAGTCCCGACCCATGGCCAAGAAAGACCGACATGTGAGCGAGACGCCCGCCACCCAGTGGCTGAAGGCGCGGCAGGTGGCGTACACCGAACACCCTTACAACTACGTGGACCACGGCGGCACCGCCGAGTCCGCCCGGCAGCTGGGCTGGCCGGAGCACCAGGTGGTCAAGACGCTGGTGATGCAGGACGAGCGGGCCGAGCCGCTGATTGTGCTGATGCACGGGGACCGGCAGGTGAGCACCAAGAACCTGGCCCGGGCGATTGGGGTGAAGTCTGTCGAGCCTTGCAAGCCGGAGGTGGCACAGCGCCACAGCGGCTACTTGGTGGGTGGCACATCGCCTTTTGGCACAAAAAAGGATATACGCACCTATGTGCAGCGGACGGTGCTGGAGGTGGACCGGATCCTCATCAACGGAGGCCGGCGTGGCTACCTGGTGGGTGTGGCACCGGCCGTGCTCCAAGAGGTGCTGGGCGCGGTGCCGGTGGATTGCGCCTTGTAAGCGCAGACGGGCACGCGCCAGCGCGCGGCCCGCTCAGGTTGAAGCCGTGTGGCGCCACGGCTCAGTCTTCACGGGCGGCGGTGGCGGTCGGCCTCGCGCGAGAGTTCATCCTGGGCATCGCGCCCGCGCTGCATCGCGCGCGTGCCGTCCGGCGGCGGGGGCGGCGCCGCGCAGGCGGTCAGCAGGGACAGCAGGGTCGCCATTGCGGCGGTGAGCAGCTTGGTCATGGCTGGAGGCCTCCCGGTTTCACTGGCCGGCTGCGGGCGTCCCGCGCAGCTTGGCGATGTCGTCAGCCAATTCGTCCTGACCCTTCTTGGCGCGGAACTGCTGCCATGCCGCGCGGTCGTTGTTCATGCTGGTGCGCAGGGCGGCGGCGGTGGACTGTTCGGCCAGCTTGGGGTCCAGGCCGACCAGGACATAGACCATGCCGGTCGGACTGGTGTAGCTGCGGTAGACGCGCGAACCCGAGAGGGTCTCCACCGTGATCAGCTTGGAGACACTGGTGTTGACCTTGTCCACCGTCTCGCTGCCGGCGGCGCCGGTGGTCTCGGCGTATTGCTTGACCATGTTGGTGACATGCACGCGCATCTGCTGGGCCAGGCGCACACGGGCGGCCGCCGTGGCCTGGTCCTGCATGAAGGCAAAGCCCGCCGCAGACTTCTCGTGCGAGCCGATGGCCGAGACGGCCACGCCTTCGACAGGCATGTTGCAGATCCAGCCCGGGGCTTTGACCTTGGGGGCATCCGGGAACACGCATTCGGCCACCTCCTCGGCGGGCTTGGCGGGTTTGCTGCCGCAGGCGGCCAGGGTCAGGGCCACGGTCACGCCGGTGGCAATCATCAGGATTCGTCTCATGGTCTTGCACCTCTCCTAGTTCAACGGGTTCGGGCCGTTCGGCCCTTGCCCCACATCATCGGCCCGCATGGCGTGCCGGCCGGACTGCGTTCAAGGGATGGGCACCACCCAGACCCACAGCGTGCCGTGGGGGTCCAGCCATTTGGCCTGGACCCGCGACCGTACGGTCTGCCCCTCCACTTCCTCACGGACCTCCCGTTGGGAAACGCTGCTGTGGCGTTCGCCGATGACCGTTTCTTGGGTCTGTTGCACGCTGCTCAGGCGAACACCCAGCCGTTTGGCCAATTCGTCACGCGCCCGGGTGATGGCCAATGCCTCCTGGGCGGCGCGGCCCATCACATGCAGTCCCGCCGAGGCCGACACCCCCTCGCCGGGTGCGTCGATCCACGCCGGCCGCGAGGGCAGGGGGGCGAGCGGCAGGCTGCAGGCGGGCAGTGTCCCCAGGCTGACCATCAGCCAGAAGGCCAGCCAAGGCGCCGGCCAAAGCGTCGGCAAAACAGTGGACTGTCGGGCGCGCAGGGACCGATCCCGTCGCGCCTTGGGGGGTGGCGCGCCGCGGAGGGTGGCGCGGGCGGCTGGGTGCGCGTTCACCGCCGCCGGGCCGCGTAGGTCACGGCCACAAAGTCGCCGCCGCGTACTTTGCTGGCGGCTTGGCGGCTCAGGCGCACCCAGGCATCGTGTTCGCGCAGGTCGCTGGTCACGGTGGCACTGGCCAGCAGCTTGCGGTCCATGCGCGGAGCCACGCCGGGGGCCTGGAACTCCTCCTCCAGGTAAATCTCGATCTGGTCGCCCGCGGCCAGCCCCTGCTCGCTGCCCATCGAGATCAGCAGCATCACATGTTCCTCGGCCGTGGGGAAGCTGCCCACCCGGCAGTCGCGCCGGGCTACCACCTGGCCCCGGCGCTTGAACATCTGCAGCAGTTCGTCCCGGGCTTTCTGGACCGCATCCGCGGCGGCACGGCGCATCAGCGTGGCGCCGGTCTCGTCGTTGCGTGCCCGCCCACCGTCAGACTCCTTGGCTTCGCCACTGGCGCGTACGGTCCGCAGCAGCTTCATGGACGGCATCTCGACGATGCGGATGTTCAAGCGCACCTGAGCCCGGTGCTTGAACTGTGCCGGCACCACCGTCACCAGCTCGCCCTTGATGGGCACGCGCAAGGCATCCTGGAAGGGGGCGTCGTATTCGGCCATCGTGACCTCCGGCACGAAGGCAAAGTTGGCCACCTGCGGCCCCTGGTAGGTGGAGGTGCCAAGGGCTTCTGCCGTCCTCAGCTGCTGGGCCAGCACTGGGGGCAGGGTGCCGCTGTCGATCAACTCCACGCCGCGCTGGGCCACGGCCTGTCGCAGTGCGCCGGCCACGCTCTGGCCCAGATGCGCCCGCTGGGCCAGCGAGCTGCTGCCGGCACCCGGCTCCACCACCACCAGCTTGGGCAGCGCGGATTCGTCGGCGCGCTCAGCGATCTCCACGCCGGCGCGCTGCACCAGCGGAACGTCCTGCACTGCGGTGCATTGCTGCAAGCTCTGTGGCGCGCTGGCGCAGCCGGTCAGTGCCAGGCCGCACAGGACCAGGGGCACCCAGGGCCTGGTCCAGGCACAGGGCAAGAGAAGGAGGAGTGGGGCGGTGCGCATGGTTTCGGGTCTCACTGGGTGGGCAGGCCCAAGACCTTGAGCACGCCGTCCTTGCGCATGTCCTCGCCCAGCACTCGAAGCGCCACCTGGCGTGCCCCGTCGTGGCCGGTCATGGAGCTCCCCGCGGCCACCCGGTTGTAGCTGGCCCGCACCTGGCCGGCCGAGTCGCTCAGGGTCATGGCCACGGTCAGTCTCAGGATGCGGCTGCCCTGCAACTCATCGCGCCGCTCCTGGACCGACAGGCCCAGGGTGGCATTGGCTTCAGCCGCCCGGCGGGTCAAACGGATGCCTTGGCTGGCCAGGTAGGCGGATACGGTCTGGGCCACCTCGGCATCCGGGGCGGTGTGGGCCACCACGATCACCAGACGGGTGACGATCGCGTCCGCCTCAGCCAGCCAGCCTCGCACCTTGGTCTGGTGGGCAGCCTCATCGGCGTTGAGTTGATCGCGCCCCAGCAGCTCATAATGTGCAGCCAGCGCCTGCAGGCCGGCGCGTGAACGCACCAGCACCGCGTACTGGTCAAGCAGGGTGCGGTCAGACAGGCCGGCCAGCGCGACGTCCAGGCTCTGCCGCAGCTGCTGGATCCGTTCCCGGGTTTCCGCCCTGAACTGCGCCTTCTCGACACGGACCATCACCGCCATGCCGGCCGGCGAGGGTTCGGACTTCACGATCTGGTGGTGCCGGAACTCGATGCGCTCAACTTCTTCTGTCACCGCGGTGGCGGACTGCCGGCTGACCTGACCGTTGAAGTCGGAGGTGACATTGGTGGTGCGGCCGGAGACGACCACCTTCATGCGCGTGGCGATGTCCTTGAGCGCGGCGCGCCGCGCCGCGGCCTGGTCATGCCCTTCACCGATGCCGAAGTAGGCGTCGGTGGTGTCCTGAGGGGGTTGCAGCACCCAGGCGGGGGTCTCGGCACCGCGGCGGCCTGGCAGGCTGGCGCCGCAGGCAGCCAGGCCTGCGGTCAAGGTCAGGGCCGCCAGGGTACCCAGGCTGGCTCGGCGAGCGATCATGCATTCTCCTGCGTCAGGCAAGGCGGCCCGGCACCCCGCTGCGCAGGGCGGTCGTCAGGCCATCCGGTGATTGAGAATGAGTGTAAACGCGGGGTCTGCGCCCTCGCAGGGCCCTCGGCGCCGCTGAGGCGGCCGAGCACCTCCGGCGGGCGCCGGCCTCCTAGAATGCAGGGTTTGGCTGGCGCCTGCCGGCTTGTTTTCCTGCCCTCTGTCCAGAAGATTCCGCCTCTGGCGGACCCCGACGCATGTCCCTCAGCCCCACCGTCCTGTCCCCGGTGCTCATCCTGGCCGCCTATCTTTTCGGGTCCCTCTCCTTTGCCGTGCTGGTCAGCCGCTGGATGGGGCTGGACGATCCGCGCACCTATGGCTCGGGCAACCCCGGGGCGACCAATGTGCTGCGTTCGGGCAGCAAGAAGGCGGCCATCCTGACGTTGTTGCTCGATGCGCTCAAGGGCTTCGTGCCGGTGTTGCTGGTCCGGGTGTTCGCGCCGGAGCTGGGGGTGGGCGTCCTGACCGTGGGCCTGGTGGGCCTGGCGGCGTTTCTCGGCCACCTCTGGCCGGTTTTCTTCCGCTTCCAAGGCGGCAAGGGGGTGGCCACTGCTGCCGGCGTGATGCTGGCCTGGTCGCCGTGGCTGGGCCTGGCGGTGCTGCTGACCTGGCTGGCCGTGGCCTACTTGAGCCGCTATTCCTCGCTGGCCGCCATCTGCGCCTGCCTGGCTGCCCCGGTCTACCAGATGCTCTTCTGGGACGATGTCACCCTGCTGCTGGCCATGGTGCCGATGTGCCTGCTGCTGGTCTGGCGCCATGAGGGCAACATCCGCAAGCTGCTGGCAGGCACCGAGTCGCGTATTGGCCAAAAGGCGGCCAGCCCGGCACCGGCGCCCCACGCCCCCCTTCATCCCCACGCCCATGGTGGTAAGCACGCGGCCGGCCATGGCCGCGGCCGCCGTGGCTCCAAGTCCTCTCACAGCAAAGGAAAGCACTGAAATGGTTCAACGTTACGAAGTCGGCGTTCGCATGTCTGAAATGGCCGTGCACAACGGCGTGGCCTACCTGGCGGGCCAAGTGGCCGCCGACGGTTCCCAGGACATCAGTGGCCAGACCCGTCAGGTCCTGGCCGCCATTGACGCGCTGCTGGCCCAGGCCGGCACCGACAAGACCAAGATCCTCCGCGCCCAGATCTACCTGGCCGACATCAGCGAGTTTCCTGGCATGAATGCCGTGTGGGACAGCTGGGTGGTGGCTGGGCACACCCCGCCGCGCGCCACGGTGCAGGCGTCGCTGGCCAAGCCGGAGTGGAAGGTCGAGATCGTCGTCACCGCGGCGGTCTGAGACTGGACCGATCCGGTGCCCGAACGAGCGGGTCAGGCCTGCCACAGGCGCTGATGGCCGACTTGGATGATCCCGATCCCGACATGGCCGGACCCCCGGCCGTGTCCGCTCGTTCTGGGTCCACGCCATGTGGCGCGGGTGCCAAGCGCAGCCGGACCACCGCGCGCCGTGAGGCACTGCGCCTTCTGGTCATCGTGCTGGTCCTGTCAGCTGCGTGGCAGGCCTTGCAGTCGTGGCGCCAGCAGCGGCTGGTGCAAGCCTTGGCCGCACAGCTTCAGCCCGGCGACCTGACCCTGTTGTCCTCGGTGAGCTGTGTTTATTGCGACCGCGCACGGTCATGGTTGCAGCAGGCAGGCCTGCCCTTTGAGGAATGTTTCATCGAGCGGGAGCCCGAATGCGCCACCTTGTGGGTACGCACGGGCGGTCGCGGCACGCCGACCATCCTGGTGCGTGGGCAGGTGCAGCTGGGGTTCCGGCCAGAGGCGGTGCTGGCCGCGTTGCAGATGACGCCACTGGCCGGTGGTGGCACCTCTTCTCCGCAGGTGCCGCCATCTGCTGCCCCGGGCGGAACTCAAAGTCCCAGCTGATTCGGGTCCCCACGACCGACCCGCAGCACTTCCGGCGCTTCGCCCGTCAGGTCCACGATGGTGGTGGGTGCCATGGGGCACGCACCGGCATCCACCACGGCCTGCAACTGCTTTTCGTAGAGAGTACGGATCTGTTCTGGGTCGTTGAGCGGCTCACTTTCGCCGGCCGGGATGAGCGTGGTGGCCAGCAGGGGCTGGCCCAGCTCCTCCAGCAACGCGGCCAGCACTGGATGCTCGGGCACCCGCAGGCCGATGGTGCGCCGGGACGGGTGTGACAGCCGTCGCGGCACTTCCTTGGTGGCTTCCAGGATGAAGGTGAACGGCCCAGGCGTGCCCAGCTTGAGCAAGCGGAACTGCCGGTTGTCGACCCGGGCGTAGTTGGCCAGCTCGGACAGGTCGCGGCAGATCAGGGTCAGGTGATGCTTGTCGTCCACCTGGCGCAGGCGCCTCAGCCGCTCTGCGGCAGCCTTGTCGTCCAGATGGCAGACCAGGGCGTAGCTGGAGTCGGTGGGCACCGCGGCCACGCCGCCGTCATGCAGGATGCGCGCAGCCTGCTTGAGCAGACGCGCCTGCGGGTTGACCGGGTGAACTTGGAAGAACTGGGACATGCCACGATTGTGGCAGCCGGTGGCCTGGCGAGGGGGTCAGGCCGACAAGGCCCAGCCAGGGGTCGCTGTGCGGTGTCTCAGGCGGTCGGCCCAGAGCGTCCAGACCGGGGTGACGCGGCTGGGGAGGTCGGGTAGGTCGCCCAGGTCCACGCGGCTTTCTTGCGGGGCGTGGAAGTCACTGCCGCGCGAGGCCAGCAAGCTGAACTCCTGTGCCATGTCCGCATAGCGCTGGACTTCGTCGGGAAAATGGCTGCCACAGGTCACTTCCACCCCAATGCCACCATGGCCCTTGAACTCCTCGAACAAGGCCCATTCCAGGGTCGGGTTGAAGGGGTAGCGGGCCGGATGGGCCAGCACCGCCACGCCGCCAGCGTCCCGGATCCAGCCCAGGGTCTGGCCCAGACCGGCCCAGCGGTGGGGCACAAAGCCGGGTTTGCCGGCCTTCATGAAGCGGCTGAAGACCTCTTGCATACTGGCGCAGTGGCCCTGGGCCACGAGAAAACGGGCGAAATGGGTGCGTGAGAGCTGCTGTGGCTGCCCGCCCGCCAGCACCAGCGCGCCCTCGTAGGCCCCGTGGATGCCCACGGCGGCCAGCGAGCGGCCCATCTCCTGGGCGCGGGCGTCGCGGCCATTTCGCATGGTCGCCAGGCCTTGGACCAGGCTGGGGCTGGTCGGATCGACGTCCAGGCCGAGCACATGGACCGTTTCGCCGGCGAAGCTGACGGAAATCTCCACCCCGCAGACATAGTCCATGCCCAAGGCCTGGGCGGCTTGTCGCGCCTGGGCCTGACCGCCCAGGTCGTCATGGTCGGTCAGCGACCACAGCTGCACGCCGGCCGCGTGCGCCCGGTGGGCCAGCTCGGCGGGCGAGAGGGCACCATCAGAGTGGTGGGAGTGGCAATGGAGGTCGGCGTTCAGCAGATGCACGACTGCATTTTAGGGACGGCCCGGCGGTGCAGTGGTCTGCAGGGGTGTTGCGCCGGGCCGTGCGTTCAAGCGTGTCGTCGCCGGTAGATGCAGGCTTCAGGGGTGCCGGTGAACAGGGCCACCAAGTCCCGGCGGTCCGTCTGTCGCCAGGCGGGGTGGGCCAGGTCCAGCACCATGAAATCAAATGGCAGCTGGAGGCGGTCCAGCCAATGGGCCCACCAACTGTCCTTGGCGGCTTGCAGCCAGGTGCCCGAGCGCTCGATCACCACCAGGTGCATCACCCATCCGGGCGCGCGCGGATCGGTCTTGCGCCATAGGTATACCGCCCCCACGCCGGGCTCGCTGCGGAAGTCATGCAGCGCTTCGCGCAGCACGCAGGCATGTACCTGGGCAGCCTCCAGCCGTTGGGGGCCTTCAAATTGACCCAGCACGTCGAGTGCCGCTTCGCGGCGCGATTGCAGCTCGCGTACCCGCTGCCGCCAGATGCTGACGGCCTGCGGATCGGTGATGGCCTCGGGTTGCCGGGCTTGCAACTGCTCCAGCCAGTCGCGTAGGCGCTGGGCCGCGGGCAGGCACCAGTGCGGCTGACCTGGTGGGGTGGTGGCCGCGGCCAGTTCTGCCAGTCGGGCGCAGGCTGTGTGGATGGCATCCACTTGGTCGGCGTCGGGTGAGTGGGGAGCCTGGTCCAGCACGGCCTGGGCCCAGTGCAGTCCGGCTTCGGGTGGCTGGCCATGGCGTTGCCAAACGACCTGCCAGGCGGCCAGCGCTTCGGCCGGGGGCCGAAGTTCATCGGTCAGTCGGGCATGGTGCAGCGCTTCGTCTGCCGTGGCCTCGCCCTGCGCCAGCCGCTGGCTCAGTTGGGTCCATTGCTGCTGCCGAGACTGGCGCGTGCGGTAGTGGGCTTGCCAGTCCTGACTGACCCGGCCTTGCCACCAGCGGTCCAGCCGGTCGGTGAGAGGGGTGGTGTGTTCGGCGAGCAGGGCTTCGGCCGCCGTTTGAGCGGGCGGCTCGGGCAGTTGCAGGGGCTGGCCCGCCAGCTCCAGACGGTCGCGCAGCCCGGGGTGGGTGTCCTGCGGATCGGGCAGTGCCTTCCAGGCTTGCTGCAGCCACCGGGCGGCCTGCGGATGGCCGGTGGCGGTGCGCAGTCGGCGGCCCAGGGTCTGCAGCGGGCGCAGGCCCTCTGGGCTGGGTCGCTGGTCGGCCTGCGCCCACACCGCCGGCCAGAAGGTCTGCTGCAGGTAGCGCGCCTGGATCTCCAGGGTGGTCAGGGCCCGTGCCAGGTGGGTGGGACCCACGGCCACATGCGCCAGTTGATCGGCGGCCACTTCCATCTGGCGTGACAGCACCAGCGCGCGGGCGTCGAAGCGCGGCAGGTAGTAGTGAAAGAACACGCTCACCACCAGGTGGGACAGGTTGTCCCGGCCGTCATGAAGACGAGCCAGTTCGACCCAGCTGCGGCGGGTGCGGTAGAGCCAGCCGTCAAACCAGTGGTGGGAGCCCCGGAGGTGGCCAAACTCGTGGGCCAGGATGGCCGCCAGGGCCTTGACGTCGCAGCCCATGAGCAAGGGCAGTCCCAGGTGGAGGACATGCCGGTGCCAGCCCAGCACGCCCAGGCGCGGGCGCAGGGACACCCCGGCGTTGAGCGCGTCGTCCAGCACCACCAGGTCCGGGCGCGGTGCACGGCAGCGCGCGGCCACCCGGTCGATCAGCTCGAACAGGCGTGGGGCCTCTGTCCGGGTGATCACGTCGCCCACCAGTGGTGGTGGGCGCACCCAGATGGCACGCAACACCGCCCAGGCCAAGGACAGGCAGCCCGCCACCAAGACCAGCCGCAGGCCCCACCAGCCCTGCACCGCCAGCCCCAGCCACAGGGCGCCGAGCAGTGCTGCGGTCAGCAGCAAACCCAAGGCTGCCAGCCCGGCCGCCGCCCACAGGGCGGTGACCCAGGCAAAGCGCGTGGGCGCGCTGCGGGCGTCCAGCTCGTGTCGCGCCACCAGGGCACGGAATTCCTTGTCCGTCAGCATGGTGAGGCGACTCAGGGCTTGAGTCGCAGCAGGCGACCATCGGCGTTGTCGGTCAGCAGGTAGATCCAGCCATCTGGCGCCTGGCGCACGTCACGGATGCGCTCGCCCAAGCGCGTCAGGAGGCGCTCCTCACGCACCACCTGCTGGTCGCGCAGTTGCAGACGCACCAGCGCCTCGCCACGCAGTGCGCCCAGCAGCAGGTCCCCCTGCCAGCTCGGGTAACGGGGGCTACTGACAAAGGTCAGGCCACTGGGGGCGATGGAGGTGGGGGCCCAGTGCCACACCGGGGACTGCACGTCGTCCCGCTTTGCGCCTTCTCCAATGCGGGTGCCGGAGCCGTAGTTGCGGCCGTAGGTGATTTCGGGCCAGCCGTAGTGGCGTCCGGGTAGGGTCCGGTTGAGTTCGTCGCCGCCCTGAGGGCCGTGCTCGGTGGTCCACAACTCGCCCGTTTGCGGATGCACCGCGGCGCCCTGGACATTGCGGTGTCCCCAGCTCCAGATCTCGGGCCTGGCGCTGGCCCGCCCCAGCAGCGGGTTGTCGCGAGGCACCTCGCCGTCGGTGGTGATGCGCACGATCTTGCCCAGGTGGTTGTCCAGGCGCGGTGCGTCGTCCTTGCGCTGGAAGCGGTCACCCAGCGTGAGCCACAGGTGTCCATCGCGGCCCAGCGCCAGGCGACCTCCGCAGTGCAGTTTGCTGTCGACCTTGGGCTGCTGCTCGAAGAGGCGGCGAAGGTCGGTCAGGCGCTGGCCCTGCAGCCGGGCTACGTACACCACCACCCCGTTGCCTGCCTCGCCTGTTTCGGTCGGTCCCGCTTCGCTCAGGCTGAGGTAGATCCGTCCGCTTTGCGCATGATCGGGCGGCACCAGCACGTCGAGCAGGCCGCACTGGCCCCCGGCGCTCACCGCCGGGAGGCCCTCTAGAGGTGCTTGTAGCCTGCCTGAGGCCTCCAGGCGCCGCAGGCGGCCGGGGCGCTCGGTGACCAGGAAGCCGCCGTCGGGCAGGAAGGCCACCGACCAGGGGTGGACCAGGCCGCGGGCTACCGTTTCCACCTGCGGTTCTGCCCGGGCGACGGAAGGGGGCAGGGCGCCGGCTGCCGCCAGGGCGGCCAAGGCGAGTGTCGGGCACCACCTTCCCAACTGGAGGGGCCGGGCAGCCGGGCCCGCGGCGACAGCGGGGGGGCAGGGGGGGAAAGAGGCGCGCATGCCCGCATCATGCCCGCAGCCTGTCGGACCGCAGATGCGGGGGCGACAGCCGGCGTGTCTGCCGCGGCCTATCATGCTGGGCTTCCCGGTCTGCGCCACCCGCGCGGGCCCCGGCCTGCCGCGACATCCCCGCGCCCGCGCCGCGTCCTCCTGTCGAGTTCACATGTCTGCTGACGACCTCTCTGCCTTGCCCCGCCCGGATCCCCTCGCGCTTGAGGAGGCCCTGTACGGCTTGAAGGGCGCCGCAGGCGACGTCCGCTGGGTGGAATGCGCGACCAGTGACCTGGGCAGTGTGGCCCGTGGCAAACGGGTCGCGGCTGCGGATTTCCTGGCAATGGCGGGATGCCGCCTGCCCTCTGTCGTCTTCGGCTTGACGGTGACCGCTGGCGAGCCTTCCGAGGTGTTCGGCCCGCTGCTGCCCAGCACCTATGACGATGTGCTGCTGGTCCCTGACCTGTCCACCCTGGCGCCGCGTCCGGGTCGGCCTCAGGAGGCCACCGTGCTGTGCGAGCCCGCCGGGGCACTGCGCCTGCCCAGTGGTGTGTGCGATGCCAGCGCCCTCAGCCCTCGGGCGGCCTTGCGCCGGGTGGTGCGTCGACTGGCCGAGTCGGGCCTGGAGGCCACGGTGGCTCCTGAGCTCGAGTTCTTCCTGCTCGCGCCCGGCCAAGCCGATCCCCTGGCCGCCAGTCCTCCAGCACCCGGTGCCGCGCCCGAGTCCGTCTGCGAAATGCTGTCTCTGGAGCGGCTGGTGCATTTCGAGCCCTTCTTTGACGACCTGTATGCGGCCTGTGAAGTGTGGAAGATTCCGCTCAACGGCCATGCTCATGAGGCGGCCCTGTCGCAGTACGAGGTCAATTTCCGGCCCGGCCCTCCGCTGGCGCAGGCGGATGCGGTGGCCCGGTTCAAGCGCCTGGCACGCGAGATTGGCAGCCGGCATGGGCTGGTCGCCAGCTTTGCGGCCAAGCCCTTCCTGCAGGAGCCTGGCACCGGCATGCACTGGCATGTCAGCCTGCAGCACCGCGGCCTGCGGGCTTGGCCCCATGTCTTTTCCGAGCCAGAAGGGGGCGACAGCGCTGCGCTGGGCCACTTCATTGCCGGTCTGCAGGCGGGCGCTGCCGGGGCAATGGCGATCTTCGCCCCCTACGGCATGAGCTGGGACCGGATCGCGCTCAGCAATGCCTCGCCCACCCACGCGAATTGGGGTCATGAGTCGCGAGCGCTGGCCTTCCGCATCCCAGAATCCGGGCCGGCGGCACGCCGGGTGGAGAACCGGTTGCCTGGCGGGGACGCCAACCCCTATCTCCTCCTGGCGACCACGCTGGGGCTGGGCCTGGCCGGACTGGAGGCCCGGCTGGCGCCGTGGCCGGCGGGCGATGAGCGCACCCGTCTGCCCCAGGGGCTGGCGCCGGCGCTGCAGGCGTTGCAGGACTGTCCGTTGCTGGCCCAGGTGCTCGGCGTCCCTTTGCGTGACCTCTATTTGGGTGTCAAGCGCCACGAGCTGGCCGAGCGCCACGCTTGCACGCGCCCGCGCGAAGATTGGGATCTGCGGCATCTGGTGGGCCTGTCATGACGCTGGCCGGACCGACGACGGGGGCGGGCGCCTCGCGTCAGGTGGGCTTGGATGCACTGCGCGGTCTGGCGGTGCTCTGGATGGTGGCCTACCACTTCTGCTTTGACCTGAACCTGTTCCGTCTGCTGACGCCACCACAGCGTTTTCTGACGGACCCCTTCTGGACCTGGCAACGCACGGCCATCGTCTCACTCTTTCTGGCCTGTGCCGGTGCCGGTCAGGCTTGGGCCTGGATGGCGGAGATCCCGGCCGCACGTTTCTGGCGGCGGTGGGTCCAGGTGGCCGGCTGCGCCGCGGGCGTTTCTTTGGCGACCTGGTGCTTGTTTCCACAGAGCTGGGTCTACTTCGGGGTGCTCCACGGTGTGGCGGTCATGCTTCTCTTGGTGCACGGGCTCGTCCACCCGTTGTGGCGACGGTGGCCGCGGCCGGTGGGCTTGGCGTTGTGGCCGCTCGGCCTGCTCCTTTGCCTGGCACCGCGCGCGCTGGCCCATCCCAGGTTTGACGCGCCCGCACTGCACGGCCTGGGCTTGGTGACCCGCCTGCCGGTGACGGAGGACTATGTGCCGCTGCTACCCTGGATGGGCGTGCTCTGCTGGGGGCTGGCCGCCGGGTTGGTGCGGGCACGCCAGCCCTGCGTCCCTCGTCGCGTCCGGCCGCTTCCCGGTGTCCTGAGGGCCAGCGCCTGGCTGGGGCGCCACTCCCTGTCGGTGTACATGCTGCACCAGCCTGTGCTGATGGGCCTCCTGATGGCCTGGGCTGCCGCCGCCGGCCGGCCCTCTCCCTTTTGAATTCCGACGCGGCCTCGCCGTGCCCTCTTGCCCTTTTGCCCATTTCTCCGCCCGACCCGTGCGGGCGCCTGGACCATGCCGCATTCCCGTCCCCTGACGCACCGTCAGGCTGTTCTGACCATGATTGTCGTGACACTGATGTGGAGCATCGCCGGCGTGGTGTCCCGCCATCTGGATGCGGCCCGAACCTTTGAGGTGACGTTCTGGCGCAGCGCCGTCAACGCCGTGGCACTGGCCGGCTTGCTGGTGGCCTGGCGCGGTGCGGGGCCGCTGTGGCGGCAGATCCGTGATGGGGGCTGGCTGCTGTGGGCCTCGTCCGCCTGCTGGTGCGTGATGTTCACCGCCTTCATGGTGGCGCTCACCCTGACCACGGTGGCCAACCTGCTCATCATCATGTCCCTGGCCCCGCTCTTCACGGCCCTCATCGCCCGTCTGGCCTTGGGCCACCGGTTGCCATGGCGTACTTGGGGCGCCATCGCCGTGGCTGCCGGCGGCATTGCTTGGATGTACGGACCGCAGATGGCGGGCGGCGACGAACGTCATCTGTGGGGCAGCCTGATCGGACTGACGGTTCCTTTGGCAGGCGCCACCATGTGGACCCTGCTGCAGCACAGCAGCCAAGCCGGCGCCGCGGCCCCCCGGGACATGACCCCTGCCGTCCTGTTGGGCAGTCTGGGTTCGGCGGTGCTCACCCTGCCCGGGGCCTGGCCCTTTCAGGCCACGGTGCACGATCTGGCGCTGCTGGGCCTGCTGGGGGTGGTGCAGCTGGCCGTGCCCTGTGTGCTGGCCGTAGCGGCAGGCAAAGTCCTGAAAGCCCCGGAGGCTGCGCTGCTGGGTCTGCTGGAGATTGTCTTTGGTGTGGCCTGGACCTGGCTGGGCACGGACGAGTCGCCCACGCCGGCGGTGTTGGGTGGGGGTGGCTTGGTGCTGCTGGCCCTGGCTGGCAACGAAGCCCTGGCCTTGTGGGGTGGGCGGGGTGGCCGGGAGCCATCGGCCGAGGGCGGCACACTGCCGGCCTGACACCGCGGGGCGGCTTCCTGGCCGGCTGACTGCCCGCACGCCGGCAACCGAGAACAAAAAGGGCTACCCGAAGGTAGCCCTTTGATAGGAGGGTGCAGCTGGTGCTCAGACGTTGGGCGTGATGCCGGCAATGGCCCAGTCGCGGCTGTCATCCACCGGCTTGATCAAGTGCCAGACCTCATCAAACGGGTTGGCTGCGCCACCTGACTCCTCGCGGATCAGACCGGTGTAGCGCACGCTGGCCACCTGCTGGCCGTTCTCCTGGGCGAAGTCCACCAGCCGGGCTTCAATCTGGACCACGTCGGTTTGCTGCTGGCCCTGACCACGCTCGAGCAGGTCCATGCGCAGGGAGGCGAACAGCTCTGGTGTGGTGAAGCGGCGCAGGTCTTCCAAATCCCCGGCGTCGTTGGCGGCTTGCAGCCGCACGAAGATCATCTTGGCCACTCGTTCGAAGTCGGAGGCCTGCATGCCACCCGGGAGGCTCACCGGGGCGCTGGACAAGGGGCTGGCCACCTGAGGGCTGAAGGCCGCCGGTTGCGCTGCGGCCTGGGGCTCAGCCGGCCGTCCCGGCCAGGCCAAGGTCGAGCCCGTGCCTGCACCTGCGCCTGCGCCTGCCAGTGCCGGCTGGGCTTGGCGGGCGCCACCAAAGCGGCGCATGAGCCACACCACCAGGGCGATGGCCGCCACCGCCAGCAGCACCATCATCATCCCGTTGGCAAAGGCCTCACCCAAGCCGAAGTGACTCAGCAGGGCCGCGATGCCCAAGCCGGCGGCCAGACCTGCAATGGGGCCCAGCCAGCTGCGCTTGGCCGGCGCCGCGGCCGCTGCGGTGGCCGCCGCGGGGGTGGGGGCTGCCTGCTGCGCCGGGGTGCCCGCCTGCTGGGGCGTGGCCGGGCTGGGCGGCGTGCCTGGATGGGCGGCGCCATTGGCCGGGGTGCTGCGCTGCATGCCGGCGGCTTTGCCGCCGCCCAGCCGCTTGGCCTCGGCATCGGCCGGCCACGTGGCCAGGGACGCCGCGGCGACCGCCACGGACAGGGTCAGACACAGGGACTTGAACATGGTGCTCCTCATTGGCTGAAAGCGGAGTCGACCCGTCGCCATGCGGGGGGTGCTCCACGGATCGTGAGTTGGCTATGAATCCGCAGTTTTCAAGAGGTTCCCTGCGGAGGTTACCCATGACGCCGGAATCTCTCCTATGCTGGGGATAATCCCAGGGTGAATGCCCCAGAAGTTTCCTTCCCCCCGCCCGCCCAACCCTGGCACGCGGGCCTCGACCCGCGCATGAACCCCTGGCGGGTCAGCGTGGCCCCCATGCTCGACTGGACAGACCGGCATTGCCGGTATTTCCATCGGCTGATCACCCGGCGCACGCGTCTCTATACCGAGATGGTCACGACAGGGGCCCTGCTGCACGGCGATGTGGCCCGTCATCTGGACCATTCGGTGCAGGAGCAGCCGCTGGCACTGCAACTCGGTGGTAGCGAGCCTGGCGATTTGGCCCAGAGTGCCCGGCTGGCACGCCAGTGGGGCTACGACGAGGTCAACCTCAACTGTGGCTGCCCCAGTGAGCGCGTGCAGCGTGGGGCGTTTGGCGCTTGCCTGATGCGCGAGCCGCGCCTGGTGGCCGACTGCGTGCGGGCGATGGTGGAGGCGGCGACCCCCAGTCGGTCGGGCGAGCGGGCCCTGCCGGTCACGGTCAAGCACCGCATCGGCATCGATCAGGAGGAAGGCTATGGTTTTGTGCGGGATTTTGTGGGGACGGTGGCCGAGGCCGGCTGCCGCGTGTTCATCGTCCATGCGCGTAATGCTTGGCTCAAGGGCCTGAGTCCCAAGGAAAACCGGGAGATCCCACCCTTGCGGCCGGAAATCGTCTATCGCCTCAAGCGCGATTTTCCGGGGCTCACGGTGGTCATCAACGGCGGGGTACGCACGGCGCAGGAGATGCATGTCCACCTGGCCCAGCTCGATGGCGTGATGGTGGGCCGTGAGGCTTACCACAACCCCTGGTGGATGGCCGATTGGGACCAGCGCTTCTGGGGCGAGACCGAGAACCCGGCCACCGACCGGGCGGCAGTTGAGCGGGCCATGGTGGCTTACATGAGCGAGCGCCGGGCCCAGGCCGGTACGGCGTGGCCGCACGTCGCGCGGCACATGCTAGGGCTCTGGAATGGACAGCCCGGTGCCCGCCGGTGGCGTCAGGTGTGGTCCGACGCCAGCCGCAAGGGCGACCCGGCCGAGCAGGTTTGGCAGGCGGCTCAGCGTCCGGCTTGAACGAGCGGAAAGAACCGGGTGGTGCTGGTGGGCGGGTTTGGGTGGCGTGCGGCGCCCGGGCCCTGCTGTATCGCAGTTCGTCAGCCGGCCTGGGGCACCTCGCGCCGCAGGAGACCGTTCTCCAGCACCAACACCTCGGCGCGGGGCCGGTCGGTGGTGTCCAGGTCCCAGTCGCTCAGCACCTCTCGGCTCAGGCCTGCGGGCCAACGGGTGTGGCCAGGCCGGTGCGTGTGGCCATGCACCAGCACCTGCGCGTCGGCTTCCCGCAGGGCCCGGCAGGCGGTGTCCGCATCCACATCGGCGTAGGCCAAGGGGTCCTCGGCGCGGGCGGCGGCGCGGTGGTGGGCCTCGCTGGCGTGGCGCATGGCGGCGGCCATTGCCAGGCGTTGTGTCAGTGGCTTGGACAGGAAGTCCCGCTGCCAGGCCAGGCTGCGCAGCTGCGGCCGCACCGCCTGGTAGGCCTGGTCGGCCAGACACCAGGCATCCCCATGGCTGAGTAGCCAGCGGTGTCCCTGGGCCAGCAGCTGACAGGGATCGTCCAGCAGCACGCCCCCGAGCCCTGCGGCCAGCGAACGGCTCAGGAGAAAGTCCCGATTGCCGCGCATCAGCCCCAGCCGCCCACGGCGGGCGTAGCTTGCCAAGCTCGCCAGCATTGACGCCTCGAAGGCCTGCGTGCCGGCGTCATCGCCCACCCACGCCTCAAACAAGTCGCCCAGGATGATGAGCGCATCCGCCCGGGTGTGTGCGAGGTGAGCCTGCCAAGCTGCCGCGGTGCGCGGCATCTCCGGGCACAGGTGGACGTCGCTCAGGAACTCGATCCGCCGGCAATCCGCCGGCAAGACCCACCGGGGCAAGCCCCCGTCGGCCGGTTCCCGCCGGACGTCCTCAGCCAACTCAGGCAATCTCGGTGGCCTTTTCGATGGTCACGGCTTCCAGCGGCACATCGTCATGGAAACCCTTTCGGCCGGTGCGCACCTTCTCGATGGCGTCCACCACCTCGGTGCCTGCCACCACCTTGCCGAAGACGGCATAACCCCAGCCGCTGGGCGACTCGGACGAGAAGTTCAGGAAACCGTTGTCCTTGGTGTTGATGAAGAACTGGGCCGTCGCCGAGTGCGGGGCGTTGGTGCGCGCCATGGCGATGGTGTATTTCTCGTTCTTGAGGCCGTTATTGGCTTCGTTGGCGATGGGGGCATCGGTCGGCTTCTGGCTCATGTCGGGGTTCATGCCGCCGCCCTGGATCATGAAGGACTTGATGACACGGTGGAACACCGTACCGTCGTAGTGGCCCTTGCGCACATAGGCCAGGAAGTTGGCGACGGTCTGCGGCGCCTTGGCCTCGTCGAGTTCGAGGCGGATCACGCCGGCGGAGGTGGTGAGTTCAACGGTCTTGGTCATGGCAGTGCCTTCGGGTTTCATTCTTCGATGGTGGCCTTCTTGATGACCACCGGGGACTGGGGGACGTTCTGGTGCGGGCCACGGCTGGCGGTGGGCACGGCACGAATGGCGTCCACCACCTCCATGCCGGTGACCACGCGGCCGAAGACCGCGTAGCCGCCGCCGTAGCTGTCCAGGGCGGGGTTGTCCACCACGTTGATGAAGAACTGGGCGGTGGCCGAGTCCGGCATCATCGTGCGGGCCATCGCGATGGCGCCCCGGACGTTGGACAGGCCGTTGCGGCTCTCCAGCGCAATGGGCGCCCGCGTGGGTTTCTCCTTGAGGTCGGCCGTGAAGCCGCCCCCCTGGATCATGAAACCGTCGATGACCCGGTGGAACACGGTGCCCTCGTAGTGGCCAGACTTCACATAGCCCAGGAAATTGTCCACGGTGCGCGGCGCCTTGTCGCGCTGCAACTCCACCACGATGTCGCCATGGGTGGTGCTCAGACGGACCTTCTGGGCCCAGGCGTTGGCGCAGGCCAGGGCCGTGCCCAGGCTCAGCGCTGCCAGCAGGGCCAGGCGGCGCGCGGGGTTCGTGCGGATCATCTCGGCGGTCTCCTTCGATATACTGACCGGATTCTATCGACCCCCCTGAAGCGCCCCGGATGGCGGCCTGGCAGCGGGTGGCGCGGGTGTGGAGGGGCAGGTTTGCCAGCGCAGCGCAGCGAGCGTCGTGCCGGGCCGGTCAAGGCCTCCAGCCCCCTTTCTCCTTGCACCAACACGCCTGATGGCCCTGCGCATCTACAACAGCCTGACCCGCCAGGTCGAAGACTTCGTTCCCCTCCAGCCGGGCCATGTGCGGATGTACGTCTGCGGCATGACCATCTACGACCTGTGCCATATGGGTCACGCCCGGATGATGATGGCCTTCGACGTCGTCTACCGTTGGCTCAAGGCGCGCGGGCTGGCGGTCACGTATGTGCGCAACATCACCGATATCGATGACAAGATCATCCGCCGGGCGCTGGAACGGGGTATTCCCATCCGGCAGCTCACCGACGAGATGATCGCCGCCATGCATGCGGACATCCGTGCCATCGGCATCGAGACCCCCACGCACGAACCCCGGGCCACGGAGTACGTGCCCCAGATGCTCGCCATGATCGGCACCTTGCAAGACAAGGGCCTGGCCTACCAGGCCAGCAGCGGGGACGTGAACTACTCGGTGCGCAAGTTCGCCGGATACGGCAAGCTCAGCGGCAAGTCCATCGACGAGTTGCGTGCTGGGGAGCGCGTGGCTGTGGGGGACGGCAAGGAGGATCCGCTTGACTTCGTGCTCTGGAAGGCCGCCAAGCCTGAGGAGCCAGCGGACGCCAAGTTCGACAGTGCGTATGGGCCTGGGCGGCCCGGTTGGCACATCGAGTGCTCGGCCATGAGTTGCGCGTTGCTGGGCGAGCACTTTGACATCCACGGCGGTGGGTTGGACCTGCAGTTTCCCCACCATGAGAACGAAATCGCGCAAAGCGAAGGGGCCAGTGGCCGCCCCCTGGCCAATGTGTGGATGCACAACGGGTTCCTGAACGTCGACGACACGAAGATGTCCAAGTCGTTGGGCAACTTCTTCACCATCCGCGATGTGCTGCGGGACTTCGAGGGGGAAACGCTCCGTTTCTTCATGCTCAAGACCCACTATCGCAGTCCGTTCAATTTTGGTCAGGCCAACCTGGAGGATGCCCGCGCGGGGCTGCGCCGCCTCTACACGGCGCTGGAAGGGGTTTGGTGCGAGCGGGTAGCCGCGGCGACCGGTGTGGACTGGTCTCAGCCCGAGGCGGCGGCCTTCGCCCAGGCCATGGACGACGACTTCAACACTCCGCTGGCGGTGGCGACCCTCTTTGAGCTGGCTGCGGAGGTCAACCGCGGCAAGGACCTCGACAAGGCCATCCTGATGCGTGGCCTAGCGGCCACGCTCGGGGTGTTGCAGCAACCTCCAGCGCAGTTTTTGAAGGCGGGTGCCAGCCTGGAAGAGGCGGAGATCCAGGCGCGCATCGACGCCCGTGCGCAGGCTAAGAAGGCGCGCGACTTCGCGCTGGCTGACCGCATCCGCGACGAGTTGGCGCAGGCCGGCATCGTGCTCAAGGACGGCGCCCAGGGCACGACCTGGGTCAAGGCATGACGGTGGAGGTGGAGGCGGGCCCCGCGCCCGATTCCGACCTGCCGGCCCCGGTGTCAGCAACCCAGTCGGTGCGGTGTGGCACGCCGGCCTATTGGGACGAGGCCTGTCGCCACCTGAGCCGGCGCGATCGGGTGATGAAGAAGCTCATCCCGCGCTTCGGACAGGCCCGTCTCGAGAGCCGTGGGGATGCGTTCAGCACCCTGGCGCGTTCGATCATCGGGCAGCAGATTTCAGTCAAGGCCGCCCAGTCCGTCTGGGATCGCCTGGGTTTGTTGCTGTGCGTCCAGGATGAGCCGCTGGTCCCGTCCCGGGTGCTGGCGCACGATGTGCCCAGCCTGCGCAGCGCGGGACTGTCCCAGCGCAAGGCAGAATACCTCCTTGATCTGGCACGGCACTTCGAAGATGGCCGAGTCCACCTTGACCTCTGGAACGGGATGGACGATGAGGGCATCATCGAGGAGTTGATCGCCATTCGCGGCATTGGACGATGGACGGCGGAGATGTTCCTCATCTTCCACCTCCTGCGTCCCAATGTGCTGCCTTTGGATGACCTGGGGCTGCTCAAGGGCATCAGCCAGTGTTATTTCAGCGGAGAGCCTGTCTCCCGTGCCGAGGCCCGAGAGCTTGGCGAGGGATGGGCGCCTTTCCGGTCTGTGGCCACCTGGTACCTGTGGCGCAGCCTGGACCCGGTGCCGGTGGCTTATTGAAGGTGTGAAGTAGGAAGGACTTGAACCGATGAGCAAACGTTACTTCCTGGATTTCGAGCAACCCATCGCGGAACTCGAGTCCAAGATCGAAGAGCTGCGCTACGTCCAGAACGAGTCGGCCGTGGACATCTCCGAAGAGATCGAGCGGCTGGACAAGAAGAGCCTGCAACTCACCAAGGACATCTACACCCAGTTGTCTCCGTGGCAGGTCACGCAGATTGCCCGGCACCCCCAGCGTCCTTATGCGCTGGACTACGTCAACGAGATCTTCACCGACTTCCAGGAACTGCACGGCGACCGCGCCTTTGCGGACGACCTGTCCATCGTCGGCGGCTTGGCCCGATTCAATGGCCAGTCCTGCATGGTGATTGGCCAGCAGAAGGGGCGCGACACCAAGGAGCGCGCGGCGCGCAACTTCGGCATGCCGCGTCCTGAGGGCTACCGCAAGGCACTTCGCCTGATGAAGCTGGCCGAGAAGTTCGGCCTGCCGGTCTTCAGTTTTGTCGACACCCCTGGTGCATACCCGGGCATTGGTGCTGAAGAACGTGGCCAGTCGGAGGCCATTGGCCGCAACATCTTCGAGATGGCGCAGCTCGAGGTGCCCATCATCACGACCATCATCGGTGAAGGTGGCTCCGGTGGCGCTTTGGCCATCAGCGTGGCTGACCAAGTGCTGATGCTGCAGTTCTCTGTGTATTCTGTGATCTCACCGGAAGGCTGCGCCTCCATCCTCTGGAAGACGGCCGAGCGGGCCTCAGACGCCGCCGAGGCCTTGGGAATCACCGCCCACCGGCTCAAGGCGCTTGGCCTGGTGGACAAGATCGTCAGTGAACCGGTGGGCGGCGCCCATCGGGATCCCAAGTACATGGCGGCCCAGCTCAAGCGTGGCCTGGCCGATGCCCTTCGCCAGGTGGCAGACCTCTCTGTCGAGGAGCTGCTGGACCGCCGTTACAACCGTCTGAAGTCCTACGGCCGGTTTGCCGACACCACCACCACCGGACGACGCTGAGCACGGGGCTGCCGCCCCTGCGATCCGGCAGGCGGTGGCACTCAGCGGTGGACGGGATTCCACCGCCCTGGCGCATACGCTGGCCCGGCTGGGACGCGCGCACGGCTTTGATGTGCACGCCTTGCACGTCCACCATGGGCTGCAACCCTTGGCCGATGTCTGGGTGTCGCACCTGCGCAGGCAGCTCGGCGGGTGGCGTCGACGTGGCCTTCCGGTGTATCTGCACGTTCTGCATGCTGTTGGCCAGCCTGGGCCGGGGCAAAGCGTGGAGCACTGGGCCCGGGAACAGCGCTATGAGGCATTGAGCCGGAAGGCCCGCGAACTGGGGTGCGGCGCCGTCTGGTTGGCCCATCACCGGCAAGACCAAGGCGAGTCCGTGTTGCTGCAGCTGCTGCGGGCCTCGGTCAGCGGGACCGGTGGCATGCGGACGGTGGCCACCCACCACGGCATGACCTGGCTGCGACCGTGGCTGGACCAGCCACGAGACCGCATAACGGCCTACGTCCGCCGTTGGCAATTGGCTTGGGTGGAGGATCCCACCAACGTCGCTGCCAGTGCCGGCCCGTCTCACGCGCGCAGCCGACTGCGCACCCTGGTGTGGCCGCAATTGGAGGCCGCTTTCCCGGGGGTTGAGGTGCAACTTGCACGGGCGGCTCAAGCCATGCGGCAGGCGGCCGATCTGGTGGAAGAGGTCAGCCGTGCCGATCTGGCGGTCTGCCTGTGGCCAAACTCCGGTGTGCCAGAGTCGCAGGCAGATCTCTCCCTGGGCCCGTGGTTGACCTTGTCGCCGTTGCGGCGCGCTGCCAGCTTGCGCCTCTGGCTGGGCATGCGCCTGGGACGCACGCCGCCCCAGGTATGGCTGGAAGTGGTGCTGGCGGGCTTGACGCGTTCTGCTGCCAAGGGGGGCATCCGCTGGCCCTTACCGGGTGATGCGGGCCGTTTCCTCTGGTGCCACCAGGGTCGCCTGGGGCTGGCATCCGGGTCGGCGTCAGGGGAGCCTGGGGGGGCGGCCGCGAGTCCAGATCGGACGGCAGAACCTGCACCCAGGGTCCCCGGCTGCCATGTGTTGGCGCATTGGGGAGGAGCGCTGCATCTGGAGCCGGTGCAGGCGCAAGGACTGCCCTGGTCGCTGCTGGAAAGGTTGTGGCTGTCCGCCCGGCAAGGCGGAGAGCAGTTCCAACTTCATCCCGGTGGGCTGCCACGTTCGCTCAAGAAACAGTTCCAGGCCCGCGGGGTGCCGGCCTGGGCTCGCGGCGGACCGTTGCTCAAACTGGGGCCGCAAGGCGGGGCACCGGTCGTGTTCGCGCCGGGCCTGGGGGTCGACGCCCGCTTCATGGCCACTGCGCAGACCCCCCAATGCCGCGTCGAGTGGATCCCGTACCCCGTTGGTTCGGGCAAACCCCCGGGAGCGGGCTAGAATTCTGGGTTCCCACGTCCTCGCCGGTGCGCAGTCCAGGCTCAAGACCGAGCGCGCGCCGGTTCCAGCGGGTGGTTCCAATCCCGTTTTTCCCCAAACGTCATGGCACTGATCGTTCACAAGTACGGCGGCACCTCGATGGGCTCCACGGAGCGCATCCGCAATGTCGCCAAGCGCGTTGCCAAGTGGGCCCGCGCAGGTCACCAGATGGTCGTCGTCCCGTCGGCCATGAGTGGTGAGACCAATCGCCTGCTGGCCCTGGCCAAGGATGTCTCGCCCGCCGCCCAAACCCCGGCAATGTTGCGCGAGCTCGATGCGATCGCCTGCACCGGCGAGCAGGTCTCGGTGGGCTTGCTGTCGCTGGCTCTCCAGGCAGAGGGTATGGAAGCCGTCAGCTATGCAGGCTGGCAGGTGCCCATCAAGACGGATTCGTCCTACACCAAGGCGCGGATCCAGAGCATCGACGACGTTCGCGTTCGCGCAGACCTGGCCGCGGGCAAGGTGGTGATCATCACCGGCTTCCAGGGCGTGGATGAAGAGCAGAACATCACCACGCTGGGCCGCGGTGGTTCCGACACCTCGGCCGTGGCCGTGGCGGCGGCGATGAAGGCCGATGAGTGCCTGATCTACACCGATGTGGATGGTGTGTACACCACCGATCCGCGCGTGGTGCCGGAAGCCCGCCGCCTGCACACCGTGAGCTTTGAGGAAATGCTGGAAATGGCCAGCCTCGGCTCCAAGGTGCTGCAGATCCGCTCGGTGGAGTTCGCTGGCAAGTACCGCGTGCCGCTGCGTGTGCTGTCGAGCTTCACGCCGTGGGATATCAACATCGAGGAAGAGGCCAAGTCCGGCACCCTGATCACTTTCGAGGAAGACGAGAAGATGGAACAAGCAGTTGTCTCGGGCATCGCCTTCAACCGCGACGAGGCCAAAGTCACCGTTCTGGGAGTGCCCGACAAGCCCGGCATTGCCTACGGCATCCTGGGCAAGGTGGCTGCGGCCAACATCGATGTGGACGTGATCATCCAGAACGTGTCGCGTGAAGGCCGGACGGACTTCTCCTTCACGGTGCACCGCAACGACTATCAGCGGACGCTGGACCTGCTGAAGACCGAAGTGCTGCCGGCGCTGGGCGCCAATGAAGTCATCGGCGACGCGAAGATCTGTAAGGTCTCCATCGTTGGCATCGGCATGCGCTCGCACGTGGGTGTGGCCAGCAAGATGTTTGAAGCCCTGAGTGCAGAGAACATCAATATCCAGATGATCACGACCAGCGAGATCAAGACTTCGGTCGTGATCGACGAGAAGTACATGGAATTGGCGGTGCGCGCGCTGCATCGCGCGTTCGACCTGGACGCCTGAAGTTTCAAGCATCGCAGTAAGAAAATAGCTTGCGGCGGTGCTTGAACCAAGCTATACTGCTAGCTTAGGTTGGAGACGTGACCGAGAGGCCGAAGGTGCTCCCCTGCTAAGGGAGTATGGGGTCAAAAACTCCATCGAGGGTTCGAATCCCTCCGTCTCCGCCAACCTGACATGAAATCCCGGCAAAGCCGGGATTTTTTTTGCCTGCACGTTTCAGTCTGGTCCGGTGCCAGTTGCTTTTGGCCGAACTGCTGCCTTTCCAATCGCCCGCGACGTAAAGGCGTCGGCTTGGTTTTGCTGGTTCGTGCCGTACTGGGAGAGGTGGGGCTGGTGACCTTGATGTGGGTCGAGCGGCGTAAGGGTGCGCACCTTTTACCAGGTGCCCTCTGAGGGGCTTGAGAGCCATCTGACTTGATGCCTCTCAAGCGCCAGGCCTCATCGAAGGCGTACCCAAGCCAAAATGGCGCGCATTAGAAATGCAAAAAGCCCGCAGCAAGCTGCGGGCTTTTTTGTGTTTTGGTGCCGGTGAAGAGAGTCGAACTCCCGACCTTCGCATTACGAATGCGCTGCTCTACCAACTGAGCTACACCGGCGAAAATGGAATTCTAATTCGAATTCTAATGTGATGCAATAGGAAAGGGTGGGGCCGTCGTTCAGTCTTGCTCAGGACATCGAAGCGCGCCTCTCGCCTTCAGCTGCCTGTCGACTCGCCGTGGTAGTCGGTCACACGCTGGACTTCGTTGCGCGAACCCAGGATGACCGAGACACGCTCGTGCAGCTTGGTGGGCTGTAGGTCCATGATGCGCTGGCGTCCGTTGGTGGCCAGGCCGCCCGCCTGCTCGACCAGAAAAGCCATCGGGTTGGCTTCATACATCAGGCGCAGCTTGCCTGGCTTGCCCGGCTCACGTTTGTCCCATGGGTACATGAAGATGCCGCCACGGGTCAGGATGCGGTGCACATCGGCCACCATGCTGGCGATCCACCGCATGTTGAAGTCCTTGGCGCGGGGGCCTTCCTTGCCGGCCAGGCATTCGTCGATGTAACGCTTGACCGGGGCATCCCAGTGGCGCATGTTCGACATGTTGATGGCGAATTCCTTGGTGTCTTCCGGGATCTGCACCTTCTCGGACGTCAGCACCCAAGACCCTTGCTCACGGTCCAGGGTGAACATGGCGACGCCTTCACCCACCGTCAGCACCAGGGTGGTCTGGGGGCCATACACGCAGTAGCCCGCGGCCGCCTGTTGTTTGCCTGGTTGCAGGAAGTCCTCTTCGGACACACCGCGGGTGTTGTTGACCTTGCGCAGCACCGAGAAGATCGTGCCGATGGACACGTTCACGTCGATGTTGCTGCTGCCGTCCAGCGGATCAAACAGCAGCAGGTACTCGCCCTGGGGATAGCGGTTGGGCACCACGTGGATGGAGTCCATCTCTTCGGATGCCATGGCGGCCAGGTGCCCGCCCCACTCATTGGCCTCGATCAGCACCTCATTGGAGATGATGTCGAGCTTCTTCTGCACTTCGCCTTGCACGTTCTCGGAGCCGGCGGAACCGAGGACTTCGCCCAGCGCGCCCTTGTTGACCGAGATCGCGATGCGCTTGCAGGCGCGGGCCACCACCTCGATGAGCAGGCGCAGCTGGGCCGGAATGTGGCCGTGCTCGCGTTGCTGTTCCACCAGGTACTGGGTCAGACTGATCCGTTTGCTCATGAGGTCTCCTGTCCTTCGTTCAAGGCACGTTCAATGATTTCGCGGGTGTCGCTGCTGAGTTCTGGACGGGTGGCCACACGGGCGATGGCTTCGCGGGCGGCGCTTCGGTATGGCTCGGCCAGGTTCTGCCAGCGGTCCAGTGCTCGCGCGAGGCGCGAGGCCAGCTGCGGGTTGGCGGCGTCCAGTTCGATCACCCGCTCCGCCCAGAAGACGTAGCCGGCGGCATCCGCACGGTGGAACGCCGCAGGGTTGAAGTGGGTCAGGGAGAACACGAGCGCGCGGACCCGGTTGGGGTTGCCCAGATGGAAATCCGGATGCTTGAGCAGCTGGCGCACCTTGGCGAAGACCTCGCCCTGGCGTTCGGGGGCCCGGGCCTGGAGCTGGAACCACTTGTCCAGCACCAGCGGCTCATGACGGAACTGCTCGTGGAAGTGGGCCAGGGCCGGTGCCGCCAGCTCGGCGTGGGCATTCACCAGGGCTTCGAGCGCGCCCCAGCGCAGTGTCATGTTGCTGGCATCCTTGAAACGCTGGTAGGCCTTGCCAGGCCAGACTGGGTCGCCTGTGGCCACAGCATGTCGCACCTTCATTGCCAGCGCCAGATTGCCCAGTGCGCGGATGCCGCTTTGGGCAGCGTCGGGGCGGTAGCCGGCCTTGACTTGATGGGTGTCGTCCACCCAGGTCCAGTCCTCGCACAGTTCGGCTGCCAGCTGGTCCACCAGGCCTTCGCGCAGCTCGTGCAAGCGTTGCGGGTCGGCCTGCGCGATCTGGTCGACGAGCTGCATTTCAGAGGGCACCTGCAGCACCAGCTCCTTGAAAGCCGGATCGAGGGCTTCGTCACGCAGCAAGCGAGAGAGCGCTTGGAGATGGGCCGAGGACAGCCGGGATGCTTCGACACCTTCTCGCAGACCCGCCACGATGCGGCGCGTGTAGAGGCGCTGGGAGGCTTCCCAGCGGTTGAAGGGGTCCCGGTCCCAGTCCAGCAGGTGGAGCAAGGCTTCATCGTCCAGCCCGTCATCCAGCACCACTGGGGCGGAGAAACCGCGCAGCAGCGATGGCACAGCGCCTGCCGGCACGTCGGTGAAGGTGAACTGCTGCTCGGCTTGGGTCATGATGAGCAGACGTTCCGTTCCCCGGGCCTGGGTCTCGCCTTCGAGCTGAAGGGGCAGGGCCCGACCCTCGGCGGCCAGCAGGCCCATCCGCACCGGCAGCAGCTGGGGCAGCTTCTGGGCCTGGCCCGGCGTGGCGGGACAGCGCTGGCGCAGGGTCAGCGTCAGGCGCTGCGCCAGCGGGTCGTGGGTGCTGCGAGCCTCCAGCACCGGTGTGCCGGCCTGGGTATACCAGCGTTTGAAGAGGTCCAGCTGTTGGGCCAGCGGGCTGTCGGGGTTGGCATCGGCCAGTGCCTGCGCAAAGTCATCGCAGGTCACCGCCTGGCCGTCATGGCGTTCGAAGTACAGGCGCATGCCTGCCGCGAAACCGGCCTGGCCTACCAGCGTGTGCATCATCCGCACCACTTCAGCCCCTTTCTCATAGATCGTCGGGGTGTAGAAGTTGTCGATCGCCTGGTAGACGTCCGGCCGCACCGGGTGGGCCATCGGGCCGGCATCTTCGGGGAACTGGCGCTCACGCAAGGTGCGCACGTCGGCGATGCGCCGCACCGCACGGGCGGAGGCGGAGCCGGCCATGTCCATGCTGAACTCCTGGTCGCGGAAGACGGTCAGGCCTTCTTTCAAGGAGAGCTGGAACCAGTCGCGGCAGGTGATGCGGTTGCCCGTCCAGTTGTGGAAGTATTCGTGCGCCACCACGCTTTCGATGGCGTCGAAATCGCTGTCGATGGCGGTGGCCGAGCTGGCCAGGACGTACTTGGTGTTGAAGAGGTTGAGCCCCTTGTTCTCCATGGCACCCATGTTGAAGTCGGGCACCGCCACGATCATGAAGCGCTGTAGATCCAGGGGCAGGCCGAATCGGGCCTCGTCCCAGACAATCGAGGCGATCAGCGAGTTCATCGCATGTTCGGTCTTGTCCAAGTCGCCGCGGGTCACATAGATCTGCAGCAGATGATCCTGGCCCGAGCGGGTTCGCACCCATTGCTCGCGCGCCACCAGATCCGCAGCCACCACGGCAAACAGATAGCTGGGTTTGGGAAACGGATCTTCCCAGCGTGCAAAGTGGCGACCGCCGTCGAGGTCGCCCTGCTCGATCAGGTTGCCGTTGGACAGCAGCACCGGGTACTTGCGGCGGTCTGCCCGCAGCGTGACCGTGTAGCGCGCCATCACATCCGGCCGGTCGACGAAGTAAGTGATGCGGCGGAAACCCTCGGCCTCGCACTGGGTGAACAGTCCAGAGCCGCTGGCATACAGGCCGCTGAGCTGGGTGTTCTTCTCTGGGGCGATGGTGTTGCGGATCTCCAGGATGAACTGGTCGGCCTCCGGGGCCTCCAGCACCAATTGACCGTCTTCGTGGCGGAAGGAGACGCTCTGGCCGTTGACGAGCACGCGCAGGAGGTTGAGGTCCTCGCCATGCAGGCGCAAGGGCTGCACCGGGAGGGCAGGGTTGCGCTCGATGGCCAGCTTGCTGGCCACGATGGTCTTGGCGGTGTCGAGGTCGAAGGTCAGTTCGGCCGTGCGGATCCAATAGGCCGGCGGCGCGTAGTCTTCGCGGCGCACCGGTGCGAGGGCGGGGCCTTCACGCAGCATCATGTTGGGCAATCCTTCGCGGGGAGTTCAGGGGAACGGCCGGTACCCATTGGGGTGCCGGCGGCAGGCAAGAACGAAGTCGGGGGGCGGCGGTACCGGCACCGCCGACCGGGCTCACAGGCCCTGCTTGAGGCTGGCCTCGATGAATGCGTCCAGGTCGCCGTCCAGCACCTTCTGGGTGTTGGAGATCTCGACGCTGGTCCGCAGGTCCTTGATGCGGCTTTGGTCCAGGACGTAGGAGCGGATCTGGTGGCCCCAGCCGACATCGGTCTTGGTGTCCTCCAGCTTCTGCTGCTCTTCCATGCGCTTGCGCATCTCGTGGTCATAGAGCCGCGAGCGCAGTCGCCGCCAAGCCACGTCGCGGTTGCTGTGCTGGGAGCGGCTGTCCTGGCACTGCACCACGATGCCCGTGGGCATGTGGGTCAGCCGCACGGCCGAATCGGTCTTGTTGATGTGCTGGCCACCGGCACCCGAGGCCCGGAAGGTGTCCACGCGCACATCGGCCGGGTTGATGTCGATCTCGATGGAGTCGTCGATCTCCGGATACACGAACAGCGAGGCGAAGGAGGTGTGCCGACCACCCGAGGAGTCGAAGGGGCTCTTGCGCACCAGGCGGTGCACGCCGGTCTCAGTGCGCAGGTGGCCGTAGGCATATTCACCCTCGACCTTGATGGTGGCGCTGCGGATGCCCGCCACATCGTCCGGCGTCTCGTCCTCCAGGGTGGGCTTGAAGCCTTTGCGCTCGCAGTACTTCAGGTACTGGCGCAGCAGCATGCTGGCCCAGTCGCAGGCTTCCGTACCGCCGGCGCCCGCCTGGATGTCGATGAAGCAGTTGCTCGGGTCGGCCGGGTTGCTGAACATCCGGCGGAATTCCAGCCGCTCCACGGTCTCGCGCAGGCTGGCGGCCTCGTCCTCGATGGCCTCTAGACTGGAGAAGTCGTCCTCCGCCTTGGTCATCTCGAACAGCTCGAGGTTGTCACCCAGCTGGCTGGTGAGGTGGTCGATGGTGCCGACAACCTCGTCGAGTTGCTTCTTTTCCTTGCCCAGTTCCTGGGCACGCTTGGGGTCGTTCCAGATCGAGGGGTTCTCGAGCGTGGCGTTGACCTCGCTCAGACGCAGGGATTTGCGATCGTAGTCAAAGATACCCCCGTAGCGATTGGGTCCGCTGCAACAGGTCGGTCAGGGTGTTTCCAATGGCGTTGACGCGTTCGATGTCCATGGCGGCGTGCTCCAGCTTTCTGAAAGGAATTCTTGACGGCGAAAGCCTTTGATTTTCGCATGTGCCGGCCCCCTGTCCGGGTTTGTCCTGTCGCCTAGGGGCCTCACCTCCCGATGAGGGTGTGACGGTTTGATCGGACAATCAAACTGGGTAGTCGCAGGCTGCCCCGCCAGAGGCGGCCATGCCCCCGCTCCTGCCAGGTGTCGCAGTTCCCGTCCGTCGGGGCAGCCTGGCGATTGGTGTTCTGCGGTATCGGGGGCGCAGGCCTTGCATGCTCTGGTTGGCTGTGGTGCTGAAGTTGTGGGCTGAGGTCGCGTGCCTGGCTTGGGTGGGGCGTGCGCTGCTGGGGTGCCTGGTCGGGCGCGAGCGTGCCGAGTACAACCTGTTCTGGCGCTTGCTGGACGCTGCGGTGGCCCCGCTGGAGCGGCTGGCCTGTCGCCTTGCCGGTGGCAGGGCATGGCCCGTCTGGCTGTGGATGGGCGTGCTGGCGGCCGTGTGGGTGGCGGCCACCGCGCTCAAGGTGCAGCAATGTCGGGCGCAGCCCGCTGCTTCGCTGTGCAGGGCCGCCGCGTGACGAACCCGGCTGTTAAGGGGGCGCAAGCTGCCGTACCGGCGGGAGAAGGTGCCACACCTGCACCGGCAGACGGGGCGCCGCAGCGTCGCTATTGGCGGCTCAACCGGTGGGGCGTGGGGGTCATGCTGATGCTCTGGGCCACTGTCTCTTTCCTGCTGCCGTATCACGCGCGGGCCTTGGATTTCAATTTCTTTGGCTGGCCCTTCGGCTTCTGGGCAGCGGCGCAGGGCGCGCTGCTCGCTTATCTGCTGCTGGTCGTGCTCTACGAGCGTCTGCTGGACCGGCTGGACCGCCAATTCGGGCGGGGGCAGGGCACCACCATGTCGAACGCCGCCGCGGGGCCGCATGGTGTCTGCCGGGGCGCGGCAGGCCACGGTCCATCCGTGGAGCAGGCGCTGGACGGGGAGGGGGGGCGATGAGCCGGCTGTTCGGCTCGGGGCGTCTGCCCTTGTCCACCTTCAGGGGGCGCCTGCACCGGGCCTACCTGCTTTACACGCTCTGCTTTACCTGCTTTGTCGTCGCGATGGCCGTGCTGGAGCAGCTGGGCCTGCCCAAGCGCTTCATTGGTTTTGTCTTTCTGGCCGCCCCGGTGGTGGTTTACGCCGTCATCGGCGTGATGTGCCGCACCACAGATGCTTCGGAATACTATGTGGCAGGACGCAAGGTGCCTGCCATGTACAACGGCATGGCTACCGGGGCGGACTGGATGAGCGCGGCCTCGTTCATCGGCATGGCCGGCACCTTGTACCTGAGCGGCTATGACGGGCTGGCTTTCATCATGGGCTGGACCGGGGGCTACTGCCTGGTCGCACTGCTGTTGGCGCCGTATCTGCGGCGCTTCGGCCAGTACACCATCCCGGACTTTCTGGGTGAGCGCTACGAGGGGCACCTGACGCGCCTGATCGGCGTCGCGGCGGCCATTCTGTGCTCGTTCGTGTACGTGGTAGCGCAGATTTACGGGGTGGGCCTGATCACGACTCGGCTCACCAGCATCGCCTCCTTCGAGATCGGCGTGTTCCTGGGTCTGGGAGGCATCCTCGTCTGCTCTTTCCTGGGTGGCATGCGGGCGGTCACCTGGACCCAGGTGGCCCAATACATCGTGCTGGTGGCGGCCTACCTGGTTCCTGTGGTGTGGCTGAGCCTCAAGCAGACAGACATTCCGGTGCCGCAGCTCGCCTACGGGGTGCAGCTCGCCAAAGTCACTGCGGCTGAAGATCGCTTGCTCATCGACCAGGCCGAGTACCAGGTGATGGCGGTGATGACCGCCCAGATTGCGGCGCTGGACCGAAAACTGGATCAGCCCGCCGAGGCGCTGGCCCAGGATCGGGAAGATGCCCGCTTGCGGGTGGAGTCGCTCAAGCGTGCCCAGGCCCCGCAGCGCGAGATCCAGGCGGCAGAGCGGCAGCTGGCCCACCTGCCGCGCGATGAACGGGAGGCGCAGGCCCGCTGGCGCGCCGAGCGTGATGTCCTGGCCAGCCGGGCTCAGCCCCTGTCCGGGATGCCGCGGCATGCCCAGCCCTACGCCGGGCGGCCAGATGGCACGCCGCAGGAACAGTCGGCGTTCGAGCAGTCCAGGCGCAACTTCCTTGCGCTCGTGTTCTGCCTGATGGTGGGCACGGCCGCCTTGCCCCACATCCTGATGCGCTACTACACCACCCCCTCCGTCAAGGAAGCACGGCGTTCCGTGGCCTGGACGCTGTTCTTCGTGCTGCTGCTCTACACCACCGCGCCGGCCCTGGCGGTATTGATCAAGTTCGAGATCTTCTCCAACCTGGTCGGCACACCCTTTGACAGCTTGCCGGATTGGATCGCCAACTGGGGACGGGTGGATGCCGGACTGCTCTCGGTGCAGGACATCAACCGGGACGGCGTGCTGCAGCTGGGTGAATTGCGCATTGGCGGCGACATCATCGTGCTGGCCACGCCAGAAATCGCCGGCCTGCCCTATGTGATCTCAGGCATGGTGGCGGCAGGGGGGTTGGCCGCGGCACTGTCGACGGCGGATGGCCTGCTATTGACCATTGCCAACGCGCTGTCTCACGATGTCTATTTCCGGATGATCGACCCGCAGGCGGGGACGGCGCGCCGGGTCATGATCTCCAAGGTGCTGTTGCTCGTGGTGGCGCTTGGGGCTGCCTTTGTCGCAGCACAGAAACCCGCGAACATTCTGTTCCTGGTTTCTGCGGCCTTCTCGCTGGCCGGTTCAGCCTTCTTTCCGGCCCTGGTGCTGGGCATTTTCTGGAAGCGGGCCAACCGCTGGGGGGCTGCCGCCGGCATGCTTGCCGGCTTGGCGCTGACGTTTTGGTACATGGCCACCACCCACCCATGGCTGCGGGAGATGTTCGGTGTCAGCAGCCCTGTGGTGCTGTGGTGGGGAATCCAGCCTATCTCTGCCGGTGTGTTCGGCATTCCCCTAGGCTTTGTGGTGATCGTGGTGGTGAGCTTGCTCACCCCACCTCCGGGTCTGCGTGCCACCGAGATGGTGGAGCGTCTTCGTTCGCCGCTTCCCAGCAGTCATGAACGGTTGGAGGGGTGACGAGCCTGACCTCGGCACTGGTCGCAACGGTTAGGGCTGCTTGGTTCCCCACCTGACCCGGTTGGCCGCGCTTCCATGCGAGGAGGCCCGTCACCTCGGATGATAGCAGATTGGCGAAGGCCGGTGGCCTTGTTTGCCGCTTGCTCAGGGCAGGGATGGCGCCGTGCGGCAAGAAGGCCGCACGGTCGGCCTGCTGCGTCGAATCAACGCAGTTGCAGATCGTCGTCGCTGAAGCGCAGCGACAGCGGCTCCACCAGCAGCTGCTTCGGTCCTGCTTCCACGGAGCCGGCCACCCATGCATCGACGCCCGCGGCGCGGGCGATCTCGACCGTCCGTGCCGCCTGCTCGGCGGGCACGAAGAGTGCAAAACCTGCCCCCATGTTCAACGTCGAATAAGCCTCGCGGTCGTCGTGGCGGGCCTGTTGCGCCATGAACTTCAGCACGGCGGGCACCGGCGGCACGTTGCGGATGCGGTAGGTCAGTGCCTTCGGGTGGCGCAGCAGCTTGCGCCACCCGTGACCCGTGATATTGGCGCAGTAGTTCAGCTTGACACCTGCGCTGGCAAGGGCTTCGGTCACCGGGCTGTACAGCGTGGTCGGGGCGAGCAGCGCATCCCCATAGGTCAGGCCCGGTTCGATCTCCGTCAGATAGCCATCGGGCAGGCGCTCGGCCAGCTTGCGGGCCAGGCTCAGGCCGTTGGCATGGATGCCACTGGAAGCCAGCAGCACGATGGCGTCCCCCGGACCGAGGTCGTCACCGACGCTCAGGCGGGTTTTGGGGCTGATGATGCCTGTGCACGACGCCGCCAGGTCGATGCGACCGGCCTCGACGATGCCAGCCAGGGCAGGCGTTTCGCCGCCGCCCCAGGCCACACCGCAGACGTCGCAGGCGGCCTTCCAGCCCTGCACAAGCGCCTGCGCGCGTTCAGCGTCCTTGAACCACTCGCTGCCTCCCGCCGCCCAGTAGGCCTGTACCACCAGCGGCGTCGCACCGACGGTGATGAGGTCGTTCACCGCCATGGCGATGGTGTCCTGGGCGATGCCGGCGTAGTAGCTGCGGCCGGTCAGCCGCTGCATTTCGTCGGCCACCAGGGCCTTGGAGCCCAAGCATTCGACGATGCTGGCCAGGTAGAACGGGCCAACGTCCACGACGTAGGCGGACTCTCCCCGCGAAGCCGGGACTTCTTGGAAGCCATGCGCCGGCAGGTGGCCGGCTGTGGCCGCTGCAGCGCGCTGTGCGGCCACCTTCAAGGGGTCGATGAGGTCATAGTTCACGCCGGCCTGCTCATAGGAGAGGGGCGTGTCGGCGGAGGTGTGGGAGGTCGCGGTCATCCCGGGATTATCTCCGCTGTGTGCGACCTTGGCGGTCGGGCCGGTCGGCAGCGGGGCGGCCCGTAGAATGGACCGCATGAGTTACGTCGTCCTGGCCCGCAAGTACCGCCCACACCGTTTTGAGCAAATGGTGGGTCAGGACCATGTGGTCAAGGCCCTGACCCATGCCTTGGAGCAGGGGCGGCTGCATCACGCCTACCTGTTCACCGGCACGCGTGGCATCGGCAAGACGACAGTCAGCCGCATTCTGGCCAAGAGCCTGAATTGCACCGGCGCGGACGGGCGGGGCGGGATCACGTCCCATCCCTGCGGCGTGTGCACCGCTTGCCGAGAAATCGATGCAGACCGCTACATCGACTATGTGGAGATGGATGCGGCCTCCAACCGCAGCATCGATGAGATTCGCGAGTTGATCGAGCGTGCGGCCTACAAGCCGACGGTGGGCCGATTCAAGGTCTTCATGATCGACGAGGCGCACCAGCTGACCAAGGACGCGTTCAATGCGCTGCTCAAGACCTTGGAGGAGCCGCCGGAGTACTTGAAGTTTGTGCTGGCCACCACGGACCCGGAGAAGATGCTCCCCACGGTGCTGAGCCGGTGCCTGCAGTTCAACCTGCGCCCCATGGCGCCGCAGACCGTGGCCGAACACCTGGCCCAGGTGCTGGAGGCGGAGGCCGTGCCGGCGGATGCCGGCGCGCTGCGCCTGCTGTCCCGTGCGGCCAGGGGGTCCATGCGCGATGCCTTGTCCCTGACCGACCAGGCCATCGCCTATGGGGCAGGGCGTCTGAGCGAGGAGGGGGTGCGCCAGATGCTTGGCGCCGTGGATCGCCGGCATGCCGAACGGCTGATCGAAGCCCTGGGGCAACGCGACGGGCAGGCGCTGCTGGTGCAGGTGGACGGGCTGCGGCAACTGGGCCTCTCGCCTGCCGGGACGCTCGACGAGATGGCGCGACTGCTGCAGTGGATGGCGATGGCGCAGGCGGCGCCTGATTGCCTGGATGTCCAGGATCCTGACCAGGCTGCGGCCCAGGCCTTGGCGGTTGCCTGGCGCGCTGACGAGATCCATCTGCTCTACAGCCTGGCACTCCAGGGACGGGCCGAGCTGAGCCTGGCCCCCGATGAGTTTGCCGGCCTGTCCATGGCACTGCTTCGGTTCCTGGCCTTCGCGCCGGCCCGCTCGGCAGACGGCAGCCCTGTGATGCTGGCGCCAGCGGTGGAGGTCGCTCCCGCTTCTCCGGGCGGTATGCGGCGCAGCGAGCTGCTGGCCAGCCCTCCGCCACGGATGGAAGTGCCGGTTGCGGCGCCGACTTTGCCGGTCGCAGCCCGGGCGCAGCCACCGGCCCCTTCGGCCACCGTGGCCGTCGATCTGCCCGCGGCATGGCCTTCCGTCCCACCGATGCCCGTCAGCGCCAAGGCCAGCCCTGAGGTGGCGTCTGGCCCTTCCCGTCCGGCTTCCGCAGGACTGCGTGCGGGGGCGCTGCATGCACCTGAGGTCGTTTTGCCGACGGTGGCTGAGGTGCCGCTTGCAAAGCGGGAGGTGGCGTCCCACCCGGCGGCTGTGGCGGTGGCGCCGACCGAGCCCAGGGTGCGTACCGTCGCACGTCCCGCCCCGGCGCTGGAGCCGCCTCCTTGGATGGATGAGGCACCCCCGGCCGAGGAAGAAGGCCATCGGGCCGAGACGCAGCCGCGGCCAGTGGGGCCGGAGCAGGCCATTGGCGCGTCCGCTCCAGGCCGGCTTGGTGCACGCCGGGCACCGGGCGAAGCGCATGAGGGGGCGCAGAACGCTTGCCCGTTGCCCGCCACCTCGCCGCTGCTGGAGTCGAGCGAAGTGGAGCACACGCCTCTGGGGGACCGCTGGGCACAGGAGGTCCGGGCCTTGTCAGAACGCGGTGCGGTGACGGCGCTGGTTCGGGAACTGGCGTTGCAGTCCCAGTTGGTGACGCTGGACGATGCGCAGGGACACTGGCAGCTTCAGACCGAGAGTGACCCCCTGCTGATGCCGGGGCTGGCTGACAAGCTGTCCAGTGCCTTGAGCGAGCAACTCGGCCGGCCGGTGCGCCTCCAGGTCCTCAAAGGGGCGACGGTCGATACGCCGGCGCGCCGGGATGTGGAGGCGGCCCGACTGCGGCAATCTCAAGCCGAGGCCGAAATCCTGGAGCATGAGGGGATCAAGGCCCTGCTGTCAGGCTTCGGTGGTGCCCGGGTCGTGGCCGGCAGCATGCGCCCTGTCTGAGCGGCACAGCCATTTCTTAGCCTGCGATGGCGCTCAGACTTTTGGGGTCTGGGTATCGGTCCGCGGGTTCAACTTGTCAACACTCCAAAGGAAGTCACCATGATGAAGGGTCAACTGGCCGGTCTGATGAAGCAGGCCCAGGCCATGCAGGAAAACCTCAAGCGCGCCCAGGAAGAGTTGGGCAGCGTCGAGGTCGAGGGTCAGTCCGGCGCCGGCCTGGTCAAGGTGCTCATCACCTGTCGCAACGACGTTCGGCGCGTCACCATCGATCCCAGCCTGCTGGCCGACGACAAGGACATGCTGGAGGATCTGGTGGCGGCCGCCTTCAACGACGCAATCCGCAAGGCCGAGTCGGTCAGCCAAGAGCGCATGGGCAAGCTCACCGCCGGCCTGCCGCTGCCCCCCGGCATGAAGATGCCCTTCTGAGCTCCAGGGTGGCCGCATGAGCCAGAGCAGCCGGCTGGACGCGCTGGTGGAGGCCTTGCGGCAACTGCCGGGCATCGGCGCCAAATCTGCCCAGCGGATGGCGTTCCACCTCCTGCAGCACGATCGCCCTGGCGCCCTGGTCTTGTCCCGGGCCCTGGAACAGGCGGTGGTGGCCGTACGCCACTGCGCGCGCTGCCATACCTTCACCGAGGGCGAGGTCTGCGCCCTGTGCCTGGATCCGCGGCGTGAGCCCACGCAGCTGTGTGTGGTTGAGTCGCCTGCCGATCAGGCGGCGATGGAGCGCACCGGCAGCTACCGCGGCCTGTATTTCGTGATGCAGGGGCGCATCAGTCCGCTCGATGGCCGTAGCGCGAGTGATCTGGGCATGGCCGCGCTGATGGAGCGCCTGCGCGAAGGCGTGGTGCAGGAAGTGATCCTGGCCACGAGCTTCACCGCGGAAGGAGAGGCGACAGCCCATGTGCTCTCAGAGGCCTTGCGTCGCCGTGGCCTGCACGTCACCCGCCTGGCCAGGGGCGTGCCAGTCGGCAGCGAACTCGAGTACGTCGACCTCTCCACCATCGCCCACGCCTTGGCAGACCGCCGCTGAGCGCAGCGCAGAGACTCAGCGCTGCGCCACCCGCTCCGACGCCTGGCGCGCCGGTCGGTTGCTGTTCTTGGCGGCCAGCTTGGTGCCCGCCTTGGCACTGGAGCCTTTCCGGTTGGATCCAGAGGCGCTCGTCTTGCCCGTGCCTGCCTTGGCCAGCTGGGTGCCACCAGCGGGAGCAGGACTCAGCCGCACCACGGTGCCGCCCGCAAAGCGGCCATTCACCGACGTCTTGTTCCAGCGGGCCAATTGCTCCGGCTTGAGTCCATGGCGACGGGCGAGTGCGGCCACGGACTCACCGCCCTTGCCCACCCGCACCTGGCGGCCAGTGGCGGCCACCCGTTCGGGCTCCAGCAGCAGCGCCGCGTTGTCGGCCAAGTGCTCGGGCACATCCCGATCGCTGTGCGCCGCGCGCGGCACCAGCAAGGTGGACCCTGCCTTGACCAGCATCTTGGCCGGCAGACGATTGACCTCGCGCAGTTGGCTCTCGGGCATGCCCAGTTGCTTGGCTGCCTCGGCGGGGCGCATCGTCTTGGGCACCACCCAAGCGGTCCAAGAGGCCAAGGGGCCTTCATGGCGCATGAGTGATTGCCTGAAGATCTCTGCGTTGTCGAACGGCAGCAGCAGCTGTTCCGTGCCGGCGGCGAGGATCACCGGCTTGTTGAGCTGAGGATTCAGCCGCAGGAACTCATCATGGCTGATACGGGCCAGGCGCGTGGCCACCGTCACGTCCATGTCCCGGTCCACCGGCACCGTGTCGAAGTAGGGGTGGTTGGGCAGATCCGGCAGTGCCACGCCAAACCGTCCGGGCTCCAGCAGGATGTTCTTGAGCGCTTGCAGCTTGGGCACGTACTGCCGCGTTTCGGCAGGCATGCGCAGCTCAGGATAGCTCAGTCCCAAGCCCTCTTTTTCATTGCGCGCGAGGGCCTTGCGCACATTGCCAGGTCCCCAGTTGTAGGCGGCCAGGGCGAGATGCCAATCGCCGAACTGGTCATGCAGCCGCTGCAGGAAGTCCAGCGCGGCCCGGGTCGAGGCCAGGACGTCCCGTCGGTCATCCCGGAAGATGTTCTGCTTGAGGTCGAAGTCCTTGCCTGTGGCGGGAATGAACTGCCACATGCCCATGGCCTTGGCGGAGGACTGGGCCTGCGGATTGAAGGCACTTTCCACAAAGGGCAGCAGGGCCAGCTCCGCGGGCATGCCGCGCCGTTCGAGCTCCTCGACCACATGGAAGAGATAGCGGCGCCCGCGCTCAGCCATGCGGGTCAGGTACTCCGGTCGGCGGGCATAGAACTGCTCCTTCTGCCGCACGACCTCATCGTCCAGGTCTGCCATCGTCAGACCCAGGCGGATGCGTTGCCACAAATCTTTGGGCTCCGGCGCGCCAGTCGCCAGGCTGACGCCTTCCAGGGCGGGTGCTGGGGAGGTATCCAGGTCGGTACGGAATTCCTGGTGCGCCGGCAATTCAACGGGGGGAGCAGCGGGGGCGCTGACGTCGGGGCCGGCCTGTGGGCCGAGCGTTCCAGCCCAGCTGGACGCCTCCCCGGGGGCTGGCAGCTGCGCGCAGCCCACCAGCACCCACGTCAAGGCCAGGCCGCAGACTGGCCGCCATCCGCGGGCCAGTGCCGCCCGCATCGTGATGCGCTCATGCACGGGAGGTGTCATCGGAATTCATTCTTCCATTGGCGCAGGGCGGCGAATGCCGTCAAGCGGTCGGTTGCGGCCAGGCCGCGCGCCTGCAGGGTGTCCCGCACGCCTGGTGCTTGGGTCCGTAGAAATGGATTGATCCGTAGCTCTGTTTCCAGGAGCGAGGGCAGCGTGGGCCGCCCGTCCGCCCGCAGCGACACGCAGTGCTGCTGGTATTGCCGGACCTCCGCATTGCCCGGGTCTGCTGCCACGGCAAAGCGCAGGTTGGCCAGGGTGTACTCATGGGCGCAGCAGACGCGGGTACTGTCTGGCAACGCTGCCAGGTCATCCAGGGACGCCTGCAGCTGCGCCGGGGTGCCTTCAAAGAGCCGGCCACAACCTGCGGAGAACAGGGTGTCCCCGCAAAACAGCAAGGGCGCCTGCCGCTCCGGCCATGCGACGTAGCTCAGGTGGTCCAGCGTGTGCCCGGGCGTTGCCATCACGTCCAGCCTCAGGCCGCGCCACGACAGTCGTTCTCCCCCTGTCAGTGGGGCGACCGGACCGTGTGCCAGTTCGGGCAGGTGTGGTCCTTCGACTCGGGACTGCGGCCACCGTGCCCGCAGGGCATCCACCCCTCCCGTATGATCCCGATGGTGGTGGGTCAGCAGCATCAGCTCCAGCGCCAGTCCGCGTGCTGACAGGGCCTGCTCCACCACTTGGGCATCCCCTGGATCCACGGCGAGCGCATGCTGGCCGTCATGCAGCAGCCAGATGTAGTTGTCGGCGAAGGCGGGTAGGGCGAGCAGTTCCATGCGAGACAGCGATCAAATTATAGGTTCGACCGCCTGGCTGGATTCCCCGGCCGGCCAGCACCTCCTGGCTTGGGAGCAGGCGGTGCTCGACGATTTGGTTGCCAACCTCTTTGGCTACCATGCGCTCCAGGTGGGCTTGCCAACGCTGGACGCCTTGCGCAGCAACCGCATGCCCCATCGATGGTGTGGCGTTTCGAACACCGGCCAGCAGGCGTGGCCTGGCACGGCCATTCTGGGGGGGGCGGGGGCCCCAGTGGCCTGCAGGCTGCTGCCAGAATGCCTGCCATTTCCGGAGCGCAGCATTGATCTGTGCGTGTTACCGCATACCTTGGAGCTTTGCGAGGATCCGCATGCGGCGTTGGCCGAGGCCGTGCGGGTGCTGAGGCCAGAAGGCCACCTGGTGGTCGTCGGCTTCAATCCGGTGAGCCTGTGGGGGCTGGAGCGCTGGCCACACCGCCATGCCCGTGCGGTGGTCGCTGGCGATGAACTGGCTGGCGAAGGCGGCTGGTTGCCAAGGCGCTGGCTGCTGCCCAACCGCGTGCGCGATTGGCTGCGCCTGCTTAACCTGGAAATGATGCAGACCCGTCAGGGCGGCTACCGTCCGGCCTTCGCACGCCAGGCCTGGCTGGACCGCTGTGCCTGGATGGACCGCGCCGGTTCGCGCTGGTGGCCGTTGCTGGGGGGGGTGGTGGTGCTGCACGCAGTCAAGCGGGTGCGTGGCATGCGTCTGGTGGGACGCATCCGTCCGTCCAAGCTGCGGGCGGCTGCCCCGGCGCCGGCCCTGGTGCGTCCGGCGGCCAGCAGCAGACACGTGCCGGGCTCACCCGACACGGTCGTGCCACACTCGCTCCATGAGTGAAGTGATCATCTACACCGATGGCGCCTGCAAGGGCAACCCGGGTCCGGGCGGCTGGGGCGCCTGGCTGCGCAGCGGCGCCCACGAGAAGGAACTCTGGGGCGGCGAGGCGGCGACGACCAACAACCGCATGGAATTGATGGCGGTCATCGAGGCCCTGCGCTTGCTTAAGCGTCCCTGCACCATAGCGCTTTACACGGACAGCGAGTACGTGCGAAACGGGATCACCACCTGGATCCATGGCTGGAAAAGGCGCGGCTGGAAGACGGCGGACAACAAGCCGGTGAAGAACCAGGCGCTTTGGCAGGAGCTGGATCAGCTGGCGAGCCCCCACCAGGTGAGTTGGCACTGGGTCAAGGGTCACGCCGGTGATCCGGGCAATGAGAGGGCAGACGCGCTGGCCAACCGTGGCGTGGCCCAGGCCATGGGCCGCACCGGTTGAGCTCACGCGCAGCATCCCCATCGCCCTCTGTGGCGTAAGGGGCCCGGCCGGGCTGTTCAGCCGCCGATGTAGTGCATCTCCACCCGGGCTGCGCCGGGTTGGCCGGCCGCAGTCGCTGCCGGAGAGGCGCCTCGCAGTTCGGAGTAGCGGTCCTGCCGTTGGCCCCACACCTGCTGGATCGCGCCGGCCAGTTCTTCTTGGCTGGCACCCTGCCGGATGAGGGTGCGCAGGTCATAGCCTTCGCCGGCGAACAGGCACAGGAAGAGTCGTCCTTCGGTGGACAGCCGGGCCCGGTTGCAGTCCTGGCAAAAGGCCTGGGTCACGCTGGAAATCAGGCCCACTTCGCCTCGCCCGTCCTCATAGGCCCAGCGCTGGGCGGTTTCGCCCGGTGCCGACTCGGCAAGGGGTTGCAGGCCCCAGTGTGCTTGCAGTCGCTCCAGCACACTCGCGGACGGCAACACGGACGCCATGTTCCAGCCGTTGGTGAGGCCGACGTCCATGTATTCGATGAAGCGCAGACTGACCCGGTTGCCGAAATGGTCCCTGAAATACCGGGCCATCGGCACGATCTCCTGATCGTTGACGCCACGCTGCACGACCATGTTGACCTTCAGGGGGGTCAACCCTGCAGCCAGGGCGGCCTCAATGCCCTCCAGCACACGCGCTACCGGAAAGGCAGCGTCATTCATGCGTTGAAACACGGCATCGTCCAAGGCGTCCAGGCTCACCGTGACGCGCCTCAGTCCCGCCTCACGCAGTGCGGTCGCCTTGCGGGCCAACAGGGAACCGTTGGTGGTCAAGGTCAAATCCGGCGCCTCACCGTCGATGGTGCGCAAGCCGGCCAGCATGCTGATCAGGCCTTCCAAGCCTTTGCGCAGCAGCGGTTCACCCCCGGTCAGCCGGATCTTGCGCACGCCGTGTGCCAGGAACACCTGCGCCACCCGGGTCAATTCTTCGAAGCTCAACAGGGATGCCTGCGGCAGGAATGGGTAGTCCGGGCCGAAGACTTCCTTGGGCATGCAGTAGGTGCAGCGGAAGTTGCAGCGGTCCGTGACGGAGATGCGCAGATCCCGCAGCGGGCGCCCCAATTGGTCCGCCAGCAGGCCGGTGGGCGTGACTGGTGCGACACGCTCGACCGAACGTCCCGACGTGGCGCGCCAGTCGGTGATGGCAATGACTTTTTCACCCATGGCGCATTGTCGTCGTGACAGGCGCTTCAAGACCGAGGGCCCGGCCCACGACCTCAGAGAGCGCCAGGAGACTCAGAAAAGTGTCAGGGAGTGGTGCGCTGGCCTTCGCCCGGCATGGGGGCGCGACGTGCACCGTTGAAGCGTTTGGCCCAGTAGGCATCGCGCATGTCTTCGACCCGTACGGCAGCCCCGGTGCGCGGCGCATGGATGAACTTGCCGTCGCCGATGTAGATGCCCACATGGGAGAAGGTGGCCCGCAGTGTGTTGAAGAACACCAGATCTCCGGGCTTGAGGTCTTCCAGGGGAATCGACAACAGACCCGGCGCGTTGGCCTGCTCAGCTGCGCGTCGCGGCAACACCAGTCCAATGCTGTTCTCGAAGATGTGCCGCGTAAAGCCGGAGCAATCGAACCCGGCGTCTGCAGAATTGCCCCCCCGCCGATAGCGCACGCCGATGAAGTCCATGGCGGTAAGGACCAGCTGAGAAGCACCTTCCTGCACCTGACTTAGCAAGGACGGCCGCCCGTCGACGCTCTCCACCAGGCCACTGCTCTGCAGCAGCCGCAGCACTGCGTTGCCCGGGGCGGGCGAGGGCGCTGCCTCGGGCGCTGCCCAGGAAGGGGCCACGCCCGCAAGGCAGACCAGACCGACGCAGGACCAGCGGGCCACACGTTGACGCAGCAAGGAGAGCCGGCTTACTTCACGCATAAGTGCCAGAGGATAGGAGGGCCGCAACGGTTGTGTCAATGCGTTATCACAAGACATCCGAAGCATAGTCGGCCAACCGCGAACGCTCGCCCCGGGCCAGGGTGACGTGCCCGGAGTGGGGCCAACCCTTGAAGCGGTCCACCGCATAGGTCAGGCCCGAGCTGCCTTCGGTCAGGTAGGGCGTGTCAATCTGCGCCAAGTTGCCCAGGCAAACGATCTTGGTCCCGGGGCCAGCGCGGGTGATCAGCGTCTTCATCTGCTTGGGCGTCAGGTTCTGCGCCTCATCAATGATGACGAACTTGTTGAGGAAGGTGCGGCCCCGCATGAAGTTCAGGCTCTTGATGCGGATCTTGCTGCGCACCAGGTCATTTGTGGCGGCACGCGCCCATTCGCCGCCGTGGCCATCCCCCTTGGCCAAAACCTCCAGGTTGTCGTCCAAGGCACCCATCCAGGGGCCCATTTTCTCTTCCTCGTTGCCCGGCAGGAAGCCGATGTCCTCGCCCACCGGCACGGTGACACGTGTGACGATGATCTCGGTGTAGCGGCGCTCGTCCATCACCTGGGACAACCCTGCCGCCAGGGTCATCAGGGTCTTGCCGGTGCCGGCGGTACCGGTGAGCGTCACAAAGTCGCAGTCCGGATCCATCAGCAGATTGAGCGCGAAGTTCTGTTCGCGGTTGCGCGCCACCACGCCCCAGACCGAGTTCTTCGCATGCCCGTAGTCGCGGATGGTCCGCAGCACGGCCGACCGGCCGCTGACCTCGGCGACCCGGGCGTAGAGCGGCGCTTCGCCAGGGTTCTCCAAATAGACAAACTCGTTGACCAGCAGGCTTGGCACGGTCGGCCCACTGACGCGGTAGTGGGTGGCTCCCGCAGTGCTCCAACTCTCGATCGTCTTGCCGTTACGTTTCCAGAAGTCCGACGGCAGGGCCTGCACCCCGGTGTAGAGGAGGTCGCCGTCGTCCAACGTCTTGTCGTTGAAGTAGTCCTCAGCCGCCAAGCCCAGCGCACGGGCCTTCACCCGCATGTTGATGTCCTTGGAAACCAGTACCACCTCGCGGCCGGATTGCTGCAGCTTCAGCGACTGCACAACGCCCAGGATCTGGTTGTCTGCCTTGCCCTGCGGCAGACCGGCTGGCAGCGGGGCGTTCAGGAACTGCGTCTGGAAAAAGAGCTTGCCCGTGGCTTCCTTGTGGCCGGTCTTGGCCAACGGGATGCCGTCAGCGGGATCCAGGCTGCTGTCGGCGGCCAAGGCGTCAAGTTCCCGGCTGACCTGCCGCACGTTGCGGGCCACCTCGCTCATGCCCTTCTTGTGGCCGTCGAGTTCCTCCAACGTGATCATTGGCAGGTAGATGTCGTGCTCATCAAAACGGTAGAGCGACATCGGGTCGTGCATCAGGACGTTGGTGTCCAGCACGAAGAGCTTGTTGGCCAAAGGGGCGGTGGCCACCTTGGCGGCGGACTTGGCGCCCGTCTTGGCGGCAGGAGCGGGGCGCGTGGGTTTGGTGGCGCGGGCTTCCTGGGGGGAGGGGGCTGGGGCCTTCGCGGTGGACACCTCGGCGGGCGGCTGCGGGAGCGCGGTCGGCGCCGGGGCAGCAGTGGCCGGTGAGGTCACCGGGGAGGTTGGCGCCCGCGCCGGGGTCTTGCGGCTGGGTTTGGGCGTCGGGTTCGATCCTCCGCGTGGTGCCTGTGCGCTCGCCCCCTGGGACTTGCGTCGGGCTGGCGGCGCAGCTTGGGTTGCCGGGCTGGTGGCCTCCAGGCTCGCAGGGGTTGCGGATGCCGGAGCCACTTGGTCGGCGCGGGCTTTGGGTGGCTTGGGCAGGGGCATGGTAAAGGGGTGAAGAAGACGGAAATGAAAAAAGCCGCTTGGCGGGTGCCAAGCGGCCTGTCGGTCAGATCATCTTCGCGCCGCAGAAGGACACTGCGGTCGCGCGAGGCACTCGCGCGGAGTGCATAAGAGGAACGCCATGGCGCCAAGCTGCCTGCCGGGCGCGGGTGTCGTGCATCAGGCGGCGGCCCGCAGCTCCTGGACGGCCTGGAGCACTTCCTCCACATGGCCGGCCACCTTGATGCCGCGCCACTCGGCGCGCAGCACGCCCTTGGCATCGATCAGGAAGGTGGAGCGTTCGATGCCCTTGACCTTCTTGCCGTACATGATCTTGTTTTTGACCACGCCGAACATGTGGCAGAGCTTCTCTTCGGTATCTGCGATCAGCTCGAAAGGCAGGCCGAGGCCCTCCTTGAACTTCTCGTGGGACACCATGTTGTCCCGGGAGACGCCAAACACCACGGCACCGGCTTGGGCGAACGCCTCATGCTGGTCACGGAACTGCATGGCCTCGGTCGTGCAGCCGGGGGTATTGTCCTTGGGGTAGAAATAGAGGACCACCACCTTGCCATGGAAAGCCTGGTGGGTGAACTTCACGCCTCCGGTGGCTTGGGCTTCGATTTCCGGCAGGGGTTTGTTGAGGGCAGGCGTCATGTGATGTGGGGGCAGTGCTCAGGCGCCAATCCGGCCTAGCCTGCAATTATAGGTTGTTTGACCGGATGGTCAGACGGTACCGTGGCGCAGTTCTTGGTCAAAGGCTCATGACAGGAGCCTTGAAAGGTGGCCCGGGCCTGACGGCGATCAAAGAATGAACGCGCCCACTGCGCGGCGTCCTTCATTGACCAGCACGTTGTAAGTGCGGCAAGCGGCTGCGGTGTCCATGAGCTCGTAGCCGATGCGTGCCTCGATCAGGGGGCGCAACACGCTGGCGGACAGGAAGCGCTGACGGGCTCCCGTACCCAGGATCACCAATTCGGGCTGCAACGCCACTAGCGCCTGCAGGTGGTCGGCCTGGATGTCCTCGGCCTGACGCGCCGGCCAATCGGAGACGGCCCCTTGCCAGGGTACGACCACCCCATGCTCGAACGGCTGTAGAAGTACCCAGATTCGTCCGGTTTCCAAGCGGGAAACGGCGTTCACGCCATCCAGGCGGTCAGGCTGGAATTTCAAGCGATTGCTCCGATGAAACAGGTTGTAACGACTCTCGGAACCCTGGGGTGCGGAAGGCCGCTTTGGGTGGCCCGTGCCGCCCTTTTGGGTGATTGGCAGGCCTATGGTTTAATTATAAGTTTTCCGCTCACGCTGCCGCGGCCTGCCCCGGCGCGCCAAACAGGAGTCCCGCTTGAAGCCGGTCGCAAAGTCCAGCAAGCTTGCCAACGTCGGTTACGACATCCGTGGACCGGTGCTGGACAAGGCCCGTCAGATGGAGGACGAGGGCCAGAAGATCATCAAGCTCAACATCGGCAACGTGGCGGCCTTCGGCTTGCTGCCCCCCGACGAGATCGTGCAGGACATGATCCGCAACCTGCCGTCCCAGGTGGCGGCGGGTTACACCGATTCCAAAGGGCTGTTTGCGCCTCGCAAGGCCGTGGTGCACTACTGCCAGGAAAAGGGCATCCGTGGCGTGACCGTGGACGATGTCTACCTGGGCAACGGGGCGTCGGAGCTGATCTCGATGAGCATGAACGCGCTGCTGGACGGCGGCGACGAGGTGCTCATTCCCTCTCCTGACTACCCGCTCTACACGGCCGTGGTGTCGCTTTCGGGGGGCACACCGGTCCACTATCGCTGCGACGAGTCCTCGGGGTGGATGCCCGACCTAGACGACATGCGGGCCAAGGTGACGCCCAACACCAAGGCGCTGGTGCTGATCAACCCGAACAATCCCACCGGCGCCTTGTACCCGCGCGAGGTGTTGGAGGGCATCGTGGAGATCGCACGTCAGCATGGGCTGATCGTGTTCGCCGACGAGATCTACGACAAGACCCTCTACGACGGCGAGACCCACACCAGCATCGCCTCCCTGGCCGATGACGTGCTGTTCCTGACCTTCAATGGCCTGAGCAAGAACTACCGTTCTTGCGGCTACCGCGCCGGCTGGATGATTGTGTCGGGCAACAAGAAGCAGGCGGCCGACTACATCGAGGGCCTCAACATGCTGGCCTCGATGCGGCTGTGCGCCAACACGCCGGGCCAATTGGCCATCCAGACGGCCCTGGGCGGCTACCAGAGCATCAAGGACCTGGTAGCGCCCGGCGGTCGCCTCACCCGCCAGCGTGATCTGGCCTACGAACTGCTCACCCAGATTCCCGGTGTCAGCGTGGTCAAGCCCAAGGCGGCGCTCTACATGTTCCCGCGGCTGGATCCGCGTCTCTATCCCATCGAGGACGATCAGCAGTTTGCCTACGAGCTGCTGGCGCAGGAGAAGGTGCTCATCGTGCAGGGTACGGGCTTCAATTGGCCCCAGCCGGACCACTTCCGTCTGGTCTTCCTGCCCAACACCGACGATTTGACGGAGGCGATCACGCGCATCGCCCGGTTCCTCGATGGCTATCGCAAGCGCCACGCGCGCTGATTTCCCGTTTTTCTTTCTGTCCCCTAGATCCACTCCACCATGAAACCCATCCAGGTCGGCCTTCTGGGCATCGGTACCGTCGGCTCCGGCACCTTCAAGGTGCTGCAACGCAACCAGCAGGAGATCCTGCGCCGTGCGGGCCGTGGCATTGAGATTGCCATGGTGGCGGATCTGGACACCGAGCGCGCCAAGGCTGTGGTGGGCGACGCCGCCCAGGTGGTGGGCGACGCCCGCCAGGTGATCGCCAATCCCGACATCGACGTCGTGGTCGAGCTGATCGGTGGCTACGGTATCGCCAAGGCCCTGGTGTTGGAGGCCATCGCCGCCGGCAAGCACGTGGTCACCGCCAACAAGGCGCTGCTGGCCGTGCATGGCAGCGAGATCTTCGCCGCCGCCCGCGCCAAGGGCGTGGTGGTGGCCTTCGAGGCCGCCGTGGCCGGTGGCATCCCCATCATCAAGGCCCTGCGCGAAGGACTGACCGCCAACCAGATCCAGTGGATCGCCGGCATCATCAACGGCACCACCAACTTCATCCTCTCGGAGATGCGTGACAAGGGCTTGGACTTCAGCGTCGTGCTGAAGGAAGCCCAGCGCCTGGGCTACGCTGAGGCCGACCCTACCTTCGACATCGAAGGCGTGGACGCCGCCCACAAGGCCACCATCATGAGCGCCATCGCCTTCGGCGTGCCGGTGCAGTTCGACAAGGCCCATGTGGAAGGCATCACCAAGCTGCAGGCGGCCGACATCCGCTATGCCGAGCAGCTGGGCTACCGCATCAAGCTGCTGGGCATCACCAAGCGCCGCGCCGAAGGCATCGAGCTGCGCGTGCACCCGACCCTGGTGCCGGCCAAGCGCCTGATCGCCTCGGTGGAAGGCGCCATGAACGCCGTGGTGGTGCAGGGCGACGCCGTGGGCACCACCATGTACTACGGCAAGGGTGCGGGCTCCGAGCCCACCGCCAGCGCCGTCGTGGCCGATCTGGTCGACATCACCCGCCTGGCCACGGCCAACCCCGACCACCGCGTGCCGCATCTGGCCTTCCAACCCGATGCCCTGGCTGACACGCCGATCCTGCCGATCGAGCAGGTGCAGACCGCCTTCTACCTGCGCCTGTGCGTGGCCGACGAAGCCGGCGTGCTGGCCCGCATCACCAGCATCCTGGCGGAGAACGGCATCAGCATCGACGCCGTGCTGCAGCGCGAGAGCGCCGACGGCGAGAAGCAGACCGACCTGATCATCCTGACCCACGACACCATCGAGGGCCAGATGCGCCAGGCGCTGGCCGCCATGCAGGCCCTGCCCACCGTGCTGGCGCCCATCGTCAGCCTGCGCAAGGAGGAGCTGGCGTGAAGTACATCAGCACCCGCGGCGACAAGACTGAACGCGCCTTCTGCGAGATCCTGCTGGAAGGGCTGGCGCCTGACGGCGGCCTGTACCTGCCGGTGGCCTACCCGAAGGTGGACGCTGCCACGCTGGCGCGCTGGCGCAGCCTGTCCTATGCGGACCTGGCCTTCGAGATCCTGTCGCTCTACATCGACGACATCCCCGCCGCCGACCTGCGCACCCTGGTGGGCCGCGCCTACAACGCCGAGGTGTTCGGCACGCCCGAGATCGTGCCGGTGCGCCGGCTGGGTGACTCGGGCGTGCTCGTCGAGGCCCTGTCCAACGGCCCCACGCTGGCCTTCAAGGACATGGCCATGCAGCTGCTGGGCCAGTTGTTCGAGTACGAGCTGGGCCGCCGCGGCGAGGAGCTGAACATCCTGGGCGCCACCTCGGGTGACACCGGCAGCGCCGCCGAGTACGCCATGCGCGGCAAGAAGGGTGTTCGCGTGTTCATGCTCAGCCCGGCCGGCCGCATGAGCCCCTTCCAGCAGGCGCAGATGTACAGCCTGCAGGACGAGAACATCCACAATATCGCCGTCGAAGGTGTGTTCGACGACGCGCAGGACATCGTGAAGGCCGTGTCGAACGACCTGGCCTTCAAGCGCCAGTACAAGATCGGTACCGTCAACTCCATCAACTGGGCCCGTCTGCTGGCCCAGGTGGTGTACTACTTCGCCGGCTACTTCCAGGCCACGAAGTCCAACGACGAGCGGGTGAGCTTCACCGTGCCCTCGGGCAACTTCGGCAACGTCTGCGCCGGCCACGTGGCCCGCATGATGGGCCTGCCCGTCGACAAGCTGGTGGTGGCCACCAACGAGAACGACGTGCTCGACGAGTTCTTCCGCACCGGCACCTACCGCGTGCGCGGCAGCGCCGAGACCTACGAGACCTCCAGCCCCTCGATGGACATCTCGAAAGCCTCGAACTTTGAGCGTTTCGTCTTCGACCTGCTGGGCCGTGACGGCGCGCGCACCAAAGCGCTGTTCGGCGACGCCATCGCCCGCGACGGCGCCTTCAGCATCACCACCGACGAGCATGCCGCCATCGCCGGCTACGGCTTCCAGTCCGGCCGCAGCACGCACGCCGACCGTCTGGACACCATCCGCAGCACCTACGAGCGCTTCGGCGACCTGATCGACACCCACACCGCCGACGGGGTGAAGGTGGCCTTCGAGCGGGTGGCCGCGGGCGTGCCGATGATCGTGCTGGAGACCGCGCTGCCCGCCAAGTTCGCCGAGACCATCCGCGAAGCGACCGGCCAGGAGCCGGGTCGTCCCGCCAAGCTCGACGGCATCGAGGCGCTGCCCAAGCGCTTCACCGTGATGAAGCCCGAGACCGCCCTGGTCAAGGCCTACATCGAACGGCACTGCGCCTGAGCACGGCGGTGCACGGGGCAGGCATGCACGTCGTCGGCTTCTGCGGCGCTTCCGGGGCCGGCAAGACCACCCTCATTGAGGGGGTGATCGCCGCCTTGAGGGCGGCCGGTCAGCGGGTGTCGGTGATCAAGCACACCCACAAGGACTTCGAGATCGACCAGCCTGGCAAGGACAGCCACCGCCACCGTGAGGCGGGGGCGTTCGAGGTTCTGCTGGCTAACCCGCAGCGGATGGCCCTGGTGCGCACCCTGGAGTCGCCGGTCGAGGTCGATCCCCACGGGCTGCTGGCCGAGCTGGCGCCTTGCGACTGGGCTCTGGTGGAGGGTTTCCGCCACGCGGACTTGCTCAAGATCGAGGTCTGGCGCTCGGTGGTGGACCGTCCGGCCGCCTATCCGGACGACCCCTTCATCGTTGCTGTGGCCACGGATGATCCTGCGCGGCTGCCGGTGCCTACTCAGCGACCCGTGTTCTCTCTGGATGATGCGGCCGGCGTGGCCGCCTACCTCCTGCAGCAGGCGGCACGTCACCGCTACCAACCCGAACTCCATCGTTGCGCGCGCGCCTGAACAGGCGGGTGTGGCAATGGGAGCTTCTACCCGAGGCCCGCCATGGCTGAAACCCTTGCCTCTTCCTCCGCCGCTCCCCGGGGCGGCCTGCTGAGTCTGGACGAAGTCCTGCTCCGCCTGACTGCCGCGGCTCGTCCGCATCGCATCCAGGCGCTGGAGGACCTGGACACCTTTGAGGCTCTGGGGCGCGTGCTGGCCCAGGACCTGGTGTCTACCTTGGATGTGCCGCCGGCGGACAACACCTCGATGGATGGCTATGCCCTGCGGGCAGCGGATGTCCCGGCACCGGGCACCGTGCTGCCGGTGTCGCAACGCATCGCTGCGGGTCATCCTGGACAGGCCTTGCAGCCAGGCACCGCGGCCCGCATCTTCACCGGGGCGCAGGTGCCGCCGGGCGCCAATTGCGTGGTGATGCAGGAGGCCTGCGAGGCCTTGCCGGATGCCGCGGGCACGGGCGGCGGACTGGTGCGGGTGCTGCAGGTGCCGACGGCAGGCCAGTGGGTACGCCGCCGGGGCGAAGATGTCTGCCAGGGGGGGCTGGTGTTGCCGGCGGGGTGCCGGATCACGCCACAGGCCCTGGGACTGGCCGCCACGGTCGGGGCCGCACGGCTGCAGGTCGTGCGCCGCCCCCGGGTCGCCCTGTTTTCCACCGGAGACGAGTTGGTGATGCCGGGTCAGCCGCTGCCGCCTGGTGCCATCTACAACTCCAACCGCTACACGCTGCGCGGCTTGTTGCAGGCCGCCGGCTGCGAGGTGACCGATCTGGGCATCGTGCCGGATCGGCTCGACGCCACGCGCCAAGCGCTGCGGAGGGCCGCGGATGGCCATGACCTCATCCTCACCTCCGGCGGCGTCTCCGTCGGGGAAGAAGACCACCTGCGTCCGGCGGCCCAGGCAGAAGGCCACATCACCCTCTGGCAAATGGCCACCAAACCGGGCAAGCCCCTGGCATTCGGGAGCATCCGCCGCACCCGGGACGACGGCGAGGCCCTGCTGATGGGGTTGCCCGGGAACCCGGTTTCCAGCTTTGTCACCTTCTTGCTCACCGTGGCGCCGGTGCTGCGGGTCATGCAGGGTGGCCGGGGTGAGCTGCCTGCCGCCATGCCGATGACCGCGGCCTTCAGCCTGCCTAAGGCGGACAAGCGTCGCGAGTTCCTGCGTGTGCGCCTCAACGCCCAAGGGCAGGTGGAAGCCTTTGGCAACCAGAGCTCGGGGGTGCTGACCTCTGCTGTTTGGGCCGATGGCCTGGTGGACAACCCCGCCGGCCAGGCCATCCTGCCGGGGGACACCGTCCGCTACCTGCCCTTGTCCGCCCTGATCGGGAACTGAGCATGCAAGTCAACCTGAGATTCTTCGCCTCGCTGCGCGAGGCCCTGGGCGCCCAGCGACAGCTGGAGCTGCCTGAAGGGGCCACAGTGGCCCAGGCACGTCAGACCCTCATCGATCTGGGCGATCCCTATGCCAGCGTCCTGGCGGCAGATCGTGCCGTCCGCGCCGCCCTCAACCAGCAGGTCTGTGAGGGAGGGGCCATCCTGAGCCACGGCGACGAGCTGGCTTTCTTCCCTCCGGTCACCGGTGGCTGAACCCCACAGGCGTGCGCCATGGAACAGACTTTGAAAGTTGCGATGCCCCGGGTCCGCATCCAGACCGAGGATTTCGACCTGGGGGCGGAAGTGGCTGCCCTGCGCGCCGGGGACCCGGGCGTGGGGGCGGTGGCCACCTTTCTGGGCACGGTCCGGGACCGCAACGACGGCAGCGGCGTGAGCCAGATGGAGCTGGAGCATTACCCCGGCATGACGGAGACGGCCATTGAGGCCATGATCGATGCGGCCCTGGCCCGTTTCGACATCCGCGCCGCACGGGTGATCCACCGTGTCGGCCCGCTCGCGCCCACCGACCAGATCGTGCTGGTGGTGGTCAGCTCAGCCCACCGGGGTCAGGCCTTCCAGGCCTGCGAATTCCTGATGGACTACCTCAAAACACAGGCGCCTTTCTGGAAGAAGGAGACCACGCCTGGGGGCGCGCGCTGGGTGGACGCCCGCGTCAGCGACGACGAGGCACTGGCGCGCTGGGGCATCCAGTCCGCCAACGCGGCGGCGGGCGCCTGAAGCCATGACCGGGGCGGCGCCGACCTGGCAGCTGACCTTGGCCGTGGCCCTCGGCGGTGGTCTGGGCTCCTGCCTGCGCTGGCGGGTCGGGCTGTGGCTCAACCCGCTGGCCTGTCCCTTTGCGGCCGGCACCTTGGCCGTGAACATCGCTGGTGGGCTCCTCATCGGGCTGTTCATGGTCTGGTTTGAGCGGCACCCCAGTGAATGGGGGCGATTGGCGCTCATCACCGGCTTGCTGGGCGGTCTGACCACTTTTTCGGCTTTCAGTGCCGAGTCACTCACCTTGCTGCTTCGCGGTCAGCCCTGGCTGGCCCTGCTGCACAGCGCCGCCCATTTGGGCGGCGGCTTGGCCGCTGCGGCGGCCGGCTGGCACCTGGCCCGGGCGCTGCTGGCGGCTTGATCCGGCCCCGTCATGCCCGTGCCGCCGCACGGTCGGCGGGCACCGGCTACCATCTCGACCCTCATCATGGCCATCGACACCCAAGCCCTGCGCGGCGCCCTCGGGCAATTCACCACCGGCGTCACCATCATGACCTGCTCCGGTCCCCAGGGCGAGCGGCATGGACTGACCGTCAACTCCTTCAACTCCCTGTCTCTCGACCCGGCCCTGGTCACGTGGGCGTTGCGGCGGGCCAGCCCGCTGGTGCAGCCTTTCCTGCAGGCCGGGCATTTCGCCGTCAACGTGCTGGCCGCCTCGCAGATGGAGGTTTCCCGCCGTTTCGCCAGTCCGGTGCCTGACCGTTTTGCGGCCGGCCAATGGGTGCCGGGACCGCACGCGCTGCCCTGGCTGGCCGGGGCGACTGCCCGCTTGGCTTGTCGCACCCACCAGCATCTGGAGGCGGGCGATCACCTGCTTTTTGTTGGCGAGGTGCTGGCCGTGGAGGTGGAGAGCCATTCGCCTCTGCTCTACCACGGCGGTCGCTACTGCCTGCTGGGCGAGCCCCTTTGAAGCTTGGCGGCGGACCAGCACGGTCCGTCCGGCAGGGCGACGGCTGAGTCCGTCGAAACGGCAATCCGTCACATTCCTGGCCCCAGGGTTGAACCGCCTGGGTAAGCTGCTTTGCAGAACTTCACAGGAATGCCATGCACGCCATCCCGCCCTGCGGTGGCCGCCACCGCTTCACAAGAGCGGTGGCACCGGTCGCCTTTTCCACGCCGCATCACCACGCGCCCGTCCTGGGGGCGATAGGCCACGACGCCTGGTGGATCCGGTGCTGGGCCGCTGCCGGCTTGCTGGCGGCCTTGGCTGGCTGTGGTGCTGGCGGGTCTGAGGCGGCCAAGGCGCAAGTGGCGGCCAGTGCAGTGGGTCCAGGCTTGCCCGTGGTGGAGCTGGGGCCCGAGGACCTGATCACCGTCCAGTCGGGCCAGGCGGCGGAGCAGGGCACGCTGGTCAGTGGCAGTCTGCAGGCCAGCCGGCGGGCGGACCTGCGTGCCGAGACGTCGGGCACCGTGACCGAGGTGCTGCCGGACAACGGCCAGCCGGTGGCCGCCGGGGCGGTGGTGGTGGTCCTGGACGACCGTGTGGCCCGCAGCCAGCTGGTGGCTGCCGAGGACGCCCTGCGCACGGCCCAGCAGGCGGTGGACCAGGCTCGCCGTCTGCTAGAGCGGCAACGGGAGCTGCACGCCCAAGGCATGGTCAGCGCCCAGGCATTGGAGGAGGTGGCCCTGCGCGAGCGCAGTGCCCAGAGCGAATTGGTGGCCGCCCGTGCACGCGAGGCGCAGGCGCGGCAGCAACTGGCCTCCACCCGCATCACCGCCCCCTTTGCGGGTGTGGTCACGGAGCGCAAGGTGTCGGTGGGCGACACGGTGTCGCCCGGCCGCGAGCTGCTCAAGGTGATGGACCCGGCCAGCCTGCGCGTGGAGGGGCTGGTCAGCGCCGATCAGTGGCCCCGACTGCGTCCGGGCCAGTGGGCGCTGCTGCAGGTTCAGGGACAGGGCGCCGAGCCCCTGCGGGCCCGGCTGCTGCGGGTGGACGCCCTGGCCCACCCGGCCACGCGCCAGGTGGCAGTGCAGCTCCAGTTTGTCGATCCGGAGAAGGCTCCCCGCCTGGCGGGCTTGTTTGTGGAGGGGCGACTGTTCACCCAGGAGGCCGGCGTGTTGCAGCTGGAGGCGTCGACCTTGGTGCGTCAGGGCGGTCAGACCGAGGTCTGGGTGGTGCAAGGCGAGCGCCTGGTGCGCCGTACGCTCACCGTGGGGCCGCGGGACGACCGTACCGGCGCGCACGCGGTGCTCGCCGGCTTGCAGGCCGGTGAACGTGTGCTGCGCCACCCGCCTGAGGCCGCATCCCGTTGGGCGGATAGACAGGTGCTGCGCTGGCGCGGCGGGGCATCGGCACCTGGCGCGGGGAGCTGAGCGACATGAAGCTCTCCCAGTTCAGCGTTCACCGCCCGCTGGTCATGGTGGTGCTCATCCTGGTGCTCATGGCCGCCGGTTTGCTGGCCCTGTCCCGGCTGAAGGTCAATCAGATCCCGGATGTGCAGGAGCCCGTGATCGTGGTGACCCTGGCCTACCCAGGAGCATCGCCCGATTCGGTGGAGCGGGAAATCATCAACCGGCTGGAGAAGCCGTTCATGGCCATCCAGGGCGCCCAGCGGGTGCGCGCGGCCGCCAATGAGGGGGCAGGGGTTTTTGTCCTGGAGTTCAGCTTTGGCAAGAACATGATCGAAGCGGCCGAGGATGTGCGCAACGCCATTGCCGCCCAGCGCTTCAAGCTGCCGGTGGAGATGCGCGAGCCGGTGTTGCAGCGCGAAGATCCCGCGGCCGAACCGGTGATGCAGTTGGCCGTGTCCTCCACCCGCCTGAGTCACGCCGAGCTGTCGCGGTTGGCCGAAGACGAGCTGGCCGACCGCTTCCGGGCGCTGCGCGGCGTGGCCCAGGTGGCCGTCAATGGCGCGGCGCGCCGGGAGCTCTCGGTGCTGCTGCGGGCCCAGCACCTGCGGGAACACGAGGTGACGACCGGCGAGGTCATCGCGGCCTTGCGTGGTGCCAATGCCAACGCGCCGGTGGGCAAGGTCCGCGGTGAGTACAAGGACCAGAGCATCCGCTTGGTGGGTCGGCTGAGCCGGCCTCAGGACTTCGCCGACATTGTGGTCAAGCGCCAAGGTGAGCGCCTGGTGCGCCTGGGCCAGGTGGCGGCCGTGGAGGACGGCGTGGCCGAGCCCACCACGCTTTCCCTGCGCAACGGGCATCCCAATGTCGGGTTGGCCGTGCTGCGCACCCGGGAGGCGAGCACCGTGGCCGTGGGTGATCTGGTACGCGAGGAGGTGCGACGGGTCAACGCCAACCTGCCTGAGGGCACCCGTGTGGAGATCACCCAGGACGGGGGCGAGAACGCCCGCAACAGCCTGGACAACGTGGTCCACGCCCTGGTTTTCGGGGCGGGGTTGACCGTCTTTGTCGTCTACGCCTTTTTGAACTCCTGGCGCTCCACCCTCATCACCGCCCTCTCGCTGCCGACCTCGGTGCTGGCGGCATTCATCGCGGTGTGGCTGTGTGGCTTTACCTTGAACTTCATGAGCTTGCTGGGGCTGTCGCTGGCCATCGGCGTGCTGATCGACGACGCCATCGTGGTGCGGGAGAACATCGTTCGCCATCTGGAGATGGGGGCCGACCGCAGGAGCGCCGCCTTGCATGGCACCGCCGAGATCGGACCGGCCGTGGCGGCCACCACCCTGTCCATCGTGGCGGTCTTCGTCCCGGTGGCGTTCATGCCCGGCGTGTCGGGAGAGTGGTTCAGGCCTTTTGGCCTGACAGTGGTGGCCTCTGTGATGGTGAGCCTGTTCATCAGCTTCACCCTGGACCCGCTGCTGTCGGCCTACTGGGGGGATCCGCCAGGGCATGCCCAGCGGCCGCGGCGGGGCCTGGAGCGCGGACTGCAGCGCTTCAACCAGTGGTTTGACCGCCAGGCCCTGGGCTACGGACGGGTGATCGCCTGGGCCCTGCGTCACCGTGGCTGGATGTTCCTGTTTGCCGTGCTCAGCCTGGTCGCCGCCCTTGCGCTGCAGGCCCGCCTGGGCGGCTCCAGCTTCCTGCCGGCTTCCGATGCGGGAGTGATTGCGGTGGAGGTTCGCACCCCCCCCAGCGCCAACCTGCACTACGCCCGCCTCAAGGTCGAGGCTGCCGCCCTGGCTGCCCGCGACCTGCCTGAGACCGTGGCCACCAACAGCCAGATCACGCCGACAGGGGGCCGCCTTTACGTGGACATTGGCAAGAGCACCCAACGCCAGCGAAGTGCCCGCGAGCTGGCCGACACCCTGCGCCAGCGCCTGCAAGCCCTGGTGGGGGCGGAATACACCGTGCTGGACGATCTGAACAACGGCGCCCAGAAGCCGGTGCAGGTGCGGTTCACCGGGCCGGACTCCCGCACCTTGATGGCGCTGTGTCAGCGCTACCTGGTCGCCCTGCGTGAGGTCCCGGGCGCCGTGGATGTGGGCCTGTCGCAGCAGGCGCCACAGGAGGAGCTGCGCATCGACCTGGACCGCCCGCTGGCCCAGCGGCTGGGGGTCACGGCGTCGGACGCGGCGCAGACCCTGCGGGTGGCCTTCGCCGGCGTGGAGGTGGGCGATTGGATCGATCCCTCAGGCCATGCCCGTGACGTGGCGGTGCGCCTGCACCCCAGCGACCGCCTGCGCATGCAGGACATCGAGCAGCTGCCCCTGGGCCTGGGCGACGGCGGCCAGACCGTGCCGCTGCGGCAGGTGGCCAGCGTCTGGCTGGGGCAGGGCCCTTCCCGCATCCAGCATGTGGATGGCAAGCGCAGCATCACCGTCACCGCCAACGCCCAGGGCCGGTCGCCCGGCGAGGTGACGGCTGACGCCCTGCGCCTGGCCCGAAGCATGGACTTTCCGCCGGGCTACGGGCTGGAGTTGGCGGGGGCCTCCGCCGATCAGGAGGAGGTGTTTGGCGCCATGCTGACCGCACTGTTCTCCGGCATCGCGCTGATGTATCTCATCTTGGTGATGCAGTTCAACTCCTTCAGCGCGCCCCTGGCGGTGATGTTCTCGCTGCCGCTGTCGCTGATCGGCGTGGTACTGGCCCTACTGGCCACGGGGGGCACGCTCAACCTGATGAGCTTCATCGGCGTGATCATGCTCATGGGCCTGGTGGCCAAGAACGCCATCCTGCTGCTGGATGCGGCGCGGGGTCGCGAGCGGGAGCAGGGCATGGACCGGGAGGCGGCTTTGATCGCGGCCGGTCAGCAGCGCCTGCGCCCGATCCTGATGACCACCTTCGCCCTGATCGCCGGCATGCTGCCGGTGGCCGTGGGGGTGGGGGAGGGCGGGGAGTTCTACCGGCCGATGGCCGTGGCCATCATTGGCGGCACCGTCACCAGCACCGTACTGACGCTGCTGGTCATCCCGAGCTTCTACGACAGCATCGAGGGCTGGGCCGACCGCCTGCGCCGGCGGCGTGGCTCCTCCGCGGCGCCGGTGGCCGCCACCGATTGACATGGCGCAAGGACGGTGGCGGCGCGGCGCGTGGCAGGACACCTGAGCCGGCCGCGTCCCCTTGAAACGGGGTCGCAGGGCCCCATGTCCGTCGTCATCGGAGGTTATCCATGCGACTCGACAAGCTCACCACCGCCTTCCAGCAAGCCCTGGCCGAGGCCCAAAGCCTGGCCGTGGCCCGTGACAACCCTTACATCGAGGCGCCGCATGTGCTGGCCGCCATGCTGGCCCAGCCCGACGGCCCCAAGGCCCTGCTGGACCGCGCCGGCGCCAACACCGCCGCCCTGCGGCAGGCGATGGACGTGGCCATTGGCGCCCTTCCGCAGGTACAGGGGGGCGGTCAGGTGCAGGCGGGTCGTGATCTGGTGCAGTTGCTGCAGCAGGCGGACAAAGAGGCGATGCAGCGCGGCGACGCCTACATCGCCAGCGAGATGTTCTTGCTGGCCCTGGCCGATGCCAAGACCGACCTGGGCGGCGTGGTGCGAGGCCACGGCCTGACCCGTCGGGCGCTGGAGGCGGCCATCACCGCTGTGCGCGGCGGGCAGAAGGTGGATTCGGCCGAGGCGGAAGGCCAGCGTGAGGCACTAAAAAGATATACGCTAGATCTTACCGAACGGGCGCGTGCCGGCAAGCTCGACCCGGTGATCGGCCGCGACGACGAGATCCGTCGCGCCATCCAGGTGCTGCAGCGCCGCAGCAAGAACAACCCGGTGCTGATCGGCGAACCGGGCGTGGGCAAGACCGCCATCGTCGAGGGCCTGGCCCAGCGCATCGTCGCTGGCGAGGTGCCGGATTCGCTGCGCGACAAGAAGGTGCTGGTGCTGGACATGGCCGGCTTGCTGGCCGGCGCCAAGTTCCGCGGCGAGTTCGAGGAGCGCCTGAAGGCCGTGCTCAAGGAAGTCAGCCAGGACGAGGGCCGGATCATCCTGTTCATCGACGAGCTGCACACCATGGTCGGCGCCGGCAAGGCCGAGGGCGCGATGGACGCGGGCAACATGCTTAAGCCGGCGCTGGCCCGCGGCGAGTTGCACTGCATCGGCGCCACCACCCTCAACGAGTACCGCAAGTACGTGGAGAAAGACGCCGCGCTGGAGCGCCGCTTCCAGAAGGTGCTGGTCGACGAGCCCAGCGTCGAGGCCACCATCGCCATCCTGCGCGGTCTGCAGGAGAAGTACGAGGTGCACCACGGCGTGGAGATCACCGACCCGGCCATCGTCGCCGCGGCCGAGCTCTCCCACCGTTACATCACCGACCGCTTCCTGCCCGACAAGGCGATCGACCTGATCGACGAGGCGGCGGCCAAGATCAAGATCGAGATCGACTCCAAGCCCGAGGCGATGGACAAGCTCGACCGTCGGCTGATCCAGCTCAAGATCGAGCGCGAGGCGGTCAAGAAGGAGACCGATGAGGCCTCGATCAAGCGCCTGGGCCTGATCGAGGAGGAGATCGTCAAGCTCGAGCGCGAATACGCCGACCTCGAAGAGATCTGGAAAGCCGAGAAGGCCACGGCCCAGGGCAGCGCCCAGGTCAAGGAAGAGATCGACCGCATCAAGTTCCAGATCGAGGAGCTCAAGCGCAAGGGCAACTTCGACAAGGTGGCCGAGCTGCAGTACGGCAAGCTCCCCGAGCTCGACAAGCGCCTGAAGGAGGCGCAGGCCAAGGAAGCCGGCAAGAAGGCCGGCGGCCAGGGTCCGCAGCTGCTGCGCACCATGGTCGGCGCCGAGGAGATCGCCGAGGTGGTCAGCCGGGCCACCGGCATCCCGGTGTCCAAGCTGATGCAGGGCGAGCGCGACAAGCTGCTCAAGATGGAGGGCAAGCTGCACGAGCGCGTGGTCGGCCAGGACGAGGCCATCGTGGCCGTGTCCGATGCGATCCGCCGCAGCCGCGCCGGCCTCTCCGACCCCAACCGTCCGCTGGGCAGCTTCCTGTTCCTGGGCCCGACCGGGGTGGGCAAGACCGAGCTGTGCAAGGCCCTGGCGGGCTTCCTGTTCGACGCCGAGGACCACATGATCCGCATCGACATGAGCGAGTTCATGGAGAAGCACTCGGTCAGCCGCCTGATCGGCGCGCCCCCGGGCTATGTGGGCTATGACGAGGGCGGCACCCTGACCGAGGCGGTGCGCCGCAAGCCGTACAGCGTGGTGCTGCTCGACGAGGTCGAGAAGGCCCACCCGGACGTGTTCAACGTGCTGCTGCAGGTGCTGGACGATGGCCGCCTGACCGACGGCCAGGGTCGCACCGTGGACTTCAAGAACACGGTGATCGTGATGACCAGCAACCTGGGCAGCCACCTGATCATGTCCATGGCCGGCAGGCCGGCCGAGGAGGTCAAGGAGGCGGTCTGGGGCGAGGTCAAGCAGCACTTCCGCCCGGAATTCCTCAACCGCATCGACGAGACAGTGGTCTTCCATGCGCTGGACCAGGGGCATATCGAGTCCATCGCCCGGCTCCAGCTCAAGGGACTGGAGGCGCGTCTGGCCCACATGGACATGAAGCTCGAAGTCTCCGCAGACGCGCTGGCCGAGATCGCCAAGGCCGGCTTTGACCCGGTGTTCGGGGCACGGCCGCTCAAGCGCGCCATCCAGCACCGCATCGAGAACCCGGTGGCCAAGCTCATCCTGCAAGGCCGGTTCGGCCCCAAGGACGTCATTCCGGTCGAAGTGTCGGACAAGACGCTGGTGTTCGAGCGGGTGGTGCACTGACGTGGCGCCCGCGGCCCTGGGGCTTGGCCCGGGGTCACAGGCATTTCATCAGATGGTGGCAGGGGCCAGCGGGTGAAAGACCGCACCCCCCACCTACAATCAGCGGCTTTTGCGGCTGAACCGGCAGCGGCGCTGCCATGTCCATGAACCTGCCCGAGAACTCCCTGCGCGCCGACGGCGCGCCTGAACTGCCCGTGGTCATCGTCGGCGCCGGCCTGGCGGGATTGACCGCGGCGCTCCATCTGGCCAACCAGGGCCAGGAAGTGGTGGTGTTGGCCAAGCGTGGTCTGGGGGAAGGGGCCACGGCCTGGGCCCAGGGGGGCATCGTGGGCGTGCTGGGCTCGGACGACAGCGTCGAGTCGCATGTGCGTGACACCCAGGATGCCGGTGCCGGGCTGGTGGACGAGGACACGGCCCGTTTCATCGCGACCAACAGTGCCGAGGCCATCGCGTGGCTGGTGGAGCAGGGCGTGCCCTTCTCCCCCGACCCTGAAGGCCCGCTGGGCCTGCACCTGACCCGAGAAGGTGGCCACGCGGTGCGCCGCATCGCCCATGCGGCCGATGCGACCGGCAAGGCCATCCATGAATCCCTGCTGGCCCAGGCCCGAGCCCATCCGCGGGTGCGCCTGCGCGAGCACTGCATGGCGGTGGACCTGATCACACACCGACATTTCAAGTCCGGTGTGCCCGCAGGCGCCAACCGCTGCCACGGCGTCTACGTGCTCGACATCCGTGCCCAGCGGGTCGAGACCCTGGCGGCCCGCTCGGTGGTGCTGGCCACCGGCGGCGTGGGCAAGGTCTACCGCTACACCAGCAACCCGGAGACGGCCACCGGCGACGGCATCGCCATGGCCTGGCGTGCCGGCTGCCGGGTGGCGAACATGGAGTTCATCCAGTTCCACCCCACCTGCCTCTATCACCCGCAGGACCGCACCTTCCTGATCACCGAGGCGCTGCGTGGGGAAGGGGGGCTGCTCAAGCTGCCCGACGCCGCGGGAGGTGGTCGCTTCATGCCCGACCATGATCCTCGGGCGGAGCTGGCGCCACGGGACATCGTCGCGCGTGCCATCGACTTCGAGATGAAGAAGCATGGCGTTGATCATGTGTGGCTGGACGCGACCCACCTGGGCGAGGCGTTCCTTAAGGAGCATTTCCCCACCATCCATGCGCGCTGCCTGAGCCTGGGCATCGACATCGCCCGCCAGCCGATCCCGGTGGTGCCAGCTGCCCACTACACCTGCGGTGGGGTGGTCACCGATCTGCATGGACGCACCGACCTGCCGGGCCTGTTTGCCGTGGGCGAGGCCACCTACACCGGATTGCACGGCGCCAACCGCCTGGCCAGCAATTCTTTGCTGGAGTGCGTGGTGATCGGCAAGACCTGCGCGCAGGCCATCCTGGAGACGCCCCGTGTGGCGGGTCGGGTGTTGCCGGCCTGGGATGAGAGCTTGGTGGAGAACGCCGATGAGCAGGTGGTCATCTCGCACAACTGGGACGAGCTGCGCCTGCTGATGTGGAACTACGTGGGCATTGTGCGCACCACCCGGCGGCTGGAGCGGGCGCTGCACCGCATCGAATTGCTCAAGGGTGAAGTGGACGACTATTACGCGAACTTCAAGGTCAACCGCGACCTGCTGGAGCTGCGCAACCTACTGGTGTGTGGCGAGCTGATCGTGCGTTCGGCCCTGCGTCGCCATGAGAGCCGCGGACTCCACTACAGCCGCGACTATCCGCAGACCCTGCCGGTGAGCTTCCCAACCGTGCTCACCCACAAGGCGCGCTCACTCCAGCACCACGGCTGAACGCCGCTGATCCGGCGGCGCCGGGCCGCCGGATCCTCCCTGCGCCAGCGCCGCCGGTGATGCCGGCGGACCAGGGAGGTGTTGAGTTCAGTGCCCGCTCAGAACCAGTAGCCGACGTTGGCACCAAAGCCGCTGGAATCCTTGGCGCGCAGGTAGGTCACGCCAAAGCGCAGGTAGCTCACCAGACGTTCCTTCTTGGACTTGCTGGTGCCCACCGTCACGCCGAACTCGTTGGTCGTCTTGTTGTAGAGCTCGCTGCCGGTGTAATAGGTGTTGATGTACGAGAGCTCCATGCTCAGGTCGGACTCCAGACTGGAGAGGACATCAACCGGGAAGGCGTACATCACCCCGTTGCGGAAGATCGTGTTGGCGATCTTCGGATCCATTTCGTACTCGTCGATCCGGAGCTTGAGGGTGCGGAAGTAGCCCACCATGTTGCCGAATGCCAGGGAGTGCCTGTCACTCAAGGGCATCACATAGGCGCTGGTGACGGACGCGCTCACCTGCTTGGAGGCCTGTGCCAAGTCCACCGAACCGGAGATGCCGGCCGCCACCGACGGGGTGAGGGCCCATTCCGGCGTGATCGGGATGCCCATGGACAGACCCAGCTGACCGTTGTAGACCTTGGCGTTGTCGATCTTGCCGATGGTCAGCGGTGCGAAGAAGGTCACGTGCCGGCGCTCGTCGTCTTCAAAGCGCCAGGTGTAGGACAAGGGCAGGGTGGCCGAGGACGCCTTCAGGTTGCCCTGGTTGTAGCGGCCGAAGCGGAAGCCCAGACCCACCAAGTTGGGCTGGGACGCGCTGGAGGTGGCGGCGGACGTGGCCGCACTGGTGCTAGAGCTGGAGGACGAACTCGACGACGAGCTGGAGCTGCTCACCTGTGCCGCGGCGGCCTCCGGTGTCTTGATCTGCGAGGACGTGGCGGTGAAGCCCGCGTCAAACTGGCTGCTGGCCATCTGCGACTGGGTCGAGGCCGGGTTGCCGGCGATGGTGCTGTTGGGGGTGGTGGCCACCACGGCGGCCTGGATGCCCGCGAACTGCTTCTCCACGTCCACCTTGACCTTGTCCAGGGTTTCGGTGCGGTTGACCCCTTCGTAGGTGGCGGAGAAGCCTGTGGCCGGAATGCTCAGCGTGCCCGTCGTGCCCAGGGAGCCGCCCGGCTGGGTTTGCACCAACAGGTCCACACCCAGGTAGTTGATCTTGGAGCTGGAGGCCGCTGCAGGATCAAAGCTGGGCCCGAAGAAGGCCCGCATCGCCTCGGTGCTCTTGAAAGTGTCCACCATGTCCTCGAACTTGGTGAACGAGGCGGCGAAGCGGCTGGTGGAGCCGTCGGGGTTGGTCTGGTTGATGCTGATGGACAGCGGGGTGGACTGGGCCTGCACCGCCCAGGGGGCGAGCAGGAGACAACCCAGCAAGGCGGCGAGCTTGAACGGCTTCTTCATCGGGGGTCCTCCGGAGGCCAGGCGCGGTGCCTGAACAGATTGCAAATTCTGGCACGCGCATTGTTACCAGACATCACAAGTTCGGGGGAGGCGCCCCGGTGGATTTCAGGCTGCGGGCATCACCCGCATGGAATAGTCCACGGCGCGCACGTCCTTGGTCAGTTTGCCGATCGAGATGCGGTCCACTCCCGTGGCCGCGATCGCCCGCAGCTGCGCCAGGCCCACGCCGCCTGAAGCTTCCAGGAGGGCCCGTCCCGAGGTCAACTGCACGGCCTGAGCCATGTCTTCCAGGGAGAAGTTGTCGAGCAACACACTGGTGGCGCCGGCCTGCAGGGCCTGCTGCAGCTCCTGCAGGTCTTCCACCTCGATCTGGATGTCGACGCCGGCAGAAAGCGCCTGGGCCTGACGCAGCGCCTGCGCCACGCCACCGGCGGCGGCGATGTGGTTCTCCTTGATGAGGATGCCGTGCCACAAGGCCAGGCGCTGGTTGGCGCCGCCGCCCACCCGCACCGCGTACTTCTGGGCTTGGCGCAGTCCGGGCACGGTCTTTCGGGTGTCCAGCACCACACAGCCCCGGGGATTGGGCGAGGCACCCTCAATCGCATCCATGTGCTGGCGGGCCGCTGTGGCGGTGCCGGACAGCAGCTGCAGGAAATTCAGGGCAGGGCGCTCGGCCGACAGCATGGCCCGCGCGTCCGATTCGATCTCGCAGACCACGCTGTCGGGCGCCATGTCGGCCCCCTCGGCTTGGCGCCACACGATGCGGGCTTCGGGGTCCAGCGCCAGGAAGCTGGCTTCGAACCACGCTTGGCCGCAAAGCACGGCGGACTCCCGCACGATCACGCGGGCCTGCACGCGCCGGCCGGCTGGCACAAGCTGCGCGGTCCAGTCGCACACGCCGATGTCTTCAAACAGCGCGTCGCGCACATTGCGCGCCCGGGCTTCTTCTAGGGTCTCGTTGTGATCGAACATCTTGCTTGTCCTTCCGCGTCCTGCCTCAGGCGGCGCCCACGCCGCGCACCATCCCCTGCACCCGCGGCGCCAGCACGCCGGGATGGGCGGCCACGAAGTCCAGCATGCGCTGGATGCAACGCACCGCCTGGCTGCCGGTGGCCGCCTCCACATGGATTTCGCCCTGCTGGTGCTCCAAGCAGTCCACCACGCCTTGCAGGGCGTTCATCGCCATCCAGGGGCAATGCGCACAGCTCTTGCAGGTGGCCGAATTGCCGGCCGTGGGCGCCTCAATCAGGACCTTGCCTGGCGCCAACTGCCGCATGCGGTGCATGATGAGGTTGTCCGTGGCGACGATGTAGCGCTGCGCCGTGCCATGGACCACCGCCTGCAGCATTTGGGACGTGGAGCCCACAACATCCGCCAGGGCCACCACGCCGGCCGGAGACTCCGGGTGCACCAGCACCTGGGCGTCGGGATACTGTTCCTTGAGCAGCTCCAGTTCGGTGGCCTTGAACTCGTCATGCACGATGCAGGCGCCGTGCCACAGCAGCATGTCGGCGCCGGTCTGTTCCTGGATGTAGCGGCCCAGGTGGCGATCAGGCGCCCAGATAAGCTTCTGTCCCTGAGCCTTGAGGTGCTCGACGATGCCCAGGGCGCAGGAGCTGGTGACCATCCAGTCGGCGCGTGCCTTCACCGCCGCGCTGGTGTTGGCGTACACCACCACTTGGCGGTCCGGGTGTTCGTCGCAGAAACGGGCGAAGTCGTCAGGCGGGCAGCCCAGATCCAGTGAGCAGGTCGCATCCAGATCCGGCATCAGCACAGTCTTGTGTGGGGACAGGATCTTGGCGGATTCGCCCATGAACCGCACGCCGGCCACCACCAAGGTCTGGGCGGCATGGTCCCGTCCAAATCGGGCCATTTCCAAGGAGTCGGCGACGATGCCGCCGGTTTCCAGTGCGAGATCCTGCAGGTCGCCGTCCACATAGTAGTGCGCGACCAGCACGGCGTTGCGTGCCTGCAGCAGTGCCTTGGCGCGTTGGCGCAACGCCTCGCGTGATTCGGCCGTCAGCGGCGCGGGAACTTTGGCCCAGGCATTGGCCGTGCAGGTCGCCCCGGTGGCATCCTGCAGCGTGTACTCGAAGCTTTGCTCGTTCATGACGTCAGCCCGGCGGCAGCGGCGGGCGAGTTCTGGGGTGTCGCGGCGGACGGAAGTACCAGGCCGCCGTTGGCGGCCCGCTCCCTCGAAAGGGCTGCAATGGTAGCCGAGGGACTTTCGGCAGGTGGCGCGCGCCAGCCAAAGACTGACGCAACTACGCTATACTGGCGGGCTTCGTCGGGGTGTAGCGCAGTCTGGTAGCGCATCTGCTTTGGGAGCAGAGGGTCGGAGGTTCGAATCCTCTCGCCCCGACCACAGTAAGCCGTTGTTGATCAACGGCTTTTTTCATTTCTGTGTGCCTATCGCCTGGGCTGCAGCATTCCCTCGCGCCGCCGCTCGCGCAGAGGTTGGCAGATTTAATTCCGACAATGTTTGTTATGTCAAATTTTTGAGGGATGGCCAACGCTTGCCTCGAGCAGCACCACGTCGTCCGCGCCTGGGTGCTTCTCGGGCGATTGATGCCCGCGCCGGCAGCGGCCCTTGCCGCTCAGGCCGTTTCTCCGTGCGCCTGCGCCGGGCGTGAAAGGCGCTCCCGACGTCGGGCTGCCCGGTCCCGGCAGGTCTGGCGCGCTGGATTTGGCGGCGCGCTCGCTGGTTTGTTCAGGTGCCCGGCCAGCGCCTCTTGGGCGGCCTGGCGTGCCGCCTCAGCGGCCACGGCCTGGTCGCGCCAGCGCCGGGCCTCTTCCTTCAGGCTGTTTTGCTGGACTTCATGGCGAGCCTGCGCCTGCGCCTGCTGGGCAGACGCTTCCCGGCGCATGTCCTCCGCTTGTTGGCGAGTCTTGTCCAGCTCCCGCTGCAGCAGCTGCGTCTGCTGTTCCCACTTGCGCAGCTGCTCGCGGGATTCTTCCAGCTGGCGCAGCACATGCCGCTGCACGGACTCCATCCGTTCGGTGATGCGGGACACCTCCGCCCGGTACTCCGACTCCCGTGTCTGGGTCTGGCGTTGGTGCGCCTCCAAGGCCTGCTGGTGGAACTGCGTCAGCGCTTGTTCCCGATCTAGGGCCTGTTGGCGCTCCGCATCGCGCTGCTGGCGGGACGCCTCCAGCCGGTCCTGAAGCAGGCGTCGTTCCTGTCGCTCGTGGGCCAGGGCGGTCTCCGCCGACTGCAGGGACTCTTGGAGCGTCTGTTGACCGGCCTCCAGATCGCGCAGGCGCTGCTCCATGACCGTGCAGGCCTGGCGGGCCTGGTCCCGTTCGGCCTGCCACTGCTCACGAGACATCGCCAGGGCCTCTCGTTCCTGGGTGAGTTCCGACCGGGACAGGTCAACAGCCTGGACCCACAGGGCCTGGATGGCCTGGCCCAAGGGGGGCGGCAGCGCTGGCAGGGCCAAGGTGGCACTGCGCGACACCTCCAGGCGCCAGGCACGCAGCTCTTCGTTGATGGTGGTGCGGCTGCCTTGCTGGATCTCCTGCCGCACGAGGTCCACCGTCACTTCATGGGGCAGTCTGCCCTGCCCCAGCCAGCGCTGGGCCACCTCGCGGGTGCGGGCTCGGGTGTCGGTGGGGCGGCTCATGCATGGCTTCCTATTGATGTGTAATTTAGAAGCGTATCACGTTATACAGGTAATGATTCAGGTATGATTTTTACGATTACTCTGATTATCAAAAATATTGGTGCCATGACCCTTCCCGCCGCTGTTGATGACGCCGACGCCGTTCCCTTGCCTGCTCCGCTCGCGGCAAACGGGCAGGTCATGGCCCTGCCCCCTACGCTGGAGGACCTGGCGCGGGCACTGGACCTGCTGGACCAGACCCCGGGCACCAACCGTGCGCCTGAAGGCCCGCGCTGGCTGCATGCGGAGCGCGATGTGGATGCTGTGCGGACCTGGCTGGCCGAGCACGCCGGGTCGCCCCACACCTTGCGGTCCTATCGCAAGGAGGCGGAGCGGTTGATGTGCTGGGCCTGGCACCAGCGCGCCAAGCCGCTTTCCAGCCTGGACCGGGCCGACTTGTTGGCCTATGAGCGCTTTCTGGCCGATCCGCCGGCCGACTGGTGCGATCCCCGGCAGCCTCGGCGCGGCGGTGGCCGTCGCTTGCTGGCTGGCCCGCTCTCCCCGGCCAGCCTGCGGCATGCCATGGGCGTGCTGGCCGGGCTGTTCGCCTATCTGAGTGCCGGCGGCTACCTGGCGGTGAATCCCCTGGCCATGCGGCGGGCGCGCCGTGGCGGCCCCCAGGGGCGGGACCAACTGGTGGACCGCTACCTGGAGCCGCAGACTTGGCACTGGCTGATGCGCTGGGTGGACGGGCGACTGGCGTTGCCGGTGGAGGCTGCCCCTGTGGATCCGATCCAGGCCAAGCCGGACGCGGCGCAGGCGCGCCGGGAGCAGGTCCGGCTGGAACGTGCCCGCTGGACGCTGCGATTCCTGCAGGGCACCGGCCTGCGTGCGGCGGAGGCTGCGGCGGCGCAGGCCGGCCACCTCAGCCGCCGCCGCGGGCGATGGTGGCTGCGGGTGCTCGGCAAGGGGGGGCTGCAAGGGGAGGTGCCGGTCTCGGCCAGCTTGATGGCCGACCTGGCCCGCTACCGGCAGGGCCACGGGCTCAGCGCGTTGCCAGCGCCACAAGAGACCACGCCCCTGATCCTGCCGCTCTCGGGCAAGCCGCGGGCACTCACCCCGACAGCGGTCTACCTGATCGTCAAAGGCCTGTGCACCGAGGCTGCCGAGGCCCTGGCGCCGCAGGACCCGGCCGGGGCCCATCGCCTGCAGCGGGCCTCCACCCACTGGCTGCGACACACGGCGGCCACCTTCCAGGCCGATGCGGGCACCGATCTGCGCTTCATCCAGCGCAATCTGCGTCACGCCTCATTGGAGACCACGGCGCTCTACCTCCACGTGGACGACGACACCCGACATGACGCCACCACCGGCGACGACCCGACCGGGGCCTGAGGCCGTGGCGCATCGGCGCAAGCTGGTCTGATGTGGCCCGCGAAGGCTCCTTTGGGCGGGGGGTGGCGGCGTCAACCCGGTGCTGTCGCCCCGGCGCCTTCAGGTACAGGTCGGAGGCGTTAACCTCACGACCATGAGCCCGTCACCCCTCAGCCCCCGCCGGCCACCCGAAGAGCAGCAGCGGCTGGACCGGGCTTTGGTGGAGTTGTTTGAACAGCGCATCACTTTCAACCAAACCCTGGGGTTGCAGGTGGTCTCGCTGGCCCCGGGAGCGCCGGTGCTGCGCTTTGACATGCGGCCGGCACTGGTGGGCCACTTCCTGTACGGGCGGCTGCACGGCGGTGTCATCTCCAGCGTACTGGATGTGGTGGGTGCCGCCGCCTTGATGACCGCCATCGCCGACAAGCACGGCGAGGAGACCGCCGACCAGGTGATGCACCGTTTTGGCCGCATGGGCACCATCGACATGCGCGTGGATTTCCTGCGGCAAGGCATCGGGCAGCACTTTCAGGCCACGGCCGAAGTCACCCGGCTGGGGGGGCGTGTGGGCTCGACGCTGATGCGGCTGACCAGCGATGCCGGCGTTCTCATCGCGACGGCCGCGGCGGCCTACGTGGTGAGCTGAGACTCGGGGCAAACCCCTGGGCCAGGCGTCCCGCACATGACGGCGGGCGCCGCGGGTGCCGCGCATCATGCCCGGGCATCCTCTGGCTGGAGTCCACCATGTCCACCGCTGCCTCAACGTCACGCCACTACCGCATCTGCCCCCTGTGTGAGGCCTGCTGCGGCCTGTGGGTCGACGTGGCCGACCGCGACGGCCCCACCCCGCGCGTCGTGCGGGTGCGTGGCGCCGACGAAGACCCTTTCAGCCGAGGCTACCTGTGCCCCAAGGGCGTGGCGCTGAAAGACCTCCATGAAGACCCGGACCGGCTGCGAACGCCCCTGGTGCGGCGTGATGGACGCCTGCAGGCCGCCACCTGGGACGAGGCCTTTGCACACATCGGCCAGCACCTGCCTCCCCTGCTGCAGACCCACGGGGCCGACGCCCTGGGCCTGGTGGCGGGCAATCCGGTGGTGCACAAGATGGGCTTGTTGCTGTACTTCGCCCGTCTGGCGCGGGCGGCGGGCACCCGAAACATCTTCTCGGCTTCCACCTTGGACCAGATGCCCAAGCAGCTGCAGTCCGGTCTGATGTTCGGCCACGGTTTCAGCGTGGCCGTGCCGGACATCGACCGCTGCCAGCTGCTGGTGGTGCTAGGCGCCAACCCGGCGGTCAGCCACGGCAGCATGTGGACCGTGCCCGACTTCCGCCAGCGGGCCAAGGCCTTGCGGTCCCGGGGTGGTCGCCTGGTGGTGATCGACCCCCGCCGGACCGAGACCGCCGAGATGGCCGATGAGCACCTGTCTCTTCGCCCGGGGAGCGATGTGTTCCTGCTCGCCGCCCTGGTGCGTGAACTGTTCACCACCGACCGGGTACGGCTGGGCCGCCTGGGCCCCTGGGTGCAGGGGCTGGACGCGGTGCGGGCCGCCGTCGAGCCCTTCACCGCCGCCCTGGCCGAGCGCCACACCGGCATTCCCGCCGATCAGGTGCGCGCCCTGGCCCAGGCCTTGGCGCAGGCGCCCCAGGCGTGCCTCTATGGCCGCATCGGCACCTGCACCCAGCGCTTTGGCACGGTCAACAGCTGGCTGATCGATCTGGTCAACCTGCTCACCGGACACCTGGACGAGCCCGGCGGTGCCATGTTCCCGCAGGCCGCCGCCTTTGCCGCCAACACCCAGGGCCCGCCCGGACGGGGTCGCGGCGTGCGTACCGGCCGCCACCACAGCCGCGTCAGCGGCGCGCCCGAGGTGCTGGGGGAGCTGCCGGTGTCCCTGCTGGCCGAGGAGATCCTGACCCCGGGGCCGGGCCAGATCCGGGCGCTGATCTCCGTGGGCACCAACCCGGTGTTGTCCGCGCCACGCGGTGCCCAGCTGGCCCAGGCGCTCGAGGGGTTGGACTTCATGGTCAGTGTGGACATCTACCTCAACGAGACGACCCGCCACGCTGACGTGGTGCTGCCCGGCCGCTCGCCGCTGGAAGATGGCCACTACGACGTGGCCTTTGGCCAGCTCAGCCACCGCCACCACGCGCGCTACAGCGCCCCGGTGCTGCCAGCGCCCACCGACCATCCCCCTGAATGGCAGCTGCTGCTGCGCTTGCAAGCGATCTTGAGCGGCCTGGGCGCCGATGCCGACCTGGCCGCGCTGGACGATCAACTGCTGGACAAGGATCTGCGCGGCGCCCGTGTCGCTGACCCCCAGCTGCCTGACGTCGCTGCCATGGCACGGCCGCTCAGTACCTGGTCCGGGCCTGAGCGCTTGGTGGACCTGGCGCTGCGCACCGGCCCTTGGGGCGACCGATTTGGCCAGCGCCCACACGGCCTGACCCTGGCTCAGGTGGCCCAAGCCCCGGCAGGCCTGGACCTGGGCCCCTTGACCCCGCGCCTGCCGGCGCTGCTGCGCACGCCCAGCGGCGCCATCGAGGCCGCGCCGCCGTCTCTGGTGGACGATCTGGCCCTGGCGCTGACCCAGCCTGAGCCTGCCGCCGATGCATTGTGGCTGGTGGGCCGGCGCGAGGTGCGCAGCAACAACAGCTGGATGCACAACCTGCCCGTGCTGGCCAAGGGGCCGGTGCGTTGCGTGTTGTGGATGCACCCGCAAGATGCCGCGGCGCGTGGCCTGCAGCCCGGGCAGACCGTGGCCATCGGCCATGGCGGCCTGGATGAGCAGGCCTGGCTGCAAGTGCCCCTGGCGCTGCACGACGCCTTGCGCCCGGGCGTGGTGAGCCTGCCCCACGGCTGGGGCCATGACCTGCCGGGCACCCAACTGGCCACGGCCGCCCGGCGCCCCGGGGTCAACCTCAATGCCCTGATGAGCGCCCAGGCGCGTGACCCGATCTCGGGCACCTCAGTGCTGTCCGGCGTGCCCGTCAGGGTGCGGGCCGTCTGAGTCCGTCGGGCCGGGGCCCTGCGGTAGGATGCCCGCCGTTCGCCGCCGGCCCCCTGCCGTCGGCCCAGACCCCCTGCCCGCCCCGCCCTGACGGGGCCGCCGTATTGGAGCCCATCCATGCAAGTCGTCTGCCTCGACCTCGAAGGCGTGCTCGTTCCGGAAATCTGGATCGAATTTTCCAAGCGCACCGGCATCCCCGAGTTCTCGCGCACCACCCGCGATGAGCCGGACTACGACAAACTGATGCGCTTCCGCATCGACCTGCTGGCCCAGCACGGGCTGAAGCTGGCTGATATCCAGGCTGTGATCGCCAGCATGTCGCCCATGGAAGGCGCCAAGGCTTTCCTCGATGGCCTGCGCGAGAAGTTCCAGGTCATCATCCTGTCGGACACCTTCTACGAGTTTGCCGACCCGCTGATGAAGCAGCTGGGCCGCCCCACCCTGTTCTGCCACAAGCTGGTGATCGACGACGCCGGCTTTGTGCGTGACTACAAGTTGCGCCAGCCCGACCAGAAGCGCCACGCCGTCAACGCCCTGAAGAGCTTGAACTTCCAGGTCATGGCCGCCGGTGACAGCTACAACGACACCGGCATGCTGAGCGCGGCCGACGCCGGCTTCTTCATCCACCCCCCAGCCTCCATCGTCGAGAAGTTCCCGCAGTTTCCGGTGAACCACTCCTACGCCGAGCTGCGCGCCCATTTCGACGCGGCTTCGGCCCGGCTGCTGGCCACCGTCAAGGGCTGAAGCGCCAGGGCATCCCCCTGGCCGGCAGCGCCGGGGTCAGGGGGTCGGTACCATTCGCGCCCATGACGACGAAGCGCCGAACCCTGGAACTTGAATTGCTGGCCCCGGCCCGCGATGCCGACATCGGCATCGAGGCCATCAACCATGGGGCCGACGCCGTTTACATCGGCGGCCCTGGCTTCGGCGCCCGCGCCTCAGCCGGCAACTCGGTGGCCGACATCGACCGCCTGTGCCGGCATGCCCATCGCTTTGGCGCCAAGATCTTCGTCACGCTCAACACCATCCTGCGGGACGACGAGCTGGAGCCCGCCCGCCAGATGGCCTGGGACGTTCACCGGGCCGGCGCCGACGCCCTGATCGTGCAGGACATGGGCCTGCTGGCCATGGACCTGCCACCGCTGCAGCTGCACGCCTCCACGCAATGCGACATCCGCACCCTGGAGAAGGCGCGCTTTCTGGCGCAAAGCGGGTTTGACCAGATTGTGCTGGCCCGCGAGCTGACGCTGCCGCAGATCCAGCAGATCGCCAGCGCCCTGCCCGACACGGTCATCGAGTTCTTCATCCACGGCGCCCTGTGCGTGGCCTATTCCGGCCAGTGCTATGTCAGCCACGCCCACACCGGCCGCAGCGCCAACCGGGGTGACTGCTCCCAGGCCTGCCGCCTGCCCTGGACGGTGACCGACACCCAGGGCCGCATCGTGGCCCACGAGAAGCATGTGCTGTCCATGAAGGACAACAACCAGTCGGCCAACCTGGCCGCGCTGGTGGACGCAGGCGTGCGCAGCTTCAAGATCGAGGGCCGCTACAAGGACATGGGCTACGTGAAGAACATCACCGCCCATTACCGTCAACTGCTCGACGAGGTCCTGGAGGGTCGCCCCGGCCTGCGCCGCGCCAGCAGCGGCCACACCCGCCTGTTCTTCACCCCCGACCCGGACCGCAACTTCAACCGCGGCAGCACCGACTACTTCGTCAACGGCCGACAGATCGACATCGGTGCCTTCGACACGCCCAAGCACGCCGGCCTGCCGCTGGGCTGGGTGACGGGCCTGGGCGCCAGCCACGTGGACGTGCAACTGGAAGACGGCGTGGGTGCCTTGAACAATGGCGACTCCATCACCTGGTTCGACCTGCAAGGCGAGCTGCGCGGCGTGCAGATCAACACCGCCCAGGCGCTGGAGGCCGGCGAGGCGCCCAGCCGCTTCCGTGTGGAGCCCAAGGAACCGGTGGCCCAACTCACTGACCTGCGCAAGGGCACCGTGCTGATGCGAAACCGCGACATGGCCTGGGAGCGCACCTTGCGCAAGGCCAGCAGCGAGCGCCGCATCGCGGTGGACCTGCACCTGGCCGAGACGGCCGACGGCCTGTGCCTGAGCGCCACCGACGAAGACGGCCACCACGCCCAGGCCACACTGTCCCACGCGCTGCAGCCCGCCCAGCAGCCCGAGCGCGCCGAAGCCGCGCTGCGCGAGGGCCTGGCCAAGCTCGGCACCACGGTCTTCGAGGCGCGCGAGGTGTCGCTGGCGCTGCGCCAGCCCTGGTTCGTGCCTGCTGGCGCCCTGAATGCGCTGCGCCGGGAGGCCATCGCCGCGTTGGAGGCCGAGCGTGAAGCCTGCCGCGAGCGCCTGCGCCCCACCCCGCCGGTGGAGCCGCCCGTGCCCTACCCCGAGGACACGCTGAGCTATCTGGCCAACGTCTACAACCGCAAGGCGCGCGACTTCTACGCCCGCCACGGCGTGCAGGTCATCGAGGCCGCCTATGAGAGCCACGAGGCCCTGGGCGAGTCCAGCCTGATGATCACCAAACACTGCGTGCGCTATTCATTGAGCCTGTGCCCCAAGCAGGCCAAGGGCGTGACCGGCGTGCAAGGCACGGTCAAGGCCGAGCCGTTGACCATCCGCCACGGTGACGAGACCTACACCCTGCGCTTTGACTGCAAGCCGTGCGAGATGCACGTGGTCGGGCGGCTCAGGAAGAACGTCATCCAGCAGGCTCGTCGGGAGGAGAAGCTGGCTGCGGCCACGGCCCAGCCCATCGAGTTCTACCGCACGCGGCCGGCGGCGCCACGCCCCGGCGCCTGAGGCCTCCGTCAGCGGGCGGCGCCTGCCCGCTTCAGGGCCAGTCGCGCCATGCCGTGCTCCACAAACTCGGTGAGTTGGGTGTCCACCGCCTGCTGGTAGAAGCGCATGGCCGTGCGACTGTCGCCGGCCGCCTGCTGCAGCTCGGCCAGGTAGAAGAACAGTTCGCAGCGCTGGCCGGTGGCGGTATCGCCGCCCCCTTCCATGGCCAGCACCCGCGCTTCGGGTTCTGCCAGACGCCCCTCCACCAAGGCCAGCAGGTGGCCCGGCCAGCCCGTGGGGCGCGGGCTGGCCAGCGGCGGTGTCTGACCCAGGCGCCGCATGGCCAGGCGTTCCCAGATCAGGGCATAGGCCCGCTCGCCTTCTGGTTGCAGGTTGACCGCCCGCTGGAAGTACTGCAAGGCACGCGCCACCTCCCCGGCTTGGTAGAGGGCGCGGCCCGCCACCATCTGCGCCGAGGCGGAGGTGCCCCCTTCCAGCAACGGGCCCACCAGGCGCAGGGCCTCCTCGGCGTCGCCCAGGGCGAGCGCGTTCTCTGCGGCGGCCTCACGCAGCTCCAGGTGCTGCGGGTCCAGCGCCAGGGCCTGGCGTGCGGCCTCGCGGCCTTCTTCGGGGCGTCCCAGGTGGTCCAGGTGGACGATCTTGCGGCGCAGCAGCGTTACCTGTGCCGGTGTAGGCAGGCGTCCGGACTGCAGCTGGGCGTCCACCACCAGCAGGCCTTGCTGGGCGTCTCGTTGCACCTGACTGCGCATCGACACCCTGGTGTTCTGTCCGGCGTCCAGCGCCCTCAGCCGCTCGCGCAGCACGTCGGCCTGGGCCGGGCGCAGCGTGGCCAGTGAGATCTGGTTGCTTAGGCGGGGCCAGAGCTTGACCAGCGCCTCGCGGTGGGCCTGCCACTGTGTCGGGGTGATGACCGTGTCCTGCACCGTGGCGTCCACCTGCACCTCCGCCGCCCGAGGCTCCAGGGTCTGGCGCCAGCGCACGCGGGTGTGTCGGTCACCCTCCTCACCACGTGTCTGCCCGGGCCGGCTGAAGACGTCCTCCGGAAATTCCATGCGCAGCACGTGCCTGAACTGGCCGCCGGCGCCCAGGCTCAGGTCGCGGGTGCGCGGGGCCTGGTCGGGCAGGCGCAGGGCCTGCATCACCCCCACCAGCCCGAACTCTCCCTGCAGATATTTCTCCTCTGCCAGCTTGAGGTACTGATGCAGGGCGAAGCGTTGGCTCAGGCGCACCGCATGCTGGCCGGCCAGGTTCTCCACGGACAACTCGCCCACTGTCTGTGCGCCGGGATAGCTGCGGGCGTACTCGCCAGCCAGCCATTTCTGCAGCTCCTGCAGTTGTCCAGCCTGAGCCAGCTGGCGGACCTGCTCAGCGTTCTCGCCGTGGTACGTCCAGCGTGCTTCCAGCACCGGATCCTCACTCAGGCGCTCAAACCGGATCAGGTCCGACACCTCCACCTTCAGGTGCTCCACCGCCGCTGGCAGCGTCATCAGCCCGGCGCCGGCGCGTGCGGGCAGGCCGACACCCAGGCCCAGGCTCTGGCGAGCTTCCAGGGGGCCGGACTGCAGGCTGCGGGTGGGGTCCAGCACCAGCTGCCTGCCGTCCAGGGGGACCGTCAGGATGGCGTGGTTGAAGGCCAGTGGACTGGGCAGCAGCCGTGCCGCATCGCCGCGCCACAGGGTGGACACGAGCAGGGGCTCGGCCGCCACGCCCAGGGGGCGCAACAGGGCCACCGCCAGTGCCACCTTGTCCTTGCAGTCGCCAAAGCGCTGGCGCAGCACCTTCTCCGGTGCCGCTGGCTGGTGGCTGGCCGGGCCGATCTCGGTGCCAAAGTAGCGGATCTCCTGCTGCACGAAGTCCAACACCGCCTCCACCGTCTCCCGGGGCGTGGCGCGGCGCAGCCGCTGGGCCTGCGCCAACACTTCGGCACCAGGGGCCGCGGTGCCCTCGAACAGGCGCTCCGCCCAGCCGGCCACGTCTTCCCAGCGCTCGAACTCGCTGTATTGCTGCTGGTCGGCCAGGTAGGCCGCCGGGGCGGACTGGTTTTCCCAGACGTACATCGGCGCCTGCCGGCGTTCGACCCATATCTCCGTCTGCCCCTGGCGGGTCTGACGGCTCACCTGGTGCAGACGTTCATCCACGCTGAGCTGGATGGTCCGCCCCGCCGGCACCAGCAGGCGCTGACGCGACCAAGCCACCGGACCACGGTGCGACATCGACCAGTCCATGTCCACATGACGACCCCGGAAGACCGGGTTCTCGCCCACCAGGCTGTAGGCCAACTCCATCCGGTCTCCCACACGGATGTCCTCCGGCACGATGGAGGCCGTGACCCGGCCGTCGTAGATCTGGCGCTCCAGCTGGGTCTCCCGCTGGAGCATCTTGACCTTCAGTCCGGGCAGCCGATCCTGCCGGCGGCCGTCCCGCCAGACCGCCACGGTATGCAGCACCAGACGCTGGTAGCTGGGGTCGAAGTCGATCTGCCACTGCGCGCCACTCTCCAAGCCGGCACGGTCCTGCAGGCGGCGCACCACGCGCACATAGCGCTCAGCCCCCTGCGGACCCAGGCGCGTCTGATCCTCCTGAAGCAGCACCTGCAGGGCGGCAGACGCCACCGGCAGTTTCTCCAATTCCGCCAGCGCGGGCGTGACCACCCAGTCCGGCGTCGGCCGTACTTGGTAGTCGGCAGGCGCGTCCGCGCTGGACCCGGCGTTGGCCGGTGGCGCCCGCTTGGTGGCAGAGGACGGCGCCGCCTGGCCTGGCATGGCTGCGGCAGCCAGCCCCACTGCCAGCACCAGGACCCGCAGGGCCTGTCCCCGACTGGGCAAGCACTCCGGGGCCCGGCGCTTGGTCGCTCGGCGGTCGAGGGCGGCAGGACGGTGCGCAATGCAATGGCGGGGCGGGGTGTCGGACAAGACCATGTCTCCTGGCGGCAGCAGAAGGCGATTGTGTCCTGTGGCGGGTCATGCCCGGTGCGCCCGGTCAGGGCGGTGTCCCCGGTGGGCGCAGTGCCTAGGGGCCAGGCCGGCTGGGATACAATCTTTGCCTTGTCAGGAGAGCGCCCGCTGCGTGCGGGCCGCCGAAGGCGCAGAGCGCGCGGATCATCGAATGCGCTCGAACGCTCAGGCAAAAGGACTGGCAAGCGGCGGAGGTATCCGCCGTTCCTCACTGGAGAGAGGCGGGCCTGGAGCCCGCCCACCGAAGGGGCAAGCGACAGGGCCGCCACAGGCGCCCGGCGCCAATCTCTCAGGTAAAGCGGACAGCGGGGGCTTCACACGGAACCGGGCCGGATCACCTGCCTGGCGCCGCCCCCAGCCCTCATCGCCTGACGCCATGACCGACGCCGCCCTGCTCAAGACCCCTCTGCACGAACTGCACCTCGAACTGGGCGCCCGCATGGTGCCCTTTGCCGGCTATGCCATGCCGGTGCAGTACCCCGCGGGCCTGATGGCCGAGCATCGCCAGTGCCGCGACAAGGCCGCCCTGTTCGACGTGTCCCACATGGGCCAGTTGCGTCTGATCGGTGCTGAGGCCGCTGCCGCACTGGAGAGCCTGGTGCCGGTGGACGTGATCGATCTGCCCGCCGGCAAGCAGCGCTACGGCTTCTTCACCAACGAGCAAGGCGGCCTGCTGGACGACCTGATGATCACCCGGCCTGACGCCGCCTCGGCCCCCGATTTTGGCGACCTGTTCATGGTGGTCAATGCCGGTTGCAAGCAGGCTGACATCGCCCATCTGCAAGCCCAGATCGGCCAGCGCTGCACCGTGCAAACGCTGCCGGAGCGCGCCCTGTTGGCCCTGCAGGGGCCGCAAGCCGTCACGGCGCTGGCTCGGCTGGCCCCGGAAGTGGTCGCCCTCACCTTCATGACCTGCGGCCGGTTTGAGATCGCAGGGGCCGACTGCTTCGTCACACGCTCCGGCTACACCGGCGAAGACGGCTTTGAGATCTCGGTGCACCAAGACCAGGCCGTCGCCCTGGCCCGCGCCCTGCTGGCCCAGCCCGAAGTGGCCCCTGCGGGCCTGGGGGCGCGTGACACCCTGCGCCTGGAAGCTGGTTTGTGCCTGTACGGCCATGAGATCGACACCACCACCACCCCGGTGGAAGCCGCACTGACCTGGGCCATGCAGAAGGTGCGCCGCCCTGGCGGCGCCCGCGCGGGCGGCTACCCAGGCGCCGCCGTGATCGAGGCCCAGTTGGGCGCCGGTGCCGGCCGCAAGCGCGTGGGCCTGCGTGGCCTGGAACGGGCACCTATCCGCGAAGGCAGTCCCCTGGTGGCCGAAGACGGCACCGCCCTGGGCTCCGTGACCAGCGGCACCCTGGGCCCCAGCGTCGGCGCTCCGGTGGCCATGGGCTACCTGCCGGCCAGCCATGCCGCTGTGGGGACCCGGGTTTGGGCCGAGGTGCGGGGCAAGCGCCTTCCGATGGACGTGGTGGCCACCCCTTTCCAGCCCACCCGCTACTACCGCGGTTGAAAGCTCCTGTGCGGCCCGATGCACAGCGGCCGCACAGAAATTCGCCGACCGGCTGGCCCGCGGCCCGCACAATGCGCGCCGGGTCCTGCGAGCCACCCCTTTTCCAGCCCTCGTCCGCGCCGTGCGGCGTGGCCTGAACCGAACGAACCCTTTTCCGACACGAGGAAGTCCACCATGACCCTGAAGTTCACCGCCGACCACGAATGGATCAACGCCGCTGACACCGCCGCCGCCGTGGTGGGCATCACCGTCCACGCCCAGGACGCCCTGGGCGACGTGGTCTTCGTGGACCTGCCCGAAGTGGGCAAGACCGTGGCCAAGGGGGACGTGGCGGGCGTCGTCGAGTCCGTGAAGGCCGCCGCCGACATCTACATGCCGGTGGACGGCGAAATCGTCGAGGTCAACGAAGCCCTGCGTGACGACCCCGCCCTGGCCAACACCGACCCGCTGGGCGCCGGCTGGTTCTTCAAGGTCAAGCTGGCCGATGTGGCCCAACTCGATGGCCTGATGGACGCCACCGGCTACGACGCGCTGCTTAAGACGCTCTGATGCCGTCTGCGGTGGGTGCAGCCAGTACCCGCCCGCCTCGCCCTTCGCTGCCGCCTGAGCACAGGCACCCGGTTTCTCGCAGGATCCCGCCATGACTTTCACGTCCCACACCGCCCTGGACGAGCTGGAGCTCGCCCAGGAGTTCCACGCCCGCCACATCGGCCCCACCGAGGCGGACCAAGCCGCCATGCTGCGCCAGATCGGCCCAACCGCCACCAGCCGCCGCGCGCTGGTGGAAGCCATCGTGCCCGCCAGCATCGCCCGTACCCGCGCCATGGACCTGCCCACCCCGGTGACCGAGGCTCAGGCCCTGGCCGAGCTCAAGGCCATCGCCGGCAAGAACCAGGTGCTCAAGAGCCACATCGGCCAGGGCTACCACGGTACGCACACACCCGGCGTCATCCTGCGCAACATCCTCGAGAACCCGGCTTGGTATACCGCCTACACGCCCTACCAAGCTGAAATCTCCCAGGGCCGCATGGAAGCCTTGGTGAATTTCCAGACCCTGGTGACCGACCTCACCGCCATGGACATCGCCAACGCGTCCATGCTGGACGAGGCCACCGCGGCGGCCGAAGCCATGACGCTGGCTGCCCGTGGGGGCAAGAGCAAGTCCAGCCGCTTTGTGGTGGCGCACGACGTGCTGCCGCAAAGTCTTGAGGTGATCCGTACCCGCGCCAAGCCCCTGGGCCTGACCGTGGACGTGGTGCATTGCAACGACCTGGCCGCCGATCTGGCCGCCACGCCGGCATTCGGCGTGCTGCTGCAGTACCCCGGCCTCAACGGCCAGGTGCGTGACCTGCGCCCGCTGATCGACGCCGTGCACGCCGCCGGCGGCTTGGCCCTGGTGGCTGCCGACCTGCTGGCCCTGACCCTGCTGACCCCTCCGGGGGAGCTGGGGGCCGACATCGCCCTGGGCAACACCCAGCGCTTTGGCATGCCCATGGGCGCCGGCGGCCCGCATGCCGCCTACCTGGCCTGCAAGGATGCGCTCAAGCGCTCCCTGCCGGGACGCATCGTCGGCGTGAGCGTGGATGCGCATGGCGCGCCGGCCTACCGCCTGGCGCTGCAGACCCGTGAGCAGCACATCCGCCGCGAGAAGGCCACGTCCAACATTTGTACCGCCCAGGTGCTGCCGGCCGTGGTGGCCAGCATGTACGCCGTGTACCACGGTCCCCAGGGTCTGCAGCGCATCGCCCTGCGTGTGGCCCGCTTGACGGCCATCCTTGCCGCGGGCCTGAAGCAGCTGGGCTACGCGCTGGTGCACGATACGGCTTTCGACACCCTGCAAGTGGTGCTGCAGGACGAGCACCACCGCGACAGCCTGATGGCCGCAGCCGTGGCCGCCGGCCGCAACCTGCGCGCTGCCAGTGCCGATACCGTGGGCATCACGCTGGACGAAACCAGCACCCGCAGCGATGTGCAGGACCTGTGGCGCCTGTTTGCGCAACTCGCCGGCCGCACCGAGCGCCCGAGCGTGCAGGCCCTGGCCGACACGCCGGCCCTGCTGCCCGCTGAGCTGGCCCGCCGCAGCGCCTTCCTCACGCACCCGGTGTTCAACACGCACCACAGCGAAACCGAGATGCTGCGCTACATCCGTCGCCTCTCGGACAAGGACCTGGCGCTGGACCGCAGCATGATCCCGCTGGGCTCCTGCACCATGAAGCTCAATGCCACCAGCGAGATGATTCCCATCACCTGGCCGGAATTCGCAGGCGTGCACCCCTTTGCCCCGGCGGAGCAACTGGCCGGCTATGCCGAGCTGAATGCCTTGCTCACCGGCTGGCTGGTGCAGGCCACGGGTTACGCCGGCGTCAGCCTGCAGCCCAATGCCGGCTCGCAAGGTGAATACGCTGGCCTGCTGGCCATCATGGCCTGGCACGCTTCACGCGGCGAAGGACACCGCAAGATCTGCCTGATCCCGGAGAGCGCGCACGGCACCAACCCCGCCTCGGCCCAGATGGTGGGCATGCAGGTGGTGGTGGTGAAGTGCGACAGCAATGGCAGCGTGGACCTGGACGACCTGCAGGCCAAGTGCGAGAAGCACGCCGCCGACCTGGCCGCGATCATGATCACCTACCCTTCCACCTACGGCGTGTTCGAGCCGCGGGTCAAGGAGCTGTGCGCCCTGGTGCACCGCTTTGGCGGGCGGGTGTACGTGGACGGCGCCAACATGAACGCGCTGGTGGGCATTGCCGCCCCGGGCGAGTTTGGCGGTGACGTGAGCCACCTGAACCTGCACAAGACCTTCTGCATCCCGCACGGCGGTGGCGGCCCGGGCGTGGGCCCCGTGTGCGTGGTCGAGGACCTCGTGCCCTTCCTGCCGGGTCATGACACTGGGGGTCAGCAACGTGCCGGTGGCGTCGGTGCCGTCAGCGCCGCACCGCTGGGCAATGCAGCCGTGCTGCCCATCTCCTGGATGTACATCCGCATGATGGGCGCCGACGGCCTGACCGCGGCCACCGAGACGGCCATCCTCAATGCCAACTACGTGGCCGCTCGCCTGGCCGGCCACTACGACATCCATTTCAGCGGTGGTGTGGACGGGGTGAGCGGCGGTGGCGTGGCCCACGAGTGCATCCTGGACCTGCGTCCGCTCAAGGAAACGTCCGGCATCTCCGCCGAAGACGTGGCCAAGCGTTTGATCGATTACGGCTTCCACGCCCCCACGTTGAGCTTCCCGGTGGCTGGCACGCTGATGGTGGAACCCACCGAGAGCGAACCCTTGGCCGAGCTGGACCGCTTCTGCGACGCGATGATTGCCATCCGCGAAGAGATTCGCCAGGTCGAGGCTGGCACGCTGCCGCGTGAGGACAACCCCTTGAAGAATGCGCCCCACACCGCCGCCAGCCTGCTGGCGTCCGACTGGACGCACGCCTACAGCCGTGAAGTCGCCGCTTACCCGGTGGCCGCGCTCAAGGCCAGCAAGTACTGGTCACCGGTGGGCCGGGTGGACAACGTCTACGGCGACCGCAACCTGTTCTGCAGCTGCGTGCCGGTGACGGAACTGGCGGCCAGCTGATCGGAGAGGGGCGCCGACACGCCTCAACAAAAAGGCCACCCGAAGGTGGCCTTTCTTTCATGGGCGCCCGGCGGGCACCCTGCGGGCGCGTCAGGCGCCGTAGTTGGCCGCGGCGAAGTCCCAGTTCACCAGGGAGTTCAGGAAGGTCTCCACGAACTTCGGACGCAGGTTACGGTAGTCGATGTAGTAGGCGTGCTCCCACACGTCCACGGTCAGCAGCGCGGTGTCACCGGTGGTCAGCGGGGTGCCGGCAGCGCCCATGTTGACGATGTCGACCGAGCCGTCGGCCTTCTTCACCAGCCAGGTCCAGCCCGAACCGAAGTTGCCCACGGCGCTCTTGGTGAAGGCTTCCTTGAAGGCGGCGTAGCTGCCCCACTTGGCGTTGATGGCGGTTGCCAGGGCTCCGGTGGGCTCACCGCCGCCGTTCTTCTTCAGGCAGTTCCAGAAGAAGGTGTGGTTCCAGATCTGGGCGGCGTTGTTGTAGATCGGGCCGGACGACTTCTTGACCACGTCCTCCAGCGGCTGGCCGGCGAACTCGGTGCCCGCCACCAGGTTGTTCAGGTTCACCACGTAGGCGTTGTGGTGCTTGCCGTGGTGGTACTCCAGGGTCTCGCGGCTCATGTGGGGAGCCAGATCGTCCAGTCCGAACGGCAGGGGGGGCAGGGTGTGTTCCATGGGGCTTCCTCTCGGGTTGTCGTCCCGCAGGACCCAGGCTGGGCCCCGAGCGGGATGGGTGGAATGCGGCGCGATTGTAGGGAGCCCGCCATAGGCCCGTGCATCCGCGGGGCTTGGCCGCCGGGCACGTGGTTGTTGCGCCCCCGTCAACGCGCCAGCTCCGCGGTGGGGCTAGGGCCCATAATCCGGCGGCTGTATCGACCCTTCCCCGGCTGAGGCCAGAGGACGACTTGTTTAGCATCATCGAAGCTGCCGGCTGGCCCATTTGGCCCCTGATCCTGTGTTCCATCGCCGCACTGGCGCTCGTCATCGAGCGCGCCATGTCCCTGCGCCGACCCAAGGTCGTGCCCAAGGGGCTGGTCCAGGAGGTGCTTGGTGTCCACCGCCAAGGAGCGCTCAACGACGACGTGCTGGGCAAGCTGGCCGCCAACTCGGTCTTCGGGACGGTGCTGGCCGCTGGCTTGCGCACCCACCAAGCCGATCGACAGGCCGATGAGGCTGTGTTGCGTCAGTCCTTCGAATTGGCCGGCCGCACCGCCGCGCACCAGCTCGAGCGCTATCTCAATACCCTGGGCACCATTGCCACCGCCGCCCCGCTGCTGGGCCTGCTGGGCACTGTCGTGGGCATGATCGAGATCTTTGGCGCCCAGGCCCCTGGCAGCGGCACCAACCCGGCGCAACTGGCCCACGGCATCTCCATCGCCCTCTACAACACCGCGTTCGGACTGATCGTCGCCATTCCCTCTCTGGTGGCGCACCGCTTCTTCCGTGGCCGCGTCAATGGCTTCTTGGTGGACATGGAGCAAGACGCCGAGACCCTGCTGCAGCACCTGCTGCGCTCTGCGCCGCGGGGCCGCTGAGCCCGCCCTGCCACGTCGGACCCACGACCATGAAGTTTCGCCGCCCCGGAGGAGATGAGCCCGAGCTCAACCTCATCCCCTTCATCGACGTGTTGCTGGTGGTGCTCATCTTCCTGATGCTGTCCACCACCTACTCCCGCTTCACTGAACTGCAGGTCAACCTGCCCACGGCCAATGCCGATCCGCTCAAGGACCGGCCGGCCGAGATCGTCGTGGCCGTCGCGGGTGACGGCCGGTTCTCGGTGGACCGCCAACCGGTCGACGGCCGCAGCGTGGAAGGACTGGTGGCCGCCCTGCAGGAGGCCGCCCAGTCCCGCAAGGACCCGGTGGTGATCGTCAGCGCCGACGCTACCGCGGCGGTGCAGTCGGTCATGAATGTGCTGGACGCCGCCCGCCGTGCGGGTCTGGTCCGCATCACCTTTGCTGCCCAGCACGGCCAGGGCAACTGACGGCGGCTGGACGAGTGGGAGCTGTGCCCTCTTCCCCACCGGCACGTTCGCGCTGGCTGGTGGCGCTGGAGCGTGCTTGGTGGACGCCTGCGCCCACGCCCTGGTCCCGGTGCCTTCAGCCGCTGGCCTCACTCTACGGCCTGCTCTCGCGGCGCCGTCGAGAGGCTGATGAGCGTCTGGCCGCGGGACGCACCCCGCCCTGTCCAATCTTGGTCGTCGGCAACGTGGTCGTCGGCGGAGCCGGCAAGACGCCGACCACGGTCGCGCTGGTCCATGCGTTGCGCCAACGTGGCTGGACACCCGGCGTGGTGTCGCGCGGTCACGGCCGCGCGAATCGGGCGCTGCACCTCTTGGGTCCGACCTCCACCGCACGAGAGGCGGGCGACGAGCCGCTGCTGATCCATCGCCGCACCGGCGCGCCATTGGCCGTGCACGCCGACCGCTGGACGGCGCTGCAGGCCTTGTGCAAGGCCCATCAGGAGGTCGACGTCATTCTGGCTGACGATGCCTTGCAGCACCGCCGGCTGCCAAGGGATGTCGAACTCTTGGTATTCGATGCCCGTGGGGCAGGCAATGGGCAGTTGCTGCCCGCCGGCCCCCTGCGCGAGCCGGTTCCTGCATCGCTGGGTCCCCGGCAGGCCGTGCTGTTCAACGCGCCAGCGCCGTCCGTTCCCTTGCCGGGCGAGTTCGCCCGGCGGGCGCTGACGGGGGCGGTGCCGTTGGCGTCATGGTGGCAAGGGGCCAGTGCGGATCCTGCCGCCTTGGAGGCATTGGCGCGCCGCAGCCAGCAGCAGGCGCTTTGGGCTGCGGCCGGGCTGGCCGAACCCGAACGATTTTTCTCCATGCTTGAATCCTGCGGTGTGCGCCTGCAGCGTCTGCCGCTGCCGGATCACCATGACTGGGCGCAGGTGCCCTGGCCCAGCCAGGCCACCGAGGTGCTGGTCACCGAGAAGGATGCGGTCAAGCTGCCTGCGCTGCCACCCGGCGGGCCGCAGGTCTGGGTCGTGCCGCTAGACTTCGAGCTCCCGGACGCCCTGCTCCAGCAACTGCATGGTTGGTTGGTGCAGGCGCGCGAACTTAGACAGCCCGCCGATCCGTCGGCGAGCTGCAACTGACCTGTCTTCCATGACCCTGGACCTGCGCCTGCTCGACCTCCTCGTCTGTCCTCTTTGCAAGGGCCCGCTGACCCTGCGCCGTGACGAGGCTCTGCGCCCACACGAGTTGGTGTGTGCCGCCGATCGCCTGGCCTTTCCCATCCGGGATGGCATTCCTGCCATGCTTGAGAGCGAAGCGCGTGCGCTGGAGCAGGATGAGGACGCGGCATGATTGCGGACTTCACCGTCCTGATTCCGGCGCGGATGGCGTCCAGCCGTTTGCCGGACAAACCCTTGGCGGACATCGGCGGCCTGCCGATGGTGGTGCGCGTCGCGCAGCGTGCCGCGCGCTCCGGCGCGCGGCAGGTCGTGGTGGCTTGCGACGACGATCGCATCCTGCAGGCCTGCGTCACCTATGGTGTGCAGGCTGTGATGACCGATCCGGGCCATCCCAGTGGCAGCGACCGCCTGGCGCAGGCCTGCGGTTTGCTGGGGCTGGATGGAGATGATCTGGTGGTCAATGTTCAAGGCGATGAGCCCTTGATCGACCCGGCCCTGGTGGGTGCTTGCGCCCAACTGCTGCGGAACCGCCCCGACTGTGTCATGGCCACTGCGGCCCATCGGCTGGAGGACGTGCAGGACTTTTGCAACCCCAATGTCGTCAAGCTGGTGTGCGACCGGTCGGGCCGGGCGCTCTACTTTTCCCGCGCTCCCCTGCCGTGGTGGCGAGATGGCAGTCAGGCTGGTGCGGCGGCGCTGCCGCCGACAGGCGCGTTGCGCCACATCGGCTTGTATGCCTACCGGGCAGGATTCCTGCGTCAGTTCCCGCTGCTCGAGCCGGCGCCGCTGGAGCAAGTGGAGTCGCTCGAGCAGTTGCGGGTGCTTTGGCATGGCGAGCACATTGCAGTGCACCTGAGCGAGACAGCCCCTGCGCCAGGGGTGGACACACTGGCCGATCTGGAGCGCGTGCGGCGTCTGGTCACCGGGTAAACACAGCCGGCGCGGGAGCGCCTGCGTCAGGTCTGCGCAGGGTTGCACATGCTATCCTGACCCCGATCCTGGGGCATGCGCCACGGCATGCTTCCACTTCCGTATTTCAGGCCTGACCGAAGCGTTTCATCGGCCGGTCGGCACCAAGAATCAATCTAACGAGGCAGACTCTCATGCGACTCATTCTTCTGGGCGCCCCCGGCGCTGGCAAGGGCACCCAAGCCACTTTCATCTGCCAAAAGTTCGGCATTCCGCAGATTTCCACCGGCGACATGCTGCGCGCGGCCGTCAAGGCGGGCACGGAGCTGGGCCTGGCCGCCAAGAAGGTGATGGACGCCGGTGGTCTGGTCAGCGACGACATCATCATCGGTCTGGTCAAGGAGCGCATCCTGCAGGCGGACTGCGCCAAGGGCTTCCTGTTCGACGGATTTCCCCGCACCATCCCCCAAGCCGATGCCATGAAGGCAGCCGGCGTGAAGCTGGACCTGGTGCTTGAAATCGACGTGCCGGATGCGGCCATCATCGAGCGCATGAGCGGACGCCGTGTGCATGTGGCTTCAGGTCGCACCTACCACGTCACGTTCAACCCCCCGAAAGTGGCTGGCAAGGATGACGTTACCGGCGAAGAGCTGATCCAGCGTGCCGACGATGCAGAGGAAACCGTCCGCAAGCGCCTGGACGTCTACCACAGCCAGACCCGTCCGCTGGTGGACTACTACGGCGCCTGGGCGGCGACGGGAGATGCACAAGCTCCCCGCTATGCACGTATCTCGGGGGTGGGCAGCGTGGACGAGATCACCTCCCGCGCCCTGCAAGCCCTGGGCTGACTCGACAGCCCCTTGACACGCGTCTTGCCGCGAGGTGGGCGCTGACCATCAGGCCGCTCATGCGGCCTTTTTCATGCCTGCCTGAGGCAGGCGCGAAGCGCGGCAAACCCGCGCTGTGTCCCCGCATTTGCCCGGAGTCGCTTCCGGTCCTGCGCGCTTGATAATTAACGTTTACGTTAACGTAAACTAAACTCGCACTTTGTAGGAACTTCGACATGGACATCGCTGACAAGGTCTTCATCGTCACGGGCGGCGCTTCTGGCTTGGGCGAGGGCACGGCCCGGATGCTGCGTGCCCACGGCGCGCAGGTTGTCATTGCGGACTTGCAGCAGGACAAGGGTGAGGCCCTTGCGCAGGCGTTGGGGGGGCGCTATGTACGCTGCGACGTGAGCCAGGAAGTCGACGGTCAGGCAGCGGTGGACGCCGCGCAGTCCATGGGCATGCTGGCAGGGCTGGTCAACTGCGCCGGTATTGCACCGGCCGCACGCACCGTGGGCAAGGACGCTGCCCACGATCTGGGCTTGTACACCAAGGTTCTCCAAGTGAATCTGGTCGGCACCTTCAACATGATCCGCTTGGCTGCCCAGGCCATGAGCCGCAACACACCGGAGCCCACAGGCGAGCGTGGTGTCATCATCAGCACGGCGAGTGTGGCGGCCTATGACGGCCAGATTGGTCAAGCCGCCTATGCCGCGAGCAAAGGGGGAGTGGTGGGGATGACCCTCCCGATCGCTCGAGACTTGGCCCGCCACGGCATCCGCAACATGACGATTGCGCCCGGCATTTTTGGGACGCCGATGTTGTTTGGCATGCCGCAGGAGGTGCAGGATGCGCTTGCCGCCGGTGTGCCGTTCCCGAGTCGCCTGGGGCGGCCGGAGGACTATGCCAAGCTGGTTCATCAGATCATCACGAATGACATGCTCAACGGCGAAGTGATCCGGCTGGATGGCGCCATCCGCCTGGCGCCGAAATGAACTTGGGTATGCCTGGGGAGCCGGCTTGAGCGATAATTGCCGGTTGTGGATGGCAGGCGGCTCGCCCCCTGACGCCGAAGGCCCTCCCCGTCATCGAATCGAACACAAGGAGGTCATTCTGGCCAAGGAAGAACCCAAAACCGCCATTGATCCGAACGGTCTTCGCTATCGTTCCAAGGTGGCTGGTTCCCCCTTTTCTGCCACGGGCGCCTTTGGCGCCGCCACGATGTCTTGCTTCCTCTGCGGCAAGCATCGTCCCCGTGCCCATCTGAAAACCCGCAAATTGCTGGGCAAGGCACAGGCGGTCTGCGCCCCCTCCTGCAAGGAACTCGACACGCTGCTCAAGGGCTGATGCCCCGGCGGCCCTACAAGGCCGCTTGGTCTTGTGGCATGACTTGAGGCGGCGCACCGCGCCGCCTCCCTTCTCCGCAGTTCACCGCGGAGACCAGGTTCTGCAAATCCTGATGTCAGACCTGCACACCCCTCTTACTCCAGAAGGTCCTTCATCTGAAGGGCGCCCGACCTTGAGTCCGCGCGAACGGGCTGTGGTGGTGGCGCGCATCCGCGCCCTCATGGAGTACTGGCAGATCACGGTGGAAGACTTGGACGCCTCGCCGACGGAGGGAGTCCCTGCGGCCTCGCCCGCGCCATCGCGGCCGGTCAAATATCGGCACCCTCTGTCCGGGCAAGCCTGGGATGGTTGCGGTCCGCACCCCGATTGGCTGCGTGAAGCCCTGCTGCATCAGGGCTACCGTGTGGAAGAACTGAGGCCCACAGTGGGTCCGCAGACGGGCGATACCGCGCAGTAGCAGAACAGACCACTGGGTCCAGGGTCAAAACCATGCGTTCTAAAATTAGGACATGGCAAGCCCACGACTCAAAGACAAGCTCCAACAGGTACGCCAGGCCGCAATCCTGGATGCCGTCAACCGGCTGCTCGCCAGCAAGGGTTTCGAGCAGATGACGGTGGATGAGGTGGCGGCGGAGGTCGGCATCGCCAAGACCAGCCTCTACCGCCACTACGCGTCCAAGGAAGCCCTGGCGGCCGCAGCGATGGCCCGTGTGCTGGAAGACACCCTCGAGTGCCTGGATCGACTGGCGCTGGACCACCCGGATCAGCCGCTGGCGGCGTTGCAAGGGCTGACACGCTGGGCCGTTGGCCGGCTGTTGGCAGGACAGATGCCCAGCTTGCCAAGCCAGAATTCGCAACTGCGCCAGGCCTTGGCCGACGATCCGCACTACGGCCGCCTCCTGGGTGAGGTGGCCGGCCGCATGGAAGAGTGGATCCTGTCGGCCCAGTCCCGTGGGCAGTTGCGGACCGATCTGCCGCCCGAGCTCCATCTGTACTCCCTGTTTGCCCGCGCCTGTGATCCGGTGGTCACGGTGCTGAAGGCGTCGGGGCAGTATGCTGATGAGCAGATCACGGACTGGGTGCTCCGGTCCTGCTTTGACGGGCTGGCGACCCCTGTGTCGTCCTTCCCGACCCACTGAGCCAGCCCCGCACCTGCACAAGCCGGGCTGTGCTCGCATAGACAGACTTCAGAGGAGAAGACGGCAATGGCGATGGACGTGGTGGATTACGACATCCGTGGCGCGGAGATGCAGTTCGTGGAGGTCGAGCTCGACCCTGGAGAGGCAGCGATCGGTGAAGCCGGCAGCCTGATGTTCATGGATGCCGGCATTGGCATGGAGGCGGTGTTTGGCGACGGTTCACGCCAGCAAGGCGGCTTCTTTGGCAAGCTGCTGGGGGCTGGCAAACGCCTGATCACGGGCGAGTCCCTCTTCACCACCGTCTATACCAACGAGGCCGGTGGCAAGCAGCGCGTGGCTTTCGCTGCGCCTTATCCGGGCAAGATCCTGCCTATGGACCTGCGTCAACTCGGGGGCATGCTGATCTGCCAGAAGGACTCCTTCCTCTGTGCGGCGCGGGGCGTGTCGCTGGGCATCCATTTCCAGCAGAAGCTCTCTGTAGGCTTCTTTGGTGGCGAAGGCTTCATCATGCAGCGGCTCGAAGGCGATGGCCTGGCCTTCGTGCATGCCGGCGGCACGGTGGTGCGCCGTGAACTCCAGGCTGGGCAGAGCCTCCTGGTCGATACCGGGTGTGTGGTGGCCTACACCCCTTCGGTGAATTTCGAAATCCAGTACGTGGGCAAGATCAAGACGGCGCTCTTTGGGGGCGAGGGGTTGTTCTTGGCGCGCCTTTCCGGCCCGGGAACCGTCTGGCTGCAAAGCCTGCCCTTCAGCCGCCTGGCCAGCCGTGTGTTTGCCGCTGCACCCCAAATGGGCGGGTCTCGCGAAGAAGGCTCGGTGCTTGGTGGTTTTGCCGCGGGCGGGTTGTTGGGCTCGGTGCTTGGCGGCGACAGCAGCGACGACTGAGCGACTTTCTTGCGCCAGCGCAAACGGCGCAGGGAAGCGACAGGCGAGCCCCGGATGGGGCAGCGTGTCGTGTGCCGGCATGTCGGTCATCGGCCCTACACTCTCGGACCCCGAAATCCGCTAGAACACGTGGTCCCGATGTCCGTCTCCGCCCCAGGCCGCCCGCGCCTGCACCGCCTGCTGCGGTCTGTCTTGTCCGTGGTTGCGCTGGCTGGCGCCACCTTGGCTGTCCACGCCCAAGCCCGGCACCCCATCTTCGTGCTGAATTCCCTGGATGCCACGGTCAGCGTGATTGATCCCGTGACCCGCACCGAACGTCAGCGGATCCCGGTGGGCAAGGAGCCGCACCACCTCTACCTCACCCCGGACGAGAAGTCGTTGCTGGTAGCCAATGCTGTTGGTGACACCCTGACCTTCATCGACCCGGTGACGGCGCAGGTGCAGCGCACCATGACCGGCATCGTGGATCCCTACCAACTGCGCTTTTCTCCGGACATGCGCTGGTTCGTCACCTTGGCCAACCGGTTGAACCATGTGGACATCTACCGCTGGCATCCCGAGGACAAGGCGGCGCCGCTGAAGCTGCAAAAGCGCATCCCGACCGGCAAGACGCCGAGTCATGTTTGGATCGACAGTCGAAGCACCACCGCCTATGCCACGATGCAGGACAGTGACGAGTTGGTGGCCATCGACCTGGCCACCCAGACGCTGCGCTGGCGGGTGCCGACCGGCAAGCTGCCGGCGGACGTGTACCTCACGGCGGATGACCGCCACCTCTATGTCGGGCTCACGGGAGACCGTTTCGTCGAGGTCTACGATGTCAGCAAGCAGCCGGCTCAACTCATCAAGCGCATTGAAACCGGAGAAGGGGCACATGCCTTTCGCGCCAAGGGTGACAAGCGTCATATTCTGGTGAGCAACCGGGTGGCCAACACCGTCAGCATGATCGACACCGAGCGCATGGCGGTGGTGCGGCAGTACCCAGGGCCGGGTGGTCCGGACTGCATGGAGATCCTGGCAGACGGCAAGACACTGCTGCTGAGTTCACGCTGGGCGCGCAAGCTCACCTACATCGACCTGGACAGCGGACAGGTCATCCAACAAGTGCCCGTGGGGCGTTCGCCGCACGGCGTCTGGACCCTGGACCACGCGCCGCGGCAGTGAGCATGTGTCCGCGCCTGACCGCTGCCCCGTCGGCCACCACGGGAATCCGCCGAGGCCGCCACGTCTTTGCGCGCTTGTTGCTGGGTTCGGTGCTTGTGGCGACAGGCTGGATTGCGGGACCGCAGGCGGCATGCGCCTCGTCGGCGGTTGCGGCCCCACCGTGCGCGCGACCCCTCTACCTCACCTTCGACACCGGCCACATGGGCGTGGCCCGGTTGGTCGCGGATACCCTGCGCGCCCAGGGCGTGCGCGCCACCTTCTTTCTGGCGCATGAGCGCACCCTGGAAGGCGGGGGCAGCCTGGACGATGGATGGGCACCTTGGTGGCGCGAACTGGCGCAGGCAGGACACCGCCTGGCGAGTCACACCTTCGATCATGTGTACTGGCTGGCCGACCGGGGTGACGGTGGATTCACCGTCAGGGCCAGCGCTGGCCCCGATCAAGGGGTTCGGCAGAACTGGACGGCAGCACGCTACTGCGCGGAGGTCGAGCGCAGTCAGGCCCGCATCCGGCAGATGACCGGACAGGAACCACTTCCCCTGTTCCGGGCACCTGGCGGCAAGACCTCCCCTGCCCTGCTCCAGGCGGCCCAGGCTTGCGGCTACCAGCATGTGGGCTGGTCGGCGGCGGGCTTCCTGGGCGATGAGCTGCCCAGCGACCGGTTCCCCAATGAACGCTTGCTGCGCCAGGCCCTGGACCGCATCCAGCCGGGCGACATCCTGGTGGCTCACCTGGGCATCTGGTCACGGCAGGATCCTTGGGCGCCAGCGGTGCTGGCACCGCTGCTGCAGGGGCTCAAGGCCCGGGGCTTCTGCTTTGCCACCGTGGACCAGCATCCCCGCTACGGACGATCCCATCCACTGCCCTGAGTCCGGCGCGTAGGACATGACGCCATGCTTGAAGAACTCCTCGCCCAAACGCAGCAGCTCCTCTTCGAGGCGCTGGTCCAGCCCCTGATGTTCGGCCTGGGTGCCGGCAACTTGCTGCCAGACGCCTACGATGGCTTGGGTTGGGTGCTGGGCGGCTTGATTCAAATCCTGATCGTGGCGCTGGTGTTGTTCCCGCTCCAGCGGCTGTGGCCGGCCGAGCCGGTCGGGCCTGCCCGCACCGCCTGGCGGCAGGCGGTTCGGGTCGACCTTGTCTACACGCTGCTGCAGCGGCTGGGGGTGGTGCGGCTGGGATTGTTTCTGGCGCTGGGTGACCTGTGGAATGGCCTGTTCGGCTGGCTGGCGGTCCATGGGGTGGATGGCTGGCACCTGGACCAGTGGGTGGCCCCTTGGTGGCCTGGTGTCACCGATACCGCCGTCGCGGGCTTTCTCGTGTACCTGGTCGCTTTTGACTTCCTGATGTACTGGATCCATCGCGGCCAGCACCAGTTCTCGGCTTGGTGGGCTTTGCACGCCCTGCACCACAGCCAACGCCACCTCAATCCATTCACCGACAGCCGCAACCACCTGCTCGATGACCTCGTCGTGGATGTGCTTTTCGTGGTGACTGCCCGCATCGTCGGGGTGCCGCCTGGCCAGTTCATGGCCTTGGTGCTGTTGTCCCAGGCCTTGGAAAACCTCTCGCATGCCAACCTGCGCTGGAGCTTCGGGCCGGTGGGGCGCTACCTGCTGGTCAGTCCGCTCTACCACCGGCTGCACCATGCCATCGGCCTGGGGCACGAGAGCGGGCCGCAGCGACGCCTGGGCGGCCACAACTTTGCCGTGCTGCTGCCCATCTGGGACCTGCTGTTTGGCACGGTGCGGTTCACCCGGGGGGTGGAGCCTACCGGCATCCGCGACCAGCTGCCCGAAGAGGGCGGCCGCGATTACGGTGAAGGGTTCTGGCGCCAGCAGTGGTTGGGCCTGAAGCGCCTGTGCGGTCGAGCCTGAGACCGCTGCAGGGCTGATGGGCTGCCCTCACAATCGGGCCCCCAACCCCAGGAGCGCGCATGCCGGCTTTCGGCCTCATCATCATCGGCGATGAAATCCTTTCGGGTCGCCGCCAGGACAAGCACATGACCCGCACCATCGAGCTGCTGGCCGAGCGGGGCCAGAGCCTCTCTTGGTGCCAGTACGTGGGCGACGAGCCGGCGCGCATCACCGACGCGCTGCGGCAGGCCATGTCCAGCGGTGACATCGTTTTCAGCTGCGGTGGCATTGGCGCCACACCGGACGACCACACCCGGGCCTGTGCCGCTGCCGCAGCGGGTCAGGACCTGGCTCTGCACCCCGAGGCCAAGCGCCTGATCCAGGAGCGCATCCAGGACATGGCACGGGAGACCGGTCAGCCCTACGAGCCAGATCGTCCGGACAACCTACACCGGCTGAACATGGGTGTCTTTCCGGCAAATGCGCAGATCATTCCCAACCCCTACAACAAGATTCCCGGCTTCAGCCTGGGCGACGTCCATTTCCTGCCCGGCTTTCCCGTCATGGCGCATCCCATGATGGCCTGGGTGCTGGACCAGCGTTACGGTCATCTGGTTCCTGTGCAATGGCAAGAACTCTCGGTTTATGTCTACGAGGCGATGGAGTCCACCCTGACCCCACTGATGGAACGGGTGGAAGCTGAGCATCCTGGGGTGAAGGTGTTCAGCCTGCCGAGCGTGGATCACCCTCAGCGGGGGCGACACATCGAGCTGGGCGTCAAGGGGGAGCCGAAGGCGGCACAAGCAGCCTTTGTTGCGCTGCAGGCCGGTTTGAGCGCCTTCGCGGGCATTCGTGTAAGCACCACCTGAGTGCATTGCAATGCACCATATTGGCCGCATGCGCCTCACCATGTTGGTGCATTGATCCTGCATCTCGCGGGAAACCCCGGATCTTGGAAGCTCGGCGACAGTGCCTGTTCACCTTTTTTGGGCATGGTTTCTGCTACATTCGCTGCGCCGTGAAAGATCGGCCCCGGCAGCCTTGAGGCGCTGGCAGGCCGTCCCTAACGACTCACGATATCCGTTGAAACTCATCCGCCAGGAGCCTTTTTGATGGCCAAGACCGTCGCCGATGTGATGCAGATGGTGAAGGACAACGAAGTCAAGTTCGTTGACTTCCGCTTCACTGACACCCGTGGCAAGGAGCAGCACGTCTCCGTGCCCGTTTCCGCTTTCGACGAGGACAAGTTCACCTCGGGCCATGCGTTCGACGGTTCGTCCATCGCCGGCTGGAAGGGCATCGAAGCCTCCGACATGCTGCTGATGCCGGATCCCACCACGGCCAACATCGATCCGTTCTTCGAAGAGCCGACCCTGATCCTGACCTGCGACGTCATCGACCCGACCGACGGCAAGCCTTACGAGCGTGATCCGCGCTCCCTGGCCCGCCGTGCCGAGGCCTACATGAAGTCGGCCGGTTTCGGCGACGCCGCCTACTTCGGTCCGGAACCCGAATTCTTCGTGTTCGACAGCGTGCGCTGGGGCAATGAGATGGGTGGTTCCTTCTTCCAGATCGAATCGGAAGAAGCCGCCTGGAACTCCAGCAAGGACTACGAGCACGGTAACAAGGGCTATCGCCCCACCGTCAAGGGCGGCTACTTCCCGGTGCCCCCGGTCGACAGCGGCCAAGACATGCGCTCGGAAATGTGCCTGCTGCTCGAGCAGATGGGCATTCCCGTTGAAGTGCACCACCACGAAGTGGCCAACGCCGGCCAGATGGAAATCGGCACCAAGTTCAGCTCGCTGGTGCAGCGCGCTGACTGGACCCAGCTGCAGAAGTACATCATCGTGAACGTGGCCAATGCCTACGGCAAGACCGCCACTTTCATGCCCAAGCCGATCGTGGGCGACAACGGCTCCGGCATGCACGTGCACCAGTCCGTGTGGAAGGACGGCAAGAACCTGTTCGCTGGCGACGGCTACGCCGGCCTGAGCGAGTTCGCGCTGTACTACATCGGCGGCATCATCAAGCACGCCCGCGCCCTGAACGCCATCACCAACCCGGGCACCAACAGCTACAAGCGTCTGGTGCCGGGCTTCGAAGCTCCGGTGAAGCTGGCCTATTCGGCCAAGAACCGCTCGGCCTCGATCCGCATCCCGTACGTGGCCAACCCGAAGGGCCGTCGCGTGGAAGCCCGCTTCCCGGACCCCTCGGCCAACCCGTACCTGTGCTTTGCCGCGCTGCTGATGGCCGGCCTGGACGGCGTTGAGAACAAGATCCACCCTGGCGACCCCGCCACCAAGGATCTGTACCACCTGCCGCCGGAAGAAGACGCGCTGATCCCGACCGTCTGCCACAGCCTGGACCAGGCTCTGGAGTACCTGGACAAGGACCGTGCGTTCCTGACCAAGGGTGGCGTGTTCACCGACGCCTTCATCGATGCCTACATCGACCTGAAGATGCAAGAAGTGACCCGCTTCCGCATGGCCGTGCACCCGGTCGAGTACGACATGTACTACACCCTGTGATAACTGCCGTTCACGCATGAAAAGGGGGTGGCCTGGCCATCCCCTTTTTTCTTTGGCGACAGAATCGCACGATGCGCAGCACATCCTCCCCTACGCTTCCGCTGGCCGCCCTGGGCCTGGCATTGACTCTGCCGTGGGTTCCCACGCCGTCGTCGGCCCAGAATGTGTACTACATCTGTCCGGGCAATGTCTTCACCAACACCTTGACCGCCAAGGAGGCGGAGTCCAAGGGGTGTAAATCCCGCGAGGCAGCCACCCCCGCCACCGTGCCGGCCCCGGCCAGGGCACGACCCAGCGCGAGCAGTGAGCCCACCCGCAGCCCCAACACCCCTGATGTCCGCGTCCAGCGTGCCGAGCAGGAGGCACGGGACACCGATGCGCGCCGCATACTGGAGGCGGAGCTGCGCAAGGAAGAGGCGGCGCTGGAGGCGCTGCGCAAGGAATACAACAACGGCGAGCCCGAGCGGCGTGGCGATGAGCGCAACGGCCAGAAGTATCTGGAGCGCACCGAGTCGCTTAAGGCCGCACTGACCCGCAAGGAGGCGGACGTGGCCGCCATCCGACGCGAGATCGCCAAACTGGGAGGCACGTGAGACTGCTGCGCAATCAAGAGGCCGCCGAGCTGCGTGCCTGGGAGAGCTTCGATCATTTGGCCACCATGGTGGCTGTCGTGCGACCTGACGGATCCTGCCTCTTCGTCAACAGCGTCCTGGAGGCCGTGGTCGGCCTCTCTCGCAAAACCTTGGTGCAACGCAGCCTGCTCGAATGGGTGCGCGAGCCGGTGGCGCTGCAGGAGGCGCTTCAGGCGGTGGCGTGCAACGAGTTTGCCACCCGCCGGTTCGAGACCACACTGCGTCGCGCCTTGCCTCTGCCCGGCGAGGCTGTACCGGTGCATGTCATCGTCAGCCAGATCGACCACAGCCACCACAAGGTCTTGGTTGAGCTCATCGAGATCGAGCAGCAAACCCGGCAGGACCGTGAGGAGCGCGTGCTCGGACAGGCGCAGGTGACCAAGGAGTTGATCCGCAACTTGGCCCACGAGATCAAGAACCCCTTGGGGGGCATCCGGGGCGCTGCCCAGTTGCTGGCCATGGAGTTGCGCTCGCCGGAGCTCACCGAATACACCCAGGTGATCATCCATGAGGCCGATCGCCTGCAAACCCTGGTCGACCGCCTGCTGGCGCCGCACCGCAAACCCCATGTGGTCACCGACGTGAACATCCACGAGGTCTGCGAGCGGGTGCGTTCGCTTACCTTGGCCGAACACCCCCGCGGGCTGCGGGTGCAGCGCGACTACGACGCCTCCATCCCCGAGTTCCGGGGAGACCGGGAGCAGCTCATCCAGGCGGTGCTCAACATTGTGCAAAACGCCGCCCTGGCCTTGCAGGACCGCATCGACATGGGCGACGCACGCATCGTGCTGCGTACGCGGGTGCATCGTCAGGTCACCATCGGCAAGCAGCGCTTCCGTCTGGCACTGGAATTGCATGTCGAAGACAACGGCCCTGGCGTTCCGGAAGGACTCAAGGACCGCATCTTCTACCCGTTGGTGTCAGGACGGGAAGGCGGTTCGGGGCTCGGCTTGACGCTAGCGCAGACCTTCGTGCAGCAGCACCAGGGCACGATCGAATGCGAGAGTGAGCCGGGACGCACGGTGTTCAAGATCCTGATCCCCCTGCCCTGACCGGAAAAGACGCTGAATGAAACCCATCTGGATCGTTGACGACGACCAATCCATCCGTTTCGTGCTGGAGAAGGCGCTGGCGCGGGAGCAGCTCGCCGTGCGCAGCTTCTCCAACCCGAGGGATGTGCTGGCGGCCCTGGAAAGCGATGAGCCCCAGGTGCTGGTCAGCGACATCCGGATGCCCGGTGGTTCGGGCCTGGACCTGCTGTCGCGGGTCAAGGAGCGTCTGCCCAGCCTGCCGGTCATCATCATGACCGCCTACTCCGACTTGGATTCGGCGGTTTCCGCCTTCCAAGGGGGGGCCTTCGAGTACCTGCCCAAGCCCTTTGACCTGCCTAAGGCGGTAGAGCTGATCCGCCGTGCGGTGGACGAAAGCCTGCGCGAGGAGGTCAGCGACGAGCGCAACGGGCCGGCGCCCGAGATCCTAGGTCAGGCGCCGGCCATGCAGGATGTGTTTCGTGCCATCGGCCGGCTCAGTCAAAGCAATGTGACGGTGCTCATCACCGGGGAGAGCGGCTCCGGCAAGGAGTTGGTGGCAAGAGCGCTGCACCGCCACAGCCCCCGCGGTGACCTGGGCACCAACGGACCGTTCATCGCCATCAACACCGCGGCCATTCCCAAGGACCTGCTGGAGTCTGAGCTGTTCGGGCATGAGCGCGGCGCCTTCACCGGCGCGCAAACCATGCGCCGGGGCCGCTTCGAGCAGGCCGACGGGGGCACCTTGTTCCTCGATGAAATCGGCGACATGCCCTTTGACCTGCAGACCCGTCTGTTGCGGGTGCTCAGCGACGGGCAGTTCTATCGCGTAGGCGGGCACCAGCCGCTCAAGGCGAATGTGCGCGTCATCGCGGCCACGCACCAGAACCTGGAGTTGCGGGTCAAGGACGGCGTATTCCGGGAGGATCTCTTCCACCGGCTCAATGTCATCCGGCTGCGCCTGCCGCCCCTTCGTGAGCGCTCGGAGGACGTGCCTGCATTGGCCCGGTTCTTCCTCCAGAAGAGTGCCAAGGAGCTGGGGGTTGAACCCAAGCGCATCACCGAGGAGGCGCTGGAGCGGCTCAGGGCATTTGATTTCCCGGGCAACGTGCGCCAGTTGGAGAATATCTGCCACTGGCTGACGGTGATGGCGCCGGCCCAGGTCATCGAGCCTAAAGATCTGCCACCCGAGCTGTTGCAGCAGCGTGCGGACACGCCTTTGGCGGCGGAGGTGCGCCCCCTGGTGGCACCGATGATGCCGCTGGCGACGGCGCCCGTGCCCATGCCGACCATGCCACCGGCGCCGGCCAACCCCGGTCTGCCCACCTTGCCGCCCGTGGTGCTGCCTTCCCCTGGGCCGGCCGATGCGGCGACCGAGGACGCCGACTGGCTGGCCGACCTGGAACGGGTGGCCCACCGCATGCTCGACGCCAATCGACCCGATGTGTGGGACAGCCTGACCCGCCAGTTCGAGGCGCGCCTCATCCAGACGGCCCTTGGGACCACGCGAGGGCGACGTATCGAGGCGGCGCAGAAGCTGGGTATCGGGCGCAATACCATCACCCGCAAGATCCAGGAGCTCGGACTGGACGATTGACCGCTGCCCGTGCCCGCCACCAGGCGGGCGTACCGGCAAGATTCTTCCCGCGTCCTCTGCTACGCCCTGCGTTGGGTGCTGGTTTCCCCGATCGGCGGCAGGGAATGCCCTTTTCGTTCCCCCGGGCCCCGGCTTCTAGAATCCGCGGCTTTCCGACACACGGCACGCCCCGCCGCCACAAGCCCATGGACGTCCCCGCCCTGCCCGTCACGCAGCGACTGGCTGCCCTGCGAGCCCACCTTTTGGCCATGGATGCCCATGCCGTCTTGGTGCCCTCTTCCGATCCGCACCTCAGTGAATACCTGCCTGGGCACTGGCAGGGACGCGAATGGTTCAGTGGCTTCACCGGTTCCATGGGTACCTTGGTGGTGACGCGCGATCAAGCGGCGCTGTTTGCCGACAGCCGCTACTGGGAACAGGCGGAGGCCGAGCTCAAGGGCTCTGGCATCGACCTGGTCCGGATCCCGACCGGCGCCGCCACGCACCATCTGGAGTGGATCACCCGCCAACTGGAGCGCGGACAGCGACTGCTGGTCGATGGGGATGTGCTGGGGCTCGCGGCGGCCCGCCAACTTCAGGCCACCTGCGTGCAGGCCGGCATCGAGTGGGTGACCGACCGTGATCCGCTGGCCGCCGCCTGGCCTGAGCGGCCCGGGTTGCCGGCGGAGCCGGTGTATGCCCATGCAGCGCCTTTTGCCACCCAGCCAAGGCAGGAGCGACTTGCCGCTGTGCGTGCCGAGATGGCCCGCCTGGGGGCAACCCACCATCTGGTCAGCAGCCTGGACGATGTGGCTTGGCTGACCTTGCTTCGCGGCGCAGACGTCGACTACAACCCGGTCTTCTTGGCGCATCTGCTGCTGGACATGTCGTCGGCCGAACTGTTTGTGGGCACCGGCAAGGTGCCTGCAGCGGTGCAGGCGGTTTTGGCCGCTGACGGCGTGCAGTTGAAGCCCTACGCCGATTTGCGGCACCGGCTGGCCAGCCTGGAGGCGCCGGCCGTGGTACTGCTGGATCCGCGCCGCGTTACCTGGGGCTTCAGGCAGGCATTGCCCGAATCGGTCCGTGTGGTGGAGAGTCTCAATCCCTCGACGCTGGCCAAGAGCCGTAAGTCAGAGGCGGAGGCGGCCCATGTGCGCGAGGCCATGGTGCAGGACGGCGTGGCGATGTGCCGTTTTTATGCCTGGCTGGAAGCGGCCTTGTCCCGCGGCGAGACGGTGACCGAGTTGACCATCGACGAGCGGATGACCGCCGAGCGGCGCCTGCAGCCGGGTTTTGTCGGGCTGAGCTTTCCCACCATTGCCGGCTTCAACGGCAATGGCGCGATGCCACACTACCGCGCCACACCCGCCTCATTCGCCACGATCCAAGGTGACGGGTTGCTGCTGATTGATTCAGGCGCTCAGTATCTCGGCGGCACCACCGACATCACCCGCGTGTGGCCGGTGGGTCAGGTCAGTGCCGAGCACCGCCGGGACTACACCCTTGTGCTCAAGGGCACCCTGGCGCTGAGCCGAGCCCGCTTTCCGCTGGGCACACCCGCGCCGTTCCTGGACAGCTTGGCGCGGGCACCCCTGTGGGCGCAGAGCCTGGATTACGGCCATGGCACCGGGCATGGCGTGGGTTATTTTCTGAACGTGCACGAAGGCCCGCAAACCATCAGCAAGGCCATGCCGGAGCCGCACACTGCCATGCTGCCGGGCATGATCACCTCGGTGGAGCCGGGCTTGTACCGGCCCGGACGCTGGGGGGTGCGCATCGAGAACCTGGTCCTCAATGTGCCCGCCCCGGCTGGAGAGTTTGGTGAATTTCTGGCGTTCGAGACCCTGACGCTCTGCCCTATCGACACCCGCTGCCTGGACCTCTCGCTGTTGCGTGCCGACGAGCTCGACTGGCTCGATGACTACCACGCCACTGTGCGTGCGCGCCTGGCCCCTCACCTGCAGGGTGAGGCACTGACCTGGTTGGTGACCCGCACCGAGCCGGTGCATCGCACCTGTTGAACTGAAGCCGCCAGCAAAAGGGGCCGGCAAAGCGACCCCCTCCGGCGGTAAAGGCTCGGCTTGCGCCAGGCTGCCCCGTTCTGAGTGCCGCGGCCGATTGGCCGCGGGGGCCTAAGACCAGGATTACTTCAGGGCCTTGTAGCGCAGGCGGTGGGGCCGGGCGCCTTCTTCACCCAGGCGCTTCTTCTTGTCGGCTTCGTATTCTTGGTAGTTGCCGTCAAAGAAGAACCACTTCGAGTCGCCTTCGCAGGCCAGGATGTGGGTGCAGATCCGGTCGAGGAACCAGCGGTCGTGGGAGATCACCATGGCTGAGCCGGCGAACTCCAGCATCGCCTCTTCCAGCGCGCGCAGGGTTTCGACGTCCAGGTCGTTCGAGGGTTCGTCCAGCATCAGCACATTGCCACCCTGGGCCAAGGTCTTGGCCAGGTGCAGACGACCACGTTCACCACCCGAGAGCTGGCCGACGAGCTTCTGCTGATCGTTGCCCTTGAAGTTAAAGCGGCCGATGTAGGCACGGCTGGGCATCACGAATTTGCCCACGATGATGTTGTCCAAGCCGCCGGAGACGTCTTCCCAGACCGTCTTGTCGCCGGCCAGGCCTTCACGGCTCTGGTCCACGAAAGCCAGCTTGGCCGTCTTGCCGATGGTCACCTCGCCCGAATCGGGCTGCTCTACGCCCTGGATCATGCGGAACAGGGTGGACTTGCCCGCGCCGTTGGGGCCGATGATGCCCACGATGGCGCCGGCCGGCACCTTGAACGACAGGTCGTCGATCAGCACACGGTCGCCGAAGCTCTTGGAGACGTTCTTGAACTCGATGACTTCGTTGCCCAGGCGCTCTGCCACGGGAATGAAGATCTCGTTGGTCTCGTTGCGCTTCTGGTACTCGACGTCGCTCAGTTCCTCGAAGCGGGCCAGACGCGCCTTGCTCTTGGCCTGGCGGCCCTTGGCGTTCTTGCGCACCCACTCCAGCTCCTGCTTCAGGGCCTTGGCGCGAGCGTCTTCCGACTTCTGCTCGGCTTCCAGGCGACGTTCCTTGGCGTCCAGCCAGTCGGTGTAGTTGCCCTTGTAGGGGTGCCCGTAGCCGCGGTCCAGTTCCAGGATCCACTCGGCGGCGTTGTCCAGGAAGTAGCGGTCGTGGGTGATGGCCACCACGGTGCCGGAGAAGCGCTTGAGGAACTGCTCGAGCCATTCCACCGACTCGGCGTCCAAGTGGTTGGTGGGTTCGTCGAGCAGCAGCATGTCAGGCTTGGACAGCAGCAGTCGGCACAGGGCCACGCGGCGCTTTTCCCCGCCGGAGAGCGGGCCGATCTTGGCCTCCCAGGGCGGCAGGCGCAGCGCATCGGCCGCGATCTCCAGCAGGTGATCGGTGTTTTCGCCGCCAGCTGTGGCGATGATCGCTTCCAGTTCGGCCTGCTCGGCGGCCAGGGCGTCAAAGTCCGCATCCGGCTCGGCGTAAGCGGCATAAACCTCTTCCAGCCGCTTCTGAGCAGCCATGGCGCCGCCCAAGCCTTCCTCCACCGCCTGACGCACCGTCTGGCTGGCATCGAGCTGGGGCTCCTGGGGCAGGTAGCCGATCTTCAGGCCGGGCATGGGCGTGGCCTCGCCCTCGATGTCCTTGTCCAGACCGGCCATGATCTTGAGCAGCGTGGACTTGCCCGAACCGTTGAGGCCCAGCACGCCGATCTTGGCGCCGGGGAAGAAGGACAAAGAGATGTCCTTGAGGATCTGACGCTTCGGCGGCACGGTCTTGCCGACGCGGTTCATGGTGAAGACGTATTGCGCCATGAAGGGGGTCCTGTGTTGGTGTGATCGGATGTGCCCGCAGGGCGCCACCCGAGGAAGGTTCCGGTCGCCGCTCGACGGCCCGGATGGGGCGCCGACCAGGCGGAGACGGCCGCAAACGCGCGTTAGAGGGGGTGCGTCACGGCGAGACCCTCAATTATCGCCGGCCTTCGGGCCGTCCTCTGGCGCATGGAGCGCCGGCCCCTGGGGCTTGGTCGTTGCCGCGGCCGCCCAGCGCCTGGGCGCAGCGGCCAGCGGACGGGCGAGCGGGTCGCCCACCAGCAGCGTCTGGGCGGGCCACATGACACTTTTCCAGTAGGCTTCCAGCACCGTTTCTCCCAGCAGCAGACGCTGCAGGACGACCTGCGGGTCAGGAAATTTCTGCGGATAGTTGCAGGGCTCGCTTACCGTTCCCGCTGAAGCGGTGGCCCCCGCCTCCAGCCACTCCAGTGCCGTCATCTGACCCGCGCCGTCCAGGTGTCCGCCAAATGAAGTGAGGTGGTCCGCAACCGCGCCTGGCAGAAAGTCCAGTCCGCCTGGATCCTGCACCCTCACCGTGCCTGTCTGGTAGAGCAACAAAGGCCCTGGGCGACCTTGCGCCGCTGGCTGCACACGAACCTCCACCTCTCCTGCCATGCCGGGGGGAGGAAACCTCACGGCGCGTACATTGCGGGCGGCATCCGTCGTCGGCTCAAACCAGGCCACCGGGGTGGGGGTCGGCCTTGCCTCCGTGGGGAGCTGCCCGTCGGCCAAGACGCCCCTCTCCACCAGGGCCAGCCCTTGCGCAATGCTGCGTGCCGGCAGGAGCATGGACGGCCGGATTCCCAGCAAGCTGAAGGGCATGGCGGTGTGGCTGTTGTAGTAAGCGTGCGGTCGCCCAGGGCGGCAGATTTCCCCCTTGGGGGCGCACAGCGCGGGATCGGAGCCCAGGGTGATTGCGCTGGTGATGCTGTGGCAGGCCACCGCATAGGGCCGTCGCCACACCAGCAGCAGTGCCTGTACCTGCGGTCCCATCTGTGCGGCTATGCCCGCTTGCAGGGACCCGAGGTCGGCCGGGGATAACTCGGGTTGATCCGGCAACTCGACACGCAGCACCTGTCCAGCGGGAATGCCCCGGCGCCTGACATATGCCTCCCCCACCGCGACCGACACCGGGTCCGACTGGTTGATCACCACGCCTAACTGCGCGGCCGTCAGGTGGCCCGCCGAAGGCGAGCCCGGGCGCCAAGTCAGGCCAGCAGGTGCCTGATCCGCAGTCCCAGCCTGCGGCGTTTGCGCCCAGGCGGTTGACCCCAGAAGTGCCAGCGCCACGGCAAGGCGACACAGCGCCAGAGGGCCGGGCCGGCGGCCGGATGCATGTGGAGGCAAGCATATGGACATGACGGGTGCCAGCATACGACCTGCGGCATTTCCTGCCTGTGTACCCGCGGCGCGGGCCTGGGGCACAATGCGCCCCGTCATGTCCATGGATGTCGTTTTCCCCCATACCTTTGTGCCCTGGTTCCGCGCCGTGGCACCCCACATTCACGCCTATCGCGGCAAGACCTTCGTGGTGGGTATCACAGGGGAAATGATCGAGGCAGGCAAACTCAATGCCTTTGTTCAAGACTTGGCGATCCTGCAGGCCATGGGCGTGCGCATCGCCTTGGTACATGGTTTCCGTCCCCAGGTCACCGAGCAATTGCGGGCCAAAGGCCACGTCTCCCGCTTTCACAAGGGCATGCGCATTACCGACTCGGTGGCGCTCGATTGCGCCCAGGAGGCGGCAGGCCAGTTGCGCTTCGAGATTGAGGCGGCGTTTTCCCAGGGGCTGCCCAACACCCCGATGGCCAATGCCACCGTCCGCGTCGTGTCAGGCAACTTCCTCACGGCGCGCCCGGTGGGTATCGTCGAGGGTGTCGACATGATGCACTCGGGTGTGGTGCGCAAGGTGGACGCGGCAGGTATTCGGATGGCGATGGACGGGGGCGCTCTGGTGCTGTTGTCGCCGTTCGGCTTTTCTCCCACGGGCGAGGCCTTCAACCTGTCCATGGAGGACGTGGCCACCTCCACCGCCATTGCCTTGCAGGCCGACAAGCTCCTGTTCCTGACCGAGGTCGCTGGCATACGCGAAAGCCTCGAAGATCCCGAGAGCCCCATCGACACGGAACTTGCCTTGGCTGATGCTGAGCGTCTGCTGGCCCAACTTCCTGAAGCCTCTTCTCCGGCGGACACGGGTTTTTATCTCCGCTATTGCGTGCGGGCCTGTGCGGGTGGCGTGGAGCGTTCCCACATACTGCCGTTCGCAGTCGATGGGGCACTGCTCATGGAGGTCTTCACCCATGATGGCATCGGCACCATGGTGGTTGACGAGAAACTGGAAAGCCTGCGGGAGGCCGACGCCGACGACGTTGGCGGCATCTTGCAGTTGATTGAGCCTTTCGAGCGCGACGGTACGCTGGTCAAGCGTGACCGCAATGAAATTGAGCGCGAGATTCACCACTACACGGTGATCGAGCACGACGGCGTGATCTTCGGCTGCGCGGCCCTGCATCCCTACCCTGAGGCGCGCACCGGCGAAATGGCCGCCTTGACCGTCTCGGCGAGTGTGCAGGGCCAAGGGGACGGTGACCGCATACTCAAGCACGTGGAGCAGCGCGCACGCGCCATGGGTTTGAGCAGTGTGTTCGTGCTCACCACCCGCACCATGCACTGGTTCATCAAGCGCGGTTTCGTGCAGGTCGAGCCCGATTGGTTGCCCGAGGCGCGTAAGCGCAAATACAACTGGGACAGACGCTCCCAGGTGCTGGTCAAGCGCCTGGGCTGAGCGAGCCGGACGGCCCGGCCCCATTCCTGCCGATCCCCTTTTCAAGGAGCACCACCATGGCGCGCACGATCTATTGCACCTATCTGAAAAAGGATGCCGAAGGCCTGACTTTTGCGCCTTACCCCGGCGAGTTGGGCAAGCGCATCTACGACCACATCAGCCAAGAAGCCTTCGAGGTGTGGAAGCGGCACCAGACCATGCTCGTCAATGAAAACCGCCTGAATTTGGCCGATGCGCGCGCCCGTCAGTACCTGGCCCGCCAGATGGAGCAATTCCTCTTTGGTGGTCAAGCCGATCAGCCGACCGGCTTTGTGCCGCCCTCGGCCTGAAGCCGGGACGTGTTTACTCCGGCCTTGCATTTGAATGTACTTGGCGCACGTTGATTTTCGCGTATCATCGCGCCACGTTTTCCCGATCAGACCGGAGTAACTGATGACCAACATTCAAGAACTGCTCGCCCAAAAAGCGGCTCTCGAGAAGCAGATTGCCGAAGCACAGCGCGCCGCACGTGCGGATGCCATCGCCAAGGTGAAAGCCCTGATGGGTGAATATGGCCTGACTGCCGCTGACCTGGTTGGCAAAGCCACCATCCCGCAAAAGCCGGAAGGCGCCAAGAAAGTGGCGGCCAAGTATCGCAATCCGGCTTCCGGAGAAACTTGGACGGGGCGTGGCCTGAAGCCGAAGTGGCTGGCTGCCGCCCTGGCCGAGGGCAAGGCGCTGGAAGACTTCGCCATTTGAGCCCGCTGGGGAGTCCCAGTCCGCCTGCAGAAGGCCGCAAGCCGGCTTGGCGCAGAAAAAATTGAAAAGGGAGCTTTGGCTCCCTTTTTGCATTTTCTGGCGTTTCGATCTGCCTGGCGCTCGAGCTGTCCTGGCATCCTCCGCTGTCTGCCCATGCCTTAGACTCCGGCCGCGTGATCCCCCATAGCTTCATCCAAGATCTGCTCGCCCGCACGGACATCGTCAATGTGGTCGGGCGGCATGTCGAGCTCAAAAAGGCCGGCATCAACCACAAGGGCCTCTGCCCTTTTCACGGCGAGAAGAGCCCCAGCTTCATCGTCAGCCCCTCCCGGCAGACTTATCACTGTTTCGGGTGCGGTGTGCACGGTGATGCGATCCGCTTCCTCTCCGAACACCTGGGGGTGAGCTTCACGGAGGCCGTGGAGGATCTGGCGCAGCAGGCGGGTCTGGTGGTGCCCCGCGAGGTCCAGTCCCCCGCGCAGAAGGCGCAGGAGGACGCGCAGCGGCAGCAGCGCACCTCGCTGAAGGATGTGCTGGCCCGGGCGGCCGACCATTACCGCAAACAATTGCGCGGCGCCGCTGGCGCTGTGGCCTATCTCAAGCGTCGGGGCCTGACCGGCGAGATCGCCCAAACTTTCGGACTGGGCTATGCACCAGCGGGCTGGCGCAGCCTGGCCAGCGCCTTTCCCAGCTACGACGACCCTCTGCTGGTGGAGGCGGGGCTGGTCATCCGGGCTGAGGATGACCAGGACAACGGGCGGCGCTATGACCGTTTCCGCGACCGCATCATGTTTCCTATCCGAGATGTGAAGGGGGATGTCATCGGATTTGGAGGGCGGGTGCTGGACCAAGGTGAGCCCAAGTACCTCAATTCGCCGGAGACACCGCTCTTCGTCAAGGGGCGGGAGCTTTATGGGCTCTTCGAGGCGCGGCAAGCCATGCGTGAAAAGGGCTTTGTGATCGTCACCGAAGGCTACATGGACGTGGTGGCGCTGGCCCAGTGGGGGCAGCCCAATGCGGTGGCTACCCTGGGGACGGCCTGCACTGCGGACCACGTCCATAAGCTGGTCAAGTACACCGACCGCATTGTTTTCAGTTTTGACGGTGATGAGGCGGGGCGTCGCGCGGCGGGCCGGGCGCTGGAGGCAGCGCTGCCGCATGCCACGGACGTTCGCAGCTTCTCCTTCCTCTTTCTGCCTGCGGAGCACGACCCGGACAGCTTCATCCGCGAACACGGGCATGAGAAATTTGCCGAGCAGATCGAACAGGCCGTGCCCTTGTCGCGGCAACTGCTGGAACATGTGGGCCAAGGCTGCCGCCTGTCGGACGTGGAGGGGCGCGCGCGCATGCTGTCGCGTGCCCGACCCTTGTGGGAGACCTTGCCGGAAGGAGCACTCAAGCGGCAGCTCTTCCTGGACCTGGCCCAACAAGGCGGGCTGCCCGCAGCGGAGCTGAGTCAGCTCTGGTCATCGCCTGCGGGTCCCGTGCGTCGATCCGGTGGGGCTGTCGCGCCGACCGAGATGGGCGACGTGCAGGCGTCGGCTGCCGCCCCCCGTGGCTCACGCAGTGGTGGCGGTAGTGGTGGTGGCGCCCAATTCGCCCGCGGTGCCGACTTTTCAAGTCGGCTCGCGCCGCGTCGCGGTGGTAGGCCGGCGCCCGCATCGCCGCAGGACCGGGTGGTGCATATGCTGCTGGCCCATGGCCAGTGGTGGGAGCAACTCACGGCGGAGGAGCAGGCCTTGTTGCACGATCTGCCTGAGCCGCATGGCCCGGTGGTGGCGTGGCTGGAGCGCCAGATCACCGAGGCGGGTGTGCAGCCGCTGGCGGCCTGGCAGCATAGCGCTGCGGCGGACGAGGGAATCGCCGAGCACTGGCGGGCGCTACCCATGCCCGATCCGGCGCAGGAGGACACCTTGCAGGATCTGCGTCGCGCCCTGGACTGGCTGATGGAGCGCGCCCTGCAAACCCAGATGGCTGCCTGCCTGGCGGAGGCCGCATCGGACCCGCAGGCGCTGCAGCGCTACCGCGAGCTGGACCTGCGCTGGCGTGACGTGAAGTCGCGACTGAGTACGCCTGTGGCCGGCTGAGTGCGAGGAGGCCTCTATGCGGTGGATCGCGGGGGCAAGGGTTCCCCTTCTTGCCCTCCGCCAGACACGCTTTCGGCCTGCTCGCAGGGGCTTTGGTGTCCTTGGGAATTGGAATCAAGTTGAGGACAACGGTATAATCCGCTTTTTGCGGCAAATTGCGCGCCTGCCCTCCTGAAATGTTTCTAGGCGGGCCATAGCAATATGCCCGCCGGTGCGGCCGCCGTACAAGGGTTGGCCGCCAGGCTGACGGCCACGCCGGCCCTCGTGGCCGCGGTTCTCGCCCCACGCAGGGCGACTCAGCGGGTATGGCCCTCACGCTCGCGCCCTACCCCACCGGCAGTTCGAGACTCGACAAGGATTTGCATGACCGCCAAGAAGATCGCCACGTCCACCGACGCCGAGGACTTGAAGAAGACCCGCACCAAGGCCGCCGCCAAGACCACCGGCACCGATGACACCAAGGCCAAGCGCGGTCGCAAGCCCAAGCAGGAGACAGAGAGCGCTGCTTCTCCCAAGCGCCGCGAAGATGAACTGGAAGAGGACATCGGCGACATCGAGGGCGAAATCGACGGGGAAACCGAGGTTGAGGCCACCGAGACGGCCGAGGCGGGGGATGAGGCCGGTGATGACAAGCCCAAGGCCAAGCCGCTGCGCATGAAGGTCAGCCGGGCCAAAGAGCGCGCATTGATGCGCGAGTTTGGCCTGGACGAGACCGCCCTGACGGAAGAGGAAGTCGCCAAGCGCCGCCTGGAGCTCAAGACCCTCATCAAAATGGGCAAGACCCGGGGCTACCTGACCCATCAGGAGATCAACGACCACCTCCCGGAAAAGCTCATCAACGATGAGATCCTCGAGGCGATCGTCTCGATGCTCAACGACATGGGCATCGCGGTCTACGAGCAGGCGCCTGACGCCGCGACCCTGCTGATCTCCGGCAGCAACACTGGCACCGCAACCGATGAGGAAGCCGAAGAGGCCGCGGAAGCCGCGCTGTCGACGGTGGACTCCGAGTTTGGCCGCACCACCGACCCGGTGCGCATGTACATGCGCGAAATGGGCTCGGTCGAGCTGCTGACGCGCGAGGGCGAAATCGAGATCGCCAAGCGCATCGAAGGCGGACTGCAGGCGATGATGCTGGCCATCAGCGCTTCGCCCACCACCATCGCCGAGATCCTGACCATGGCCGACAAGATCGGCGCCGGCGACCTGCAGATTTCCGATGTGGTGGACGGCTTCGTTGCCGAAGACGAGGCGGACGACTATGTGGCCGAAGAGGACTTCGACGAGTTCGACGAAGAGGACGACGACGACGGCAACGGCGGCTCCAAGGCGCTCACCAAGAAGTTGGAGGAGCTCAAGAACGCCGCAATGCACAAGTTCGGCGAGCTGCGCCGCCACTACGACAAAATGATGGCGGCCTTCGAGAAGGAAGGCTACAAGTCTTCCACCTACCTGGTGGCCCAGGAAGCGATCAGCGTCGACCTGATGACGATCCGCTTCACCGTCAAGACCATCGAGAAGTTGTGCGACATCCTGCGTTCGCAGGTGGATGATGTGCGCCGCTACGAACGTGAACTGCGCAAGATCGTGGTCGACAAGTGCGGCATGCCCCAGGAGCATTTCATCCGCACCTTCCCGCCCAACATGCTCAACCTGCGCTGGGCCGAGGGGGAAGTGGGTGCTGGCAAGGGCTACAGCGCCATCCTGGGCCGCAACCTGCCGGCCATCCAGGAGCTGCAGCAGAAGTTGATCGACCTGCAGGCCAAGGCCGTGGTGCCCATTGAGGACCTCAAGGACATCAACCGTCGCATGAACGAGGGCGAAAAGGCCTCCCGTGATGCCAAGAAGGAGATGATCGAGGCCAACTTGCGCCTGGTGATCTCCATCGCCAAGAAGTACACCAACCGCGGCCTGCAGTTCCTGGACCTGATCCAGGAGGGCAACATCGGCCTGATGAAGGCGGTCGACAAGTTCGAATACCGTCGCGGCTACAAGTTCTCGACCTACGCGACGTGGTGGATCCGTCAGGCCATCACCCGCTCGATCGCCGACCAGGCCCGCACCATCCGCATCCCGGTTCACATGATCGAGACGATCAACAAGATGAACCGGCTGTCTCGCCAGCACCTGCAGGAGTTTGGCTACGAGCCGGACGCGCCGACGTTGGCCGAGAAGATGGAGATGCCGGAGGACAAGGTCCGCAAGATCATGAAGATCGCCAAGGAGCCGATCTCCATGGAGACGCCGATCGGCGACGACGATGACAGCCACCTGGGCGACTTCATCGAGGACACGAACAACGTGGCCCCGGTGGAAGCGGCCATGCAGGCAGGCCTGCGCGACGTGGTCAAAGACATCCTGGACTCGCTCACCCCGCGCGAGGCCAAGGTGTTGCGCATGCGTTTCGGCATTGAGATGTCGACCGACCACACCCTGGAAGAAGTGGGCAAGCAGTTCGACGTCACCCGCGAGCGTATCCGTCAGATTGAGGCCAAGGCGATCCGCAAGCTCAAGCATCCGAGCCGATCGGACAAGCTGCGCACCTACCTGGACAACATCTGAGTCCAGACGGAAGGTCTCCCCTCCCGGGAGGCCTGCCCGGCCTGAGCCCTTGCGGGGCGGGCTACACTGTCTTCCCTATGGGAAACGTGAGTCGTCGCACCGTGCTGTTTGCTGACCTGCGCGGCAGCACCGGCCTTTACGAATCCCTGGGCAACACCGTCGCCGCCGAGCATGTCACGCGTGCCGTGCACGAGGTGGCCCACGCGGTCGAACGGCACCGTGGTGTAGTGGTCAAGACCCTCGGTGACGGACTTTTGGCTGTGTTCGCCCGTCCGGGAGGCGCCCTGAATGCCGCCCTTGAGGCCCAGCAACGCCTGGGCGTTGTCGCGCCCGGCGCACCTCAGCTGCATCTCCAATTGGGGCTGGGTGTGGGCGACGTGGTGGAGGTGGACGGCGACTGCTTCGGCGACGCCGTCAACGTGGCCGCCCGTCTCCTGGACCATGCGGACACGGGCGAGACGCTGGTGACCCGCGACTTCTGGCGTGAGCTCTCCGAGCCCCTGCAGCTCCAGTTCCGCAGCCTGCCGCCCATGCAGCTGCGAGGTCGGCAGGAACCGGTGGAAGTGCTGGTGCACTGCGCAAGCCCCTCGGACTCCCTGCTGACCCACCAAGGCACCCGCACCGGCGAGACCGCCCTGCCCGCACTGGGCATCATGCTGAGCTGGCGGGGAAAGACGCTCTGCCGTGCCCGCGGGCAATTGCCGCTGCAGATTGGCCGCAACCCGGATTGCGGGGTGGTGATCGATGACGGTCGCGTGTCGCGCAGCCATGCGCGCATCGACGCCGCAGGCGCAGGACTGGAGCTGTTAGACCTGAGCATCAATGGCACCTTTGTACGTTTTGGCGATGACGACGAGGTATTGAGCCTGCGGCGCGGCAGCTGCACCCTGCATGGCCATGGTGCCATCGGGTTGGGCGCCCCGCCGTCTGACGGGCGAACGCCCACCATCACCTTCGCCACCATCACGCAACCCCACGAGCTGGACCACCTTTGAGCCGATAAGCCGGACGCTCGTCTCGGAACGGCGTACCTCTTGAACACGATGAGCTTCCAAGCTGCACCTCCCCTCCCCCATGGCAGCCCGTCCCGCGTGGGTGTGCTGTTGGTCAACCTGGGCACTCCTGACGCGCCGACGCCACAGGCGTTGCGGCGCTACCTGGCAGAGTTCCTGAGCGATCCGCGGGTGGTCGAGTTGCCGGCGCTGCTCTGGAAGCCCATCCTCCATGGCATCATCCTGCGGACCCGCCCTGCCAAATCGGCCCGCAAGTACGCCAGTGTCTGGACGGCGGAGGGTTCGCCACTGTGGGTGTGGACCCAGCGGCAGGCTGCTTTGCTCCAGGGGTACTTGGGCGAGTCGGGTTGTCCGGTGCTGGTGGAGCCCGCCATGCGCTACGGTCAGCCGTCAGTAGCCTCGGGACTGGACGCCTTGCGCCGCGCGGGCGCACAACGCATCCTGATCCTGCCGGCCTATCCGCAGTATTCGGGTGCGACCACCGGCAGCGTCTTTGATGCGGTCACCCGCTGGGGGCGCGAGACCCGCTGGGTACCCGAGTTGCGCTTTGTGCACCAGTACCACGACGATCCCGGCTATATCGAGGCGCTGGCCGCCTCGGTGCGTCGCCACTGGCAGCGACAGGGCGGACCGGGATATTTGCTGATGAGTTTCCATGGCATGCCGGAGCGCACCCTGCACCTCGGGGACCCCTACCATTGCCACTGCCACAAGACTGCGCGGCTGCTGGCGGAGGCTTTGCAGTTGCAACGCGACCAGTTCGGCGTGAGTTTCCAGAGCCGATTTGGCAAGGCACGTTGGCTTGAACCTGCCACCGAACCCACCTTGGAGGCGCTGGCGCGTCAAGGGCGGGAGCGGGTGGACGTGATCTGCCCCGGTTTCGCGGCCGACTGCCTGGAGACCCTGGAAGAGATCGAACAGGAAGGGCGGGCTGCATTTCTGGCGGCAGGTGGCAAAGACTTCCACTACGTACCTTGCCTGAACGACGATCCTCAAGGTATGCGCGCCTTGACCGGACTGGTGCAGCGCCATCTCTCAGGCTGGACATTGACGGACGATCCCGGCGCGCGAGAAGCCAGCCGACTCCGCGCCTTGGACGCCGGGGCGACCCGATGAGCCGCCAACCTGCCGAGCAGAGCCTGCCGCCGGCCCCGCGTTGGGTCGACCATCCGGTTCGCCTGGACAAGTGGTTGTGGGCAGCCCGGTTCTTCAAGACCCGGAGCCTGGCAGTGCAGGCCATCGACAAAGGCCGTCTGGAGGTCAATGGCCAGGCGGCCAAGGCCTCGCGCGACCTGAAACCCGGCGACCGGATCACGTGGAGAGATCCTGGGATGCCAGCACGAGAACTGGAAGTGCTCGGCCTGAGTGATATCCGGGGGCCTGCGCCGGTAGCTCAGCAGCTCTACCGGGAGACAGCCGCCAGCCTGCAGGCGCGTGAGGCGGCAAAAGAGCAGCGTCGCCAGGGGGTGGAGCCGGCGGCCACACTCACCCATGGCCGCCCCACCAAGAAGGACCGGCGCGAGCTGGCCCAGTGGGACCGCTGGAGCGTCTCCATCGATCCGTCCTGACCGCTGACCGCGCGCGAGGTTTCGCAAATTTTTTGACCCGCCCCTCTTGAAAGCAGGGGAAATGGCCACAGGTCCGGGAGCATGCCGGGTTGGTACGGCGGTGCGGCGGCCAGAGGCCGCCGAGCCATCGTCCCTCGGGCACCACCTTTCCTCTCTCCCGACCATGAACCCACAAGATCAGAACCCGGACGTCCCCAACGTCAATGCCGATGCCGCAGCGGTGGGGGGTGATGCGCCCGCCGTCGACCTGTCGGCCAAGCTCGCGGAGCTCGAGGCGCGCCACACTGAAGTGTCTGACGCCTACCTGCGTGCCAAGGCAGAGACCGAGAACATTCGTCGTCGTGCCGAGGAAGAAGTCTCCAAGGCCCGCAAGTTTGCGGTGGAGGCTTTTGCCGAATCGCTTCTGCCGGTCAAGGACAGCTTGGAGGCGGCCATCGCCATGCCGGGCGCACCGGTGGACAAGGTGCTTGAAGGCGTGCACGCCACCCTGCGCCAGCTTGCTGCCGCCCTGGAGCGCAACAAGGTCCTGGAAGTCAACCCGCCGGCGGGCACCAAGTTCGATCCCCACCAGCATCAGGCCATCAGCATGGTGCCTGCGGAGCAGGATCCCAACACGGTGGTGGCCGTGCTGCAAAAGGGCTACCTCATCGCCGACCGTGTGCTGCGTCCGGCGCTGGTCACCGTGGCTGCCCCCAAGTAAATCGGGCTGGCCCCCACACCACACATCCAAGCCCTTGAAAGCGCAGCGGTTATCCCTACATGCGCTTCAAGGCTGACTGACTACAGGAGCAACAGAACATGGGCAAGATCATTGGCATCGACCTGGGCACCACGAACTCGTGCGTGGCCATCATGGAAGGCAACACCACCAAGGTGATCGAGAACAGCGAGGGTGCACGCACCACGCCTTCCATCATTGCCTACCAAGAAGATGGCGAGATCCTTGTGGGTGCCTCGGCCAAGCGCCAGGCCGTCACCAACCCGCGCAACACCTTGTACGCGGTCAAGCGCCTGATCGGCCGCAAGTTCACCGAGAAGGAAGTGCAGAAGGACATCGACCTGATGCCCTACACCATCGCCGCCGCCGACAACGGTGACGCCTGGGTGGAAGTGCGCGGCAAGAAGATGGCCCCGCCGCAGGTCAGTGCCGAAGTCCTGCGCAAGATGAAGAAGACCGCCGAGGACTACCTGGGCGAAGAAGTGACCGAGGCCGTCATCACGGTGCCGGCCTATTTCAACGATGCACAGCGCCAGGCGACCAAGGACGCCGGCCGCATTGCCGGTCTGGAAGTCAAGCGCATCATCAATGAGCCCACCGCTGCAGCGCTGGCTTTCGGCCTGGACAAGGGCGGCAAGGGTGACCGCAAGATCGCGGTGTATGACCTGGGTGGTGGCACCTTCGACATCTCGATCATCGAAATCGCCGACGTGGACGGCGAAATGCAGTTCGAAGTGCTGTCGACCAACGGTGACACCTTCCTGGGCGGTGAAGACTTCGACCAGCGCATCATCGACTACATCATTGCCGAGTTCAAGAAAGAGCAAGGCGTTGACCTGACCAAGGATGTGCTGGCACTGCAGCGCCTGAAGGAGGCCGCCGAAAAGGCCAAGATCGAGCTGTCCTCCTCGGCCGCCACCGACATCAACCTGCCCTACATCACGGCTGATGCCACCGGCCCGAAGCACCTCAACCTCAAGCTGTCCCGCGCCAAGCTCGAAGCCCTGGTGGAGGAGCTGATCGACCGCACCATCGAACCCTGCCGCACCGCGATCAAGGACGCGGGTGTCAAGACCAGCGAGATCGATGACGTGATCCTCGTGGGCGGCATGTCCCGCATGCCCAAGGTGCAGGACAAGGTCAAGGAATTCTTCGGCAAGGATCCGCGCAAGGACGTGAACCCTGACGAGGCCGTGGCAGTAGGTGCCGCCATCCAGGGTCAGGTGCTGTCAGGCGATCGCAAGGACGTGCTGCTGCTGGACGTCACCCCCCTGTCCCTGGGCATTGAGACCCTGGGCGGCGTGATGACCAAGATGATCAAGAAGAACACGACCATCCCGACCAAGTTTGCCCAGACCTTTTCCACCGCGGACGACAACCAGCCGGCCGTGACCATCAAGGTGTTCCAGGGTGAGCGGGAGATGGCCTCGGGCAACAAGAGCCTGGGTGAATTCAACCTGGAGGGCATTCCGCCCGCGCCGCGTGGCGTGCCGCAGATCGAAGTGACCTTCGACATCGATGCCAACGGCATCCTCCATGTCTCCGCCAAGGACAAGGGCACGGGCAAGGAAAACAAGATCACCATCAAGGCGAACTCCGGACTGTCCGAGGCGGAGATCGAGAAGATGGTCAAGGATGCCGAAGCCAATGCCGCCGAGGACAAGAAGAAGCTGGAGCTGGTGCAGGCGCGAAACAATGCGGACGGCATGATCCACTCGGTCAAGAAGAGCCTGGGCGAGTACGGTGACAAACTCGAAGCGGCCGAGAAGGAAGCCATCGAGGCAGCCCTCAAGGAAGCCGAAGAAGCCCTCAAGGGCGATGACAAGGAAGCCATCGAGGCCCGCACCGAAGCCCTGATGACCGCCAGCCAGAAGCTGGGCGAGAAGATGTATGCGGACCAGCAGGCTGCAGCAGGTGCCGCACAGGCTGCGGCAGGTGCCGGCGCCGAGGCCGCTGCTGCTGCAGGCGGCAAGCCGGCAGACGACAACGTCGTGGACGCTGAGTTCAAGGAAGTGAAGAAGTGATCTTCCGGCCCCCCGGCCCGGTCTGTGGCCGGCCGTGAGTGCCCGCCGCGTCCGGGGAGCCCGCAGGGCTCCTTGCACGCGGCGATTCTGTTTTAAGCGCGAGATCCCGAGATGGCAAAGCGTGACTACTACGAGGTCCTGGGCGTAGCCAAGAACGCCTCGGACGACGAGATCAAGAAGGCCTATCGCAAGTTGGCCATGAAGTTCCACCCTGATCGCAACCAGGGTGACGGCGCCAAGGAGGCTGAGGAGAAGTTCAAGGAGGCCAAGGAGGCCTACGAGATGCTCTCCGATGCCCAAAAACGGGCCGCCTACGACCAGTACGGCCATGCGGGTGTCGACCCCAACGCCGGCATGGGTCGGGGCGGTGAGGGTTTTGGCGGCTTTGCGGAAGCCTTTGGCGACATCTTCGGGGACATCTTTGGTGGCCAAGGCGGTGGCAATGGTCGACGGGGTGGCGGGCAGCAGGTCTACCGTGGCAACGACCTGAGCTACGCCGTCGAGATCAGCCTGGAAGAGGCCGCCGCCGGCAAGGACACGCAGATCCGCATTCCCAGTTGGGACAACTGCGATACTTGTGGCGGCACTGGGGCCAAACCCGGCACTAAGGCCAAGACCTGCGGCACCTGCAACGGTGCGGGCACGGTGCACATGCGCCAGGGCTTCTTCAGCGTCCAGCAGACCTGCCCGCACTGTCACGGCACCGGCAAGATCATTCCTGAGCCCTGCCCGAGCTGCAACGGTGCCGGTCGCCTCAAGCGCCAGAAGACCCTAGAAGTCAAAATCCCGGCGGGCATCAACGAAGGCATGCGGATCCGCTCCGCAGGCAATGGCGAACCGGGGACCAACGGCGGACCGGCCGGGGACCTCTACATCGAGATCCGCATCCGGCAGCATGACATCTTCGAGCGCGACGGTGATGACCTGCACTGCACCGTGCCAGTGCCCATGACGACCGCCGCTCTCGGTGGCGCCATCGAAGTGCCGACCTTGACCGCCAAGGTCGAGATCGAGATCCCCGAAGGCACGCAGCACGGCAAGACCTTCCGTCTGCGCGGCAAGGGCATCAAGGGGCTGCGCTCCGCTTACCCTGGCGATCTGTACTGTCACGTCACCGTCGAGACCCCGGTGAAAATGACTGAACATCAGCGAAAGCTGATGAAGGAACTCGATGAGAGCTTCCGCAAGGGCGGCGACAAGCACTCGCCCAATGCCAAGAGCTGGACAGACCGCGTGAAGGATCTGTTCAAGTAAGGCGCGGGCCTGCCTGGCCGTGACCAGGCATGTCCTCAGAACAGAGGCCTCTGCAGCGGCATCCGGGTCGGATGCGGCATTCTTGCCGTTTGACTAGGCACACCAGCACCTGACGCACTGCGCCGACGGCTCAGCGGCAGCGGGCCGCTTTCAGGCTTCTGCCCCGCGGCGGGCTCGGGGCGGCGGAAGAGGCTGTCGTCCAACACGATGCGGTCAGCCGACAGCCCCAGCCGCCGCCGAGCCTTCTCGAAGCGCTGCCGCAGCAGATCCGCCCACAGGCCGTGGCCGGTCATGCGGCTGCCAAATTGGGCATCGTTGTCTTTGCCGCCTCGCATATCCCGCAGCCGAGCCATGACACGTGCGGCACGCTGCGGAAAATGTCGGGCAAGCCAGTCCTGAAACAGCGGGTTCACCTCCCAGGGCAGCCGCAAGGGAATGGAAAAAGCATGGCGTGCGCCTGCGGCCGCAGCGGACTCCAGGATGCGTTCGAGCTCTGGTTCGTTGAGGAAGGGAATCACGGGAGAGACGCTGACCCCCACGGGGATGCCGGCATTGGCGAGCCGCTCTATGGTTTGCAGTCGCCGTTGGGGCGCTGCAGCGCGGGGCTCCATGATGGCGGCCAAGGCTGGATCGAGGGTGGTGATGGAAACATAGGCGCCCACCAGGCCCTGCGCCGCCATGGGGGCCAGCAAGTCCAGATCACGCTCGATGCTTGCTGATTTGGTGATGACAGAGAACGGATGCCGATGTTCGGCGAGCACTTCGATGAGTGCTCGCGTGATGCCCAGTCGTCGCTCTGCGGGCTGGTAGGCGTCGGTCGCTGATCCCAGATTGAGTGCCAAAGGCTCATAGCCTGGGCTGGCCAGTGCCTCTCTGAGCCGCTGTGCGGCATTGGTCTTGGCGAGGATGCGGGTCTCAAACTCAAGGCCCGGCGAGAGGTTGAGGTAGCTGTGTGTGGGCCGTGCATAGCAATAGATGCACCCGTGCTCGCAGCCCCGATAGGGATTGAGGGACAGGTCGAACTTGATGTCCGGCGAATCGTTGCCGGTCAAGATGCTGCGCACCTCCACCGGTTCCACACGGGTCGGCAGGCTGACCGCAGAAAGCTCTGACCGGGCGTCCCTTGGTCGCTGTGGGCACCAGCCATCGTCCACTGGCTCACGCTGATCTTGGCTGAACCGGTGGGGCATGAGCCACACCGTACCTCGCCCCTTGACACTGGGAGAGACAGGGATCGGGGTGGACGAGTCGCGGAACGGCATGACTGGACTCCAGTGAATACTGTATCTTTATACAGTATTCAGCCTGGCCCGTCACCAGTGAAGGTGCCGCATATGTCGTCCCGGGGCGTCCCAGGGGCCAAAAGTCAGTAGTCGTCGTACCGGGCTTCAGGCGCCAGATTGTCAAAGCGGGTGTTCTGCTTGAGGAACGCCAGGTGCACGGCACCCACCGGTCCGTTCCGCTGCTTGGCGATGATGATTTCCGCCTGCCCGGGGGTCTTGGAGTCCTCCCGGTTGTAGTAGTCGTCGCGGTAGATGAACATGATCACGTCGGCATCCTGCTCGATGGCACCGGATTCGCGGAGGTCTGACATCATCGGACGCTTGTCCGGCCGTGTCTCCACCGAGCGGTTGAGCTGAGAGAGCGCGATCACCGGACAATTCAACTCCTTAGCCAAGGCCTTGAGCCCGCGCGAGATCTCCGAGAGCTCCGTGGCCCGGTTCTCGCCGCTGCTGGCGGCGCTGCCGCTCATCAGCTGAAGGTAGTCGATCACGATCAGACCCAACTGGCCGGACTGCCGGGCTTGGCGCCTTGCCCGTGCCCGCAGCTCCGCCGGATTGAGGGCCGGGGTCTCGTCAATATAGATGTGCGCTTTGGAGAGTTTGTCCACCGCTTCGGTGAGTCGGCCCCAGTCTTCGTCGCGCAGCTTGCCGGTGCGCAGCCCCGACTGATCGATGCGCCCCAACGAACCAACCAGACGCAGGGCCAGCTGCGCCGCCCCCATTTCCATGGAGAACACCACCACCGGACGCCCCTCTTGGACCGCCACGTTCTCGGCGATGTTGAGTGCGAAGGCGGTCTTGCCCATCGACGGACGGGCAGCCAGGATGATCAGATCCCCCCCCTGCAGACCGGCCGTCATCCGGTCCAGGTCATAGAACCCGGTGCGCACGCCTGTGACGTCATCGGCACCGTTCTCCGCCAGCTCGGTCACCCGGTCGATCAGTTGCATGACCAGCTGGTCCATGCTCTGAAATCCCTGCTTGTTGCGCTGACCTTCCTCGCCGATCTTGAAAATCTTCCCCTCGGCCTCGTCCAGGATCTGGGACACCGCCTTGCCCTGGGGGTTGAAGGCGTGGGTGGCGATTTCGTCGCTGGCCGCAATCAACTTGCGCAGGATCGAGCGTTCGCGAACGATTTCCGCATAACGCCGCAGATTGGCCGCGCTGGGTACGCTTTGTGCCAGGGCGTTCAGATAAGTCAGGCCGCCGCAGTCGCCATCCTTGCCCATCGACTGGAGCCGCTCGAACACCGTGATCACGTCCGCGGGCTTGCTGGCGGCAATCAGCAGGCTGATGGCGGAGAAGATCAGGCGGTGCTCATGCCGATAGAAATCCTCTTCGCTCAGGACATCGGCCGCGCGGTCCCAGGCGCCGTTGTCCAGCAGCAGACCGCCCAGCACGCTCTGCTCGGCTTCGATCGAGTGGGGCGGCACACGCAGCCGCGCGACCTCGTCGTCACGCTGGCCGCTGCGGGGATCATAGGCGTCGAAGATGGTGGACATTGCGGGAATGATAGGGCGCACACAAAGCGCGCATACCAAAAGAAAAGGGCCGGCGTGGCCGGCCCTCAGGTGCGGGGAAAGACAAGCGCGGGCATCAGGCCCGCAGCCTCATCATTCCTCGGGCACCACCTTGACGGTGATCTCGACGACCACGTCGGTGTGCGGCGCCACTTGCACGGGGAACTCACCCACGTGCTTCAGCGGGCCGTGCGGCATGCGCACTTGGGCCTTGACGACACTGTGACCCAGCTTCACCAGGGCATCAGCCACGTCGTGGTTGGTCACGGAGCCGAACAGACGACCGTCCACGCCAGCCTTCTGAGCCACGTGCACGAGCATGCCGGTCAGCTTCTCGCCCAGTGCCTGGGCGGCGGCCAGCTTCTCGGCAGCAGCCTTCTCGAGCTCGGCGCGGCGGGCTTCAAATTCCTTGAGCGCGACCTCGGTGGCACGACGGGCCTTCTTGGTCGGGATCAGGAAGTTGCGGGCGTAGCCGTCCTTGACCTTGACGATGTCACCCAGGTTACCCAGGTTGGCCACCTTTTCCAGCAGGATGATTTGCATGGCGGGTGCTCCTGTCAGGCCTTGTGTTGATCAGAGTACGGCAGCATGGCCAGGAAGCGCGAGCGCTTGATGGCCGTGGTCAGCTGACGCTGGAAGAACGCACGGGTGCCGGTCAGGCGGGCGGGCGTGATCTTGCCGTTCTCACCCACGAAGTCACGCAGCAGGTCCACGTCCTTGTAGTCGATCGACTCGACGCCAGCGACGGTGAAACGGCAGAACTTCTTGCGACGGAACAGCAGAGACTGCTGGTTGCGCTTGGGACGACGGTCCTTGGAAAAACGAGACTTGGGCGGGGGCATGTTGACCTCTCTCGATGATCAATCCGGTGTTTGACGGGACGGGCTCAGTCGTGGATGTCGGTGATGTGGAACACCAGGCCTTTGCCATTGCGAGAAGGCGCCAGAAAACCGGTGAAGGTTTTACGGGCTTCCAGCGACAGCGATCTGACCTGGGCGCAAACCTGCTGACCAATGGCCACCGCCCTGATGTCCAGTCGGACCATTCGGGGGTGCCCATCCTGAACCACCTCGGACTCCGACAACAAGGTCAGGTCCACGGCAGGCAGTCCTGCGGGGGTGTAGCGGGTAGTGCCTTGTTCCTGCACCTGCGCGGCAAGCACCAGCCGGTTCATGGCTGGGGGCGCCGATCAGACATCCGCGAGCGGAGCACGTCGAACTCAGGCGGCAGATTCCTGGGCGGCGGCGGCCTTGCGGGCCTCTTCCTTCTCCACCGACTTCATCATGACGGAAGGCGCGGTTTCGGCCTTCTCGAGCTTGACGGTCAGATGACGCAGCACGGCGTCGTTGAAGCGGAAACCGGTTTCCAGCTCGGCCAGCACTTCCTTGGAGCACTCGATGTTCAGGCACAGGTAGTGCGCCTTGGCGAGCTTCTGGATCAGGTAGGCCAGTTGGCGGCGGCCCCAATCTTCCACGCGGTGCACCTTGCCACCACCGTTGGTGACCAGGGACTTGTAGCGCTCCAGCATGGCCGGAACCTGTTCGCTTTGATCCGGATGGATCAGCAGAACGATCTCATAGTGACGCATGAGGACTCCTCTTGGGTTCCAGATGGAAGCTGCCCCGCGCGTCAGATGCGGGTACAGCAAGGGAAAGCCCATCATTATGGCACATCAAGTGCGCACAACGAGGGGCTTTCGGTAAATCAGAGCCGGCTCATTCCGGCTCCGAGGGTTGTCAGCCACGCTTGGCCAGCAGCGTCCAGGTGTCGACCACCGAGTCCGGGTTCAGCGAGATGGACACGATGCCCTCTTGCGCCAGCCACTCGGCAAAGTCGGGGTGATCACTGGGACCCTGGCCGCAGATGCCCACGTACTTGCCCGTGGCGCGGCAGGCCGCGATGGCGCGGCTGATCATGGCCTTGACCGCAGGATCCCGCTCGTCGAAGTCGGCCGCCAGCAACTCCAGACCGGAGTCGCGATCCAGGCCCAGCGTGAGCTGGGTCAGGTCATTGGAGCCAATGGACATGCCGTCAAAATGCGTGAGGAATTGGTCGGCCAGGATGGCGTTGCTGGGCACCTCGCACATCATGATGACGCGCAGGCCGTTCTCGCCGCGCTTGAGGCCCCGATCTGCCAGCATGCCGGTCACACGCTCAGCTTGGCGAACGGTGCGGACAAAGGGCACCATGATTTCGACATTGGTCAGCCCCATGTCATTGCGCACGCGCTTGAGCGCCTCGCATTCCATGCCAAAGGCCTCGCCGAACTCCTCGCTGATGTAGCGGGAAGCACCCCGGAAGCCCAGCATCGGATTTTCTTCGTCCGGCTCGTAGCGGCTGCCGCCAATGAGCTTCTTGTACTCGTTGGACTTGAAGTCGGACAGACGCACGATGACCGGCTTGGGCCAGAAGGCGGCGGCGATGGTGGCCACGCCTTCGGCGAGCTTGTCGACGTAGAAGGCACGGGGCGAGGCGTGGCCGCGCGCCACGGACTCCACCGCCTTCTTCAGGTCCGCGTCAACGTTCGGATAGTCCAGGATGGCCTTGGGGTGGACACCGATGTTGTTGTTGATGATGAATTCGAGGCGGGCCAGGCCCACGCCCGCATTGGGCAACTGTGCAAAGTTGAAGGCCAGCTGCGGGTTGCCGACGTTCATCATGATCTTGACCGGGCAGTACGGCAGTTCGCCGCGCTGAACCTCGGAGACCTCGGTCTCGAGCAGGCCGTCGTAGACATAGCCGGTGTCGCCTTCGGAGCAGACCACGGTCACCAGGGCGCCGTCGGACAGCTTCTCGGTGGCGTCACCGCAGCCCACCACGGCGGGGATGCCCAGCTCGCGGGCGATGATCGCCGCGTGGCAGGTGCGGCCGCCGCGGTTGGTCACGATGGCGCTGGCGCGCTTCATCACCGGCTCCCAGTTGGGGTCGGTCATGTCGGTGACCAGCACGTCGCCGGGCTGCACGCGCTCCATCTCGGCGATCGAGCTGACCAGGCGGACCGGGCCGGTGCCGATCTTCTGGCCGATCGCGCGGCCTTCGGCCAGCACGGTGGAGTGGCCCTTGAGCTTGTAGCGGTGCTCGACCTGGCCTTCGGCCTGGCTGCGCACGGTCTCGGGACGGGCCTGCAGGATGTACAGGCGACCGTCGACGCCGTCCTTGCCCCACTCGATGTCCATCGGGCGGCCGTAGTGCTTCTCGATGATCTGGGCGTACTTGGCCAGCTCGACCACGTCGGCGTCGTTCAGCGAGTAGCGGTTGCGCTGCTCGGGCGGATTGTCCACGGTCTTGACCAGCTTGCCGGAGGCCTTCTTTTCCTCGGGGGTGGCGAACTCCATGCGGATCAGCTTGGAGCCCAGGCTGCGGCGGATGACCGGGAACTTGCCAGCTTCGAGGGCCGGCTTGTGGACGTAGAACTCGTCGGGGTTGACCGCGCCCTGCACCACCGTCTCACCCAGGCCGTAGCTGGAGGTGATGAAGACCACGTCCTTGAAGCCCGACTCGGTGTCGATGGTGAACATCACGCCGGCGGCGCCGACGTCGGAGCGGACCATGCGCTGCACGCCGGCCGACAGGGCGACCTCGGCGTGGCTGAAGCCCTTGTGGACGCGGTAGCTGATCGCGCGGTCGTTGTAGAGGGAGGCGAAGACCTCCTTCATCTTGTGCAGCACCTCGTCGATGCCGTGCACGTTGAGGAAGGTCTCCTGCTGGCCGGCGAAGGAGGCGTCGGGCAGGTCCTCGGCGGTGGCCGAGGAGCGCACGGCCCAGCTGGCGTCGGGCGAGTCACCGGCGACGCGGGCGTATTCGGCGCGCACGGCGGCCTCGAAATCCGGCGGGAACGGGGCGTTCTCCACCCAGCCGCGGATCTCGGCACCGGCCTCGGCCAGCGCGCGCACGTCATCGGTGTCCAGCGCCGCCAAGCGGGCGTTGATCTTCTCGGTCAGGCCACCGTAAGCCAGGAACTCGCGGAAGGCGTGGGCAGTCGTGGCGAAGCCGCCCGGCACGCGCACGCCAGAGGCCGCCAACTGGCTGATCATTTCACCGAGGCTGGCGTTCTTGCCACCGACGTACTCGACGTCGGCCATGCGCAGCTGCTCGAACGGGGCTACCAGGGCGGTGGCCAGGAAAGTGGTAGACATGACAAAGCTCCTTGATGACAAAAATCCGGTGCGGTCAGTCCAGCGCCTCGACGGACGCGCGTCATCCAGCCAGCCCGCGGCGTTGCGGGGTGTTGTTCAGGTTCTGAGCAACGGGGGCACATGCTGGAGAGGGAGGGAGGCTTGGTGGGGCGCTTGGCGCCACACCCCGCAGTCTGTCTGACCAAATTCAGTGAATTCTACGGACAGCGTGCCTATCATGGCTGAAACGCGGCTGAAACTTTTGCGCCTTCTCCCATGACCAATCGCACTGTCTTCTACGTCTCTGACGGCACCGGCATCACCGCCGAGACTTTCGGCAATTCCATCCTGGCGCAGTTCGCGCTGCGTCCTCGGCATGTCCGCCGTCCATTCATCGACACGGTGGACAAAGCCGACAAGGTGGTCTCCGAGATCAACCAGACCGCCGAGGCCGAGGGCCTGCGGCCCATCGTGTTCATCACCTTGGCCAAGGATGAGGTGCGGGAGATCCTGAAAGATGGCCGCTGCAAGGGCATGGTGATGGACATGTTCGCCGCCTTCGTCGAGCCGCTCGAGCATGAGTTGGGCATGAAGTCCAACCATCGGGTGGGCCGTTTCTCGGATGCGGCCAAGAGCCAGGAGTACAACGAGCGGATCGAGGCGATCAATTTCTCGCTGGCCCACGATGACGGGCAATCGGCCAAGAACCTCGAGGCCGCCGATGTGATCTTGGTGGGTGTGAGCCGCTGCGGCAAGACGCCAACCTCGCTCTACCTGGCGATGCAGCACGGGATCAAGGCGGCCAATTACCCGCTCATTCCCGAAGACTTCGAGCGGGGTCAATTGCCTGGTGCTTTGGCCCCGCATCGGCGCAAGTGCTTCGGCCTGACCATCGACCCCGACCGGCTGTGCCAGATCCGCAACGAGCGGCGGCCCGGCAGCCGCTATGCGGCCATCGAGAACTGCCGATACGAAGTGCGCGAAGCCGAGACGATGATGAAACGCGCGGGCATTTCCTGGCTCAGCTCGACCCACAAGTCGATCGAGGAGATCGCGACGACCATCCTGCGCGACATCCGCCCCGACCGGTTGATCTACTGAGCGACCCCACGACCGGGGGCAGAGGGTTCAGCTGAAGACCCCCTGGCGCAGCCATTTGGTCGCCACCCACTTCTCTCCCTCCTCCACGGGCGCGCCGCTGTGCAAGGCCAGGCAGGCAGGGTCGGGTCGGTCGTAGGCAAAGAACAAGGCGTTGCCTCGCACGGGCGACACCTCCAGCCCTGCGTCAGGAAAAGTGGTGGCACCGCCACGCAGCGGGGTGTTCAGGTACATGACCAGCGTGCCTACCCGCTGCCCTCCCCGGGCCAGGATGGTGCCGGCCCCCGGCTGTTCGGGGTCGAAATAGTCTTGGTGGGCCAAGTACCGTGCCCCGGGCAGATAGCGCAGCACCTGCAGACCTTCGCCGTTCTGGATGGGCCATCGCAGCAGGTCAGCGATGCGTTTCTCGATGCGGGCGCAGAGCTCGTTTTCTCCGCGGTTGAAGAACATACCGTCGCTGGTGCGGGCGCTGTTGACTTCGCTGCCGCCGGTCTCGTTGACCACGGTTTCCGAGCGGGCGAGCCGGCCACGGGCCATCGCCACCAGCGCTTCGCACTCCCCTGAGGAGAGGAAGTTACCGAACAGCACAGCCCTGGGACGCTGGCTCTGCATCAGCACCGTGACTTCTCGGTCCCCTGCGATCAGCGTGCTTCGGCCACTGGCCAGGTCTGGCCCCGGTTGACCGGCTGCGGCCAGGAGTCCGGCCGGTGCAGCACGGGCCGGACCTTCGCGCGGGGTGAGCCCCGCGGCCTGAGCGGGCGACGGGGCAGTGGTCCGCGGGTCAAAGGCGGCCATGCCAGAACCGGGCAAGGGGCCCTGCGACTGCAGATGCGACTGCAGCGCCTCCTCCATCGCCCGGATTGCCACCTCGTCGCGCCATCCGCTGGACTTCATGGCTTCCAGGACATCCTCTGGCCGGCAGCCCGCCTGGGCCTGGGCCACGATCCAGCGCTTGAGTTCTTGGGTGATGGGCTGCTCGGCCTGCATGAGGGAAATCCACGAAAGAAGGGGGTCGACGGCATCCGGCTGACCTCAGCCAGCAGGCGCCACGGCGATTGTCCCCAGCACGAGCGTGAGCCGGCAACCGCGGTGGTGGGCTGCACGGTTCAGCGGCGTCGCACCTGTCGCACCCCCGCGACGGTGCCCACGAGCGTGAGCAGACCGGGAAGACGCGAGACCTCCGGCAGCTCCACCGTGAACGTCATGCGCGCGATGTCCCCCATCACATCGCGGGCTGACTGGCTGTGGACGCCGGTCACGTTCACTTTGGCCTTGGCGAAGACTTCGGAGATGTCCCGCAGCAGGCCCTGCCTGTCATGGGCCACGACGTTGATGTCCACCGGATAGGCGGCGCCGTCGGCCCCTTGCGGTCGACCCCAAGTCACCGGAATCACCCGCTCAGGATGGGTCAGGCTCATCTCCCGGAAATTGCGGCAGTCCAGGCGGTGAACGGCCACCCCGCGGCCACGGGTGACAAAGCCACCGATGCCGTCAGGCGGGGCCGGGCGGCAGCATTTGGCCAAGCCGGTCAGCAGGCTTTCCACGCCCACGACCAACACCCCGCCGGCCTGGCCGTCGGCGTGCCGCGGCCGGCGCAGCGCCGGCACCGCGTCCTCCGGCGGTTCGGGCTCGGCAGGCCGCAGGATCTGCTCGATGTTGCGCAGCGAATACTCATCCTTGCCCACCACCTCGAACAGCGCCTCGGCGCTGCGGAAACCGAGGCGCTCAGCCAAGTCTTCCAGCCGCAGGGCCGTGCGCCCTTCGCGCTGCAGCAGGCGCTCGACCAGGTCGCGCCCCCTGGCCACCGTGACGGCCTGGGCCTGGGCGTTGAACCAGGCCCGGACCTTGGCCTTGGCCCGTGCGCTGCGCAAAAAACCCAGCTCCGCATTGAGCCAGTCCAGGGAGGGTCCTCCCTCCTTGAGGGTGATGACCTCGACAGTTTGTCCGTTGGACAGCGGTGTGGACAGGGGCACCATCTGCCCGTCCACCTTTGCGCCACGGCAGCGATGGCCCACATCGGTGTGCAGCGCGTAGGCGAAATCCACCGGGGTGGCGCCGGCGGTCAGCTCGATCACCGCAGCCTGGGGGGTAAAGACGTAGATGCGGTCATCGAACCGGCCCTCAGCCTTGTCCTCCGCCTGCCCTGCCTGGGAGAAGTCCCGCTCCCAGGCCAGCAACTGGCGCAGCACGGTCTTGCGGGCCTCCGCCACACGGGCTTCGAAATCGCCGGCGGCGGCCACCCCACCGTAACCCTTGGCGCCAGCCTCCTTGTAGGCCCAGTGGGCGGCCACACCGTACTCGGCATGCTCGTGCATGGCCTGGGTGCGGATCTGGACCTCGATGGGGCGGCCATCATCCCCCTGCACCACCGTGTGCAGGGACCGGTAGCCATTGCCCTTGGGTCGGGCGATGTAGTCGTCGTACTCCCCGGGCACGGCGGGATAGCGCTCGTGCACCTGGCTCAGGGCGGCGTAGCAGGTGGGGACGTCCTCGACCACCACGCGCAGGGCCTGCACGTCCATCACCTGGGAGAAGTCCAGGTGCTTGCCCTGCATCTTCTTCCAGATGCTGTAGATGTGTTTGGGCCGACCGTAGACCCGCGCAGCGATGCCGTGGCTCGCCAGGTGAGCCGCCACGCCTGCGCGCGTGGCCTCCACCCTCGCCTCCCGCTCCACCCGCTTCTCGGCCAGCAGCCCGGCGATGTCACGGTATGCCTGGGGATGCTGGAAGCGGAAGACCAAGTCTTCCATCTCCCACTTGATCTGCCAGATGCCCAGGCGGTTGGCCAGCGGGGCAAAGACTTGGGCGGTCTCGGCCGCCAGCGGCGCCGGGCACGGCACGCGCTGGGCTGCGTGCCAGCGCAGGCTCTGCAGGCGGGAGGCCAGGCGCAGCAGCACCACCCTCAAGTCGCGCGCGAAGGCCAGGAGCATCTTGCGCACCCGCTCCGTCTGCTCGGCCAGGCGCTCCTGCTCCACCTGCGCCTCCCGCGCCGCACGCTGGATCTGGACCAGCTTGCGGGTAAGCATGACGAGGCTGGCATAGGACGGACCGAAGGCCTTGCTGATCACCTCCTCGGGTCGCTGCAGGAAATCGCCCGCGTAGACGAGGTAGGCGGCAATCTGCAGGGAAGGAGCGCCCCCGATGTCAGACAGGATCCTGGCCACGCCCTCGGCGTGCGACCAGGCGTCCTCACCCGTGTCCAGGCGACGCCCCGTGAGCAGGGGCTCCGCAAACGCGCGGGCACGGATCAACTCCTCAGGCAAGGCTGGTGTGGCCGTGCCGGTACCGGCGTCGCCACGGGTCTCGGCTGGCCGTTGGTCCTGGGCGGCCAGCTCGACGATGGGCGCGGGCCCGTCACGCGGCGGTTGGCTCTTCATGCCTGCTCCAGAAACGCCCGCACAGCTTCACGCTGGTCGGGCTGCTGCAGCATGGGCGCGTGGCCCACGCCCGCAAACTCCACAGCGCGTGCCAACGGTTGACGGCGCAGCATCTCCTGGAGCGTCACCTCGGTGAGCAGGTCGCTCTCCTGACCGCGCAACACCAGCGCCGGCAGGCGCAGGTGGTCCCAAATCTGCCAGAGGGCGGCTTCGCCCGCCTGCACCAACTCCGCGGTCGCTGCCTTGAAGGGCAGCGCGATTGCCGGGTCATAGTGCGGCTTGAAACCGGTGCCGTCGGCCACAAGCTGTGGCCGTGTCAGCGCCATCCACTGCGCCGGGGTGTGGGGACCGAAGCTGGCGGATACCGCCCACAAGGCCTCAGCCGCCTGCTCCAGGGTGTCCCAGCGAACCGGCGCGCCCAGGTACTGGCCGATGCGCTGCAGCGCATCGAGCTCCAGGCGCGGGCCGACATCGTTGAGCACCAGGCGCCGCACGGGAGAGCCCGGCAGACTGCTCAGCGCCAGGCCGATCAGTCCGCCCATGGAGGTGCCCACCCAGTCCACCTCGGCCACGCCCAAGGCGGCGACCAGCCGCATCATGTCGGCGGCGTAGGCCGGTATGGCGTATCCCATGGGGTCGCGCAGCCAATCGGAACGGCCACGGCCGACCACGTCGGGGCAGACCACCCGGTAGGCACCGGCCAAGTCCTGGGCCAGGGTGTCGAAGTCCCGGCCCTGCCGGGACAGACCGTGCACACAGACGAGTACGCGGGGGTTGGTGGGATCCCCCCACTCCGTCCAGGCCATGCGGGGTTGGTCGGACCGGTCCGCGCAGACGACATGGTGGAAGCGGGGCGACTCGGCGTGGAGGGCGGACATGGCGAGGCTTGTTATCTGTTTGCAAGGTAGGGGGCCAGATAATCGACTTTAACAACCCCCCACAGGAGACTGACGCATGTTGAAAGGCAAGACTGCACTCGTGACCGGATCCACCAGCGGCATCGGACTGGGCATTGCCAAGGCCCTGGCCGCCCAGGGGGCCAACGTGATGCTCAACGGGTTTGGCGATGTCGAGGCCGCCAAGGCCGAGGTCGCCGCGTTCGGCGTCCGGGTGGGCTACCACGGGGCGGACATGAGCCAGCCCGGCCAGATTGAGGCCATGGTGCAGGCTTGTGAAGCGGAGTTCGGCGCGGTGGATGTGCTGGTCAACAACGCCGGCATCCAACATGTGGCGCCCGTCGAGAGCTTTCCGGTGGACCGGTGGGACGCCATCATCGCCATCAACCTGAGCTCGGTCTTCCACGCCACACGCGCCGCCCTGCCAGGCATGAAGGCCCGCGGCTGGGGCCGCATCATCAACGTGGCCTCGGTCCACGGCTTGGTGGCATCGGCGCAGAAGTCTGCCTATGTGGCCGCCAAGCACGGCGTGGTCGGCCTGACCAAGGTGGTGGCCCTGGAGACCGCCACCACGCCGGTGACCTGCAACGCCATCTGCCCGGGCTGGGTGCTGACCCCGCTGGTGCAAAAGCAGGTGGACGCCCGGGCCGTGGCTGAAGGGGTGAGTGTCGAGGAGGCCAAGAAGCGCCTGCTGTCGGAGAAGGAGCCTTCCCAGCAGTTCACCACCCCTGAGGAACTGGGGGCCATGGCGGTCTTCATGTGTTCCCCGGCGGCGGCCAATCTGCGCGGCACCGCCATCAACATGGATGGGGGCTGGGTCGCCCAGTGAACCTGCCGCGGCGCCGGTGGGCGCCGCGGCCCGTCCGGTCACCTGGACCGGACAGGCTAGGCGGATGAAATTGTAACAATGCGTCTCCAAGCGTGTTTTGATGCGCTTGTCAAGACGCACAATCACCGCTGTTACAAATTCATCTGTGCCAGACCCATGACAACAAGCACGCCCACCCGCAAGGACCGCGTGGTGGTGGTTGACGACGACGCCCGCATCCGTGACCTGCTCCGCCGCTACCTCACCCAGGAGGGCTTCGAGGTGCTGCTGGCCGAGGACGGCAAGGCGCTGAGCCGCCTGCAGACCCGCGAGACGATCGACATGATCGTGCTCGACCTGATGATGCCGGGCGAGGACGGCCTGTCGATCTGCCGTCGACTGCGCGCCGCGGGTGACAACACCCCCATCATCATGCTCACCGCTAAGGTGGAGGATGTGGACCGGATCGTGGGCCTGGAGGTGGGGGCCGACGATTACCTGCCCAAGCCCTTCAACCCCCGCGAGCTGCTGGCGCGCATCCATGCCGTGCTGCGCCGGCGTCCGCCCCAGGAGGCGCCGGGCGCGCCGGCCAAGGAGCCGCAGGTGATCCAGTTCGGTCCCTTCGAGTTCGACCTCTCGCTGCGCCGCCTGACCAAGGAGGGTGAGCAGATCACCCTGACCACGGGCGAGTTCTCGATGCTCAAGGCCCTGGTGCGCCATCCGCGCCAGCCGTTGAGCCGCGACAAGCTGGCCCAGCTCGCCCGGGGCCGCGAGTTCGAACCCTTCGACCGCAGCCTGGATGTGCAGATCTCGCGTCTGCGCAAGATGATCGAGCCGGATCCTTCGAACCCGCGCTACATCCAGACCGTATGGGGTGTGGGCTACGTTTTCGTGCCTGAGGAAACCGCGTGACCGCCCCCACCGCCCGCCCTGCGCCCACCGCGGGCACACCGGGGCACAACGACAACACCGACTGGTCCGCCCTGGTCGTCGAGGACGAGAAGCGCAAGCGTCGCCAGCGCGGGCCGGTGCTGTCGGTCAACCTCTTCTGGCGCAGTTTCATGCTGGTGTCGGGCCTGATGGTGGCGGCGGTATTGGCTTGGTCCCTCTTGCTGGACCACCGGCAGGAGCTGGTCCTGGGTGCCCATGCCGGGCGCCAGATGGCGGGCGTGGTGTCCGTCACCGTGCTGGGGGTGCAGCAAAGCGAAGGCCAGCGCCGCAACGCCCTGCTCCAGCAGGCCGCCAGCAAGGAAGGGCTGCAGCTGCTGCGCCGGGAGCCCGGCGACAACTGGCGGACGTTGGAGACGGACACCTTCCACAGTGCCTTCAGCCAGGCCGTCCGCGAGCGCCTGGGCCCGGGCACGCTGCTGGCCCGCAGCGTCAACGACGCCGAAGGCGTCTGGGTCGGCTTTGAGCTCGATGGCAACCTGTATTGGCTCAAGGCTGACGCTGCACGCTGGCAACCGGGCAGCACCCTGCCCGACTGGTGGTGGATGGCGCTCCTGGCGATGCTGTGCTTTGTGATCACGGCCATCTTTGTGCGGCTGATCAACGGCCCGCTCAAGCAGCTCTCGTTTGCCGCCAGCCGCCTGTCCGAGGGTGAGTTCGACTCCAACCTCGACGAGTCAAACATCACCGCCGAGGTGCGCATGGTCAACAAGGGCTTCAACCGCATGGCCCGCGAACTGGCCAAGGTGGAGGAGGAACGCGCGGTGATGCTGGCCGGCATCTCGCACGACCTGCGCACCCCGCTGGCCCGTCTGCGCCTGGAAGCCGAGATCAGCGTCTCGGACGAAGAGGCGCGGCGCAACATGGCCAACGACATTGACCAGCTCGACGCCATCATTGACAAATTCATGGACTACGCGCGCCCCGAGGGCACGCGCATCGTGCCGGTGAACATCACCCAGGTGGTGGAGCGCGAGGCCAGCCTGTTCCGGGACAAGAACCAGATCCGCATCCATCCCCGCCTGCCGCCCAACCTGATGGTCCAGGGCGACGACACCGAGCTGGGCCGCGTGTTCTCCAACCTGTTCGAGAACGCGCGCCGCTATGGGCGGTCCATCGACACCGGGGTGGCGCGGGTGAAGGTGTCGCATGTGCAGACGGGTGACGCCATCATCATCACCGTGCGGGACTACGGGCAGGGCGTGGCGCCAGAGAAGTTGGCCCACCTGACCACGCCCTTCTTCCGCGGCGATGCGGCCCGCACGGCGGCCACCGGCGCCGGCCTGGGTCTGGCGGTGGTCAAGAAGGCGTTGCAACGCATCGGCGGCGCCCTGGAACTCAACAACGCTACCGAGAAGACCGGCCTGGTGGCCCACATCCGCCTGAAGAAGGCCTGAGACGCGGGGCGCAGGGGCCGGCAGCTCCTGCAGCCCGGCGCGTCCGGTTCAGCGCCCCATCAGCAGCACCACAGCGCGGGTCTCGATGGCCCGGCCTTCACCCACCGGTCCCATCTTCTCGGCCGTCTTGGCTTTGACGTTGACCCGCCGGGTATCCAGGCCCAGCACCTGGGCGATGCGCGCCACCATGGCCGGGATGTGCGGCGCCAGCTTGGGCGCCTGGGCCACGACGGTGCTGTCCACATTCACCACCTGCCAGCCCTCCGCCTGCACAAGGCGGTGGGCGTGGTCCAGCAGCACCGCGGAGTCGGCACCCTTGAACTCGGCGGCTGTGTCGGGAAAGTGGCGGCCAATGTCGCCCAGGGCGGCGGCGCCCAGCAAGGCATCGGTGATGGCATGCAGCAGCGCGTCAGCGTCGGAATGCCCCAGCAGCCCCATGGCGTGCGGAATGGTCACTCCGCCCAGCACCAAGGGCCGGCCGGTCACCAGGGCGTGGGTGTCCCAGCCCTCGCCCACACGCAATGCCGGCCAGGCCATGGGCGCGGTCCCGTCCGGCGGCAGGGGCGTGCTCATTCCACCGCCTCCATGCGCTGTGCGATGCGCCACAGCACCCCGCTGGGGTCGGTCAGGCTCATGTCCACCAAGCCCCAGGGGCGCTGCTGTGGCGGAGCCACGCTGACCCCGTAGCGCGCGTCGATGCCCGCCTGTTGCAAGCGGCCCCAGAACGCTTCCAGGTTGTCGACTGTGAGGTGCATCACCGTGTGCTGCGTTCGGGTGGTGTCCTCGGCCTGCTGCAGCAGGAAGGCCGCGGAGCCCAGTTTCAAGCCGGCCATCTGGGTGTGGACGAACTCGCGCTCAAAGCCGATGTCCAGGTAGAACTGCAGCGTGGTCGCGAAGTCACGCGCAGGGACGACGGCGCGGATCTCAGCACCCCGGCGTTGGGTGGCCAGCAGACGCTCGGCCAGCAGAAAGTCGCCAGGGAACGTGACCTTGAGGTTCTCCCAATCCCCCCGCACCAGTCGTGGCTGGTGCCCCAGCGCCTCCACGGCGCTGGCTTCGTCAGTGACCTTGTCACCGGCAAAGGCCAATGCCGGCGCCAGCAGGCCCAGGCGGAACATCTGCGGCGTCTGGGCGGTCCATTTGGCGTTGCGGTCGATGGTGGCGGTGGCCCGACCGGCGGCTTCGCTCTTGAGCGTGTCGGCCAGCGGCAAGGCCAGCAGGCCACCCACCTCGTCATCGCGGCATTCGGCCATCAGCCGCAGCACCCACTCAGGCTTGAGCAGGCAACGCGCAGCGTCGTGCACCAGCACCCAATCGTGGGGCTGGGCGCCGCGGGCCCGCAGTTCGTTCAAGCCATTGGCCACTGTCTCGGCCCGGGTGGCACCGCCGACCTTGGCCAGCCAGAGTGCATCGCCCACGCGACCGGGCAGGTCCTCCTCGAACTGGGTGTCGTCGGGGGCCACCACCACCAGGGTCGCGGTCAATCCGGGTACCCGCGCCAGGGCCTCCAGCGTGTGCGAGACCAAGGGCTGGCCGGCCACCGGCTCGTACTGCTTGGGATTGAAGCTGCCGGAGCGGCTGCCGGTGCCCGCGCAGGGCACCAGAGCGAAGAAGCGGGGTTCCACCCCCACCGCGAACATGGACGGATTGGTCATGGGCGGATTGTCTCCGCAGGCAAGCCTACCGGCGGCCCGGGGGCGGCAAGGTCAACCTCTATCCGCTCATCCGCTCACCCCTCAGTCGGCCTCTGCGCTGTACTGGAGCCCCGGCTCGCCGATCAGATCCCGGCCGCTGCCGGTGTTGTGCCCGGTGACAGTCTTGACTTTGGCCGCCGCGTGCAGGTGGAGGTGATCACCAGCACCGTACCGCGGCCAGCCGCCTGGACCCGGTGCCTGGCCGGGCTGCCGCGGCTGCGCCGGCGTCGTCCGGCCTGAGCCAGGCGCCGGGTGGCTCTTTAGAATCTGGCGGTTCGCGCGTCATTCGGCCCGGTCCCCGCGATCCGGCGTCCATGACGCGTTTGCCATTGGCGCTGCCCTCCCGGCGCGCCCCCAGCCCGCGCACCGTCCATGCAACTGCCTTCCATCGCCCCTGGCAAACGCTTCACCCTGCCCCGCCCCATCGGCTCGGCCGATGCCCTGCTGCTGGCGCGGCATGCGCAGAGCCGGGCGGCGCAAAAGCAGTTGCTGTGCATCGTCACCGCCGAGCCTTCGGACGCCCAGCGCCTGGCCGACGAGCTGCCCTTCTTCGCCCCGGGCCTGCGTGTGGCGCTGTTCCCCGACTGGGAAACCCTGCCTTATGACACCTTCAGCCCGCACCAAGACCTGATCTCCGAGCGCCTGGCCACGCTGTGGAAGATCCACCAGCAGGCGCTGGATGTGGTGCTGCTGCCGGCCACCACCGCGCTCACGCGGTTGGCCCCGCCCAGCTTTCTGGCAGGCACCACCTTTGACTTCAAGGCCAAGACCCGGCTGGACGAGGCCGCACTCAAACGTCAACTCACGCTGGCGGGCTACACCCATGTGAGTCAGGTGGTGTCGCCAGGCGAATACGCGGTGCGCGGCAGCCTGATCGACCTGTTCCCGATGGGTTCGGTGCAGCCATACCGGGTGGACCTGTTCGACGACGAGATCGACTCCATCCGCACCTTCGACCCCGACACCCAGCGCAGCCTGTACCCGGTGCCCGAGGTGCAACTGCTGCCCGGCCGCGAGTTCCCGATGGACGATGCGGCGCGCACCACCTTCCGCCAGCGCTGGCGCGAAAAGATGGAAGGTGACCCCACCAAGCACCGTCTCTACAAAGATATGGCGCAGGGCATCGCCACAGCGGGCATTGAGTACTACCTGCCGCTGTTCTTTGAGCAGGCGGCCAGCTTCTTTGACTACCTGGGCGACGGTGCTGCGCTCGTGCTGCATGGCGAGGTGGATACCGCGCTGCAGCGCTTTTCCTCCGACACCCGCGAGCGCCACCGCTTCCTGCAGCATGACCCGGACCGGCCCATCCTGCCGCCGGACGAGATCTTCCTGCGCACCGACGAGTTCTTCGCGCTGGCCGGCCGGCACGCCACGCTGGCGCTGCGTGGCCAGGAGGCGCTGGACTGGGCCCGCCCTCTGCCCGATGTGAGCGCCGACCGGGGCAGCACCGAGCCCTTGGGGGCCCTGCAGAGGCACTTGGACGACACGCCCCACCGCGTGCTGCTGGTGGCAGAGAGCGACGGCCGGCGTGAGAGCCTGCTGGAGCTGCTGCGCGACCACAAGATTGACGTGCCTGCCGTGGCCTCCCTGGACGAGTTCCTGGCGGGCACGGAGAAGGTGGCCATCACCGCCGCTCCACTGTCAGCGGGCTTCTTCTGGCACGAGCCGGCGCAGGGCATCGCCCTGCAGTTCCTGACCGAGACCGAACTCTTTGCCAGTGCCCCCACCACGCGCCGGCGCCGCAAGCAAGAGCAGACCAGCAACGTCGATTCACTCATCAAGGACCTGTCGGAGCTGAAGGTGGGTGACCCGGTGGTGCATTCGGCCCATGGCATTGGCCGCTACAAGGGGCTGATCCACATCGACCTGTCGGGGGGCCAGGGCGGCGCGAACGGAGGCACAGACGGGGCCAGCGAATTCCTGCACCTGGAATACGCCGACAAAGCCACGCTCTATGTGCCCGTGAGCCAGTTGCACCTCATCAGCCGCTACACCGGCGTCAGCGCCGAAGAAGCGCCGCTGCACAAGCTGGGCTCGGGCCAGTGGGACAAAGCGCGCCGCAAGGCCGCCGAGCAGGTGCGCGACGCCGCCGCCGAGCTGCTCAACCTCTACGCCTTGCGCGCCTCGCGCGAGGGTATGAGCCACCGCTACTCGCCCCACGACTACGAGGCCTTCGCCGCCAGCTTCGGCTTTGAGGAGACGGCCGACCAGCGCGCCGCCATCCATGCCGTGATCCAGGACATGGTCAGCCCCAAGCCCATGGACCGCCTGGTGTGCGGCGACGTGGGCTTTGGCAAGACCGAGGTCGCGCTGCGTGCCGCCTTTGTTTCGGTGATCGGCGGCAAGCAAGTGGCGCTGCTGGCGCCCACCACGCTGCTGGCCGAGCAGCACTACCAGACCATCGTCGACCGCTTTGGCAAGTGGCCGGTCAAGGTGGCCGAGCTGAGTCGATTCCGCACCGCCAAGGAAATCAAGGCCGCGCTGGACGGCATTGAGAACGGCACCATCGACATCGTGGTGGGCACGCACAAGCTGCTCAGCAAGGACGTGCGCTTCAAGCGCCTGGGTCTGCTCATCATTGACGAGGAACACCGTTTTGGCGTGCGCCACAAAGAGGCCATCAAGGCCATGCGCGCCGAGGTGGATGTGCTCACCCTGACCGCCACCCCCATTCCCCGCACCCTGGGCATGGCGCTGGAAGGCCTGCGCGACCTGAGCGTCATCGCCACCGCGCCGCAGCGCCGCCTGGCCATCAAGACCTTTGTGCGCAACGAAAGCAAGAGCGTGATCCGCGAGGCCATCCTGCGCGAGTTGAAGCGCGGCGGCCAGGTCTACTTCCTGCACAACGAGGTGGAGACCATTGAGAACCGCCGGCAAGCGCTGGAGGAATTGATCCCCGAGGCCCGTATCGCCGTGGCCCATGGCCAGATGCCTGAGCGCGAGCTGGAACGCGTGATGCGTGAATTCACCGCCCAGCGCTTCAACGTACTGCTGTGCTCCACCATCATCGAAACCGGCATTGACGTGCCCAGTGCCAACACCATCGTCATGGCGCGGGCCGACAAGTTCGGCCTGGCCCAGCTGCACCAGCTGCGCGGCCGCGTGGGCCGCAGTCACCACCAGGCCTATGCCTACCTGCTGGTGCCCGATGTGGAGGGCCTGACCAAACAGGCCGCCCAGCGCCTGGAAGCCATTCAGGAGATGGAGGAGCTGGGCTCCGGCTTCTACCTGGCCATGCACGACCTGGAGATCCGCGGCGCCGGCGAGGTGTTGGGCGACCACCAGAGCGGCAACATGATGGAAGTGGGCTTCCAGCTCTACAACGAGATGCTGGCCGAAGCCGTGCGGGCCTTGAAGAACGGGGAGGAGCCCGACCTGCTGAGCCCCAACTCCGTGGTCTTTGGCACCACCACCGAGATCAACCTGCACATGCCCGCCCTGCTGCCCGATGCCTACTGCGGCGACGTGCACGTGCGACTGAACCTCTACAAGCGCCTGTCCAGCGCCACCACGCTGGACCAGCTCGACCGCTTGCTGGAGGAAGTGACCGACCGGTTCGGCAAGCTGCCGCCCCAAGCCCAGGCCTTGTTCGACACCCACCGCCTGCGCATCCAGGCCAAACCCTACGGCGTCATCAAGATCGACGCCGGCCCCAAGGTAATGAACATCGGCTTCAAGCCCAACCCGCCGGTGGACCCGATGCGCATCATTGAGCTGGTGCAGAAAAACCGCCAGGTCAAGCTGGCCGGCAATGACCGCCTGCGCATCGACCGCGAAATCGCTGACGCCCGCGAGCGGGCGCAGTACGTGCGGGACATCCTGCGTTCGCTGGGGCAGCCGCAGGGACGGGCCGGGGGCTGAGTTGCTGGGGCCGGGGCCGGCCATCCCGGCTGACCCCGAGCCCGGGCAGTGGCCTCAGAATTCGGCCATCTGCTCGATCATCACCTCGCCAAAGCCGGAGCAGGACACCTGGCGGGCGCCATCCATGAGACGGGCGAAGTCATAGGTGACCTGCTTGGTCTGGATGGCGGCTTCCATGGCGCGGATGACCAGGTCAGCGGCCTCGGTCCAGCCGAGGTGGCGCAGCATCATCTCGGCCGACAGGATCATGGAGCCGGGGTTCACATAGTCCTTGCCGGCGTAGCGCGGCGCCGTGCCGTGGGTGGCCTCAAACAGCGCCAGGGTGTCCGAGAGGTTGGCACCGGGGGCGATGCCAATGCCGCCCACCTGGGCGGCCACGGCGTCAGAGATGTAGTCGCCGTTGAGGTTGAGCGTGGCGATCACCGAGTACTCGGCCGGGCGCATGAGCACCTGCTGGAAGAAGGCATCGGTGATGGCGTCCTTGATGACGATCTCCCGTCCCGTCTTCGGGTTCTTCAAGCGGCACCACACGCCACCATCGATCGGCTGCGCGCCGAACTCGCGCTGCGCCAGGGCGTAGCCCCAGTCGCGGAACGCGCCTTCGGTGAACTTCATGATGTTGCCCTTGTGCACCAGGGTGACGCTGGGCTTGTCATGGTCGATCGCGTACTGGATGGCCTTGCGCACCAGGCGCTCAGTGCCCTCCCTGGACACGGGCTTGACGCCCACGCCGGTGCTGTCGGGATGCCGAAACTTGCTCACACCCATCTGGCTGGTGAGGAAGTCGATCAGTTGGCGCGCGCCCTCGCTGCCCGCCGGGTACTCGATGCCGGCGTAAATGTCCTCGGAGTTCTCACGGAAGATGACCATGTCGGTCTTTTCCGGCTCCTTCAGCGGCGAGGGCACGCCCTTGAAGTACCGCACAGGACGCAGACAGACATAGAGGTCCATCTCCTGGCGCATGGTCACGTTCAGGCTGCGGATGCCGCCGCCCACCGGCGTGGTCAGCGGGCCCTTGATGGACACCAGGTACGACTGGATCGCGGCCACGGTTTCGTCGGGCAACCAGACGTCAGGGCCGTAAAGGCGGGTGGCCTTTTCGCCGGCATAAATCTCCATCCACCGGATTTGGCGTTCACCGCGGTAGGCCATTTCCACCGCGGCGTCCACCACCTTGCGCATGACCGGCGTCACGTCGCGCCCCACACCGTCGCCTTCGATGAAAGGAATGATGGGACGGTCCGGAACCTGGAGGGTCTGGTCGGCGCGGACGGTGATCTTCTGGCCGTCCTGGGGCACTTGAATGTGCTGGGTCATGGTCAAAGTGGCAAGGCAGTTTGGAAAAGGATGAACTGCCGCCGATTCTAGGAGCGCCGTGCGTCTGCCACCGCTGATGTCCGCCGGCTGACAGGGCGGATGTACGCCCCTGGCTACACTGGTTCGCGCCGAGCCGCGCAGGTCCGCGTCAGGGGCCGCCGCCACCGGGCTTTTCACTGTCACGTCAGGGACAAAAGGTGCATTCCTCGCTTCTTACACTCGATGAGCGACACAACATCGATGCCGGCCCATGGTTCTCCACCCTCTCCCACGCCCTGCGACAGGCCATCCTGGCGCGCGCCGTGGTGCGGCGGCTGGAGGATGGGGCGCCACTGGCGGCGCGTGGAGCTCCGGCCGAGGAATGGGTCGGGGTGGCCAAAGGCGCGGTGCGGGTGAGCTCGGTCTCGCTGGCGGGCAAGCAGGTTTCGCTCACCTATGTGGAGCCGGGCGCCTGGTTCGGCGACATCGCGCTGTTCGACGGTCTGCCCCGCACCCACGATGCCAACGCGCATGGGCCCACCACGCTGCTGATCGTGCGCAAGCCCGACTTCAAGTACCTGCTCAGCCAGCATGTGGAGCTCTACGAGGCCCTGCTGCGGCTGAACTGCCGTCGCCTGCGGCTGATGTTCAACCTCATCGAGGACCTGAGCACCCGGCCGCTGGCCGCGCGCCTGGCCAAGCAGCTGCTGATACTGGTGCGCAGCCATGGCATCCACCAGGGCGAGGAGATCCGCATCGGCCTGCAACTGGCGCAGGAGGATCTGGCCCAGCTGCTGGGCGCGTCGCGCCAGCGCGTCAACCAGGAACTCAAGGAACTCGAACGCGAAGGCGCGCTGCGCGTGGAGCCCACCCGACTGGTGGTGCTGTCCCGCGACAAATTGCTGCAAGCCGCCGAACGCTGAGCGCCACCCGGCCCTCAGCCCGGCGATGACAGGCTGAGGAGACCCATGGACACCATCGCCCAGGGCAACACCGGCACCCGCCCGGTGGCCCCCCAACACCGCTTTGACGAACGGGCGCTGGCCGCCTACCTGCATGCCCACCTGCCCGGCTTTGCGGGCCCCCTGCAGGTGGAGCAGTTCAAGGGTGGCCAGTCCAACCCCACCTACCGGTTGACCACGCCGGATACGGTCTACGTGATGCGGGCCAAACCCGGCCCGGTGGCCCGGCTGCTGCCTTCGGCGCATGCCATCGAGCGCGAGTTCCGGGTGATGCAGGCCCTGCAGGGCAGTGAAGTGCCGGTGGCGCGCATGCAGCTGCTGTGCGAGGACGAATCGGTGATCGGCCGGGCGTTCTACGTCATGGAGCATGTCAGCGGCCGGGTGCTGTGGGACCCCTCCCTGCCAGAGCTGGACACCTCCGGGCGCGCGGCGCACTACGACGAGATGAACCGGGTCATCGCCGCCCTGCACCGGGTGGACTTCCGTGCCCTGGGCCTGGGCGACTACGGCAAGCCCGGCAACTACTTCGAGCGCCAAATCGGCCGCTGGAGCAAGCAGTTCTTGGCGTCGGTCACCGGCCCCAACCCGGCCATGGACCGCCTGCTGGACTGGTTGCCGCGGCACATCCCGCCCGGCGCCCGCGACGAGACCGAGGTGTCCATCGTCCACGGGGACTTCCGGCTGGATAACCTGATCTTCGATCCGGCCCAGGCCCGGGTCATCGCCGTGCTGGATTGGGAACTGTCGACGCTGGGTCATCCGCTGGCCGACTTCAGCTACCACTGCATGGCCTGGCACATCCCGCCAGGCACCTTCCGCGGCATCGGCGGGCTGGACCACGCGGCCCTGGGCATTCCTGCCGAGCGCGACTACGTGGCCCGCTATTGCGAACGCATCGGCCGCACCGACCTGGAGGCGGTGATGGAGGACTGGAACTTCTACCTAGCCTACAACCTGTTCCGCATCGCCGCCATCGCCCAGGGCATCGCCAAGCGGGTGGAGGACGGCACCGCCTCCAGTGCCCAAGCGCAGGCCACGGGCGCTGCCGCTCCTGCCCTGGCCGAACTGGCCTGGGGCTTCGCCTTGCGGGCAGGCGCCGCCTGAGCCTCCCCCTCCCGCCGCCCCCCCCACAAAACCCCAGGCCCGCGCCCCGCGAGCCGCCCCCAGAGGAGAGACCCCATGGATTTCGGCTACTCAGCCCGCACCCAGGCCTTGCGTGAAGCCGTCATGGCCTTCATGGACGAACATGTCTTTCCCAACGAGGCCCGCTACTGGGCCGAGCTCGAGGCCAACACCCAGGCGGGCAAGCGCTGGACGCCGCTGCCCGTCATTGAAGAGCTCAAGCCCAAGGCCCGGGCCGCCGGCTTGTGGAACCTGTTCCTGCCCGACTCCAGCCTGGGCGCCGGCCTGACCAACCAGGAATACGCCCCGCTGGCCGAGCTGATGGGACGGGTGCTGTGGTCCAGCGAGGTGTTCAACTGCTCTGCGCCGGACACCGGCAACATGGAGGTGCTGGTGCGCTACGGCACGCCCGAGCAGCAAGAGCGCTGGCTCAAGCCCCTGCTGGCCGGTGAGATCCGCTCCGGCTTTGCCATGACGGAACCGGCCGTGGCCAGCAGCGATGCCACCAACATCGAGGCGAGCATCACCCGTGACGGTGAGGACTACGTGCTCAATGGCCGCAAGTGGTGGACCAGCGGTGCCGGCGATCCCCGCTGCAAAGTGCTGATTTTCATGGGCAAGACCGACCCGGACGCTCCGCGCCACAGCCAGCAGTCCATGATCCTGGTGCCCATGGACACCCCGGGCATCCGCATCGTGCGTCCGCTGACGGTGATGGGCTACGACGACGCGCCGCATGGACACATGGAGATCGAGTTCGACCAGGTGCGTGTGCCGGCGGCCAACCTGCTGCTGGGCGAAGGCCGTGGCTTCGAGATCGCCCAGGGCCGCTTGGGCCCGGGCCGCATCCACCACTGCATGCGCCTGATCGGCCTGGCCGAACGCGCTCTGGGCCTGATGTGCCAGCGCGCCCTGAGCCGCACCGCCTTCGGCCGCACCATCGCCCAGCAGACCGTCACGCAGGAACGCATTGCCGAGGCCCGCTGCATGATCGAGCAGGCGCGGCTGCTCACCCTCAAGGCCGCGTGGATGATGGACGTGGCCGGCAACAAGACCGCCAAGGCCGAGATCGCGATGATCAAGGTGGTGGCCCCGCAAATGGCCTGCCAGGTGATCGACTGGGCCATGCAGGTGCACGGCGGCGCCGGCCTGTGCCAGGACTTCCCCCTGGCCTACTACTACGCCCAGGCCCGCACCCTGCGGTTTGCCGACGGTCCGGACGAGGTGCACCGCAACGCCATCGCCAAGCTCGAATTGGGCAAGCACGCCCCGCGCTGAGCGGCGCCTGCAGCGCTCAATCGGTGGCCGACAGCAGGCCGGTGCCACCCGCCGCCGGGACGACCGCCACCTGGGCCATGGCGCGCAGCACCCGCAGCACCAGCTGACGGGTTGCCAAGAGGCGGTGCTCATCGGGTTGGGGCATGTGGATGCGCAAGGCCATCTGTCCTTGACGCAACACCAGGCTGAAGCGCTCCTCGGGCCATCCCAGGGGGTCGGCGACCATGTCCCCGCCCAGTTCAAAACGGGGCGTCTGGCGCACGGCCAGCGGGGGCTGCAAGGCCTGCCACCACCGCTCCAGCCAACCGGGATCGCTGGCCGACCCGGACAGGGCCGGGAAGCGTCGGCGCAGCGGCCCCACCGCCGGCAACACGGCGATCCACCGCAGTTCGGCCGGCAAGGAAGGATCGGCGCTGGTCTGGGTGCTGTCCACCAGGCGTTGGTAAAGCGCCAGGGACTGCTCTTCCAGCAGGTCCGCCGGCCACAGGGCGGCCAGCAGCTCCTCGTCCGGCAAGGGGGCCGGGCAGCGCCAGATCAGCACCGGACTGCTCAGGTAGTTGCGGTCGCTCGCCCCCCAACGGATGTCGTGGCCATCGGGTACGCCCTGCGCATGCAACTGCAGCGATGGCCCTTGTGGTGAGGGCGAGACCTGCCAGCCCAGTACGGTGGCGGCCGCACCCAGCGCCTGTCCGCCCTGTGCGGCCCATCCCCCGATGCGGCCCCAGGGCCAGTCGGCCGCCTCTGGCAGCCGCGCCTGCAAGCGCTGCCGCAGCTGCTCCCAAAGTGTGCGCCGTTCGAGCTCGTCCATGAGCTGTGACATCGGCCACGTCGGCGCTGGCTTGAGGGCCTAGAATCAAAGGCTTGCCAAAGCGCGCTGCCCGTAGCTCAACTGGATAGAGCAGCTGCCTTCTAAGCAGCAGGTCGGGGGTTCGAGTCCCTCCGGGCAGGCCAGCATGCGGTTTCCGGTTCGCTTGCCGCGTCCGATCGGCTCACGGCCGCTGAGCCCCAGGCACGGTGGGCGGCGCCTGAACACGACACTCAGAGCTCGGCTTCGTCCTCGGCGCCTTCAATCTCGGCGTCGTAGGCGCTCAGTTCCGGGTTGGCCACCTTAGGGATCAGCGGCTTATCCAAGGGGCGGCATACGCGGCGACGCAGCCCGCTCAGGCGTTCGGAACGCTCCACAGCCTGCAGGATGGCCTCCGGGTCGGTGATCATCATGAACGGGTTGGCGGCGGTCAGGGCTTGGTGGCGCATGGTGTCTCTCCATCGGCGCGCCGGTACGTGGCCCCGGCGCAGGTTCAATCGGTGTCGATGGAGTTCACTGTAGGCAGCGCGGCCTGTTCGGCACAGTCGGCCTAGGGACAAGCCGCGTGTCGGAATCTGTCTGACAGGCCCGTCAGCCCCGCCCCCGCGGGCCGCTCGGGGCCGGCCTGGCGCTCAGGCTGCCGGTGGTGTGGGCAAGCGGGCCGGCCGGGTGCGGCACTGGCGCTGCACGTCCACACCAAACAGCTGCTCAAAGTTGGCCGTGGTGGCCTGCGCCACCGCCTCCAGGTCCAGGCCCTTTTCCCGTGCCAGCACTTCCGCCACGTGAGGCACCCAGCCTGGCTGATTGACCTTGCCACGGTGCGGCACCGGCGCCAGGTAGGGGCTGTCCGTCTCGATGAGGCAACGGTCCAGCGGCACGAAACGAGCGACCTCACGCAGGTCGGCGGCATTGCGGAAGCTCACGATCCCGGAAAACGAGATCATGAAACCCAGGTCCAGGGCGGCCCGAGCCACCTCGGCGGTTTCCGTGAAGCAGTGGAAGACACCGCCGACCCCGCCTTGAAGGGCGCGCAGTTGACTCAGCGTGTCTTGGCTGGCATTGCGGGTGTGGATCACCAAAGGCAGGGTGGTGAGCCTGGCTGCCTCCAGATGCACCTGAAAGCGGTCGCGCTGCCATTGCATGTCGGCCACGCTGCGGCCGTTGAGGCGGTAGTAGTCCAGCCCCGTCTCGCCCAGGGCGACCACCCGGGGATGCCGGGCCCATTCGCACAGCAGCGCCAGGTCGGGCTCGGGGCTGTCCTCGGTGTCAGGGTGCACGCCGGCACTGGCCCACAGCCGGGGATCCTCCTCCGCCAAAGCCACCACCTCAGCGATCTCCTCGGTGCGGGTGCTGATGCACAGGGCGGCCGCCACCCGGGCCTGCGCCATGGTCTGCAGGATCTCGGGCAGGCGCTCTCGAAGCTCCGGAAAGCTCAGGTGGCAATGGGAATCGACAAACTGCATGGGCAAAGGCAACAGGGGTGAGCGCCGCCGGGCGGCACCTCAAATGGTTTGGGTGGGCTTGGAGGAGGAGATGGCGGTGCCCAGGATCTCCTCGATGCGCATGCGCAGCAACCGGGTCTTTTCGTCCGCGGGAAAACGCACGCCCACGCCTTGGGTGCGACCCCCCGAGGTGTTGGGCGGCGTGATCCAGGCCACCTTGCCGGCCACCGGGAAACGCTGGGGATCGTTGGGCAGGGAAAGCAGCAGGTAGATGTCGTCGCCCAGTCGGTAGTCGCGCGGCGTGGGCACAAACAGACCGCCCTCGGTGAACATCGGGATGTAGGCCGCGTAGAGCGCGCCCCGCTCCCGGAAGTTCAGCTGGATCACGCTGGGACGGTGCCCGGCCGTGGCGGCGGCCGATCCGGTCAGTTCTGGTTCGCTCATGAACCGAGTTTATCGGGGTGCAGGCCGACGAACGCCCGCCCCTGGTGGCCGGCGGGCCGCGCGGTGCGGCAACATGACCGACTGGCCCTCGGCCACCAGCGACTCCAGCAGGAGTGGCGCATGCCAGGGGTGTTCGTCGTGGCGCGCGGCACGGCGCAACTGGTCGCCCCAGGCGGTGAGTGCGGGCAGCGCCAGGCCTTGCGGCAGGCTGGTGCCCGGAAAATAGCGGGCATGGCCCTGCACATGCACGGCCAGGAGGTCGTGGCACAGGCACTGCAGGGCCCGCAGCGCCTGCGGCAGCGGCAGCACCGCCAGGCCACGCACTTCGCCGGCGGCCACCTGTGCAGGCAGTTGGGTCCAGAGCTCGGCGGTCATGCCCGCCTGGGCCAGGGCCAGGGCGGCCAAGGGTTCGCCGCCCGCAGCATGCAGCATGACCTCAGGCTCCGGCAAGGGCCCCCGGCGCAACCAGGCCAGCGCCTGCTCCACCGGGGGCGGGTCCAGGCGCAGCCGCTGGCAACGGCTGCGGATGGTGGGAAGCAGCCGCTCCGGGTTGTCCACGCACAGCAGCAGGCGAACCCCGGGGGCGGGCTCCTCCAGCGTCTTGAGCAAGGCGTTGGCCGACACCAGGTTCATGGCATCCGCCGGATGGAACACCAGCACCTTGCCGCGGCCGCGGCCGGAGCTGGTGTGCGCCCAGTCGATGGCCTGGCGGATGGCCTCGACCTTGATCTCCCGACTGGGCTTGCGCTTGCTGCGGGATTCGCTGTCGCCCTCGCCTTCTGCATCGGCGCTGGCTTGCCATTGACGAGCCAGTTGCTCGGCCTCGGGCATGACCACGCGCAGGTCGGCATGGCTGTGGGCCAGGGCCAGGTGGCAGGCGGCGCACTGGTCGCAGGGCAGGCCGCCCGGGCCGGGGGCCTCGCACAGCCAGGCCTGGGCCGCCCGCAAGGCCAGCTCGAACAGGCCGGATCCGGCCGCACCGTGCAGGATCAGGGCATGGCTGCGCTGGGGCTGCAGCAGCTGGTGCAGTGCGGGGGCCAGCCAGGGCAGGTCCTGCTCGGTGAAGGTGCTCATGCAAGCGCTCCCCGGGCCTGCAGGTAGTGCTGCAGGGCCGCCAGCGCGTCGCGCTGGACGTCGGCCAGGGCCTGCCCAGCCTCCACCCGCACGATGCGCCCGGGCGCGGCCTGTGCGCGGGCCAGGTAGCCCGCGCGCACCCGGTCAAAGAAGTCCAGCGTCTCCTGCTCCAGGCGGTCGGCCTCGCGCGCCGCCTGCCGCCGGCGCGCGGCCAGGGCCGGATCCAGGTCGAACCACAGTGTCAGGTCCGGTTGGCGCCCGTTCTGTACCCAGGCCTCCAGGGTCTGCAGGACGGCGAGGTCGAAACGGCGCCCACCGCCCTGGTAGGCGAAGGTGGCATCGGTGAAGCGGTCGCACAGCACGGTGTGGCCCTGGGCCAACGCCGGCTCGATGACCGTGGCCAGGTGGTCGCGCCGTGCCGCAAAGACCAGCAAAGCCTCGGTGAGGGCATCCATGGGTTGGTGCAGGAACAGGGCGCGCAGCGATTCGGCCAGCGGGGTGCCGCCGGGCTCGCGGGTGGCCACCACGGTGTGGCCGGCGGCCTCCAGCGCCTGGCGAAGCGCGGCGAGTTGGCTGGACTTGCCTGCACCGTCGATGCCTTCGACGGTGATGAACAGCGGCCTTGGCCGGCGAATGTTTGGGATCGGGTCCATCTCGAGGTCAGCGCCCCCCGCGCTGGTAACGGTTGACCGCACGGTTGTGGTCGTCCAGGTTGGCGGAGAAGGCGCTGCGGCCATCGCCCATGGCGACGAAATACAGGGCATCGGTCGCTTCGGGTCGCGCCGCCGCCTGGAGTGCCTGCAGGCCGGGCATGGCGATCGGGGTAGGCGGCAGGCCCGTGCGGGTGTAGGTGTTCCAGGGGGTGTCGGTCTGCAGGTCGGTGCGGCGCAGGTTGCCATCGAAACGCTCGCCCATGCCGTAGATGACCGTGGGGTCGGACTGCAAGGGCATGCCCAGCCGCAGCCGGTTGGCAAAGACGCCAGCAATGCGTCCGCGGTCGGCCGCCGCCCCCGTCTCCTTCTCGACGATTGAGGCCAGCACCAGCAGCTCCTGGGGGCTGCGCAGCGGCACCCCCTGGGCGCGCTCAGCCCACACGCCCTCCAGCCGCCGGCGCATGGCGTCCCGGGCCCGGCGCAACACGGTCACGTCGCTCACGCCGCGGCTGTAGGCGTAGGTGTCAGGAAAGACCCACCCTTCCGGGCGGGCCAGCGGCAGCTCCAGCAGCCGGGCCACCTCGGCATCGCTCAGCGCCGCCAGTGTCGGCCGCAGATGCGGCGCGCGGGCCAGGGCTTCGCGCACCTGCCGAAAGCTCCACCCCTCGATGAAGCGCACGGTCTCCAGCGACTCGTCACCACGCACCATGCGCTCCAGCAGGGTGCGCGGGGTCACGCCGGTCTCGACCTCGTAGCTGCCCGCGCGGATGCGCCGGGCCTGTCCCGAGAGCCTGAACCATTGGTAGAGAACCACCTCTGGCACTTCGACGCCGGCCCCCACCCACAGCCGCGCCACGTCCCGCGGCGAAGTGCCCGGCTCGATCGACACCTCCACCTGCGCCTGCCGCAGGGGCAGCGGGCTGTGCACCCAGGCGGCCAGCAGCGCGCCCAGGCCCAGGGCCAGACCCAGCAGGGTCCACACCAGTCGTTTGACTACCTTCATCGTGCCCCGCGAGACCCCGTACCCAGCTCAGCCATGGGGCGCGATGATAATCGTCCGCATGTTCAAGACCCCCTCCTTCCCCGAAGTGCGCCCCGGCGTGGCGCGTCTGGCCGACTGGGGCCTGATCCGTGCCGAAGGCGAGGACGCTGCCACTTTCCTGCAAGGCCAGCTGACACAGGACGTGCAGAGCCTGCGAGAGGGCGAGGCCCGCCTGGCAGGCTACTGCTCGGCCAAGGGCCGACTGCTGGCCACTTTTGTGGTCTGGCGGCCGGCACCGGACGTCTTCCTGCTGGCCTGCAGCGCCGATCTGCTGCCGACCACACTCAAGCGCCTGTCCATGTTCGTGCTGCGCGCCAAGTGCCGGCTCAGCGATGCCTCCGGCCACTGGACGGTGTGGGGCCAGGTCGGCGCGCCCGAGGGCTTGTCGCCCGCGTTGCCCGGCGCCGCCTGGCAATGGGGGACGCAGGACGATGTTACCCTGGTGCGCCTGCCGGATGTGGCCGGCCAGGCCCGCGCCTTGCGTATCGCGCCGGCTGGGAGCGTGGCGCCCGATGCCCCGGCACTGGAGGAGGATCTGTGGCGTTGGTTGGAAGTGGCCAGCGGTGTGGCCCGCGTGAACCAGTCCACGGTGGAAGCCTTCGTGCCGCAGATGATCAATCTGGAGCTGGTCGGTGGCGTCAGCTTCAAGAAGGGCTGCTACCCCGGCCAGGAGGTGGTGGCCCGCAGCCAGTACCGCGGCACGCTCAAGCGCCGCGCCTATTTGCTGCAGTCTGAGGCCCCCATGGGTGCCGGGCAGGAGGTCTTCCACGCCGCCGACCCCGGCCAGCCGGCCGGCACCGTGGTCCTGGCCGCCAGCTGGCCAGGCCTGGGCGCGCTGGCGCTGGTGGAGCTCAAGCGCGCAGCCGCCGAGGACGATGGCGACCTGCGCGCGGGTCAGGCCGACGGGCCGGCACTGGTGCGGCAGGCCCTGCCCTACGCCTTGCCCGCCGAAGAGGCCTGACCCCTAGGCATGTGCCTGACCGCTTGGGCGCTACAGCCGCGGCCGGGCCTGGCCCTGGTGCTGGCGGCCAACCGCGACGAGTTCCATGACCGCCCCAGCCTGCCCATGGATTGGCGGGAGGATCCGGCCGGCGGACAACCTGTCCTGTCCGGCCTCGACCTGCTGGCCGGCGGCACCTGGCTGGGCGTGGACGGATGCGGGCGTCTGGGCCTGCTGACCAATGTGCGCCAGGGCCTGCCCGCCGCGCACGATGGCCCCTCACGTGGCGATCTGGTGCCGGCATGGCTGGCCCATTCGGGCCGGATGATCGACTTCTGGCGCGACCTGAGGCCGCAGCGCTATGCCGGCTTCAACTTGCTGGGGCTGGACGTGCAGGCCGGTCGCGGTTTCTGGGGCAGCAACCAGCCCCCGGCTTGGCAGGCGCTGGCGCAAAGCGGCGAGTCGGGCCTGCACGGCTTGAGCAATGCCGCGCTTGACACGCCCTGGCCCAAGACGGTCGCCCTGACGCAGGCGTTGCGGTCGGCGGTGAGTGGGCACGGTGAAGCGGCCGCAGCAGGCTCGACGGCCGCACTGCGGCAGGCGCTGCTTGCGGCCCTGGCCCGGCGCGAGCGGGCGGCCGATGCCGACCTGCCCGACACGGGCATGGGCCTGGAGCGGGAGCGACAGCTCTCCAGCATCTTCATTGAAGACCCCGGGCGAGCCCGCTACGGCACCCGCTGTTCCACGGTGGTCATCGTGTGGGGCGCTCCCGGCACCTGGCAGGCCGAGGTGGACGAAGTCCGCTTCGATGCGCAGGGCCAGGCTGCAGGCCAAGGCCGGTTCAGCTTTGCCCTGAAGCCGCCGCCGTGAGCCCCGCCGGAACCAGCTCTAGCACCATGGGCTGATGCGGCCGGCCCAAGGCATCAAACACCGGACCTGCGTGCCTGAAACCCTGACGGGCGTAAAGCGGCGCGGCGGCCGGGCTGGCCACCAACTCCACACGGGACAGGCCCAGTTGCCGCGCCTGCTGCAACAGGGCCGTCAGCAAGGCCGCACCCAGCCCGGTGCGCCGCAGGGGACGCACCACCACCAGCCGGGCCAGCACGCCCAGACCCGAAGCCTCGCCCGGGCAGAGACGACCGGCGGCCACCACCTGGTCCAGGCGGTTGCGCAGCACCACATGGTAGGCCGAGGGGTCCAGCGAATCTTCCTCCAAGGCCTGCGGCAGCCCCTGCTCCTGCACAAAGGCCGCCCGCCGCAGGGCACGCACCGGCGCAGCCACCTGCTCCCAGGTCTGCGGGCAGGCCACCCACGGGGGTGCCGTGGAGGGCCCTTCCAGCAGGGCCCTGAGCGCCCCCGGCAGTGGCAGCGGCCGGCGCTCGGTGGCATGGGCAAACACATAGACCAGCTCCACCCGCACCAGCAGCACGCCGTCGCGGAAGATGCCGACTTCCACCGTCATCGCGCTGCGCCCCAGCCGCAGACATCGCACGCCCAATTCCAACAGGTCATCCAGCTCTGCCGCCTGGTGGTAGTCCAGCTGGCTGTGCCGCACAAACAGATCGCCCTGCAACGCCTCCATGGCTTGTGCATAGGGCACGGCCATCGCGCGCCACCATCCGCCCACGGCGGTGTCGGCGTACATCAGGTAGTGGCCATTGAAGACGATGTGCTGGGCGTCGACCTCTGCCCAGCGCACGCGCAGGGCTTCGCGGTGGGCATAGTCCTGCGGGGTGGGCAGCGGGTTCAGGGACACAGCGCCTCCCGCAGTTGCTGTGCAATGGCGTCCATCGCCGTGGACGCCTCCCGCAGCGCGCGGCCCATCTTGATGAAATCATGGGTCACGCCGCGGTAGAGCTCCAGACTCACCGGCACGCCGGCCGCCCGCAGCTGGTCGGCATAGGCCAGACCCTCGTCCACCAGGGGATCGCACTCGGCCAGCACCACACAGGCCGGCGCCACCCCGTCGACATCCGCCAGTGCCGGCGCAAACCGCCAGTCCGCCCGCGCCGAGCGGTCGATGTACTGGTCAAAGAACCAGGAGATGGACTCCCGGTCCAGCAAGAAGCCATGGGCGAACAGGTGGTGTGAGGGGGTGTCGGCATGGGCGATGGTGCCGGGGGTGATCAGCAGCTGCAGCGCCAGGGGAAGGCCCTGGTCACGGCACCACAGCGCGCTGGCCGCCGCCAGTGTGCCCCCGGCACTGTCGCCGCCCACCGCCATCCGCTGAGGGTCCAGGTCCAGCGTCTCAGCGCCGCCCTCCTGGAGCCAGCGCAGGGCCGCCCAGGCGTCCTCCACCGCGGCGGGAAAACGGTGCTCCGGCGCCAGCCGATAGTCCAGGGCCAGCACGGCGGCGCCGCTGCGTTGCGCCAATTGCCGGCACAGGCTGTCGTGCGTTTCGAGGTTGCCGATGACAAAGCCCCCGCCGTGCAGGTACAGCAGGACCGGCAGCTCCCCTTCGGCACGCGGGCGGTACAGACGTGCCGGCCGGGTCTGCCCGTGGGGCAGGGCCAGCGCCAGGGTCTGCACGGTCGGCAGTGGGGCCCGCGGCAGGTCCAGGATCTCGGCGGCGGCGGTGTAGGCGGCACGGGCCTGCGCGACCGGCAGGGTGTGAAAGGCCGGGCGACGGGCGCGGGCGATGCGGTCAAGCACGCCCCGCATCTGGGGCGTCAACAACTGGGTGCTCAAGGTTTGCTCGGGGTGTGTGGGCGGCAGGACCTGAGGATACTGGCTCCAGCCCAGGCCACGCGCCGTGTGTTTCGGCGTCGGGCGCCTGACTTCCTCCCCCGGTTTGCATCCGCACCCATGGCCCGACTGTTCTACCTTACCCAGATCGAGATCGGCGAAGGCGCCGCGCAATGCCTGCCGGCCGAATGCGAACGTGTGGGCATACGCCGCCCCTTGATCGTCACCGACGCCGGCGTGCGGGCGGCCGGCGTGCTGGCCCAGGCCCTGGCGGCGTGGTCCGGAGGCCTCGAACGACTGGACATCTTCGATGCCACACCGGCCAACCCCACCGAAGCGGCGGTGCGGCAGGCGGTGGCGCTCTACCAGCGCGCCGGCTGCGACGGTTTGGTGGCGGTGGGCGGCGGCTCCAGCATCGACCTGGCCAAAGGCGTTGCCCTGGCGGCCACCCACCCCGGTCCGCTGGCGCACTACGCCACCATCGAAGGGGGCAGCGCGCGCATCACCGACCGGGTGGCCCCGCTGATCGCCCTGCCCACCACCGCCGGCACCGGCAGCGAGGTGGCCCGCGGCGCCATCCTCATCGTCGATGACGGCCGCAAACTCGGCTTCCACCATTGGCACCTGCTGCCCAAGGCCGCGCTGCTGGATCCCCTGCTCACCCTGGGCCTGCCGTCCGGGCTGACGGCGGCCACCGGCATGGACGCGCTGGCCCACTGCATGGAGACCTTCATGTCGGTGGCGTTCAATCCGCCGGCCGATGGCATTGCGCTGGACGGCCTGGCCCGGGGCTGGCAACACTTGGAGCGCGCCACGCGCAACGGCCAAGACCGCGAGGCCCGCCTGCAGATGATGAGCGCCAGCATGCAAGGCGCGATGGCTTTCCAGAAAGGCTTGGGTTGTGTGCACTCGCTCAGCCACAGCCTGGGCGGACGGCTGCCCAGGCTGCACCACGGCACACTCAACGCCATGTTCCTGCCGGCCGTGGTGCGCTTCAATGCCGGTGCCGCCGCGGTGCGGGAACAACGCCGCCTGGAGCGTATGGCCGCTGCCATGGGGCTGCCGGCGGTCGACGGCCCGGACGCTGCGGCGCAGGCGGTGGCCCAGGCGGTGGCCGACCTGACCCGCCGCCTGGGCCTGCCCAACGGCCTGGCGGCCTTGGGGGTCACCCCGGAGGATGTCGACCCGGTCATTGCTGGCGCCTTGAAAGACCATTGCCATGCCACCAACCCGCGCTTGGCCACGTCTGAGGACTATCGCACCATGATGGTGCATTCCATGCGCCTCTGGTCAGACTGAGAGGTCGCCCCCGCCCGACAGGCGGAAAGACGCCCCACGTCGCACCAGCGGGGGGCGGAAAACCGCCTTTCCGGACGGAAAAGCGATGGTCCGCCTTTTGCATTGGACTTCCCGTGAAAAAGTTTCATGGGCAATTCCAATGATTTTGCGTTCTGTCATTGCAGCCGCCTCGCTGTTCATGCTGGTGTCGGCCCCCTTGCCTGCGCTGTCCCAGGCCGCCTCCGAACCCGCCGCGCCAGCGTCGACAGCCGCCAGCACGGCGGTGGTGGCGCCAGAGGCGCAGGTGAGTCCGCCGGCATCCCCAGCCGCCAGTGCAGCGCCCCTGAACGCACCGGCCACAGCGCCCTCCCCGTTTCCGTCCAACGTGCCCGTGGCCCAGCTCAGCGCCGGCGACACGGCGTGGATGATTGCGGCCTCGGCCTTGGTGCTGCTGATGACCCTGCCGGGCCTGGCGCTGTTCTACGCGGGCATGGTGCGCAAGAAGAACATCCTGGGCACCATGGCCCAGGTGATCGCCATCTGCAGCCTGGTCTCGGTGCTGTGGCTGGTGTGCGGCTACAGCCTGGCCTTCATGCCGGGCAACGCCTGGATCGGCAGCCTGCACGCCGCCTGGCTGGACACGGTGCGCTTTGACAAGGCGGCCGGACTGGTGTCGGTGCATCCGCTGGCCGCCACCATCCCGGAATCGGTGTTCGTGATGTTCCAGCTGACTTTCGCGATCATCACGCCGGCGCTGATCGTCGGCGCCTTTGCCGAACGGTTCCGATTCTCCGCGCTCTTCTGGTTCATCACCCTGTGGGTGGTGCTGGTGTATGCGCCGGTGGCCCACTGGGTCTGGTCGCCGGAAGGCTGGCTGGCCAGCATGGGCGCGCTGGATTTTGCTGGCGGCACCGTGGTGCACATCAACGCGGGCATCGCCGGCTTGGTGGCCGCCTGGATGGTGGGGCCGCGCCAGGGCTTTGGCCGCGTGGCGCTGATGCCGGCCAACCTGGGCTACACCCTGATCGGCGCGGCGCTGCTGTGGGTCGGCTGGATCGGCTTTAACGGCGGCTCGGCCGCGGCGGCCGATGGCCGGGCCGGCATGGCCATGCTGGTCACCCACATCGCAGCCGCAGCGGCTGCCCTGTCCTGGATGCTGGTGGAGTGGCTGGTGCGGCGCACGCCCACCCTGCTGGGCCTGTGCAGCGGTGCGGTGGCCGGCCTGGTGGCCATCACACCGGCCTCCGGCTTTGTCGGTCCCAAGGCGGCGCTGCTGATCGGCCTGGTGGCCGGCGCCGGCTGCTACTGGGGCGCCACCGGCCTCAAACGCCGGCTGGGCAAGGACGACTCGCTGGATGTGTTCGGCGTGCACGGTGTGGGCGGCCTGATCGGCGCCTTGCTCACCGGCCTGCTGGCCGACCCCAAGATCGGCGGCGTGGAAGGCTCGGTGCTGACCCAGGCCATCGCCGCCGGCGCCACCCTGGTCTACAGCGGCCTGATGACCGCCCTGATCCTGTGGGTGGTCAAGATGCTGATTGGGCTGCGCGTCACCGAACGCCAGGAACAGGACGGCCTGGACCTGAGCCAGCACGGTGAGCGGGTGGAGTGAGAGGAGACAGGGGTCCGCAGCCGGCCACGGTGCCGGCTGCCGGATGGGGTTCACCGTCAATCGAGGAGCTGACCATGCTTGAGAGCGAGAAACTGGCCATCGCCGCCCATCTGCATGTGGTGATGAGGCGCAAGATCGGGCGGGTGACGGACGTCGAGTGGATGATCCGCAGCCCGGAATACGCCCGCGAGATCATCCGCGTGGCGCTTTCCGACCCCCAGCACGTGGAACTGCTGGATTGGGCCAACCGCCTGCAGGACGCCCTCTTTCCGGCCAGCCTGGCCAAGCCCGAGCGACGTGCTGATGCGCCCGACAGCCGCCTGCCCGGCGATTTCGCCGACAGCCGTCTGAAAAACCCGCTCTCGCCCAAAGCGCCGCCGCCGCCGCGGTACGTGGGCAGCCTGCGCTGAGCGCGGCGCCACGACCGCACGCCACAAAAAACAAGGCCACGCGCTGTACAGCGCGTGGCCTTGTCTGTTTGATTGGGCCGGCGATCCCATGCGCCGGCCGACCTCAGGTCCACCGGAACCCGCCAGGCCCCCACCTGGCTTCTGGGTTCCGGCAGTGGCGGATCAGTGGAACTGCTCTTCTTCGGTCGAGCCGGTCAGGGCCTTCACCGAAGAGGAACCGCCTTGGATCACGGTGGTCACTTCGTCGAAGTAGCCGGTGCCGACCTCCTGCTGGTGGGACACGAAGGTATAGCCTTGTTCGCGGGCGGCGAATTCCGGCTCCTGCACCATTTCCACGTAGTGCTTCATGCCTTCGCCGCGGGCGTAGGCGTGGGCGAACTTGAAGGTGTTGTACCAGTTGACGTGGATGCCGGCCAGGGTGATGAACTGGTACTTGTAGCCCAGTGCGCTCAGCTCTTCCTGGAAGGAGGCGATCTGGCTGTCGTTCAGGTTCTTCTTCCAGTTGAACGACGGCGAGCAGTTGTAGCTCAGCAGCTTGCCCGGGCAGGCGGCCAGCACGGCTTGGGCGAATTCGCGGGCGAAGCCGATGTCCGGCACGCCCGTCTCGCACCACACCAGATCGGCGTAGGGCGCGTAGGCCACGCCGCGGCTGATGGACTGCTCCAGACCGTTCTTGACGCGGTAGAAGCCTTCCTGGGTGCGTTCACCGGTCAGGAAGGGCTTGTCGTTGGCGTCGTAGTCCGAGGTGATCAGGTTGGCGGCTTCGGCGTCGGTACGGGCCAGGATCAGGGTGGGCACGCCCATCACGTCGGCGGCGAAGCGGGCGGAGATCAGCTTCTCCACGGCTTCGCGGGTCGGCACCAGCACCTTGCCACCCATGTGGCCGCACTTCTTGGCGGCGGCCAACTGGTCTTCGAAGTGCACCCCGGCGGCACCGGCGGCGATCATGTTCTTCATCAGTTCGAAGGCGTTCAGCACGCCACCGAAACCGGCTTCCGCATCAGCCACGATGGGCAGGAAGTAGTCGATGAAGCCTTCGTCGCCCGGGTTGATGCCGCGGCTCCACTGAATCTCGTCAGCGCGCTTGAAGGTGTTGTTGATGCGCCGGACCATGGTCGGCACCGAGTCGTACGCATACAGCGACTGGTCGGGGTACATGGTCTCGGAGGTGTTGCCGTCGGCGGCGACTTGCCAGCCCGACAGGTACACGGCTTCCAGGCCAGCCTTGGCCTGCTGCATGGCTTGACCGGCGGTGATGGCGCCGAAGGCGTTCACGTAGCCCTTCTTGGCGCCACCGTTGACCTTGTCCCACAGCACCTTGGCACCGCGCTGGGCCAGGGTGTACTCGGGCTGCAGGGAGCCACGCAGGCGGACGACGTCGGCAGCGGTGTAGCCGCGCTTGACGCCCTTCCAGCGGGGGTTCTCAGCCCAGTCCTTCTCAAGGGCGGCAATCTGTTGTTCGCGGGTCAGTTGGGACATCAGGTTCTCCTAACGGGTGAGAGGTGAGTCGGTCAAAACTCGGCTTGGTATGGACCAAAGCTTACTCCCGTCGCCTCGCATCACAACACTTATGTCTTATATAAGACACAACTCTTCAATCCAACAAAAACAATGACTTGCATCATTGATATCGCAATGTGAAATTCGTTTTTCCACGATGAAAAATTCTGCTGCGCTGCAACACAGAATTTTTTCATGATGTGAGAGTTCGATTTCAGCGGCTGCAACAGGCCTCGTTCCTTGGGCCAGTGCCTTTGCGGCGCGTCCCAGCCTGGTGCGGCCGTGGCGTGGCCCCCACAGCCGCGCCCCACGCCAGTGCGGTGCGTGCGCCACACCGGGGAGTCCGGCCAGCACCCATCGCCGGCTTGACGCCGCGCAAGGCCACGCCGGGTCGGCTTTCAACAATCGGCCATCCCTCACCCACCAGGAGCCTGCAATGTCAACCGCCAAGAACCGCCCCGCCCGTCCCGCCGTGCCCGACTTGCCGCCCCTGGAGGCCCTGGAACAGACCCACCGCCAGGTCATGCGGGTACTGGCCGAACTGGCCACCCTGGTGGACACCCTGGCCGAGGAAGGCGTGACGCCCCCCGTCCAGGCGAAGGCACGGCAGATTGCCCAGTTCTTCGAGCAGGAGGCACGCGCCCACCATGCCCAGGAAGACCTGCATGTATTCCCCAGCCTGTTGGAGAGTACCGACGCCACCCTGGTGGCCCATGTCCAGCGCCTGCAGCAGGACCATGGCTGGCTGGAGGAGGACTGGATCGAGCTGGGCCCGCAGATGGATGCCCTGGCCCGGGGCTACAGCTGGTACGACCTGGATGCGCTGCGACATGGCATCCAGGTGTTCACCGAGCTCTACCAGGAGCACATCGCCCTGGAGGAGAGCCTGATCTACCCCGAGGCGCGGCGCCGCCTGGCCCAGGCCGACGCTGAAGCGGACGCCCGCCGCACGCAATTGGTGATGGCGGTCTGAAGCCCGGTGTCGGGGCCGACCGCTGGCGCCGGCGCTCAGACCGGCAGCGCGGTGGTCTTCTTGACCGTCCTGAGCACCAGGATGGAGTTGGAGCGCTCCACGCCGGGCAGGCGCATCAGCACTTCAGTGTGGAAGCGCTCCAGGTCCTCCGCATCGCGGTAGGAGAAGCGGATCAGGTAGTCGTTGGCGCCGGCCACGTAGTAGCAGTCCAGGATCTGCGGCGTGGCGCGCACGGCCTGCTCGAAGGCCTCCAGCACCTGGTTGCTCATGCTCTCCAGGTTGATGATGGTGAAGCTGGTGCCGGGCTGACCCACCTTCTTGGGGTTGAGCAGGGCCACGTAGCGGTCGATGTAGCCGCTGTCCTCCAGCTGCTTGACCCGACGCAGGCAGGCCGAGGGAGAGAGGTGGATGCGCTGGGCCAGTTCCACATTGGACAGCTTGCCATCGACCTGCAGCTCCTCCAGGATCAGGCGGTCGATCGCATCGAATTGCGGCGGAAGGCTCATGTTTGGCATTTTCTGCGAACAGACCCTCATCTGACAGCACGGAATTGCACCGGCAGGGGAAAGCCTGTGCCCAGGGCGCAAGCACATTGCGCGCCGCCTTGGCTAGACTGGCTCACAAGATGACGCTGCCGACGCGGCGCCGGGCCAAACACCCGGCCGCTGTGCCCGCCTGTCCCGACGGTCCGCCACCCGTGGTCCGGGGCTTGCTGGGCCGGTGGCGTCCCCTACCCTCCCACCGGCCCTTGTGGCCTTGCCTATGCGTCTGCTGAGCACCGATCAGAACCTCGCACGCGATTCCTACTACGCCGCGACGGCCCCGCGCACCCATCATCATGCGCCGCAGGCCGGCGAGACCACCGCCGACGTCGCGATCGTGGGCGGTGGTCTGGCCGGCCTGAGCGCCGCGCTGGAACTGGCCCAGGCCGGACGCTCGGTCGTGGTCCTGGAGGCCCGCCAGGTCGGCTGGGGGGCCAGCGGGCGCAATGGCGGCCAGGCCATCCACGGCCTGGCCTGCGACCAGACCACCATCGAAGACCAGCTGGGCATGGAGGCCGCGCGTCAGGTTTGGGGCATGAGCCTGGAGGCCCTGACGCTGCTGCGCCAACGCCTGACCACCCATGCCATCGACTGTGACTGGCAGGCCGGCTACCTGGGTGTGGCAACCAAGCCCGGCAAGAGTGCAGAGCTGGCGGCGTGGGCCGAGCGCATGGACCGCCTCTACGGTGCTCGCTACACCCTGATCGGTCCCGCGGACCTGCGCAGCTGGATCGACAGCCCGCGCTACCACAGCGGCCTGCATGACCCCGAGTCCGGGCATCTGCACCCCTTGAAATATGCCCTGGGCCTGGCCCGCGCCGCCCAACAGGCCGGTGCACGCTTGCATGAGGACAGCCCCGTGACCGCCCTGCAGGCCCTGCCGGGCGGTGGCCACCGCCTGCAGACACCGCAGGGCGTGGTGCGGGCCGGGCAGGTGCTGCTGGCCGGCAACGTCTACCTGCAGGGAGTGGCCCCGGCGCTGGAGGCGCGCATCATGCCGGTGGGCACCTACATCGTCTGCTCCGAACCCTTGGATCCGGCACTGGTCCGGCGGCTTATCCCGAGCCGCTCTGCGGTGTGCGACAACAACTTCGTGCTCGACTATTTCCGCTTCACCGCGGACCACCGCATGCTCTATGGTGGCCGGGTCAGCTACAGCACCCTCACCCCGCCCCGCCTGGCCGAGTCCATGCGCCAGCGCATGGTCGGCACCTTGCCCGCCCTGTCCCACGCCCGCATCACCCATGCCTGGGGCGGTTTCGTGGACATCACGATGAACCGCGCGCCGGACTTCGGGCGGCTGGCGCCAGACCTGTACTACCTGCAGGGCTTCTCCGGGCATGGCCTGGCCCTCACCGGCCTGGCGGGCAAGCTGGTGGCCGAGGCCATGACGGGAGATGCCGGCCGCTTCGACGTCTTCGCACGCCTGCGGCACCGGCCCTTCCCCGGAGGACGGTTGCTGCGCACCCCTGCCCTGGTACTGGGCATGGCCTGGTACCGGCTGCGCGACCTGCTGGCCTGAGACGGCCCCGACACGAGACGACCGCATGAACGCTCCCGCTTCCCGCCCCATCGTCCTGGTGCCCGCCTGCAACCGCATGCTGGGCGAGCACCCCTTCCACATCGCGGGCAAGAAGTATGTGGACGCGGTCCGCCTGGCCGGTTGCACCCCGCTGGTGGTACCCGCGGCCGAGCCCGCAGAGATCAATGCCCTGCTGGACCTGGCTGATGGCGTCCTGCTCACCGGCTCACCGTCCAATGTGCACCCCAGTCACTTTGGCGAGGCGGTGCACAACCCGGCCTTGCCGCTGGACCCGGCGCGCGATGCCTGGACCCTGCCGCTGATCCGCGCCGTGGTGGCGCGGGGCATGCCGCTCTTTGCCATCTGCCGCGGCACCCAGGAAACCAATGTGGCCCTGGGTGGCTCCCTGCACCAGGCGGTACAGGAGGTGCCCGGGCATGACGACCACCGCGCCCCTGAGGGCGCGCCGGCCGTGGTCGCCTACGGCCCCGCCCACGCGGTGGAAGTCGTGCCCGGGGGCCTGCTGGCCGGCCTGCTGCCCGGACAGCCCCGGTTCGTCGTCAACTCGGTGCATGGCCAGGCGGTCCATCGCCTGGCCGAAGGCCTGCGGGTGGAAGCCCGGGCGCCGGACGGGCTGATCGAGGCATTTTCAGTGGCCGCTTCCCCCGGGTTCAGCCTCTGTCTTCAGTGGCATCCCGAGTGGCAAGCTGCTGACAACCCGGTGTCCCGCGCCATGCTCGACGCGTTTGGCCGTGCCTGCCAGCAGTGGCGCGACCGCCACCGTGGGCCTGAGCCGTGCTGAGGGCCGGCAGGCTCCCCGAGACCCCTTTTCCCTGGATTCGCCGGGGCCCGCGCGGCCCGGCCCCGCGCCCCACCGGGCGTCCACACTGCGCGTGACGCTGAGAACCCCCAAGGTGCCCTCATGGCCAACAGAGAACCCATGACCTTCGCCGAGCTGGAAGGCTGGCTCAACCAGAACCGTGTCACCGAGATCGAGTGCCTGGTGCCCGACCTCACCGGCGTGGCCCGCGGCAAGATCCTGCCGCGACAGAAATTCACCGAGGACCGCGGCATGCGGCTGCCCGAGGCTGTCGTGGCCATGGGCGTGACCGGCGAGTTCCCCGAGGAAGGGCCGTACTACGACGTCATCAGCCCCACCGACCACGACATGCACCTGCGGCCGGATCCCACCACGGTGCGCATCGTGCCCTGGGCGACCGACCCCACGGCCCAGGTGGTGCATGACTGCTACGACCGCAATGGCCAGCTGGTGCCTTTCGCCCCGCGCTCAGTGTTGCGGCGGGTCTGCGACCTGTTCGCCGCAGAGGGCTGGGAGCCGGTGGTCGCCCCCGAACTCGAGTTCTACCTCGTGGCCCGCAACACCGACCCGGACATGCCGCTCAAGCCGCCCATCGGCCGCAGCGGTCGGGCCGAGACCTCCCGGCAGGCCTACTCCATCGACGCGGTCAACGAGTTCGACCCCCTGTTCGAGGACGTCTACGACTACTGCGACAAGATGGAGCTCAACGTCGACACCCTGATCCACGAGATCGGTGCCGGCCAGATGGAGATCAACTTCTTCCACGCCCATCCGCTGGGCCTGGCCGATGAGGTCTTCTTCTTCAAGCGCACGGTGCGCGAGGCGGCCATGCGCCACGACATGTACGCCACCTTCATGGCCAAGCCCATCGCCGGCGAGCCGGGCAGCGCCATGCACATCCACCAGAGCATCGTCCACAAGGCCACCGGCCGCAATCTCTTCAGCAACGAGGACGGCACCCCCAGCCAGGAGTTCTTCTGGTACATCGGCGGCCTGCAGAAGTACATCCCGGCGGCCATGGCCCTGTTCGCGCCCTACGTCAACAGCTACCGCCGGCTGGCGCGCTTCACCGCAGCGCCCATCAACATCCAGTGGGGCGTGGACAACCGCACCGTGGGCATCCGCAGCCCGGTGGCGCCGCCCCAGGCGCGCCGCATCGAGAACCGGGTCATCGGCGCCGACGCCAACCCCTATGTGGCACTGGCCGCCACCCTGGCCTGCGGCTACCTGGGCATCAAGAACCGCATCCAGCCCAGCCCGGAATGCAAGGGCGACGCCTACCTGGGTGACTACCAGCTGCCCCGCAGCCTGGGCGAGGCCCTGGAGCTGCTGCGCCGCGAGAAGGACCTGGCCCAGGTGCTGGGCGAAGCCTTCGTGACCGTCTACACCGAGGTCAAGGAAATCGAGTACGCCGAGTTCATGAAAGTGATCTCGCCTTGGGAGCGCGAGCACCTGCTGCTGCATGTGTGACGCCCCCACGCGGCCTGCCGGCCGCTGACCCCGAATTCAAGGAGATCCCATGCAAGACCCCATCGTCATCCAGGCCCCGGCCCTTGCCCAGAAGGCGCAGCGCAGCACCCGGGAATGGCAACAGGCCGACGCCGCGCACTTCCTGCACCCGTTCACCGACAGCAAGGCCCTGGCTGCCAAGGGTTCGCGCATCATCACCAAGGCCGAAAACATCTACCTCTGGGACAGCGAGGGTCACAAGATCCTCGACGCCATGAGCGGCCTGTGGTGCGTCAACGTCGGCTACGGCCAGCCCAGCCTGGTCGAGGCGGCCACCCGGCAGCTCCAGCAACTGCCCTTCTACAACGCCTTCTTCCAGACCGCCACGCCACCGGCCATCGAGCTGGCCGAGCTGCTGGCCGAGGTGTCGCCCCCGCAGTTCCAGCATGTGTTCTTCGCCGGCTCGGGCTCCGAAGGCAACGACACCGTGGTACGCATGGTGCGCCACTACTGGGCCAGCCTGGGCCAGCCCGAGCGCCAGGTGATCATCAGCCGCGAGAACGCCTACCACGGCTCCACCATGGCCGGCGCCTCGCTGGGTGGCATGCGCTACATGCATGCGCAGGGCGGCCTGCCCATTCCGGGCATCACCCACATCCCCCAGCCCTACTGGGTCGAGCACGGCCAGGGCATGGACAAAGACACGTTCGGCAAAGTGGCCGCCGGCTGGCTGGAGGCCAAGATCCTGGAGGTGGGCCCGGAGAAGGTGGCCGCCTTCATCGGCGAGCCGGTTCAGGGCGCCGGTGGCGTGATCATCCCGCCGGCCACCTACTGGCCGGAGATCCAGCGCATCTGCGACAAGTACGGCATCTTGCTGGTCTCCGACGAGGTGATCTGCGGCTTTGGCCGCACGGGCGCCTGGTTCGGCTGCGAGACCCAAGGCAGCCGCCCCGACCTGATGACCTTCGCCAAGGGCGTGACCTCCGGCTACATCCCGCTGGGGGGCGTGATGGTGAGCGAGCGCGTGGCCAAGGTACTCATCGAGCAGGGCGGCGAATTCGAGCACGGCTTCACCTACTCGGGCCATCCGGTGGCCGCCGCGGTGGCGGTGGCCAACATCCGCCTGATCCAGAAACTGCGGCTGGTCGAGCATGTGCGGGACGACGTGGGCCCGTATCTTGCTCAGCAGTTTGCGACGCTCAAGGACCATCCGCTGGTGGGAGATGCTGAAACCTGCGGTCTCATGGGCGCCCTGCTGCTGGTCAAGGATCCGGCCACCCTGACCCCCTTCCCGGCCGAGCTGGAGATCGGGATGGTGTGCCGGGGCCACTGCTTCGGCAACGGCCTGATCATGCGCGCCGTGGGCAACCGCATGATCATCGCCCCGCCGCTGGTGATGACCCGGGCCCAGGTGGACGAGATGATGGCGCTGATCCGCCGCTGCCTCGACCTCACCCTGGCCGACGCCCGCAGCAAGGGCTGGCTCTGAGACTGCAGACCGCCCGGCCCCAACCGGCCGGCGGAGGGTGCCGGGCGTTGTCAGCAGGCCGCGCCGTGGCGCCGAGGGTCCTCGCTGGCCCTAGACTTGCGGCCTGTCGCCGGCACTGGCCCATCCGCTGATGCCGTCCCCCCATTTCCGTCGTCCCACCCAAGCCCCCCCCTTAGCCCCCTACCGGAGGTTCGATCATCATGAAGTTCAAGCTGGTGCGTTCGGTCCTGTCCCTCGCCGCCGCGGCCCTGCTGGCCGCCGGCGCGGCGCACGCGCAGGAAGAGGAGAAGGTCCTCAACGTCTACAACTGGTCGGACTACATCGCCGAGGACACCCTGCGCAACTTCGAGCGCGAGACCGGCATCCGGGTGCGCTACGACAACTTTGACAACAACGAGATCGTCCACGCCAAGCTGGTGGCCGGCAAGACCGGCTACGACGTGGTCATCCCGTCCTCGCACTGGGCCAAGCTGCAGGCCGAAGGCGGCCTGCTGCGCAAGCTGGACAAGGCCCAGCTGCCCAACCTGCGCCACATGGACCCGGCCATCCAGGCCCAGCTGGCCAAGCTGGACCCGGGCAACGAGTACATGGTGGACTGGCTGTGGGGCTACACCACCGTGGGCATCAACGTTGACAAGGTCAAGGCCGCCCTGGGCAGCACCCCCATGCCGGAGAACGCCTGGGACCTGGTCTTCAAACCCGAGTACATCTCCAAGCTGAAGTCCTGCGGCGTGTCCTTCCTGGACTCCGCCTCTGAAGTCATCCCCGCGGCGCTGCACTACCTGGGCAAGCCCTCCTTCAGCAAGACCGCCTCGGATTACGCCGCCGCCGGCCAGCTGCTGAAGTCGGTACGCCCGCACATCACCCTGTTCAGCTCCTCGGGCTACATCAACGACATGGCCAACGGCCAGGTCTGCGTGGCCCTGGGCTGGTCGGGTGACATCAACATCGCCCGTCAACGTGCGCTGGACGGCAAGACCGGCCAGAACATCCAGGCCCTCATCCCCAAGACCGGCGGCCTGCTGTTCTTCGACGTCATGGTGATCCCGGCCGATGCCCCCCACCCCAGCAACGCCCACAAGTTCATCAACTACATCATGCGCCCGGAGGTGCATGCGGGCCTGACCAACAAGGTCTTCTACGCCAACCCCAACAAGGATTCACTGAAGTTCGTCAAGAAGGAAGTGGCCTCCAACCCCACGGTCTTCCTGAGCGAGGACGACATGAAGAAGATGGTCCCGCCGGACGCGCTCAACAACGACCTGCGCCGCCTCATGACCCGCACCTACACCTCCTTCAAGACGGGTCTGTGAGCCGGGGTTGACGACAGCATCATGACTTCCACGCCCACGAAACCGACCGGCCAGGACGCCACCTTTCTGCAGATCCAGAACGTGGTGAAGGACTTCGGCGGCTACCGCGCCGTCCAGAACGTCAGCCTCGACATCGCCAAGGGGGAGATCTTCGCCCTGCTGGGCTCGTCGGGCTGCGGCAAGACCACCTTGCTGCGCATGCTGGCCGGCTTCGAGACGCCCACCTCGGGCCGCATCGTGCTCAACGGCCAGGACCTGGCCGGGCTGGCGCCCTACGAGCGCCCGCTGAACATGATGTTCCAGTCCTACGCGCTGTTTCCCCACCTCTCGGTGTGGGACAACATCGCCTTCGGGCTGCGGCGCGACGGCCTGCCCAAAGACCAGGTGGCCGAGCGCGTGGAAGCCATGCTCAAGCTGGTGCAGCTGAGCAAGTTCGCCAAGCGTAAGCCGCACCAGCTCTCCGGCGGCCAGCAGCAGCGGGTGGCCCTGGCGCGCAGCCTGGCCAAGCAGCCGCAGCTGCTGCTGCTGGACGAGCCGCTGGGCGCGCTGGACAAGAAGCTGCGCGAGCAGACTCAGATCGAGCTGGTCAACATCATCGAGCAGGTCGGCGTGACCTGCGTGATGGTGACCCACGACCAGGAAGAGGCCATGACCATGGCCAGCCGCATCGCCATCATGAGCGAGGGCCGTTTCCTGCAGGTGGGCACGCCCAGCGAGATCTACGAAACGCCGCAGACCCGCTTCGTGGCCGACTTCATCGGCAACGTCAACCTGATGGAGGGCACCCTGGTGGAGGACGAGGCCGACCACGTGGTCATCGAGTGCGCGGACTGCAAGCACTTTGTCGGCCACGGCATCACCGGCACCTTGGGCATGCCCGTGACCGTGGCGCTGCGTCCCGAGAAGATCCACGTCTCCCGGCACGCACCGGCCGACGCCTTCAACGCGGTGCAGGGTGAGATCAAGGAGATGAGCTACTTCGGCAGCTTCACGGTCTATCGCATCCAGCTGGCCAGCGGGCACATGCTCAAGGTCAGCCAGGCCAACACCGTGCGCCACCGCGACGACGAGCTCACCTGGGGCGACAAGGTCTGGGCCCACTGGTCCCGCTCGTCGCACGTGGTGCTGACCCAGTGAGGACGTGTCGATGAAGACCGCCGTCCAACGCCTGCTCGACCGCCGGCCCGCGTGGCTGCGAGGCCGCTCACTCGTCATCAGCGTGCCCTATGCCTGGCTGCTGGTGTTCTTCCTCTTCCCCTTCTTGATCCTGGCCAAGATCAGCGTCTCCGAGATGGAGACGGTGGTCTTCAAGGACCTGATCACCTATGTGGATGGGGTGCTGCAGCTCAGCCTCAAGCTGGGCAACTACGTCTTCATCACCGAAGACGACATTTATTACCGGGCCTACTTCGCCAGCATCAAGTACGCCGGCATCACCACCCTGCTCTGCCTGGCCATCGGCTACCCCTTCGCCTATTTCATGGCGCGGGCGCGCAGCACGGTGCAGCCGCTGCTGCTCATGCTCGTGATGCTGCCGTTCTGGACTTCCTTCCTTCTGCGCGTCTACGCCTGGAAGGGCCTGCTCAGCGAGAACGGCTGGGTGGCTGACTTCCTCATCAGCACCGGCCTAGACGGCCTGCTGGCCGCCGGTGGGCTGATTCCGGCGCCGGGCAAGTTCATGAACACGCCCTTCTCGCTGGTGCTGGGCATGACCTACACCTACCTGCCCTTCATGGTGCTGCCGCTGTACTCCAACCTGGCCAAGATGGACCTGCGCCTGCTGGAGGCCGCCGCCGACCTGGGCGCCACGCCCTGGACCGCCTTCTGGAAGATCACGGTGCCCCTGTCCAAGGCCGGCATCATCGCCGGGGCCATGCTGGTGTTCATCCCCTGCGTGGGCGAATTCGTCATCCCCGAGCTGCTGGGTGGCCCCGAGACCATGATGATCGGCCGCGTGGTGTGGGACGAGTTCTTCTCCAACAACGACTGGCCCATGGCCTCCAGCCTGGCCGTGGTCATGGTGCTGCTGATCATCGTGCCGCTGGCCGTGTTCAGCAAATACCAGGCCGAATCGCAGGAGACCCGCTGATGCTGCGCACCTCTGCCGCCTTCAACCGTGGTTTCGGCCGCGGCTGGCTGATCGCCGGCTTCGTGTTCCTGTACCTGCCCATCCTGGCGCTGATCGTCTTCTCGTTCAACGACTCCACGGTGGCCAACCTCTGGCGCGGCTTCACCCTCAAGTGGTACGTGCAGCTGGCCCATGACCAGGAACTGCTCAACGGCCTGTGGCTGTCGCTGCAGATCGCTTTCTTTACCGCCTGTGGCTCGGTGGTGCTGGGCACCTTCGCCGCCTTCAGCCTGGTCAAGTACCGGCGCTTCTTCGGTCGCACCGCCTTCTCGGGCATGGTCAACGCGCCGCTGGTGATGCCGGAGGTCGTGGTCGGCCTGTCGCTGCTGCTGATGCTGGTGTCGGTGCAGCGGGTGCTGGGATTCCCCGAGCGCGGCATGTTCACCATCTGGCTGGGCCACCTGCTGCTGGGCATGGCCTACGCCACCGTGGTGGTGCAGGCCCGGCTGCGTGACCTGAACCCGCAACTGGAGGAAGCCGCCATGGACCTGGGGGCCCAGCCCCACCAGGTCTTCTTCCTGGTGACGCTGCCCATGATCGCCCAGTCGCTCATGTCGGCCTGGTTGCTCACCTTCACCCTGTCGCTGGACGACGTGGTGCTCTCGGCCTTCCTGTCCGGCCCCGGCTCCACCACCATGCCGCTGGTGATCTTCTCCCGTGCCCGCCTGGGGCTGAACCCCAGCGTCAACGCCGTGGCCACCCTGATCGTCGTGATCGTGGCCCTGGGCGTGGTGGCCGCCAGCTACTTCATCGCCCGCGCCGAGCGCCGCCGCCAGCAGGAGCTGGCCGCCGCCCAGCACGCCTCCTGACCCCGCCCGTCTCTCCTCTGAACCCCGGAAGGACCTCCCCATGAAACTCCTGCAACCCACCGTGCTGGCCCTGGCCCTGGTGGCCGCCTTCCCCGCGGCCGCCCAAGGCATGCCCGACGTCAACGCTGAGATCAAGGCGCTGCGCACCCGCCTGGCCGAGCTGGAGAAGAAGGTGGGCATGACGCCCGAGCAGCAGGCCGAGTTCAACCGCATCGCCGCCAAGACCGAGGCGATGCAGGACACCTTCACCGACAAGGGTTTTGCCGGCCTGAAGATCTCCGGCTACATCGAGCCCGTGTTTGTCTGGAATCAGCGCCAGAACCGTGCCGGCTTCCAGTTCCTGAACAACCCGGCCAGCGGCCCGGCGGGCGCCTACAGCTACGACACCTCGTACATGGGCGCCGCCGTGCTGGACCTGACCAAGGAAACCGAGTCCGGCACGATCTGGAAGTTGACCCTGGCGCCCAACCGCTCCGCGGGCACTGTCGTCGACGGCGGCAACATCGTGCAGGAGGCCAGTGTCTCCGTGCCGATGTCCGACAGCCAGACCCGCCTGATCGCCGGCCAGCTGCCCGACTGGTCGGGCTACGAGTACCAGCAGCCCACCCTCAACCCCTTCACCAGCCACAACCTGCTGTTTGACTTCACCCTGCCCACCACTTACACCGGTGCCGGCATGGACATCAAGGAAGGCAAGTGGTGGATCCGCACGGCGCTGGCCAACGTCAACGCCACCATCCGCGCCAATGGCGAGAAGGCACCGGCCTGGGCCTTCCGCGCCGACTACGCCAAGGGCGAGTTCAGCGGCTGGGGCTTTGCCAGCCTGATCGGCAAGGCGCCGCGCTTCTATGACGACGCCACCACCGGCGAGACCGGCCTGCAGACCACCAGCAACGTGGTGATGATGGAGCTGGACGGCTGGTACACCCGCGGCGACCTGACCCTGGGCGGCCAGGTGAGCTGGGGCAAGCAAAAGGAGGCCGCCATCAGTCTGGCCGCCGACGGCAGCTTCCAGGACGCCGAATGGGCCGGCATCTCCGGCATGGTGGGCTACAGCCTGGACCCGCGCCTGCAGTTGCTGGCCCGTGCCGACTACATCCGCAACGACAAGCACGGTGGCGGCCTGTTCACCTACAACTACGCCGACGGCTACAACGGCCTGGGCCCGGACGCCGCCGGCGACGCCCAGAAGGGCGCCAACCGCTGGGCCGTGACCCTGGGCACCAAGTACCTGGTCAACACCAGCACCACCTTCAAGGCCGAGGTGCGCATGGATGGCGCCAGCCTGGCGGTGTTCGAAGACGTCAAGACCGGCACCTTCAAGAAGACCAACACCCAGTTCGCCACCTCGCTGCTGGTGGCCTTCTGATCCTGAGGAGGGCCGGCCGCGGCGCCCCCTCCGCCCTGCGCCCCGGCACCGCCCGAGCCGCTCGTGGAGCGGCTTTTTTTCGCCTGAACCCGACGCCCGCGGGCCCACAAGGCCCTGGCGCCACCGCCTGAGGAGACACGACATGAGCACCCCCTCCACCGCCTGGCATGAACGTGCCGCTGGCCTGCGGCTGGACGGCCGCGCCGTCATCAACGGCCAGCGCGTGGCCGCCGTCGACGGCCAGACCTTTGCCAAGCACTCGCCCATCGACAGCCGCTTCCTCACCCAGGTCGCGCGCGGCCAGGCGGCGGATGTGGATGCCGCTGTGATGGCCGCACGGGCCGCCTTTGACGACCGCCGCTGGGCCGGCAAGGCCCCGGCCGTGCGCAAGAAGATCCTGCAGCGCTTTGCCGACAAGATCCTGGCCGCCAAGGAGGAGCTGGCGCTGCTGGAGACGCTGGACATGGGCAAGCCCATCCAGTACAGCCTGTCGGTGGACGTGCCGGCGGCGGCCCGCTGCATCGCCTGGTATGCCGAGGCGGTGGACAAGGTCTATGACGAGATCGCGCCCACGCCCGACACCGCCCTGGCCCTGATCACCCGCGAGCCCATGGGCGTCATCGGTGCCATCGTGCCCTGGAACTACCCCATGATCATGGCCGCCTGGAAGCTGGGGCCGGCCCTGGCCGCCGGCAACTCGGTGGTCTTGAAGCCCAGCGAGAAGAGCCCGCTGACCGCCTGCCGACTGGCCGAGCTGGCGGTGGAGGCTGGCATTCCGCCGGGCGTGTTCAACGTGGTGCCGGGCTTTGGCCACGAGGCTGGCGAAGCCCTGGCCCTGCATCTGCAGGTCGATGCCATCGGCTTCACCGGCTCCACCCGCGTGGGCCGGCGCATGCTGGACTACGCCGGCCGCAGCAACTTAAAGCGTGTGTACAACGAGCTGGGCGGCAAGTCCGCCTTCGTGGTGTTCGAGGACTACGCCGACCTGCCGCGCGCCGCCCGCACCCTGGCCGGCAGCATGTTCTTCAACCAGGGCGAGAGCTGCAACGCCCCCTCGCGGGTCCTGGTGCAGGCCAGCGTGGCCGAAGAGTTCACCGCCCTGCTGGCCGCCGAGGCGCCCAAGTACGCGCCGGGTGACCCCCTGCACCCGGCCACCGAGCTGGGGGCCCTGGTCGACGAGACCCAGTTGCGCACCGTCATGGGCTACATCGAATCGGGCCTGAGCGAAGGCGCGCGCTGCCTGACCGGCGGCCGCCAGGCCCGCACCGAGACCGGTGGCTTCTATGTGGAGCCCACCGTCTTCGCAGCCGCCACGCCGCAGATGCGCATCACCCGCGAAGAGATCTTCGGCCCGGTCACCGCCGTCATCGCCTTCGAGACCGAGGCCCAGGCCATCGCCTTGGCCAACGACTCCAGCTACGGCCTGCAGGCCAGCGTCTGGAGTGACCAGCTCAACCGCGCCCACCGCGTGGCGCGGGCGCTGCGGGCCGGCACGGTGCACGTCAACCAGTACGACGAGGACGACATCACCGTGCCTTTTGGTGGCTACAAGCAGAGCGGCAACGGACGCGACAAGTCCCTGCACGCGTTTGACAAGTACACCGAGCTCAAGACCACCTGGATCCGGCTCGACTGAGCGCGCGCGCCCATGCACACCGCCGAGACGCTTGCCGCCCTGCAGCGCACGCTGCAGGACCAGGGCCTGCACACCCTGCTGGTGCAGTTCACCGACCTGCGCGGCGTGGCCAAGGGCAAGTACGTGCCCGTCACCCAGCTGCCCGCGCTGGCCACCACCGGGGCAGGCTTTGCCGGTCCCTCCATCGTGGGTACCGGCCTGCCCCGTTGCGGCCCGCGCTCGGAGTTCTACGCCCGGCCCGACCTGAGCCGGGTGCAGCCTCTGCCCTGGCAACCCGGCTACGCCCGGGTGGTGGGCAGCGGCTGGGTGGACGGGCAGCCCTTCGACGCCTGCCCCCGCCAGACCCTGCAGCGCGCCACCGCCCGCCTGGCCGCCCGCGGCTGGACGCTGCGCACCGGCATCGAGCCGGAGTTCTTCCTGCTGCGCCAGACGGCAGACGGCTGGGTGCCGGCCGACGACCACGACCGCCTGGACAAGCCGAGCTACGACCTGCAGTCCCTGCCGCGCCAGGCCGGCTTTCTGCACGCCCTGCACCAGGTGCTGGCCGGCTGGGGGCTGGAGGTGCTGCAGATCGACCACGAGGATGCGCACGGCCAATACGAGGTGAACTTCTCCTTTGACGAGGCCCTGGCCAGTGCCGACCACCTGATGGGCTTCAAGCTGGCGGCTCAGGCCCTGGCCGAGGCGCACGGCTGCCGGTTCTCGATGATGCCCAAGCCCTTTGCCAACCAGCCGGGCAGCGGCATGCACTTCCACGTGTCGCTGTGGGATGGCGCCGGGGACAACCTGTTCGCCCCCGGCCCCGGCGAGGCCGGCAGCCCCACGCCGCTGTCCCCCTTGGGCCGGCAGTTCATGGCCGGGGTGCTGGCGCACAGCGCCGGCCTGTGCGCCCTGGCCGCGCCCACGGTCAACAGCTACAAGCGCTTGGTGGTGGGTGAATCGCTCTCAGGCACCAGCTGGGCGCCGGCCTATGTGGCGCACGGCCCCAACAACCGCACCTGCACCCTGCGCAGCCTGAGCGGCCGCTTCGAGTGGCGGGTGCCCGATGCCAGCGCCAACCCCTACCTGGCCACCGCCGGCCTGATCGCCGCCGGCCTGGACGGCATCGATCGCCAGCTTGAGTTGCCCACCGCCGTGGACGACGACCTCTTCGCCTGCCCGCTGGCCCGGATACGCGAGCGCGGCATCCCCCTGCTGCCGCAAAGCCTGGCCGAGGCCAGCGACGCGCTGGCAGCCGATACGGTGCTGGCCCAGGCCCTGGGCCCTGTGCTGCACACCGAACTGCTGCGCCACCAGCGCACCGAGTGGCTGGCCTATGCCCGCCATGTGAGCGCCTGGGAGCTGCAGCGCTACGCCACCGCCTTCTGACCGCCTGACCCCGGGCGCGCTCCCTGACCCCCTGATCCCGTTGCTGATGTCCGCTCCCTCCCTGAACGTGCCCTGGGGCGCTTACGGTTTTCTCGTCGCCAGCATGGCCCTGGTGGGCAGCTATGTGGGCCTGTCCAAGCTGTTGCTGGCGGTGCTGCCGGTCTTCCTGCTGGCCTGGCTGCGCTTTGGCCTGGCCGCCGTGGCGATGGCCGGCTGGTTGCGGCGCCCGGCGGGTGAAGCGCCACTGAGCCGGCGCGACCGCATGCTGCTGTTCTGGGAGAGCTTCCTGGGCAACTTCCTGTTCTCCATCTGCATGCTCTACGGCGTGCAGCTCACCTCGGCCGTGGCCGCCGGGGTGGTGATGGCGGGCATCCCGGCGGCGGTGGCCCTGCTCTCGCGCTGGTGGTTGGGTGAGCGCATCCGCCCGGCGGTGGCCGCCGGCATTGCCTGCGCCGTGCTGGGCGTGGCCTTGCTGGCGATGGTGCGCCATGGCGGCGCGGCGCCGGCGGGCGGCGCCGCGCCGCTCTCGCCCTGGGGCGTGGCGCTGCTGATTGGGGCGGTGTTCTGCGAGGCCAGCTATGTGGTCATCGGCAAGCAGCTCACCGGCCAGGTCTCGCCGCGGCGCATCAGCGCCCTGATCAACCTGTGGGGCCTGGCCCTGGTCACGCCGCTGGGCCTGTGGCAGGCCTGGCGCTTTGACTTTGCCGCCGTGCCCTCCGCCACCTGGGGCCTGCTGGTGTTCTACGCCCTGGCCGCCAGCATGGTGACGGTGTGGCTGTGGATGAAGGGATTGCGGCAGGTCCCGGCGCCGCAGGCGGGGGTGTTCACCGTCTTCCTGCCGCTGGCAGCCACCGCCGTGGGCGTGCTGGTGTTGGGCGAGCCCTTTGGGGTCGGACAGGCTGCGGCACTGGGCCTGGCGGTGCTGGGCCTGCTGCTGGCCACCTGGCCCCAGCGCCTCCCCCGCTGACCCCCGGCACCGTGCAGCGCCCGGCCCCGGCCCGGGCAGGCGCCGCGCTCAGGCCGGCAGCCCCATCTCCCGGGCGGCCGCGGCCGCCGGCGCGGGCACAGGCGCGACCAGACCGGCGGGCAGCACGGGCGGACCGCTGTCCCGGCTGCCACCGGCCGAAGGCGGTGTCACCCCCGGCAGCCAAACCCGCACCCGCGTGCCCTGCCCGGGCTGGGAGTCCACCAGCAGGTGACCGCCATGGGCTTGCACCACCAGGCGCACGATGCTCAGGCCCAGGCCGAAGCCCGGATGGGCGCCCGAGGTGTCGGCACGCCAGAAGCGGTCGAAGGCCTGGGCCACCTCCGCCTCGGACATGCCGATGCCGCCGTCCTCCACACTCAACCAGGCCCCAGCGCCCCCGTCCGCCGCAACCAGGCGCAGGTGTACCGGCGGGCCGCTCTCGCCCTGTCCCGCGGCGGGTGAGAAGGCGTAGGCATTGGCCAGCAGGTGGCGCAGCATCAGGCCCAACTTGCGCGCGTGCAGCTGGCAGGTCAGCGGCCCCTGCGCCGGCGCCTCCAGCACCGGGGCGGCACGGCCCGCCGGCGGCCGCCAGGTCTTGAGGAAGGCCCGTACGGCGGCCGCCAGGTCGGCGGGCTGGCAGGCCAGCCCGGTACGGCCCACCGTCTCTAGCTCCACCAAGTCCAGCATATTGGCCATCAGCACCGACAAGGCCTGGGCCTGGGCATGGACATGCCTGAGCATCTCCTCGCGCTGCACCGGCTCGAGGTTGGGCCTGGCCCGCAGCAGCTGCGCATAGCCCAGGATGCTGGTCAGCGGCGTACGAACCTCATGCGCCACGTTGGCGATGAACTGGGTCTTGCTGCGGTCCAGCCGCACCGCCTCGGTCACGTCCTCCACCAGCAGAATGCTGCGCAGCGTGTCGTCCTGCACCGCATGGCGGTGCCAACTCAGCAGGCGCTCGCCCTGGGGCGTCTGCCAGCTCAGGCGCATGGCGCCGCAGGCCGCCTCGTCCTGCAGGGAGGCGGCCATGCAGTGCCGCAGCGCCTCGGCCTGGTCCGGACAATGGCGGGCGCACCAATCGGCCAGGTCGTCCAGGTCCATGCCCACCAGGGCCTGCTCTTCCAGACCGATCAGGCAGCACAGCGCCTCATTGACCACCGCCACCCGGCCTTGGGTGTCGATCGCCAAGTAGCCCACGGGAGTACTCTGCAGCAGCAGCCGCAGCTGGGCCGACTGTTGGCGGTAGCCGTCCACGGCCTCCTCCAGCAGCAGCAGGCTCTGGTCCAGTTCGGCGGTGGTGCGGGCCACCGCCTCCTCCAGGGTCTGGCGCCGTCCGCCCACCCGGAAGGCGCCCCACTGCATGCCCAGGGCCAAGGCCAAGCCCAAAAGCCAGGCCGCCAGGGGCCAGCCGCTGCTGTTGCCGCGCCACCTCACCGGATCGGCCGTGATGCGCAGCACCAGCGCAGAAGCCCCCAGGCGGTGCCGGCTCAGGTGCTCGGGCGCCGACGCGGAGGACGCCGGCGGCACCACCGCGCCCGCCCGGGCAGCCGCACCAGGGACCTCCACCTGCAGCTGCAGGCCCACGCCCTGCAGTGGCAGGGGCACGCCTTGGCCGGCCTGTCCAGCGCCGCGCCACCAGGTGGCACGTGCGTCGTCCAGCAGGCGGTCCAACTCCAGCCGCCCCTCCAGATGAGCCGACAAGCCCACACGGTGCTGCAGCCAGACCCCGGCGGCCAGCGCCACCACGGTGGTGGTGGGGCTGTCGGCCGCGGGCGTGGCCACACCCGCCAGGCCCGGCGGCGCCGTGGCCGCATGCCAGGCCACCGCCTGCAGGGCTGGCTGTTGCAGGGCCAGGGCGGCCAGCCCCGCCTGCAGGTTGTCGGGGTTCAGCCGGGCCAGGTCCAGCTCCACGCTGCGCAGGCGCAGATCCAGCGCCTGCGCCGCCTGCAGCGCCTGGTGGTGAAAGAGGTTGTCCAGGCGCTGCCGCTCCAGGTGTTGCACGGCCAGCGCCCCAACCACCGCTGCGCCCATGCCCGCCAGGGCCCACGCCAGCAGCATGGTCGTGCGCCGGTCCCTCCAGGCCTTGGGCCGGGTGGCCCGCAGCAGCAGGGGCAGCAGCAGGGCCCCCACGGCCAGGTCGCCCAAGGCCCAGGAAAGCTGTAGGCCCGCGCCCATGGCCCAGGCACCCTCTGCCCGCCAGGCCCCCAGGACGGTGCGCAGCAGCGTCGCCACCAGCGCGCCGGCCAGGGCCATGCCCAGCAGACTGAGGAGGGTGCGCCAGCCGGGGGCCGTCAAGTCGCGTGGGGGGCGCCGCCGCAGCAGCGCCGCCACCACACCGGCCTGGCACAGGGCGGCCAGCACCGCCAGGTCCAGGGGTAAGCCCCCCAGGGCCGGCCAAGCCCCCACCTCCAAGCCCAAGGCCACCATACCGGCCCCCAGGGCCACGCCGGCGGCGTGGCTGCGGGCCAGGGCCCACCCGCGGGTGTGGGCCAGGGCCACCACCGACAGTGCGGCGGCGGCCAGCGGGCTGACCGGCTGACCCGGCCAATGCGGCACCAGGGCCGGCCACCACAGCCCCGCCAGGCTCAGCAAGGCGCCCAGGGCCAGGGCCAACAGGTGGGCCAGCCGGGCCGGCGGAGCCGGGGGGGCCTCGGCCCCGTCGGCCAGGCGATGGTCGGTATCCGACCCGTGGGCCGTGTCGGTGCCGTCGGCGGGGGTGGACAGCCATAGCGCCACCGGCACGGCCGGTTCAACCGGTTCAACCGGTTCAGCCGGTTCGAGCTGTTTCGGTGGCAGCGGGGGCTCCGGGCCGCCGGGGCGGGGGGACTCGGCGCTCATCACCGGACACTCCCCGGGCATGACAAGCGGCTGGCGCGTGGAACGCGGGCATGGGGCGCACACATGGACGGAAACACCTCTTTGCAGGCGAGGCGGAAACGCAAAGGCGTCGGCACCGGGCGCATGGGCTCAGCGGCCGGCCCCGGCAGAACGGTGACGGGCGGCGGGCAGTGCCGCCGGGAGGGCCGCGGTGGGCACCTCGGCCAGCGGGGGCGGGCCCGCATCCTGCAACAGCAGGGTGAAGGTGGAGCCTTGGCCCAGCGCGCTCTGCACCTCCACCTGGCCCCCCATGCGCTCCACCAGCTCCTTGACGATGACCAGGCCCAGGCCGGTGCCGGGCACAGGCCCGTCGGGCTGGGCGCGGAAGAAGCGGGTGAACAACTGGCCGAGGTGCTCGCTGGACAGGCCCACGCCCTGGTCGGTCACGCTCAGGGCCCACCAGTCGCGCCCCTGGCGCTGGCAGCGCTTCAGGCGCAGCTGCAGCGGGGCGCGGGCCGGCGAGTACTTGCAGGCGTTGGACAGCAGGTTGATCAGCACCTGCTCCAGCTTGGCCGCGTGCCCGCAGACCATCACCGGCGCCTCGCCGAGCTGCCAATCCACCGGACGCGGCTCGGTGGGCAGCACCACCACGCGCAAGGCCCGGCGCACCACCTCATGCAGGGCCACGGGCCCCAGCTCAAAGGCGGTAGGGCCCTGGGCCTCCAGCTTGCTGAGGTCCAGCAAGTCGGTCAGCAGGGCGTTCAGGCGCAGGGCCTGGCGCCGCACCGTCTCCAGCATCTCCCGGGTGTCCTCGGGCCCGTGCTGACGCATCAGCAGCAACTCGGTGAAGCCACGGATGCTGCCCATGGGTGCCCGCAGCTCGTGGGCGGCGGTGGCCAGGAACTGGGTCTTCATGCGCCGCAGGTCGGTCTCGGCGGTGACGTCGCTCAGGAAGATCAGCCGCAGCCCCTCGTCGTCGGGCCGGTCCGCCGCCGCCAGCTGCACCATGCGGGCGCTGCCTCGGCCCGGACCGCCCCCCAGGGGCCAGACCTGGCACTGCCCGGGCTCGGGCCAACTCACGGCCTGCCCCGGGCCCACCCGCTCGCGCAGCGCCTGCTCGAACTGCGCCAGGCTCTGACCCGCCAGGGCTTCACCGTCCAAACCCGTCAGGCGCGCGACGGCAGGGGTCTGCAGCAACAGGCGCCCGGCCCCGTCGGCGGCCACGATGCCGAGCGGACTGTGGCGAAACAGGCCCTCCAGCTCGGCCACGCGCCGCGCGGCGGCCTCCTGCGACTGCACCTGCTCGGAGACGTCGGTCTGCAGGCCGAAAAAGTGGGTCACCAGGCCGCTGACCGGATCGCAAATGGGCGAGAGCTCCACCTGGTTCCAAAACCGGCTGCCGTCCTTGCGGTAGTTGGCCATGCGCACCGACACCGCACGGCCGCTGTCCAGGGCCTCGCGCATGTCCCTGCGGCCGGCCTGCTGCGCCTCGTCGCCCTGCAGAAAGCTGCAGCTGCGGCCCAGCACCTCGTCGGCGCCGTAGCCGGTCAGGTGGGAGAAGCCGGCGTTGGCATACACCGTCGGGTAGCCCGGCCGCGTGGCATCGGCAATGATGACCCCAGCCCGGATGTGGTCCAGGGCCCGGGTCTGGATGGCCTGGATACGCTGGGCCAATACCCGCTCGGTGGCGTCCACCAGGGTGCCAGCGCAGCGGTCGCCCAGGGTCTCGTCGCGCCAGAGCCGCAGCTCCAGCCAGCGCAGGGGCGAGCCGGCCACCGGCTCGAAGGGCCAGTCCATGCGCAGGGCGCGCTGCTGGCCCTGCAGCACGGGCAGCAGGTGCTCGGCGCAGTTGGCGCGGGCGGTGGCGGGGCAGAAGTCGGTCAGGGCACGGCCCATGGCCATGGCCGCCGGCAGGCCGCTCAGGGTCTCCCAGGCGCCACCCAGGTGCCGCAGACGGCCCTCGGCGTCAAGCTCCAGCACCGCCTCCCGGTCGGCCTCCAGTGGGCGTGACACACGGGCCCGTGCCGGCGTGGCGCCGGCCAGGCTCTGCCAGCGCAGCAGGGCGCAGGCGCGCTGCTGGCCTGCGGCCTCACTGGCCGGGGTGATGGACAGCACCCAGGGCGCCGACTGGTCCATCAGCGGGCGATCGGCCAGCAGCAGGCTCACCGGCTCGGCGCTGGCGCAGCCAGCCAGCAGGGCCAGGGTATCAAACGCCCCCATGCCGGCCTCCAGCCAGTTCCAGGCCTCCAGCCGTTCGCCGCTGCGCACCCCCAGCCAGCGCTGCAGCGGCGCATCCATGAACTCCAGGTGGCAGCGCCCGCGCATGACGTCCACCGCCAACACCCCGCTGGCCTGGGCCCCCGGGGCATCGGAGAGCTCACGCGGCGCCTGAGAATGCGGATCCAGGCGCGCCAACAGCGCCCCGGCCACCGGCCGGGCCCGCAGCACCAGCCATTCCCCCAGCGGCGTGTCTACCCATGCGCTGAGCCATTCCACCCACGTGTCCAGTCCGGCGCCACCGGGATCGGGCAGCAGCAACCGCTCCAGGGGCTGACGGGCGGTGATGCCCAGCCAGCGGTCCATGGCGCCCTCGCCCGCGGCCCCCTGCCAGCGCTTGAGGGCCTGGCGCAGGCCGTCTCGGTCGGCCAGCTGCGCGGCAGAGCGGCCCAGCCAGCGCAGGCTGCCCGCGTTGCACCACAGCAGCTCGCCGCTGCGCGCGCACAGGGCCAGCTTGGGCCACGGGGCCGATTCGGACTCCTGGCGCAGGCGTTCCAGCACCCGGTCATCCAGCAAGGTCAGCGGACTCATCACCCTCCCCTTCCAAGATGCGCGGCACCGTGGCCTGCGGCGTGACGTCTGCGGGCGGCAGCGGCCAGTCGCAGGCCTTGCCCATGGCATTGACCGGCAAAGCCGGTCCGGTCTGGATGTGCACCGGCCGCGCAGCGGGCGGCAGGCCCTGGCGCGCCCAGGCCAGCAGGGCGGCCACCAGTTCGGCCTCCTGCGCAGCCGCCCGAACTTCGGGGGCGGGCACCACAAAGGCCTTGAGCCGGGCCTGTGCCCCCTCGCCCCAGGGCCGTACCACCGCCTGGGCCACCCCCGGGCGTGCCGCCAGGGCGGCGGCCACCGTGGCCGGGCTCACATTGACCCCGCCCACCTGCACCACCTGGTCGCGCCGCCCCACGGGCTGGAAGCGGCGCTCGCCCTGCCACTGCAGGCGGTCGGGCCCTTCCACGGCCTGGTGGCTGCCCTGTCGCAGAAAGCGCGGCACCCGCCCTGCACAGGCATCGTCCTGCCCCTCTTGGCTCCCTTCAGGCACCCGCTCCCAGTAGGGCAGCAGGGTGTAGTCGGCAGCGGGCCAGCGGCGCACCCCCAGCCCGGCGGTCTCGCTGCTGCCATAGATCTCCAGAAAGGCCTGCAGCCCCCCTGCCCCACCCAGGGCCGCGGCCAGCGCCGGCGGGCACGGGGCCGTGCTGCATAGGCCGGACACCTGCGCCGGCCAGTCGCCCGGGCTGCGCAGCAGCAGGCCCCACAGCGCCGGCACCGCCACCACCACGTCGCCCGGGCGCAGTCCCAGGGCGGCCTTGGCCGGCGGGCGGCGCCAGGCGTCCACCACCGGCAGGGGCTGGCCGTCGGCACGCTGCCAGGCCAGCGGCCACAGCACGCTGAACAAGAAGCCATAAATGTGGTGCGCCGGCACCAGGCTGACCACGCGCTGCGGCCGCGGCAGGCCCTGGTCACGCCACAACAGCACCCAGTGGGCCACCTCCTGCCACAACGCGGCCAGGCGGTGCCGGCAGCCCCGCGCCGGGCCGGTGCTGCCGGAGGTGCGGAACACCACCGCCTCATGCCGGCTGGCCAGGCCGTGCGCCAGGGCCTGGCAGGCGGCCGCCAGGGTGGGCTCGGCCCACAGGCGCTCCAGCGCCGGCCCATCCTCCAGCTCGGCCCATTCGGCCAGGGCGGTCAACAGCTGCATGCGCTCCAGGGAGTCGGCGCCCAGGTCGTGGCGCCAATCCAGCGCCGGGTGCCAACCCCCGGCAGGATCGTCCTGACCCGTGGCAAACCAGCCGCCGGGGCGCAGCTGCTGCATCTCTGCGCGCAGCAGGTGGCTGACCAGACGCGCCAGCACCTCCGGTTCGTCCCACCAGGGTGGCAGGGCGGGATGGACGTCAGGCGTCGCCATCGGTCGGCCGGCCCTCCAGCCGGAGTTGGGCGCTCTGGTCGGTGAACACCGCCATCAGGGCGTCGGGGTCGGCAGACAGGCGCATGAGGGTGAGCCCCAGCGCCAGGGGATGGGCGCCGTCCTGCCCGGTGGGGGGCAGCACCACCCGCAGGTTGTCGCACACCACCCCCACCGGGCGGCGGAAGGCCTGCACACGCGCGGGCAGGTCCGGGCACAGCGGCGCCAGGATCTCAAAGAGGTTGAGGTGCCCCTCGGTGCCGCACCACGGGCCCAGCCAGCGGGCGGCCACCGGGTTCATCATTAGCACCTGACCGCTCAGGCGGGTGCGCAGCAGCGCCACCGGCGCCAGGTGCACGAACTGCTCAAGCGCGCGCACCTCCAGCCGCAACTCCTCGGCCTCGGCACATGAAGGCGGATCGGCGGGAAGGGTCATGCCGGGCTCCAGCCGTAGCGTCGGGACTCAGACCAGGCCGCTGACCTGGCGCTGCACCAGGACAAAGCGCAGCGGCAGGGCGGGATCGGACAGCAGGCGCAGGCGCACCCGCGTGGGCCGCATGGCAAAGGTCAGCACATAAGGCACCACCGCATCCAGGGGCTGGGACTGCTCCATCGCCAGCTCAAAGCGCAGGGCGACGATGTAGTTGTTGAGGCAGGGCGCCAGCTCCACGAAGACCTGCTGGCCCATCACCTCAGAGACCGGGAACTTGGCGGCCTGGCTCTCGTGGCGGTTGTAGCGCACCACCAGCTGCTCGGCGTCAAAGCCGATGACGCCGAACGGCAGTTCGTCCAGGGCTTCGGCGGGCAGGTCGTTGAGCAACTGACAGAGCTGCTCGCTGTCAAAGTGCGGGCTGGAAGACACGGTCCTCTCCTTGGCTGACGGCCAGCTGGGACCCGCCCGCGGCGGCTTGGCCCAGCCCCGTGGGGCACGTGGTTCGGGACCCTGGGCACACCCCGTGTGCCGGCCCCGCCACCGATCTGCCTGCATGTTTCGTCCCGCCGGCCGCGGAGTTGAGGCCGCTGGCGATGGTGCCCGGACTTATTTGGCGCCGGCGCGCTGTCGGCGGGCCCAGGCGCCATCGAGCAGGCCCAGCAGGCGCTCCAGCGCCACCGGCTTGGTGAAGTGGCTCACGCCCGCAGGCAAGCCCCCCCGGGCAGCGATCTCGTCACCCGAGAGACCGGAGAGCACCAGCACCTCGATGCCCACCCACTCGGGCTGGGCCACCAGGGTGCGCAGCAGGTGGAAGCCGTCAAAAGGCTGCATCACCAGGTCGGTCACCAGCAGGTCGGGCCGCTCGCGCTCCAGCAGGATGAGGGCTTGTGAGGCGTCTGCCGCGACGATCAGGCGGTGCCCGGCATGGTGGGCCGCCAAGGCATGGCGAAACCAAAGCACCTGGTCGGGGTCGTCCTCGGCCAGGAGCACACGCAGGCCCTGCACAGCGGCCCCCGGTGTGGCGGCGGCGGCCGCCGCCGCACGGGACATCAGCGGTGGCGCCGGCGGCGCGGGCACGGTATCCCAGGCCGAGGCCGGGACCGGTGCCGCGTCGGCCTCAGGCGGTGCCGGCGCGCCCTGGCGCCGCGCCTGCGCCAAGCGCTCCACCGCGGCGCGGTCGATGCGCCGGTGGCCCCCGGGCGTGATCCAGGCGGTCAGCTCGCCGCGGCCCACCAGCTTCTGCACCGAACTGACCGACAGGCCCAGACGCCGTGCGGCCTGCTGGGTGGTGAGCACGTCAGGAACGTTGTCGGTCATGGGCGCACAGAAAAGTGGATTGCCGCGATTTTCACACTTTGAAGCGTGGCGGCGCCCCGACACCCTGGCCATGCCCGCCGGGGCTCATACCCAGCGCTCGCGCAGTGCCTGCAGGGCCTGACCGAAGTCGGCCGTGGCCCGGGCGCCGGGCGCATGCAGGCGCACCGGCTTGCCCGCGCCAAAGGCCTCGGCCACCCGGATGTCGTTGCGGATGCCCGGCAGCAGACGCTGGGGACCGAACTGCCGCCCCAGGTCGGCCAGCACCTGGCGGTGCACGCCGATGCGGCCGTCCAGCATCACCGGCAGAAAGCCCAGCAGGCGCAACTGTGGGTTCAGGCCCTGGCTGGAGACGCGGAACATCAGCCGCGCCAACTGCTTGACCCCCTCGGCCGAGAGGTGGTGCGGCATGAGTGGCACCACCACCCGCTCGGCGGCGCACAGGGCGTTGAGCAGCAGCAGGTCCAAGGAGGGCGGGGTGTCCAGCAGGATGACCTCGTAGGCCTCGGCCAGGCCCTCCTCACGCAGGGCACGGGCCAGGGTGCGCTCATCGGGCCGGGCCTGCCCATGCTCGAACAGCGGGTCGGCGGGCACCAGGTCCAGGCCGGGCACTGGCGTGGGCACGATGGCCGGGCGCAGCGCATGCCGGCCGGCCAAGAATCCGTGCACGGTGGGCGCGCCCCGCGCCGGCTGCACCCCCAGGCCCACCGCGCAGTGGCCCTGGCTGTCCAGGTCCACCAACAGCACCCGGGCGCGCGGGCCATCGGGCCGTGGTGGCAGGGCGGCCGCCCATTCGGCGGCCAGGTTGACGGCGCAGCTGGTCTTGCCGCTGCCGCCCTTGCGGTTGGTGATGGCGAGCACTCGACCCATGGACAGACGTGCTCAGAACAGCTCAATGGCCGGGCGCTCCGCCGCCTGCGGGGCGGCCGCGGCCGGCAGGGCCGCGCCGGACTTGCCCTTGACCGCCGCGTGGTGGGTCTGGCGCTGCGCGTCCATCACGTAACGCTGGGTCTGCTGGGCCAACACCTCGGAGATGGCCAGCCGCGGCAGCGCCCCATGCTCGCCGGGCTCGCGCAGGTCAGCCGCCGCCCCTTGCAGATGGTGGTCCAGGTGCTGCATGGCCTCCTGCACCTGCTGCACCCGCTGGCGCAGCACGTCCTGGAACTGGATCAGCCCCAGGGCCTCGGACAGGCCGGCGCGGATGGTGTTGTTGCCCCGGTCGATGCCCTGGTCGCCCTGCAGACGCTCCGAGGCCTCGGCAAAGCGGTGGCGCATGGCCTCGATGTCGCGCAGCACGTCGTGCATGTTGCGGGAGCTGCCATCGCGCACCCCGGTGCGCATGACCTTGTCCACCTCGGCGTCGATGCCCTGGGTGACCGCGTTGATCTTGGCCGTGATCTCGCGGGCCGCCTCGGCGGTCTGCTGGGCCAGGCGGCGCACCTCGCCGGCCACCACCGCAAAGCCGCGGCCGCTCTCGCCGGCGCGCGCGGCCTCGATGGCGGCGTTGATGGCCAGGATGTTGGTGTGGCGGGCCACCTCGGCCACCACGTCCACCATGGGCGCCAGGTCGCGCACCTCCTGCAGGCGCTGCACACGCTCGGCATGACCGGCGAGTTCCTCCTCCTGCCGCTGGACGAACATCTCCAGGATGGCCGAGAGCTGGCGGTCCACCAGCAGCTTCTCGCGGATGACCTCCGAGAGGTCGTGCGCGTTGCGGGTGGCAGCGTCAATGCGCTCGACCTGCTGTTCGGCCGCGGCGTGCACCTGGTCCAGGCAGTCCACCACGGCCAGCACGTCCTTCTCGCATTGCGCCACCGCGCCGTCGAGCTGCCGGGTCATGACGGTGACGTAGGGGCTGGCCTCGCCCAGCCGTTCGGCCAGGGTCTGCAGGTGGGCGCGCTGCCCGCCCCGCGGGCCGGCGGCCCGCACGATCAAGGCGGTGAGCCCCAGGCCGGCCCCGCCCACCGTCATCAGCCACAGCCAGCGCCACAGGCTGCCGGCCTCGGCCGCGGGCCACAGGGCCGGCCAGAAAGCGACCCCGGTGGCCATGACCGTGACGGACAAGGCGGGCACGCCCCAGCGACGCAGGGCACGGGGCCGGCGCGGGCGGTCCGGAGAGAAGGAGCGTTCCACTTCAGGGCGGTGCGCGGGGTTCATGGGCCTTCCTATGACCGTCAGGCGCCCGGCAGGACCTGCTTGATGACGCGGATCAGGTCGGTGCCCTTGATGGGCTTGACCAGCCAGCCGGTGGCCCCCAGGCGCTTGCCTTCGTCGCGCTTGGCGCCGTCGCCCTCGGTGGTCAGCGTCAGGATGGGGGTGAACCGGAAGCCCGGCAGCAACTTGACCGCCTTGATGAGGGCCAGACCGTCCATGCGCGGCATGTTGATGTCGGTGATGATCAGGTCCGGTTTGGCACCGCCGCGCAGGGTCCCGATGGCCTCCTCGCCGTCACCGGCGGTGAGCACCGCAAAGCCGCTCATCTCCAGGTTGGACTTCAGGCTCTTGGTCATGGTCAGAGAGTCATCCACCACCAGAATGGTCTTGGGCACTTTGGCTTCCCTTGCGTTGTGGGCGTTCAGTTGGCGAAATCAGTCACGGGCTCAAGCCGCCTGCCGGTCACGCAGCACGGTGCGCAGCCAGGCCGTCAGCTCGGCGTCGGCCGGCCAGGCGGTCACGCGCAGGTCGGCGGCCATCAGGACCTGCAGCACGGCGGTGTGCAGGTGCTGGCAGCCCGCCAGGTCCACCCGGGCCTCGGGCCGCTCCTGCACCCAGCCCAGCAGGCCCTCGGCCTCCTCGACGGTGACGTTGTCGGTCAGCACGGCCAGGTTCTTGCGGTATTCGATGGGCATCACACCATCTCCTTGACGTTGAGCACCATGAGCACCGAGCCATCCCCCATGAGGGCCGAGCCGGCATACGCGCTCAGGCCACCCAGCACCCCGGCCAGTGGCTTGAGGATGATGTCGGCGGTCTCGCGGAAGTTGTCCACCAGCAGGCCGACGGTCTCGTCGCCTACGCGCACCACCAGCACCGCGTACTCCTCGCTGTCGTTGGTCAGGGGCGGCGCGGCCAGGCCCAGCAGCTGGTTGAGCGGCTTGAGCGGCACGATGCGCCCCCGCAGCGTGGCCACCAGGCTCTGTTTGATCCGCCGCACCGCGGCGGCGGGCACGCGCACGGTCTCAACCACCGTGTCCATGGGCACGCCAAAGACCTGACCGTCGGCTTCGATGGTCATGACGTTGGTCACGGCCATGGACAGCGGCAGCGACAGCCGAATGCGAGTGCCCTGCCCCTTGACGCTCTCCAGGCTGACGTTGCCATGCACCCGCTCCACGGCGGTGCGCACCACGTCCATGCCCACGCCCCGCCCCGACAGGTCCGACACCACATCGGCCGTGGAGAAACCCGGCGCAAAGATCAGGTGGATGGCCTCCTGGTCGCTCATGCGCTCCATGGCGGCCTCGTCGATCAACCCCTTCTCCCAGGCCTTGCGCTTGATGACCACCGGGTCCATGCCCTTGCCGTCGTCGTGAATTTCGATGACGACGCGATCGCTCTCCTGGCGGGCACTGATGCGCAGCGTGCCCACCGCCGGCTTGCCGGCGGCCTGGCGCACCTCGGGGGTCTCGATGCCGTGGTCCAGGCTGTTGCGCACGATGTGCACCAGCGGGTCGCCCAGGCTCTCGATGATGTTCTTGTCGGCCGCCGTCTCCTGGCCGTCGAGCACCAGGTTGACCTCCTTGCCCAGGCGGCGCGAGGTATCGCGCACCAGGCGCGGAAAGCGCTGGAAGATGAAGGACACCGGCATCATGCGCACCTGCATGATGGCGTCCTGCATCTCCTCGGAGATGCGGTTGATGACGGCGTACTGGGCCTTGATCTCACGGGCCAGCTCGCGCACGCCGAACTGCTGCTCCGCCCGGCTGGCCAGGTAGGGAATGGCGTTCTTGGCCACCACCATCTCGCCGATGAGGTTCATCAGCCGGTCGATCTTGGCCTGGTCAACCTTGAGGCTGCTGCGGGTGGCCCCGGCGTCCTCGCCGCGGCGCGGGCTGCGGCCTTCAGCCTCCGTGGCCTCAGCCTGGGCGTCGGCAGAGGCCGCCGGCGGGCTGGGGGGCTGCGGCGGTGGGGGCGGAGCCGGCCGCGGTGGCGCCTCCAGCACCACCACGTCCTCGTCGTCTTCCAGGTAGTCGTCGCTCGGGCCTGACAGGCCCCCGACCGGGCTCGGGGCCGGCGTTGGGGCCGGTCGCACCGCGGCCACCGGGGCCGGGGCGATCACCTCGGTGACCGGGGACACTGGGGCGACAGTGGCCTCGGCCAGCACCGGCGCCGGGTCCGCCACCTGCAGCAGCCGGGTCAGGGGCCGGCCTTCGGGAAACACCGCCTCCAGCCAGGCCGCCAGGGGCTGCGCGCTGCCCTGCCCCCGCGCCTGCTCGGCCACAGCCTGCATGGCCGGCACCTGGGCCTCGCGGCCGGTCTGGCGCAGGCAACCGGCCAGCACCCGCGCGGCAGCAGCCAGGCGGCCGGAGAGCCACTGCGCGTCGTCCGGCAGGGCCAGCACCTCACGCTGGGTTTCCACCAGATTGACCAGGGCCTGCATCGCAGGCGATTCGGGGTTCTCCAGCGGCACCTCGCGCGGACCGGGCGCATCGCCATCTGCCCGTTCGGCGCGGTCCATGGCCCCCAGGATGTCCGGCGGCTGCAGGTCGGCCAGAGACGCCACCAGGGCCCGCAGCGCCGGCCGGGGCACGGCCTCCATCTGCAGCAGCGTGCGCATCCAGCGCAGGGCCGAGGCGAACCACAGGGCCGGGCTGCTGAGGTCCAGCAGGGCGTCCACCGCCCGGCCCAGGGCGGACAGGTCGTCCGCCTCCAGCCAGCCCTGCGCGTCCTGCATGAAGTCTTCGTAGACCGGGCCGCCGTTGGGGTCGCCTTCCGGCCGCACCAGGCACCAGGGCGAGAAGGCCTCCAGCCGCCGCTGGTCGGGCACATAGCGGTAATGTTCGGACAGGGCCTGGGGATCGGCGGCGGTGATGGCCTCTAGGTCGAGCTGGCAGTCGAAAGGGTCCAGCGTCGCCAGCGGGGCCCAGGGGCCACGGGGCCGGATCTGGCGCCAGAGCAGGCCCGGCGTCTGCAGGGCCCGGTACAGCGGGTCATCGCCCTGGAAGAAGCACTGCGGGTCCGGCCGGTAGAGCAGCCAGTGCAGCAAGCGGCCACCGGATTGGCGCACCAGGTCCTGGCGCACCGCCTCGGGCAGCGCCCACAGTTGTGCCACGGAAAGCGCGGGCAGCGCAGGGGCTGCGGCTTCCTCCGCCGGCTGGCCGGCTTCGGCGTCCTCCCCCTTGAGGGCCCGCAGCGCCTGGGCCAGGCGCACCGCCTCGTCGGCGTGGGCATGGGCGTCCTGCCGGCCGGCCTCGATGGCGTCGCAGAGCATGCCCACGAAGTCCATCGCGTCCAGCAGCCGGTCGGCCAGCTCGCGGGAGTAGGACAGGCGCCCGTGGCGCACCGCGTCCATCAGGTCTTCACCGGCGTGCAGCACCCGGGTCATCTCCGGGAACTCGAACAGGCCGCTGTTGCCCTTGAGGGTATGCACCAGCCGGAACAGCTGGGTCATCAGCTCGGTGTCGTCCGGCGCCTGCTCCAGCGCCATGAGCTTGTCACCGATGCCCTCCAGCGCCTCGCGCGCCTCGGACAGGAACTGTTCGAGCAGCTCGTTCATGCTTCTTCCTCGCCGCCCAGCAGCAGGGCGATGGGCGCCACCAGTTGCTCGGGCCGGGTGGGCTTGATGAGGTAGAGGTTGGCACCGGCGGCATAGGCGCGCTTGCGGTCGCTGGCGGTGGCCTCGGTGGAGACCATGATGGCCGGGACCTGCGGACGGTTGCTGTGGCGCAGCTCCCGCAGGAAACCGTAGCCGTCCAGCTTGGGCATGTTGACGTCCACGATGTAGAGGTCGAAGTCCTGGGCCAATGCCTTTTCCAGGGCCTCCACGCCGTTGATGGCCTCGACCACCTCATAGCCTGCGTCCTGCAGGATGGTGCGGTGGTACAGGCGCACCGTGGCGGCATCGTCAATGATGAGAATGCGTTTCATGGCTTACTCGGTGGGCTTCTGGTAGACGATGGCTTCGGGGAACTTGCGCACCTTGTAGAGCGATGAGATGCGGCTCATCGACTCCGAGTGGCCCAGCAGGATGAAGCCGCCGGGCTTGAGCGCGTCATAGAAGGTCTCCGCCGCGGCCTTGCGCGAGACATCGTCAAAGTAGATGAGCAGGTTGCGGCAGAACACCACGTCAAAACCCCGGTAGGGCCGGGTGTCGGCCCGGTCCGAGAGGTTGACGCGGGTGAACTCCACCGCGCTGCGCAGGTCGTCGCAGATCTGCCAGCCCTGGCCGGTGCGCCGGAAGTAGCGGCTCATGTAGGGCTTGGGCACCTGGGCCACCGAGCGGTCGGAAAACAGCCCCGCGCGGGCCTGGTTGAGGATGTCGGTGTCGATGTCCGAGGCGATCAGCTCCACATCGTGCTCATGGATGCCGGCCCACTGCTCCAGCAGCGTCATGGCAATGGAGTACGGCTCCTCGCCCGAGGACGAGGGCAGGATCCAGATGCGGATCGGGGTGCCCGGCTTCTTGCGCGCCACCACCTCCGGCATGATCGAGTTCACCAGGCACTTGAACTGGTAGTCCTCGCGGAAGAAGTAGGTCTCGTTGACCGTCATCAGGTTGGTCAGGATCTGCAGCTCCTGCCCCGACGCCTGAAAGCGCAGCATGGTGAAGTAGGTGCGGAACAGCGTGTTGCCGGTGGCGGCCATGCGCTCGAGCAGCCGCTTGTCCACGAAGTAGCGTTTGGACGGGTCGAACTGGATCCCCGTCTTGCGGTAGAAGAACTCCCGGAACTTCTGGAAGTCTTCGTCGGTGATGGTGGGTTCAACCATGGTGGCGTTCAGCCTTCCTGGATGCGCTTGATGGCCAGGTCGGCCGCAAACTGGATGTAGGGTTCGCCCACGAAACGGGTTCGCAGAGCCTGCAGCGCGTCCAGCGCCCGCTCGGAACCCACCTCGCCCAGCAGGTCCACCGCGGTGGCGCAGACGTTGACGTGGTCGTCGTGCTCGATCACCTCCAGCAGCCAGGTCTCCACACTGGGGTGCCGCAGCGACTCCAGGATGTTGACCGCAAAGATGCGCATGTCGCTGTCCTCGTCCAGCAGCAGGCCGCGCATGATGGGCGAGACCGCATCGGGCAGCTGTTTCATGGCCTCGATGGCTTCGTTGCGCAGCGCGGCGTCGTCGCTGCGCATGCAGGCCACCAGGCCGTGCACCGCCACCGGGTCGCCCAACTCGATCAGGCTGGTGAGGATGACCTCACGCACCGATTCGTCGGGCTCCTCGGCCAGCCGGTCCACCAGGGCCTGGGCGCTGCCCGGGCAGTCGGCCAGGTCGCGGGCGGCCCAGCGGCGCACCTCAGCCTGCGGGTCGGCCAGGCGCTGGGCCAGGTCCGCCGGGTCGCGCCCATGTTGGCGGGTGTCGGCCTCGCGCGCGGCGCCGGCCTGGGGTTGTCCTTTGATGAGCGCCATGTCGTTCCAGCTTGGGTTGTCAGGTTGATGCCGCCGGCCCCACGGGCCAGCCTCAGCGGCCGGCCCAGGCCTTGACCTGGGCCGCCACTTTGTCCAGGGGCAGCACCAGGGAGGCGCCACCACGTTCCACCAGCTCCCCGGGCATGCCCCAGACCACGGCCGACTCCTCGGATTCAGCGATGGTCTTGCCGCCCCGGCGCTTGATCTCGGTAAAGCCGTCGGCCCCGTCGTTGCCCATGCCCGTCAGCATGACCGCGTGCAGCTCGCCGGGGGTGCAGACCTCCAGGGCGCTGCGGGCCAGCAGCTCCACCGACGGGTGCCAGAGGTGCTGCGGGTTCTCCGGACGGGGCAGCACGGTGAGCGCGCCCACACGGCGGCTCAGCACCATGTCGGCGCCGCCCTTGCCGATGTAGATGTGTCCCGGCTCCACCGCCATGGGCTTGTGGGCCTCCACCACGGTCAGCGGACACAGGCCATCCAGCCGGGCGGCAAAGGGGCCGGTAAAGGTGGCCGGCATGTGCTGGGCCACCAACACCGGCCAGGGAAAGGTGGCGGGCAGCTCCGGCAGCAGGGTCTCCAGCGCCCGCGGGCCGCCGGTGGACACACCGATCAGCAGCAACCCGGGCCGACCGGCGACCGCCCGGGCGCTGGCAGCGGCCTCGCGCTCGGCACGCAAGCGCTGGGCCAGTCCCGCCGCGCTGCCCGTCCCGCGTGGCGCGGGGGCCGCCGGCACCCGGGGCGCAGAGACCGTGGTGGCGCGGGCCCCACCCGACGGGCCTACGCGACCCATGCGCATGCGGGACGCTGCCCGCACCTTGCCCACCAGCTCGTCCTTGACCTGGTCCAGCGACAGCGAGATGGTGCCGCCGGGCTTGGCCACATAGTCCACCGCCCCCAGGTTGAGGGCCTCAAAGGTGGCCAGGGCACCCTTCTCGGTCAGCGAGCTGACCATGATCACCGCCACCGGCCGCTCGGCCATGATGTGCGAGAGCGCGGTCAGCCCGTCCATCTCGGGCATGTTGATGTCCAGCGTCACCACATCGGGCTGGAAGTCGCGGTTCTCGGCCACGGCTTCCTGCCCGTTGCGGGCTTGGCGGATCTCGAACCCGCCCACCGACTGGAACAGCAGGCTGAGCTGGCGCCGCATCAGCGCCGAGTCGTCCACGATGAGCAGCTTGATCATGGGCCGCGTCTCCCTCTCACCGCCAAGGGCCGGGATCAGGCGGCCATGGCCGCCATGCCGTTGAGCTCGCCATCGCCCAGCAGGTAGGCCGGGTCGATCAGCTGCAGCATGCGCTTTTGCTTCTCCAGGTTGGCCATGCGTGCCAGCAGGGTGGCCTGCTCGCTGGACAGCTGGGGCGCGGGCTCGATGGCTTGGCGGGGCACCTTGAGCACCTCGGCCACCGCGTCGACGATGAAGCCGGTGCGCACGCCCTGGATGAGGAAGACCACGATGCGCTGCCCGTCGTTGCGGGCCACGGTGGGCAGCCCCAGCCGCCGGCGCAGGTCCACCACCGGCAGCACCGAGCCCCGCAGGTTGATCACCCCCTCCACCGAGGACGGGGCCTTGGGCACATGCGTCAGCACATCGGGCACGCGCACGATTTCCTGCACGCTGTCGATGGGCACGCCGAACTCCTCGGATCCGAGCCGGAAGACGACCACCTGCTCGTCGTCACCGCTGCCCTGGGTGCGGCTGCTGCTGGCCGCCACGGCGGCGTTGGGGTCCTGGTCGCTCACGGTGTCCAAAGCCTCCTGGATGGCGGAATGGCGGAACAGGTTGCCGGTGGAGAGGATGGAGACCAGGCGCTTGCCGCCATCGAGCCGGCAGATGTCGGTGATGTCGGCCAGGTCACCTTGGCGCGCCAGCAGGGCCGGCATGGTCTCGGCGTCCTGCCGGGCCACCCGCAGCACCTCCTTGACGCTGTCGACCACGATGCCCACCGAGGCGCCACCGATGGCCACCACCACGATGCGGCCCTGCTCACCGGTGTCACGTTCGGGCAGGCCGAACATGCGCCGCAAAGCCACCAACGGCAGCAGGCGGTTGCGCAGGGTCATCAGGCCCAGCACATGCGACTGGGCATGCGGCACCTGCACGATCTGCTCGGGGATCTGCACGATCTCCTGCACATCGGCGATGTCGATGGCGTATTCCTGCTCGGCCACGTCAAAGCTGACCAGGTGGAGCTCGTCGTCGGTGACCTCCTCGGCCCCGCCGCCGCCGGAGACCCCGCCCGACATGCCCGCGGCGCGGTGGTTGGCCATTTGGGCGATCTGTGCGAACTCGCGGGCCAGCAGGGCCTCGAAGTTGAGCACCATCACCATGGCGTGGCCGCCGACGTTCTTGATCAGGCCCGACAGCAGGTCGGTGTTGACCGTGGAGCCAATGCCAGCGGTGCCCTCGATCTGGCCCACGTCCACACCCACCACGCTGGCCACCCGGTCCACCACAAAGCCCATGGGCTGGCCGATGTCGATCACCACCGCGCGGGAGGTGTCGTCATGGGCCCGGTCGCCCAAGCCCAGCACCCGCCGCAGCGAGACGATGGGCAGTACCTTGCCGCGCAGGTTGGACAGGCCCTCCAGGGTGGGGGGCGAGAGGGGCACGCGCACCACCTCGGGCACGCGGATGATTTCCTGCACAGGGGCCATCTCGACCGCGAACACCTCGTCGCCGGCCATGAAGGTCACGAACTGCCGGGTGTCACTGGCACTGGACTGCCCGGTGGAGGCGCCGGCGCTGGCCGGCTCCACAGGCGCCAGGTCGTCAGGGTTGTCTCGTCGCATGACGCACTCCCCTGGCTTCAGGCGCTCTGCAGCTCGTCGGCCAGGGAGGAGATCTCCTCGATGGCGGCGGCCAATTCGTCAGCACCCTGAGACTGCTGCTTGGCGGCGGCAGCGGCCTCCTCGGCCGCCTTGGCGGCCTCCTGCGCGGCCGCAGAGATCTGCTCCACCCCCTTCTTGACCTGGGCCACGGCGGCCCCGATCTCGCCGGCGGCGCCCAGGATCTCGTTGGAGGCACGCTCCACCTCCTGCACATCGACCTCAATGGTCTGCAGGCTGGCGGTGGTGGCCTTGGCCTTCTCCACCTCCACCAGGGAGGTGGCCAGGATCTCGTCCAAGTCGCGGCCCACCACGCCAATCTGGTCCTGCACCGCCTTGACCAGGTCCTTGATGCGGTCGGCGTTCTCGGCCGAGTCCTGTGCCAGGTTGCGGATGTCGGTGGCGACCACCACAAAGCCCTTGCCGAACTCGCCCGCCCGCGCTGCTTCGATGCTGCCGTTGACGGCGAGCATATTGGTCTGGATGGAGACTGTGGTGATGGCGTCGACGATCTTGTCGATGCGCCGGCTCACCAGGGCCAGCTCCTTGATCTGCTTGATGCTGACCTTGCTGGCGTCGGCCGAGAGCACGATGTTGCGGATCAGGCTGTCCACCGCCGTCTTGTTGGTGCCCAGCAGCTGGCGGATCGCCCCCACCTTCTCCGCGCTCGTGCGACCGCGCTCCATGGCCAGCTGTGCGCCCTTCTCGATCTGGGTGATGGCGGCGGAGGACTCCTCGGTGGCCGCCGACTGGACTTCGGCGCCCTTTCGGATCTGCTCGATGGCGGCCATGATCTGCGCGCCCGAACGGCTGATCTCCTGCACCGCGCTGGAGAGCTCCTCGGCCGAAGAGGCCACCTCCTCGGCGCTCTTGGCCACATCGGTCGAGTTCTTGAGGTCCTCGGCCAGCTCGGCCAGGGCCTGGGCGGTCTGCTCGCTGGCGGCCAGGGCCTGCGACTGCTCGGAGACGGTCGAGGCCGCCTCCTCGGCGGCGGCCGACTGCTCCTCGGCAGCGGCGGCAATGCTCTCGCTGCCCTTGAGCGCCTGGGCCGAGGCGGTGGCCGACTGGCTGGCGCCGGTGGCGATCTCGGAGACCCCCTTGACGATCTCCACCACGTCCAGCCGAATCTGGTCGAGCTGCTGGGTGATGACCTTGCCGTTCTCCACCTCCACCTCCACCGCCTTGGCGGAGCTGCTGATGCCGTTGGCGATGACCTTGACCTCGCCCTGGATCTGGCCCACCAGGTCCTGGATCTGCTTGGCGCTCTTCTCGCTCGTCTCGGCCAGGGTGCGCACCTCATCGGCCACCACGGCAAAGCCCTTGCCGTGCTGCCCGGCGCGGGCGGCCTCGATGGCAGCGTTCAGGGCCAGCAGGTTGGTCTGGTCGGCAATGCGGGCCACCGCCTTGACGATGTCGCCGATGTTGGCGGCCTGACGTTCCAGCTCGGCCACCATCTCCACCGAGGCGCTCTGGCGCTGCGCCGACACGCCCACGTTGGTGATCAGGTTGGCCACCTCGGTGCTGGTCTTGGCCACCAGGTTCTGGGCGGTCTCGGCACGTGCGCGGCTGGCCTCAGCGTTTTGCAGCTGGCGCACGATGGCGCCCTCCACCTGCTTGAAGGCGGCCAGCGACTCCTGCGCCGCGCCCGAGGCCTCTTCGGCCCCGGTGGCGATCTGGTCAGCGGCGCGCTTGAGCTCCTCGGCGGCCGATGCCGCCTCGGTGATGCCCGAGGACATCTGGGCCGAGGCCGCGGCAATGCGCTCGGCAGCCTGCTGCTGCTTGGCCAGGGTGCGGGCGCGCTTGCGCTGCTGCTCGGCGTCGCGTGCCGCAGACTGGTTCATGCGGGCCGCGCCGTTGACCACTGCGGCCGGCACGGGGGCGGCGGAGGCCGCAGCGGTTTTCTTCACAAGCGCCATGAAAATCTCCTGGGTCAGGTGTACGGGCCCTCCGACAGGCCCAGAAACGTTGCTAAGCCGGCGGCCAGGGTCGCCGCATCTCGTTCGGGCCGGCCCCCCGCGGGCTCGCCCCCCTTCGGCACCAGCCCTGGCCTGGTCCGCTTTCCTCTGGCCTGCGTGCCGGCCCCTGCCGGCTCCGCATCCCTGACCGGTTCACCCCGGCCAGTCATCCGTCGGATATCGACCCGCCAGCCCCGACTTTGAGTCGTGGCAAACCCGGGCAATCGCCCCTGAAGATCAGAAATTCCGGGCCAGTTCGGCCAGCGACGGGCGCTGGTGGCTGAGCTGTGCCATCCAGTCCAGCAGGGCCGACCCCTGCGCCAGGGTCAGCGCCACCAGCGAGGGGTCGAGTTGACGACCGGCCAGCCGGTCGATGTCGCGCCAGAGCAGGCGTCCGGGCATGGGCCCGCCGCGGCTGGGCTGGGTCCAGCCGTCCAGCACGTTGGCCACGGCCGCCAGGCGGGCCGACAGCGGGATGGCCCCACCCCCCAAGCCTTCGGGCAGGCCGGCGCCGTCCCAGCGCTCGCGCCAGGCATAGGCCACCTCGGTGCCCAGCTCCAGCGGGTGGCGCGCGGCCAGGCCCAGGGAACGCGGCCCGGTGGGCACCGCAGCGGCCTCCAAGGCCTGGGAACCGGCCATCCCCTCATCGGGCAGTGGCACATCCTGCACGCCAATGCCAAAAAACAGCGCCGCATTGCGCAGGCAGCGGGCGGGCTCCGCGGCGACCCCCGCCAGCAGGGCCAGCCGTTCGGCCACGCAGCCCACCCGGACCAGATGCGCCACCCGGTCCTCGCTGGCCACCTCAGTGGCCATGGCCAGCTGCAGCTTCTCCTGGTAGGCCTCCTGCAGCGCCACCAGGGCCTGGTCCCGCTCTTTTTGCATGCGCTGGAAGTCCACCAGCAGCCGGCCCATGGCCTGGGTGGCGGCGTCGCCGTAACCCCCATCGCGGCCCGGCAGCCCTGCGCCCGTCAGGGCGTTCATGACGCCACCCCGCGCGACTCGTCGATCAGCTGCCCCACCGTCTCGATCAGCTCGATGGGGCCGAATGGCTTGGCCAGGTAGACCTTGGCGCCAGCCGCCAGGCCGGCCTCCATGTCGCTGTCACGGTCCAGGGCGGTCAGCATGACCACCGGGATGCGGCTCAGGCGTTCATCGGCCTGCAGGGCCTGGCTCACCGCGAGCCCGTTGATGCCCGGCATCATCACGTCGAGCAGGATGAGGTCGGGCTTCTCACGGCGGGCCATGGCCAGGCCCTCCTCGCCGTGGGACGCCTCCAGGACCTCAAAGCCCTCGAACTCCAGCGTCATGCGGATCAGGCGACGGATGTCGGCCTGGTCGTCGATGGTCAGAACCCGTCGCTTCATGTGCAGCTCCTAAGCGTTTTGATGATTCTGGTGGGTGATATCGCCCGCTCACGCCGGCGTTTTAATCATTTTCAGCATTTAAATCGTTTGTCGTGAATTTCTGCGCGGCCCGCGGCCCACACCGCCGGCCGGCGTGACCTGCGCGACAATCGCGCCCCGGTTTCGCCCTCGTCCTGCGCATGAACTCTCAAGCCCTTGCCCCTGGTCTCTACGTCCGTGGCCTCACCCCACCGCTGCGCCTGGCCGACTTCCGGCTGGTCGCCTTTGACATGGACTCCACGCTCATCAACATCGAGTGCGTGGACGAGATCGCCGAGGCCGCCGGGCGCAAGGCCGAGGTGGCCGCCATCACCGAGGCCGCCATGCGCGGCGAGATCACCGACTTCAAGGACAGCCTGCGCCGCCGCGTGGCCCTGCTGGCCGGCGTGCCCGTGACCGCCATGGAGGAGGTCTATGCCCGGCACCTGCAGCTCAACCCCGGCGTTGAGGCCTTTGTCCAGGCCTGCCAGGCCGCAGGCCTCAAGACCCTGCTGGTCTCGGGCGGCTTCACCTTCTTCAGCGACCGCGTGCGCCAGCGCTTGGGCCTGGATTTCGCCCGCGCCAATGTGCTGGAGATCGAGGATGGCCGGCTGACCGGCCGGCTGGTGGACCGGCCGTGGGGCGACATCGTCGACGGCGCCGAGAAGCGCCGCGTGGTGCTGGAGGTCTGTGAGCTGATGGGCGTGGAGCCCGCCCAGGCCATCGCGGTGGGCGACGGGGCCAACGACCTGCCCATGATGCAGGTGGCCGGCCTGTCGGTGGCCTTCCATGCCAAGCCCGCGGTGCGTGAGCAGGCCATGGTGTCCATCGAGTCCGGCGGCATGGACCGGCTGCTGCAACTGCTGACCTGATCATTGGCAAGCCCGGGGGCCAGCCTGGGGGGTGAAGACGGTCCTGTTCGGCGTTTAGGCGGGCCGGTGCTGTCTTCCAATCAGGGGCAGCAAGGAGCCCCGATGAACCCCGCCGTACCGCCAGAACCGGTTGCCTCGTCCGCGCAAGAGCCGCCGCAGGCCCGCGAGACCCCGGGGCCCGAGACGGTGGCAACCGACCCGGTGTCGACGCCAGCCCCAGGCGACACGGCCCCACCCGCCAGCGAAGCCCCTAGCCCCACGGCATTCGACGCGGCACAGACGTCCTTCAACGAGGCCGAGTACCTGCGCTTTGTCGAGTACCTGCAGCACCGCACCGGCCTGAGCTTTGGCCTGAGCAAGCGCTACTACGTGGAGAAGCGCCTGCACGCGCGCATGGGCGACCGGCCCGAACTGGACTTTGACGCCTGGTTCGCCACCCTGCATGCCGACCCGGAGGGTGCGGCCTGGCAGGACGTCATCAACACGATGACGGTCAACGAGACCTACTTCTACCGGGAGCCGCACCAGTTCGAATGCATGAGCCGCCACCTGCTCGACGAGCGGCTCCGGGATCGGCAGGTGGACGCCCCCCCCGGCCCGCTGCGGGTGTGGTCCATGCCCTCCTCCACCGGCGAGGAGCCCTACTCCATTGCCATCTGGCTGCTGGAGCACTGGCCCGGCCTGGCCGAGCATGACGTGGAGATCCTGGCCTCGGACATCGACACCCGGGTGCTGGAGGCGGCCGAGCGCGGCGAATTCAGCGCCCGCTCGGTGGCCCGGCTGCCCCGCCCGGTGCTGGACCGGCATTTCGCCCCCCTGGATGAAGGCAGCTGGCGCATCGACCGCGAGCTGGTGGCCTCGGTCCAGTTCAGCCGCCACAACCTGTGTGACCCCCAGGACCTGCCCCAGGCGCTGGACCTCATCTTCTGCCGCAACCTGCTGATTTACTTCGACGACAGCACGCAGCTCAGGGTGCTGTCCACCTTGTTTGACGCCCTGACCCCGGGGGGCTTTCTCTGCCTGGGCCATGCCGAGATCTTGCCGCGCCACGGACCGCCCTTCGTGACACGGCGCTTCCCTCAGGGTGTGGTCTACCAGCGGCCCCTGGCCCCGCCGACGGCTGCACCGCCCCCCTGAGACCTTGGACACGGCGACTGGGACTTGGTGTAAGTCCCCGCTCAAGTCCCCCGCGCCACGGCCGTAAACGCGAAGGAGTGAGGCATGGATGCGGGCACACGCGGCACGGAGGGCTGCACAGCCGGTTCTCCCTTGGACATGAAGGACTAGCATGAAGAGCGTGTTTCTGGTGGACGACTCGGCCACCATGCTGATGAGCCTGAAGGGCACCCTGGAGATCAGCGGCTTCAAGGTGGAGACCGCCAACGACGGGGATGTGGCGCTCACCAAGCTCAAGGGCGGGCTCAAGCCTGACCTCATCATCACCGACATCAACATGCCACGCATGGACGGCATCACGCTCATCCGCGAGGCCCGCAAGATGCTGCGCTTCACGCCGATCCTGGCGCTCACCACCGAGAGCCAGCAGGTCAAGCGCGACGAGGCCAAGAAGAACGGCGCCACCGGCTGGCTGGTCAAGCCGGTGGGTGGTGCGGAACTGGTCAAGGTGATCAAGCAGGTCCTGCCGGGCGCCTGAAGGGGCTGGGGATGAACAACGACGAGCAGCAAAGCGGCCCGCAAGGGTCGGAGCGTCAGAGCCCGGCACGGGCCTGGCATATGGCCCTGGCGGTGACAGGCGTGGCGGGCCTGGTGGCGGCCTCCTGGTTCTGGCCGGAGATGGTGGATCCGGGCCATGCCGTGGCGCTGCTGGCCGGCCTGCTCGGTGGCAGCGCCATGCAGTTGCGGCCCCGCAAGGTCAAGCTGGGGCGCAACCTGCGGGCCACGGAGGTCGTCATCCAGGACATCAGCACCCTGCGCCAGGCCTTCGGGGTGCTCAAGCAGCAGGTCAGCGCCACCATCCAGACCTCCGAGACCGCCGTCATGTCGATGATGGAGCGCATGAACCGGGTGCATGCCAACGCCGTGGACCTGCGCGGCCGGGTGATGCATGCAGTGGAGCGCTCGCACAGCCTGTCGGCCGACTCCCTGACCCGCGCCGGCGAACACGGGCAGGCGGTGGCCAGCCTGGCCGAACACCAGCGCCAGTTTGAAGAGGCCCGCCAGCGCAACCAAGACCGGGTGCGCGCGGTGGCTGAGCAGGTGCGCCAGCTCACCCCGCTGGCCGCCCTGATTGCCGACATCTCCCGCCAGACCAACCTGCTGGCCATCAACGCCAGCATCGAGGCGGCACGGGCCGGCCATGAAGGGGCCGGCTTCAAGGTGGTGGCCGCCGAGGTGCGCCGCCTGTCCACCCAAACGGCCGAGGCCGCCCGTCAGATCACCGAGGGCATCACCGCCGCTGCGCAGACCATCGACGAAGAGGTCAACAGCGCCGACCACCTGCAGGCCGAGGGCGCGGCACAACAACTGGGCGAGATCGCCCGCCACATCCAGACCATGAGCGAGACCCTGGGCGACGTGGTGCCCTACCTCAGCGAGCTGTCCACCAACATGGAGGCCGGCATGCAGGTGGTGACCACCGACATCATCGACACCCTGGGGGACATGCAGTTCCAGGACATCAACCGCCAGCTGCTCGAACAGATCAACACCGCGCTCAGCAGCCTGTCGGACCACTTCTCGCAGCTCTACCAGCTCATCGATGGCGAGGCCCCGCCGCCGCCGGTGCTGCTGGAGGAACTGCTGAGCCTGTGGACGCAGAACTACGTGATGCACTCCCAGCGGGTGGCCCATGCCCAGGCGCTGGGCCACCAGATTCCCAAGGAAGAGGTCCGCCGCGTTCCTGATGAGCTGCCCGACGGGCAGCAGGACCGCAACCTCACCCTGGCCACCCAACACGGCCCCCGCATCGAGCTGTTCTGACGCCGGAGCACCCCATGGCCCTGATCCTTGTCGTGGACGATTCCTCCACCATGCGGCGCAGCCTGCAGATGTCGCTGGAGCTCTCCGGCTACCGCGTGGTCACCGCCCCGGACGGCCAGGCCGCCCTGGAACTGCTGCAGCAGGGACTGCGCCCGGACCTGATGCTGACCGACATCGTCATGCCCCGGTTGGACGGTCTCAAGCTCATCCCCCAGGCCCGACAGATTCTGCGCTTCACGCCCATCATCGCGCTGACCACCCAAGGCCAGCGCGCCCAACGCGAGCAGGCCCGCCAAGCCGGCGCCACCGCCTGGCTGGTCAAGCCCGTGGGGGGCACCGAGCTGGCGCAGCTGCTGCGCAACTACCTGCCGGTGGGCGCCGCACCGGCCACGTCCGCAACGGGCGCCTCCCCGGAAGGGGGCTGAGCGTCACCAGACCGTGGGACAGGCAGGCGACCTGTCCCCTCGGCCCTGTGCCCCCCGGGTGGATCCTGTCCCGAATCAGGACAAAAGGTGGAATGATCTGGCGTGCGTACGGCTAGAGTCGGCTCCAAGAGTCGGCACTACCCGCGTCACACCGGCGCAGCCCCCCCTAGCCGGCCACAGGGAGCCCATGACCCACCCCCTGCCACCCGGCGATGACACCGCCATGGCGTTGGCGTCGACGCCTGCCCAAGGCACCCGCGACGCGTTATCCCAGGCACCGGCCGCACCAGTTGCCTTGCCAACGCCCCCTTCCGACACCGTTCCGCTGGTGGTGTTGGGCGCCTCCGCAGGCGGACTGGATGCACTGGTGCAGTTCTTCAGCGCCTGCCCAACCCGCACCGGCGTGGCCTGGGTGGTCATCCAGCACCTGCTGCCCGACCACCGCTCCATGATGGACAGCCTGCTGGCGCGGCATACCACCCTGCCCGTGGCCCTGGCGGAGGACGGGCAGGTCCTGCAGCCCGATCGGGTGGCCCTGATTCCACCGGGCAAGCTCATGGAACTGCAAAACGGTTGCCTGCGCCTGCAGGACCGGCCCGCCGGCGCGTTCTCGCTGCCCATCGACCTGTTCCTTCACAGCGCAGCCGCTGCCTTGGGGCCACGCTGCGTGGCCGTGGTGCTGTCAGGCACGGGCTCCGACGGCAGCCGGGGCGTGGTCGCCCTCAACGAAGCCTGCGGCCTGGTGCTGGCCCAGGCGCCCCAGGACGCGCGCTTCGATGGCATGCCGCGGGCAGCCATGGACACCGGCGTGGTGGACGCCGTGCTGCCGGCCGCAGAGCTGCCGGCCGCCGCCTTGCGTTTTTTGGCCCCCTGGCGCCAGGATGCAGAGGCTGTGCTGGCCGCAGGGCCGGCGGTCTGCCTGCCCACCGGCCTGGCTGGGGTGGTCGCACTGCTGCTCGAACACTGCGGACTGGATTTCGGCGACTACAAGCCCGCCACCCTGCAGCGCCGCCTGCAGCGCCGCCAGATGCTGCTGCAGTTGCCGGTGCTGGACGACTACCTGCAGCGCCTGCAGGACGACCCGGAGGAGCTGCGCCAGCTCCACCGCGACCTGCTCATTGGCGTGACGCACTTCTTCCGCGATCCCGAGGTTTGGGAGCAATGGCGCGTGCAGGTCATCGCGCCACTGGTGGCCGCCCGCCGGCGCCACCAGACCCTGCGGGTGTGGCTGGCCGGTGTGGCCACCGGTGAGGAGGCCTACTCCGTGGCCATGCTGATCACCGAGGAGTTCGAGCGCCAGCAGCGCGGCTGCCAGCTCAAGATCTTCGCCACCGACGTCTCGCCCCACCATGTCGAGGCCGCCAGCCTGGGCCTGTACGGTGATGCCGCACTGGCCGAGCTCGATCTTGCCCGCCGGGCGCGGCATTTCCAGCCCCACGGCAAGGGCCTGTGGCAGGTGCGGCCCGAGCTGCGGGCGCAGGTGGTGTTCGCCCAGCACAACCTGCTGGGCGACCCCCCCTTCACCCGCATGGACCTGGTGGTCTGCCGCAACACCCTCATCTATTTCAACGCCGCGGCGCAGGAGCGGGCGCTGGCCAGGCTGCACTTTGCGCTGAGCCCCGGCGGCCACCTGCTGCTGGGCCCCAGCGAGTCCCTGGGCCCGCTGGAGTCGGCCTTCCGGACCGTGGATGGCCGGGCCAAGCTGTACCGACGCCTGGCCGGCGCGGCCCTGCCCGCCATGCTGCACAAGGGCGGTCTGGGCCTGTCAGCGGGCACCCGGCGCGGCCGTGGGCCAGGCGAGGCCCCCAGCGACGGCCTGGACGCCGACCCGGTGCAGCTGGCGCAGGCGGCGCTGTGCGCCCAGCACCTGCCTCCGGCGGTGCTGGTGGACGGCCAGGGCCAAGTGCTGCACTTCTTTGGCGACCTCTCGCCGTGGATGGTTCCGCGCGAAGGCCAGGCCACCCTGCAGCTGCTGCGCCTGCTGCCTACAGGCTTGGCAGGTCCGGCCCTGGCGCTGGTGCATCAGGTGCGCCAGCACCGGCTGCCCGCCAGCACCGTGCTGGCCTGGCCCCCTAACGCCGCGGCCCCCGCCTCTCCTGCCAGCGGCAAGGCCGACGCCCACGCCCCACTGCTGCGCCTGCAGGCCTTGCCGGTGTCCACCGACCTGGTCACGCTGAGTTTTGACGCCCAGTGCGCCCTGCAGGAAGCACCCGCCACCGTCAGCCCCGACCTGCTGGCCGCAGAGCGCCTGGCCGACCTGCAACAGGAGCTGGACCATGCCCGGGCCGACCTGCAGGCCGTGCTGGAGGAGATGGAGACTTCGCACGAGGAAATCCAGGCCACCAACGAGGAGCTGATCTCCGCCAACGAGGAGCTGCAAAGCAGCAACGAGGAACTGCAGGCCCTCAACGAGGAGCTGCACACGGTCAATGCCGAGTACGAGAGCAAGCTGGCCCAGCTGCACCGCGCCCATGCCGACCTGGAGAGCATGGAGCGTGCAGTAGGCGTGGCCACGCTGTTTGTGGACGACCACCTGCGCTTGACCCGCTTCAGTCCCGAGGCCGCCCGGCTGTTCCGGCTGCAGGCCGGCGATCTGGGTCGGCGACTGGACGATTTCAGCCACGACCTGCTCTATCCGACCCTGGTGGAGGACCTGCAGCACACGCTGGAGCACCAGCAGCCGGTGGAGCGGCCAATCAGCCACCGAGACGGCCAACGCGGCTACCTGGCCCGCATCCAGAGCTACCGCATCCCCTCCCGGGCCCTGGCCGGCGCGGTGCTGAGCTTCACCGACGTCACCGCCCTGCAAGACGCCCGTCGGCTGCAGAGCATCTTGGACGCCCTGCCCGAGCATATTGCCGTGCTGGACGAGGCCGGCACTATCCGGCTGGTCAACCAGGCCTGGCGCCGCTTTGCCGCTGCCAACGGCGACCCGGGCTTGCGTCACAGCGGTCCGGGCATCAACTACCTGCAGATCTGCAACGCCGCCGAAGAAGGGGGCGACGCCCGCCACGCCGCCTTCGGCCTGCGCGAGGTGCTGGGCGGCACCCGAGACAGCTTCAGCCTGCGCTACCCCTGCCATACCGACACCGAGCGGCGCTGGTTTGTCATGAACGTCGCGCCCCTGCAGGGCCATGGGTTTGGCGCCGTGGTCAGCCACACCAACATCACAAGCTGGTACCAGCAGCCGTCGCCCGCCAAGCCCCATGACCCGCGCTGAAAACACCCCCATGCCGCGCCGGGCCATGATCGAGGCCCTGGCGGCGCACCTGCAGGCGAGGCCCGTCGATCCCGCCGTGACCCGGGCCCTGCTAGAACGGCTGCAGCTCTACCAAGCCGAACTGGAAGCCCAGAACGAGGAGCTCCGAGTCACCCAGCAGCAGCTGGCCGAGACCAGCGCACAGCAGCAGCAACTGTTTGACGCGCTGCCCGCCCCGGCCCTGGTGGTGGACACGCAGGACCGGGTGTGCCAACTCAACGCGGCGGCGCAGCGGTGGCTGGGTTGGACTCAGACTGAGGGGCCCGTCCCGCTGGTCCAGTTGCTGCAGCGCGTGCATGCCGACACGCCCGCTGCCTTGTGGCAGGCCGCGCACGGCGAATGGTCCAGCGAGCCAGGTGGCCCGCCCACCGGACTGCCTGTGCGCCTGGGCCCCACCGGGGCCGGCCTGCCCCATACCTTGATGAGCCTGCCGCTGGGCTCGGCGTTTGAGGTGGCGCCGCGGCGCATGCTGCTCTTCATTGACCGCAGCGCAGAGCTGCTTCAAACGTGGCAGGCACGGGTGAATGCCGCGCTGCTGGCGCTTCGCCAGGTCGAAGCCGCCGGCCCGGGCCCGCTGCTCGAACAGGCGGGCGCCGCGCTGGCCGCCCTGTGTGAAGCGCCGGTGTGGCAGATCCGCCCCCTACCGGAGGTGCCGGGGTGGCCCTCTCGCGGCAGCCGGCTGCCCGCCAGCTTGAGCTGGGTGGACCTGGAGGCCTGGCTGGGCAGCCTGGCGGCCTCAGCGCCATCCGGCGGACCGCTGACGGTGCGGCAGGACCTGCGGCGCCCGCCCCGACCCGCCCCGCGTGCCGCGGGAACGTCGCGGCACGACGCCTGCCTGCTGCTGCTTCACCTCCACGGACAGGAGCAGGGCCATCCCCCGCTGCAGCTGGCGCTGCTGCGCGAGGACGCGCCGTTCCGCCCCACCGAGGTCGAGGCCGCACAACGTCTGGCCGCCGAGCTGAGCACCCTGCTGGAACGCGGCCAGCGCCTGCGTGCCTTGCGCCGGCTCTCACAGGCCATCGGCCAAACGCACGAAGGCATCTTCATCGCCGACGCCCAAGGGCGCCTGGCCTACGTGAACCCTGGCCTGGAGGCCATGGCCGGGCGACCGGCCAGCGTCTTGCTGGGCGCGCCCTGGCAGGCCTTGGGCCTGCACGGCGAGCAACTGCCCCACCTCGGCCTGGAGGTGCAGGCGCTGCGCGCCGGTGAGGGCCAGTGGTCCGGCGAAGTCTGGCTGCAACCCGCCAGCGGCCCCGCCATCCCGGTGTGGCTGCTGCTGTCGGCCGGACCGCCAGGTGACGGCCTGGGCGCCGACGTGCTGGGCACGGTGCAGGACCTGCGCCAGCGCAAGGCCGATGCCGATCGCATCCATCAACTGGCCTTCTACGATCCGCTGACCGGGCTGCCCAACCGCCGCCTGCTGCAAGACCGCCTGCGCCGGGCCCTGGCCCGGCAACGCCGGCACGGCGTGCAGGCGGTGGTGTTCTTCATCGACCTGGACGACTTCAAACGTGTCAACGACGTGCTGGGCCACGACCAGGGCGATGCCCTGCTGCTGCACGTGGCCCTGCAGATCAAGAGCTGCCTGCGGACCAACGACACGGTGGCGCGACTGGGCGGGGACGAGTTTGTAGTGCTCACGGAGCTGCCCGCCCAGGAGCCGGCGCGACTGCCCCTGGCCGCCGAGCACATCGCCCAGAAGCTCATGCGCGCGGTGGGTCAGCCGGTGTGGCTGCGCGAGCAGCGGGTGACCGTCACCCCCAGCATCGGCATCACCTTGCTGAACGAGCCTTCGCTGACGGTGGAGGACGTGCTCAAGCAGGCCGACCTGGCCATGTACCGGGCCAAGCGGGCCGGCCCCGGCCAATTGCGCTTCTTCAGCCCGGCCATGCAGGCCGAGGCCGAGGCGCGCGCCCGGCTGGAGGCCGATCTGCACGAGGCCCTGGCGCTGGGCGAGCTGGAACTGGTCTACCAACCGCAGGTGGACCGGGCGGGACGCATCACCGGCTGCGAAGGGCTGCTGCGTTGGCGCCATCCGCAGCGGGGCCTGGTGATGCCGGCGGACTTCATCCCGGTGGCCGAGCAGAGCGGTTGCCTGCCGGCCATGGGCCGCTGGGTCATCGAGCAGGCCTGCGCCACCCTGGCGCAATGGCGCCGGATGCCCGCACGCCGGCACTGGACCCTGGCGGTCAACCTGAGCGCGCGCCAGTTTCACGATACCGGCCTGGGCGCCTGGGTACAGGCCTGCCTGCTTCAGCATGAGGTGGCCCCGGGCCGGCTGGAGTTGGAGCTCACCGAGTCCACCCTGGTGGACGATGTGGAATTGGCCAGTGCCCGCATGCGGGAGCTGCGGGACCTGGGCGTGCTGCTGTCGCTGGACGACTTCGGGACCGGCTACTCCTCGCTGGCCTACCTGCAGGCGCTGCCGCTGCACAAGCTCAAGCTGGACCAACGCTTTGTGCGCGAACTGCCCGGCGCCAGTGCCGATGCGGTCATTGCCCGCACGGTCATCGGGTTGGCCCACAGCCTGGGCCTGAAGGCCCTGGCCGAAGGGGTGGAGCAACCGGCCCAACTGGCGCTGCTGCAGGAAGCTGGCTGCGACCACTTCCAGGGCTACCTGTTCGGCCATCCCCAGCCCCTCACCGGGCTGCCCGATGTGGGCGCCGCGGGGGCGCTGGCGGCCCCGCCAGCCCCGGGCCTCAGCTGCTGATCTGCGCCCAGGTCTTCTCCAGGCGCTTGACCGACACCGGCTGCGGCGTGCGCAGCTCCTGCGCGAACAGGCTCACCCGCAGCTCCTCCAACTGCCAGCGGAAGTCCTCCAAGCGGGCATCGGCCTGACCCTTCAGGTCGGCCTGGCGGCGCAGCAGGCGCTGCTCCAGCGGGCGCAACTCCGCCAGGCGCTGGGCGTCACGTTCGGGATCGGCGCGCAGCTTGTCCAGGCGCATCACGATGGCCTTGAGGTAGCGGGCGTAGTGCTGCAACTGGACCCACGGGATCTGCACCACGAAGCGCTTGGGGCACAGGCGCTGCAGCTGGGCGGTGATGTCCTCGGCCACCTCCTTGGGTGGCCGGGCGTCCTTGAGCTTGCGGCTGGCCGCGGCGTACTCCACCAGCACCACACCGGCCAGCTTGGCCACCTCCTGGGCGATCAGGTTCAGGCGGCCACGGCCCTCCTCCACCCGGCGGGTGAAGCTGGCCGCGTCCTGCGGCAAGGGCTCTTGAAGAAAGGCACGCTCCAGCGCCACGTCGATGATCTGCACCTTCAGCTCCTCGGCCGTGCCCAGGGGCATGAAGAGCACGCCCATCTGGGTCAGGCCCGGGATGTTCTTCTCCAGGTACTTCAAGGGCTCCTTGATCTGCAGCGCCACCAGGCGGCGCAGGCCCGCGCGGTGCCGGCTGGCGGCCACCTCGGGCTCGTCAAAAACCTCGATCTCCACCCGGTCGCCTTTGTCGATCAGGGCCGGAAATCCAATCAAGGTCTGCCCAGCCTTGCGGATCTCCATCAGCTCCGGCAACTCACCAAAGGTCCAGGCGGTATAGCTGGCCGCCGGCGTGTCGGCTGCGACCTTGGGGGCCGGCGCCGACGGGGCCTTGAGACCGGCCACCACCGCCCGCCCGCCACTGGGGGTGGTGATGACCTGCGGCGCGGTGGGCGCCGGCGCCGGCGCGGCCTGCACCTTCAGCGCGGCCAGGGCCTGGAAGGCGCTGCGCGCCTGCGCCCCCAGCTCGGCCTTGAGCGTGGCCAGCTGCCGGCCCATGCCCAGCTGGCGGCCATGCTCGTCCACCACCTTGAAGTTCATGAACAGGTGGGGGCTGAGCTGCTCGAGCTTGAAGTCGTTGCGCTGCACGGCCACCTGGGTGCGCTCGCGCACCGACTTCAGCAGCACGTCCACCAGGTTGCCCTGGGCAAAGGGCGCCAGCTCGCAAAACTCGGCCACGTACTCCGGCAGGGGCACCAGGCGGGCGCGGGGCTTCTGGTGCAAGCTTTTCACCAGGGCCAGCACCTTGGCCTCCAGCATGCCGGGCACCAGCCAGTCGCAGCGCTCCTCGCTGACCTGGTTCAGGGCGTAGATGGGCACGGTGACGGTGACGCCGTCCTTGGCGTCACCCGGCTGATGCAGGTAGCTGGTGGCGCAGTCCACCCCGCCCAGGCGCAGGGTCCGCGGGAAGGTGTTGGTGGTCACGCCGGCGGCCTCATGGCGCATCAGCTCCTCGCGGCTCAGGTGCAGCAGCTTAGGCGCGTCGGCTGTGCGGGCCTGGCTGGCGTGGCGATACCAGCGCTCCAGCGTGGCGCCACTCACCACGTCGGCGGGCAGGTGCTGGTCGTAGTAGGCGTAAATCAGCTCCTCGTCCACCAGCACATCCTGCCGGCGCGACTTGTGCTCCAGCTCCTCCACCTGGGCGATCATGCGGCGGTTGTGTGCCAGGAAGGGCAGCTTGCTCTCCCAATCGCCGGCCACCAGCGCCTGGCGGATGAAGATCTCGCGCGCGGCCTTGGCATCGACCTTGCCAAAGTTCACCTTGCGCTGGTTGTAGATGACGATGCCGTAGAGCGTGGCACGCTCGAAGGCGATCACCTCGGCGGCCTTCTTCTCCCAGTGCGGCTCCAGCAGCTGGGTCTTGATGAGGTGGCCCGCGATGCCTGGCAACCACTGCGGCTCGATGGCGGCCAGACCCCGGCCGTACAGGCGCGTGGTCTCCACCAGCTCGGCGGCCACCAGCCAGCGGCCGGGCTTTTTGGACAGGTGTGCCCCCGGGTGGCGCCAGAACTTGATGCCCCGCGCGCCCAGGTACCACTCCTCGTCGTCGCTCTTGCAGCCGATGTTGCCCAGCAGACCGGCCAGCAGCGCCAGGTGCACCTGCTCGTAGGTGGCGGGGCTGGTGTTCAGGCGCCAGCCGTGCTCGGCCACCACGGTGTGCAGCTGGCTGTGGATGTCGCGCCATTCGCGCACCCGCCGCGGGCTGACGAAGCTGTCGCGCAGGCGCTGCTCCTGCTGGCGGTTGCTGAGCTTGTGGCTGTCCACCGGCGCCGCGCTGCCCGCCGCAACACCGGGTTTGGGCGCATGGCCGTGCTGCCCGCGGCCTTCCTCGATCCAGTGCCAGAGCTTGAGATAGCCCATGAACTCCGAGCGCTCGTCGTCGAACTTCTTGTGCTTCTCGTCGGCAGCCTGCTGCTGGTCCAGCGGGCGATCGCGCACGTCCTGCCCGGTCAGGGCCGAGGCGATGATGAGCACCTCGGTCAGGCTCTCGCGGTTGCGCGCCTCCAGGATCATGCGGCCCACGCGCGGGTCCAGCGGCAGGCGCGACAGCTCCTTGCCAATGGGCGTCAGCTCGTTGGCCTCGTCCACCGCGCCCAGCTCGGCCAGCAGGGCATAGCCGTCGGCGATCGCCTTCTTCGGCGGCGCCTCCAGGAAGGGGAAGTCCTCCACCAGGCCCAGGCCCAGGGCCTTCATGCGCAGGATCACCCCGGCCAGCGAGGAGCGCAGGATCTCGGGGTCGGTGAAGCGCGGCCGGCCCAGAAAGTCCTTCTCGTCATAGAGCCGGATGCAGATACCGTTGGCCACGCGCCCGCAGCGGCCCGCGCGCTGGTTGGCCGCCGCCTGGCTGATGGCCTCCACCTGCAGCTGCTCCACCTTGTTGCGGTAGCTGTAGCGCTTGACCCGGGCCTGGCCCGAATCGATCACATAGCGGATGCCCGGCACGGTGAGTGAGGTCTCGGCCACGTTGGTGGCCAGCACGATGCGCCGGCCGTTGCCGGGCTCAAACACCCGGTCCTGCTCGGCCTGCGACAGGCGGGCGAACAGCGGCAGGATCTCGGCGTGGCGGTGGCGTGGGTCGTGCGCCAGGTGTTTGCGCAGGTGGTCGGCCGCCTCGCGGATCTCCCGCTCGCCGGGCAAGAACACCAAGATGTCACCCGGGCCGCTGCGCCAGAGCTCGTCCACGCCCTCGGCGATGGCATCCAACAGGTCGTAGTCCTTGCTCTCCTCGAACGCCTTGTAGCGCTGCTCCACCGGGAAGGTGCGGCCGCTGACCATGAGCACCGGGGCCGGCCCCCGGCGGGACTCGAAGTGCTTGGCAAAGCGGTCGGCGTCGATGGTGGCCGAGGTGACGATGATCTTCAGATCCGGCCGGCGCGGCAGGATCTGACGCAGGTAGCCCAGCAGGAAGTCGATGTTCAGGCTGCGCTCATGGGCCTCGTCGATGATGAGGGTGTCATAGGCCTTGAGCAGCGGGTCGGTCTGGGTTTCGGCCAGCAAGATGCCGTCGGTCATCAGCTTGACCGAGGCGCCGGGCTGCAGCCGGTCTTGGAAGCGCACCTTGTAGCCCACCACCTCGCCCAGGGGCGACTTCAGCTCCTCGGCAATGCGCTTGGCCACCGAGCTGGCCGCAATACGCCGTGGCTGGGTGTGGCCAATCAGGCCCGTGCCGCCCGCGCCCCAACCGCGGCCCAGGGCCAGCGCGATCTTGGGCAGCTGGGTGGTCTTGCCCGAGCCGGTCTCACCGCAGACGATGACCACCTGGTGCTCCCGCAGCGCCTGCTCGATCTCTTCACGCCGGGCCGAGACGGGCAGGCCTTCAGGAAAGGTGATGGGCGGAACCGGATTGGCGGGACGCGGCGCACGGGCGCCGGAGCCCCGGGTCGCGCGTGGGGCAGGCGCCGGCAGGGGCGCGGAAGTGGACTCGGACAAGGCGGGCAGGTCTTGGGGTGGGAAAACGGGCGCCCGCCGCACCGCGCACCAGGCGCGGCGTTGCAACAAGAAAGGCAGCCGGGATCGCGATTATCGGCGCCCGCCCAGCGGCCGGTGCCCGGGCCCCTTGCGCCGCTCAGTAGTGGGGCGGCAGTTCGTCGCGCAGGCTGCGCACCACAGTGCCACCCGCGGCTTGTTGGGCCTTGAGCGCCCGCAGCTCGTGGATCAGCACATCAATCTGGTTGGCCTGGCGGTAGACGGTCTGGTTGAGCGCGTCCACCTGATCTTCCAGGTAGCTGATCTTGATCTCCAGGCTGGTCAGCCGCTCGTCAGCGGGATCCTGCGTGGCGTCAAGGGCGTGGGGATGGTGGTGTGGGGACATGAAGAATGCAGGCGCGCCAAACCGGTCGGAACACCGGCAAACCTGATCTCGATCATGCCAGAGCCAGGGTTTGACCCCTTTGACGCAGGCCAGTCACGTAAAATCGAGGTTTTGCCCTGGCGCACCTGCGCCTTGCCGGGCCTCCGTCGGCCGAGATCGCCCGGAGCCTGGGCGCCCGACGGTCCGCCGCCAGGGAACTCCTGAGAAAGTGCCTGATGAAACGTGTCGATGACTTCCGCTTGCGCCTGGGCAAGCATGAGCTGGTGCCGATCATGATCGGTGGCATGGGCGTGGACATCTCCACCGCCGACCTGGCTCTGGAAGCGGCGCGACTGGGCGGCGTGGGTCACATCTCCGACGCGATGATCAACACGGTCACCGACCGCCGCTACAAGACCAAGCACGTCAAGGAAAAGCTGGCGCTCTACAAGCACAACACCGATTCCGAGGACAAGTCCAGCGTCAAGTTCGACCTGGGCCGCTTGGAAGAGGCCACCCGCCTGCATGTGGAAAACACCATGGCCCGCAAGAAGGGCCCCGGCATGGTGTTCATCAACTGCATGGAAAAGCTCACCATGAACGCGCCCAAGGAGACCCTCAAGGTCCGCCTGACGGCCGCGCTGGACGCCGGCATCGACGGCATCACCCTGGCCGCCGGCCTGCACCTGGGCTCCTTCGGCCTGATCGAGGACCACCCCCGTTTCCGCGACGCCAAGCTGGGCATCATCGTCTCGTCGGTGCGCGCGCTGCAGTTGTTCATCAAGAAGAACGCCCGCTCAGGCCGGCTGCCCGACTACGTGGTGGTCGAAGGCCCGCTGGCTGGTGGCCACCTCGGCTTTGGCATGGATTGGGCCCAGTACGACCTGGCCACCATCACCAACGAAGTGCTGCAATACCTGCGCGACGAGCAGCTGGACATTCCGGTGCTGCCGGCCGGCGGCATCTTCACCGGGGGCCAGGCCACCGCCTTCCTGGAGGCAGGCGCCTCCGGCGTGCAGGTGGCCACCCGCTTCACCGTGACCAAAGAGTGCGGCCTGCCTGACGAGATCAAGCAGGAGTACTTCAAGGCCGGCGAAGACGACATTGAAGTCAACCAGATCTCGCCCACCGGCTACCCGATGCGCATGATCAAGTCCTCGCCCGGCATTGGCGACGGCATCAAGCCCAATTGCGAGGCCTACGGCTATCTGCTGGACGCCAACTGCAAGTGCTCGTATGTCACCTCCTGGAACCGCGAAGTGGCGGCCCACCCGGGTGAAAAGCGCGTGCAGATCTGGGACAAGACTTGCCTGTGCACCCACATGCGCAACTTCGAGATCTGGACCTGTGGCCACCTGACCTACAAGCTCAAGGACACCACGCACCGCGACGCCAACGGCCAGTACCAGCTGCTGACCGCCGAGCACGTGTTCAAGGACTACCAGTTCAGCACCGGCCACCAAATTGCCCTGCCTGAACTGAGCCTGGCTGCCGAGCCGGCCTGACGACACAGCGCCGCTTCGGGCGGCCATCCTCCTCACCCACCCACAGGCCGCCGGCAGAAGCCGAGCGGCCTTTTTTTTGGCTGCCGGCTGAGACAAACAGCCCGATGGAGCCGACTGACCCGGGTTTTGGTCAGCCAACGCCAACGGGGCTCTTTAGGTCACGCCGCTGTCAGCGGGCCACGATTTGCTGCAGAGAACTGTTCTGGCCCGGTGTGAATCGCCAGGCCTCTTGCGCATCGCTGTCCAGTTGGAACATCGGGACAGTGCAGGCCACCGGCACCTGGGCAATCGCCTGGGTGCAACTGGTTTCGTTGTTGAAACTGGTACTTCGCGGCAGCGCACCCAACGATTGGGACACCAGCCCCGGCAAGCTCAGTTGCACCAGCGCTTGCGCGTTGCTGTCAAAGGCGATGAGGGCGGAGGGCTGCACCGCCGTGCTGCCGTGCGCAATGGTGGCCGGGAGCACCGGAAGCAAGAGGTTGCGGCTGCTGTCAAAGGTGACGGGGCTGGTCGGGGCTTGGGCGTCGCTCTGCACCGCCAGCAGGTGGCCACTGCTGTGGCTGGTCGTGTTGGTCCACGATTGCTTCAGCACGATCTGGTCGCCGCTGCCCCAGCCCAGGAACATGGTCGGGACACCGCCAACCACGCCGCAGGTGTCCACGGCCTCTTTGCGCAGGCTGACCGGACTGCCGCCGGCCCTGCCCAGTGATTGGAGCAGGCGAGTGTGGTTGACGCAGCCCAGCGGCAGGTCGGTGCGGGCGGGCGTGGTCAGCATGGCGGCCACCCGTTGCGTGGTCAAGACCAGCTTCTCCACGCCCAGGTCAGCGGTGTCGTCGCCCAGGGTGCCCAAGGCGGCAACCACTCCCGCACGGGCGCGTAGCAGCGACAGGCCGTCGCTGAAGTAGACCCCCTGCGCATCACCTGCAAAGGCAGAAGCGTCAGAAGAAGCAAAACTGTGCAGCACTGCGGTATCCAGGCTGAGCTGTTGGCCAGACCAACGCAGGCTGCGCAACTGGCCATTGAGTTTCAAGTAGCCCAGTCCGGGCTGGCTGGCGTCTTGCCCCAACCATTCCACCGAGGTGCTGACGCTGGCGGGCACCTCACCCAGGAGGGTCGGGGCAGCACTGCTGCCCACCGCCCGCCAGGCGACCCATTCACCGCCGCCATTGACCTTGACGGCCATCAGCAGGCCGGCGACCCCGCCGTCCGCATTCTTCACCGGCTGAATCAGTCGCTCGTTGACCAGGGCGATCGTCACGACGGCACCATTGGCGCCCACCTGCAGCAAGTGACTGGGCGTGCTGCCGCAGCTGCCGTCTTGGAGGGAGGCCAAGGTCAACAAAGCGCTGTTGCCGCTGCTGTCCAAACTGGTGGCCGCCAAGACGCGGCATGCACCGCCCGGGCCATTCAGCGCCATCGGACTCTGGTGTGTCTTTCCGCGCAGGTCCAGCCCTTGCACACCACTGGAGCCCATGAAGAACACCCATTGATCGGCCCCGCGTGTGAGCGTGTTGGCCGAAGCGTCATAGTGCTCTGCCGGAATACTGGCCAACGTGGTGTCGCTCACCGCGTAGGCATTGACGATGCCGTCGTCGTTTCGAACAAGCAGTTGATAGGCGACATTCGAGCTGCCCGCCAACGCGGCCTGCCTGACTCCCGAGCCCTCCACGCCGTCGCCCTCACTTTCACTGCCGCACCCCGACAGCAAGATCAAACTCAAACCGAGCACTGGCAAGACGTGACGCGAAGCGCCGTTGGCAAGAGGCATTTCAACTCCCGAAATTTGTGGGCTGGACGGTACATCAGCCGGTGGCTGGGGCGGTTTGATCACACCGCCCAAGACAGCGCCAACCTAGGGGTGGAAGTGCAACGGTGACCCCAAGCAGGAAGGCGGCTTGCGCCCTCCAAGATCCATGTCTCGCCGGCACCGCCAGCCATCCACAGACGGGTGAGCCCATGCCTTCGCTTTGGTACGACCTCTGCCGATCTACCCGAAACCCCTTGCCGTTGCATGGCACCTGTCACCCACCCGACAGGGCAGATGGCAGGCCCACCACCACAATCGGCGCCGTCCGCTTGAACCCGAGAAGGCTGCGCCACCATGACCACGCCCTACCCTCACCTGCTGGCCCCGCTCGACCTGGGATTCACCACGCTGAGGAACCGGGTGCTGATGGGCTCCATGCACACCGGGCTGGAGGAAGGCCGTGACCTGAGCCGCTTGGCGGCGTATTTCAGGGAGCGGGCCGAGGGTGAGGTCGGGCTGATCGTCACCGGCGGCTTTGCCCCGAACATCGAGGGCTGGGCCAAGCCCTTCGCCGGCACCCTGGCCACGCGCGGCGCGGCCCGTCGCCATCAGGTCGTGACCCAGGCCGTCCATGGCGCCGGCGGCAAGATTGCGCTGCAGATCCTGCACACTGGCCGATATGCCTATCAGCCCCTGGCGGTGGCCCCGTCCTCACTGAAATCGCCCATTTCCCCGTTCCGGCCGCGTGAGCTGTCCGAGCGCGGCATCGAGCGCCAGATCCGCGCCTTTGTGCGCTGCGCCGTGCTGGCCCGTGAAGCGGGATACGACGGCGTGGAAGTGATGGGCAGCGAAGGCTATTTCATCAACCAGTTCATCGCGGCGTGTACCAACCACCGCACCGATCGCTGGGGCGGTGCCTATGAAAACCGCATGCGGCTGCCGGTGGAGATCGTGCGTCGCATCCGAGAAGCCGTGGGGCCGGACTTCATCCTCATCTACCGCCTGTCGATGATCGACCTGGTGCCCGGTGGCTCCACCTGGGACGAGGTGGTGCAGCTGGCCAAGGCCATTGAGGCGGCAGGCGCCACGATCCTCAACACCGGCATTGGCTGGCATGAGGCGCGGGTGCCCACCATTGCCACCAGCGTGCCCCGCGGCGCCTTTGCCTGGCTCACCCGCAAGATGAAGGCCGAGGTGCGGATCCCGCTGATCACCAGCAACCGCATCAACACCCCCGAAGTGGCCGAACAGCTGCTGGCGGACGGCCATGCGGACATGGTGTCGATGGCCCGCCCGCTGCTGGCCGATGCCGCCTTTGTGCAGAAGGCCCGGCAAAACCGCGCCCTGGACATCAACACCTGCATCGCCTGCAACCAGGCTTGTCTGGACCATGTGTTCGACAACAAGCTCTCCAGCTGCTTGGTCAACCCCCGCGCCTGCCGGGAGACGGAGATCCGCCTCCTCGCCGCGCCAACCGCCAGGACCCTGGCGGTGGTGGGAGCCGGACCGGCAGGCCTGGCAGCCGCCACCACCCTGGCCGAACGAGGCCACCGCGTGCACCTGTTTGAAGCCGCCCCCGAGGTGGGCGGCCAGCTCAACCTGGCCAAGCAAGTCCCGGGCAAAGAAGAATTTCACGAGACGCTGCGCTATTGGCGCCGCCGCCTGGACGCCACCGGCGTGCAGGTGCACCTGAACACCCGGGCCGACGTGGCCACCCTGACCGCCTGCGGCGCCTCCGAGGTGGTGCTGGCCACCGGGGTGCAGCCACGCAACCCGCGCATTCCGGGCCAGGATCAGCACCCGGACAAGGTGCTGGGCTACATCGACGTGCTGCGCGGTGCTCCCGTCGGCCCGCGGGTGGCGGTGGTCGGCGCCGGCGGCATTGGCTTTGACGTGGCCGAGTTCCTGACGCAGCCGGCGGCCCACCCCAGCACCGCGCTGGACCTGCCCGCCTGGATGGCCGAATGGGGCGTGGTCGATCCGGCCGAAGCCCGCGGCGGACTGGCGCCCCAGCCCCCCGCCCCACCCGCCCCCGCACGGCAGGTCACCCTGCTGCAGCGCAAGGCACAGAAGATGGGCGCCAACCTGGGCAAGACCACCGGCTGGATCCACCGCAGCAGCCTGAAGATGCGCGGCGTGCGCATGGTCAGCGGTGTGAACTACGAAGAGATCGGCCCCCAAGGCCTGAAAATCAGCGAAGGCCCCGACCGCCGCAACCCGCAGTGGTTGCCCGTGGACCATGTGGTGCTCTGCGCCGGCCAGGAGCCGCTGCGCACGCTGCAAGCGCCGCTGCAGGCGGCCGGCTTGACGGTGCATGTGATCGGCGGCGCGCAGCAAGCGGGTGAACTCGACGCCAAGCGCGCCATCGAGCAAGGTGTTCGGCTCGGCGCGCGGCTTTGACGCGAGGCTGCCGATCCGCCCCCTTTGTCTTGGCTGGTTGGTGGGCCTAGGGCCCGCCACTGTTGCCCTTTGGTGGACGGATGCGTGGCTGGGCGCGGTCTTTATTGATTATTTGCGTATATCCATTTATTGACCTTAAAAAAGCGAGGCTCGCGCCTCGCCGTGCCGCGGATGTTGGTCCGCGGCGGCCACGTCGCGCAGGACGCCTCAAGGCAGCACGGCGGTGACCTCAATCTCCACCTTGGCCCGATCCTCAATCAGGCCGCTCACCTGCACTGCGGTCATGGCCACGCCAAACTCCCGGCCCAGCACCTCGCGGTAGGCGCGGCCAATGTCAGCGGCACGGGCCAGATAGTCGCGCTTGTCGATCAAGTACCAGGTCATGCGGCAGATGTGCTGGGGCGCGGCGCCGGCCTCGGCCAGCACGGCGCGCACGTTGAGCAGGGCCTGGCGTACCTGGTCCACCAGGTCGTCGCTCTCGAACTGGCTGGCGGCGTTCCAGCCGATCTGGCCGGCCACGAAGACGGTGCGGCCGGTGGCCGCCACGCCGTTGGCATAGCCCTTGGGTGCGGCCCAGTCCGCCGGTTGCAACACTTGTTTGGTCATTCGGATTCCTTCAGCTTGAAGCGTTGCAGCTTGCCGGTCTGGGTGCGGGGCAGCGTGGTGCGGAATTCCACCGCACGCGGGTATTTGTAGGGCGCCACGGTCTGCTTGACGTGGTCCTGCAGGGTGCGCACGGTGGCCTCGTCCTCGGGCACGCCGGGGCGCAGCACCACGAAGGCCTTGACGATCTGGCCGCGCTCCTCGTCGGGCACGCCGATCACCGCGCATTCGGCCACGGCGGGGTGGGACATCAGCGCGTCTTCCACCTCGGGGCTGGCGATGTTGTAGCCGGCCGAGATGATCATGTCGTCGGTGCGCGCCTGGTAGAAGAAGTAGCCGTCGGCGTCCATGCGGTAGGCGTCGCCGGTCACGTTCCAGCCGTTCTGCACGTACTGGGCCTGGCGCGGGTCGTCCAGGTAGCGGCAGCCGGTGGGGCCCTGCACCGCCAGCTTGCCCACGGTGCCGGGCGGGCAGTCTTGGCCCTGCTCGTCGATCACCTTGGCGCGGTAGCCGGGCACGGCGCGTCCGGTGGCGCCGGGGCGGCTGTGGGCCTCGTCGGCCGAGATGAAGATGTGCAGCAGCTCGGTCGAGCCGATGCCGTCAATCAGGGTGACGCCGGTGGCCTCCTGCCACAGCGCGCGGGTGGCGGCGGGCAGCGCCTCGCCGGCCGACACGCACTGGCGCAGCGGCGTGGCCCGCAGGCGCTCGCCGTGGGCCGCCAGGGCGCGGTACGAGGTGGGCGCGGTGAACAGGGTGGTGGCGCCAAAGGCTTCGATGCCCTCTAGCAACTGCGGCGGGCCGGCCTTTTCCAGCAGCACGGTGCTGGCGCCCACGCTCATCGGGAACAGCAGCAGGCCGCCCAGGCCGAAGGTGAAGGCCAGGGGCGGGCTGCCAATAAACACGTCGTCGGGGCGCGGGCGCAGGATGTGGCGCGGGAAGGCGGCGCAGGCGGCCATCACGTCGCGGTGGAAGTGCATGGTGGCCTTGGGCACGCCGGTGGTGCCCGAGGTGAAGGCGAACAGGCAGCAATCGTCGGCGGCGGTGTCCACGGCGTCGAAGCGGCCGCTCTGGCGGGCCATGGCGGCCTCCAAGCCGTCGGGCTCGGCGCCGTTGAAGTGGCGCACCTCGCGCAGCACCGACACCTCGGGCCGCGCCAAGGCCAGCTCCTCGGCAAGTTGGGCGTCGCACAGGGCGTGCGTCACCTGGCCCTTGTCGATGATGGGCTTGAGCTCCTTGGCGCGCAGCAGCGGCATGGTGGCCACGGCGATGCCGCCGGCCTTGACCACGCCGAACCAGCAGGCAGCCATCATCGGGTTGTTGGGCGCGCGCAGCAGCACGCGGTTGCCGGGCACCAGGCCCATCTCGCGCACCAGCACCTCGGCCACGCGGTTGGCGCGGTCCTGCAGGTCGGCATAGGTCCAGACCACACCGCCGGGGGCGCGGATGACCACGCGGTCTCCCCTCCCCTCCGCCACGTGGCGGTCCAGCAGCTCGGCGGCAGCGTTCAGGCGCTCGGGGAACTGCAGCTCGGGGCGCTCGAACAGGAACTGGGGCTGGGCCTCGGGCGCGGGCAGGTGGTCGCGGGCAAAGGTGTCGATCAAGCCACTGCGGATCATGTGCCAACCCCCTTCAGCAGTTCGCGGGCGATGATGAGTTGCTGCACCTCGGTCGCCCCTTCGTAGATGCGCAGCGCGCGGATCTCGCGGTACAGGCGCTCGACCGGCACTTCGCTGACCACGCCCAGGCCGCCCCACAGCTGCACCGCGGCATCGATCACCTGCTGGGCGCCCTCGGTGGCCACCATCTTGGCCATCGCGGCCTCGCGGGTGACGGGGCGGCCCTGGTCGCGCTGCCAGGCGGCGCGGTAGGTCAGCAGCGCGGCCGAGTCGATGGTGGTGGCCATCTGGGCCAGCTTGGCCTGGGTGAGCTGGAAGTCGGCCAGCACGCCGCCGAACATCTTGCGGGTGGTGGCGCGGTGCAGGCCCTCGTCCAGCGCGCGGCGGGCAAAGCCCAGCGCGGCGGCGGCCACCGAGGTGCGGAACACGTCCAGCGTGCGCATCGCCACCTTGAAGCCCTCGCCCGGGGCGCCGATGCGGGCGCTGGCCGGCACCCGGCAGTTGGTGAAGCGCAGCCGGGCCAGCGGGTGCGGGGCGATCACGTCGATGCGCTCGGCGATCTCGAAGCCGGGCGTGCCGGCCGGCACGATGAAGGCGCTGATGCCGCGCGACCCCGGCGCCTCGCCCGTGCGGGCAAAGACGACGTAGACATCGGCGATGCCGCCGTTGCTGATCCAGGTCTTCTCGCCGTCGATGATGTAGTGCTCGCCCTCGGCGCGCGCGGCACAGGCCATGGCGGCGACATCCGAGCCGGCCTCGGGCTCGGACAGCGCGAAGGCGCTGATCGCCTCGCCGGCGGCCACCTTGGGCAGCCAGGCGGCGCGCTGCTCGGGCGTGCCGGCCAGGCTGATCGCGCCCGAGCCCAGGCCCTGCATCGCGAAGGCGAAGTCGGCCAGGCCGCTGTGGCGGGCCAGGGTCTCGCGCACCAGGCAGATGCTGCGGGTGTCGATCACGTCGGCCGCGCCGCCGTGGGCGGTGCCGCCCACCGCGTGCCGCAGCCAGCCGGCGGCGCCCAGGGACTTGACCAGGGCGCGGCACTCGGCGTCCACATCGGGGCCGTGCTCGTGGGGCACGTGGGCGGTGGCCCAGGCGTCCAGCTCACGGGCCAGCGCGCGGTGGCGGTCTTCCAGGAATGGCCAGTCGAGGTAGGCGGTGTCGCTCATCGGGTCAGTTCCCTTCGAAGACGGGCTTCTGCTTGGCGGCGAAGGCCTCGTAGGCGCGGCGGAAGTCCTGGGTCAGCATGCACAGGGCCTGGGCCTGGGCCTCGGCTTCGATGGCCTGGTCCACGGTCATCGCCCACTCCTGGTGGAGCATGGTCTTGGTGATGCCGTTGGCGAAGGTGGGGCCCTCGCACAGGCTGGCGGCCAGGGCCCGGGCCTCGTCCAGCAGGGCTTCGGGGGCGACCAGGCGGTTGAGCCAGCCCCAGCGCTCGCCCTCTTCGCCGCCCAGAGAGCGGCCGGTGTAGAGCAGCTCGCTGGCGCGGCCCTGGCCGATGAGCCGCGGCAGGATGGCGCAGGCGCCCATGTCGCAGCCGGCCAGGCCGACCCGGTTGAACAGGAAGGCGGTCTTGCTGCGCGCGGTGCCCAGGCGCAGGTCCGAGGCCATGGCCAGGATGGCGCCGGCGCCGGCGCACACGCCGTCCAGCGCGGCCACGATGGGCTGCGGGCAGGCGCGCATCGCGGCCACCAGGTCGCCGGTCATGCGGGTGAACATCAGCAGCTCGGGCGCGGGCAGGCGCACCAGCGGGCCGATGATCTCGTGCACGTCGCCGCCGGAGCAGAAGTTGTCGCCCGCGCCGACCAGCACCACCGCGTGGACATCGTGGGCGTGCTTCATGGCGCGAAACAGGTCGCGCAGCTCGGCGTAGCTCTCGAAGGTCAGCGGGTTCTTGCGCTCGGGGCGGTTGAGGGTGATGGTGGCGACCGCGCCGGCCACTTCAAAGCGGAAGTGGGTGGCCTGGTAGCCGGCCAGGGGGCGGCGGTTGCCGGCCAGCAGACCGGGGTCGATGTCGGGGGAGGAAGGGGTGTGGCTCATGGGGATCCTCAAGGGGGGGCTCACATGACTTCGCCGCCGGAGACGGACAGGCACTGGCCGGTGATGGCCGCGGCGCCCTCGCCCATCAGCCAGGCCACCGTGTCGGCGACCTGGGCGGGCTGGACGATGCGGCGCTGCGGGTTGCTGGCCGCGAACTCGGCCAGGGCCTGCTCGGGCGTGCGGCCGGTCTTGGCGACCACGTTGGCCACGCTCTCGCGCAGGATGTCGGTGTCGGTGTAGCCGGGGCAGACCGCGTTGACGGTGACGCCGCTGCTGGCCAGCTCCAGCGCCAGCGAGCGGGTCAGGCCCACCACGCCGTGCTTGGCCGCGCTGTAGGCCGCCACGTAGGCGTAGCCGCGCTGGCCGGCGGTGCTGGCGATGTTGACGATGCGGCCCAGGCCGGCGGCGGCGCGCAGGTCGGGCAGCGCCTCGCGGCAGCACAGGAAGGTGCCGGTCAGGTTGACCGCCAGCATCTGCTGCCACAGCGCGCTGGAGGTGCGGTGCAGCGGCGCGCTCTCGGCCTGGCCGGCGTTGTTGACCAGGCCGTGCAACAGGCCCTGGCGCTCGCGGGCCTGGGCGAAGGCGGTCTGCACCTGGGCCTCGTCGGCCACATCGGCCATCACCCAGTGGTGGCCGCTGCCGGGCAAGGCCTGGCACAGCGCGGCCAGCGCGTCGGGGCGGCGGCCCAGCAGGGTCAGGCGGGCGCCGTCGGCGGCCAGGCGCTGGGCGATGGCGGCCCCGATGCCGCGCGCCGCGCCGGTGACCAGCACGTGGCGGTCGCTCAGCGGGCCGCTCACTTGGCGCCCCCCGCCGCCTGGGCCGCCTGCTGGGCGGCGCGCTGGGCCAGCGACTCCATCTGCGACTTGCCCGACACCAGCTGGCGCGGCCAGCGGATCGGGGTGTGGCCGATGCGGGCGGCCTCGGCCAGGGTCCAGGCCGGGTTGGCCAGGTGCGGGCGGCCCACCGCGCACAGGTCGGCGCGGCCGGCGGCGATGATGGCGTTGACGTGGTCGGCCTCGCTGATCGCGCCCACCGCCATGGTGGCGATGCCGGCCTCCTGCCGCACCCGGTCGGCAAACGGGGTCTGGTACATGCGGCCGTAGGTGGGCTTTTGATCGGGCGAGACCTGGCCCGAGGACACGTCCACCAGGTCCACGCCCACCGCCTTGAAGGCCTTCGCCATGGCCACCGCCTCGGCCGGGGTGTTGCCGCCGGCCACCCAGTCGTGGGCCGAGATGCGCACCGACATCGGCCGGTCGGCCGGCCAGGCGGCGCGCACCGCGGCGGCCACCTCCAGCGGGTAGCGCAGGCGGTTCTCCAGCGGGCCGCCGTGCTCGTCCTGGCGGTGGTTGGTCAGCGGCGACAGGAAGCTCGACAGCAGGTAGCCGTGGGCGCAGTGCAGCTCCAGCCAGTCGAAGCCGGCCTGGGCCGCCCGGCCGGCGGCGGCGACGAAGTCGGTCTTGACCCGGTCCATGTCGGCGCGGGTCATGGCGCGGGGCACCTGGCCGTCGGGCAGGTAGGGCTGGGCGCTGGCGGCCAACAGGCCCCAGTTGCGCAGACCGTCACCCTGCCCTTCCCCTTCCGGCAAGGCCTGGTCCATGCCGCCGCCCTGCCAGGGCGCGCAGGTGGAGCCCTTGGGGCCGGCATGGCCGATCTGCACGCCGATGGCGGCGTCGCTGTGGGCGTGCACCCAGTCGACGATGCGGGCCCAGGCGGCGCCCTGCTCATCGGTCCACAGGCCGGGGCAGCCGGGTGTGATGCGGGCCTCGGGGCTGGTGCAGGTCATCTCGGCCATCACCAGGGCGGCGCCGCCCAGGGCGCGGGCACCCAGATGGACCAGGTGGTAGTCGCCCACCACGCCGTCCACCGCGCTGTACTGGGCCATGGGCGAGACCACCACGCGGTTCTTCAGCGTCAGCCCGCGCAGGCGGTAGGGGGTGAACATGGGCGGGGTGGGCTTGGCCGTGGCGGCGGGCGCCGCCACGCCGGCCTGCTCCAGGGCGCGCTGCGCGAACCAGCGCTCGTAGCCCTCCAGCCAGCCGGCGTCGCGCAGGCGCAGGTTCTCGTGGCTGATGCGCTGGCTGCGGGTCAGCATGGAGTACATGAACTGCTCGGGCTCGAGCTGGTCGCAGTAGCGCTGGCCGCAGACCTCGAACCACTCCATCGCGTTCCAGGCGGCGTTCTGGATGCGCAGGGTCTCGACGCTGCGCTCGGCCTGGTAGCTGGAGAGCACCGCGCCGATCTGCTCGGGCCGGTCGCCCAGGCGCTTGAACTGGCGCACCAGCTCGATCGCGTCCTCCAGCGCCAGCTTGGTGCCCGAGCCGATCGCGAAGTGCGCGGTGTGCACCGCGTCGCCCATCAGCACCACATGGCTGCCATGCTGGTTCTTCAGCCACCACTGGCCGCAGACCACGCGCTGGAAGTTCAGCCAGGCCGAGCCGCGCAGGTGGCGCGCGTTGCTCATCAGCGCGTGGCCCTGCAGGTTGTCGGCGAACAGGCGCTCGCAAAAGGCGATCGAGTCGGCCGGATCGGCCCGGTCCAGGCCGTGCGCCAGCCAGACGTGCTCGGGGCACTCGACGATGAAGGTGCTGGTGGTCTCGTCGAACTTGTAGATGTGCGCCTGGAACCAGCCGTGCTCGGTGCGCTGGAAATCAAAGGTGAAGGCGTCGTACAGGCGCTGGGTGCCCAGCCAGATGTAGCGGTTGGGGCGGGTGACGATGTCGGGCTTGAAGACCTCGGCGTAGCGGCTGCGCACGCGGGAGTTGATCCCGTCGCTGGCGATGACCAGGTCGGCGTCGGGGTAGTCCAGATCGGAGTCGGCCTCGGTCTCGAAGACCAGCTTCACGCCCAGGGCCTCGCAGCGGGCCTGCAGGATGTTGAGCAGCTTCTTGCGGCCGATGCCCACGAAGCCGTGGCCGCCCGAGCGGATGGTGCGGCCCTTGAACAGCAGCTCGATGTCGTCCCAGTGGTTGAAGGCCTGCTGGATCTGGTCGGCGGTCACGCCGTCCCACTGGCGCATGTGGTCCATGGTGGCGTCCGAGAACACCACGCCCCAGCCGAAGGTGTCGTAGGGGCGGTTGCGCTCGACCACGGTGATGTCGTGGGCCGGGTCCAGCTGCTTCATCAACAGCGCGAAGTACAGGCCGGCGGGGCCGCCACCGATGCAGACGATCTTCATCGCGGGTGCTCTTTCCTCGCCCGGGACCGCCGGGCCTTCGGGTTTTAGTTTAGGACTAAAGCTTTATAACTGAAGTAAATTGAAACCCTGAGCCCGCTCCCGCCTCTCATCGCCGGCTCTCACCCCCTGCTCTCACCCCATCTGCGCCGGGCCCGGCCCGTGTCTGCCATGAGCGAAAACGCCCCTCCCGCTGAACCCGCCCCGTCTGACCCGCAAGTGCCGCCGGCCCACCACCTGGGCCTGGAAACCCGCTCCGCCGAAGACGACCACCTGGCCGTGCGCACCTGGCTACGCTTGCTCTCGCTCACCACGCAGATTGAGCAGGAGATCCGCACCCGGCTGCGCGAGCGCTTTGGCACCTCGTTGGCGCGCTTTGACTACCTGGCCCAGCTGGAGCGCCACCCCGAGGGTCTGCGCATGAGCGCCCTCTCCCGCTGCCTGATGGTGACAGGCGGCAACGTCACCGGCCTGACCACCCAGCTGGAGGCTGAAGGGCTGGTGGAGCGCCAGCCCGACCCCGACGACGGCCGCTCTTGGCGCGTGCGCCTGAGCGACGCCGGCCGCGCCCACTTCGCCACCATGGCAGCAGAGCACGAAGGCTGGCTGCAAGCCCTGTTTGCCGGCCTGCCCCATGCCGAGCAGCAGCAGCTCTATGACCTGCTGGGCGTGGCCCGTGCCCGGCTGGGCCAAAGCGCGCCGCCCGAACGCTGAGACGGCCCGGGATTTCCACCCCCCGTTGGAAATAACCGACACCACGCCTCGCCCAACGCCCTTACCTTGCCGCCCCCATGAAACAGCCGCCCACCCTGTACGACATCTCACCCCTGGTGAGTGCCGACGCGCCGATCTTTCCCGGCGACGAGCCCTACGCCCTGCGCTGGACGGCCCGGCTCGCGCCCGGCTGCCCGGTCAACCTCAGCGCCATGACGATGTCGCCCCACGTGGGCGCCCACGCCGACGCCCCCCTGCACTACGCCAACGACGCCCCCGCCATTGACGCGGTCGACCTGCACGCCTACCTGGGCCCTTGCCGCGTGATCCACGCCATCGGCTGCGGCCCGCTCATCACCATCGAGCACCTGCGCCACGCCGCCGCCGGCCTGCCGCCCCGCGTGCTGGTGCGCACCTGCGCGCAGGCCGACACGGTGTGGAACCCCGCCTTCAGCGCCTACGCGCCTGAGACCCTGACCTGGCTGGCCGACCAAGGCGTGCGCCTGGTGGGCATTGACACCCCCAGCGTGGACCCCGGCGACAGCAAAACCCTGGACGCCCACCAGGTGCTGCGCCAGCGCGACCTGCGTGTGCTGGAAAACCTGGTGCTCGACGCCGTGCCCGCCGGCGACTACGAGCTGATTGCCCTGCCCCTGAAGCTGGCCGGCGCCTGCGCCTCGCCGGTGCGTGCCGTCCTCCGTTCCCTTTGACCCCGTGGAGCCCCCATCCATGACCGCCCCCCAAAACCTGACCCGCGCCGCCTGCGCCGCCCGTGACGCCGCCGACCCCCTGGCCCCGCTGCGCGAGCAGTTCGACCTGCCCGCCGGCGTGAACTACCTCGACGGCAACTCGCTGGGCGTGCTGCCCCGCGCCACCGCCGCCCGCGTGCAAGACGTGGTGACACAGGAATGGGGCCAAGGCCTGATCCGCAGCTGGAACAGCGCCGGCTGGATCGACCTGCCGCGCCGCGTGGGCGACAAGATCGGCCGCCTGGTGGGCGCCGCCCCGGGCGAGCTGGTGGTGGCCGACTCCACCTCGGTCAACCTGTTCAAGGTGCTGAGTGCCGCCGCCCGCATCGCCCAGGCCAACGACCCGGCGCGCCGGGTCATCGTGTCTGAGCGCAGCAACTTCCCCACCGACCTCTACATCGCTGAATCGGTGGCCGCCCAGCACGGCATGGTGCTGGAGCTGCACGAGATCGACGCCATCCCGGCCCGCCTGGCCCAGGCCGCTGACGTGGCCGTGCTGATGCTCACCCAGGTGAACTACCGCAGCGGCCGCATGGCCGACATGGCCACCGTGACCGCCCAGGCCCACGCCGCCGGCGCGCTGATGCTGTGGGACCTGGCCCACTCCGCCGGCGCCGTGCCGGTGGACCTGAACGGCGCCAACGCTGACTTTGCCGTGGGCTGCGGCTACAAGTACCTGAACGGCGGCCCCGGCGCCCCGGCCTTCTGCTGGGCCCACCCGCGCCATGCGGACCGCTTCTGGCAGCCCCTCTCAGGCTGGATGGGCCACGCCGCGCCCTTCGTCTTCGAGCCCGGCTACCGCCCGGCCCCTGGCATGCAGCGCTACCTGTGTGGCACGCCGCAGGTCATCGGCATGTCCGCGCTGGAATGCGGGGTGAACACCGTGTTGGCCGCCGAACCCCTGGGCGGCATGGCCGCGCTGCGCGCCAAGTCGGTGGCCCTGTCTGAGCTGTTCATCGCCCTGGTGCGCCAAGAACTGGCCCACAGCGGCCTGAGCATCCACACCCCGCTGGACCCCGCGCAGCGTGGCAGCCAGGTGTCGCTGGGTGTGCCGGCCGATGGCTCGGTCGACGGCTACGCGGTGATGCAGGCCCTGATCGCCCGCGGCGTGATTGGCGACTACCGCGCCGGCGACGGCACCGCCGCCGAGCCCCACCTGCTGCGCTTTGGCTTCACCCCGCTCTACACCCGCTTTGTGGACGTGTTCGACGCCATCCAAACCCTGGCCGACGTGCTGGCCAGTGGCGAATGGCGCGAGGCCCGCTTCATGGCCAAAGCCGCTGTGACCTAAAGAGACTGAGCCCATGTCCGGCGCCGCAACCCCTGCGGCGCCTCGCCCCCACACAACAACACAACCCTGAGCCCGAAACAGGAGACGCGCCATGTCCTGCCCCTACCACCCAGCCGAAGAAGCCGGCACCCCCACCGCCGCCCGTGGCGAATCCATCGTCCGCACCGAAGGCGCGCAGCTCGACTTCTCACGCGACATGAGCTACGGCGACTACCTGCAGCTCGACCAGATCCTCACCGCGCAAAAGCCGCTCTCGCCCGACCACAACGAGATGCTCTTCATCGTGCAGCACCAAACCTCGGAGCTGTGGATGAAGCTCATGCTGCACGAGCTGACCGCCGCCGTGGGCGCCATCGGGCGCGACGAGCTGCAACCCGCCTTCAAGATGCTGGCCCGGGTGTCCAAAATCATGGAACAGCTGGTGCACGCCTGGGACGTGCTGGCCACCATGACCCCGCCCGAGTACTCCGCCATCCGCCCCTACCTGGGCCACTCCAGCGGTTTTCAAAGCTGGCAATACCGCTGCATTGAGTTCAGCCTGGGCAACAAAAACGCCGCCATGCTGCAACCCCACGCCCACCGCCCCGACCTGCTGGCCCCGGTAGAGGCCGCGTGGCGCGCCCCCAGCCTGTACGACGAAGCCCTGCGCCTGCTGGCCCGCCGTGGCATCCCCGTGCCCGCCACCCACACCCAACGCGACTGGACACAACCCTACGCCGCCGACGACGCCGTGCAGCAAGCCTGGCTCACCGTCTACCGCGCCCCCCAAGCCCACTGGGACCTCTACCAACTCGGCGAAGAACTCACCGACCTGGAAGACGCCTTCCGCCTCTGGCGCTTCCGCCACCTCACCACCGTCGAGCGCGTCATCGGCTTCAAACGCGGCACCGGCGGCACCGGCGGCATCAGCTACCTGCGCAAGATGCTCGACACCGTGCTGTTCCCGGAGCTGTGGAGGTTGAGGACGGAGTTGTGAGGGGGAGTAGGTTGACAGCGGGCGGGGGCAGCTGAGAATGTCTACAAGGTGCAATTTCGGCGGTGCAAATACTGCCTTCATCCGCCCCCCATAAGTGGAATTTATGTCTACTTGTCAGGTCCCGGATGATTCCTGATCATTTTGAGGAACAAGTGCGGGTGTGAGATCCGCCATCGTTTGAGCGCCTGCACGGGCGTCTCATGCCCAAGCGCCTTCTGTGGCAGGTACTGGTTGTAGAGCCACACATAGCGGTGCAGGGTCTTCTCCAGATCCTCCGCGCTGTTGAAGTGGTGCGTGCGCAGCACCTGCTCCAAGCGGCCATTGAACCGCTCGACCATGCCATTGGTCTGTGGC
>NZ_JAAGOH010000003.1 GCF_010499455.1 Ideonella livida | reverse complement strand
GGGCGGCTGGCCAGCAGCAGGCCGGCCGCTGGCAGCAGGGCCAGCAGGAGCGCGCCGGTGGCGCGTCCTGAGGGGCGGGGCCGCAGGCTGGCCAGGGCCACCGCCCACAGCAGGGCCAGTGCCAGGGTGCAGCCCGCGCTGTGCCACAGCGGCACGGCCACGCCGTCGGGCCGGGCCAGGGGCTGGGTGGCGCTCAACACCACCGCGGCCAGGCCGGCCACGGCCACCAGGGAGCCGGCCGGCCGGCGGGCCGGTGTGGCGTTGAGGGGCAGGGCAGGGGTGAGGGTCTGGGACATGGTCGGGGCCTCAGGCGGGACGGCGGGGGGCAGTGCGCCGGGTCAGGCTGCGTTCCAGCAGGCCGATGGCGCCGGTGAGGGCCAGGCCCAGCACCGAGGCCATGACCAGGGCCGACCAGATCTGCACCGTGTTGCCGTAGTACGAGCCGGTCAGCAGGCGCGCGCCCAGGCCGGCCTGGGCGCCAGTGGGCAGCTCGGCCACGATGGCGCCCACCAGGCCGGCGGCAATCGACACCCGCAGCGCCGGGAACAGGAACGGCAGGGCCGCGGGCAGGCGCAGCAGCCAGAAGGTCTGGATGCGGCTGGCGGCATAGGTGTGCATCAGCTCCATCTCCAGCCGCTGCGGCGAGCGCAGGCCCTGCACCATGGCCACCGTGACCGGGAAGAAGCACAGGTACATGGCGATGACCGCCTTGGGCAGCAGGCCCGAGAAGCCCAGGCTGCCCAGGATCACCAGCACGATGGGCGCGATGGCCAGCACCGGCACCGTCTGTGAGGCCACGATCCAGGGCAGCAACGCCCGGTCCAGCGTGCGGCTGTGCACGATGCAGGCCGCCAGCGCCACGCCCAGCGCCGTGCCCAGCACAAAGCCGGTCAGCGTGGCCTGTCCGGTCACCCAGGTGTGCAGCGCCAGGCTGCGGGGGGAGTCCAGCGGCCAGTCCACCCAGCTGCTCCAGAGATCGGCGCCGATCTGGTGCGGCGTGGGCACCACCGGGCGCTGGGCGTTCCAGGTGGCGGCCAGCAGCTCGCGCCCGCCCCAGTCGCCGGCAGGGGCCAGCACGCGCTCGATCACGCCTGGGGCGTTGAGCCACACCGCCAGGCCGTACCAGGCCAGCAGCACCACGGTCAGCACCGCCGCCACCGGGGCGGCCCGCTGCGCCCAGCCGGGCGCCACGGGACCGGCGGCAGGGGAGAGGGGCAGGGCGGACTCAGCCATGGTGGCCCTCGGCCAGGGCTTCACGCACCTCGTGGGCCAGCGCCATGAAGGCGGGCGTGTCGCGCATCGCCAGGGTGCGCTCGGCCGGCAGTGGCGAGTCGATGACCTTGACGATGCGCCCCGGCCGCGGCGACATCACCACGATGCGGGTGGACAGGTACACCGCCTCGGCAATCGAGTGGGTGACAAAGACCACCGTGCGGCCCTCGCGGCGCCACAGGTCTTGCAGCTGCTGGTTGAGGTCGTCGAGCGCGCCAAAGGGCTCGTCCATCATCAGCAGCCGGGGCTCAAAGCCCAGCGCCCGGGCGATGGAGACGCGCTGCTGCATGCCGCCGGAGAGCTGCCAGGGGTATTTCTTCTCAAAGCCGGCCAGGCCCACGCGGGCCAGCTGCTCGCGGGCGATGGCCTCGCACTGGCCGGGCAGGCGGCCCTGGATCTGCAGCGGCAGCATCACATTGGCCAGCACCGTGCGCCAGGGGAACAGCGCTGGCGCTTGGAACACATAGCCGTAGGCGCGGGCGAGGCGGGCCTCGTGCGCGCTCATGCCGTTGACCCGCAGCTCACCCGAGGTCAGCGGCTCCAGGTCGGCAATCACCCGCAGCAGCGTGGTCTTGCCGCAGCCTGAGGGGCCGATGAGCGAGACGAACTCGCCCTGTCGGATGCTCAGGTCCACTGTCTGCAGGGCGTGCACCGGGGCGTCGGCCCCGGGGTACACCACGCTGGCACGGTGGACGCGGATGGCCTCCTGGCTGGGGGCGAGGGGGGCGGGCGGGACCGGCTGGGCGGGCAGGGAGAGGTCGTTCATGCGGCGCGTGGGGGCTTGAACCCGGAAGCTGACCAACTGGTCAGGATTGAGAAGCCATACGCCAGAACCGTGCCAAGCCCAGCAGGCGTGCCGGGCACGGCGCCCCCGGCTTCAGGTCCCCGCGGCGCACCGGCATGAAGCCCCTGGCGCCAGCCTGGTGCGCCGGGTCGGGCCGTCGCGGTGCGCGGCACCGTCACACCCCGGGGTGTACCCCGCGTCCTAGGGGGATGTGCCCGGGGCATGAGCCAGCGGGCGGCGTGCGGCCGCGTCTTCCATCAGCGTCCCCGTTCAGAGCCGCCCAGGCGGCGCCCCCAGGAGCTTGTGCCCATGCCCAGCGATCACCCCCTTCTCTCCCGGTCCATACCCGGCCGCCGGCCCGCTCGGTCCGCCACCTCCACCGTGTCGACCGTGGGTGCCGCCCTGCTGGGCGCGGCACTCACCGCCTGCGGTGGCGGCGGCGGTGACGAGGCGACGCCGGATCCCGTCACCCCGCCGCCGGCCGCCACCCTGACCGTGGCCGGGGTGGCCGCGGTGGGCCAGCCGCTGGTGGGGGCCACCGTCCGCCTGGTCTGCCAGGGCGGTGAGGTGGCCAGCACCGCCACCACCGGGGCCGACGGCAGCTGGAGCCTGTCGCTGCCGGCCGCCCGTCCGCCCTGCCTGGCGCGGACCGTCGGCGGGCAGGTGGGAGCAGGTGGCGCCGCCGCCCCGCAAGACTTCCATGCCCTGCTGCCGGTCACCACGGCCACCGCCGTGCGCCTGAACCTCACCCCCTTGACCGAGTTGATGGTGGCGCATTGGGCCGGCGGCAGCCCGGCGGCACGCTTTGCCGCGCCCAGCGCCGCCGACTGGGCGTCCCTGACGCCCGCCGCGGTCGAGGCTGCGGCGGCTGCCGTGCGCGCGGCGCTGCCGGCCGGCCCGCGCAGCGCCCTGGGCGGGGCCAACCCGCAGACCGTGGTGTTCAACGCCGATGGCACCGGCCACGACGCGGTGCTCGACGAGCTGGGCGGGCTGCTCACCCTGACCGGCTCCACCTGGTCGGGCTGGGCCGAGCGGCTGGCCGCCGGCGACGGCGCCCCCATGGTGCCGGCCTTCCTGCAAGGCTTGACCCCCGACACCGCTGCTGCCGGGGCCACGGTGACACTCAGTGGTCATGCCCTGCCCGAAACCCCGGTGGTGCGCTTTGGCACGACCGTGGCCACCGTGGCCGCGCGCACCGCAGACACCCTGACCGTGGTCGTGCCCACCGGCCTGGCCGCCGGCACGCCGGTGGCTTTGACCGTGCAGGGCGTGGCCGGCACGCTGGCCTTCACGCCGCAGGCCAGCGGTGGGGGCGGCGGCAGCCCGGGCCTGGCGCCCACCCAAGGACCGGTGGGCAGCACCGTCACCCTCACCGGCAGCGGCTTTGGCCCCAGCCCGGTGGTCCGCTTCTATGACGAGTTCCTCGTTGCCGGCACCCTGATCCGCACCGAGGTGGCGGCAGTGGTGGTCTCGGCCAGCGACACCGAGATTGTGGTCACCGTGCCCGCGGGCGCCAACACCGGCCCGGTCACCGTCAACGGCACCCGGGTGGGCACCTTCACGGTGGAGCTGCCGCGGGTGGGCGCCTGGACCCAGCAAGAGAGCATGGGCGGCTATGCCCTGGCCAGCAACGGCACGCGCTTTGTCAAGGTGGCCTCGCTGGCCACCGTGTACCAGGGCACCGACGGCGCCACCTGGAACCAGAGCTTCTTCTACGCCAGCGCCAACGACTCCCGCAACGGCCAGGTGCAGTGGGACGGCCGCCAGTTCGTCTACGTCGTCTCCAAGGAGGCCACCAGCAACCCGGTGCAGACGGTGGCCGTTTCGGCAGATGGCCTGACCTGGAACGTTCAGACCTCCGAGCGAAAGATCATCTCCTGGGATGCCACCTATGCCAGCGCGGTGCGCGACTTTGCCGCGGTGAGCGGCCGCATCACGGTGGTGGGCGACCTGGGCGGCCTGGCCACCAGCACCGACAACGGCCTGACCTGGACCCGCGAGGACCACCCCGTGGGCTACCAGAACCACCAGATGCTGGCGGTGGACGACACCGGCACCGAGCGGGTGGCGCTGACCTGGCAGTCAGACGGTGGGGTGGCGCTGCGCTCGGTGGAGGGCGGCGCCTGGGCGGTGCGTGCCACCGGCCTGGACCTGCTGCCGGCCGACCTGCTGTGGACCGGCGCGGCCCACCTGGCCGTGGGCCGGGGCCATGCCGCCGCCTCCGGCGCCCGGGTCTTCCTGAGCACCGACGGCGCGGCCTGGCGGGCGGTGGGCCTGCCGGCCCCCTATGCCTCGGGGGCCTGGAAGGCGGTGCGCGTGCTGCGCCACGCCAGCGGCCTGTGGCTGCTGGTGCACAGCTTCAGCGGCGCCAGCGCCACGGCCTCGGCCCTGTTGCGCTCCACCGATGGGGGCGAGACCTGGACGCTGGACACCGACTTTGGCAGCGACGTGGTGGGCGCCATCGCCCTGGGCAGCCAGCAGATGATGGCCGTGGGCAACCGCACCTACACCCGGCCGCTGCCCTGAGGCCGCCCCGCGGCGACCGGCCCCGGCCCGGCCGTTCACAGCGCCGAGGCCGGCAGGCCGAACACCGCGTCAAAGGCCCAGTTGAAGCAGAAGGTGTAGACCACAAAGCCCATCACCAGGCTCAGGTCCATCACCAGCGCCGCCCACCAGCCCACCTGCAGCCAGGCGGCGATCAAGGGCACGGTCATCAGGATCAGGCCCAGCTCGAAGCCCACCGCATGGGCGGTGCGCCGCTTGAGGCTGCGGCCCTTGACCGGCTGGCGCCGCTCCCAGGCCTCGAACACATGGTTGAAGGCGAAGTTCCAGGCCACCGCGATCAAGGAGGTGGCCACCGCCAGCCCGGTGCTGGTGCCCCAGCCCCCGCCGGCCATGGCCTCGAAAGCCGCGCCCGAGCCGGCGATGGCCAGGGTCTCGAACAGGGTGACGTAGACGATGCGGCGGCGCAGGCCTTGCATGGCGGAACTCGGGGAAGGGACGGAACGGCCGGGGGGACGCGATGATAGGGCGCCACCGCCCGTGGCTTGGGGACAATCGCCCCATGACCCTGCCCGCCGACGACGCCTCCCGCGCCCCTTCGCCCGCCCGCCGCAGCCGCCGCGGCAGCGGGGCCGTCACCCTGCACGACGTGGCCCGCCTGGCCGGCGTGGCCCCCATCACCGCCAGCCGCGCCCTCAACACCCCGCAGCAGGTGTCTGATGACGTGCGACAACGCGTGGCCCAGGCGGTGGCCGCCACCGGCTACGTGCCCAACCGCCTGGCCGGCGGCTTGGCCTCGGCCCGCAGCCGGCTGGTGGCGGCGGTGGTGCCCACGCTCAGCGGCCCGGTCTTCCTGCCCACGGTGGAGGCCCTGACCCAAGCCCTGGCGCGCGAGGGCTACCAGCTCATGCTGGGCCAGACCGGCTACGACAACCCCGGCGCCGAGGAGGCGCTGCTGGAGGCCATCCTGGGCCGGCGCCCCGATGGCATCGTGCTGACCGGCGTGCTGCACTCGGAGGCCAGCCGCCAGCGCCTGCAGGCCGCCGGCCGGCCGGTGGTGGAAACCTGGGACCTGACCGATACCCCGGTGGACCTGCTGGTGGGCTTCTCGCACACCGAGGTGGGCCGGGCCGTGGCCGACTTTCTGCAGGGCCTGGGTCACCGGCACCTGGCGGTGGTGGCCGGCCTTGACGCCCGCGCCCGGCGCCGCACCGCGGCGTTTGCCGCCCAGGCCCAGGCCCTGGGCCTGCCCCCGGTGCAGTGCAGCGAGGTGCCTGCGCCCACCACCTTGCACGCCGGCCGCCAGGCGCTGCGCCAGTTGCTGGCCGGCCCCGGCCCGCGCCCGCAGGCTGTGTTCTGCAGCTCTGACCTGCTGGCGCTGGGCGTGCTCACCGAGGCCCGGGTGCAGGGCCTGCAGGTGCCCGCCGACCTGGCCGTGGTGGGCTTTGGCGACCTGGCCCTGGCGGCCGATACCGCGCCGGCACTCACCTCGGTGCGCATCGACGCGGTGGCCATTGGTGAGCAGGCCGCCCGCTGGATCGTGGACCGGGCCGAGGGCCGGCCGGTGGCGCAGCCGGTGGTGGACATCGGCTTCGAGATCGTCCGGCGCGAGAGCGCCTGAGCCCAGGCGGGCCAAAGCCCGCATCTGCACCACAGGCTTGGCCCCATGCCTACAGTGCCGCCGATCGACCACCCCACCCGAGCGGCACCATGAGCACCTCATCCCCCCTTCTTCTGGTCACCGGCGCCCGTGGCGGGCTGGGTCAGGCCCTGCTGCACCGCGCCCGCCGCCTGGGCTGGACGGTGGCCGCCTGCGGCCGTGATCCCCAGGCGCTGCAGGGCCTGCCGGCCGATCTGCTGATCGGTGCCGACGTCACCCAGGCCGAGGGCGCCGCCAGCGCGGTGGCCGCCTGCCGCCAGCAGCTCGGCCGGGCGCCGGACCGGCTGGCCCACTGCGTGGGCTCCACCCTGGTGGCCCCCCTGCACCGCACCACCGCGCCGCAGGCCGAAACGCTGCTGCGGGTCAACCTGCTCAGCGCCCTGCACATGCTGGGTGCCTGGGTGGAGGGCCTGCGCGAGCCGCCGGCGCCCGGGGCGGCGGTGCTGGTCAGCTCGGTGGTGGCCCGCGTCGGGGTGGCCAACCATGAGGCGATCGCCGCCGCCAAGGGCGGCATCGAAGCCCTGGCCCGCAGCGCGGCCGCCACCTACGCCCCGCAAGGCCTGCGGATCAACGTCGTGGCCCCGGGCATGACCGAGACGCCAATGACCGCCGGCATGCTCAAGCTGCCGGCCATGCGTGAGGCAGCCGCCCGCCAATACCCCCTGGGCGGGGTGCAGCAGGCCGACGAGGTGGCCGCCGTCATGGCCTGGCTGCTGGGCGAGGAGGCCGGACGGATCACCGGGCAGGTCATCCCCGTGGACGGCGGCTTCACCGCCGTGCGGCCGCTGGTGCGCTGATTCCGCCGGCCTGACCTCCGGCGCAGGCCTGTGGCCGGTGGCGGTGCGGGCCCGCGCGCCGCTGGTTTGGCGCCAGCCTGTGGATGCGCGCCCTGCTGACCGAGCGCGAGCGCCTGCAGTTCACCCCGCAGTACGTGCAGACCCACAGCAATGTCTATCGCCAGGTGTTGGCGGGCCAGGCCGGCACCGGCGGCGGCGTCAACCACAACCTGCACCAGGAGCGCGAGGAGGTGCGCCAGGGCCTGCGGGTGCTGTTTGAGACCCCCGGCGCCGCGCCGCATCCCGTCAGCGCCCATCCCCGCCTGGACCCCGGGCTGCGGCAGGCCCTGACCGAGGCCCTGCTGGCGCTGGCGGATCAGCCCGAAGGCGAGGCCCTGCAGGACGTGAGCCATGAGCGGGAGGTGGAGCGGCTCAAGGGTGAGTTCCTGGCGGCGGCCACGCACGAGCTGCGCCCCCCATGGTCAGCATCCACGGCTACGTCGAGCTGCTGCTGCGCCGGCCGCCCCCGCCGCTCACGCAGGGGCCTGAGGCACCTGCCGGCGCCGCCGGCCTTCAGAAGCCGCTTTCCCAGCTCAGCCGCCACAGGGTCTGGCGCTGCCAGGCCTCGCGGCTGTCGTAGGTGACGCGGCGGCCATCCTCCACCAGGGCCACGCGCTTGCGCTCCACCTCGTCGCTGGCGGCCAGGGTGGTGGCGGCCAGGCGCAGGCGCTGGCGTGGGGCAGGCAGCCAGCTCACGTCGGCATTGAGCGCCTGCTGGGCGTCAAAGGCCTGGCGACGGCCGCTGGGCAGGTCGGCCAGGGCCGGGCCACGGGCCTCCAGCCCGGCGTGGGTCTGCCACTGGGGGCCAAAGTCCTGGCTCAGCTCCCCCTTGGCCACCCAGCGCGGTTGGTTGGGCAGCGCCGGGTGTTCGGCCACCACATCGCGCAGGCGCGACCGGTTCACGCCGAGGCTGGTCTGCCAGCGCAGCGGGCCGGTGGCGCCGGGCAGCCAGCCGGCCAGGCCGGCCCGGGCCTGGCCCCGCAGCTCCAGCTCCAGGCTCGCGGCCCAGGCCCGGCCGGCGTTGTAGCGCTCCAGCACCCAGGGGATGACGGCATCGTCGGGTCGCACCTGCAAGCGGTCCAGGATCACGTCCTGGATGCGGCGCAGGGCACCGGAGACCACCACCTCTCCGCCTTGGCCACCGGGGCCACCCAGGCCGGGCAAGCCGCGCTGCCAGCTGCCGTCCAAGCTCCAGGCGCGCTCGGGCTTCAGGTCGGGGTTGCCCATGTTGGCCGGGGTCAGCGGCGTGGTCTCCACGTTCACATAACGGCGCGGCATCACGTCTCGCGGCTGCGGCAGCTTGAACCCACGTGAGAGGCCCAGCTTGAACACCCCCACATCGCCCGCCGGCGTGGTGGACAGACGCAGCACCGGCCCCACCAGCTGGTGGGTTTGGCGCACGGTCTCAAACACATTGCCGCTGCTGTGGGTGCTGAGCTGCTCCAGCCGCACGCCACCCACCGCCTGGGTGCGCGGGCTCAGCGCCCAGTCGTCCTGCAGATAGACCGCGTGGCGTGTGGCGTGGGCGTCGTAACGCTCGTCCAGGTTCTCGGCAGGCAGGCCACCGGGCAGGGCCAGCTCGGTCTGCACCCGGCTCTCGCGCCGGCGGGCCTGTTCCCGCTCCAGGCCCAAGTCCAGGCGGTGGTCCTCGCCCAGCGGGCGTTGGTGCACCAGGGTGAGCTGCAGCGTCTGGTCGGTGGCGCGGCCGTCCACGTCGCTGAACTTGACGGGCGTGCCCTCGGCGTTCCAGCCGTCCACATGGCTGTCTTGGTCGCGGCGCACCTGGTTGAAGCTCAGGCGCACCTGCCACAGCGTGCCGTCGGCGGTTTGATGTTGCAGCTGCTGGCGCCCACGCCAGAAGCGGCGCACAAAATTCAGCCGCATGTCGTCGGCGGCCATGTCCGGGGGCGGGCCCACCAGCGGTTCCCGCTGGTCGCGTGAGCCGCCGTGGGAACGGGCGTAGCGCAGGCTGTGGTCCAGGCTGGCCTGCCACTGGCCACCGTCGCCGTCGCCCTGCTTCCAAGACCAGCGGGGGTTGGCCGCCAGGGCGTCGGTGCGGTCGTCCTCGCGCTTGTGGGTGGCGTAGCGTTGGGTCACGGTGGCGCTGCCGGAGCCCTCGGCAGCGTCCTCGCGGCGCTGCTGCACCACCTCGGCCGGCCAGCGCTGGCGCTCGCTGCTGGCCACCAGGCCCAGGCCCCAGGTGGCCAGCCCCCAGGCGTTGCCCAGGTTCACGCTGGCCTGCGCCTGCGGCTGCCCCCATTGGGTGGCCGCGCTGAGCTTGAAGTCACGCGTGGCCAGCTTGCTGCTGCTGCGGGTCACCAAGTTGACCGTGCCCGCAATCGCCTGCGCCGTCTGCACCGAGGCGCCACGCAAGATCTCCACCCGCTCCAGGCTGTCCAGCGGCAGGCTGTCCAGCGTGAAGCCGGGCGGCGCCGGCTCGCCATTGATGAGGAGGCGGGTGTAGCCGTTGCCCAAACCGCCGAGCTTGACCTCGGTGCCCTGGCCACGGTGGTCCACGCTCACGCCGGGCACGCGGCGCAGGGCGTCGGCCAGGCGGGTGTCGCCGTGCTGCAGCAGCTCTTGCCGGGTCACCACCTGCTGGCCGGCCACGTCGGCGCGGCGCTGGGCGCTGCTGCTGTTGGCGTTGCCACGCACTTCCACTTGCTGCACGGGCTCGGCCGGTGCCTGGCAGAGCGCATGGGGGGCCAGCACGGTCAGGATCAGTGGCGCCAGCGCTCGGCCAGGGCAAGCATGGATCTGGACTTCAAGGGCTTGAGGCCGGGTGGGCCGCAAGTTGGCACGGCTGCCAAACGGGCGGTAAGGGGCAGGCGTGCGGGGCATGGCGGGGGGCGATGACAGGCTGCTTTGACAGGGGCGCCGACGTTAACCGCACGCTGCGGCGGGTTTCAACGCGACAAGATGAGCCGCACACCCAGGCCGATGAACACCGTGCCGGCCACGCGGTCCAGCCACAGGCCGGCACGCGGGCGGCGCTGCAGCCATTGGCCCACTTGGCCGGCAAATAGGCCCAAGGTGCCAAACAGCAGGGCGGCTTGCAGGGTGAAGAGCAGGCCCAGGGCGGCGGTTTGGCCGGCCACCTCACCGCGTGCGGTGTCCACAAACTGCGGCAGAAAGGACAGGAAGAACAGCACCACCTTGGGGTTGATGGCATTGGCCAGCAAGCCCTTGGCGAACAGGCGGCCCAGGCTTTGCGGGGCGCCTTGGGCCTGCGCGGCAGTGGTGCCGCCGGCGCTTCGCAGCGCGTGCCAGCCCAGCCAGCACAGGTACAGGCCGCCGGCCATCTTGAGCAGGGTGAAGGCCAGTGGGGAGGCGGCCACCAGGGCGCTCACGCCCACGGCGGCCAGCAGGGTGTGGCTCAGGCAGCCCAGGGCGCAGCCCAGGCCGAAGGCCACACCGGCGGCGCGCCCGCGTGACATGCCCATGCCCAGCACCATGAGGTTGTCCGGGCCCGGGGAGGCGGTGATGAGGAGGGCGGCCAGCACAAAGGCGCCGGCTTGGTCGAAGGTGAGCATACGGACATGTTACGGGCGCACCGGACCGGGGGGCGCCGGGATGGAGGTGAGCGCTAGGGTTTGCCCTTACGCAACTCCCGCAGCGGACAGCCTGCCAAGGTAGCGCTACCATTGGTGCATATTTGGTAGCGCTACCAATTGCCGGCGGCGCTCCACCACAACCAAGCCGTGCCCCCACAGGGGACGGCCCCATCGCCTCGCAACCGGAGACTTCGCATGTTCACCAAGCGTCTGTTCTGCACCTTGGCACTGGCCCTGCTGGCCGCCACCGGCGCCCAGGCCGAGACCTGGCCCGCCAAGCCTGTCACCCTGCTGGTGCCCTTTCCCCCGGGCGGCGCCACCGACACCATTGCCCGGGCCGTGGGCACCAAGCTGCAGGAGCGCCTGGGCCAGACCTTCATCGTGGACAACAAGGCAGGCGCCACCGGCACCATCGGCGCCACGCTGGTCAAGCGTTCACCGGCCGATGGCCACACCTTTCTGGTCACCTCGCTGGGCCCGCTGGTGATTGCCCCGCACCTGATGAAGAACGTGGCCTACGACGCGGCCAAGGACTTTGACTACCTGACCGTGCTGGTGCAGGCGCCCAATGTGCTGGTGGTGCCGGCCAACTCGCCCCACAAGACCGTGGCCGATGTGGTGGCAGCGCTCAAGGCCAACCCGGACAAGGTCAGTTTCGCCTCCTCGGGCAACGGCTCCTCCGACCACCTCACCGCCGAGCTGTTCTGGCTGCAGACCGCCACCAGTGGCCTGCACATTCCCTACAAGGGCGGTGCGCCGGCCATTTCTGACCTGCTGGGCGGCCAGGTGGATGCCTCATTCCAGAACGTCAACGCCGTGCTGCAGCACATCAATGCCGGCAAGCTCAAGGCCCTGGCCGTGACCGGCGACAAGCGCTCGCCGGTGCTGCCCGGCGTGCCCACGCTGGGCGAGGCCGGTGTGAAGGGGGCCGACGTGTATTCCTGGCAAGCCATCGTGGCGCCCAAGGGCCTGAGCGCCGAGGTGCGCAGCAAGATGCAGGAAGCCCTGCTGGCTGCCCTGAACGACCCCAAGATCAAGCAGCAGTTCACCGCCGTGGGCCTGGAGATCGTGGGCAACACCCCCGAGCAGTTTGTGACCTTCCAGGCCAAGGAAAACGCCCGTTGGAAGCAGCTGATCGACACCCGCAAGATCACCGCAGATTGAGTTTGACCATGACCACCACTCCTCGCATCACTTCCCTGCGCGCCATCCCTGTGGCGGGCCGCGACGGCATGCTGCTGAACCTCAGCGGCGCGCACGCCCCTTTCTTCACCCGCAACCTCCTGGTGCTGACCGACTCCGCTGGCCGCACCGGCGTGGGTGAGGTGCCGGGTGGCGAGAAGATCCGCCAAACCCTGGAAGACGCCGCCGCCCTGGTGGTGGGCCAGCCGGTGGGCAGCCACCTGGCCGTGCTGCAAGCCGTGCAAAAGGCCTTTGCCGACCGCGACAGCGGCGGCCGTGGCCTGCAGACCTTTGACCTGCGCACCACCATCCACGCGCTGGCGGCCATTGAATCGGCCATGCTCGACCTGCTGGGTCAGCACCTGGACCTGCCCGTGTGCGACCTGCTGGGCGAAGGCCGCCAGCGCGACCGGGTGGAAATGCTGGGCTACCTCTTCTTTGTGGGCGACCGCACCAAGACAGACTTGCCCTACGTCAGCGCCGCCGACGAGTTGGCCAAGAACCCCGACGCCGACGACTGGACCCGCCTGCGCCACGAGGCCGCCATGACGCCCGAGGCCGTGGTGCGCCTGGCCGAGGCCGCCCGCGCCCGCTACGGCTTCAATGACTTCAAGTTGAAGGGCGGCGTGCTGGCCGGTGATGCCGAGGTGGACGCCGTCACCGCCATCCACGAGCGCTTTCCTGACGCCCGCGTCACCCTGGACCCGAATGGCGGCTGGCTGCTGAAGGACGCCATCCGCCTGGGCCAGCGCATGCGTGGTGTGGTGGCCTATGCCGAAGACCCCTGCGGCGCCGAAGGGGGCTTCAGCGGCCGCGAGGTGATGGCCGAGTTCCGCCGCGCCACCGGCCTGCCCACCGCCACCAACATGGTGGCCACCGACTGGCGGCAGTTTGTGCACTCGCTCTCGCTGCAAAGCGTGGACATCCCGCTGGCCGACCCGCACTTCTGGACCATGGCCGGCAGCGTGCGCGTGGCCCAGACCTGCCGCGACTGGGGCCTGACCTGGGGCAGCCACTCCAACAACCACTTCGACGTGTCCCTGGCCATGTTCACCCATGTGGGCGCCGCCGCCCCGGGCAAGGTCACGGCCATTGACACCCACTGGATCTGGCAAGACGGCCAGCGCCTGACCCAAGACCCGCTGAAGATCATCGACGGCCATGTGGAAGTGCCCAAGAAGCCGGGTCTGGGCGTGGAGCTGGACATGGCCGAGGTGGAGAAGGCCCACCAGCTCTACCTGCAGCACGGCCTGGGCGCCCGCGACGACGCCACCGCCATGCAGTACCTGATCCCGGGCTGGACCTTCGACAACAAGAAGCCCTGCCTGGTGCGCTGAGGCACGCGGAGCGCCCTGACGCTCCCCCTTCACCGGCACGCTGCCGCGTGCCGGTCTTCCCATGGCCCCGCAGAGGGCCGATTCATCCGGAGACACGCCCATGAACCCGTTCAACCCCGCCCGCCGCCAGCTGCTGGCCGCCGGTGCCGCCACCGGCGCCGCCGTTCTGACCGGCGACGCGCTGGCCCAGGCCTTTGCCTTCACCCCCAACCAGCGCTACCCCGACCCGGCCGTCCAGATCCTGGACCCGTCGTTCGCCAAGTACCGCATCTACAGCAGCACGCTGGAGCAGGTGGGCACCGGCATGCGCTGGGCCGAGGGGCCGGTGTACTTCCCCGGCGACAACGGGGCCCCGGGCCATGTGCTGGTCAGTGACATCCCCAACAACCGCCTCATGAAGTTCGACGAGGCGACCGGCGCGTTCACCGTGTTCAAGAGCCCGTCGAACTACGCCAACGGCAACACCCGTGACCGCCAGGGGCGGCTCATCAGCTGCGAGCACTCGGTCACCCGCCGGGTGGTGCGCACCGAGAAAAACGGCAAGCTCACCGTGTTGGCCGACAGCTTCGAAGGCAAGCGCCTGAATGCGCCCAATGACATCGTCGTCAAGAGTGACGACAGCGTGTGGTTCACCGACCCGCTGTTCGGCATCAACGGCGAGTGGGAAGGCAGCCGTGCCAAGCCCGAGCAGGCCACCACCAACGTCTACCGCATTGATGCGAACGGCAGCCTCAGCGCCGTCATCACCGACATCGTCAACCCCAACGGCCTGGCCTTCAGCCCCGACGAGAAGAAGCTCTACGTGGTGGAGTGGAAGGGCACGCCCAACCGCAGCATCTGGGCCTACGACGTGGGCGCCGATGGCCGCACGCTCTCCAACAAGACCAAGCTGATCGACGCCGCCGACTTTGGCGCCCTGGACGGCTTCAAGGTGGACCGCGACGGCAACCTGTGGTGCGGCTGGGGCAGCAACGGCGCCCTGCAGGCCGAGCCCAGCGCCGTGGGCGGCCGCCAGGTGTTCCAGCTCAAGGGCCGACCCGAGGACCTGGACGGCGTGATGGTCTTCAGCCCGGCGGGCAAGCCGCTGGCCCACATCCGCCTGCCCGAGCGCTGCGCCAACCTGTGCTGGGGCGGCCCCAAGCACAACCGCCTCTACATGGCCAGCTGCCATTCGCTGTACGCCATGTACTTTGAGGCGCACGGGGCGGTGTAATGGCCGGCTTTGCCTTTCACCTGACCTTTTCCGCCTGCCGATGAACTTCCAAGACCGCACCGTGCTCAACGTGGGCCGCCTGCCCGCCACCCTGCTGGACCGCCTGCGGCAGCACTTCACCCTGGTGGACGCCCAGCGGCCGGAGGACCGTGCGGCGCTGCTGGCCCGGCATGGCGCGCAGGTGCAGGCCCTGGTCACCTCGGCCGCCTCCGGCGCCGAGGCGGCCTTGCTGGACCAATTACCCGCGTTGCAGGTGATCTCGTCTTTCGGCGTTGGGCTGGACAAGGTGCCGGTGGCCGCCGCGCACGCCCGCCACATCCCGGTGGGCTACACGCCGGATGTGCTCAATGACTGCGTGGCTGACCACGCCTTTGCGCTGCTGCTGGCCTGCGCCCGCCGCACCGCCGAGGCCGACCGTTGGATGCGCGCCGGCCACTGGCCGCAAAGCACCGGGCCCTTTCCGCTGGGACGCAAGGTCAGCGGCGCGCGCCTGGGCCTGCTGGGCCTGGGCCGCATCGGCCAGACCATTGCCCGCCGCGCCAGTGGCTTTGACATGACGGTGCGCTACCACAGCCGCCGGCCGGTGGCCGGCGTGCCCTGGGCGCATGAGCCCCAGCTGCTGGCCCTGGCCGACTGGGCCGACTACCTGGTCGTCATCACCAGTGGCGGGCCGCAGACGCGCCATCTGGTCGACACCCCGGTGCTGCAGGCCCTGGGGCCGCAGGGCTTCCTCATCAACGTGGCCCGAGGCAGCGTGGTGGACGAGGCCGCGCTGGTGAGCGCCCTCACCCAGGGCACGTTGGGCGGGGCAGGCCTGGATGTGTTTGAGCGCGAGCCCGCCGGCAACCCCGCGCTGCACACCCTGGAGCGCGTGGTGCTGACCCCGCACATCGCCAGCGCCACCCAGGAAACCCGCCAGGCCATGGCCGACCGGGTGGTGGAGAACCTGCTGGGCTACTTTGGCCAGGGCCGGCTGGTCACGGAAGTGGCCAGGGGCTGAGGCCACCGCACCTGTCCACGCCTCAAAGCGCCCGTGTCATGAAGACGCTGAACGGGTCCGGCCGGTAGTCCGCAAACGGGCCGCACGCTTCAAACCCCTCGCTCAGGTACAGCGCATGGGCCGCGCCAAAGGTGCTGGCGGGCCCGGTCTCCAGGTAAAGGCGGGTGTAGCCGCGGCGGCGGGCCTCGTCGATCATGTGGCGCAGCACCGCCCGGCCGGCGCCGCGGCGGCGTTGCCCCTGCGGGGTGCGCATGCTCTTGAGCTCGCCGCTGGTGGCGTCCAGCGCCTTCAGGGCCCCGCAGCCCACCAGTTCATCTCCTGCCCACACCGACCAGAAGCTCACGTCCGGCGCGCGCAGCTTGTCCAGGTCCAGGGCGTGCACGCTCTCAGGTGGTGAGAGCGAGTACATGTGGTCCAGATGCTCTTGCAGCAGGGCATGCAGGGCCGGGTGGGTCAGGTCGTCCAGGACGATGCGCAGCGGGCTGGCGGGGGAGGGCATGGCAAATTTCCACTACAGTAGAAATTCCACTATAGTGGATGCATTCCCCGTCGTCCAGCCTGCCCGGAGCCCGAACCATGACCCTGATCGCCCGCCGCCTTCGCCAGGAGCGCAAGCGCCGGGGCTGGACACTGGAGCAGCTCGCCGCCCAGGCCCAGGTCAGTCGGGCCATGATCTCCCGCATCGAGCGGGGCGAAGCCAACCCCTCTGCCACCCTGCTGGTGCGCCTGGGGGATGCCCTGGGGCAAAGCCTGTCGGCCCTGATGAGCGAGCCGCCCGCTCCGCAGGCCAGTGCGCTGCGCCGCCTTGCCGAGCAGCCGCAGTGGGTGGATCCCGACACCGGCTATGTGCGCCGCATGGTCTCGCCCACCGGCGTGGCCGACGAGGTGGAGATCATTGCCGTGGACCTGCCGGCCGGTGCCCAGGTGCGGTTTGCCCCCACCGCCCGCCTGCGCTATGACCAGCAGGTGCTGCTCACCGCCGGGCGGCTGCGGGTGCAGGCCGGGTCAGAATGGTTTGAGCTGGCCCCGGGCGACTGCCTGCGCATGGCCACCGACGGCGAGCACGGCTTTCACAACCCCGGCACCGAGCCGGCGCGCTATCTGGTGGTGGCCCGCGGCGTGGTGGTGCGCGACCCCGGCCGCGACGCGCCGGCCTGAAGCGCCTCCGGCCCGCCGCTCAGAGCGGCCAGTGGCGGGCCAGGGCAGAGGACAGCCGCGGCAGCAGCGGGGAGCCGCCCTCGGGGCGCTCGGCGGGCTCGTCCTGTCCGCCGGGGGCCAGGCCCAGCGCCTTGGCAAACAGGTGCAGGGTCAGGCCCATGTTGGGGGCGTCACCGCTCCAGGTCACCAACACCCGCTGCGCGTCCACCGGGCAAGGGCAGCGGTGCATGGGCACCACCGCCAGCGAGGTTTCCGCAGGCCCCAGGGTGAGCACGCTGCGGGCGCCGGCGCCGGCGGCCTGGAGCGCCAGCGTGAACTGCCGCAGACCTTCCGGCCCCACTCCCACCACACGGCCGCCCTCAAGCCGCAGGATGTCCTGGCGGGCCAGGTCGCGGTGTCCGTGGGCATTGGCATAGCGCAGGCGGCCGTGCGCATCCACCATCAGCAGGCTCAGGCCGATGACCTCCAGCGCCGTCTGGCTGACGGCCGAAGCGTCCTCGGGCGTGTGTGCCGTTGTATTCATTTTGGGCATCCCTCTTTTGTGTTGGCAGTCAAGAATCAAACCTTGAACATGCGAAACACTTTGCATCCGCCTGCCAACCGTGCAAAGCTACGGCTGCTAATCGCCCCAATTAGTGGCGAACAGCGACAAACCGGGAGGACCTATGCCGTCTTGGAAGGTGGTTTGGGAGGAGGCCTTCGAGGGCCCCGCGCTGTCGGCGCGGTGGATCGGTGGCCAGCTGCAAGTGGCGCCGCAGTACCGCATCGAGCTGCGGGAGGGCCTGCACCTGGACATGCAGGCCGGCGGGGACTACGCCTCGGGTGGGGTGGTGAGCGCCGAGGCCCTGGCCGGCGACTTTGCCGCCGAAGTCGCCTTCACGGTGAGTCACCCCCAGCAGGCCAGCACGCTGGAGTTGGCCGCCATCGGTGCGTCGCCGCCACCGGCCACGGTGTTGCAGCCCACCCAGGCGCAGGCGTGCGCCCTGGTGTTCAACGTCCACGGCGAGCCGCCCTACGTCAGCGCCGAGTTTGACGAGGACGACGGCTGGCGCATCGGCTGGAACACCGAACCGCCGGTCTTCAAGCCGGGTGCCCAAGGCCAGCCCATCGCCGACAGCCGGCACAACCGCTACGGGGTGAACGCCCGCACCGGCGACATCACCGGCCCGGCCAGCGGCTGGCTGTGGCTGGAGCGCCTGGGCGGCCACTGGCGCGCACGGGGCCGGGCCACGGCGCAGGACACCTGGCTGGACCTGCGGCCAAGCCCGACGCAGCAGGACACCACGCTGGACGCCGCCTTTCTGGCCGGGCCGGTGCATTTACGCCTGGCGGCCAAGCACTGGATCAAACCCCGGAAGCAGGTCTACAGCCCGCCGGCCAACCACGTGGTCTTCAACCACTTCCGCCTGTACCGCCCAGCTTGAGAGGAGTCGCCCATGCGATGGACAGCCAGTGACTTTGAGCGCCTGGACCCGCGGCTGTTCCGCGCCTTTCTGGCGGTCGTGCGCACCGAGAGCTTTTCGGCCGCCGCCGTGGAGGCCTCGCTGACCCAGGGGGCCGTGAGCCAGCAGATCGCCAAGCTGGAGGAGCGGCTGAACACCCAGCTCTTTGTGCGGGCCAACGGCCGCGTGCTCACCACCACCGCCGGCCGCATGCTGGCCTTGCATGCGCAGGCCTACATGGACCACACCGCGCGGTTTCTGGAGCAGCTCAACGAGGAGTTTGAGTCCATGCGCGGCGGCGTGAGCTACGCCATGCCCGAGAGCTGCATCCACGCCCCGCACTTTGGCTGGCTGCTGGAGCGGCGCAAGGCGCATCCCGATCTGGTGCTGAGCATCGAGCTCAAGCCCGCCCCTGAAGTGCTGGCTGACGTGCTGGCCGGCGCCGTCGACTTTGGCTTCATGAACCAGCCCGCGGACAGCCAGGCGGTGCAGGCCTACCCCTTCTGCTGCGAGGACTATGTGCTGGTGGGGCCGGGCAACGGCCAGGCGCCGGCGCTGCCCGAGCACCTGGACGGGCTGCTGAGCCTGCCGCTCATCGTCTACCCCGGCATGTTGCACGGGCTCAACCGCTGGATCCGTGCACAGTTTGGCGAGACCGACCCCATCAGCACCGTCTCGCTGCGCACCTGCGGCCAGTTCAACGATTTGCGCGGCGTGCTGGCCATGGTGGAGGGGGAGCTGGGCTGCACCGTGCTACCCCGCCATGTGGTGGGCGAGGCCCTGGCCCAAGGCCGCCTGCGGGCCCTGACCGGCCCCCTGGGCCAGGCCCAGCAGGCGGCCATGCAACAAATCTGGATCGTGCGCCTGCGTGAGCGGCGCATGCCGGCGCGGGTGCGGCGCGTCATCCGCTGGTTCCTGGACATGCACACCGAACTGCAACCCATCCCACAGGAGTTTCTGGAATGAGCCTCACGCACGAACCGCGCCTCTGGTTGGGCTGGCGCAAGCCCGCCGCCGACGCAGGCCCGACCGACTGGCCCACCTTCCGGCAGACCCTGGGCCAGGTCTTTCTGCCACAGACCTGGCGGGTGATGACCCGCTTTGGCCTGATGGCCTACGTGCCCACCGTGCTGACCGCCGACGACGATGCCGCGACCCTGGCCTGGCCAGACGAGACGGCCCTGCTGGTCTACCGCAGCCGCGAAGACTACGAACGCCACAAGGCCGACGCTGAGGGCCAGGCCTACAGCGACCTGCATGGCGAGGTTTTCCGCTTTGGCACCGGTGCGCGGCACTCCCGCTCCAAATGGGCCACGGCGGCCGAGGAGCCGGGCAAGCCCCTGCGCCGGATGCCCAGCGCCGACGGGGCCCACTTCGCGCAGCCCACGGCCCGCATCTCGGTGCTGTTTCTGGCGGTGCCGCCGAACGTGACGCCTGGCCAACTCCTGGCAATCTGCCCTGAACCCGACAGCGAGGCCGTGGCCTGGTGCGTGGACGGCAAGGCAGTGGTCTGGCTCAGCAGCGCTGCGCCCCTGAACCTGACCGCATGCCAACAAGCCTTGCAGCACGCCGTGCCGGGCCTGACCGTGCACCTGGCGCAGCAGGCCACGCCCGTGCCCGTGCTGGCCCCGGCCGGGGTGGCCGTGGACGACCTGCACACCTGGCACATGGCCCTGGGCCTGACCGAGGTGCAGCCATGACGGCACTGCTCATCGACCAGTTGCGCGGCCACCTGGAGGGTTGGCAAGAAGACCTGCCACCCGCGTGGGTCCCCGTGCTCAAGGATGTGGAGCTGAACTGGGCAGGCGTGTCGCCCACCCGGAAGGCCTCGGAGCACCCGGTGATCCCGCAGCGCCGAGGCCAAGTGGCATCAGGCCGACCTGCGGGCAGCCACCTCTTCAAGGCCCTTGACGAAGTGCCCCCCCACCAGGTGCGGGCGGTGATGATCGGCCAAGACCCGTATCCCCATCCCAAACTCGCCACCGGCCGATCCTTTGAACCGGGCGACCAGACCACTTGGTCGCCCCAGACGCCCAAAAGCCTGCAGCGCATCGCGCAGATGCTGGCCGTGCACCGAGACGGGCAGTCCACCGACCCCCCTTTAGGTGACGCGCACTGGGCGACCTGGTGCGAGCGGTTCAACAAGGGCCGACTGCCGCCGCCACCGGCGCTCTTTGCCCATTGGGCCGGCCAGGGGGTGCTGTGTCTGAACCTGGCCCTGACCCACACGAAATTCGAGGGTCCGGAGCAGGACCAGCACATGGCGCTGTGGCAACCGGTGCTGCAGGCCGTGGTGCGCCACCTGGCCGGGCGGGAGTCCCCGCGCCCGCTGCTGGTGATGCCCTGGAGCGGCAAGGTCAGGAACGCCTTGGCGCCACTCGACCTGGCCCTACCGCGTGCGCTGTGCCTGCCTGGCCATCACCCCAACGCCAGGGGCTCCGGAGACAAGCCACTGTTCTTTGATCAGCCCAACCCCTTCTCCACGGCCAATCAAGCGCTTGCAGACGCTCATGGCCAAGCCCTGAACTGGTGAGGTCGCCCTCATGAAACGTTGCATCCTGGCTGCGCGCCTGGTCACCATGGGTCCCGCTGGCGTCCTTGCCACCGGGCACCTGTACCTGAAGGGCGACCGCATCGTGGCCGCCCAAGACGCCACTGTGCCCCCGCCACCGGGTTTTGCCGGCGTGACGGTGCACGACCTGTCCGGCTACGACGTGCTGCCCGGCCTGATGGACCTGCATAACCACCCGGCTTACAACGCCTTGCCCTTGTGGCCAGTGCCCAAGAGGTACACAGGACGCAGCCAGTGGTTGGATGACAAGCGGTATCGCGCGCAGGTGAGCGCCCCCGCAACAGCCTTGCTCAAGGCGCCTTCACCCTACCTGCGGGCACTGGCCCGTTATGTGGAGTTGCGCTCGCTCATGGGCGGATGTACCGCACTGCAGGGCCTTTCCGCCAAGGGCGGATCGACCCACTACCGGGGGCTGGTCCGTAACTTTGAGGAAACGTCGAACGGTGGCCTGCCGCGAGCCCGCACCCGCGTGGCTGACGTGGATTCGGACGACGAGCTCAAGAGCTTTGCCGAAGTCCTGGACTCTCAGCAACCCACCTTTTTCCACTGGGCTGAGGGCACCGCAGAGAACCCGTCCGCCGTGCGACAGGTCAGTGTGGTGCGAGAGCACCAACTGCTCCGCCCCAATCTCATCTGCATCCATTGCCTGGCCTTGACGCGCGATGACCACCAGGCCCTGCGCGACGCCGGCAGCCATGTGGTGTGGTCCCCCCTGTCCAACCTGCTGCTGTATGGCAAGACGCTGGACCCGGCCGATCTCAACACCCACCACCCCTTTGCCCTGGGCTGCGATTGGACCCCCAGCGGCAGCCGCAACCTGCTGCAAGAACTCAAGGTGGCCCACCTGGTGGACCAGCAGCAAGAGGTCGACCAACGCCTGGGCACCGAGCGCCTGGTGAAGGCCCTCACCGCGGATGCCGCCCGGGTGGTGCAATGGGGCGGCCAACTGGGGCAGCTGCGTGCCGGCTACCTGGCCGACCTGCTGGTGGTCCGCCGCCGGCACGACGACCCCTACGCCAACCTTTTGCATGCCACCGAGCGCGAGGTGGCCGCGGTGTGGGTCGATGGCGTCCCCCTGTACGGTGATGCCGACTTGATGCTGCAGTTGAGCGCCGCTGACACCCCCATCTGGCCGCACTGGGACACCCTGACGGTGGGGGGGGTACCCAAACGCCTGCGCCTGCCAGACGCCGGGCCCAACGTGTCGGCCTGCATGGCACTGCTGAGCCAGGCCCTGGCCCATCCCGAGGCCCTTGCACCGTCAGCGGCGCCCGGCCTGGCGCCCGCCGGGGCCGACTGGGCGGCCAGTGCGGCCCCGGTGGGCCCCGCCGCCTTCGGCTTGGTTTTTGACATGGGCGACGACCTGGCGTCGCCCCCGCAGGCAGAGCCCGCTGCCGACCAGCCCGGCGGCATGGCCATGGCCTGGGCGCCGGCCCACCCGACCCCCATCAAGCCGCTCACACTCGCCCCGCTGACCGTGGTGGATGATCCCGACTACTGCACCACCATCGCCCAAAGCCCCAACCTGCCGGACTACCTGCGCGGCGACGCCCTGAAGAGGTTCTACCTCGCCCCGCAGTAGCCCGCCCGCCGCTCTACCGCCTGCCCATGCACGTTCCTTTCCAGCCCCACGCCCGCTACCCCGACCCGGCGCTGCAGATCCTGGACCCAGCCTTCCTGCCGCTGCGCCTGTACAGCAGCACGCTGGAGCAGGTGGCCAGCGGCCTGCGCTGGGCCGAGGGGCCGGTGTACTTTCCCGGCCAGCAGGGCGGGCCCGGCCACCTGCTGGTGAGTGATATCCCGGGCAACCGGATCCTGCGGTTCGACGAGACCGATGGCCGCTTTTCGGTCTTCCGCTCGCCCTCGAACCACGCCAACGGCCACACCCGTGACCGACAAGGCCGCTTGGTGAGCTGCGAGCACTCCGTCACCCGGCGCATCACCCGCACCGAGCATGACGGCACGGTCACGGTGCTGGCCACCGGTTGGCAGGGCCAGCGCTTCAATGCGCCCAATGACATCGTGGTCAAGTCCGACGGCAGCATTTGGTTCACCGACCCGCTCTTTGGCATCCAAGGCTGGTGGGAGGGTGAGCCTGCCACGCCCGAGTTGCCCGGCACCTGGGTCTTTCGCCTGGACCCGGACAGCGGCGAGGTCACACCCGTCATCACCGACCTGGGCAACCCCAACGGCCTGGCCTTCAGCCCCGATGAGCGCTACCTGTATGTGGTGGAGTGCCGGCCTTCGCCCTGGCGCAGCATCTGGCGCTATGCGTTGAGCGCCGACGGCCGCACCCTGGACCTGGCCGGCGCCGTGCGCGTGGTGCAAGCCACCGACCACGGCGCCCTGGACGGCCTGCGTGTAGACGAGCAGGGCAACCTGTGGTGCGGCTGGGGCGCCAGCAGCGAACTGGCCGACGCGCCCGTCACCCTCAACGGCCGCCAGGTCTGGTTGCCCGCTGCCCGCAGCGAAGACCTGGACGGCGTGCGCGTCTTCAGCCCCGAAGGTCGCGCCCTGGCCCACCTGAGCCTGCCTGAGCGCTGCGCCAACCTGTGCTGGGGCGGCCCCAAGGGCAACCGCCTCTACATGGCGGCCTCACACTCGGTGTACGCCATGCACTTCAACACCCGCGGCGCGGGCTGGCCGGATCGGGCTTGAGCCTTTGCGGGCGGGGTCAGCCTCGGGCCGGCACGCCGGCCGCCCGCAGCCAGCCCAGGCCGGCCGAGGTGCCGCCGGCCACGGCGCCGCGCGCCGGGCGGTACTCGCAGCCGATCCAGCCCTGCCAGCCGCACTGCGCGGCCACCTCGTCGATGACCGAGAACAGGTAGGGGTAGTGCAGCTCGCCCAGGTCAGGCTCATGGCGCATCGGCACGCCGGCGAGCTGGAAGTGGCCCACGCGGCCGGTGGGCAGCCACTGGCGGATCTTCATGGCCAGGTCGCCCTCCACGATCTGCGCGTGGTAAAGGTCGAACTGCACCTTCAGGTTGGGCGCGCCGATGGCCTGGGCGATGCGGTGGGCCTCGGCCTGGTGGTGGAGGAAGTAGCCCGGCATGTCGCGCGGGTTGATGGGCTCCATCAGCACGTCGCGGCCGGCGGCGGCGGCCTGCCCGGCGGCCCAGGCCAGGTTGGCCTCGTAGGTGGCCAGCAGGGTGGCGTGCGGCACGCCGGCCGGGGCCAGGCCCGCCATCACATGGATGCGCGGGCAGTCCAGCACCTGGGCGTAGGCCAGGGCGGTGGCGAAGCCGGCGCGGAACTCGGCCTCGCGGCCGGGCAGGCAGGCGATGCCGCGCTCGCCGGCGTCCCAGTCCCCGGGCGGGGCGTTGAACAGCACCTGCTGCAGGCCGTGGGCCTTCAGGCGCTCGGCAATGGCCTCGGCGGGGAAGGCGTAGGGGAACAGGTACTCCACGCCCTCGAAGCCGTCGGCGGCGGCGGCGGCGAAGCGGTCGAGGAAGGGGTGCTCGTTGTAGAGCATCGTCAGGTTGGCGGCAAAGCGGGGCATGGGGGCGATTCTCCGGGGATCTTGGGGGTGGCGGGCCTCACCAGCGGGCGCCGAAGGCCTGCTGCAGGGCGTCCAGGGCGCCGGCGTCCAGGGGGGCAGGGGCAGGCCTGGCGGGGGCTGCGGCCGTGGGGCGGGTGAGCAGCCACAGGCGCGCGGTCTCCTCCAGCTCCTCCAGCGTGGCCAGGGCGGCGGCCGGGCTGTCGTGCCAGACGTTGGGGCCCAGGCGCGCCAGCATCACCGCGCGCAGGGTACGGCCGGCGCCAGCGTGGCGGGCGATGGCCGCGGCCACGGCCTCGGCCGCCTCGGGGGCGCCGGGGCGGTGGTAAGCGATGTGCGGCACCCGGCCCACCTTCATCACGAAATAGGGCGTGAGCGGGGGCAGCAGCTCGGCTTCGGGGTCGGCCGGGCCGTTGGCGGCGCCGCACTGCAGCAGCGAGGCGGCCACCAGGTGCGTGCTGTGGGTGTGCAGCACGCAGCGGGCGGGGGTGCCGGCGGCCTCGGTGGCGGCGTAGATGCGGCGGTGCAGGACGATGGTCTTGCTGCCCCGGTCGCCGGCCACCTGCTGGCCGTGGGCGTCCAGCCGCGCCAGGCGGGCGGGGTCCAGCGTGCCCAGGCAAGCGTCGGTGGGGGTGATGAGGTAGCCGTCGGCCAGGCGCACGCTGAGGTTGCCGGCGGTGGCGTGTACGTAGCCGCGCTCGAACAGCGAGCGGCCGACGCGGCAGATCTCCTCGCGGGCCAGGGCCTCGTCCATGAAGGGCGCCATGGTCAGACGGTCTCCGCCGCCGCGACCGCCAAGGCCAGCGCGGAAAAAGCCTTGGTGAAAAAGTCCGGCGTGCCGAAGTTGCCGGACTTCAGCGTCAGGTGCAGGCCTTCTGGGGCGCAGGTGGGCTGGGCATGGCACCAGGGCACGCCGGGGTCGATCTGCGCGCCGATGGCCAGCTGGGTGATGCCCAGGGCCTGCACGCAGGCGCCGGAGGTCTCGCCCCCGGCCACCACCAGCTGGCGCACGCCGACATCCACCAGGCCCCGGGCGATGCGGGCGATGCAGCCCTCCACCAGGGCGCCGGCCGCCTCCACGCCCAGCTGGGCCTGGATGGCCTGCACGGCCTCGGGGGCGGCGGTGGAGTACACCAGCACCGGGCCTTGGGCCAGGCGTGGTCGGGCCCATTCCAAGGCGGCTTCGGCCACCGGCTCACCAGCCGCCACGCGCAGGGGGTCAATGGCCAGCGCCGCGCCGCCCCGGGCGATGAAGTCGGCCACCTGGCCGTTGGTGGCCACCGAGCAGCTGCCCGAGACGATGGCCTGCGCGCCCTGCGGCGCCGGCAGGCGGGCGGTCTGCGCCGAGGGGCTCAGGCCGAAGTTGCCCGGCAGGCCGATGGCCACACCCGAGCCGGCGCACAGCACCGGCAGGTCCTTCAGCGCCGGGGCCAGGCGCAGCAGGTCGTCGTTGCTCACCGCATCGACGATGGCAATGGCCACGCCTTCGGCCTGCAGCGCGGCCATGCGGGCGCGGATGGCGGCTTGCCCGGCGGCCACGGTGCGGTGGTCGATCAGGCCCACCCGGCGCTGGCACTGGGCCTGCATCACCCGCACCAGGTTGGCGTCGGTCATGGGGGTGAGCGGGTGGTGGCGCATGCCGCTGTCGCTCAGCAGCACGTCGCCCACGAAGAGGTGGCCCTTGAAGACGGTGCGGCCGTTGTCCGGAAAGGCCGGCGTGGCGATGGTGAAGGGTGCGTCCAGCGCGTCCATCAGCGCCTCGGTGACGGGGCCGATGTTGCCGGCGGGCGTGGAGTCAAACGTGGAGCAGACCTTGAAGTAGACCTGCTGCACGCCCTGCGCCTGCAGCCAGCGCAGCGCGTCCAGGGACTGGGCCACGGCTTGGGCCGCCGGCACGGTGCGCGACTTGAGCGCCACCACCACCGCATCGGCGCTGGCGTCCAGCGGGCCGGCGGGCACGCCGATGGTCTGCACAGTGCGCATGCCGGCGCGCACCAGGTTGTTGGCCAGATCGGTGGCGCCGGTGAAGTCGTCGGCGATGCAGCCGAGCAGGGGGCGGGTCATGGGGTTGGATTCCTTGGGTCGGGATCAGGCGCTCAGGCGCGCAGCGGCTGGGCCAGCGCCTCGGGGTGGTCGGCGGCGTAGGCGCGCAGCAGCTCGGCCACGCTGGCGTCGGGCTGCAGGCCCAGACCGGCGGCGCGGGTGGCGGCAATGCGCGCCGGCCAGCCGCCGACGATGGCGGTGATGCGGGCGTCGGGCACCCAGTCCAGCCGGGCGGCGGCCTCGGGGCCGGCCAGCGCGGCCAGGGTGCGGGCCATCTCGCCCACGGTGGTGGTCAGGGCCGGCAGGTTCACGGCGGTGGGCGGGCCCCAGGTGGCCGCGGGCGTGCTCAGCGCGGCCAGCAGGCCGGCCACGGTGCGGCCGGGCGAGGCCAGGGCCACGGCGGTCTCGGGCGCCACGGGCACGGTGCAGCGCTGGCCGGCCAGGGGTTCGCGCAGCATGCCGCTGACAAAGCTGGAGGCCGCGCCATTGGGCCGGCCCGGGCGCACCGCCACGGTCATCAGCCGCACGGTGCGGCCCTGCACCAGGCCGCGGCGCGAGAAGTCGGCCACCAGCTGCTCGACCATGAACTTCTGGATGCCGTAGCTGCCCTGCGGCGTGGGCAGGTGCTCGTCTTCGATCAGGGCGGGCAAGGCGTGGCCCGGCGCGGCGCCGAACACGGCCACCGAGCTGGCGAAGACGAACACCGGCGGGCGGCCACTGGCGATGCCCCCCTGGCGAGCGGCCTGCAGCAGCGCCAGGCTGCCGGCCAGGTTGCTGCGCAGGCCCAGGTCCAGGTCGGCCTCGCAGTCGGCGCTCACGGCGGAGGCCAGGTGCACCACCGCGTCCACATCGTCCAGCCGCAGCCGGCCCTCGGCCAGCAGGGTGCCCAGGTCGCCGGTGACGGCCTGCACCCGCGGGTCGGCGGCCAGATCGGCTGGGGGGGCGAACAGGTCGGTCAGGCGCAGGGCGGTGATCGCCTGGGCCGGGGCGCCAGCCAGCGAGATGGGGCCGCCGGCCAGCAGGGTGCGGGCCAGGCGGGTGCCCAGGAAGCCGGCCGCGCCGGTGACGAGGATGCGCATGGGTGGAACCTCGAAGAGATCAGCCGGCAGAGGATTCAGAGGCCCCGGGCAGGGTGATGCCCGGGAAGATCTTGATGACCGCCGAGTCGTCCTCGCGGCCGAAGCCGGCGGTGCTGGCCTGCATGAACATCTGGTGCGCGGTGGCCGACAGGGGCAGCGGGAACTTGGTGGCGCGGGCGGTGTCCAGCACCAGGCCCAGGTCCTTCACAAAGATGTCCACGGCCGACAGCGGCGTGTAGTCCGCCGCCAGCACATGGGCCATGCGGTTCTCGAACATCCAGCTGTTGCCGGCGCTGTTCGTGATCACCTCGTACAGCGCGGCGGCGTCCACCCCTTCGCGCAGGCCCAGGGCCATCGCCTCGGCGGCGGCGGCGATGTGCACCCCGGCCAGCAGCTGGTTGATGATCTTGACCTTGCTGCCGTTGCCGGCCTGCTCACCCAGGCGGTAGACCTTGGCGGCCATGGCGTCCAGCGTGCCGCCGGCCTTGGCGTAGGCGGCCGGGGTGCCGGCGGTCATCATCGTCATCTGGCCGCTGGCGGCCTTGGCGGCGCCGCCGGAGATGGGCGCGTCCAGGTACAGCACGCCCAGCGCGGCCAGGCGCGCCTCCAGCGCGATGGACCAGTTCGGGTCCACGGTGGAGCACATCACGAACAGGCTGCCCGGGCGCAGGGCGGCGGCGGCGCCGTGCTCGCCAAACAGCAGGGCCTCGGTTTGCGCGGCGTTGACCACCACGCTGACGACGATGTCCACCTGCGCGGCCAGCGCGGCCGGGCTGGCGCAGCCGGTGCCGCCTTCGGCCACGAAGGCGCTCACGGCCTCAGGGCGCACGTCGTGCACGAAGACGGGATGGCCGGCGCGGCGCAGCGAGGCGGCCATGCCGCGGCCCATGGCGCCCAGGCCGATGAGGCCCACGGCGGGCAGGGGGGAAGACGACGCAGGGGCGTTCATCGGGAGGTCTCCAGAAAGGGGGAAGAGGGCGGAGCCGGGGGTCACTGGGGCCCGATGGGGGCGACCACGGCCGGCGGGAACACCAGGTCGCGCAGGCCCAGGCTGATGCCGGGGATGTAGGTGATGAGCATCAGGCAGCCCAGCACCACCAGCACGAAGGGCAGCAGGTGGCGCACGATGCGGTCCAGCGAGATCTTGGCCACGGTGCAGGCGGCGAACAGGTTGACGCCAAAGGGCGGGGTGATCATGCCCAGCGCCAAATTCACCACCATGATCGTGCCGAAGTGCACTGGGTCCACGCCGAAGTGGCGGGCCACTGGCACCAAGATGGGCGCCAGCACGATGATGGCGGCCGAGGTCTCGATGAACATGCCGATGACAAACAGCGCGGCGTTCACGCCCAGCAGGAACCACAGCGGCGACTGCAGCACGCTCACCAGCCATTCACCAATCGCCTCAGGCACGCCGGCCCGGGTGATGAGGAAGGCGAACAGCCCGGCGTTGGCGATGATGAACATGATCACCGCGCTGGAGATGACCGATTTGCGCAGCACCGGCAGCACGTCCTGGAGCGTCAGCTCACGGTGGATGACCAGGCCGACGATGAGCGCGTAGGCCACCGCCACCACCGAGGCCTCGGTGGGCGTGAAGATGCCGCCGTAGATGCCGCCCAGGATGATGACCGGCATCAGCAGCGCCCAGGCCGCGTTGCGGCTGGCGGTGCCCACGCTCAGGCGGCCGTCGCCATCGTGCTGGCCCCAGCCCTTGTAGCGGCAGTAGAGGTGCACGAACAGCATCAGCACGCCACCAATCAGCAGGCCCGGGCCGAAGCCGGCGATGAACAGCTCGCCGATGGAGACTTCGGCCGACACGCCGAACAGGATCATCGGGATGGACGGCGGAATGATCACCCCCAGCTCGGCCGAGGTGGCCTGCAGCGCCGCCGCGTAGGGCGTGGGGTAGCCGTGCTTGATGAGCGCCGGGATCAGCACCGAGCCGATGGCGAAGGTGGTGGCCACCGAGGAGCCGGACACGGCCGCAAAGATCATGCAGGTGAGCACGCAGCTCATGGGCAGGCCGCCCTGCACGCCGCCCACCAGGCTCTTGGCAAAGTCCACCAGGCGCCGGCTGATGCCGCCGGTCTCCATCAGGTTGCCAGCCAGGATGAAGAAGGGGATGGCCGCCAGCGGGAATTTGTCGATGGCGGTGAACATCTCCTTGGGGGCCAGCACCAGGCGTTCGGGGTCGAAGACCGCGATGCCCAGCATGGCCGAGCCGCCGATGGACACGGCGATGGAGATGCTGAGCGCGAAGCCCAGCATCATGGTCACAAGCAGGGTGAGGGACATGGCAGGGGGCTCCGCGCTTTATTGAGCGTTTTCGAGTTCTTCATGGACCGGGTCCAGGTGGTGGCCCAGCACCCCCACCATGCACAGCAGGGCGCCCACCGGCAGCGCGGCATAGGCCCAGGCCATGGACAGCTCCATCGAGGCAAAGCTCTGGAAGCGCACGCGCCAGGTCAGGTCAGCCCCGTACCAGAGCAGCACCGCCAGATAGGCCAGCGCCGTGCCGGTGATGAGGTGGCGCAGCACCCCGCGCCACCACCCGGTGGCGGTGCGCAGCGCCAGGTCCACCGACACCAGCGCCCCACGGCGGAAGGCCACCGCGGTGCCCAGCATCACGCACCAGATCAGCAGCCGGCGCATGGCTTCTTCCGTCCAGCTGGAGGGCTGGGAGAAGACAAAGCGCGCGGCCACCTGCCACAGGCCCAGGGCACTGATGAGCACCAGCAGGGCGCAGGCGGCGCCCGAGGCCAGGGCGATGGCCCGGCGGTCCAGGGCCAGAAGGAGAGATCGCATGGCGGGCGTCCTTCAGATCAGCGCACGGCCTGGATGGCGGCGATCTTGTCGGCGCCGAATTCCTTGGCGAACTCGGCATAGGCCGGCGCAATGGCCTTGCGGAAGCTGGCGCCGTCGACCTGCTCGACGATCTGCATGCCATCCTTCTTCAGCTGGGCCAGGCCGTTGGCCTCGTCGTCGTTCACCTTCTTGCGGCTGGCGGCCACGCTCTTGGCGGCGGCGGCCTGGAACACCTTCTTGTCCGCCTCGCTCAGCTTGCCCCACACGCCGGGCGACACCATGATCAACGCCGGCGAATAGACGTGGCCGGTCAGCGACAGGTGCTTCTGCACTTGGGAGAACTTGGACGCCAGGATCACGCCCACCGGGTTCTCCTGCCCGTCCACCGTGCCCTGCTGCAGGGCGGTGAACACCTCGGTCATCGACATCGGCGTGGGCAGGATGCCGAAGGTCTTGTAGCCGGCCATGTGCACCTTGTTCTCCATGGTGCGCAGCTTCAGGCCGGTGGCGTCGGCGGCCGTGACGATGGGCCGCTTGTTGTTGGTCATGTGGCGGAAACCGTTCTCGCTCCAGGCCAGTGCCACCAGCCCCTTGCCCGGGAACTTGCCCAGCAGGTCCTGGCCGATCTTGCCGTCCAGCACGGCGCGGGCGTGGGCGTAATCGCGGAACAGGAAGGGGATGTCCAGCACCTTGATCTCGGGCACGAAATTGCCCACCGGGCCGGTGGAGGTGATCACCGCGTCCTGCGTGCCCAGTTGCACCGCCTCCACCATCTCACGCTCGCCGCCCAAGGCGCCGGCCGCAAAGATCTGGCACTTGATGCGACCTTGCGTGCCCTTGTCCAGCTCCTCACAGAAGGTGTTGGCGCCCACGTCGTAATGCGAACCCTTGGCCAGCACATGGCCCATCTTCAGCACCGTCTGGGCCTGGGCGGGCAGGGCGGCCAACAAGGGCAGGGCGGCGCAGGCTGCAGCCAGCAGGGACAGGGGGCGACGGGGGCGAATGGCGGTCATGCAGGTCTCCAGGCGGTGGTGAAAGAACAACCGGGTTCTTGTCCGGCTGTCAGGTTGTCATACAAATTTTGCCGGACAAACCGCACACCTCAGCATTCGTGGAAACCCCATGTAACCGCCACCGTGGCCGCCGCCCGGCGCGAGGCCGGCCGGGGCCGCGTCAGCGCGTCGTCCGTTCGCCCAGTTCGGCCCGCAGGCGTTCGGCCAATTGCCGGCCGCGCGCCGCCCAGAAGGCGGGATCGGCCTGGCCCATGCGCTGGGCGGCGTTGACCATGTGCTGGGCGCCGGCAAAACGCGCGGCCACCACGTCACCCTCGGCAATGGCCCGCACGATGGCGGCGTGCTCGGCGCGCACTTCCTGCTGCATGCGGTCCTGCGTGGCCTCGTTGGCCCGGGTCACGCGCATGGCGCCGGTGAGGAATTGGCCCAGGTGGGCGAGGGTGGCCAACAAAAAGGGATTGCCCGCCGCTTGGGCGATGGCAGCGTGAAAGGCCATGTCTTCCTCCACGCCCTCACTGCCTGCGGCCACCGCCGCTTCCAAGGTCTGCAGCGCCGCCTGAATGGGCGCCAAGGTGGCCGGCGTCACCCGCGCGGCGGCCAGCGCGGCGGCTTCAGCCTCCAGCGCGCGGCGCACCTCCACCATCTGCAGCACCGCCTCCACCGAGCCATCCGGCGCCAACAGCAGGGGCTGCGCGGTGGCCGCCTCCGGCGGGCGGCGCACATAGGCGCCCGAGCCCTGGCGGGACTCGATCAGGCCCAGGGTCTTGAGCCGTGAGAGGGCCTCGCGCACCACGGTGCGGCTCACGCCAAAACGCTCCACCAGCGCGGCCTCGGTGGGCAGGCGCTGGCCGGGCTGAAGTTGTCCTTCGCGGATACCGCCGGCCAGCGCGTCGGCCAGTTGCTCGGACAGTCGTGCGCCCAGCTTCACGGCCGGCAGGGCAGACAGGGGGAAATCGGCGTCGGCGGGGGCGTTCACGGCAAGCGGGGTTTCAAAGCTGTATGACAACAATATAAGCTACACCCTGTCCGACACGTACGTTGCACCGGGCATTTGGTCTGTTTTCGCCCCCCTCCATCCACAGACACCGCCGCGTCCCGGCCCCTTCTGCATGAGCCTGCCCACCCCGCCTGCCACCTCCACCCTGGACCCCCGCGCCCTGCTGCGCGACATGTTCCAAGCCGCCGTGGCCCGGGTGCAGCCCCGCCGCTGCATCGCCCCGCACCTGCCGGCCCAGCCGCCGGTCGGCCGCACCGTGGTCATCGGGGCCGGCAAGGGATCCGCCGCCATGGCCCAGGCGCTGGAAGAGGCGCTGGACGCCGCCTGGGGTCCGGCCTACGCCGCCAGTGGCCGGCTCAGTGGCACGGTGGTCACGCGCTACGGTTATGCCGTGCCGTGCCGGCACTTGCGCATCATTGAAGCCGCCCATCCGGTGCCCGATGACGCCAGCCTGGCCGCTGCCCAGGCCCTGCAGGCCACGGTGGCCGGCCTGTCGGCCGATGACCTGGTGATCGCGCTCATCTCCGGCGGCGGTTCTTCGTTGCTGGTGGCGCCGGGCCCGGGCCTTACCCTGGCCGACAAGCAGGCCGTCAACCGCGCCTTGCTGGCCAGCGGCGCCACCATCAGCGAAATGAACTGCGTGCGCCGCCACCTCTCGGCCATCAAGGGCGGCCGGCTGGCGGCGGCCTGCGCCCCGGCTCGGGTGCTGACGCTGGTGGTGTCGGATGTGCCGGGTGACCGGCCGGTGGACATCGCCTCCGGACCCACGGTGGGCGACGCCAGCACCACCGCCGATGCCCGCGCCATCCTGGCCCGCTACGGCCTGCTGGCCACGCTGCCGCCGGCCGTTGCCGCGCTGCTGGACCGGCCCGAAGCCGAATCGGTGCCACCCGGCGACCCCCGCCTGGCCGGGCACGCCGTGCGCCTGATCGCCACGCCTCAGCAGGCGCTGGAGGCGGCGGCCGAGGTGGCCCGTGCCGCCGGCGTGACCCCGGTGATCCTCGGCGACAGCCTGGAGGGCGAGGCCCGCGACGTGGGCCAGGTGCTGGCCGCCATCGCCCGCCAGGCGGCCACCCGCGGCCAGCCCCTGACAGGGCCCTGTGTGCTGCTCTCCGGGGGCGAGACCACCGTCACCTTCCGCCCACCCGCCGACGGCAGCGCGCCCGACTGGGGCCGCGGCGGGCGCAATGTGGAGTGCCTGCTGGCCGCCGCCCTGGCGCTGGACGGCCAGCCCGGCGTGTGGGGCCTGATGGCCGACACCGATGGCGTGGACGGGGTGGAGGAGGTGGCCGGTGCCTTCCTCACCCCCGACACCCTGACCCGTGCCTGGGCGCTGGGCCGGCCGCCGCGCCAGAGCCTAGACCGCCACGACGGCCACGGCTTCTTTGGCGCCCTGGGTGACGCCCTGGTGACCGGGCCGACGATGACCAATGTCAACGACTTCCGGGCGCTGCTGGTGATGCCCTGAGAAACCGCGGGGCACTGGCCGGCGGGCCCGTTCTGTCGCAACATGGGGCAGGCGCCCCCTGCCCGTGATGACCGACCCTACGTCCGCCCCCCTGCCGCCCGCGGCCCCCGCCACGCCCAGCCCCAACGGCGAGGCGGGGCGCGCCGCGCTGCTGGGGCAGAGCATGGTGGCCATCATCGCCTTCAGCCTGGCGTCGGTCCTGTTGCGGGCGGTGGTCTACCCCCGCGGCTCGGTCATGGCTACCTTGCCGGTGGGCATGGGCCTGCTGGTGCTGCTGCCGCTGGTGGCGGCCCTGGGCCTGCCCTGGCGCGGACGCCAGCGCCTGGCCGAGCTGCGCCGGCCGCTGCTGGCCCTGGCCGGGGTGGCGGCGCTGCTGCTGCTGGTGGTGGCCAGCCTGGGCGGGCTGCGGCCCTGGCGCCAGCTGGTGCCGCTGGCGGCGGTGCTGGCCCTGACTTGGCATGTGCTGGGCCACGGCGTCGACCCGGGCGCGCCCGCAGGCCGGCCCTGGGGGGGGTGGCCGCTCCACTGGGGGCCGCCGCCCCGGCGCCCGCAGTGGGTGCTGGGTCTGGCGGTGCCGGTGTTCCTCCTGGCGTTGACCGTGCTCACGCTGCGCGCCACCGGGCCCGGCACCTCCGCCGGTCTGCCCGAGGCGCACCTGATGTACCGCGGCGCCGGCATGTTCCTGCTGCTGCTGATGGGCTGGGCGCACCAGTGGTCGCTGCATGCCCGCGACCCCGCCGGCGACCACCGGCTGGCGCTGACCTCCGGGCTGGGGGGCTTTGTGCTGGGCATGATGGCCCTGCACAACCTGCTCTACCCCTGGCTGCAGGCCCACAGCACTGTGCAGCCGGTGGCGCCCTTGAGCCTGATGTTCTTTCCGCTGGGTGCCGCGGTCTTGCTGGCCCTGCGGCGCTGGCCGGGAGAGACCACGCTGCGCCTGGCCTTGATGGTCCTGCTGTTCACCATCGTCACCTCCATCTGGCGCAACGGGGCGGTGGCCCTGGCTTTCTTGAGCCTGCTGGCCTACGCCCTGGCGGTCATGCTGCCGGCCAGGGCCTGGCGCACCATGCTGGGCCTGTGGCTGGCGGTGCTGGCCACCACCGGCGCCGTGCTGCCGGCCGAGGCGCTGCAGCCCTGGTTCCTGCAAGCGCTGCAGGCCACCGGGGTGCTGGCGCTGACCCTGCACTGGGCGCGCTCGCTGCCCGCCACGGCCCAGGCCGCGGCCTGGCCGGCCCCGTCGCCGCCCGCCGCCGCGGTGCCGCAGCGCCTGGCCCTGCCACCGCTGGCGGCGGAGCAGGCAGAGGCGGGCGCCACCCCTTCGGGTCGCCAGGACAGCACCAGCCGCCATGTGGGCGTGGCCACCGGGACGCTGGTGCTGCTCTTGGCGGGCCTGGCCGGCTGGCAATGGCGCGACGACCGTCTGCAGGCCGCCCACCAGGTCCAGCAGGCCACGGTGGAGGCCAGCCTGCAGTCCTTGTCCACCTACCTGCTGCTGGTGGAGCAGCTGCCGCACGCCATGTCGCCGCTGCTGGCCTGGGCCGACCCCACGCCCGAGGTCTTTGCCGGCTGGTCGGCCGAGCTGTTGCGGCCCATGGGGCCGGGCCTGTCCCTGCAGTGGGCGCCCCAGGGCCGCCTGGCGCTGGGGGCTCCCCGCGCCCTGGCGCCAGCGGTACGCGGCCTGGACTTGCGCGAGCACCCGGGCAACGGCACCACGGTGCGCCAGCTGCTGCAGACCGGCCAGGGCGGGTGGAGCCCGGTGTTCCCCAAGGTGGAGGGCGGGCAGGCCATCGCCTACTTCCTGCCGGTGGCCTCCGGCAGCCCCAGCGGCCCTGCGGACGGCACGGCGCCGACCACCCGTGGCCTGGCCCTGGCCATCCTGCACCTGCCCGAAGGCCTGGCCGAACTGCCCCCGCTGCGCGACGCAACCCTGCCGCTGCGCCTCTGGCTGGCGCCGCCGGGGCAGCCCTTCCGGCTGGCCTGGCAGAACGAAGCCGCCACGGCCCTGGACCCACCGCTGCTGCCCACGGGCGATGAGGCGCCGCCCGCCGGCTGGCTGCGCGAGCAGGGTGAGGTGGAGGTCCTGGCCCGGCTGCCTGCCGCGCGCCCGGACGCGGCTGCCCTGGTGCGCCGGGCTCCCGGCCTGCAGCTGCGGGTGGAGGTCGGGCCCCCCCGGGGGGGAGCGCCTGCCGGGCTGACCACCCTGGCCCAGGTGGCGTTGCTGGCCGCGCTGCTGTGTGGTTGGTTGTCCAGCGAGTTCACCCGGCACCGGCTGGCCTCGGCGCGGGCCGGACGCCTGGCCGCTGAGCTGGGCACCACCGCCCGGCTGCTTGATGAATCCGTCACCGGCATGCTCCTGTTTGACGGTGAGGGCCGGCTGGTGCTGGCCAATGAGGCCGGCTTGCAGCAGATGGGGCGGGCCCATGGCACCTTGTCGGATCTGCCCCTGCTGGCTGCGCCTGACCTGCAGGCCCTGGCTCGTCAGACCTTGGCCGATGGGCTGCCGCGAGAGCAGGCGGTGGACCTGCCCGGCCCTGCAGGCAGCCCCGGCGTGCGCAGCCTGGTGCTCCACCTGGGTCGCACCCGGCTGGCCGGGCAGCCCCACCTGCTGCTGCAGGCGGTGGACATCAGCCGCCAGCGCCAGGAGCAGCAGGCCGCCGAACAGGCGCGCCGGGAGGCCGAGGCCAACCGCGAGCGCCTGGCCCACGCCGCTGAGGCGGCGCAGCTGGGGGTGTGGATCCGTGAGCTGCCTTCCGAGCGCCTGATCTGGGATGCCCGCATGTTCGAGCTCTACGGGCTGCCGGCGCCGTCCGCCACCCCGGCCGTGCTGGAGGTGCCGCTGTGGCGGCCCCTGGTCCACCCGGAAGACTTGCCCGTGGTGGAGGCCAGTCGCCTGGCCTTGGTGGAGGGCCGGGGCGTGTATGACCCGGTGTTCCGCATCGTGCTGCCCGATGGCCGCCTGCGCTGGCTGGAAGGTTCGGCCTACCTGGAGCGCGACCCGCAGGGGCGGCCCACCCGGGTCATCGGCTTCTCGCGCGATGTGACCGCCGCCCGCATGGCCCGCGAGGCGCTGGAGACCGCGTTGGCCGCGGCCCAGGCAGCCAGCCAGGCCAAGAGCCGCTTTCTGGCCACCATGAGCCATGAGCTGCGCACCCCCCTGAACGCCATGCTGGGCACCGCCCAGCTGCTCATGCGGCCGGACGTGTCCGAGGCCCAGCGCGTGCGCTGGGCCGGTACGGTGCTGGAGGCCGGCCACGGCCTGCTGGCCCAGGTCAACCAGGTGCTGGACTATTCCAAACTCGAGGCCGGACAGCCCGGGCTGGCGACCGAGCCCTTCCGGCCCGGCTGGCTGCTGGCCGATGTGGCGGCCCTGTTCCGGCCCCTGGCACAGCAGAAGGGCCTGGCCCTGTCCTGGCACTGGGCCGGACCGGGTGACGAGCCCGCCTGCCAGGGCGATGCTGGCAAGCTGCGCCAGATGTTGGCCAACCTGGTGTCCAACGCCCTGAAGTTCACGACCCGCGGCCAAGTGACACTGTCGGCCCGAGCCACCGGCACCCTGGGCGGCGACGGCTGCCTGGAATTCAGCGTGCGCGACACCGGGCCGGGCATCGCGGCGCAGTCCCAGGCGCGGCTGTTCCTGCCCTTCTCGCAGGTGGATGATCCCATGACCCGCCCACACGGCGGCACCGGACTGGGCCTGGCCATCGTGCGCGGGCTGGCCCGCGCCATGCAAGGCGAGGCCGGGGTGGAGAGCCGCCCCGGGCAGGGCGCCCGCTTCTGGTTCACCGCCCGCTGCGCGCCGGCCGACCAGCCCCTGCCCGCCCAGCGGCCGGCATTGGCGGCCCCGGCATTGCCCCCGTTGCGCGGGGAGGTGCTGGTGGCCCAGGACGAAGGGCCTGCCCGCGAACTGCTGCTGGCCAGCCTGACTGCCCTGGGCCTGAGCCCGCGGGCGGTGCCCGCCGCGGCGCTGGTCTGCGCCGACGGGTCAGGGTCAGGCCTCGGCCCTGCGGCTGCCGCGCCGGCCGTGGTGCTGTGGGCGTTGTCCGGCACGGTAGGGCAGCTGCCCCCGGCGCTGCAGGCCCCCGGCGCCCCGCCGGTGCTGGCCTTGGTGGCCGATGCGCTGCCCGCCACCCGCCACGCGGTCTTGCAGGCCGGTTTTGCCGAGGTGCTCAGCCCACCGCTGCCGCTGGAGCGCCTGCATGAGGTCCTGGCGCGATGGACCGCCACCCCGGACCCCGGTGCGGCCGCGGCGGCCAGCGGTCCGTCGGCCGACGGCGGGCCTTCCGCCCGGCCGCCCGACCCGCTGCAGGCCGCCGCGCTGCGCCTGGCCCTGCCCGGTGTGCAGGCGCTGCTGGCCCAGCGCAAATACGCAGCCGTCGAGGCGCTGGAGCAGCTGGTCCGCCAGGGTCAAGGCGGCCCCTGGGCCGCGCCACTGGAGCAGGCGCGCCAGGCCCTGGACCGCATGCGCTACGAGGATGCCCTGCAACCCCTGGCCGACCTGGCCGCACGGCTGGACCGTGAGGCCGGGGCCGCCGATGCCGTGAGCCCGCCCCCATGAATGTCCCCACACCGCAGACGGTGCTCATCGTCGATGACGTGCCCGAGAACCTCCACACCCTGGGCCGCGCCCTGGCCGGCGAGTTCGACCTGAGCATTGCCACCTCGGGGCCGGAATGCCTGCGGCTGGCCACCCAGTCGCCCCCCGCCCTGATCCTGCTGGACATCATGATGCCGGGCATGGACGGCTTTGCCACTTGCAGGGCGCTGCGCGCCGACCCGCTGTTGTGCGAGGTGCCCGTCATCTTCCTGACCGGGCTGGCCGATGCGCAGGCCGAGCAGGAAGGCTTGGCCCTGGGGGCGGTGGACTTCATCACCAAGCCCATACAGCTGGACATCGCCCGCCAGCGCATCCGCAACCAGCTTGAGCGCGAGCGGCTGCGCGCGGCCCTGGGCGCCGAGCGTGACCGCCTGGAAGCGCTGGTGGAGGCCCGCACCCGCAGCCTGCAGGCGGCCGCCGAGGCCGCCGAGGCCGCCAGCCGTGCCAAGAGCCGCTTCCTGGCCAACATGAGCCATGAGATCCGCACCCCGCTCAACGCCATCCTGGGCATGACCCACCTGCTGCGCGAAGAGGTGGGGCCGGGCCAGGCCGCCGACCGGCTCAACAAGATTGAGGGCGCTGCCCAGCACTTGCTGGGCGTGATCAACGATGTGCTGGACCTGGCCCGGGTGGAGGGCGGCAAGCTCCCCCTGGAATGTGTGGACTTCGGGCGCGAGGACCTGCTGGACCGGGTGGCCGACCTGCTGGCCGAGTCGGCCCGGGCCAAGGGGCTGGCCTTGCGGGTGGAGGGCTCAGGCCTGCCCGCCCGCCTGCGTGGCGACCCCACCCGCCTGCGCCAGTGCCTGCTCAACCTGGCCGGCAATGCACTGAAGTTCACCGCCAGCGGCCACATCGACCTGCGTGGCGGGGTGGAGGCGACCCTGCCCGAGGGCCGCCTGCGCCTGCGCTTTGAGGTGGAGGACAGCGGCATTGGCATCGACCCGCAGGCCGCCGAGGCACTGTTTGGCGAGTTCACCCAGGCCGACGCCAGCACCACGCGGCAGTATGGCGGCACGGGTCTGGGGCTGGCCATCACCCGACGGTTGGCCGAGTGCATGGGGGGCGCGGCCGGCGTGCGCAGCCGCCCGGGCCAGGGCAGCTGCTTCTGGTTCACCGCCGAGGTGGAGGCCGCCGCGCCGGTGCCGGCCGCGCCGGCGCCTGGGCCGGACGACCTGCAGGCCGCGCGCGAGCGGCTGCGCCAACGCCACGCCGGCCAGCGCCTGCTGCTGGCCGAGGACAACCCGGTGAGTGCCGAGGTGGCCCGCGCCCTGCTGGAACTGGCAGGGCTGACGGTGGATCTGGCCGAGGACGGCCTGCAGGCCGTGGCCATGGCACGCCGCCACGACTACGCCCTGGTGCTGATGGACATGCAGATGCCGCGGCAGGACGGCTTGACCAGCACCCGTCAGCTGCGGTCGCAGCCCGACTGGCCGCAGCGACCCATCATCGCCATGACCGCCAATGCCTTTGGCGAGGACCGCCAAGCCTGCCTGGACGCCGGCATGGAGGACTTCATTGCCAAACCGGTGGAGCCGCTGGGGTTTTACCTGTGCCTGCTGCGCTGGCTGGACGCGCCGGCGGGGGCCGCGCCCGGGCGCTGAGGCGGCGGCCGCGGCCCGCCCGCACCGCTTGCAATGCCTGTGCGTTCAGCGGCCCCGTTTCAGGCCAGGGCCAGCAGCACCAGGCCCAGGGTGGCCGGTACGGTCTGGATGAACAGGATCTTGCGGGCGGCGGTGGCCGCCCCATAGAGCCCGGCCACCGCCACGCAGCCCAGGAAGAACACCAGCACCCCGGTGCCGGCGGCGCCCAGCCACAGGCCCCAGAACAGGCCCGCGGCCAGGAAGCCGTTGTAGAGCCCCTGGTTGGCCGCCAGGACCTTGGTGGCGGCGGACTGTTCCGCGGTCATGCCAAAAGCCTTGCGGCCCTTGGGTGTGTCCCAGAGAAACATCTCCAGCACCAGGATGTACACATGGAGCAGGCCCACAAGAAGGGCGACGAGGTGGGCAGCGGTGGTCATGGTCGCATCCTAGCCTTGAGCGGGGCAAAGCCTGTCACCTGTGCGGCATGGCGCGGCGCGGCTCAGAAGGGCCAGAAACCGCCGCTGCGGTTGGCCGAGAGGGCGCCGCCCAGGGTCTGCTTGATCAGGTCGTGCAGCTCGGCCATCTGCCCTGGCGCAAAGCCGGTGAACACCAGCTGCAACACCCGTTCCTTGACCCGCAGCAGCGCCACCGCGTCCAGCTGGGTGCCGTCGGGGCTGGAGCGCACCATCACCAGGCGCGCCTCGTCCTGTTCCAGCTCCCCCTCCACTTTGTAGCGCCCCTCCTGCACGGCGCCTTCCATCGCCCGGCGGGTCTGCTCCTGCAGGGACTTGAACAGGGCCGGCGTGACGGCCACCGCGTCGTCCTGCTGGTGGCGGCTGATCTCGATGTTGCGCAGGCGGCCCGGCATGCCCAGACGGGCGCGGTCGTGGTCCTCCTGAGAGGTCAGCGACATCAGCACGGCACGCACGGCGGGCTCGTTGGGGTTGATGCCCTGCATCCATTCCAGCACCGCCCAACTGTTGACATAACCTCGCGGCGCCGGCACGCGCAGCTCCACCCCCCCCATCTGCAGCCGGTCGTTGCGGCTCAGCGGGGCGGGGGCCTCGGCCAGCACCTTGAACGGCACGGTGGGCTGGAAGGCCTCGGCGCGCGCCTGCACGCGGCTGAGCTGGCCGTCGTTGAGCTCGCGCGAGAGGGTCACGCGCTGCTGCTGCGCACGCTCGACCACCAGAGGACTGAAACGGTCCCGCGCCGCCACCGAATACCAAAAGTAGGCTTCGGTCGGGCTGCGCGGCACGCCGGCACCACGGCGGAACAGGTCGGCCAGCTGCTCCTGGGCGAAGGCCCAGCCCTGGCGCGCCGAGGCGTCGATCCAGCGCGCGGCGGTCTTCTCATCCCGGCCCACCCCCCGCCCCCAGAGGTGGGCCAGGCCCACCGCCAGCTGGGCCTCGGGGTCGTGCCGCTCCGCTGCCCGGCGGTACCAGTCCAGGCCGGCCGCCTCATCCGCCGTCACCCCATGGCCATAGGTCAGCGCGCGGGCATAAGCCACCATCGAGCCCAGGTGCTGGCGTTCAGCGCCGTGTTTGTAGAGGGCCGCGGCGCCGGCTTCGTCCTTGGCGGCCCCCACGCCGCTCTGCAAGGCCATAGCGTAGTACAGCCGGGCGTCGTCGTGGTCCTGTTCCGTCATCAGGCGCTTGAAGAGGGTCACGCCCGCCACCTCGTCACGCGGCACGCCCCACCAGCCCCAGCGCAGCGCGCGGCCCAGCACCAGGGTGCCCTGGGTGTGGCCGGCGGCCTCCAGGCTGCGCAGCAGGCGCATGGCCTCGTCTCCGTCCTTGGACATGCCCCGGCCATTGCCGGCGCTGTAGGCCAGGGCCAGCCGGGCGTCCAGGTGCCCTCGGTCGGAGGCGCTGCGCAGCAGCTGCGTGGCCCGGGCCTCGTCCTTGGCACCGCCCTGGCCCTCCTGCCACAGCCTTGCCAGTTCATACTGCGCCTTGGGATCCTGTGGCGCGGCCTCAAACTCCGCCCGGGCACGGACGGCATCCCGCCGGGCCAGGGCCTCCAGACCCTCGGCATGTCCGGCCCAGGCCGGGGCCACCAGGCTGGCCCAGCCCAGCAGGCCCGCCACCAACGCGCCCGCTCCCAGCACGCCCGCACTCCGCCCCGCCCGGTGCCAGGTGCGCCTTTGTCCTGCGGTCATCTTCCTGCCCCTCTTGTATGAAAACTTTGCATTCTGGCCCGTTGCTGCACCGGCTGGCCGTCCTGGTGGTGATCGCTTCATGGGTGGGCGCGGCGCTGGCTTTGCCGGCAGGCAACGGCCCGGCCCAGGGGGTGCCTGCCCCCGGTGTGGCCACGGTGGTCTGGGACTGCGAGCCGTTCTACCTGCCCGCGCGCAGCCGCTGGCCGCGCCAGGTGGCCCTGGACCACGACGGTCAGCGCCTTCTGGCCCTGCGCATTGACGGCCTGGCGGTGCACAGCTTCCAGGTGGAAGGGGAGCAGGTGTTCACCGCGTTGGACAACGAACGCATTGCCCTGGACCTCGCCCAGGGGCTGTGGCAGAGCGATTTCCGCGGCAAGGCCCGTGGCCAGGGGCCCTGCACCCGCAGCGGGGCCTTGCCCCAGACGGCGACAATGCCCGCCGCGCGGCCCTGAACCCCGTCTGTGGGCCCTGGTCCACGCCCGGCACCGCCCTGGCCGCCTCTCCCTTGTCTTACCGCGCCATCTCAATTGCCCCATGAGCGACATCCTCCGCCCTGCCGATCCGTCAACGCCCGCTGCCGCGGTCCCCACGGCGCGTTATGTCCGCGTGCTCACCATCGCCGGCTCTGACAGCGGTGGCGGTGCCGGCATCCAGGCCGACTTGAAAACCATGGCCGCCCTGGGCTGCTACGGCATGAGCGCCATCACCGCCATCACGGCGCAAAACACCCAGGGCGTGCGCGCCATCCAGGCCCTGCCGCCCGAGCTGCTGGCCCAGCAGATCGACGCGGTGGTGGAGGACATCGGCGTGGACGCCGTCAAGATCGGCATGCTGCACGACCCCGCCGTGGTGCAGGTGGTGGCCCAGGCCATCCGCCGCCACCGCTTTGCCCATGTGGTACTGGACCCGGTGATGGTGGCTGCCAGCGGCGACAAGCTCATCGCTGAAGAGACCGTGGCCGTGCTGGTGCGCGAGCTGTTCCCGCTGGCCAGCGTGATCACCCCCAACCTGGACGAGGCCGCCTGGCTGCTGGGCCGCCCCATTGCCGCCGTGGACGACCTGGCCCCCGCCGCCCAGGCCCTGCACGCCCTGGGCGCACGCGCCGTGCTGGTCAAGGGGGGCCACCTGCCCGGTGCCCAGGTGAGTGACGTGCTCTTGCTGGACACGGCGGCCAATGCCCACGAGCCCGCCCTGCACCGCTGGCACGACGAACGCATCCCCAGCCGCAACACCCACGGCACCGGCTGCACCCTCTCCAGCGCCATTGCCTGCCACCTGGCCCTGGGCCTGGCGCTGGAACCCGCCGTGGTGGCTGCCCGCGCCTACGTGCGCGAGGCCTTGCTGGCCGGCGCCGACCTGAAAGTGGGCCACGGCCACGGCCCCCTCAACCACGGGCATGCGCCGAAGGCGGCGGTGAGGGTTGCTCTGATCAGTTGAGTGCACCTGGGCCAGCGCGGCCCGTGCTGTGGGTCAAGCTTGTTCAGGTGGTGCGCTGTCCAGCAAGTCGCCGTAGCTCATCAGGGTGTTGGGCAGTTTCCACGTTGTTGTGCCACGGTCAGATCGGCCCAGCACGGTGGCGGAAGCGGCGCTGGCGCTGTTGAACACGGTGTCTTCGGTGAAGTAGCGGCGTTGGCCGTCAGGGGTCAATGGCAAGCGTCCGCTTTCGATCAAAGTCTGTCGGTGTAATTGGTAACCACCGTCTACACCAATCCACTCTTTTCGTGCCAGCGAGCCTGCCAACACCGTGAATTGCGTGCCATCGACGCGGGCTTTCGCATGCAGGCCGAGTTTGGAGCTTTGCAGTTCGAACACCAAGCCATGCCCGCCCAGTGCCACCTGGGTTTGCAGCGTGGCGCGGTGCTGTTCGAGGCTTTGGCGGTCTTGCAGGCGCCAGTGGGCCTCCAGCTTCGCCAGCAACGCCTTCTGGCGCTGTTCGATGACCTCTGCTGTCCACTCCGCATGGGTCAGCACCTGGGTGGTGAGCGCAAACAGGCACACGCCACCTTTCTGAAAGTAAGCGGTCTTTTTCTTGTCGAACTCAAAGTTGCTGGCCGCGCTATTCTTGTTTCGGCTCAGCAGGGCGAGGTTGCCTAAGCGATGAACCCAAAACTGGTGGGCTTGGGGGTCGCTCACCCACTGCAGCCACTGGCTGCGTGGGGCGGGCTGCTGGGGCAATACATGTTCAACCGAGACATTCGCCAGCTTGAACTTGACCGCTTGATCCGACAGCAATTGATCAAGGCGCTGCAACAGCACCGCCAGCACGCGAGGGGCGTGAGTCTCGTAAAGCGGTCCGTTGAGCGCCTCGTAGGTCTCATGCTGCTCTTGCGGGGACAACTGCAGCGGGGCGTTGGCTACATGCAGATCGGCACCGACCTCAATGGCGGTGGTCAGCAATGAAAAGCGCTCAATCCGGTCGTTGATCCCTGACTTGCGGGCCAGCATCGAATACGCCAGCCGTTCCAAATCACGCAAAAAGGCCAGCAAGGCTGGTGGTTTAGAGTGGTGTCGGACGAAAAAGGCCAGCGCTGGTGGCACCCAATCGGTGAACTCCAGGCGATTCAGCCAGCCCAGGGTGTCATTGACCTCCTCGGCCAGATGAGTCGCAGAGAACGACTCATCACGGATGACCTTGAAGGCGCGTGCCATGGGAATAAGCACGTCGTCCATGAAGGCCACAGGGTTGGCCTTGGGCTTCACATGGTCGGTGAACTCTTTGAGCAATGTGCCTTTGGATTTGGCCTTGCGGAACACCGTGCGGATGTGGCTGAACAGCTCGCCAAAAGCATCGCCGCCCAACGATTCTTCAAAATCTTCCCACTGGCGCGTGTAATCCTCGCGGCGCTCTTGTGTGATGGCGCCGGTGATTTCCGCTTTCAAAATGTCAGTGGCACTCAAGTCGAGCCCCCGGCTGTTGAGCACTCCAAAAATGCGGTATGCCGAATCTAGATCTGGCGTAGCTACCACGACCAAAAAGCACCGTGTCACGATGAACTGCACAAGCTCCACTCGCTGGGCGTCGTCAAGGTCTTGTAGGCGTTCTAGGAAGAGTTCAGCGTTGGCTTTCAGCCGCGCCTGTGCATCCGGCAGCGCGGTGCTGATGTGTTCTAGCTGGCTCAAGCCGCCTTCATGCTGGATGTATTGCCGGAAAAACGCTTGATCACGCTCGCGCAGCGTCAGGCGGTAGCTGGCCGGCAGGTTCTGAATGACGTTGGGCTTTTGGTAGATGCAAGCACTGATGCCAATCTGCACCTCGGGGCTTTTCACCGTCGCCCGGATCGCGGAAAGCAGCAGCGTGAGCGTGGTCAAACGCTGTTGCCCGTCCACTACAGTGGCGTCTGGAACGCCTTCACTTTGGATGAGCACGATGCTGCCGAGGAAGTACGGCGCTGCCTCTTGCAGATTCGTGCCCGCGGCTGCTGAGGCCGCTAGCACGTCATCCAAAAGTTCTTCCGCCTGTTCGGTGCCCCAAGCGTAGGGCCGCTGGTAGCCCGGAATCGTGAAGAGGTAGTCGCTGCTGAAGATCTTTGACAGCGGCTGTTCTTTGGCGGAAAGCAGGCGGGACATGGGTGCGTCATCGTGGCGTTGAGGAGGACAGGTTCAGTGATTGGCGCACTGGCCATCGACCGATCCTATAGCGCCACTGATTGTCGCGTTGATGCTGCACTCACGCCGTCGCAAAGAAGAAACGGGCCGTGTAGGCCCGCTTGTTCATCCAGGCAAGGCGCCCTTCAACGTCCACGCACCACCCAGCCCAGAGCCAAGGTCAGGGCCAGGGCCGGCAGGGCCGAGCCCAGGCTGGGCCACCAGGCGGCGCCGGCGTGGAAGCAGGCGATGCCCAGCAGCCACACGGCTGCGGGGGCCCAGCGCACGGCGCGTTCGGTGGGCAGCTCGGCGGCGCTGCGGCCGGCCAGTTGGGAGATCACCACGCCGAACAGCGGCACAAAGATGCTGCTGAGCATGAGCAGGAAGGGTTCCAAGCCATGCATGTCCAGGGCCAGGGCAGCCAGGGTGGCGGCCACGGCCAGGCCCAGGCCGGCGTGGCGGATGCTCAGGCCGCGCCGCAGGAAGTTGATGGACACGGCGCCGGAGTGCACGTCGCCAAAGGCGTTGTCGGCCTCGTCGATCAGGATCAGGCCCAGCGCCAGCAGGCCGCCCTGGGCCAGCAGCAGGGTGCTCACCAGATCGGCGCCTTGCGGGGCGGTGCTGACCACCAGGATGCCCAGCGTGTAGCACCAGATGTTGGCCACGGCGTAGCCCAGCCAGGTGCCGCGCAGGGCGCTGCCGGCGCTGCGGCCATAGCGGGCGTAGTCGGCCACCAGGGGCAGCCAGGACACGGGCATGGCCACCACCAGGTCGATGCCGGCCAGGAGGCTCATGCCACCGGCGCCAGGCCGGGTCCACCAGGCGTCAAAGCCCTGGGCGGCCAGGCGCGAGCCGAACTGCCAGGTCAGCCACAGCAGCGACAAGATCACCAGCGGAAGACCGAAGCGGCTGACAAAGCGGCGCACCAGGCCGATCATGGTGCCGCTGGCCAGCGCCAGCAGCAGGCCGCCCCACAGCAGGGTGGCGGCCCAGGTCAGCCAGCTGGCCTCCAGGCCGATGAGCTGCTTGACGATGGCGGCGGTGCCGTCGCGCATGACCACCAGCTCAAAGGCGGTCCAGCCCAGCAGCTGCACCACGTTCAGGCCCACGGGCAGCAGGGCAAAACGGCGGCCCAGGCTGCGGCTGATGAGGGCCGAGCTGGACAGGCCCAGGGTGCAGCCGATGCGGGCCACCAGGGCCAGCAGGCCGGCGCCCAGCACGGAGCCCAGCAGCACCGCCAGCAGCGCCTGTTGCGGGCTGAGCGCGGGCATGAGGTAGGCGCCCACCTGCATGACCAGCAGGCCCACGCCCAGGCTGAACCACAGCGCGGCGTGGTCGGAGAAGCCGAAGACACGCTCGGCGGCGGGCACGGGCGTAAGCGCGTCGTGCGCCACGTCGGTGGCGGAAGAGGAGGAGACGGTGGACATGGGTGGGTACGGCTTTCATCGGCCCGCCCCGGCAGGCCAGACCGCGCGACCGGTGCTGGACACCGTCACCGCCGCGCTCTGCACGGCCGCACGGTCACGCCTGACCCGATTCACCCAGCTTTCCCTGCGCGAGGATGACCTCACAGGTTCAAAGGGACTCTCTCAGCCACCTGCGGCGGCGCACAGGCCACATGGACGCTGTTTGCACGCCGGGGCGGCACCCCCAGCAAAGTTCAAGCCTTCGGCATTGCCGAAAGCCCGCGCGATTCTAGCCAGGGGGCGCCGGTGCCCGGGCGGTGCCCCTGCGGCGTGTCGGGACGTACCGGAGGACGATCCGCTGGCGAACTCCTGCCGGTGCCCGTCCCGGCGGGCGTCGCACGCCGACCCGGTGCGGCTCAAGCACGGACTTGCCCGGGCCAGGCCGGGACGGCAGACCCGCTCAAGCGCCGCTGCCTTGGGTGGTCGCGACCGCGCCCCAGCCGCCACCACCCGGCGTGCGGATGATGAAGACGTCACCCGGCTGCATCTGCACCTGGCCGATGTGGTCCAACGGCTCCAACGTGCCATCGGCGCGCTGCACCGCGTTCTCGCCCACGGCGCCGGGCTGGCCGCCGGCGCCGCCAAAGGCGCCGTGGCGGCGGCCGTTGCTGAGGATGGAGGCGGTCATGGGCGCCAGGAAGCGGATGCGGCGCTCGCCACCGTCGCCACCCGGCCACTGGCCGGTGCCGCCGGAGCCGGCGCGCACGGTGTAGCTGTCCAGCCGCACGGGGAAGCGGGTTTCCAGCACCTCGGGGTCGGTCATGCGGGAGTTGGTCATGTGCGTTTGCACCACGGCCGTGCCGCCAAAGCCGGGGCCGGCGCCCGAGCCGCCGGCGATGGTCTCGTAGTACTGGTGCGCCTCGTCACCAAAAGTGAAGTTGTTCATGGTGCAGGGGCTGGCGGCGAGCACGCCCAGGGCGCCGTACAGGGCGTTGGTGATGCACTGTGAGGTCTCCACGTTGCCCGCCACCACCGCCGCGGGATAACGCGGGTTGAGCATGCTGCCCTCGGGCACGATCAGCTCCAGCGGCTTGAGGCAACCGGCATTGAGCGGAATGGCGTCGTCGACCAAGGTGCGGAAGACATAGAGCACGGCGGCGGTGGTGATGGCGCGCGGGGCGTTGAAGTTGCCCGGCAGCTGCGCGCTGGTGCCGCTGAAATCGATCTGAGCCGAGCGACGCGCGGCGTCCACCCGCACCGCGACGCGGATCTGGGCGCCGTTGTCCAGGGGCAGGATGAATTCGCCGTCGCGCAGGGCCGTAATCACCCGACGCACGCTCTCCTCGGCGTTGTCCTGCACATGGCCCATGTACGCGGTCACGGTATCGCGGCCGAACTGGGCCACCATGGCGCGCAGCTCTTGCACGCCCTTCTCGTTGGCGGCGATCTGGGCGCGTAGGTCGGCCAGGTTCTGGTCGGGGTTGCGGGCGGGCCAGGGGCCGCTGGCCAGCAGGGCGCGCATCTCGGCCTCACGCATCACCGGCGTGCCATCGGGGCCGGTGGCCACGAGCTGGAAGTTGTCGATCAGCACGCCCTCTTCGGTGATGCTGGCCGAGAACGGCGGCATGGAGCCTGGGGTGGTGCCGCCCACGTCACCGTGGTGGCCGCGGCTGGCCACGTAGAAGGCGGGGCGTGCCTCCCAGGCCTCACCCTGCGCAGCAGCCATGGGGGCAGGCAGGAACACAGGGGTGACGACCGTGATGTCCGGCAGGTGGGTGCCGCCGTGGTACGGGTCGTTGAGCACAAACACATCGCCCGGGGCCATGGCGGGGTTGCGCTCGATCACCGAGCGGATGGACTCGCTCATGGAGCCCAGGTGCACCGGCACATGCGGTGCGTTGGCGATGAGCTGGCCCTGGCCGTCGAACAGCGCGCAGGAGAAGTCCAGCCGCTCCTTGATGTTCACCGAGTAGGCAGTGTTCTGCAGGCGTAGGCCCATCTGCTCGGCGATGTTCATGAACAGGTTGTTGAACACCTCCAGCATCACCGGATCCGCCTGGGTGCCCACGGCATGTTGCTGGGCCCGGGGGCGGATGCGCTGCAGCAGCAGATCGCCGCGCGCGGTCAGCTCGGCCTGCCAGCCGTCGTCCACCACGGTGGTGGCGTTTTTCTCGGCGATGACGGCCGGACCGGTGATGCGGGCGCCGGGGGTCAGGGCCTCGCGCTGGAACAGGCCGGCCTCGCGCCAGCCGGCGGGGCGCTCATCGGCCAGGCAGTACATGGCCACGCGCTCCAGCGGGGCAGGATCGTGCGCAGGCGCTGCCGCATCCCCCGCCAGCGCAGAGGCCTCCACGGTTTCACCCGGGGCCAGGCATTCCACATTGACGGCTTCCAGCGTCAGGCCACGGCCCGGCATCAGGAAGGCAAAGCGTTGGCGGTACCCCGCCTCAAAGGCCGTGGTGATGGCGTCCAGCGCCGCGCCGGCGTCACCGTCCAAGGCCAGGGGACAGGGCAAGGCGGTGTCCGTGCCCTCGTAGCGCACCTGCACGCGGGCCACGGTGCGCAGTGCGGTGGCCGGCACGCCTTGGGCCAACAGTTCCTCACGGGCTTGGTTGGCCAGTTGGGTGGCCAAGGCCTGGGCGCTGGCCAAGCCGGCGCGGTCCAGCGGCGCCTCCAGCGAGGCTTCGCGCAGTGCGGTTTGATCGGCCAAGCCCATGCCGTAGGCGCTCAGCACGCCCGCCAGCGGATGGGCCAGGATGCGGCTCATGCCCAGGGCGTCGGCCACCAGGCAGGCGGCCTGGCCGCCGGCGCCACCAAAACACTGCAGGGTGTACTGGGTCACGTCGTAACCACGGGCCACCGAGATGCGCTTGCACGCATTGGCCATGTTGGCCACGGCAATCTGCAGGGCGCCGGCGGCCACGTCCTCAGGCGTCACCGACTTGGCGGCGGCGGCGCTCATGGCCTGGGCCACCTCGGTGAAGCGCTGCACCACCACGTCGCGGTCCAAGGCTTGATCAGCGTGCGGGCCGAAAACCCGGGGGAACCACGCTGGCTGGATGCGGCCGAGCATGACGTTGGCGTCGGTGGTGGCCAAGGGGCCACCGCGGCGGTAGCTGGCGGGGCCGGGGTTGGCGCCGGCCGATTCCGGGCCCACCCGCAGCCGGGCACCGTCAAAGCGGATGACCGAGCCGCCGCCGGCGGCCACGGTGTGGATGCTCATCATCGGGGCGCGCAGGCGCACGCCAGCCACCTCGGTGTCAAAGGCACGCTCGAACTCGCCGGCAAAGTGGCTCACGTCGGTGGAGGTGCCGCCCATGTCGAAGCCGATGACTTTGTCCTGTCCTGCCGCCAGTGCCGTGCGCACCATGCCGACGATGCCGCCGGCCGGGCCGGAGAGGATCGCGTCCTTGCCCTGGAATCGGCGGGCTTCGGTCAGGCCGCCCGAGCTTTGCATGAAGAACAGGCGCACGCCGGGCATCTGGCTGGCCACCTGGTCCACGTAGCGACGCAGGATGGGGCTCAAGTAGGCGTCCACCACGGTGGTGTCACCGCGCGGCACCAGCTTCATCAGCGGGCTGACCTCGTGCGAGACGGAGATTTGCGTGAAGCCCACCTCGGCGGCCAGACGCTTGGCGGCCAGCTCGTGGGCCGGGGCCTTCCAGCCGTGCAGGAAGACGATGGCGCAGGCGCGCAGGCCGGCATCAAACGCAGCCTGCAGCTCGGCGCGCAGGTTGGCTTCATGCAGGGCTTGCACCACCTCGCCCTGGGCGCTCACCCGCTCGTCAGCCTCCACCACGCGCTCGTACAGCCGCTCGGGCAGGTGGATGGCGCGGTCAAAGAGCTGGGGCCGGGCCTGGGTGGCGATGCGCAGCGCATCGCGAAAACCTCGTGTCGTGACCAGCAACGTGGGGTCGCCCTTGCGCTCCAGCAGGGCGTTGGTGGCCACGGTGGTGCCCATCTTCACGCACTCCACCTGCTCGGGGGTGATGGGCTGGCCGGCCGCCAAGCCGAGCAGGCGGCGGATGCCCTCGACCGCCGCGTCGCGGTACTGCTCCGGGTTCTCGGAGAGCAGCTTGAGGGTGTGCAGGGTGCCGTCGGGGGCGCGACCCACCAGGTCGGTGAAGGTGCCGCCGCGGTCAATCCAGAACTGCCAGCGCAGCGGGGTGGCAGGAGCATCGTCGTGGTGAGCTTGCGGGGTGTGCGAGGTGGTCATGGCGGTGTATTAGGAGCGTGTTGGGGGAGCGTTGGGTGGAGCACCCGCTGAAGCCAGGGCGGTGAGCAGCCTCAGGACTGCGTGTAGTAGGGAATGAAGATCGCATTGGCCTGGGGACCCACCTCCCGCACCCATTCGCGCGAGAAGCGCTCGCCCAGGCGCTGCAGCTGCCGGGCCAGCGGGGGCGGGGTGGCGTCCAGGCTCATGCGGTTGGCCTGCAAGGTGGCCAGGGCGTCTTGGCCGGCCTGGCGGCAGGCGGCCCAGCCGCGCGCTTCGGCGTCGGTGGCGACGCGCAGCAGGGCCTCGCGGTGTGGGGCGGGCAAGGCCTTGAGGGCGGCGGCGTTCACCATCACCAGGTTCTTGGGCATCCAGGCGTTCAGGTCCTGGAAGTGGGTGAGCCAGCGCCACACCTGCTGCTCCACCCCGGTGACGGCGGAGGTGATGAGCGCGTCGATGCGCCCTTCGGCCAGAGCCTGACCGATGCCGGCCATGGGCACGTCCACCGGCGTGGCGCCCAGCAGCTCGGCAATGCGCACGGTGGTGGGGTTGTAGGTCCGGATGCGCAGGCCGCGCAGGTCTTCAGGACTGGTGACGGCTTGGCGGGTGTAGAGGCCCTGGCCCGGCCAGGGCACGGCCAGCAGCACGCCCAGGCCGGCGGGGGCCAGGGCCGCTTCCACCACCGGGCGCTGGGCGCGCCACAGGCGTTGGGCATCGTCCAGGCTGCGGGTGAGGAAGGGCACGGCGTCGGCGCCGCACACCGGCCAGCGCCTGCTCAAGCCGGTCATGATGGCCTCGCCCAGCGGCGGCTGGCCGCCGGCCACCGCCGCCGGGATGCCCGCCATCGGCACCAGGCTGTTGTCGGCCCGCACCTCCAGGCTGAAGGCGCCGCCGCTCGCCTGGGCCAGGGCCTCGCCCATGGCCTGCAGGTTACGGGCGTGGTAGCCCTCGGCGCGGTAGCCGGTGGCCACCGGCCAGCGGGTGGCGGCAGCGCTGCCCTGGGGGGCGGCGCTGGCCGGGCGCAGGGCGGTCAGCAGCCCTGCCAGGCTGGCCGTGCCGGCCAGCAGCATGTCGCGACGGTGCATGACGGGTCTCCGCTGGGGTGGAGGGTCGGGGGCGTGGGCGTGGGCCTGGCGCAGGGGTCACTGCATCTGGCTGGGCAGCCAGGTGACGATGCCGGGGATGAAATACACCAGCAGCACAAAGCCGACCATCAGCCAGAACAGGGGCATGGACACGCGGGCCAGCCAGGTGATCTCGCGTTGGGTCAGGCCCTGCAGCACGAAGAGGTTGAAGCCGACCGGCGGGGTGATCTGCGCCATCTCCACCACCAGCACGATGAAGATGCCGAACCACACCAGGTCAAACCCGGCCTTCTCCACCGTGGGCAGCAGCACGGCCATGGTGAGCACCACCATGGAGATGCCGTCCAGGAAGCAGCCCAGCACGATGAAGAACAGCACCAGGCTGAGCATCAGCACAAAGGGCGACAGGCCCAGGCCGCCGATGAACTCGGCCAGGTGGCGCGGCAGGCCGATGAAGCCCATGGCCAGCGTCAGGAAGGAGGCGCCCGCCAGGATCAGGCCGATCATGCAGTACACCCGCACCGAGGCCGACAGCCCCTCCACAAAGCGCTGCCAGTTCAGTGAGCCCTCGACCGCGGCCAGGGCCAGGGAGCCGGCCACGCCCAAGGCGGCGGCTTCGGTGGCGGTGGCCAGGCCGGAGTAGATGGAGCCCAGCACCAGGGCGATGAGCAGCACCACCGGGATCAGGTGGCGGCCCTCGTAGACCTTGGCCCAGAAGCCCAGGCTGGCCTCGGCGGCGGGCACCTGATCGGGGTGGCGCAGCGCCCACACCACGATGTAGCCCATGAACACCAGCGCCAGCAGGATGCCCGGCAACACGCCCGCCATGAACAGCTTGGCGATGCTCACGTTGGCGGCCACGCCGTAGACGATCATGATGATCGAGGGCGGGATCAGCAGGCCCAGGGTGCCGGCACCTGAGAGGGTGCCGATGGCCATGTGGTCAGGGTAGCCGCGCTTCTTCAGCTCGGGCAGGGTGATCTTGCCGATGGTGGCGCAGGTGGCGGCCGACGAGCCCGACACCGCCGCGAAGATGGCGCAGCCGATCACGTTGATGTGCAGCAGCCGTCCGGGCAGGCGGTTGAGCCAGGGCGCCAGACCGCGGAACATGCCTTCAGAGAGCTTGGTGCGGAACAGGATCTCCCCCATCCACAGGAACAGGGGCAGGGCGGTCAAGGTCCAGCTGGAGGTGGAGCCCCAGATGGTCAGGACCATGGCGTCGCCCACCGGGCGGCTGCTGAAGGTCTGCATGGCAAAGACCGCCACGCCAAGCAGGGACAGGCCGATCCACAGGCCCGAGCCCAGCACCACCAGCATCAGCACGATAAGCAACAGGGCAATGAGTGCATCCATGTTGGGTTCTCCTGGGGGTTACTCGACACGGGCGGCTTCGCCGTCGGCCGGGGTGGCAAAGAAAGGCAGGCCCAGCCAGTGGCTGACCAGCGCGTCGGCCAGGGCCACGGCCAGCCCCACAGCGCCCAGCGCCATGGCCAGCTGCGGGATCCACAGCGGCGTGGCGTCCATGGCGGGCGAGATGTCGTGGGTGCTGTAGGAGATCCACACCAGGCGAGTAGCGAACCAGGCCAGGTACACCGACAGGGCGGTGCCCGCGGCCAGGCTCCAGACCTGCAGCGCGTTGCGCCAGCGCGGCGAGACCTTTTCCATCAGCAGCGTGACGCGGATGTGCTCACTGCGCTGGAAGGTGGTGGGCAGGGCCAGGAACAGCGCGGCGGCAATGGCATAGCCGGCGTAGCCGTCCAGGCCCTGGACGTCCCAGCCGGCCTCGCGGGCAAGCACGCCCAGGCCGACGGTGATGAATGCGGCCGCCATCGCCAGCATGGCCAGCAGGCCCAGCAGACGGTAGAAGGCCAGGAGCAGCGTCTTCATGCGCGGCGTCCTCCAGAGAAGGGGTTGGGGGCCGCCCGGGCCACCGGCGGTGACGGGCGGCGGTGGGGTCAGGGCAGCGGGGGAAGGGGCGGTGGGGGGGGGCCCGCCTCCCAGCCTCAGGGCTTGCTGAAAGCGTCCACGATGGCCTGGCCCTCGGGGCCGGCGGTCTTGAGCCAATCGGCCACCATCTTGTCGCCCACCGCCTTCAGGTCCTTCTTCAGCGCCGGGCTGGGGTCGGCCACCTTCATGCCCTTGGCGGCCAGCTCCTTCTGGTACTCGGCGTCCTTGGCCTCGCTGAGCTTCCAGCCACGCTCCTGGGCGGTGGCGGCGGCGCGCAGCAGGGCTTCTTGCGTGGGTTTGTCCAGCGCATCAAAGGCCTTCTGGGAGACCACCACGGCATTCTTGGGCAGCCAGGCGTTGACGCGGTAGAAGTACTTGACGCTCTCGTAGAGCTTGTTCTCCACGCCGCTGGCGCTGCTGGTCAGGAAGTTCTGCACCGTGCCGGTGGCCAGGGCCTGGCCCAGCTCGGCCAGCTGAATGGTGGTGGGCTGGGCACCCACCAGCTGGGCGATGCGCGAGGACGCCGGGTTGTAGGCGCGCATCTTGGTGCCCTTGAGGTCGGCCACCGAGTCGATGGGCTTGACGCTGTAGAGGCTCTGGCCTGGCCAGGGCACGGTGTAGAGCAGCTTCATGCCCTGCGCGGCCAGCAGCTTCTCCAGGTAGGGGCGCTCGATGCCGGCGAGCTTGCGCGCCTCGGCATAGCTGTCGGCCAGGAAGGGCAGGGCATCGGTGCCGAAGAGCGGGTTTTCGTTGCTGGCGCCGGAGAGGATGAATTCACCGACCGGCACCTGGCCGGTCTGCACCGCGCGCTTGATCTCGTTGGCCTTGTAGAGCGAGGCGTTGGGGTGCACCGTGATCTTGAGCTTGCCGGCGGTGGCCTTGTCCACCTCGGCCACAAAGGCCATCAGGTTCTCGGTCTGGAAGCTGGACAGGGGGTAGGCGGTGGGCAGGTCCCAGGCGGTGGTGGCCCGGGCCAGGGGGGCCGTCCAGGCCAGGGTGGCGGCGGCGGTCAGGGCCAGCAGCTGGCGGCGGGGGGTGGCAGTGCGCATGGAGATCTCCTCTGGGTGGGGTGGTTGGGGGTGGGGCCGGGGCGGTGGGCCGGACGGCTCAGCCCAGGCCAAGCTGGCGGTTGAGCCGGTCGGTCACCAGCATGTGGCCGGGGGCGTGGGTGATGCAGAACTCGGGGCGGGCGGTGGCAATGGCCGATTGCGGCGTCACGCCGCAGGCCCAGAACACGGGTAACTCATCGGGCAGCACCTCGACCGCGTCGCCATAGTCGGGGCGCGAGAGGTCGTGGATGCCGATCAGCGCCGGGTCGCCCAGGTGGATGGGGGCGCCGTGCACCTCGGGCACCCGGGCCGTGATCTGCACCGCGCGGATGGCGTCGGCCGCCTTCATCGGGCGCATGGAGACCACCATGGGGCCGTGGAAGGGGCCGGCAGGCCGGGTGGCGATGTGGGTGCGGTACATGGCCACGTTGCGCCCCTGCTGCACATGGCGCAGCGGGATGCCGGCCGCCAGCAGGCCATGCTCAAAGCTGAACGAGCAGCCCAGGGCAAAGGTCACCAGGTCGTCGCGCCAATGCGCACGCAGGTCGGTGGGCTCGGCCACCAGCTCGCCCTGGCGCCACACGCGGTAGCGCGGCACGTCCGTGCGGATGTCCAGGTCCTCACCCAGTTCGTCCAGCAGGTACTGGCCGGGTTCAGACACCGCCAGCAGCGGGCAGGGCTTGGGGTTGCGCTGGCAAAAGCGCAGGAAGTCACCCGCCAGGGCAGCGGGCAGGATGGCCAGATTGGCCTGCACCTGCTCGCGTGCCAGGCCGCTGGTGTGGGTGCTGAGCTGCCCCTGGCGGGCGGCCAGGCGCACCGCGCGGCCGCTGCTGCGGTCGTCCAGGGCGCTGCCGCCGGGAGGGAGAGGGGGGGAAGTGCTCATGCCGGGCTCCGTGTACGTCTGCGATGCGGCGGATTGTGAAAGTGCGCATCGACCCGTTCCAACGAGAAATTTCCTTGTGGCCTCATCATTTTTTTTCATGATCAAACTTGGGGCGGGTTCACCCTGTCAGGGTTCACCCGGCTTGGTGCATGGCCGGTGGTGCACCCCTTGCCTGTGGGGGGTGGCAGGCGATCTGTCGCGCCAGCAGCGCCGTCGGTCTGCCGTCTGCGCCAGGGCCGGCGCCACCGGCGGCGGCGGGGCCGGTCGGCGGAGAGACTCGCGGACTCGCCTCGCCGGTGGGCCTGACGCAAGCCAGTCAGCCACCCCGCCCCGCGGCGCCTCCACACCCTTCAGAGGATGCTCTCCATGACCGCCCGCGCCCACACCGTCCACGCCTCGCCCCGCCGCCATGCCGCCGGCTTGATCTGCGCCGCCGCCCTGGCCTGGCTGGCCAGCCCCGCCCATGCCACCGCCCTGTGGACCGACCAGGCCGCTCCGGCTGTCGCCGCCAGCCGCGAGGCGGAGGTCTCGCGCGCGGTGGCCGCCCGCTGGGTGCGCTGGGAGGCCTCGGCCCTGCAGGCCGTGTTGGCCGGCCGCGGTACCCGCGGCACGCTCACCCTGCCGCTGCCCGATGGCCGTCAGGTCACCGTGGACCTGACCCCGGTGGCCGTGATGGCGCCGGCCCTGGCGGCCCGCCACCCCGACATCCGCACCTTCGAGGCGGTGGCCACCGACGGCTCGGCGGTGCGCGGCCGCATCGACTGGAGCCCGCAAGGTTTCAAGGCCATGTTGTTCACCCCGCAAGGCCGGGTGTTCATCGACCCGGGCCGCGACGCCCAGGCCGGTCTGCACCAGGTCTACTGGCGTCAGGACCTGCTGCCGCGCCAGCGCCAGGCCGACCAGGTGCTGCAGCCGCCGGCAGGTGTCATGCGCCAGGCGCTGCAGGCCCAGGCCACGCCCACCGGCCAGACCCGGCTGCGCACCTACCGCCTGGCCTTGGCCACCACGGGCGAATACGCCCGATTCTTCGACCCCCTGCAGGCTGTGCCGCGCAAGGAGGTGGTGCTGGCCGAGCTGGTGAGCCTGGTCAACCGCGTCTCCGGGGTCTATGAGCGTGAGCTGGGCGTGCGCCTGGAGCTGATCGAGGACAGCGAGTCGCTCATCTACACCGATGCCGCCACCGACCCTTACACCAACGAGGACGGCGGCGCCATGCTGGGCCAGAACATCAACACGCTGGCCAGCGTGATCGGCAACGCCAACTTCGACATCGGCCATGTGGTGAGCACCGGCGGCGGTGGTGTGGCCTACCTGCAGGCGGTCTGCGCCAACTGGAAGGCCGGCGGCGTGACCGGCCTGGGCGCGCCGGTGGGCGACGGCTTCTACATCGACTACGTGGCCCATGAGATGGGGCACCAGTTCGGCGCCAACCACACCTTCAACAGCATCACCGGCGCCTGCCGTGGCAACCGGGTGGCTTCGGTGGCCTACGAGCCGGGCAGCGGCTCGACCATCATGGCCTATGCCGGCATCTGCGGCGCCGACGACCTGCAACCGCACAGCGACGCCCTGTTCCACAGCGGCAGCCAGGACGAGATCCGCGCCTTCCTGGCCGGCAGCGGTGGCAGCTGTGCGGCGGTGACCGCGGGCGACAACACCGTGCCCAAGGCCAAGGTGTTGTCGCCCGTGGGCCTGACCATTCCGCGCAACACCCCGTTCGAGCTGGTGGGCAAGGGCAGCGACGAGGACGCCGACAAGCTGGACTACCTGTGGGAACAGCGCGACCTGGGTCCGGCCGGCACCCCCACCGCGCCCACGGGCAATGCCCCGCTGTTCCGCACCTTTGTGCCCGGCAGCTCTCCGGTGCGCGTGTTCCCGCAGATCAGTGACCTGATCGGCAACACCCAGACCCTGGGCGAGGTGCTGCCCAGCACCACCCGCACGCTGCACTTCCGCTTCCTGGTGCGCGACCAGAAGGCGGCCCCCATGGCCGGCGGTGTGGGCTGGACCGACTACGCCCTGAACGTGACCGCCAATGCCGGCCCGTTCAAGATCAAGTCGCCCAACGCCGGCGGCGAGTTCACCCGTGGCAGCCGCATGACCGTGCGCTGGGACGTGGCCGGCACCGATGTGGCGCCCGTGTCCTGCACCGCGGTGGACGTGTGGCTCATGTCCGCCCACGGCGCCAAGGCCCGCCGCCTGCTGGCCGAAGCCGTGCCCAACAACGGCGAGGCCAAGGTCAAGCTGCCCGATGCCGCGCTGGCCAACGCCCGCATCAAGGTCAAGTGCAGCAGCAACGTGTTCTTCGACCTCTCGGATGTGAGCTTCAACATCCGCTGAGCACCGGACGGGCGCAGCGGCCACCCGCCGCCTCTGGCCGCGCCCGCCCCTGGAGCCCGCCCCGGCGGGCGAGCAGGCCGCGATCGTGAGGTTCCGCGGCTGGACGGGGCCGCTGGCGCCCCGCTGCGCCTGCCGGGCCCGTCGAAGGCTCAGGCCATGGGCGGCGCTGGCTCCTGGGTCACATAGGCCAGGGCCGACTCCAGCACCGACTCCGTCAGGGAAGAGGTCGGGTCCTCCCGGTAGCTGGCGTGGATGGGCAAGGGCTGGAGGCGGCGCTCGGCGGGCAATTCGCGCAGCGGCGCGCCACGCGCCAGCGTGGCCACCGTGGCCTGCGGCAGGGTCGCCACCCCGAAGCCGCCCTCCACCAGCTGCACCATGGCCGAGATGGAGGAGATGGTGTGCACCCGCGGCAGCGGCGCCTGGTGGCGCTGGAACAGCTCCAGCAAGGCCTGGTGCGGCTGTGAGCCCCGCTGGAAGGTCAGCAATTCGATGCAGCTCAAGTCCAGCAGGCTGTAGCGCGGCTGGGCATGCTGCTGGGCATGGCCCACAAAGACCATGGGCATGGGCGGCAACGGGCGAGTGCGCACCGCGGAGTCGGCTGCCGGCAGGGCGGCGAACACCAGGTCCAGCGCGCCGCGTCGCACCTGATCGACCAGCACGGGCGAGGTTTCCACCGTCAGCTCCAGCTCAAAGTCGGGCTGGGTGCGGCGCATCTGCTGCAGCCAGCCGGTGAGCCAGCTGTGCACCACCGATTCGATGGCCCCCAGGCGCAGCGACATGGGCCGCCCGGCGTGGCTGCCCATCTCGGCCTTGACCTGGCGCTGCACCTCCAGCAGGCGCAGGGCCAGGGCGTGGAAACGCTGGCCCGCAATGGTCAGGCGGAACTGCTTGTCGCGGCGGTCCACCAGCACGGTGCCCAGCTCCTCCTCCAGCGCAGCGATGCGCGCGGACAGGGCTGACTGGGTGATGTGCAGCTTCTGCGCCGCGCGGGTGACGCTCTTGAGGGAGACGGCCCAGTGGAAGGCCTCGACGAAGCGCAGGTTCATGGGGGCGCGATGGTAAGGGCGCGCGCCACAATCGGTGCCCATGCAAGCCCGACTCACCGTGATCACCCTCGGGGTGGACGACCTGGAACGCGCCCTGCGCTTCTACCGCGACGGCCTGGGCTGGGCCACGCCCGGCATTGTGGGCACCCAGTATCCGCATGGGGCGGTGGTGTTTTTTGAGCTGCAGCCCGGCCTGAAGCTGGCGCTGTGGCCGCGGGCCAGCCTGGCCGCCGACGCGGGCGTACCCCAGGGGCCGCGCAGCGCCACCGAGATGGCCTTGGCCCACAACGTGGCCACGCCCCGGGAGGTGGAGGCCGTGCTGGCGCAGGCCGAGGCCGCGGGGGCCACCGTGCTCAAGCGGCCGGGGCCCGCCTTTTGGGGCGGCTGGACCGCCCAGTTCCAGGACCCCGACGGGCACCTCTGGGAGATCGCCCACAACCCGCACTGGCCCGTGCCGGTGGATTGATCTGCACGCCGGGCCCGGCCACGGGCCGCCTCAGATGTGGGTGGCCGGATCCTCGACCGGGCTGAACAGCACCACCTGTTCCCGGCCGGCGGCCTTGGCGGCGTACATGGCCACGTCGGCGTGGCGCAGCAGGGTGGCGGCGTCGGTACCGTGCAGCGGGCCGCAGGCCACGCCGATGGAGGCACCGATCTGCAAGGGGGGACCCACCAGGCGGTCTAGCCAGATGGGCTGCAGCAGGCTGGCCAAGGTGCGCTGGGCGGCCTGCAGGGCATCGTCCACACCGCGCAGGTCGCGCAGCAGCAGCACAAACTCGTCACCGCCCAGCCGGGCGGCGGTGTCGCCCTGGCGGATGATGCCGGTCAGGCGCTCGGCCACCACCCGCAGCACGGCGTCGCCGGCCTCATGGCCCAGGTCGTCGTTGATGGGCTTGAATCGGTCCAGGTCAATGAACAGCAGGGCCATCTGGCGCGTCGTGCCTTCGGCACCGGCCTGCGCCAGGGTCAGCGCCTCGGCCACGCAAGCCTCCAGGCGCACCCGGTTGGCCAGCCCGGTCAGGGGGTCGTGCAGCGCCAGGTGGCGGAAATGCTCGTCCAGGCGCCTGCGCTCGGTCACGTCGGCCATGATGCCGACATAGCGGTCGGGCTGGCCAGGGGCCGCCGGCACCCGGGACAGGCTCAGCCACTCGCAGAACAGGCTGCCGTCCTTGCGGCGGTTCCACAGCTCGCCGCTCCAGTGCCCATGGGCCAGCAGGGCCTGCCAGTGGGCCCGGTAGTAGCCGGCGGGATGGTGGTCCGAGCTGAGCAGGCTCATGCGTTGACCGACAGCCTCGTGGGCCTCGTAGCCGGTGAGCTGGGTGAAGGCCGGGTTGACCGACAGGATGCAGCTGCGCTCGTCGGTGACCACGATGCCGTTGAGGGCGTTGCGGAAGACGCTGGCGGCCAGCTGCAGGTCCGCCTCACGCCGGACCCGCTCGGCCAGCTCGTCCTGCAACTGGGCGTTGGCCTGCTGCAGCTCGGCGGTCCGCAGGGCGACCTGTTCCTCCAGCTCACGGGTGTGGCGCGCCACCGCGGCCGCCGCCAGCCACTTGGCGCACAGGGTATGGGCCAGCTGGGAGACCTCGATGGGGTCAAAGGGCTTCTTGAGGATGATGAGCCGGTCCTGGGCCTGCAGCCGCTCCAACACCGTCTCCCAGGCGTAGTCGGAGTAGGCGGTGCAGATGACCACCTGCAGGGCCGGGTCCACGCGCCAGAGGTGCTCCAGGGTCTCCACACCGTCCCAGCCCGGGGGCATGCGCATGTCGACGAAGGCCAGGGCGTAGGGGCGGCCTTCCTGCACCGCGGTCTCGACCTTCTGCAGCGCCTCCTGACCCTGGTAGGCGGAGTCCAGCAGAAAGGTTGCCGGTCTCAGTTTGGGCGCCGCCGCCGGGGCGGCAGGGGCGGCGCCGGTGGGCGCGGCAAAGAGTGAGGCCTCCAGGGCGTCCAGGGTGTCCAGCCCGTCCACCACCGGGCTGCCGGGGACGGCGGCGGGGGCGCTGCCCGACGGTGGGGCCGGCAGCAGGATCTTGCGGAAGTCCTCGTGGATGGCGGGCATGTCGTCCACCAGCAGCACGCGCAGGACGGGGGGCAGGGCCGGCGTCTCGGACTTGGGGGCGTGCATGGCGGGCTCCTCAAGCCGCAGACGGGGACGGGGTGGCGCCGGAGGGATCTGCGGGTGGCGCGACCCTGGGCAGCACCAGGGTGAACGTAGCGCCATGGCCGGGGCCGTCGCTGTGCACCCGCAGCTCGCCGCCCATCTCGCGGGCGGCCAGCACGCAGCTGTGCAGGCCAAAGCCGTGGCCCTGGGCGCGGGTGGTGAAGCCGTGGTGGAAGATGCGGGTGAGGTTTTCCGGCGCGATGCCGTCGCCCTGGTCCTGCACGGCCAGATGCAGGGTACCCTCCTCGTCCTGGTGGGCGCTCAGTTTCAGGGTGTGCCCCCCCGCCTCCTTGGCGTCCATGGCCTGCTTGGCGTTGCTGATCAGGTTGACCAGGATCTGGAGCACGCGGTGGCGGTCCAGCAGGCGGGGCGGCAGCTCCTGCAGCGCCAGCTCCACCCGCACCTGATGGCGCGAGAGGGCGCCGGCGTTCATGCGCAGGGCGTCCTGCACCAGCTCGTCCACGCGGACCGGGGCCAGCATCTGGCGGTGGCCGGCGTAGGTCTGCTGGGTGGCCACAACATCCTTGAGGTGGTCCAGGCTCTTGGCCACGCCCTCCAGCTCGTGCTGCAGCGCGCGCTGCTCGTCCTGCAAGGTGGTGTCCAGCCGGGCCAGGTAGTCGGGCAGCATCTGACCGCGTGGGTCCTGGCCCATGAAGGCGCCCAGGTCGGCACGGTGCTCGGCCAGCAGGCCCACCGTGCGGCCCAGGCCGCCCAGCCGCGACTGCCGCAGCTGCTGCCCCATGAGGCCGACCGAGACGTTCACGCTGTTGAGGACGTTGCCCACGTTGTGGAGCACGTTGGTGGCCACCTCGGCCATGCCGGCCTGCCGGGCGGTGGCCACCAGCGCCGCCTGGGCCTGTTCCAGCTCCTGGGTGCGGTCGCGCACCCGCTGCTCCAGCTCGGCATGCAGGGCGCTCAGGCGGTCATGGGCCTCCTGCAGCTCGGCCGTGCGGGCGGCGACGCGGACCTCCAGCTCGGCATTCAGCCGGCGCACTTCCTGCTCCGCGGCTTCGCGGTCGTTGATCTGGCGGCGCAGGTCCTGGTGCACGGCCTCCCACTGGGCCGGGCCCGGCAGGGCGATGGCCCGCGGGATCAGGGGCCACAGCACCGCCGCCGTGCCCACCGACACCAGGGCGGTGAGCGCCTTGACCAGACCTGCGGCCAGGTAGTCGGGGTGCCATAGCGTCCAGATGGACATGGCATGGGTGGCCCCGCAGGCCAGGATGAACGCGCCAAAGAGCACGAACATCCAGCTGAACTGCAGGTCGCTGCGCGCGCGCACCAGCTTGATCAGCATGAACGGTATGGTGGCGTAGGCCAGCGCCGTCACCCCATCAGAGATGAGGTGCAGGGCCACGAGCCGGGGCTCCCACGACAGGCAGAAGCCGTGGGGAATGAACTGCTGCAGGGTGCTGGACAGGTCGGCCAAGTGGCGCTCCTTGCGCAGGGGGGCTGCGCAGCCGGAGCGTCCACGGACTGGCGCCCCCAAGGGCCTATCGGCGGAACCGTTCGGCTCTTGAGGGGCACTTCTCCCCGTCCGGGGAGCTTGGCGGGCGCTCTCAGTCTTTGCGCTTGGCCAACTGTCCGCTGAGATAGGTCCAGACGAAATGCGCGGCGGCATTGGCCGTCATCTCAGCATGGTCATAAGGCGGCGCCACTTCCACGCAGTCCATGCCGACAAAAGGCAGGTCGGCCAGGCCCTCCAGCAGGCTCAGCACCTGGTTGCTGCTCATGCCACCGGGCTCTGGCGTGCCGGTGCCCGGGGCGAAGGCGGGGTCCAGGCAGTCGATGTCCAGGCTGAGGTAGACCGGCGGGTGGTCCTGCGCGGCCTGGCGCTGGCGGATGGCGTCCATCACGGCGGCGAGCTGGGCGGGGCTCTCCAGCCCGCGCAGGTCGCGGGCGGTGAAGATCTGGCCGCCCTGGTCGCGCACGTACTCGCGTGCTGCGCGCTCGCCAGACGAGCGGATGCCCAGCTGGGTGAAACACGCCGGCTCCACCAGGCCCTCCACAAAGGCCTCATAGACCCAGGTGCCGTGGCCGCTGGGTTCGCCGAAGTGGTCCTCCCAGGTGTCGCAGTGGGCATCGAAATGGATGACCGCCAGCGGCCGGCCATGCCGGACCTTGAGCGCCCTCAGCAGCGGCAAGGTGACGGAGTGGTCCCCGCCCAGCCACACCATGTGGCGCTGGTCCAGCAGCGCGGGCAGCTGGGCGGCCAGGGCTGCACGCATGGCCTCCAGACTGGTGTTGGGCAGGGGCAGGTCGCCCAGGTCGGTCAGGTGCTGCAGCGGGCTGACGTTGAAATGGGGGTGGATGCCGTCGCACAGCATGTGGCTGGCGGCCCGGATGGCACGGGGGCCGAAGCGCGCCCCAGGTCGGTTGGTCACGCAGCCGTCCCAGCACAAGCCGGCCAGGCCGAAGGGCTTGAGGCCGGCGGATTCGTCGCGGGGCGCCTTGAGGAAACTGGCCTGGTCGGTGAAGGCAAAGCCGTGGGGGGGGGGGAGCGGGGGCGTCTCGGGCATGGGAGGAAGGGCTTGGCGGGAGAATGGGTGACGCGGGGGCGACCCCGCCCGGGCAGCTTAGCCCGGCGCAGGACGGCACAGGCATGGCGCGATCGGCAAGTTCACTGGCATGGCATGCCCGCTTGGCGGCGGGCGAGGCCCCCTCCACCTTGGGGCTGGGCGAGGCGGAGCTGCGCTTGCTGCGCGGCTTTGTGGCGGTGGTGGAGGCGGGCGGCCTGTCGGCGGCGGCGTTGGTCCTGGGGGTGGACTTGTCCACGGTAAGCCGGCAGCTGCGCGAGCTGGAGCAGGTCCTGGGTGTGCGTCTGGCGCGCCGCGGTCGTGAGGGCTTTGTGCTGACGCCGGAGGGCGCTCAGGTGTATGCGCTGGCCCGCCAGGCGCTGGGCCAGCTGCAGAGCCTGGGCCAAGCCCTGGCCGAGGTGGGGCGGCCGCCGCCTCCTTGTCTGCGCCTGGGCCTGCTGGACGCGGTGCTGGACACCGGGCCGCTCTGGCCGGCCGGTCGCCGGTCCCTGCCGCAGGCGCTGGCGGCCTGCGTGGTCGCCCTGCCGGGGCTGCAGTTGCAGCTGCGCACCCTGCGCCCGCAGGAGATCGAGCGCGCGGTGCTGGCCGGGGAGCTGGATGCCGGGCTGGCGGTGGAGCGTCCGCGCTGGCCCGCCGGGCTGGAGGCCCATCCGCTTTACGACGAACCCAGCAGCCTGTATGTGGGCCCGGGACATCCCTGGTGCGCCGCGCCACCGCCCCCACCAACCGCCCCGGTGCTGGCGCCCTTGCCCGGTCTGGCGCTGGTGACCGACCCCTTCTTCGACACCAGCCCGGGGGCCCGCCTGCTGCCTGAGGCGGCCCGTGCCACCCCCACCCGGGCCGACAGCATGGAGGGCGTGGCCCTGCTGGTGGCCACCGGCTGCTTTGCCGGATTTCTGCCCGACCATGTGGTGGCCGCCCAGCCCGCGCTGGCGGGCCTGAGGCCGCTTTGGCCAGCACAGTTCAGCTACCGGCAGACCATGATGCTGCTGTGCCGGCGGGGCAAGGCCGCCGCACCGCTGCGGGTGCTGCTGCGGGCCTTGCAGGGCTGAGGCCCGGCGCGCGGCTTCAGTGGGTGACGGCGGACAGGGCGGCCTGCACCTGGGGGTCTTGCCAGTGCAGGTCCAGGCGCTGGCCGCCGCGGCTCAGGCTCAACCGGTCGTCCGGCAGGAAGGTCAGGGTCAGGGCCGCGGCACCGTCCGGCGTGATCTGCAGCGTGCCCTCGGTAGGCATCGCCTGGCCACGCCAGGCCAGCGGGTGGCTGACCTGCAGGGTCAGGGTGGTGGTGCCCAGGCGCACCGGGCCGCTGGCCGCAGGCAGGTGGACCTGCGGGCCGTCGTCGCCCGGCGTGCGGGTCAGTGGCGCGGCCCCACCGTCGCCCAGGCGCAGGTCCTGCAGCCGGTAGGTGCTGGCCGCGCCGACGGTGAAGTCCAGCGCCTGCAGGCGTCCCCAGGCGCTCAGGGGCGGCAGCGCGGTGTCGCTGGCCGGGGTGCCCAGGTCGGCCTGTACCTCATCCAGGGTCATCACCGTGGCCGGCACGACCGCCAGCGGCCGGCCTGCCAGGTCCAGCGCCAGCTGCAGGCCGTTGAAGACATAGGCCGAGCCGTTGAAGCTGCCGCTGTAGGCGGTCTGCGGGTCCAGGCCGCTGCGGCAGTCCTGCAGCAGCGTGCCAAAGCCGGCGGGCAGGCCGGTGGTGGACTCACGGTGGCCGCCCACGTCGCAGCCCAGCTGGCCCAGGGACAAGGGCCAGAGCAGGGGCAGGCTGGTGGCCACCCGCAGCGCGGTGTAGCCGGCCAGCGCCTGCTGCAGGCCGGTGGTGGACAGGTCGGAGGTGGGGGTTTCTGAGCTGCCCCCTCCGCCGCCGCAGGCCGGCAGCCCGCCCAGCACCGCCAGCGGCAGCAGCATCGCCAGGGCGACGGCCCGTCGGGGGCTGTGAGCGCGCGGTGGGGGGGGCGGGGGCTGGGTCATGAGCGTCGTGGCGTGTGGACGGCGGCAGTGGTGGTGGCAGCGGTGGTGGAAGCGGTGGTGGCAGCGGTGGCGGCTCCGGGGCGCGCGGGGCGCCCGCCGCCGGATTCTGCCCTCCGCCGCCCCGCTGCCGGCCGGTGCGGCCTCAGGCCCCGCCCAGGCCGCCGTGCTGGATGTGGTGCGCCGCGCGGTGCAGATGCGCCAGAAAGTGCCGCACCACGGGCTTGAGGTGCAGATCGGCCCGGGTGATGGCGCTGACTGACAGGGGCAGCGGCCCTTCGGCCAGGGGCGGTACGTCCAAAAACAGGCGGGCGGCCGGGTGGGCCAGCAAGGGCGCCGGCATAAGGCCCACAAAGTCTCCGCTGCCCACCAGGGACAGCAGGCCCAGGGTGGAGTTGACGGTGGCGCCCGCGGCCGGAGGCGGCAGGCCATGGTGCTCAAACAGCTTGCGCGCATAGCCGGAGACGCCGCCCAGGCTGGTGAACACCCAACGCGCGTTGCGCAGGGCTTCCAGCGAGCGGGCCTGGGCCAGCGGGCTGCCCCGGCGCACCACCACCACCATCTCCACCGGCATCAGTTCCTCCATGTGGAATTCGCCGGGTGGCAGGTGCTCGGGCACCGGGCCGATGGCGATGTCCACCTCGGCACGCCGCAGGTTCATCAGCTGCTCGATGTAGAGCTCCTCGCGCACATGCAGGTGCACGCCCTGGAACTCGCGGCTGAAGGTGCGCACCGCCTCGGGGATCAGCAGCATCACCGCCAGCGGTACGGCCCCCAGGCGCAGCTCGCCCACCATGGTGCCGCCCAGCTGGGCGATCTCGTCGGTGGCGCTGGCCAGCTCGCGCAGCGCCCGGGTGGCCCGTTCGTACAGCACCTTGCCCTGGGCGGTGGGCAGCACGCCGGTGGTGGAGCGCGTGAGCACCGGGGCGGCCAACTCCTGCTCCAGCTCGCGCATGAGCTTGCTCAGGGCCGGCTGGGAGAGGCCCACCCGACGGGCGGCAGCCCGCAGGCTGCCCTCTTCCACCGCGGCCACCAGGGCGGTGAGTGCCTGTATTTTCATGACTTCATGATAACCAATGGTTATCGCGCGACGTGTTCCGTCATCTTGGCCGGCGGGGGGCACAACCCTAGAGTGCGCCGCTTGCGCTGATCCAGGTCAAAGGGAATGACCGCCACAGCACGGAAGCCACAAGAGGAGACGACATGACCCGCGAGGTCCCGGACAACCTGGGGGCAGGACCCCTGATCGAGCGCCTGCTGGGGCGCCTGTGCGACGTGAGCGCCCTGGGCGGTGGCCTGGTGCTGGTGGCCATGGCCACCATGACGGTGGTCAGTGTGGTCGGCCGTGCCTTCTTCTCGCACCCCATCCTGGGCGATGTGGAGCTGGTGCAGCTGGGGGGCGCCGTGGTGGTGGCCAGCTTCCTGCCCTATGCGCAGTTCCAGCGCGCCAACCTGATCGTCGACTTCTTCACCTCGGGCGCCCGTGAGCGCACCCAGCACGCCATGGACGCGCTGGGCACCCTGTTCTACACCCTGGTGATGGCCCTGATCGTCTGGCGCGTGGCCGCCGGCGCGGTGGCCATGCACGAGTCCCAGGAATCCTCGATGCTCATGAACCTGCCCCTGTGGTGGCCCTACGCCCTGATGCTGCCCGGCCTGGCGCTGGCGGTGGTGATCGGCTCCCACCAGACCTTCGGCATGACCCTGCACCTGCTGCGTGGAGGTGCGCGATGAGCACGATGTCCATCGGCCTGACCCTGTTTGCCGGCATGCTGGTGCTGATGGCGGTGCGCGTGCCCATCGCCAACGCCATGTTTGTGCCCGGTGCCCTGGGCTATGTGGCCCTTTCCGGCTGGGACCCGCTGCTGGCGCACCTCAAGGGCGCCGTGTACGGCCGGGTGTCGGTCTACGACCTCTCGGTCATCCCGCTGTTCATGCTGATGGGCGCCTTTGCCGTCAAGGGCGGGCTGTCCAAGGCGTTGTTTGACTTTGCCAACGCCTTGCTGGGCCGCTTCCGTGGCGGCATGGCCATGGCGGGCGTGCTGGCCTGCGCGGCCTTCGGCTCCATTTCCGGCTCCACCGTGGCCACCACCGCCACCATCGCCCAGGTGGCCTACCCGGAGATGCGCCGCATCGGCTTCTCGGGCCGGCTGGCCACGGCCGCACTGGCCACCGGCGGCACCATGGGCGTGCTGCTGCCGCCCTCGGTGACATTGATGGTCTACGCCATCCTGACCGAGCAGAACATCACCAAGATGTTCCTGGCCGCCTACGTGCCGGCGCTGGTGGCGGCCGTGGGCTACCTCATCGCCATTGCCGTGGTGGTGCGCCTGCATCCCGAACAAGCCCCGGCCGCCCAGGCGGCCAGCCCGGCGGAGGTGCTCGCCGCGGCGGCCAAGGTCTGGCCCATCGTGGCCATCTTCGCGGTGGTGTTCGGTGGCATCTACGGCGGCCTGTTCACCGCCACCGAAGGCGCCGCCATTGGCAACGTGCTGACCTTTGCCATCACCGTGCTGCGAGGCGAGATGGACCGCGAACGCCTGATGTCCTGCGTTCGCACCACCGCCCAGACCAGCGGCATGATCTTCCTGATCTTCATCGGGGCCGACATGATCAATGCCGCCCTGGCCCTGTCGCAGCTGCCCGCGCAGCTGGCCGACGTGGTGGCCCACCTGCAGATCTCGCCGGTGGTGGTGATGGCCGGGATCATGGTCTTCTACATCATCCTGGGCTGCGTGATGGACGAGATGAGCATGATCCTGCTGACCGTGCCCACCCTGTTCCCGGTGATCATGGGCATGGACTTCTTCGGCCTGGACGGGGCCGACAAGGCCCTGTGGTTCGGCATCCTGATCCTCACCGTCTGCGAGATCGGGATGATCTTTCCGCCCGTGGGCCTGAACGTCTACATCATGAACGGCCTGGCCAAGGACGTGCCCATGGTCGAGACCTACAAGGGCGTGGTGCCCTTCCTGATCACGGACGGCCTGCGCCTGGCGCTGCTCATCGGCTTTCCGCCGGTCACGCTCTGGCTGGTCCATCGCCTGGCGGGTTGATGCCCCGGGCCGCCGCGCGCCCGCCCGGCGGCGCTGCGCCCTTTGCCTGTTCCTGTTCCCTCCCACTCCACAGGCCTCGTCGGGTCTGGCGGGGTGACTTTGACCTGAGACTCACGAGGAGACCGACGATGCGCGCCCCCCACAAGACGCTCAAGACCCTGGCCGCGGCCGCGCTGGCCGCCGTGCTGGCCCCGCTGGCCGGCACCGCGCAGGCGCAGGAAGTGACCCTGAAGGTCCACTTCTTCCTGCCGGCCACCAGCTACGCCAACACCCTGTTCATCACCCCCTGGTGCGAGAAGATCGCCAAGGAGAGCGCCAACCGCCTGAAGTGCCAGATCTTTCCGTCGATGCAGATGGGCGGCACGCCGCCGCAGCTCTTCGACCAGGTCAAGGACGGCGTGGCCGATGTGATCTGGACCCTGCCGGGCTACACCGCCGGCCGCTTCCCCAGCCTGGAGGTGTTTGAGCTGCCCTTCATGATGCAGAGCCCGGAGGCCACCTCCAAGGCCCTGTGGGACTACACCCAGAAGTACAGCCTGGACGAGTTCAAGGACGTCAAGCCCCTGGCCTTCCATGTGCACGGCGACGGCGTGTTCCACATGACCAGCAAGCCCATCAAGACGCTGGCGGACCTCAAGGGCCTGAAGCTGCGTGCGCCCACCCGCATGACCAACAAGTACCTGGCCTTGCTGGGCGCCACGCCGGTGGGCATGCCGGTGCCGCAGGTGGGCGATGCGCTGTCCAAGGGCGTGATCGACGGCGCGGTGGTGCCGTATGAGGTGGTGCCCTCGGTCAAGATCCAGGAACTGGTGAAGTACCACGTCGAGACCGATCCGGCCGAGCCCGCGTTCTACACCTCTACTTTCGTGTTCGCGATGAACAAGGCCAAGTACGAGTCGCTGCCGGCCGACCTGAAGAAGGTCATTGACGCCAATTCGGGCCAGGCGCTGTCCGGCCAGATCGGCAAGGCCTTCCTGCAGGCCGACATGGAGGGCAAGAAGCTCACCGCCAAGAACACCACCACGGTGATCCCGGCGGCCGAGCTGGCCCACTGGAAGAAGGCCGGCCAGAGCCTGACCGACGCCTGGGTCAGCGACATGAACGGCAAGGGCAAGCCCGGCGCCCAGATGCTGGAGGCCGCCCGCAGCCTGATCGCCCAGCACGCCGCCAAGCGCTGAAGCGCCACGGCGCCCGCGGTGCCGCCCGGCACCTGCGCCGGCGGCGGTCGTGGTGCCCCGCCGGTTTCCTACCTCCTGCACATCCGCCCCGCCGCACGGGGCGTTCCCACATGGCCAAGATCATCGGCGGCGTGGCCGTCTCGCACACGCCCACCATCGGTTTCGCGTTTGACCAGAAGAAGCAGGACGACCCGGTCTGGGCGCCCATCTTTGCTGCCTTTGAGCCGGTCAAGCAGTGGCTGGCCGAGCAGAAACCCGACGTGGCCCTGGTCACCTACAACGACCACGTCACCTCCTTCTTCTTTGACCACTACTCGCCCTTCGCCCTGGGCATTGGCGAGCGCTACGAGCCCGCCGACGAGGGCGGCGGCCCGCGTGACCTGCCCGCGGTGGCCGGCCACCCGGGCCTGGCCGCGCACATCGGCGCCTCGCTGATGCACGATGAGTTCGACCTATCCTTCTTCCAGGACAAGCCACTGGATCACGGTGCCTTCTCGCCCATGTCGGTGCTCTGGGACCATGCCCAGGGCTGGCCCACGCCCATCATTCCCCTGCAACTGGGGGTGCTGCAGTTCCCGGTGCCCAGCGCACGGCGCTTCTACCGCATGGGTCAGGCCCTGCGCCGCGCCATCGAGAGCTACCCGGAAGACCTGCGGGTGGTCATCGTCGCCACCGGCGGCTTGTCGCACCAGGTCCATGGCGAGCGCTGCGGCTTCAACAACACGCCCTGGGACCTGCAGTTCCTGGAGCTGTTCGAGCAGGACCCCGAGCGCCTGGCCAGCCTGACCCACGCCGAGCTGGCCGAGCTGGGCGGCGCCGAGGGCGCCGAGGTGATGATGTGGCTGGTCATGCGCGGGGCGCTGTCGCCCCAGGTGCGCAAGCTGCACCAGGCCTACACGCTGCCGTCCATGACCGGCATTGCGGCCGCGGTCTACGAGAACCTGGCCGGACCGGTCATCGCCGGTGAGGTGGAGCGCCACCGCCAGGCCATCGGCCAGCAACTGGCCGGCGCCGAACGCCTGACCGGGACTTACCCCTTCACGCTGGCGCGCAGCGTCAAGGCCTACCGGCTCAACCGCTACCTGCATGGCCTGATCGACCCGGCCCGGCGCGCCCGCTTCCGCGCCGATGAGCAGGCCGACATGCAGGCCGCCGGTCTGTCCGAGGAGGAGATGGCCCTGGTGCAGCAGCGCGACTGGCGCGGCCTGATCCACTACGGCGTGATCTTCTTCATGCTGGAGAAGCTGGGCGCGGTGGTGGGCGTGTCCAACCTGCACCTGTACGCCGCCATGCGCGGGCAGCCGCTCGAGGAATTCCTCAAGACCCGCAATGCCCCCGGGGCGCTGTATTCGGTGGCGGGCAAAGACGCCGCTGCGCCCCAGCCGGGCTGGACCCCGGCCGCCAAGACCTGAGCGCCCGGGCGGCGCCATCCGATTTCCAGTGAGTCGCACCCGGCAACGGGTGTCTTCCTTGGGGCGGTTCCGAGAGGGACCGCCCCTTTTTTTCCAGGCGGCTCAGGCCATGGTGGCGGCGGTGGCCGCCACCTGCACCTGGCCGTCCAGCACGCGCACCGTCCAGGCCTGGATGGACAGGGCAGCGTCCTCCAGGCACTCACCGGTGACCAGGTCATAGTGCTGCTTGTACAGCGGCGAGGCCACCACCAGGCGCTCGCCCAGGCTGCCCACCAGGCCGCGGCTGAGCACGCTGGCCCCGGACTTGGGGTCCACATTGTCCAGGGCGAAGAAGCGGTCGCCCGCCAAGCGGAAGATGGCCACATGGTGCAGGCCCACCCGGGCGCAGACGCCGGTGTTGGGCAGGATGGCGTCGGCGGCGCACACGGAGGTCCAGGCGGAGGTGTCGTGCTTGTGGGCGCTGGGGGCGGTTGGGGTGAGGGTGTCTGTCACGGCAGCGTTCAGGTCAAAGTGTGGAAGGGGGCGGCCGGCCTGGCATGGTGGCCCGGCCGGGCCGCGGAAGCGTTCCCGGGTTCAGGCGCCGGTGGCCTCGCGCTCGTCGGCACGGGCCGGGCGGATCTGGCCACGCTCCTCCACGAACACGATGTGCTCATCGGGCCGGTCGCTGTTGACGAAGCTCTTGAAGCGCGCGCGCACGGCCGGGGTGGTGACGGCGGTCTTCCACTCGCACTGGTAGGTGCTCACCACATGGGCCATCTGTGCCTCCAGCTCGGCGGCAATGCCCAGCTTGTCCTCGATCAGCACGCTCTTGAGGTAGTCCAGCCCGCCCTCCATGTTGTCGCGCCAGGTGCTGGTGCGCTGCAGGCGGTCGCCGGTGCGCACGTAGAACATCAGGAAGCGGTCGATCAGGCGGATCAGCTCGTCCTTCTTCAAGTCGCTGGCGATCAGCTCGGCATGGCGCGGCTTCATGCCGCCGTTGCCGCACACATACAGGTTCCAGCCCTTGTCGGTGGCGATCACGCCCACGTCCTTGCCCTGGGCCTCGGCGCATTCGCGGGTGCAGCCGGACACACCGAACTTGATCTTGTGCGGGGCGCGCAGGCCCTTATAGCGGTTCTCCAGCTCCACCGCCAGGCCCACCGAGTCGTCCACCCCGTAGCGGCACCAGGTGCTGCCCACGCAGCTTTTCACGGTGCGCAGGCTCTTGCCGTAGGCGTGGCCGGATTCAAAGCCAGCAGCGATCAGCTCCTCCCAGATCAGGGGCAGTTGCTCCAAGCGGGCGCCGAACATGTCAACGCGGGCACCGCCGGTGACCTTGGTGTAGAGGCCGTATTTCTTGGCCACGGTGCCCACGGCGATCAGGCCGTCGGGCGTGACCTCGCCTCCCGGCATGCGGGGCACCACGCTATAGGTGCCGTCCTTCTGGATGTTGCCCAGGAAGTAGTCGTTGCTGTCCTGCAGCGCGGCCAGCTCGGGCTTGAGCACGAACTCGTTCCACACCGAGGCCAGCACGCTGGCGGCGGCCGGCTTGCAGATGTCGCAGCCCAGGCCCTTGCCGTGCTTGGCCAGCAGCTCCTCAAAGGTCTTGATCTGGCCCACGCGGATCAGGTGGAACAGCTCTTGGCGGGAGTAGGCGAAGTGCTCGCACAGGTGGTTGTTCACCGCCATGCCGCGCTTGGCCATCTCGCTCTTCATCACCTGCGTGACCAGCGGCACGCAGCCGCCGCAGGTGGCGCCGGCCTTGGTGCAGCTCTTCATCTGGGCGATGGTGGTGCAGCCCTCGCCCACCGCGGCGGCGATCATCCCCTTGGTGACGCTGTTGCACGAGCAGATCTGGGCCGAGTCGGGCAGGGCGTCCGGCCCCAGGCCGGGCTTGGCCTTGCCGTCGCTGCTGGGCAGGATCAGGAATTCGGGGTCCGCCGGCAGCGCGATGCCATTGAGCGCCATCTGCAGCAGGGTGCCGTACTCGGTGGCGTCACCGATGAGCACCGCGCCCAGCAGGCGCTGGCCGTCGGCGCTGACCACGATCTTCTTGTAGACGCCGCGCAGCTCGTCGGTGTAGTTGAAGGTCTTGCAACCGGCGGTGCGCGCATGGGCGTCGCCGATGGAGGCCACGTCCACCCCCATGAGCTTGAGCTTGGTGCTCATGTCGGCGCCAGTGAAGGCGGCGCCGGCGTCGCCGGCCAGCTGACGCGCGGCCACGCGGGCCATGTCATAACCCGGGGCCACCAGGCCGAAGGTCTGGCCCTCGTAGCTGGCGCATTCGCCAATGGCGTACACGTCGGGGTCGGCGGTGCGGCAGGTGCCGTCGATCACCACCCCGCCACGCGGGCCGATGGCCAGGGCGCATTGGCGCGCCAGCTCGTCGCGCGGCCGGATGCCGGCGGAGAACACGATCATGTCGGTCTCCAGCCAGGTGCCATCCTCAAACACCATGCGGTGGCGGGCGGTGGCGCCGTCCACGATCTTGGTGGTGCTCTTGCTGGTGTGCACCTGCACGCCCAAGGCTTCGATCTTGCTGCGCAGCACCTTGCCGCCGGCCTCGTCCACCTGCACGGCCATCAGGCGCGGGGCGAACTCCACCACATGGGTCTCCAGGCTCAGGTCACGCAAAGCCTTGGCGCATTCCAGGCCCAGCAGGCCACCGCCCACCACCACCCCGCTCTTGCTCTTGGCGCCGGCGGCCTTCATGCCTTCCAGGTCCTCGATGGTGCGGTAGACGTAGGTGTGGGGCCGGTCGCGGCCCGGAATGGGCGGCACGAAGGGGCTGGAGCCGGTGGCCAGCACCAGCTTGTCGTAGGCGATGACTTCACCGTCGGCGGTGGTCACCGTCTTGTCGCGACGCTCGACAGCGGCGGCGCGGGCGGCCAGGCGCAGGTCAAAGCCGGTCTGGTCAAAAAAGCCCGGGCTCACCAGCGACAGGTCCTGGGCCGTCTTGCCCGCAAAGAACTCGGACAGGTGTACCCGGTCATAGGCCGGGCGGGGCTCTTCGCACAGCACGGTGACCTGGGCGCCGGCCACACCCGCGGACAGCTCTGCGGGCAGTTCCGCCAGGCTTTCCAGAAACTTGTGACCGACCATGCCGTGGCCGACGACGACGATCTTCATGGCTGCTTGCTCCAGACGACAGAGGATCCGCCGGCCGCGACGACGTCCAGGCGCCGCGTGCAGGTGGGGATCCGGGGATTGGGGAGAGGCGGCCGTCACCGGGATCCGTGGAAGGAGGGCGACAGCCAGACGCGGCACCTGCGCGGCCCTGGGGTCAGGGTCCGCCGGGGGCGGCCGGGCCTTCGTTGGCCCGTTCGCAGGTTCGCGGGGAGGAAGAACCGGCACGGGGCCGGCTTGGTCGACAGGCTAGCAAGTGGCGGGCCAGCCCTGGGGCAGGCGCTGGCCCCCGGCCGGTGGGCAGACCGGGGCCGTGATGGGCCATGGTGGTGCAGGCCGGGCGCCTGCCCGGGGGGTCAGCCTTGGCGGTGCACCGCGCTGGTGCGTGCTGGGGCCGCCGGCGCGGGGTAGACCCGCGGCCCGGCGGCACGGCCCAGAAAATCGAAGTCCACCTCCGGGGCCAGGCCGCTGATCAGGCGTGCCAGGCTCTTGCCGGAGCCACAGGCGTGGGTCCAGCCCAGCGTGCCATGGCCGGTGTTGAGGAACAGGCCCGGCACGGCCGAGGCGCCGATCAGGGGCACGTTGCTGGGCGTGGCTGGACGCAGCCCGGTCCAGTAGCTGGCGCGGGAGAGGTCGCCCGCGCCGGGAAAGAGCTGCTCCACCCGGCGCACGATGGCGGCGCATCGCACCGGGTTGAGGTCGCGGGCATGGCCGTTGAGCTCGGCGGTGCCGGCAATGCGCAGCCGGTCCTCGCCAGGCTGGCCGTCCGGGCCGGCGGGCGTGGTGAAGCGCGAGAACACCAGCTTGTACTCGTCGTCGGTCAGCGAGGTCTGGTAGGCCGCCGTCGCATCGGCCACAGGCAGGGTGACCGAATAGCCCTTGGCCGGGTAGATGGGCAGGCGCAGCCCCAAGGGCTGGGCCAGCAGCGGGCTCCAGCTGCCCAGGGCCAGCACGGTGGCGTCGGCCCGCAGGCGCTGGTAGCGGCCTGTGGCGTCGGTCACCTCCACATGGTCCAGGGCACCGCCCACGGTGCGCAGCGCGGTGACTTGGTGGTTGAACAGAAAGCGCACACCGGCGGCTGCACAGGCCGATGCCAGGGCCCGGGTGAAGCGCTGGGCATCGCCCGATTCATCTTCGGAGGTGTAGGTGGCGCCGGTCAGCTGCGGCCGGGCGTGGGTCAGGGCAGGCTCGATGCGCACGGCCTCGTCGGCGCTGATGACGTGGCGCTCGCAGCCCAGCGCGCGCATCTGGGCGGCGGGGGCCTCGGCGGCGTTGAACTCCGAGAGGCTGGTGTAGAAGTGCAGGATGCCCTGGGTGCGTTGGTCGTACTGCAGGCCCAGCGCGGCGCGCAGGGCCTGCAGGGTGCTGCGGCTGTAGGTGCCCAGGCGCACGATCTGCTCGATGTTGTGCCGGGTGCGGCCGGGCGTGCATTCCCGCAGGAACTGCAGGCCCCAGCGCCACAGGGCCGGGTCGGCCCGCAGGCGGAACAGCAGCGGCGCGTCTTCCCGGCCCAGCCACTTGAGCACCTTCCAGGGGGCGCCCGGGTTGGCCCAGGGTTCGGCATGGCTGACCGAGATCTGGCCACCGTTGGCAAAGCTGGTTTCGGCGGCGGCAGCGGACTGGCGGTCCACCACGGTCACCTCATGGCCGAGCTGGCGCAGGAAATGGGCGGTGCTGACGCCGAGCAGGCCGGCGCCCAGGACGAGTACGTGCATGAGAGGCACTCCTGAGGAACTTGAAGGAACAAACGGCCGGTCCGTCCCCCGTCAGTGCCGGGGCGCTGTACAGGGTGGGAATCCGGTGCCGCTCCCTCTGTCCTTGGTGCCTGAGAGATTCGGCCTGCGCCCGGTGGGGCGGTGTGGGCCTTGCTCCTTCGGCGCCTCAGCCGGGTGGCTGAGGGCTCTCCAGTCGGCGGTGGTCGCAGGGCAGTACGGGACCTGAGCGTTCATGGGAGGTTGCGCCTTCGGTGTCCTGGCCCGGGGGCCAAGCGCTCTCCTGCTCCTGCGATTGGGGTGAATGTTAGCGTTGCGCGGAAGGCGGTGGGGGGGGCGGCGGTGGCTCGGGGGAGCGCAGGGAGAAGAATGTCTCAGCCAAGCGCAGCCAGAAGGCCGCGCCGGTGGCCAGGATGTCGTCATCGAAGTCATAGCCGGGGTGGTGCACCATGCAGCCACCGGGGGCGTCGCCGTTGCCAATGAAGGCGTAGCTGCCCGGCACCTGCTCCAGCATGAAGGCGAAATCCTCGCTGCCCGGCAAGGCGGCGGTCTGTTCGATCACCCGCTCTGGTCCCAGCAGCTCGCGGGCCACCGTGCGCGCCAGGGCGGTCGGTGCGGCGTGGTTGATGAGTACCGCATACCCGGGGCGCCAGTCCACCTCGGCGCGCACGCCAAAACTCTCGGCCTGGGCTCGGGCCACCGTCTGAAGGCGGGCATGCAGCTGGCTGCGCACCAGCGGGTCCAGGGCGCGCAGGCTCAGCTCCAGCCGTGCCTGGGCTGGAATGACGTTGTTGGCTTGGCCCGCGTGCAAGGCGCCCACGGTCACCACCGCCATCTGCATCGGGTCCACATTGCGCGAGACCAGGGTCTGCAACGCCATGACCAGGCTGGAGGCGGCCACCACCGGATCGGCCGCGCGGTGCGGCATGGCGCCGTGGCCGCCGGTGCCATGCAGGGTGATGGAGGCGTAGTCGCTGCTGGCCATGGTGGGGCCGTCGCGGAAGGCCAGGTGCCCTTTGGGCAGGCCGGGCATGTTGTGCAGCGCAAAGATGGCGTCGCACGGAAATCGGGTGAACAGGCCGTCGGCCATCATGCGCAGCGCACCGCCACCGCCTTCCTCCGCCGGCTGGAAGATCAGGTGCAGGGTGCCCCGCCACTGGGTCTGGCGCGACAGGGCCAGGGCCGCGGCCAGCAGCATGGCGGTGTGGCCGTCGTGGCCGCAGGCGTGCATCAGGCCCGGGCGCTGGCTGGTCCAAGGGCGGCCGCCTTCCTCGTCCACGGCCTCCTGAATGGGCAGGGCGTCCATGTCGGCGCGCAGGCCCAGGCGGGGGCCGCCGGCCGGGCCGCGCTGCAGGGTGCCCACCACGCCGGTGCCGCCCAGGCCAGTGGTCACCTTGTAGCCCCAGGCCGTCAAGTGCTCGGCCACCAGGGCGGCGGTGCGGTGCTCGTCAAAGGCCAGTTCAGGGTAGCGGTGGAGCTGACGGCGCAGGGCGATGAAGTCCTCCACCGCCACGCCCAGCGACTGCAGCACATCTTGCATGGCGGCGCCTTACTGGGCTTCCAGGCGGATGGACTTGGCGATGGCGCGAAAGCGTGCGGTCTGCGCCTCGTAGTGGCGCGACGCCTCGGCCAGGCTCAGCGGGCTGGCCACCATCATGCCCAGCTGCTCCAGCTGGCCGCGCACGCCGGCATCGCCCAGCACTTGGGTCAGGGCTGCGTGCAGGGCCTGCACCACGGGTTCGGGCGTGTCCTTGCGCACGAAGTAGCCTGTCCAGATGTTGAAGGCGAAGTCGTGCAGCGTCTTGCTGTCGTTGATGCTGGGGTAGGCCTTGAGCAGGGCCACCTCGGGCTTGCCCGCCGGGGCCAGGGTGCCCAGCACCTTCATGCGGCCCTGCTCGGCCAGGGCGATGGCGCCGGGGGTGACCACCACGATGGCAAAGTCCACCTGCTCGCCGGCGATGTCTTGCACCAGCGGGGCCACGCCCTTGTAGGGCACGTGGTTGAGCGTGGCACCCACGGTCTGGCCAAAGTGGGCGCCCAGCACGTGATAGAACGAACCCACGCCGACGCTGCCGTAGCTCAGCGGCTTGCCGTCGGCGGCGGCCTTGCGCGCCAAGGCAATCAGCTCATCCACATGGCCGGCAGCCAGGCCCTTGCGCGCCAGGATGGCGATGGGGGCCACGCCAATGAGCTGCACCGGCCGGAAGTCCTCGCTGCGCAGCTTGACCGCGGCGTTGGCCAGCGGCGCCAGGATCAGTTCATTGGGCGAGCCCTGGAAGACGTAGCCGCCATCGGCCGGGGCCGACAGCACCTTCTGCGCGGCCAGGGCACCGCTCACGCCGCCCAGGTTCTCCACGATCACCATCTGCCCGGCGGCCTTGGCCAGGGGCTTGTCCACCAGGCGGGCGATGGCGTCTGATGGGCCTCCGGCCGGGTAGGGCACCATCAGGTTGACCTGCTTGGGCAGCGAAGCCTGGGCACTGGCCATGCCGCCCAACAGGGCGAAGGGGGAGGCCAGAACGGTGCGGCGCGAGATGAGACTGGACATCGGCGGGCTCCTGCAAGGGACGGTGGGGTGGGGGCGATGCATGCCAATGTAGGCAGCCGCCGTCACAACGTCCAATGCATTCAGGAGTGAAGTTCAATGCGCTGTACGCATTGAACTGCCAAGCCTTGCCGCCAGGGGCGGGGCCGTTCAGCTGCCCCAGAGGTAGTCGTCTACCGTGGTGACGAAGTCCTTGCTGCCCGTGAGCGTCGCGATCAGCGTCAACTCGCTGGCGCTGACGGTGGCGTCATGGCCGTCCGAGGTGAAGAGCCACAGCACGGTGCTGTCTCCGTTGTTCGTCCCAAAGACGGCGGTCTGGCCTTCGGCGTAGTCGCTGCTGGCCTGGCCGATCATGGCGGCGGCGCTGGTGGCGGTCTGGGTCTTGAGCTCACCCACCTTGAAGCTGCCCGCCGTGGTGATCAGCACCAATTCAGCCTGGCTGTCAAAGCCGCCGGGGCCGGCCGCCTCGGTGGCGCCGTCAATCACCAGGTCGCCGTCTCCAATGCCAGCGCCCTGCAGCGAGATCTTGCGCACATGGTCGATGGCCCCCATGACCCAGTCGCCGCCGTCCAGCCCCAACACGTCTCGCCCGTGCCAGGCCGAAATCGTGTCGGCCCCGGCGCCCCCCAGCACGGTGTCGTTGCCGCCACCGCCCGACAGGTGCATGCCGGTGCTCACGGCGCGGGCGTCGATCAGGTCGCTGGCGTCGCTGCCGGTCAGGGAGGCCCAATACTCCAGGCCGGTGAGCTCCAGGTCCGGCGCGCCGATCAGGTCGTCAGGGTCGTCGCTCAGCACCAGCGTGCCTCCCAGGCCCGAGAGGTCCAGCCCGTCCCTGCCGTCTCCGCCGTCCAGCAGGGTGGGCGTGGGCGCCGAGACGTCGCTGTTGTCCAGCACCAGCAGGTCATCGCCGGCCCCGCCTCGGGCGGTGTCACCGCGGCGGATCACCAGGCTGTCGTCGCCGGCCCCGCCATCCAGCAGGTTGCCCCAGCCGGCGGCTTGGAAGGTGTCCACGCCCAGGATGTCGTCGCCGTCGCCACCCAGCAGGGTGCTGTGGTCCAAGTGGGCGGAGGAGAACATGAGGCGGCCGGCCTGGCTCGCATCCACGGTGACCCCTGTGAGCTGCTTGGAGGTGACCAGCTCAAAAGTTTCAAAGCCGGCGTATTGGAAGTCGATGCCCAAGGCGCTGGTGCTGTGCCAGCCGGCCGCAGAGCTGAGCACCAGGTCGGTCCCGTCCATCGGGGCCTGGGTGAGGTGGATCCAGTCGGCGCCAGCGCCGGCATCCACCGTGACGTCATGGTGAAAGCCGTTGAGCTCCAGGCGGTCGTTGCCCGCGGTCAGGCTCAGGCTGAGCGTCTCGATGCCTTTGTAAGCGATGTCGTTGAAGCGGCCGGCATGTTCGCCGGCGTTGTTCTGCAGTTCCACCGTGACCCGGGCGCGGGCGGCGTAGTCCACGTGCAGGCTGTCCTGGCCGGCTCCGCCCCGCACATAGTGCTGCTGGGCGCTGGTGGGTCCCATTGTGACGAGGAAGGTGTCATCGCCTTGTCCGCCCACCAGGGTGTTGCCTTGGGCACCGGCGGTGGCGTCCACCAGAAACACATCGGCGCCCTCGCCGCCGGACACCAGGGCCCGGGTGCCCATGATGTGCATCGTGTCCGCGCCCTGGCCGCCTTGCACCGTCTGCAAATCACCCTGAATCCAGGCCATGTCGTCACCCGCATGGAGCATCACCAGGTTTTGGCTGCCGCTGGCGCCCAGGGTCACCTCATCCTGACCGGCCGTGCCGTTCACCCTGGCGTGGTGGCCGGGCACGTCTATCACGCCGCCCTGGGGGGACGGCAGTGCGCTCAGGACGTCGTCCTGCAGGGCAGGGTCGGCATACAACGGGCCTTGAGGCGTGGGGCGGCGTGACATGGTGATCTCCCTTGGCGTTGGTGTTGAGTGGTGAGTGCAGGCACAGGGCTGGCAATTTGCCACTGCGCGGGAAGTTAGCCGGTGGGCTTTTAAGGTGCCAGTACCGTTTGTCCGGAATGCCCCTGCAGAATGAGGGGCCTGGGCGGCGCGCCCCCAGGTGGGCCTGCCACGCCGAGACTTGCCATGACCCTGGTGCAACTTCGTCATTTCATTGCCCTGGCCGAAACGGCTTCCTTTGTGCAGGCGGCCGACCAGGTGTGCCTGAGCCAACCGGCACTCAGCCGCAGCATCCGGGCGCTGGAAGACGAATTGGGCCGCCCCCTGTTCGACCGGCTGGGCCGCCGGGCTGAACTCACCCCGTTTGGCCACCAGGCCCTGGTGCGGGCGCGCCAACTGGTGGACGACGCCCAGGAACTGCACAGCCTGGCGGCTCCGGGCATGGCCGGGCGGCTGCGCCTGGGCCTGGGCTCCGGCCCCGGGGCCCTGTTGATGACCCCCTTGTTGCTGGACTTGGCTCGGGATCCGGCGGCCATGGCCACGCTGGAGATCAGCCGCGGCCCCACCGAACGCCTGGTGGACGCCCTGCGTGAACGCAGCCTGGATGCGTTGGTGGTGGACGCCCGCTCGCTCACCCCGGCCCCCGATTTGCGCAGCGCTTTTGTGCATGAGCTGCGCGGGGCCTTCATGGTGCGGCCGGGGCACCCCCTGCTGGCGGCGGCCCGCCAAGGACCTTTGCCGTTTTCGGCGCTGCAGGACTATCCGGTGGCCTCCACCCCGCTGTCCGAAGAGATCGCCCGGATGCTGGTCGAGCACTACGGGCCGCAGGCCCACCCTGAGCGCCTGGTGCGCTTGCGCTGTGAAGAGATCCCCAGCCTGGTGGCGGTGGCCAGCGCCAGCAATGCGGTGCTGCTGGCGGTGCGGGCCACGGCGCCCGCACTGATGGAGTTGCCGCTGGATCCGCCCATGACGGCCACGGCCCGGTTCGGCCTGGTGACGCTGGCCCGCCGCACCGAGCACCCGGCGCTGGACTGGCTCCGACAGCGCCTGCAGGAGTGCCTGGTGGAAATGCCTCCGGGCGGTGCCCCCGGCAGTGCGCCGGTGAGTTGATCCGCCTCATGTCTTCCGGGCGCGGACAAGAAACTTTGCACCAGCGTTGTAGGCCTCCAACGCACACGGTCTAGCCTGGCGTTTGTGCCCCGGCAGGCCTTGGTGGCCACCTGGGGTGCCGAACTGCGCCGGCCTGCGGCGCCCGTTTCAGGACCTGAGGACCGCCACCCATGACCCCCTGCGCCCTTGCTGCTGTTCCAGCGCCCACTGTCGCCCCACCTCGCCGCGCCGGCGTGCTGGCGGCAAGCCGACGTGGCTTGCGCGGCCTGTCTTGGGCCTGGGTCCTGGCGGGCGCCGCAATCGGCTTGGTGGCCTGCGGGGGTGGGGCTTCGCAAGACAGTGAAGACGGTTCCACCGCCGTGGCGGCGCCCACCCTCACCCGTCAGCCCGCCTCGGCCAGCGTGGTGGAGGGGGCGGCAGTGACCTTCAGCGTCGGCGCCACGGGCGACGGCACCCTGAGCTACCAATGGCGTAAAGACGGCACCAGCCTGAGCGGGGCCACCAGCGCCAGCCTGAGCCTGTCCGCGGTGACGGCCGCCGATGCGGGCGCCTACGACGTGGTGGTCAGCAACAGCGGTGGCTCCACCACCAGCGCGGAGGCCACGCTGAGCGTGAGCAGCGCCGACGGCTCGCCGGTGATCAGCCGCCAGCCCACGGCCCAAACGGTGAGCGTGGGCGCTGCGGTCAGCTTCAGCGTCAGCGCCACGGGCAGCGGCACCCTGGCCTACCAGTGGCGCAAGGATGGCGCCACGCTCAGCGGCGCCACGGCGGCCACCCACACCCTGGCGGCCGTGACCACGGACGATGCCGGCCAATATGACGTGGTGGTGAGCACTGGCGTGGGCAGCGTCACCAGCAGCGCGGCCACGCTCACGGTGTCCAGCACCTCGGCGGTGGCCACCCACGCCGCAGCCGTGCACAGCGCCATGGAGACCTTCCTCGGCACCCTCAGCACCAGTCAGCAGGGCACGGCGCAGCTGGGTTGGGCGCTGGACAGCGCGCGCCGCTGGTCCAACCTGCCCGCCAGCATGGTGGCGCGCAACGGGGTGAAGTGGGGAGACCTGTCCACCGTCCAGAAGACCGCGGCCCGCAGCCTCATCACCACCGCCCTGGGAGACACCGGCAACGCCCTGCACCTGGGCATGCAGGCCGCCGATGAGGCTTTGGTCAGCACCTACGGCGCCAGCAGCGGCACTTATGGCGCCGGGCACTCTTACATCGCCGCCCTGGGCACGCCCAGCGCGTCAGACTTCTGGCTGCTGCAGCTGACCGGCCACCACTTCACCGCCAACCTGGCCATGGGCGGCGCCTATGCCTCGCCCACCCCGCTGTTCCTGGGCGTGGAGCCCAAGGGCAGTTTCACCCTCAGCGGCACCACCTGGGACCCGATGCAGGCCCAGCGCAGCGCCTTTGCCAACTTGGGCGCTGCGCTCACCGCCTATGCCGGCGCCCGGTTCAGCAAGACCTATGGCGATGTGCTGTTCGGTGCCAATGGCAGCGGCAGCATCGACGGCAGCTGCCCACGCAGTTATGCCAGCGTGACCGACCTGGGCCTGGCCTACAGCAGCCTCTCCAGCACCGACCAAGCCCTGGTGCAGACGGCCATCCGAAGTTATGTGAACACCCAGGCCAGTGCCGTGGCCGCCGAGCTGCTGTCGGCCTACCTGAGCGACAGCGCCTTGGCCAGCACCTCTGTGGGCTATGCCGGCACCGGCACCGTCACGGCCAAGGGCAACTACTTCCGCATCGCCGGGCCGCGGGTGTGGATCGAGTTCTCGGTGCAAAGCGGGGTGATCGTGTCCAGCGACATCCACTTCCACACCATCTGGCGCGACAAGCTGGCCGACTACGGCGGGAAGTGCGTGTCATGAGCGGCCCGCCAGGCGGCCGCGCCGGACGGGCCCGGGCGTGGCGGCAAGGGTTGCCGTGGCTGGCCCGCTTATGCGGGGTGCTGCCCCTGGCCCTGGCCCTGCTGCTGGGGCTGCCCCGGTCCGGGCAGGCCCATCCCATGCCGCTCAGCCAGGCCTGGGTGGACACCCTGCCCCAAGGCCTGCGCCTGAGCCTGCGGCTGCCGCTGGAGCCCCTGGCCCAGGCGGCGGGCCTGGCGCCCGCATCCCTGACCACCTTGCCCGCCGGGGCGGCGCTGCCCACCGCCTCAGCCCGTGCCCTCTCGGCGTACCTGCTGGCCCATGTGGGGGCCCGCAGCGACGGCCTGGGCTGGCAGGTGGCGCCGCCCACGCTGCGGCTGGTGGACGGGAACAAGGGTACTGCCGGGATCGGCTGGACGCACGGGGACGGCGGAGAAGACGGGGAGGGCAGCGCCCACCTGCAGGCCACCGCCACCGCCCTGTGGGCCGAGCTGCTGCTCACCGCCCCGCCGGGGGCCGATCCGCGCCGGCCCACCCTGCTGCTGGACGTGGTGGTGCACCAGGTGGCCAACCACCGCCTGCAGGTGCTGCTGCGTCAGGACTGGGCGGGCGGCCGGGCGGCCCAGCCGCCCCGCCCGCTGGGCGTCCTCGACCTGCAGCAGACCCGGCTGCCGCTGGTCCTGGACGACATGGCCGGGCCCTGGGCGGCCGTGGGCGCCCTGGTGCGCGACGGCATGCGCCACCTGGCTGAAGGGGCTGACCATCTGCTGTTCATCGCCTTGCTGGCGCTGGCCGCCCCGTGGCGTGCCGGCCCTGCCCCAGGGGGAGCGGCCTTGCACGGCCCCGGGGCCACCCTGCGGCGGGTGCTGGCCCTGGCCACGGCCTTCACCGCGGGCCACTCGCTTTCCCTGGCCGCCGGCAGCCTGGGCGGTCTGCAGGTGCCCAGCGGCCCGGTGGAGCTGGGCGTGGCCCTGACCCTGCTGGCCGCCGCGGCCCATGCCTGGCAGCCCCGTCTGCTCCGGGGCGAGGCGCTGCTGACCGGCCTGCTGGGCCTGGTGCACGGCCTGGCCTTCTCCGCCAGCCTGTTGGGCGCGGGCCTGAGCCTGGGCCAGCAGGCCCTGGCACTGGGCGCGTTCAACCTGGGCATCGAGCTGGCCCAGGTACTGGTGCTGGCGGCGCTGCTGCCGCCCCTGCTCTGGCTGTGCCGCCACCCCCGGGCCTATCAACGGGTACGCCGCGGCGGGGCCGCCTTGGGCGGCCTGATGGCCCTGGCCTGGGCCCTGCAGCGCGGCGCGGGTGCGCTGGGCTGACCGGGGCACCCGGGCTCAGGCGTCGGGCTTGTCCAGGTCCAGCTCGACCATCGCTTCAATCGACACCTCCCGCTGCTGGACCGCGATGTCGGCCCGGAAGACGGTGAAGCCCGACTGGGCCACCGCTACATTGCCCGTCATCCGGGCCATGACCCGCATGCGCCGCACGGTCTTGTCCCGGCACACAAAGATCGCCTGGCTGATCAGCGGCCAGTTCGACGTGGCGATGTCGGTGAACTCGCGCAGCGGGTAGCCCTGGAAGAAGGCGCCGCTGTCGTAGAGGTCGTCATGGCTGTTGTAGGCATGGCCATCACGTAGCGTGCCCAGTTCGTACCGGTGGAACATGCGCTGCTGGTCATGCAGGTCCGTCACCTTCAGGCCCGGCAACTGGGCCGAGATCGTCTGCCCGATGTTGAATCCCACACCGCCATTGACGGTGGGGCTGGTGCCAAACGTGCCGGCACTCAGGTCGAAGTTCCAGTTGGTGGAGCTGGTGAGCTCGCTGCTGACGATGGTGGTGCCGGGCGAACACTGGCGCAGCTCGAATTTGGGGTTGGGGCCCTGGCCCACCGGGTCGTTCATGTCCTCCATCCAGACCTCCATCGTCACCCACTCCAGGAAGGGGCCACGGACCCGGATGAAGTAGTTCTCGGTGAGGCCGCCCAGCTCCTTGTAGTAGGCCCGGCCCCCGCGGGTGGCGCTGAGGCTGCTGTTCTGCAGGGACACCGCGAACACATTGCCCTCCTTGAAGTTGTCGTAGGCATGGGCATCCACCGTGACCTGCAGTGCGCCGTGCGGCAGGTAGTCCGAGACCGGATCGGGAGGGGAGTAGGTCACGTCGGGACGGTTGACGCAGCTGACGCGGGAGAACTGCTCATCCCATTGGGCAGCCTTCCAGGCGTTGGCGGTGAGGTGTTTGGGAATGTCGGCCATGGTGTGATTTCGGGTTCGCCAGGGTGGAGGAAACGAAGGGTGCAGGGCAAGGCAGGGTGGGGTGGGGTGGAACTCAGGGCTGCCAGACCACATAGCCGCGGATCCAGGCGTCCAGGATGCGCCCCAGGGGCTCACGGGTCAGAAAGTCCCGCGTCTGGGCAGACTCCTGCAGGCTGAGGTCGGGGCCCTCGAACGCCTGGAAGCCGCCGGGGGGCTGCAGGCGGCCCTGGGCGGCCAATTGCTGGGTGTAGTCCAGCAGGGTGTCCTGCAGGCCGAAATCCTGATGCAGCTCCGCGGCCCAGCTGGACAGGTCGACAAGCGCGTCCAGCGCGTCCCCCAGGATCTCGGGGCTCTGGTAGCCGGCGGCAAACAGCCGGTCCAGGCTGTCGGTGGTTTGCTGCGCACTGCCCCGCGGCGGCGGGATGTCAGACAGCGGCACGGCCAAGGGATCGCCTTGGCCCAGAAAGGCCTGCACCCGGCTCATGCGGCTGTCAAAGTCCGGGGCGCCTGCCCAGTCCTGGCCGGTGGCAAAGACTCCGGCTTGCAAGTTGTCGTCGGTGGCGATCCAGCTCATGCGCTCCAGGTTGAGCTCATGGAAGGACGCGTCCGGGGCAAACGGGTCAAAGCTCTGGCAGCGGTCGGCCAGGGTCCTGGGGGCGAGCTGGTGGACGCAGTGGTAGTGCTCTTCCAGCAGTTCGGGGTCGATCTCGGCAGGCATGCGCGTCTCCGGGTTGGGGCGGTGAGCGCATCGTGTCCGGGCTGCGTTGACACAGCGTTGAGGGGCGGTGGGGCTCGGCTCTCCATCTTTCCTCCACACTCAGGGTTAACCATGACGACACCTTGACCAAGACCTTCAAAGGAATCGCCATGAACCTCCGCCCTACCGCTCACACCCTGGCCACCTTGGCCGCCGCGCTGCTGCTGGCCACTGGCGCCCAAGCCGCCCCCACCGATGCCGAACTGGCTGCCGCCGTCAGGGCGCGTGTGCTGCAGGAGACCCTGTTCCAGGATCCCGCGGTGGAACTCCGGGTCGCCGCCCAGGGGGGGGTGGTGCAGCTCTCGGGCTGGGTCCGGTATGCCGATGACGACCTGCGCGCACGTCAGCTGGCGGCCCAGGTGCCCGGTGTGCAGTCGGTGAGCAGCCAGTTCCGCAGCTGGTCCAGCAGCGCCCGCTGAGCGGATGCGCCCGCCGCGGCGCCCTGAACGGGGCGCCGCGCTGGCTGCCGCCGGCTCAGACCGGCGGTTCGTACTTGTAGCCCACGCCGTAGATGGACCGGATCAGGTCTTGGCCCGGCCAGTGGGCGTCCAGCTTGCGCCGCAGGTTCTTGATGTGGCTGTCGACCGTGCGGTCGCTCAGGGCCCGCTGGTCGTCGTGCAGGCGGTCCAGCAGCTGATCGCGCGAGAACACCCGGCCCGGCTGCTCCACCAGTGCCGCCAGCAGGCGGAACTCGGCCGGCGTCAGGTCCAGCGCCTGGCCGGCGGCGCGTGCGCTGTGCGCCGCCAGGTCCAGCACCACACCCGCCGCGGCCGGTGGCGGGCCGCCGGTCACGCCAGGCGCCTGCGGGGGGGCGCCGTCCGGGGCGTCCCAGCCGGCCGGCGGCGCGCGGCGCAGGATGGTCTTGACCCGGGCCACCAGCTCACGCGGGCTGAAGGGCTTGCACAGGTAGTCGTCCGCGCCGACCTCCAGGCCCAGCAGCCGGTCCACCTCCTCCACCCGGGCGGTCACCATGATGATGGGCAGCCGGTTCAGCGGCGGGGGGGCGGCGCGCACCGCCCGGCACAGGGCCACGCCGTCCAGGCCCGGCAGCATCAGGTCCAGCACCATCAGGGCCGGCGGCGTGGATCCGGGGGCGGTGAGCTGACCCAGGGCTTGGGCGCCGTCGTCCACGGTGCGGGGGGCGTAGCCGGCAGCGCGCAGGTAGTCGGCCTGCAGCTGGGCCAGGCGGGGCTCGTCTTCGACGATCAGGATGGGCAAGGCGGCTTCGGTCAAGCAGGGGTCTCCGTCAGCGGCAGGCGGACCTGGATCCACACCCCGCCCAGCGGGCTGGGCCGGGCTTCGATGTGGCCGCCGTGGGCGGTGACGATCTGCCGGCAGATGGCCAGGCCCAGGCCACTGCCGCCAGTGCGTCGCCCGCGTGAGGCCTCGACCCGGAAAAAGCGCTCGAACAGCCGAGGCAGCAGCTCAGGCGCCACGCCCGGGGCGCTGTCCTGCAGGTCGATCACTGCATGGCGATCCTCGGTCTGCAGGCTCAGGCGCAGGAGGCCGCCGGCGTCGGTGTAGCGCACGGCGTTGTCGAGCAGGTTGTGCAGCAGCTGGCCCAGGCGCTCGGCGTCGGCCTCCACGGTCAGCGCGGCGCCGGCCTGCACCTGCAGCGTCAGCCCGCGCTCGGCCGCCCGGGCCTGGAAGGCCTCGCCCTCGCGGTCCAGCAGGGCCGCCAAGTCCAGCGGCGCCTTGCGGTAACGCAGGGCGCCGACATCGGCCAGCGCCAACTCATGCAGGTCGCCCACCAACTGGCCCAGGGTGTGCACCTCGCCATGCAGCAGCGCCAGGGCCTGGGGCGTCACCGGATGGATGCCATCCTGCAGCGCCTCGATCTCGCCGCGCAGCACCGCCAGCGGCGTGCGCAGCTCGTGCGAGATGTCGGCCATGTACTCCCGGCGCATCTGCTCGTTGCGTTGTAGCGTCAGCGCCAGCTGGTTGAAATCGCGGGCCAGTTGGGCCACCTCATCCTGTCCGCCACGCTCAGGCACCCGGGTGTCGTGGTGGCCCGCGGCCAGGCGGTGGGTGGCCCGTGCCACCTCTCGCACCGGGGCCAGCAGGGCTCGGGCCACCCACCAGGCCACCAGCGTGGCCAGCACCAGGGCCAGGCCGCCAATGGCCAGGGTGGCGCGCTCCTGACTCTGGCCAAAGCGCACCGCCGCCGCGTCGGTCACGGCCTCCACCGGGGCCAGGGTGATCCAGCCCACGGTGCGGCCCTCCAGGACGATCTCGCGGTACTCGGTGCCATCAAAAAGCTGCGGAAAGCCGATGACAAACTGCCGCTGCTCATCGAGCAGGCTCAGACGCCGGCCGGCGCCCAGCAGGTCGGAGGCCATGCGCTCGGGGTCTCCCCAGGGGTCGTCGCTGCCATCGGCCTGCAGCGGGCGGGTCATGCGGAACCAGGCACCGGGCCGGCCTTTGATGAAATTCCAGCTGCCATGCTCGCGGTACTCCTGCACCAGGCGCGGGATGGCGCCCTCCATCTGCGTCACGGCCTGGGCATTCAGAAATCCCAGGAAGCCGCGGCTGAAGCTCCAGAACGAGGCGGCCCCCATCAGCACGGTGGCCAGGGTGGCGGTGGCCAGCACGGCCAGAAACAGGCGGACGGTGAGGCCGGGGCGGTAGGACATGCGCAAGGGCAGGGGGGCGGGGCAGGGCGGTGGCAGGCGGGCGTTCAGGCCGGATTGGCGCACCTCCGCGCCGCGCTGGCAAGCCGCAGCACCCGCGCGGGGGACGGGGCGGGTTCTTCAAACTTCCTCCACATTCCCCGCTCACCATCAGGGTCATGGCGGCGGCCCCGGCCCCGTCCCCCCTTTCGCCGGCATTGCGCCGGCTTGTTGAGGCGCCCGCGGTGCTGCGGGCGTAGCGCCATGACCCGCATCCAACGCACATTCCTCCTCAGCCTGGCCGTGCTGGCCGGTCTGTGGACACTGGCCGATCCCACCTGGCCACAGCCTTTCAAGTACTTCAGCTTCCGCGCCTGGGCCATGCAGGGCACCGGCGTGTTGGCCATCGGGGCCATGAGCCTGATCATGGTGCTGGCCGTGCGCCCTGTCTGGCTGGAGCCCCCGCTGCAGGGGCTGGACAAGATGTACCGCCTGCACAAGTGGCTGGGCATCACCGCGCTGGTCACCGCCGTGGTGCACTGGTGGCTGGGGCAGGGCACCAAGTGGATGGTGGGCTGGGGCTGGCTGGTGCGACCGCAGCGCGGCCCGCGCCCGGCCGCGGCCGATCAGCCGCTGCTGGAGGCCTGGTTGGGCAGCCAGCGCGGCCTGGCCGAGACGGTGGGCGAATGGGCCTTCTACCTGGCGGCCGTGCTGATGGTGCTGGCCCTGGTCAAGCGCTTTCCATACCGCTGGTTTGCCAAGACCCACACCGTGCTGGCGGCCGGCTACCTGGCGCTGGTGTTCCATTCGGTGGTGTTGCTCAAGTGGACCTACTGGACCCAGCCTGTGGGCTTGCTGATGGCCGTCCTGATGGTGGCCGGCAGCGTGGCGGCAGTGCTGGTGCTGGGCCGCCGCATCGGCGCGCGCCGCAAGGTCTCGGCGGTGGTGACCGCCACCGAGCGCTTTGACGCGGTGCAGAGCCTGGAATTCCGGGTGCGGGTGGATGCCGGCTGGCCGGGCCACCGCGCGGGCCAGTTCGCCTTTGTCACCACCGACGCCGCCGAGGGCGCCCACCCCTTCACCATGGCCAGCGCCTGGAACCCCGAGACCCGGGAGCTGCGCTTCATCGCCAAGGCCCTGGGCGACCACACCGCCGCGCTGCCCCGGCAGTTGCAGGCCGGACAGACCGTGACCGTGGAGGGCCCCTACGGCTGCTTTGACTTTGACGACGGCGCCCCGCGCCAGATCTGGGTGGGCGCGGGCATCGGCATCACGCCCTTCATCGCCCGGCTGGAACACCTGGCCGCCAGCGGCAGCGCCCGTGGCCAGCAGATTGACCTGTTCCACCCCACTGCGCAGGAAGAACCCCTGGCGCTGCTCCGTCTGAAGGCCGCCGCCCGCGCCGCCGGCGTGCGCCTGCACCTGATGGTGGACCGCCGGGACGGCCTGCTGGATGGTGAGCACCTGCGCCGCACCGTGCCCGATTGGGCCCAGGCCAGCCTGTGGTTCTGCGGCCCCGCCGCCTTCGGCCGCGCCCTGAAGGCCGACCTGTCCGCCCACGGCCTGCGCGCCAGCGCCTTCCATCAGGAGCTGTTCGAGATGCGGTGAGGCGGCCGCCAGAATGCCGCGCCATGGCCCCAGTTTCTGCTGTGCTTGTCCTGACCGGCGTCGTGCTCACCCCAGGGGTGTGGTGGTGGTGGCGCCGCCGACAGACCCGACGACGTGAGGACTTCATCCGCCACGCCCCCTGGCCCTCCGGGTTGCTCGACGGTTTGCGCCAACGCCACCCGCAGCTCAGCCCCCGGGACTGCGAGCTGGTGGGCCAGGGCCTGCGGCAGTTCTTTCTGGCCCACCTGCAAAGTGGGCGCGGCGTGCTGTCCATGCCCAGCCAGGTGGTTGACGACCTCTGGCACGCCTACATCCTGCACACGCGGGCGTATGCCCGGTACTGCCAGCAGGCCTTTGGCGGCTTTCTGCACCACACGCCGGCCCTGGCCATGGGGGGCCATCGCCGGCGCGATGCCGGCTTGCGCCGCTGCTGGCACTGGGTCTGCCGGCAGGAGCAGATCGATCCCCGCCAGCCCAGCCGTCTGCCCCTGCTGTTTCACCTGGATGCCAAGTTCGCCGTGGCCGGCGGTTTCCTCTACGTGGCCGACTGCCAGGGCCCGCGGCCCCAGGGCGCCGTGGAGGGCTCGCCCTATTGCGGCGCCGAGCTGGCGGGGCCGGAACATCGCGACGGTGGCGGCGGGGGCAGCGGCTGCTCCAGCTCCAGCGAAGGGGACTGTCCTGGCGCGGACCCGGCCGGGGCCGGGGACGGTGGTGGGGACGGCGGCAGCGGCTGTGGCGGCGGCGACTGAAAGCCTCAGCGCCGAGCCCGGCTGCGACCTCAAAGCAGCACGCCGCCCGAGGCCTCCACCCGTTGGCCGTTGATCCAGCCAGCCCCGGGGGCCAGCAAGGCGGCCACCGCGCCGCCAATGTCAGCCGGCAGCCCCACGCGGCCCAGGGCCGTCTGGCTGGCGATCATGGCGTTGAGCTGCGGGTTGTCGCGCACCGCACCGCCGCCAAAGTCGGTCTCAATGGCACCAGGTGCCAGCGTGTTGACCACGATGCCCCGGCCGCCCAGTTCCTGGGCCCAGTAGCGGGTCAGCACCTCCATCCCGCCCTTCATGGCCGCGTAGGCGCCATAGCCCGGCAGGCTGAAGCGCGCCAGCCCGCTGCTCACGTTCAGGATGCGGCCGCCATCGGCCAGCAGGGGCAGCAGCGCCTGGGTCAGGAAGAAGGGCCCACGCAGGTGCACGCCCATCAGCGCGTCAAATTGCTCGGGTGTGGTTTGCGCCAGCGGGGCATGCACCCCGAAGCCAGCGTTGTTCACCAGGGCGTCAAAGCGCTCACGCTGCCAGTGCCGGGCCAGCGCCGCCCGCAAGGCCTGCACAAAGGTGGCATGGCCGACCACATCGGCCACCTCCAGCCGCAGGGCGACGGCACGCCGGCCCTGCGCCTGCACGGCGGCCACCACGGCCGCGGCTTCATCTTCACGGTCGCGGTAGGTGAGGATCAGGTCATGGCCTTGCGCGGCCAGGTGCTCGGCCATTGCACGGCCCAGGCCGCGGCTGCCGCCGGTGATGAGGGTGAGGGAAGCAGGGGAGGGGGAAGCGGTCATGGGGTCCACCGGGGTCTGGGCCTGCCGTGGCGGTTGCCAGGGCGGGCCGGGGTTGCGCGGGCGTGCCCACCGTGGGCAACGTCTGGGGATGGACTGTATTGATCGAATCAGCGCTGATAAATAAGCCAATTCCGCACATACTGTCCGGCATGAACGAACAATCCGAGCTGCGCCCCGAGCACCTGCGGGCCCTGGTGCGGGTGGTGGAGCTGGGCAGCTTCACCCAAGCCGCCGCCGCCCTGGGCTGGCCCAAGACCCGGGTGAGCGAGGCCGTGCGGCACCTGGAAGCCCGCCTGGGCACTCGGCTGCTGCACCGCACCACCCGCCGCGTGCAGCCTACGCCGGACGGCCAAGCCTTCTACGCCCAGGCCCGTGACCTGCTGGACGAATGGGACGCCATGAGCACCCAGTTCCAGCCACTGGATGGCGGGCTGACCGGCCGCCTCAAGGTGGACATGCCGCTCATCACCGCCCGGCGCTTGGTGATCCCGCGCCTGCCGGAGTTTCTGGCCGCCCACCCTGGCTTGGAACTGCAACTCGACAGCACCGACCGCCGGGTGGACCTGGTGCGCGAGGGCTATGACTGCGTGCTGCGCATCGGCGCCCTGGGCGACTCCAGCCTGGTGGCCCGGCCCCTGGGCCTGTACCCCGTGGCCACCGTGGCCAGCCCGGCTTACCTGGCGCGCCACGGCACGCCCACCCACCCGGGTGAACTGGCCGACCACCGCCTGGTGCACTACGCCACCGTCCCCGGCATGCCCAGCACCCTGGAATGGACCGACCCCGACACCGGCGCCCCCGGCCACACCGACCTGCCCGGCACCCTCACCGTCAACAACGCCGAGGCCTACCAGGCGGCGGTGCGCGCCGGCCTGGGCCTGGCTCAGCTGCCCCTGGCCGGCGTGCGCAGCGCCCTGCAAGACGGCGAACTGGTGGAGGTGATGCCGCGCTGGCGCCCGCCGCCCATGCCGGTGCACCTGCTCTACCCCCACCGGCGCCACCTGCCCCGGCGGGTGCAGGTGTTCATGCGCTGGCTGGAGGAGGTGCTGGGGCCGACGCTGGTGCGCTGAGCCTCAATGCAGCCGAGGGGCCGAAGCGCCCGGGCCTGTGGTCAGCATGTGCGTGAACACAGCACCGGCCACGGCGCTGATTTCTGCCTCGCCGTACGCTGCATCGGGCAGATGGGCGAACAGCTCATTGATGATTTCTGCCTTGATCTGCGCCTGAGCCGTGGCCTTCTCGCGCCAATGGTCGATTTTGAGTTTGCCGGCCTTGAGTTTGGCCAACAGCGCCTTGGCCACCTCCTTGACCTTCTCGCGGTCTGCTTTGCTAAGGCTTTCCTTTTGCAGCAGGTCAAACACGGCCAGTTGCTCCTCGTCGTCCAGACCCTCGCGCACAAAACGGCGGGCCTCCACATCCAGGGTCTCGTTCATGGCGAGCAAGTCGTCCATGACCTTTTGAATCTCGGTGGCGTCTTTGTCGCGGTTATAGGCCTGCACGATCTTTTGATAGCGCTCGTACAGATCCACCCGCGTGGGGTTGGCGGCCACCATGGCGGCCAAGCGCCGCGCCATGCGCTCTTGCAGGTTCAGCAGCAGCACGGCCTTGTGAGGGGTTTTCTCAAACTCGGCCCGCAGCCGGTGAATGTCCAAGGCCGAGAGGTCATACAGCGGTGCTTTCTCCTTGGCCTGCTGTGCTGGCGCCTCGTGCTCAATGGCGGTGTCCACCACGTCATACAGCGACTGAAGCAGCGCGCTGATGTCCGGTGAGGTGCGCACGGCCTGTAGCTTGCTGTGGATGGCGGAAAGCGCTGCCTCCTGCGCGTCGTACGGGTACAGCCCCTCGTTCGGGAACAGCGAGCGATAGCGCGCCCGCACATCCTCCACATGCACGTCGAAGCGCTTGCGCACCTCCTCCGTCGTGGCCAAGGCATTTGCGGCGGCCAGCAGCAACTGCTGCTTGGCAAAACCTGTGGCTTGGATGATGGCGTCCAGCGCCACCCCCAGGCCGCGCAGATAGGTTTCGGCCGCCTCCAGGCTCTTGGCGTACTCGGCCAAGGCCGCCACGTCATCGCGCACGGTCTCGTCCTCGGCATCGCCCTTGCCGGTGCCCTTGCGGTCACCTTGCGCAAAGGTGGCCAGGGCCTCGCGCAGGCTGCGCAGCATGCCGTTGTAGTCAATCACCAGGCCCATCTTCTTGCCGCCACCTACACGGTTCACCCGGGCAATCGCCTGCATCAGCGCGTGCCCCTGCATCGGCTTGTCCAGGTACAGCGTGGCCAAACTCTTGACATCAAAACCCGTCAACCACATGGCGCACACGATGGCCACGCGGAACGGGTGCTCCGCCTTCTTGAAGTCAGCCTCCAACGCACGCTTGACCATCTTTTCCCGGTGCGGGGTGATGTCCAGCGGCTCGTTGCGGTGGTTCTGCCACTTCTTGAACTCCGCCACCTCGCCCTGCTCTTGAGACACCACCACGCAAATCTCGGTGGCCTTCATCCACTCCACCTTCTCGCGCTGGGCCAGCAAGGTGCTGCCAGGGGTCTTGCCCTTGGCCGCGAACTTGGCTTCTTCCTCTGACACCTCGGCGTCCAGGGCCGCCGTTTTGGCCCGCCATTTCTCGTCGATCAGGTCAAACAGCCGCACACAGGTGATCTTGTCCAGACACACCACCAGCGCCTTGCTGTTGCCCTGGGCCACGGCAATGCGGCGCTGCGCGAAGTGATCCACAAAGTCGGTGGCCACCCGGTCCAGGCGGGTGGGCGCGGTGAGCACGGGGTAATCGCTGGCCAGCTTGCGGTAGAGCTTGTCCTCTTTCTCCTCGGTCCACGGGTCGTCGGCCGTGGCGGCCTCCTTGGCCGCCTCGATGTGCTTGAGCAGGCGCTCGTTGAGCTTGGGGTCGGTGATCTTGAGTTTGTCGCCCCGGTTTTCATAAAACAGGGGCAAGGTGGCGCCGTCGGCCACGGCGCGCTTGAAGTCGTAGATCGAGACGTAGTCGCCAAACACCTTGCGGGTCAGTTGCTTCTCGTCAGCGTCAATCAAGGGCGTGCCGGTGAAGCCCAAGAACTTAGCGCGCGGCAAGCCCCGGCGCATGTTTTGCGCCAAGCGCCCGTACTGGGTGCGGTGCGCCTCGTCAGACAACACGATGATGTCTGAGCGCTCGGAATATGGCTCGGTCACCCGCTCGCGGTACTTTTGCACCATGCCAAACACATAGCTGCGGTTTTGCTCGCGCAGCATGCTGCGCAGTGCGTCGCCGCTGCGGGCTTGGTCGGCCCGGGCGCTGGCGCGCCCGGTGGTGGTGTAGGTGCCGGCAATCTGGCCGTCCAGCTCGGTGCGGTCGGTCACCACCACAAAGGTGTAGCGGGCAGACACCTTGCGGCGGATCTTCTCGCTCAAAAACACCATGGAGTACGACTTGCCGGACCCCTGCGTGTGCCAAAACACGCCCAGCCGGCCTTGCGCCACCTCGGCCTGCACGGCGGGGTCGGTGGAGGTGAGCCGCTCAATCACCCGGTTCACGCCCAGGTACTGGTGGTTGCGCGGCACGATCTTCTGCACGCCGTCAGCCCCGGCGTCAAACAGCACAAAGTTCTCCACGATGTCCAGCAAGCGCCCGCGCTCCATCAGGCCGCGCAGCAGCAGGTTCAGTTGCGGCTGGTTGGGGTTGGGCTCAGGGTCATCTTCGTCAAGACGCTTCCAGCGGTAGAAGTGCTCGGGCGTGGCGGTGAGTGAGCCGTACTGGGCCTCCAGCCCGTTAGAGATCACCACCAGCGCGTTCCAGTGGAACAGGTGGGGGATGGTGTCCCGGTAATCGGCGTAGTTGTGCTTGTAGGCAGCATCCACCGGCACATCAAAGCGCTTGAACTCGATGAACACCAGCGGCAGGCCGTTCACGTAGCCCAGCAAATCGGGGCGGCGCAGGTGAATGGGGCCGCGCACCCACAGCTCGCGCACGGCCAAAAACCGGTTGTTCTGGGGCGCGTCAAAGTCGATCAGGCGCAGGCGGCGCTCCAGCCACTGGCCGGAGGCCGGGTCACGCACCTTGACCAGCACGCCGTCGCGCAGCAGGCGGTATTTGTCTTGGTTGGTCTGCAGCAGGGATTGGGCGCTGTCGTGGTGCAGCACCGCCTCCAGCGCCTGGGTGTAGGCCGCCTCGGGCAAGTTGGGGTTCAGGCGGCGCAGGGCGGCCAGCACATCGCGGGTGAGCACCACCTGGGTGTCGGCGGTGCGGCCCAGCAGACCCTCGGGGACCAGCGGGCCCTCGTTTTGGGCCATCACGCTGTCCCAGCCCAGTTGTTGTTGCAAAAACTCGGCGGCGGGTTCTTGCACCAACACGCTTTCTGAATAGTCGTTTTTGTGGCCCATGGGGACTCCCTGTGGTGTGGTGTTGGGGCGAGGGGGTGGCCGGTCAGGCGGCGGGCGGTGCCGCCTCAGGCATCGGCAGCCGGCTCACATCCAGTTGGCCGGACATCAGCTTGGGGAGGAGCAGGTCACGGGCGCGGGAGAGTTGCTGATTCTGCAAGAGTAGATTTGCGATCTGCTCAAACTTGGGACGTACCAGATCGCCAAATTTGGCAACCAGTTCGAGGGGGGGCAAGACGAATGGAATGACTTTGAAGGTGTCCACGACGATCGCATCAAAGACGCCGCCGACAGCCACTTGTTTGAAATGTTCAACTGCATCGCTGATGGCCAAGAACAAAAACAGCTCGTCAAAGGCCTGCTTCGGCGCCAGCGCATAGCAAGACTGATTCATGGCCATGGACCGCTGCGCAAGGGCAATCTTGCCTACGGTCCCTCTAGCCGTGATGAACGTCGTATTGCGCGGATAGAGCCGACTGTTGCAGCTGCCAAGACCAGACTCTGTCAGCCGCTTTTCCGTATCGACTACATAAAAGTTCGAGGGGCAATCTTTTGGCGTAAAGAAAGGAATTTCGCCCCCCCAGTAGTGGGGCATCCCCGTCTTTGGAGTGCCGCCGCTGAGTACGGCAACGAAGTCATGAGTCGTCCCTTTGACCCAGCCAACAGGTAAACCATCTTCGATTCTTGCGGCGTTTCCCCCCGGAAACCGCAGGTTCACGAACCACTCGCGGTACAGCAACCGGGCGGCCCGTTCCAGCAGCGTGATGCGACGCTGGTTGATGGCGATCAGGTTGTCGTAGGTTGCCAAGACTTCGGCAATCACGCCCTGTGACATCAAGTCAGGCACAAAGACCCTGAAGTCAGGAAAGGTAGTCAGCGGGATGCGATCCACCGTGGCGCCGGTCAGGGTGTTGGCTTCGATTTGGGCACGCCAAGGTGCCGAGTAGAAGTAGTAGAAGAGGTAGCGGTGGTCAACCACCTCAGGGTTCGGACGAATCAATGCCGTGCGCCGCCCCAGAGTGCAGCTCAAGCCATCTGGAATCAGCGCATACCGATTCAGTGTGGCTTCGTAGGTGAACACGATGTCGCGCGGTTGTGGTGTGACACGCCTGTTCCACTTAGCCAAGTCCTTTTCCGCCACCCAGCGTGCAGCGGCAAGATCCAGCGAGCCGTCGGGCCTGATGTTGGGAATACCGAGGAAAACGGCAGCACCTTCCTCATGCAATTCGGGTGTGGCGTGTGGCCCATCAAACACCCCGACCGACAGTTCGCGAATCGACAACATGCGGGCGCTCATCCCAACAACCCCTCCAAATTGCCCGTAATCCGCGCCGCCAGTGCCACCGCCTTGTCGTTCAACTCCGCCAACTCCTCGTGGATCTCGCGCAGTTGCGCCGCAAAGGCGTCTTCGTCGCCGTCGTCTTGCGCGGCCGCCACGCCGACATAACGCCCCGGGGTGAGCGACCAATCGTTGGCTTCGATGTCTTCCACCGTCACGGCCTTGCACAGGCCGGGCACGTTTTCAAAGGTGCCGTGGGGAAAGCGGCTGTGCAGCCAGTGCACCTGGGCGATGAAGTAGGCGGCCTGCTTGGGTGCCTCCAGCACCCGGTCACGCACGGTGGGGTCTTCGCTCTTTTTGGCATCGGCCGGCTGCAGGGCGCGGCGGAGCTGGCGCAGGGCCGCCCCGTGCCAGGCCTTGCTGGCTTTGCTGCCGGTGCGGGCGCGCCACATTTTGTCGGCTGCATCCAGCAGGGCCAGGGCGCGTTTGTGGCGCGCCTCCAGCGTTTTGCCGGCGGCTTTGAGTGCGGGGGCCAGGGCCTCCAGCGTGGTTTGCAGGGCGGTTTGGCCCGCATGGGTGGCCAGATTGGCCGCCGCGATGGCGGCGCGGGCCTGGGCGGCCTGGGCTTGCAGCGCGGCCAGGGTTTGGGTTGCGCTGGTGTCGGCCAGTGCCTGGGCCAGATCCGCCTTCCAGGCGTCGAGGGTGGCTTGCAGCGCGGTGCGGCGCTGGGCCAGCTCGGCTTGCTGGGCCGGTGTGGGCGGGGGCTCAGCGGGCAGCGGGGGCAGCAGCTCGGTGTTCACGTTGGTGTAGCGCGCAAAGCGCTGCAGCTTGAGCGCCAGTTGGCGCAGCGTGCGGGTGTCTGCGCGCAGGCGGGCGGGCAGCTCGGCCAGCCAGTGCGCCACCTGCTGCTGGTAGCGGGCCACCAGGGCGGTGAACTTGGCGTGCTCGCCCCGGTACAGCCAGGTGATGGTGGTGAGGTTGGCCAACTGCTCTTCAGTGAACACATGCGAGCGGGTTGACACCACGTGGTAGATGCTGCGGGCATCCACCATCAGCACCTGGTCTTGCAGGTCGGCGGGCTTGCCCTTGTCAAAAAACCACAGGGTGCAGGGCAGGCTGCGGGTGTAGAAAAACTTGGGGCCAATGGCCACCATCACGTCCACATGGCCGGTGCGCACCAACTGCGCGCGGATGTCGCGGTCTTTGTTGCCCGCGTCTGAGGCGCTGCTGGCCATCACAAAGCCGGCCCGGCCACTGCCGTTCAAGTAGCTGTAGAAGTACTGAATCCACAGGCTGTTGGCATTGCTGATGGCACCGGTTTTGGCATTGGTGCCGGGCAAGCCAAAGGGCAGGCGGTAGGGGCCGCCGCCCAGATCAGCGGCTTGCTCGTCGGGTGTTTGCGGGGCCAGTTGTTTGGTGATGCGTTTGGTGTCCACCCCGTCCACGTTGAACGGCGGGTTGGCCATGACGAAATCGCACTGGCCAATCAGGTGCTCCGCTTGGTCATAAAACGTGTTGCCTTGGCCAATGTTGCTGGCGTCCAGGCCGTGCACCACCAAGTTCATGCGGGCGAGCTTGGTGTTGGTGTCGCTCTTTTCTTGGCCGTGAAAGGTGACGGTGTCATTGGCCTGGGCGTGGCGCGCGTCTTCAATGAAGTGGCCGGTTTGCACAAACATGCCGGCCGAGCCGCAGGCGGGGTCGAGCACGATGCCGTGATCGGGCTCGATGACGTTCACGATCAGGCGCACCAGTGAGGGCGGGGTGAAGAACTCGCCCCCCTCTTGCGCGCCGGTCATGGCGAACTTGTTCAAGAAGTACTCGTAGATGCGGCCAAACACGTCGCCCGTGGCGGTTTGCAGGGCAGGGCGGTCAAAGATCTTGACCAAGCGGGCCAGCAACTCAGGCTCGAACCCGGCGTAGCCACGGGGCAAGGCGCCCTGCAGCACGGGGTATTCGGCTTCCACGGCGTCCATGGCCGCATCAATGGCCTCGCCCACGCTGGCGTCTTGGGGCAGGCTGGCGATGCGCTCAAACCGTGCGGCTTCCGGCAGGTACACGGCGGCTTTGCCTTGAAAGCCGAGCTTGATCACTTCTTCACGCTGGGCGGCGGGCATCTTGGCCGGAATGGCGGCTTCAATGTCGGGCAGGTAGGCCCGGAAGCGGTTGGCCGCGTGGCGCAAAAAGATCAGGCCCAACACGGGCATGGCGTATTCGGCCGCGGTGAGCTTGGAGTTGGCGCGCAGGTCGTCTGCGGCCTCCCAGAGTTCGTCTTCTAGTTGTTGCAAGTTCATGGGCCGGAATGCTAACTGCGGCCCTGGCCTTCCCTGTGGGCTCACCAGCTCGGCCAGCCTCTCCCCACCCCTCTCCCCATTTCCTCCACATTTGCTTTCCATCATGGCGCCCATCCTGAGAACTCTGCCGATGGCGCGCCCATGTCTGCTGCTGCACCTGCTTCCCCACAAGACCCCGTGAACGCCGTGGCGCTGAGCGCCGTGTGGCTGCGCCGGCGGCCCCTTTCATTGCTGGCGGCGGCGGCGCTGCTGAGCCTGGTGGCGCTGGCGGGCTGCCAGAAGTCTGGTGCGCAGACGGCGCCGGCCGGTGGCGCCAAGCCGGCGGCGCCGGTGACGGTGGGGGTGGTGACGCTGGCCACGCAGACGGTGGGCCTGTCCACCGAGCTGCCCGGCCGGGTGGCGGCACCGGTGGTGGCCGAGATCCGGCCGCAGGTGCGCGGGCTGATCCGCAGCCGCAACTTTGTGGAGGGCGGCACCGTCAAGGCCGGGCAGGTGCTCTATGAGATTGAGCCCGACAGCTACCGCGTGGCCCTGGCCAGCGCCCAGGCCAGTGTGGACCGCGCCCAGGCCACGCTGGAGGCCGCGCGCCTGACCGCCCAGCGCCGCGCCGAGTTGATGAAGGTGGAGGCCGTGAGCCAGCAGGACCTGCAGGACGCCCAGGTGGCGGTGAAGCAGGCCGAGGCCGATCTGGCCAGCGCCAAGGCCACGCGCGACAGCGCCCAGCTCAACCTGAGCCGCACCCAGGTCACCTCGCCCATCGGCGGCCGGGTGGATGTGAGCAGTGTCACCCCCGGTGCGCTGGTGACGGCCGACCAGGCCACGGTGCTGACCACCGTGCGCCAGACCGACCCGGTGCAGGTGGACATCAGCCAGTCCAGCGCCGAGCTGCTGCGCCTGAAGCGGGACTTTGCCACCGGCAAGCTGCAGAAGGTGGGGGCGGAAGACGCCCGCATCCGCCTGGTGCTGGAAGACGGCAGCGTGTACCCGCTGCCGGGCAAGCTGCGCATGGCCGGGGTGTCGGTCAACACCACCACCGGCGCGGTCACGCTGCGCGCGCAGTTTCCCAACCCGCAGGGTGACCTGATGCCGGGCATGTACGTGCGCGCCCAACTGGAGACCGGCAGCGTGCCCGAAGGCCTGCAGGTGCCGCAACAGGCGCTCTCGCGCGACAGCCGCGGCGCCGCCAGCGTGCTGGTGGTGGACGCCGCCGGGGTGGTGGAGCGCCGGGCGGTCACCGTCAACCGCGCCTATGGCAATGCCTGGCTGGTCAGCGGCGGGCTGAAGGCCGGCGAGCGCGTGATCGTGGAAGGGTCGCAGAAGGTCAAGGCGGGCGACACGGTGCAGGTGCATCCGGTGGGGACGGGCGGGACGGGGGCCCCGGCGGCCAACGGCGCCGCACCGGCCACGGCGGCGGCCTCGGCCGCTTCCCGCTGATCGATCGCCGATCGCCCGCAGATCGACACGGAGTCCACCATTCATGGCACGTTTTTTCATTGACCGGCCCATCTTTGCCTGGGTGCTCGCCATCTTGGTGATGCTGGGCGGGGCGCTGGCCATCCGCACCTTGGCGTTGGAGCAGTACCCTGACATCGCGCCGCCGCGCGTCAGCATCAACGCCACCTACCCCGGCGCCTCGGCCAAGACCATCGAGGACTCGGTGACCCAGGTCATCGAGCAGCGCATGAAGGGGCTGGACGGGCTGCTGTCCATGTCCTCCAGCAGCGCGTCCTCGGGGCAGGCGCAGATCACACTGAGCTTCCAGGCCGGCACCAACATCGACGTGGCGCAGATGCAGGTGCAGAACAAGCTGCAGCAGGCGCTGAGCCAGCTGCCGCAGGCGGTGCAGAACCAGGGCGTGACTGTCACCAAGTCGGGCACCGATTTCCTGCTGGTCATGGCCTTTGCCTCGGCCAACGCCAGCGCCACCAACATCCAGATTGGCGACTACCTCAACGCCAATGTGGTGGACATCCTCAGCCGCGTGGACGGCGTGGGCGAGGTGCAGCTGCTGGGCACCGGCCACGCCATGCGCATCTGGCTGGACCCGGCCAAGCTGGCGGCGGTGGGCCTGATGCCCTCGGACGTGAGCAGCGCCATCACCGCGCAGAACGCACAGGTCTCGGCCGGCCAGGTGGGGGGCCTGCCGGCCACGCCGGGCCAGCAGCTCAACGTGACCATCACCGCCCGCAGCAAGCTGCAAAGCGAGTTCGAGTTCCGCAACATCGTGCTCAAGACCGCCAGCGACGGCAGCCTGGTGCGCCTGGGCGATGTGGCCCGGGTGGAGCTGGGCGGGGAGAGCTACACCATCGCCACCCGTTTCAAGGGCCAGCCCTCGGCGGCGCTGGGCGTGCGCCTGGCCAGCGGGGCCAACGCCATTGCGGTGGCCAATGCGGTCAAGGCCAAAGTGGCTGCGCTGCAGCCGGGCTTTCCGTACCAGCTGCAGCCCGAGCTGTCGTTTGACACCAGCCCCTTTGTGAAGATTTCCATCGAGGAGGTGGTGATCACCCTGGCCGAGGCGGTGGCCCTGGTCGTGGTCATCATGTACCTGTTCATGCAGAGCTGGCGGGCCACGCTGATCCCGGCCATCACCGTGCCGGTGGTGCTGCTGGGCACCTTTGGCGTGCTGGCGGCGTTTGGCTACTCCATCAACACGCTCACCATGTTTGGCGTGGTGCTGGCCATCGGCCTGCTGGTGGATGACGCCATCGTGGTGGTGGAGAACGTGGAGCGGGTGATGGGCGACGAGGGCCTGGGCCCGCGCGAGGCCACCCGCAAGTCCATGGGCGAGATCACCGGCGCGCTGGTGGGCATTGCCCTGGTGCTGTCGGCGGTGTTCATCCCCATGGCCTTCTTCGGCGGCTCCACCGGGGTGATCTACCGCCAGTTCAGCATCACCATCGTCTCGGCCATGGTGCTGTCGGTGCTGGTGGCCATGACGCTGACGCCCGCGCTGTGCGCCAGCCTGCTCAAGCCCCTGCCGCCGGGCGAGCACCACACCGCCCACGCCGGCCTGCTGGGCCGCTTCTTTGGCGGCTTCAACCGCACCTTTGACCGCAGCAGCCAGGGCCTGACCGTGCTGACCGGCCGGCTGGTGCGGCGTGGCGGCCGCATGATGGTGGTCTATGCCCTGCTGCTGGCCGGCATGGGCTGGCTCTACAAGGACCTGCCCAGCTCCTTCCTGCCCGCTGAGGACCAGGGCGTGCTGATGGCCGAGGTGCGCCTGCCCTCGGGCGCTACCCGCGAGCGGCTGATGAAGTCCATGGAGGCTTTTGAGAACTGGCTCGGCCAGCAGGCCGACATCGCCGGCTACACCACCATCGTGGGCATCTCCGGCGACCAGGCCACCGGCCGCGCCTTCATCCGCCTGAAGGACTGGAGCGAGCGCCCGGCCGACGGCCAGAGCGCCGCCAGCATCGCCCGCCGTGCCAACCAGGCGCTGGCCAGCCTGCGCGATGCGCGGGTGTTCGTGATGCAGCCGCCCATCGTGCGCGGCCTGGGCTCCTCCGGTGGCTTCACCCTGCAGCTGCAGGACCGCGACGGCCTGGGCCACGACGCCCTGGTCAAAGCCAAGGACCAGCTGCTGCAGATGGCCCGCAAGCGTCCCGAGCTGGCCCAGGTGCGCATCAGCGGCCTGGACGACACCGCGCAGCTGGGCATCAGCGTGGACGACCGCAAGGCCGGTGCCCTGGGCTTGTCCACCGGCGACATCAACACCACCTTGTCGGTGGCGCTGGGTGGCGCCTATGTGAACGACTTTCTGGACCAGGGTCGCGTGAAGAAGGTCTATGTGCAGGGCGACGCGCCCTACCGCATGGGCCCCGAGGACATCATGCAGTGGCAGGTGCGCAGCAGCAGCGGGGTGATGGTGCCGTTCTCGGCCTTTGCCAGCACCAGCTGGACCTACGGCGCCCCGCGCCTGGAGCGCTACAACGGCTTCCCGTCGCTGGAGATCGTGGGCGAGGCCGCCCCGGGCGTGAGCTCGGGCACCGCGATGGCGGTGGTGGAGGAGTTGATCGCCCAGCTGCCGGCCCAGGGCCACCAGGGCTTTGGCTTTGAGTGGGCCGGGCAGAGCTACCAGGAGCGGCTCTCGGGCTCGCAGGCGCCGGCGCTCTATGCGCTGTCCATCCTGTTCGTGTTCCTGTGCCTGGCGGCGCTGTACGAGAGCTGGTCGGTGCCGTTGGCGGTGATGCTGGTGGTGCCGCTGGGCGTCATCGGCGCCCTGGGGCTGACCGTGCTGGCCGGCCTGTCCAACGACGTGTACTTCCAGGTGGGCCTGCTCACCACGGTGGGCCTGGCGGCCAAGAATGCGATCCTGATCGTGGAGTTTGCCAAGCAGTTGCAGGAGCAGGGCATGGACCTGATCGAAGCCACCAAGCAGGCGGTGCGCCTGCGCCTGCGGCCCATCCTGATGACCTCGCTGGCCTTCATGGCCGGGGTGCTGCCGCTGGCCCTGAGCACCGGCGCTGGCGCCGGCAGCCGCCGGGCCATTGGCACCGGCGTGCTGGGCGGCATGGCCAGTGCCACCGTGCTGGGCCTGTTGTTTGTGCCGGTGTTCTTCGTGCTGATCCGGGGTTGGGTGGCCCGCCGCCGCGCGGCGGCCGCCGCCCCTTCCACCCCCGCCGCCATCCATTCTGAGCAGGAGGGCCCGTGATGCGCCCCGACCACTACCCCACTCGCCCGGGCCGTGCCCCGTCTGGCCTGCCTGCCCGGCGGGCCGCCAGCCTGGCCGCTGCCCTGGCCGTCGGCTTGACCCTGTCCGCCTGCGGCACCCTGGGCCCGGACAGCGCACAACAGCGCGCCGACGCCCGCGCCCAGCTCCAGGCCCAGGCCGCCTCGGCCGTGCCGGCGGATTGGCCGGCGGCCTCCGCCACGCTCCCCGCATCCCCGGCGTCCGCGCCCACGGCCGACGCCGCCGCCCTTGAGGGCCAGGCCCTGGTGCAGGACGCCCGGCTGCGCCAGGTCATCGCCCTGGCGCTGCAGGCCAACCGCGACCTGCGGGTGGCGGTGTTCACACTGGAGCAGGCCCGCGCCACCTACCGCATCCAGGAGGCGGCCAGCGGCCCGACCCTCAATGCCAACGCCGGCCTGAGCGCCAGCCGCACCCCGGCCGAGGCCAGCAGTGCCGGCCGCGACACCGTCAGCCGCGCCTACAGCGCCGGCCTGGGCATCAGCGCCTGGGAAATTGACCTGTTCAACCGGGTGGGCAGCCTGCGGGACTCAGCCCTGCAGGCCTACCTGGCGGCTGAGGCCACCCAGCGCAGCACCCGCCTGGCCCTGGTGGCCGATGTGGCCACTGCCTGGCTCACCTTGGGTGCCGACCAGCAGCTGCTGGCCCTCTACCGCCAGACCCTGGCCAGCCAGCAGCAGACCCTGGGCTTGACCGAGAAGCGCCAGGCGCTGGGCGCCGCCTCGGGCCTGACCGTGGCCCAGACCCGGGCCACGGTGGAGAGTGCCCGCGCCAGCGTGGCCACCTATGAGAGCCAGGTGCAGCGCGACCGCACCGCGCTGGAGCTGCTGGTGGGCCAGCGCCTGCCCGAGGCGCTGCTGCCGCCAACGCCGGACAGTGGCACCGCGACGCAGGCGGCCGTCCCGGCCGCCGCGCTGGTGGCCCTGCCTGAGGGCCTGCCCTCCGAAGTGCTGCGCCGCCGCCCCGACGTGCAGGCCGCCGAGGCGGTGGTGCAGGGCGCCCAGGCCGATCTGGCCGCCGCCCGCGCTGCCCTCTACCCGCGCATCACCCTCACCGCCAGCGCGGGCACCGCCAGCCGCAGCCTGGAAGACCTGTTCCAAGGGGGGGCCTGGAGCTTTGCCCCGAGTGTGACCCTGCCCCTGCTGGACGGGGGCGCTGCCCGCACGACGGCCCAGAAGGCCGAGATCACCCGGGATCTGCGGCTGGCCAGCTACGACAAGACGGTGCAGACGGCCTTCAAGGAGGTGGCCGATGCGCTGAGCGTGCGCGCCTCGCTGCAGCAGCGCTTGAGCGCCCAGCAGGCGCTGGTGGAGGCCAACACCCAGGCGGTGCGCCTGAGCCAGGCCCGTTGGCAGGCCGGCGCCGACGGCTACCTCACCCTGCTGGATGCCCAGCGCAGCCTGCTGGCCGCCCAGCAGGGCCTGATCAGCCTGCAACTCACCGAGCAGGCCAACCGGGTGACGCTCTTCAAGGTGCTGGGCGGGACCTGAGCGCCCCTGCCGCCGCAGGCTATTCTGAGCAGGGCCGTGACCGGCCGATTCCCACCCCCTCCACAGGACACATCCCCTTGAAGCTCTACTACAAGCCCGGCGCCTGCTCGCTCAGCCCCCGCATCGTGCTGGAAGAAGCCGGCCTGCCCTATGAGTCCGAAGCCGTGAACCTGCAGACCAAGGTCACCGCCGGCGGCGCCAACTACCTGGACATCAATGCCAAAGGCTATGTGCCGGCGCTGGTGCTCGATGGCGGCGAGCTGCTGACCGAGGGCCCGGCCATCGTGCAGTACCTGGCCGACCTGGTGCCGGCCACCGGCCTGGCGCCGACCCACGGCACGCTGGCGCGCTACCAGCTGCAGTCGTGGCTCACCTTCATCGGCACCGAGCTGCACCGCTCCTGCAGCCCCTTCTTCAATCCCAGCGCCCAGGACGACTGGAAAAGCGCCGCCCGCGCCAACCTGACGCGACGCCTGGGCTTTGTGGCCGCCCAGCTGGCCGACGGACGCCAATACCTGACCGGCGAGACCTTCACCGTGGCCGACGCGTACCTGTACACCGTGCTGCGCTGGATGCCCGCCACCGGTGTGGACCTGGCCAGCTGGCCGGCTTTGCCGGCCTACCGTGACCGCGTGGGCGCCCGCCCGGCGGTGCAGAAGGCGCTGCAGGCCGAAGGCCTGGCCTGAGCGCCACCGGCGCCGGGCGCCCGGTGCCTGCCTGAAAGATGGCGCGGCGGACCAGCTGCAGCCCACGGCGGACCGCCGCACCGACGGCAGCCCGGCAGGGGCAGGCTACGCAGTGGTGGCGCGTCGCCTCAGGGCGTCGCGCGGCGGTGCGCCCGCTCGCGGCGCACCGCCTCCTCGCGCAGGCTCTCCAGGGTGCGGTCCACAAAGTCGATGTGCGCCACGGCGGCGGCCCGGGCCTGGGCCGGCGCGCGAGCGCGCACCGCCTCCCACACCGCCCGGTGCTGGTCCAGCAGCTGGGCGGAGACGGTGCCCACTGCAAACAGGTTGGCGATGTTGTCGTGCACATGCGACTGCAGCATGGTCAGCAGGCTGGCGCTCAGGTGGGTGAGCAGGGCGTTGTGCGCCGCATCGGCCAGGGCCTGGTGGAAGTGGGCGTCGATGGCCGAGGTGCGCGACAGCACGCCCTGTTGGTGGGCCTCCTCCATCTGGGCCATCAAGGTGGACAGGCGCTCCAGGTCGGCGTCGGTGGCACGCTCGGCCGCCATCTCGGCCACGGTGCCCTCCAGCATGCGGCGGAAGTCCAGCACATCGCGTTGCAGCTCGGGGTGGCTGCCCACCAGGTCCTTCCAGGGCTCGGCAAAGCTGGCGCCCAAGCGGTCGGTGACAAAAGTCCCGCCGCCCTGGCGGGCAGTGAGCAGGCCGCGGGCGATGAGCTTTTGCAGCGCCTCGCGCAGCGAGGGGCGTGACACCCCCAGCTCCTCGGCCAGCTGCCGCTCGGGCGGCAACTGGTCGCCGGCCTTGAAGCTGCCCTCCAGCAGCATGGACTCCAGGCGCTGCACGATCTGGTCGGACAGGCGGGTGACGTTCAAGGGCTTGAGCGGGGCGCGGGTGGCGGAGTCGGGCATCGGGCGGGTCTGGCGGGGCAGGGGACGGGGCCGCGGCGCGCAGCCGTCGGACACCGGGATTGGTCTGACCAATGATATCAGGCGGTCATGGTACGTGGTGTTGCAGCGCCATATTGGTCTTACCAATGATCAAAGAAAGGCAAAATAAGGGTTAATACTGAGGGTTTCGCGTTGACCCTTGGGCAGTTGTGCCTCTACATTGCCGGCCATCCCAGGTCAGCTAGTGGACTGACCAATTATCCAAACAGCGAGACGAGGCCTCTCCATGACCCCCCAGCACCAGGCATTCCTCCAGGACCTTGGCCGTCATGTGCCCGCCGAGCGGCTGGTCACCGACCCGCTGCGCACCCTGGCCTATGGCACCGACGCCAGCTTCTACCGCCTGGTGCCGCAGGTGGTGGTGCTGGCCCGGGACGAGGCCGAGGTGGCCGCGGTGCTGGCGCTGGCCCAGCGCCATGAGGTGGCCGTCACCCTGCGGGCTGCGGGCACCAGCCTGTCGGGCCAGGCCGTGAGCGATTCGGTGCTGGTGGTGATTGGCGAGGGCTGGACCGGCATCGAGGTGCTGGACGACGGCGCCCGCATCCGCCTGCAGCCCGGCGTGATCGGCCAGCATGCCAACGACGCGCTGCGACGCTTCGGCCGCAAGATCGGGCCCGATCCGGCCTCCATCGCCACGGCGCGCATTGGCGGCATGGCGGCCAACAACAGCTCGGGCATGTGCTGCGGCACGGCCCAGAACGGTTACCACACGCTGGCGGCCCTGCGGGTGATGCTGGCCGACGGCACGGTGCTGGACACGGCCGATGCCGCCAGCGTGGCCGCCTTCCGCCGCAGCCACCTGCTGCTGCTCAACAGCCTGCAGGCGCTGGCCCAGCGCATTCGCGGCAATGCGGAGCTGCTGGCCAAGGTGCGCCGCAAGTACCGGCTGAAGAACACCACCGGCTACGGCATCAACGCGCTGATCGATTTTGAAGACCCGGTGGACATGCTGGCCCACCTGATGATCGGCTCCGAGGGCACGTTGGGCTTCATCTCCCAGATCACCTACCACACGGTGCCGGACCATCCGCACAAGGCCAGTTGCCTGGTGTTGTTTGCCGAGCTGGAGGACTGCTGCCGCGCCGTGACCGCGCTCAAGGACGGCGGTGCGGTGGACGCGGTGGAGCTGGTGGACCGCCGCTCCATCCTGGCCATCCAGGGCAAGAAGGGCCTGCCGGCCTTCCTGTACGGTGAGCCCGCGCCCAGCGCCGCCGCCCTGCTGATCGAGACCCGCGGCGCCGATGCTGCCGAGCTGGCGGCGCGCTGCGCCGCCATCACCGCGACGCTGCAGGCGTACCGGCCGGCGGCCGACAGCGGCTTTTCCACCGATGCGGCGGTGTGCGAGACCTATTGGGCGGTGCGCAAGGGCCTGTTCCCGGCGGTGGGCGCGCAGCGCGCCGTGGGCACCACCTGCGTGATCGAGGACGTGGCCTTTCCGGTGGAGAAGCTGGCCGAGGGCGTGCTGCGCCTGACCGCGCTGTTCGACACCCACGGCTACACCGAGGCGCTGATCTTCGGCCACGCGCTGGAGGGCAATCTGCACTTCGTGTTTGCGCCCAGCTTTGACAGCCCGGCTGAGGTGCAGCGCTACAGCGACTTCATGGACGAGGTCAGCTTGCTGGTGGCGGTGGAGTTTGGCGGCTCCCTCAAGGCCGAGCATGGCACCGGCCGCAACGTGGCGCCCTTCGTCAAGCTGGAATGGGGCGACGAGGCCTACGAAGTGATGTGCGCCCTCAAGGCGCTGTTCGACCCGGCTGGCCTGCTCAACCCCGACGTCATCATCAGCCGCGACGACCAGATCCACCTGAAGGCGCTCAAGGCCATGCCGGCCGCCGACAGCCTGGTGGACCGCTGTATCGAATGCGGCTTCTGCGAGCCGGCCTGCCCGTCCAACGGCCTGTCGCTCACGCCGCGCCAGCGCATCGTGGCCTGGCGCCGCATGCAGCAGCTGCGCCGCGACGGCAGCGCCCCGGCCGAGTTGGCGGCGCTGGAGGCCGACTACGGCTGGGCCGGGCTGGACACCTGCGCGGCCACCGGCATGTGCGCTACCCGTTGCCCGGTGGGCATCAACACCGGCGATCTGGTCAAGAAGCTGCGCGGCCCGTCACGCCACGCCGGCCTGGCCGACCGCGCCGAGAGCCACCTGGGCGCCGTGCTGGGCACCGCCCGTGCCGGCCTGGGCGTGCTGCGTCTGGCCAAGGGCGTGCTGGGGGCGCAGACCACCGCGGCCGTCAACCGCACGGTGGCCAAGATCGTGCCGGTGCCGGTGGCGCCGGTGGCCACGCCGGGCCCGGCCGCGTCCATGCCGCAACCGCCCAAGGCGGTGGCCGGCGGGGCAGCCAAGGCGCCGGTGGTGTATTTCTCCGCCTGCGTCAACCGCGTGTTCGCCGAGAGCCCGAAGGGCGGTGACCACCTGGCCAGCTCGGCCTTCAGCCTGCTGGACAAGGCCGGCTTTGTGCCGGTGCTGCCGCCGGGCCAGGACAGCCTGTGCTGCGGCCAGCCCTTTGACAGCCACGGCGCCACCGAGGCCGCCGAGCGCGCCCTGCAACGCACCGGTGAAGCCCTGCTGGCCGCCAGCGACCAGGGCCGCATTCCCGTCTACCTGGACAACGCGCCGTGCTCGTTGCGCCTGATCGAGGCCCAGCGCGCCGGCAAGCTGGACGCCCGGCTGAAGCTGCACGACGCCGTCAGCTTCCTGGCCGATGCGGTGCTGCCCAAGGTGGCGCTCACGCCCAAGGCCCAGTCGCTGGCGGTGCACGTGCCCTGCAGCACCTCGCGCCTGGGGGCCGGCGCCAAGCTGGTGGCCCTGGCCAAGGGCTGCGCCACCGAGGTGACCGTGCCCGACATCGCCTGCTGCGGCTTTGCCGGTGACAAGGGTTTCACACGGCCCGAGCTCAACGCCAACAGCCTCAAGCGCCTGAAGCCGGCCCTGCCCGAGGGCTGCGGCGGGGGCGTGTCGTGCAGCCGCACCTGCCAGATCGGCCTGAGCAGCCACGGCGGCATCCCTTACCGGTCGATCGAGGCGCTGCTGGATGACTGCGCGGTGCCGGCCTCGGCCTCCTGACCACTTCTCCAACCCCACTCCAACCAGATCCCACAAGGACCTCCATGGCCACCTGGCTGCAAACCTATGACCCCCTGGGCAACCTGGCGCTCTCCGCGCTGGTGGCCGTCATTCCGGTGGTGTTCTTCTTCGTCGCGCTGGCGGTGCTGCGCATGAAGGGCCACATCGCCGGCACCATCACCGTGCTGCTGTCGCTGGCCATTGCCGTGCTGGCCTATGGCATGCCGGTGGACATGGCCATGGCCTCGGCCGGCTACGGCTTTGCCTACGGCCTGTGGCCCATCGCCTGGATCATCGTGTGCTCGGTGTTCCTCTACAAGGTCACGGTCAAGACCGGGCAGTTCGAGGTGATCCGCGCCTCCATCCTGTCCATCACCGATGACCAACGCCTGCAGATGCTGCTGGTGGGCTTCGCCTTCGGTGCCTTCCTGGAAGGTGCGGCCGGCTTTGGCGCCCCGGTGGCCATCACCGCCGCGCTGCTGGTGGGCCTGGGCTTCAACCCGCTGTATGCCGCGGGCCTGTGCCTGATCGCCAACACCGCACCGGTGGCCTTCGGCGCCATGGGCATCCCCATCCTGGTGGCCGGCAAGGTCACCGGCATCGACCCCTTCCTGATCGGCAAGATGGCCGGCCACCAGCTGCCGCTGCTGTCGTTGTTCGTGCCCTTCTGGCTGGTGTTCATGATGAACGGCCTCAAGGGCGTGAAGGACACCTGGCCCGCCGTGCTGGTGGCTGGCGGCAGCTTCGCCGTCACCCAGTACTTCACCGCCAGCTACGTGGGCCCGGAACTGCCGGACATCACCTCCGCCCTGGTCAGCCTGATCTGCCTGACGCTGTTCCTGAAGGTCTGGCGCCCGAAGGAGACCTTCCGCTTTGCCACCGCCGGTGGCGTGGGGGCCACCGCTGTGGCCGGCGCGCCGCTGATGTCGGACGCCAGCGTGGCCGGCCGTCCGTCGGGTTACACCGCCGGCCAGATCGCCAAGGCCTGGTCGCCCTTCATCATCCTGACCGTCATGGTCACGGTCTGGAGCCTTAAGCCCTTCAAGGCCCTGTTCGACAAGGGTGGCGCCCTGGCCGGCCTGGTCTTCAAGTTTGAGGTGCCGCATCTGCACAACCTGGTCATCAAGACCGCGCCCATCGTGGCCTCGGACAAGGCCTATGAGGCCATCTACAAGCTCGACCTGGTCTCGGCCACCGGCACCGCCATCCTGCTGTCGGCCATCCTGTCCATGGTGCTGCTGCGCATGAAGCCGGCCGACGGTCTGCGCACCTTCGCCGAGGTGCTCAAGGAGCTGCGCCGCCCGATCTACTCCATCGGCATGGTGCTGGCCTTCGCCTTCGTGGCCAACTACTCCGGCCTGTCCTCCACCCTGGCGCTGGTGCTGGCCGGCACCGGTTCGCTGTTCCCATTCTTCTCGCCCTTCCTGGGCTGGCTGGGCGTGTTCCTGACCGGCTCGGACACCTCGGCCAACGCGCTGTTCGGCTCGCTGCAGGCCACCACCGCGCACCAGGTCGGCGTGTCCGACACCTTGCTGGTGGCCGCCAACACCACCGGCGGTGTGACCGGCAAGATGATCTCACCGCAGTCCATTGCCGTGGCCTGCGCTGCCGTGGGCCTGGTGGGCAAGGAGTCGGACCTGTTCCGCTTCACCCTCAAGCACAGCCTGTTCTTTGCCACCATCGTGGGCGTGATCACCTACGTGCAGGCCTATTGGCTGACCGGCATGATCCCGCAGTGAGGACGGGCAGCGGGCGCCTGCCCGCCCCCGCCTGATGCGCCAGGAGGGCGGCCCATGGCCGCCCTCTTTTTTTTGCCATCTCGCCACCCCGGACGATGACTTGGATGAGATCTGAAAAGGCGTGACGTTGGCGCTGCTCAACGCCTTGTGCAGGTTTTTGACCCAATTTGTGATCACAAAATGAGGCGATACCGCTAGACTCGGTGCATGGACACCCCCCTTGAGGACTTCCTGACACGCCACCGCATCCACGAGATCGAGTGCGTGATTCCGGACATGACAGGCATCGCCCGCGGCAAGATCCTGCCGCGCGACCTCTTTCTGGCCAGCGGGGAGATGCGCATCCCCAAGAGCGTGCTGCTCAACACGGTCAACGGCCACCAGCCCGACAACGGGCCCTTTGTGGGCGACACCGACCCCGACATGGTCTGCCGGCCCGACGGTGCCACGGTGCGCATGGTCCCCTGGGCGGCGGAGCCGGTGGCGGTGGTCATCCACGACTGTGAGGAGTGGGACGGCCGGCCGGTGGGCCTGTCCCCCCGGGCCGTGCTGCGCCGGGTGCTGGCGCTGTACGAGCGCCAGGGCTGGAAACCCATCGTCGCCCCGGAGATGGAGTTCTACCTGGTGGCCCGCCAGCAAAACCCCCATGAGCCGCTGCAGCCGCCGCTGGGCCGCACCGGCAAGCCCGAGGTGGGCCGCCAGAGCTACTCCATCGACGCGGTCAACGACTTCGACCCCTTCTTCATGGAGCTCTCCACCTTCTGCGCCCAGCACCGCCTGGGGGTGGAGACGCTGATCCACGAGGCCGGTCCCGGGCAGATGGAGATCAACTTCACCCATGGCGAGCCGCTGGAGCTGGCCGACCGGGTGTTCCTCTTCAAGCGCGCCGTGCGTGAGACGGCGCTGCGCCACGGCGTCTTTGCCACCTTCATGGCCAAGCCCATGGAGGGCGAACCCGGCAGTGCCATGCACATCCACCAGAGCGTGCTGGGCCCCGACGGGCAGAACCTCTTCAGCCGTCCCGACGGCAGCGCTTCTGAGCATTTCCACCATTTCATCGGCGGCCTGCAGGCCTACATCCCGCAGGTCATGCCCATGTTCGCGCCCTACGTCAACTCGTACCGGCGGCTGGCGCCCTACATGTCCGCCCCCATCAACGTGCGCTGGGGGCATGACAACCGCACCTGCGGCATCCGCGTGCCCAAGTCTGGGCCCGCCAACCGCCGGGTGGAGAACCGCGTGCCCGGCGTGGACGCCAACCCCTACCTGGCCATGGCCGCCACGCTGGCCTGCGGCTGGCTGGGCCTGCAAGGCGGCCTGCAGCCCAGCGAGCCCACGGTGGACAGCGCCTGGAACGTCAACCACGAGTTGCCCCGCCACCTAGAGGACGCCATCGAGGCCATGCGCGCCTGTGCCCCCATGCGCGAGGTGCTGGGCGAGTCCTTCGTCGACGCCTTCTGCGCGGTCAAGGAGCTGGAGTACGCCACCTACAACCGGGTCATCAGCAGCTGGGAGCGTGAGCACCTGCTGCTGCTGGTGTGAACCCCGCGTCGGCCTGACGCCCCCGCTTTGCCTGTGCCGGGCCGGCGCCCCCCCGCGCCCCTGTCCGGTCCTCAATCCCCCCGCCCCAGGAGGGCCCCATGAGCGCCCATGCCCCCCATGCCCGCCCCGACACCGGCATCGACCCCGCCCGTGTGCAAGCGCTGCTGCAGCGCGAGCGCGCCCGTTACGAGGCCGCGCATCCGCGCTCGCGCGCCCTGGCCGGACGTGCCGCCGACCACCTGATGTTCGGCGTGCCGCTGCACTGGATGAGCGACTGGGGTACACCCTTTGCCCTGCAGATGGCCCAGGCACGGGGCGCCCGCCTAACGGATGTGGACGGCCATGAGCGGGTGGACTTCTGCCTGGGCGACACCGGCGCCATGTTTGGCCACTCGCCGGCCCCGGTGGCCCAGGCCCTGGCCCGGCAGGCCGAGCGCGGCCTGACCACCATGCTGGCCGGCGAGGATGCGGCGGTGGTGGCCCAGGGCCTGGCCGAGCGCTTTGGCCTGCCGCAGTGGCAGTTCGCCATGACCGCCAGCGACGCCAACCGCTTCGTGCTGCGCTGGCTGCGTGCGGCCACCGGCCGGTCGGTGCTGCTGGTCTTCAACGGCTGCTACCACGGCACGGTGGACGACGTGTTTGTCGACCTCATCGACGGGCGGCCGGTGCAGCGCCCCAGCCTGCTGGGCCAGGTGCAGGACCTGCTGCCCCACACCCGGGTGGTGGAGTTCAACGACCTGGCCGCCCTGGAGACCGCGCTGGCGCCGGGCGACGTGGCCTGCGTGCTGGCCGAGCCGGTGATGACCAACATCGGCATGGTGCTGCCCGAGCCCGGTTTCTGGGAAGCGGCGCAGCGCCTGATCCATCGCCACGGCAGCCTGCTGGTGATGGACGAGACCCACACCCTGAGCAGTGGCCCCGGGGGGTACGCGCGGGCCCACGGCATCCACGCCGACGCCGTGGTCGTGGGCAAGGCCCTGGGCGGCGGCATGCCCTGCGCCGCCTACGGCTTCAGTGCCGAACTGGCCGCCCGTGCGGTGGCCGCCAAGCGGCAGGCGCCGGCCGGCCATTCCGGCATCGGCACCACGCTCACCGCCAACGCCCTGGCCATGGCCGCCATGCGCGCCACCCTGGAACACCTGCTGCGCCCCGAGGTCTTTGCGCCCATGCACGCCCGGGCCGAGCGCCTGGCCGGGCTGCTGCGCGGCGCCTTCGCCCGCCAGGGCGTGCCCTGGTGCGTCACCCAGGTGGGGGCACGCACCGAGTTCCAGTTCTGCCCCCGCCCGCCGCGCCACGGCAGCGCCGCCGGTGCCGCCATGGACCCCGCGCTGGAGCACGCGCTGCACCTGTACCTGCTCAACCGCGGCCTGCTCATCACCCCTTTCCACAACATGATGCTGGTCTGCCCCGACACCCGGGACGAGGACCTGCAGGCCCTGGCGGACACGCTGGAGGCGGCGGTGGCCACGCTGCGGGCGCCGGCATGACCGTGACCGACCCGGCTCCGGCGTCGCAGGCCCAGGACGCCGCCACCCAGCAGGACGCCGTGTACGCCCGCCTGCGCCAGTGGGTCACGGTGGGCCGCTTCAGGCCAGGCGAGCGGCTCAAGATCCGGCAGGTGGCCACTGCCCTGGGTGTGGGGCAGATGCCGGTGCGGGCCGCGCTGCAGCGCCTGGCCGCCGAAGGCGCCTTGGTCAACGTGCCCCATGCCGGCGTGGCGGTGCCCCGCCTGTCGGTGCCGGCCTTTGACGACCTGCTGCAGACCCGCCTGCTGCTGGAGGGTGAGGCCGCCGAGCGCGGCGCCACCCGGCTGGACGCTGCCGGCCGCCAAGCCTTGCGGGACCTGAGCGCGCGCATGGCCGCCGCCCTGGCCCGCGGGGCGGCCGACGACTACCTCGCCGCCAACGAGGACTTCCACGTCCTGCTGTACCGCGCCGCCGGCTCTCCCACCCTCTGGCGCCTCATCGACACCCTCTGGCTGCAGGCCGGCCCGGTGAGCAACCGGCTCTTCGACACCCCCGAGGCGGCCGGTGTGCTCAACGACGCGCACGAGGACCTGCTGCGCGCCCTGGACCGCCAGGACGCCGCCGGCGTGCGTCGCGCGGTCGAGCGCGACATCTTCGTGGCCGGCCAGTTCGTCCGCCAGCGCCTGCGCCAGGGCTGAATGCCGCTTTGACGCCGCCCAGCGGGCGTGCCCCTTCCCCTGCGGCCCCGGGCGCACTAGCATGCGCCGGGCCTGTAGACCGGAGTGCAGGGGCGCCACCCTGACGCTGCGGCACGGGCACCGGCCAAGGGAGAGCGCGTGTCCACGTCCTTCGATCCGACCACCGAGGCAGTGCCCCTGCGCCGCTACCTGCGGCTGCTCATCGGCTTGTGCCTGCTCCCCAGCTTGCTGCTGGCCAGCGTGATGGGCCTGCGCGCCCTGGACGAGGAACAGGCCAAGGCCCGGCGCGGGGCGGCCGACCTGGCCCGCAACGTGGCCACCACCGTGGACACCTTCCTGGCGGCGCGGCTGCAGGGCTTGGCCTTGCTGGCCGACGCCCCCCAGGCCGACCCTGCCCAGGGCAGCCCCGAGCTGCATGCCCTGGGTCAGTCGTTCCGCCACACCTTTGGCAGCGAGGTGGTGCTGCTGAGCCTGGACCAGCGGCTGCTGATGCACACCCGCCTGCCCTGGGGCGGCGCCTTGCCGGCCTTGCCCGTGGCGCCGGCCGTCTCCGCCCGTGAGCGTGCGCTGCGTTCGGGGCGGCCCGCCGTCGGCGACCCCTTCATGGGCACCCTCTCGCGGGTGGCGCTGGTGGGTTTGGCGGCGCCGGTGCAGCGCGGTGGGCGTACCCAAGCGGTGCTGCTCACCACCGTGGACCTGGCGCAGTTGGCCCAGCTGCTGCACGGTCTGGCCGTGCCCCCCGGCTGGTGGTTGCAGCTGGTGGACAGCCAGGGCCGGCCCATGGTGCGCTGGCAGGCCGGGCAGGACCCGGCGGCGGTCCTGGGGTCGCCCGCGCGGTACATGGTGCTGTGGCAGCCCGATGGGGCCGTGCCTGAATGGGAGGCTGGCCAGCTGCAGGAGCAGGACTTGGGCGCAGCCCCCTGGCGGGTGCAGGTGCACCTGCCCCAGGACCTGCTGCGCGACCCCGCCCTGCAGGCTGCCGAGTCGGTGCTGCTGATGTTTGCCCTGACCCTGGCAGCGGGGGGGGCCGGGGGGCGGTGGGCCGGTCGGCGGCTGGCCCGCGCGGTTGAAGCGCTGGAGCGGCCGGGCGCGGCGGCACCGCCCGCGCCGGCCGCTGCCGAGGCGCTTCCCGGGAGCCGTCAGCCGCCGAGGCGCTCCTTGCTGCGGCACCTGTCGGCGGCGCTGGCCGTGCTGGGTGCGCCCCGCATCCGCGAGGTGGAGGCGGTTCGCCAGCGCCTGGCGGCCAGCCAGCAGTCGCTGCGCGACAGCGAAGCCACCCTGCACGCCATGTTCGACGGCATGGCCGATGTCCTGATCTTCCTCACGCCCGAGCGCCGCATCCGCCAGGTCAACCCGGCCTTCACCCGCCTGTTCGGCTACGACCTGGCCGAAGTGCACGACCGCGCCACCGACTTCCTCTACGCCGACGTCCGTGAGCATGCGGGCCGTGGCGCCTCCAGCTACCAGCGTCTGCTGCAGGGGGATGCGGTACAGCTGGTGGTGCAGCTGCGGCGCCGGGACGGTGAGGTGTTCTGGGCCGAGTCGACCGCGGTGCCGGTGCACAGTGCCGACGGCCACCTGCTGGGCCTGATGGCGGTCATCCGCGACATCACCGAGCGTGAGCAGGCCGCCCAGGCGGTGCGCGAGGCCCTGGCCCGCTTCGAGGCGGTGTTTCTGCACAGCCCCACCGCCATCGTCCTGGGGCGCCTGAGCGACCAGGTCTATGTGGCGGTCAACCCGGCGCTGGAGCGCCTGCTGGGCTACCCGGCGACTGAGCTGGTGGGGCGCTCGCCCTGCGGTCAGCTCTGGGCCGACGCCCAGGTGCTGGCAGACCTGCAGGTCGAGGCGGCGCGCACCGGCCGGGTGCAGGGCGTGGAGGTGCGCCTGCGCCACAAGGACGGCCACGAGGTGGACGCCGCCTTTGCCACCGAGGTGGTGGGCGTGGGGGGGGAGCCGCACTTCATCAGCCTGTTCATGGACATCGGCCCGCAGAAGGCGGTGCAGCGCCTGCTGCAGGCCCACAGCGGTGAGTTGGAAGCGCTGGTGGCCCGGCGCACCGCCGAGCTGGAACGGGCCAACCAGGCCAAGAGCGTCTTTCTGGCCAACATGAGCCATGAGATCCGCACGCCGCTCAACGCCATCCTGGGCCTGAGCCACCTGCTGGCCCAGGACCTGCCGGCCCCCGCGCACCGGGAGCGCCTGGCCCGCATCGACGGCGCGGCCCACCACCTGCTGCAGGTCATCCACGATGTGCTGGACCTCTCCAAGGTCGAGGCCGGCCACATGACCCTGGCGCCGGTGCCCTTCCAGCGCGACGAGCTGCTGCAGGACGCGCTGGCCATGGTGGGCCCGGCGGCACAGGCCAAGGGCCTGAGCCTGCGGGTGGACGCCAGCGGGCTGCCTCTGGCGCTGGTGGGCGACGTCACCCGCCTGCGGCAGATGCTCATCAACTTGCTGGCCAATGCGGTCAAGTTCACCCCCGCCGGTGAGGTGAACCTGCGCGCGGCAGTGGTCCAGGAGGATCCTCAGGGCCTGCTGCTGCGCATGGAGGTGCAGGACACCGGACCCGGCCTGACGGCGCAGGAGCGCGCCGCCCTGTTCCAGCCCTTTGTGCAACTCGACAGCAGCCCCACCCGACGCCACCAGGGCACCGGCCTGGGTCTGGCCCTGGTGCGTCGCCTGGCCGGGCTGATGGGGGGCGAGGCCGGCGTCGACAGCGTGCCGGGCTGGGGCAGCCGCTTCTGGTTCACCGCCCGACTGGGCCGGGCGTCGCCGGCCCCGGCCGCCACCAGCCTCCCGCCGCCCGACGCGCTGGCGCGCCTGCGGCGCGACCACGCCGGGCAGCGCATCCTGCTGGCCGAGGACAACCCCATCAACCGCGAGGTGGCCGAGGCCCTGTTGCGGCAGGCCGGCCTGCAGGTGAGCCTGGCCGAGGATGGCGAGCAGGCCGTGGCCCTGGGCCTGGCGGGGGGTCACGACCTGGTGCTGCTGGACATGCAGATGCCCCGTCTGGACGGCCTGGGGGCGGCCCGCGCGCTGCGGGCCGGCCTGGGGTCGGAGCTGCCCATCCTGGCCATGACGGCCAATGCCTTCCCCGAGGACCGGCAGGCCTGCCTGGACGCCGGCATGGACGGCCACCTGGCCAAGCCGGTGGAGCCCCGGCACCTCTATGAGGCCCTGTGCCAGTGGCTGCCGGCGGCCACAGCGGCCACGGCTACCTAGCCAGGCGCTCCAGCACCTGCGCCCGGTCCAGCACCCAGCCTGGCGGGCCGATGTCGGTGCCCTCGAACACATAAAGCAGTGCCTCGGCTGGCGGCAGGCCGCGCGCGTCCAGCCCGGTGTCCGGGCCCAGGGTGAAGCGGCCGTCCCGGCCCAGGGCCTGCGCCGGCAGCGTCATGGCCTGCAGGCGTACCCGCTCGGCGCCCAGGTTGGTGTCCTGGGGCCGGCCGCTCAGCCGGTGCAGGGTGATGCGCCGGGCCTGGCCAAAGGGCAGCTCCAGGCGCACCGGTGTGTAGCCCTCGCCGGAACCGGCGGGGTGGTCCGGCATCCGCCGGGACACCACAAACACATTGACCCGGTCGCCCTGGCGGGTGGCGTAGGCGGTGACCAGGGGCGCGTCACGCAGGGCGGGCCGGCGCCGCAAGGCGGGCAGGTGAGCGGTGGGCGTGCTGACGGTGCTCACCCGCAGCAGGTCGCCGCGTCCTTCGCGGTTGAACAGCGAGAGGTAGAGGAAGGACGGGTGGGCGTGGCCGCCGGCGTGCCAGGGGCCATGCGAGGTCCAGCGCTCCCCCTCGCCGAAGGTGAAGAAGTTCTGCAGCTCGAAACCCAGGCTGGCCTGGACCAGGAAGGTGTCCAGCGTCGCCACGCCGGTGGCCTTGCTCTTCATCACCGCCTCCTGCCCGGCGGCCTGTGCCGGGCTGACCTGCTCGCCATTGAGGCCGTTCATCGCGTAGCCCGGGCCCCCCTCGTAGGCCCCCAGGCGCAGGCGCCTCCCGGTGCGGGCCTGCCAGCCCTGGGCCTGCTCCAGCAGGGCACGGGCGGTCGGGCGGGCCTGCTGCGCCGCAAACTGGAGCACGCCGAAGTAGCCCTCGGGGTTGGGCTGTGGCGGGCCTTCACCCATGTCCCAGCCCCCCAGGTAGGTGGCCACGGTGAGAAAGTCCGCGCTGCGCGAGGCCAGGGCGATGCCGTCGTTGAACTGGTGGACGGGCCAGCCGCCCAGCACCTGCACAAACTTGCCCGCCACCGCCGGCGTCCACCAGGGGCTGCGCCGCAGCACGTCCACCACATGGTCGTGGAACAGGCCGTAGACGGCGCCGGGGTTGAGCCGTTCGCCGGTGGCCGCATCTGTCATCGCCGGGAAGGTCCAGGGCGCGAACAGCGGGTTCCAGGTTTCGTTGCCCAGCTCCAGGTACAGGCGGTCAAAGGCGTCGGTCCAGGGGGCGGTGCGGCCCTGGCGCACCCGTTGCCAGGCCCAGGGCTTGGACTGCGGTGTGTCCACCGCCGGGTCCCAGGGTGCGGCCATGAACTCGGCCCAGGCCAGCCATTCCTGGGGTGACAGGTGGAACTCGATCTGCAGCCAGGGCCGCACCCCGGCCTGGGCCATCATGGCCAGGGTGCCGCCCAGGGACATGCCCAGGCCCACGCCTTCCACCCCGCCCTGGGGGCCCAGCCACTGGGCCATGCTGTAGCTGGCCTGGCCGGTCTTGATGGTGTGGTGGGTGCGCCAGGCCGCCATGCCCGAGGCTGCCAGCTGGGCCTGGCGGCGCGGCGACAGGGCCAGGTAGGGCGTGTCGGCCCGGTGGATGCGGAAGTTGTCGATGCCGTAGGTCACCGAGCCCTCCGACGCAGACCCTGGCGGCAGCCCCGAGGCGCTCAACACCAGATAGGCGTGGAAGCCCGCGTGCGCCGGCTGGCCGCGCAGGCGCAGCACATGCCGCCGCCAGGTTGTGCCCACCGCCAGCGTCTGGGGTGACATGAAGCCCCCCACCCGCGGATCGCCGTCAAAGCCCAGGACCAGCGGCGGCGCGTCGGCACGGTCGGCCTTGACCCAGACCTCCGCCTCGTAGTCCACCGGCTCGGCCACCTGGTAGTAGGACTGGGCGGTGGTGGAGAGGTCGGGCAGGTCATGCAGGCCCACCTTGCGCACCTCGCCGGGGCCCAGGGTGAGGGCCAGGTAGGTCTGGCCACCGTCCTCCACCGGGCTGTCCGGCGCATGGGGTACCAGCCGCCAGTGTTGATCGTCCATCAACAGGTCGTGGGGCACCCCGGCCGGCAGCCAGCGCCGGGCCTGCACCGGGTCGCTGCGAAGGCGCGGGCCCATGTGGCGTGGGCGCAGCGGCGCAAAATCCTGGGTCACGATCACCATGTCGCCCTGGCGCAGCGCCGCGCCGTTGCCTGCCAGGCGCAGGTGCCCACCCTCCGGGCTGCCCAGCACGGTGCCGCCGGCGGCCACCCGGTCTTCCCGCACCAGGTCCAGGCGACCGCGGCTGACCCGGTACACCCGCACCTGCGCACCGTCCAGGTAATCGGCGGCGAAGCGGCCATCCAGGCTCAGCCCGCCCGGCTCGCGCACCTCCACGCGATCGGCGGCGTCGGCAGCGGCCGTGAAACGGTGGCGCCAGGACACGGGCTCGAAGCCGCCCTTGCCGGCGCGCTTGAGGGTATCGCCATAGTTCGACCCGGTGACGGTGAACGCCTCCAGCCCCGGGTTGAGCACCTCGGTGTGCACCTGGAGCACGGCAGGGCGGTGGACGAAGGCCGTGTCAGGACGCGGCTCGTCGGCCGCGGTGATCAGGCCGGTGGCGGTCAGCAGGCCCAGCAGGGCAACAGCGCGCGGCCAGGCGGCGAGCGCGCTGGACGACGCCTTCATCCACCTGCGCCGGCGGCCTGCGCCCGCAGCACATGCGCGGCAAAACGGTCCAGGATGTTCTGCCAGCCCTGGCGCTGCTGCTCCAGCGGGAAGACATCTTCGGCATCGAAAGTCTCGCGCACCGTCACCCCGGCGGGGCCGGGCACGAACTCCACCGACAGCATCCGGCCGCCAAACTCCGCCACCAGACGGTGCAAGGGCTGCACCTCGGTGTAGGTGCCTTCGAAGTCAAAGCCCATGCTGCCGTCCTTGGCCTCCATGCGGGAGCGGAACCGGCCGCCCACCCGCAGGTCCACCTCGGCCTGCGTGGTGTGCCAGTCGTCGTTGGCGGCGTTCCATTGCAGGATGTCGGCCGGGTTGGTCCAGGCGCGCCACACGGCTTCAAGTGGCGCGGCCATGGTGGCTTGCACGGTGATCTGGGGCATGGTGCGGCTCCTTGGGAGGGTGAGAGGCGGGACAGGGCGTCAGCTTAACCGTCCGCTGGCGCCGCAGCCCGCGTGCCAGGGCCCTCAGGCGGCGTGTTTGAGCAGCGGGCAGGCGTCCAGCAGTGTGGCGGGGTCGAAGTGGATCGGCCGGTCGTCAAAGTGAAGGGCGCTGCGCAGCCGGCGCGCGTCCACGCGGCCCTCCACCCGTGGGAGGTACTGGGCGCGACGCACTTTGTCCACCGAGAGGAAGTAGTCGAAGTACTTGAACTCTCCGCCCTTGGGCGTGTGCGAGGACAGCCAGGCATTGGGAATGCCGTAGGCGTCGGCAATGATCAGGCCGTGCAGCGACGAGGTGGCGATGGTGCGGCACTCCAGCATCTCGTGGACCACCTGCTCCACGTCGCTGCGGCCCAGGTCGATGACCTTGACGCCTTCGTCGAGCAGGGCTTCGCGGAACTCCTCATCGGACCAGCGGATGACGAAGCCGACGTCGTGGCGCTTGGCCACCTCAGGCGCATAGACCTGGGGCATGAGCAGACCGGGGTCGCCGTAGACCTCCGGGCACTGGCCACCCTGGTTGAGGATGAAGGAGCGTGTCAGCGGTCCGCGCACGGCGGTGTAGCGGCACTTGGCGGAGATCTGGGCGGCCTGCTCGGTGCCGAAGGAGCCCGTGCCCCAGGCCACAAAACTGTCCTGGGCCCGCGACAGGATGCTGCCGACGGCGATGTAGGCCGGTGCTGTGACCTGGTCCTTGCGGAACTTGGGACCCACATGGACACGGGCCACCTTGCGACGGCTCAGTCGCCGGAACAGGTAGGGCGAGAGCAGATCGCCAAAGTTGGGGGCAACCGTCCACCACACCAGAGGCACGCGGCCCTCGGCATCGGTGATCAGTTGATCTTCGTCGACGACGTAGCGGCCAAGTAGGGACATCGCTTGGGCTCTTGGGGTGGAGGGGGAGCCCTTCATTATGGTGGACCGTTGGTGTGCGCCCGAGGCCGTGGTTCCACTCAAGAATCAACCGGCCGGCGCCTGTCTTGGGCCGCGCCGCCCGCCGGACTGCGCAGCGGCGTGTAGCCCTCATTTCAGCTGTGCCTTCAGGAAGGCCACGATGCGCTGGCCGGCCGGCACCTGCCAGGCGGCGCGGTCAAAGCCGTTGGGGTTCCAGGCCGGGTCCAGGCCAGGCGCGCCCATGGGCCCGGTGCCGGCCTGGAACAGGGCATGGTGGCCGGCGCGGTCGTCCACCTCGCATTGGGCCTGGGGCAGGGCGGCGCACACGGCCCCGCCATGGGGCGGGAAGGCCAGCACTTCGTCGCGGCGGCTGGTTTCGATCCACACCGGCACGCGCACATCGGCCGCCAACGTGGCCAGGTTCACGCCCTGGCCCAGGGGGGCGGCCGCCACCACGGCGCGGATGCGCGGCTCGCGCACCGAGGGCAAGGTCGACGTGCCGACCGTCAGCACCGGCGCCGGCCGCTCGGTGCTGAAACCGGCCAGGGCGCACATGGCGGCATCGGTCTGCAGGCCGGTGCCGGTGGGGCTGCAGTGGTTCACCAGGCGCACCCGGTCGGGCTGGGCGCCGGCCAGGGCCAGCACGGTGTGGCCACCGGCCGAGTGCCCCACGGCGCCAATGCGCTGGGTATCCAGGCGCGGCGCCCATTGCGGGTCGGCCAGCAGGGCGTCCAGCGCGCGGCTCACCTGGCGCGGGCGCTCGGCCAGGTAATCCGGGCGGGCCACGCCGCTGCGGTCTTGGTAGTTGTCGCCCGGGTGGCGCAGGCTGAGCACCACAAAGCCCTCGGCCGCCAATTGGCGTGCCAGCCAGGCATGGCCCATTTCATGGCCGCCGGTGCCGTGCGAGATCAACACCAGGGGATGCACGCCAGCGGTCACCGGGGCGCCGGGGGCCACCTCCACGGCAAAGGGGCCAAAACGCTGCGGGCCGGCCTGCGCCGGGCTGGGGTACCAGACCAAAGCCTGCAGGGCCTGGGGCGCGCCGGCGGCGTCGGTGGTGTTCCATTGCAAGCGCTGCATGCCGACTTGGGCGTGGGCGGTGACGGGCAAGCTGGCGGCAGCGCCCAGGGCGGCGCAGGCCAGGGCGGCGGTGGACACCAGGCGCGAGAGGGCGGCGTGCAGGCGGGGGAAGTTCGTTTCCATGGTGTGGGGCAGGGGGGTTTTCCGTTGCGTTGCCGCCATGTTGCGTGTTCCTCCCCTTGGGCCGCTGCCTGGATGGGACGGCTTGCGGCCAGGTGGCGCCAAACGTGCCGCAGGCGGCGCAGACCGTTCCGTCCCTTCCGTCCACGTGGGCCCGTTGCCGGCCGCGCCCGCTAGAGGGGTCGCGCTTACGGTGCCGCGAGAAAGCCGCGTACCGCGGCCAGGCTGGCCTGGGGTTGGTCGTTGAACATGAAGTGCCCAGCCTGCGGCACCGTTTCCAGCCGCGCCTGGTTGACGGGTGCGAAGCGGGCCATCATGCGGCGTTGATGGGCTTCACCCTGGGCCTGGTTGCAGGCGCCGCGCACAAACAGCACCCGTCCGCTGTAGGCCTGCAGGCCGTGGGTGAAGTCCAGCTGGCGGCCCCAGGCGGGGTCGCGCTGCATGCGGCCCAGCGTGGCCTGGAAGGCGGGCGCGCCCGCACGCCACAGGGTCAGTGGCGGGGGTGACCCCGGGCAATGGGTGGCCTCGCCCTGGGTGAGCGGGAAGACCTGGCCCAGGAACCAATCGGCGCGGGCGAAGGGGTCGCCCTGGGGGTCAACCGTCCATTGCGCCAGCCAGGCGCGCCCAAAGCCCAACACCACCCGCCAGCCGGGCCAGCCCCCGCCGGGCAGGCCGTCCAAGGTGTCGGCTTCCAGAAAGCCGGGTTCAGCCAGCACCAGGCGATCCACCCGGTCGGGGTGGGCGCCGGCATAGGCCGTGGCCAGCATGGCGCCCCAGCTGTGGCCCAGCAGGTGGACCGGGCGGCCGCCGCCCTGGGCTTGCACCACGGCGTCCAGGTCGTCCACAAAGTGCTGCACGGTCAGCGCCTCGGCCGGCAGCCGGGGTGACAGGCCCGAGCCCGTCTGGTCATAGAACACCACGCGGTAGGCATCGGCCAGGGCCGACAGGCCGAGCAGGTAGCGGTGGTCGGCCCCCGGGCCGCCGTGCAGCACCACCAGCACCGGGGCATCTTGCGGGCCCAGGGCCTGGCCATGCAGCAAGCGACCGCCGGCGGCCAAGCGGGGCAAGGTGGGGTCGTGTTCCACGGTGGGCGGCACGGTGGGGCGTTGCAGGGTGCAAGCCGTCAGTGTGGTCAGTGCGGTCAGTCCTGCCCATGCTGTCATGGCCCGCCATTTGGCCAGCCACGCGGCGACGCCTCCATAGCGGGCAGCCGTGGTCGCGTTCGACAGCAAGGCACTGCGCCGGACCGGGGCGCGTGCAGCGCCCGTGGCGGGGGCAGCGGGTGCAGCAGGTGGGGCAGGCAAGGGCGGGACTGGCATGATGAAAGGTCGCTGTGGTGAAGACATGCACCATGCTTCCCGCTCCCCTTGCCGCGCTCAACAACATTGGATAAGACGACGCTCACCGCTTCAGACCGCCAGGCGGTGCTGCACTGCGCCGCCGTGCTGGTGCCCGAGCTGCCACCGCTGACCACCGCCGACCTGGAACCCCTGATGGCGGTCATGCGCCCGCGCACGCTGGCGGCGGGGGAGGTGCTGTTGCGGGTGGGCGATGGGCCGCCGCAAGAGGTGCTTATCCTCCGGGGCCTGCTGCGCAGCGGCGTGGGCGATGCCCAGGGCCGCGAGGTGACACTGGGCTTTCACCCCGGGCCCGGAGCCTTGCCGCCGTCCATTGGCCGCACGGCGGACGGGCGTTCGCGGGTGCTGGTGGAGGCGCTCACCCCGGCCCGGGTGGTGCTGTTTGACGCCGAGGCCCTGGTGGCCCAAATGGTGGCCCACCCGGCGGTGCAACGCTGGGGCGACGCCGTGCTGCGCGCCGAGCTGATCCGCAGGGCGGACCGGGAATGGGCATTGGCCGCCTTGCCCGCGCGCGAGCGCCTGCTGGCCCTGCGTGCACGCCTGCCCGGCCTGGAGGAGCAAGTGGCCCACCGTCACATTGCCAGCCACCTGGGCATCACGCCGGTGTCTTTGAGCCGGCTGCGTGCGCAGCTGAAGGCAGGCGGGTGAGACGCCCGCGGCCTTCGCCACCCAAGCCACTTCTACCGATGGGTTCCGGGGCGCTTCGCGGACGTGTCATTCCTGCCCCAGGGCTGGCCGGCTGGATCAGAGCGGGAACACCGCCTTGAGCCACAGGGCGTTGCCCTGGGCACGGTTCTCAGCGGTGGTTTCCTTCTGCCACTTGGCAGTGACGAACCAGCCCTTGCCGCTGTCGTATTTCACGGAAGGCCCGATGGCCAGGGCTTTGCCCTTGCTGCCCGAGAGGCTGGCGCCCCCTTGTTGGTCTTCATTGAGCTGCTGGTAGACATAACCCCCCACGCCCGCCACCCAGCCGTTGGCCAGACCCCAGCCCAGGGCGTAGTCAAAGTGCAGTTCGCGGCCGGAGGTGACGTCGGTGTCCTTGTTGCGCTGGTTGACGATCAACCCAGCCTTGATGTCGGCATTGAGGCCGGCCGGATCCACCCGGGTGACGGCCACCACGGGCTCGAAGGCCAGGTAGTTGCGGCCGATGCTGGGTTCGGCCTGGTCGTAGCCGCCGGTGGGCAGCATCACATCCAGCGCGAACACGGCATGCAGGTTGGGGCTGTAGTGAAAGCCCGTGCCCAGGCCCACGGTCATGTCGCCCAGGCCGGTCTTGTGAAAGTGGCCGCCGGGCGTGGTGACGCTCAGGTCCACCAGCGGGGCGATGGCATGCACCACCAGGTCCCCACCCAACAGCTTTTCGCCCGTGACCCAGACAAAACGCGGTGCCACCACGTTGGCGCGCACCTTGAAGCCGGGCAGGTTCAGGTCGTGGCCGTTCGCGTCGTTCACGCGGTCGGCGCTGTAGACATTGCCGTAGACGATGCCGTAGGTGCCCGGGGGCGGCAGCGCGCCGCCCATGTAGTTTTCCACCCCATGCGGGTAGATGGAGCCACCGCCTTCGGTGGCGTGCGCCACGGGCAGGGCGGCGGCGGCCAGGGCCGCGACAGCCGCCAGCGCGGCCAGGGTGTTGCAACGAGGGGTCATGAGTTGTCTCCTGCTTCGGTCTTGATGCCGTGAACGGTGTGAAACGATGGGCCAGCGGGGCATGCAGCGGCGCTGCCCGGCTGGCCAGCGGGCAGTGCAGCGTGAGGTGACGGGGGGCGCCGCCGCACCTAGGGCGGGCAGCGCGAGGCCGGCGGCAAAGCCACCGGCCGGGGGGGGTCAGGCCGATATCAGGCGGTGAGCAGCCCACGCTCCCGCGCCATGGTCAGCGCGGTGTCTTCGATCATGTCTTCCTGGCCGCCCACCATCTTTTTGCGGCCCAGCTCCACCAGGATGTCGCGGGCCGACAGGCCGTACTTGGCCGCTGCGCGCTTGGCAAACAGCAAGAAGCTGCCGTACACGCCGGCATAGCCCAGGGTGAGCGCGTCGCGGTCGATGCGGATGGGGAAGTCCATGATCGGGAAGACCAGGTCTTCGGCCACGTCCTGGATCTTCCAGACGTCCACGCCGGTGGCCACGCCCATGCGGTCCAGTACCGCCACCAGCACCTCCATCGGCGTGTTGCCTGCGCCGGCGCCCAGGCCGGCAGCGGCGGCGTCCACGCGGGTGGCGCCGCATTCAATGGCGGCAATGCTGTTGGCCACGCCCATGGCCAGGTTGTGGTGGCCGTGAAAGCCCAGCTCCGTCTCCGGCTTCAAGGCGTCTCGCACGGCCTGCAGGCGCGCCTTCACGCCGTCGGGCAGCAGGTAGCCGGCGGAGTCGGTCACGTACACGCAGTTGGCGCCATAGCCCTCCATCAGCTTGGCCTGGCTCACCAGCTGCTCCGGGCTGGCCATGTGGGCCATCATCAGAAAGCCCACGGTGTCCATGTCCATCTTGCGGGCGAAGCTGATGTGCTGCTCGCTCACATCGGCCTCGGTGCAGTGGGTGGCCACGCGGATGGTGTGCACGCCCAGGCTGTGGGCCATCTTCAGGTGATCCACGGTGCCGATGCCCGGCAGCAGCAGGGCGCTGACCTTGGCCTGCTTCATGCGCGGGATGACGGCGCCCAGGTATTCCTCGTCGGTGTGCGCCGGAAAGCCGTAGTTGACCGAGCTGCCGCCCAGGCCGTCGCCGTGGGTCACTTCGATCAGCGGCACGCCGGCCTCGTCCAGGCCGGTGGCGATGGAGACCATCTGCTCCAGGCTCATCAGGTGGCGCTTGGGGTGCATCCCGTCCCGAAGCGTCATGTCATGTAACCTGACGGCCCCTCGTCCACCGGGTACGGTGGACGATCCCCCGAGGGGATCTCGCCCGGCTTCGGGCGGCCGGGCGCCGGGCTCGTGGGTGATCTTCTGAGTCATGTCCAAGTTCTCCGGTTTCAGGCGGCAAGCGCAGCGGTGGGCGTGGCCTTGAGCACCAGACGCCCCGCCAGGATCTCCTGGGCAAACATCTCGGCGGTGCGGGCGGCGGCGGCGGTCATGATGTCGAGGTTGCCGGCGTACTTGGGCAGGTAGTCGCCCAGGCCTTCCACCTCCAGGAAGATGGAGACGCGCTGGCCGTCGAACACCGGGCCGTTGACCAGGCGGTAGCCGGGCACGTACTTCTGCACCTCGCGGATCATGGCGTGCACGCTCTCGGTGATGCCTTCGCGGTTGACTTCACCTTCGACCAGGCAGTGCACGGTGTCGCGCATCATCAGCGGCGGCTCGGCCGGGTTGATGATGATGATGGCCTTGCCCTTCTTGGCGCCGCCCACCTTCTCCACCGCGCCGGCCGTGGTGCGGGTGAATTCATCGATGTTCTTGCGCGTGCCCGGGCCGACCGAGCGGCTGGAGACGGTGGCGACGATCTCGCCGTAGCTCACCGGCTGAACGCGGCTGACGGCAGCGACCATCGGAATGGTCGCCTGGCCACCGCAGGTGACCATGTTGACGTTCATTTCGGACAACAGGCCCCCAGGCTTCGCGCTGCGCGCTGTGCCACCCCCCAAGGGGGCTGCGCCGTCTTGGGAACGGCCCGGCGACGGCGCGCCCACATGCTGCAGCAGGTTCACCGGGGGCACGCAGTAGGGCCCGATGGCGGCGGGCGTCAGGTCGATCATCAGCGCGCCCAGGGCGTTGACCTTGCGCGAGTTCTCGGCATGCACATAGGCGCTGGTGGCGTCAAACACGATCTGCACGCCGTCGGCCTGCAGGTGGGGCAGCAGGCCGTCCACACCCTCGGCGGTGGTCTTCAGGCCCAGCTCGCGGGCTTTCTTCAGGCCGTCGGAGGCAGGGTCGATGCCCACCATCCACACGGGTTCCAGCACGGGGCTGCGCTGCAGTTTGGCCAGCAGGTCGGTGCCGATGTTGCCGGGCCCAATCAGGGCGCATTTGATGGTGGGGCGCATGGTGCTCACCGTCCCAGGTCCTTGGCGGTTTGGCCGGCGATGCCCCAGTTGGTCTTGGGCACCTCCTGGATCCAAACCCGGATGGCTTCCTTGGGCGCGCCGGTGGCTTCCACCAGGGCGGTGCTGACTTTCTCGATGACGGCGCGCTTTTGGTCCTCGGTGCGGCCTTCGATCATGTAGATCTGTGCAAATGGCATGACGGTCTCCGAATGAAGAGGGGGCGGGTTCAGACAAAACGCAGGCTGGTGCTGCCCATGCCCTGCACATGCAGGCTCACGTGGTCTCCGGCCTGCACGGGCACGGCCTCGGTGATGCCGCCGGAGAGGATGAGCGTGCCGGCCGGGATGCTCTGGCCCCGGCGGCCCAGGTGGTTGGCCAGCTCGGCAATGGCGGTGGCCGGGTGGCCCAGCACGGCGGCGCCGGCGCCAAAGGCCACGGGTACGCCGTTCTTCTCCATCACCACGCCCACGGTGCGCAGGTCCAGGCCCGCCACCGGCGTGGGGGCGCCACCCACCACAAAGCGGGCGGCCGAGGTGTTGTCGGCCACCACGCTCTTGAGGTCGAACTTGAAGTCTTTGTAGCGGCTGTCGATCACCTCAATGCCCGGCAGCACAAAGTCGGTGGCCTCCAGCACGGCGGCGATGTGGCAGCCCGGGCCGGCCAGCGGCTTCTTCAGCACAAAGGCGATTTCGGGCTCCACCTTGGGGTGGATCAACGCGGCTGTGGCCACCTCGCCGCCGTGGGGCACGGCGTAGTCGTCGGTCATCCAGCCGAAGACGGGCGAGGTCACGCCCATTTGCTTCATCTTGGCGTGCGAGGTCAGACCGGCCTTCAGGCCCGCCACGGTGCGGCCGCGTGCCAGCTTGCGCGCCAGGATGGCGGCCTGCACGGCATAGGCGTCTTCCCAGTCCATGCTGGGATAGTCTTCGGTGATCTTGTGGGTTTCCAGGTGCTGCAGCTGGCAGCTTTCCAGGCGCTCGGCCAGGCTGGCGATGGTGAGGTCGTCAAGGGTCATGGGGTTCTCTGCAAAAGTCAGGGTCAAACCATCGAGCGGACCACGCCGCCATCCACCCGCACGGCCGCGCCGTGGGTGGCGCCGGCCAGCGGGCTGCACAAAAAGGCCACGGTGGCGGCCACTTCGTCGGGCTCCACAAAGCGGCGGATCAGCGAGCTGGGCCGCTCCTGGGCGAAGTACTGGCGCACCACCTCGTCGGCGCTCAGGCCCAACTCGGCCGCCCGCTCGGCCATGAAGGCGGCCGAGCCCTCGGTGCGGGTGGGGCCGGGCAGCACGGCATTGACGGTGACACCGGTGCCGGTGGTCTGCTCGGCCAGCCCACGCGAGAGGGACAGCTGCGCGGCCTTGGTCATGCCGTAATGCACCATCTCCGGCGGCGGCTGGATGCCGGACTCGCTGCTGATGAAGACGATGCGGCCCCAGTTGCGCGCCAGCATGGCCGGCAGGGCCACGCGCGACAGGCGCACGCCGCTCATCACGTTCACCTCAAAGAAACGCTGCCAGGTGGCGTCGTCGGTCTGGGCAAACTCGCCCGGCGCGTAGATGCCCAGGTTGTGGATGAGCAGGTCGCAGGCCTGGGCGGCGCCGGCCAGCTGGGCGCAGCCTTCGGCCGTGCCCAGGTCGGCGGCCACGGCGGTGATCTCCGCGCCCGGCACCCGGGTTTGCAGACGGGCGGCGGCAGCGGTGACCCGCGACGTGTCACGCCCATTGAGGGTGACGGCCGCGCCCTCCGCCGCCAGGCGGGCGGCGATGGCAAAGCCGATGCCGGCGGTAGAGCCGGTGACCAGGGCGCGGCGGCCGTGAAGTTGCAGGTCCATGGCGGGCTCCTTCAGGCAAAGCGCACCGAGCAGTCGCCCAGGCCGCCAATGCTCACGCGGAACTGGTCGCCTGGCAGCGCCGGCACCATGGCGCCCAGCGCGCCCGAGAGGATGACTTCGCCGGCCTTCAGGCCCATGCCCAGCCGGCCCAGGGTGTTGGCCAGCCAGGCCACGGCGTTCAGCGGCGAGCCCAGGGCGGCGGCACCCGCACCCGTCACCACCACCTCGCCGTTCTTCTCCAGCACCATGCCGCAGGTGTGCAGGTCCACCTTCAGCGGGCTCACCGCCTGGCTGCCCAGCACAAACACGCCGCAGCTGGCGTTGTCGGCCACGGTGTCCTGGATCTTGATCTTCCAGTCGCGGATGCGGCTGTCCACGATCTCGAAGCAAGGCATCACGCATTCGGTGGCGGCCAGCACATCGGCCACGCCCACGCCCGGGCCCTGCAGGTCGCGCTTGAGCAAAAAGGCGATCTCACCCTCGGCCTTGGGCTGGATCAGCGCGCCGCGCTCGATGGTAGCGCCTTGGTGCACCAGCATCGCGTCGGTCAGCAGGCCAAAGTCGGGCTGGCCCACGCCCAGCATGGCCATCACCGCCTGGCTGGTGACGCCGATCTTCTTGCCCACCACCCGCTCGCCATCGGCCAGCCGGCGCGCGTTCAGGCGCTGCTGGATGCCGTAGGCCTGCTCGATGCTCAGGCCCGGGTGGCTGGCGGTGAGGGGGTCGATGGGCGTGGCCGTGCGCAGCGCCGCATACAGGCGGTCGCCCAGGGCTTGGAGATCCAGTTCAGGGGAGGTGGTCATGGCGTGGCAGAAAAAGAAGAGGTGAGGCAGCGGCCGCAACCGCTGCGGGCGTGGGTCAGGTCACCACGGTCAAGAAGCGCTCGTTGAGCTGGCGCGTGTGATAGAAAACCGCGCGCCCCATCTCCTCAAACGGCCAGGTGATGACGGGCATGTCGGGGTAGAAGTCATAGCCGCCGCAGAAGGTCTCGAAGCGGTTGCCCGAGGGGTCAAAGGCGTAGATGGTGGTGCCGCGGGTGATGCCGTGGCGCAGCGGCCCAATGTCCATGGACACGCGGTGGATGGTGATGATGTCCGCCGCCTTGAGCACCTGCTCCCAGGTGCCCAGCAGGTAAGAGGCGTGGTGCAGGGTGTTGGCACGCTCGTCGCGCACAAAGGCGATGTCATGCGCCTTGGTCGAGCAGCTCAGCCACACCGCCACGTCGGTCACGCCGTCTTCGGCCTTGATGCGCTCCACCAGCGAGAAGCCCAGCACCTTGACGAACAGGTCACGGCTGCCGTCCAGGTCCGGCCCGTGGATCTGCCAGTGGTCCAGACGGATGGGGGAGATGCCGCGGCGGCCGTCGATGATGGCCTCGGGCGCCTCAAAGCCCAGGCCATTGCCCACCATCGTCTTCTCGGCATACAGCTCGAACACATGGCCCGTGGGCGACGTGAAGCGCACCCGCTCGCCGGTTTCCAACATCTCACCGGCGGGGATGCGCTCGGTGGCCACGCCGTAGGCGCGCAGGTCGGCATCCAGCTGCTCCAGGGTGGCCTTGTCGCGCACCTTGAAGGCGTAAAAGTCCATGCCGGCCTTGTCGGCCTGGCGCAGGATCAGGCTGTGGTGGTCCAACTCGTCCAGGCACTTGAAGTAGGCCCGGCCCTGGGCATCAAAGCCCATGTGCTTCAGGCCCATGACTTCGGTGTAGAACTTGACGGATTCGTCCAGGTTCAGAACGCGCAGCTGGCAGTGGCCAGGGCGCATGACGCCAGAAATTGCCATGGTCTTGTCTCCTCTTGGCAGGGTGGATGAATCTTTGGTGACTTATGTCTGAAGCCGGCGCTGCGTGGGAAACAGCGACAGCCCCCAGCGCGCCTGCAGCGCGCCCCAGAAGCCTTGCTTGAACCACAGCGTCACGGCCACGGCCAGCAGGCCCAGGCCCAGTTGGTACCAGGTGCCGTAGTCGGCGAAGAACTTGTTCAGCAGCCAGAACAGCACGGCGCCCACCATTGGCCCTTCGATGCGGCCAATGCCGCCGATGACCACGATGAAGATCGCAAAGGCCGTCCAGTTCACGCCGAAGGCGGCGTCGGGACTGATGCGCAGGTTGCCCACGAAGTACAGCGCCCCGGCCAGGCCACCGCCCATGGCGGCCACCATGTAGACGAGCCGCTTCATGCGCTTGACGTCAATGCCCTGGCTCTCGGCGGCCACGGGGTTGTCGCGGATGGCTTGCAGTGCCAAACCCTGCTTGCTGCGCAAGAACAGGTACACGCCGCCGATGCAGGCCACCACGCAGGCCAGCGCAATCCAGTAGGTGGCGTGTTGGCGGGTGGCGCGGTCCAGGCCCCGCAGCGCCGTCAGGCTGGTGCCCGAGCCCCCGCCCACGGCCGGGATGTTGGCCACCGTCAGGTGAAACACCTCGGCAATCACCCAGGTGCCAATGGCGAAGTAGCCACCTTGCAACCGGAACGCCACCCAGGACACCGGCACCGCCACCAAACCCGCCACCACGGCGGCGATGGGGATGGCGATGAAGGGGTTCACCCCGGCCAGGTTGCCCAGGGCCAGCATGACGTAGCCGCCCAGGCCGAAGAAGGCCTGCTGCCCCACGCTCACCATGCCGCCGTAGCCGGCCAGCAGGTTCCACATCATCGCGAAGATGAAGTAGCAGGAAAACTCCACCATCTCGCGCATCCACGCCGCCTCGCCCCAGAAGGGCAAGCTGGCCGACACCGCCACCCACAGCGCGCCCAGGCCCAGCGTGGCCTGGCTCAGACGGGTGCTGCGCACCACTTCAAATGTTGAGCCTTGCATGGCGCTCACCCCCGGGTCTTCGGAAACAAACCCTGCGGCCGCACCACCAGCACCGCCAGGAACACAAGATGACCAAACCACAGCCCCCAGCCGGGGTCGGCCACAAAACCGGCTTGCTGTGTGATGCCCAGCACCAGGGCCCCCACCAGCGTGCCCCAGAAGCTGCCCATGCCGCCGATGATCACGGCCTCAAACGCGAACAGCAGCAGCATCGGCCCATCGGTGGGCGCCACGGTGGTGCGCAGCGCCTGGAACAGGCCGGCCAGCGAGATCAGCGCAAAGGCCAAGCCGGTGGCCAGCGCAAACACCTTGCGGGCGTCCAGCCCCATCAACTGGGCGATGTCCCGGTCATCGGACACCGCCCGGAACGAGCGCCCCAGCGCGGTGGACGAGAACAGCCATTGCAGCCCCGCCGTGGCCGCCACCGCCGCCACCAAGATCAGCAGCGGCAGCAGGCCCACGTTCACGCTGCCCAGCGCCAGGCTGCGCGTGGCCAGGTCACCGGCGGCCAGCGAGCGCGGGTCGGCCGAGAACACCTCTTGCAGCCCGTTCTGCACCACGATGGACAAGCCAAACGTGGCCACCAGCGAGGGCAGTGGGTCTTTGTCCAGCGTGCGGTTGAGCACCCCACGCTGTAGCGCCCAGCCCACGGCAAAGCCCAGCGGCAGGAGCAGCAGCGCCACCCACACGGTCTGCCCGCCCAGCGCCGAGGCCAAGGCCATGGCGCCAAAGGCGGCCAGCACGATGAAATCGCCCTGGGCGATGTTGGTCAGGCGCATCACGCCAAACATCACCGACAGGCCCAGCGCAAACAGCGCGTAGAGGCCACCCAGCAGGGCGCCTTGAATCAACACCTCCAACATCTCAGTGCGCCTCCGCCGTAGACAGGCCAAAGTAGGCTTCGCTGATCTGCTCACGCGTCAGCGCGTTGCTGCGACCCTCCAGCGACACCACACCTTCTTGCAGGCACACCACCCGCTGCGAGACCTGCTGCGCCAGGCTCACGTCCTGCTCCACCACCACCACCGTCAGGCCTTCAGCCGTGAAGGTGGGCAGCGCGGCGTAGATTTCACGGATGACGATGGGCGCCAAGCCCAGCGACAACTCGTCGCACAGCAAGATTTGCGGGTTGCTCATCAGGGCGCGGCCAATGGCCACCATCTGCTGCTGCCCGCCCGAGAGCGCGCCCGACGGGTTGCGGCGCTTCTCCTTCAGGATGGGGAACATCTGGAACAGCCGCTCCAGCGTCCACGGGCCCTGGCGGCCGGCCAGGGCGCCCATGCGCAGGTTCTCCTCCACACTCAGCGAGGGGAACAGGCGCCGGCCCTCCGGCACCATGGCCAGGCCACGCCGCACGATCTCACCCGGCGGCAGGCCGCCGATGGGCTGGCCGTGCAGGCACACCGCCGGCGCCGGCACCGCCACCAGGCCGGTGAGCGACTTCAGCAGCGTGCTCTTGCCCGCGCCATTGGCGCCGATGATGGCCACCACCTCGCCTTCGTCGAGGTGGAAGTCAATGCCGAACAGCGCCTGAGCGTCGCCGTAAAAGGCCTTCAGGCCGTGGGTGCTCAACAAGGTTTTGCCCATGGCTCAGGCCTCCATGCCCATGTAGACGCGGCGCACGTCGGGGTTGTTCATCACCGCCTGCGGCTCGCCCTCGGCCAGCTTGGCGCCAAAGTTGATGACAAACAGCCGGTCGGCAATCGACAGCAGCGCGTGCACCACATGCTCGATCCAGACCATGGTCACGCCCTGGGCCTTGATGCGGCGCAGCTCGTCCACCAGTTCACGGGCCTCGTGCTCAGTCAGGCCGCCGGCAATCTCGTCCAGCAGCAGCAGGTCAGGCTGGGTGGCCAGCGCCCGGGCCAGCTCCAGGCGCTTGCGGTTGAGCAACGTCAGGCCGCCGGCCGGCGCGTTGGCGTGGGGGCTCAGGCCGGTTTTGGCCAGCACGTCCACGGCGGTGTCCCAGGCCTGGGCCTCGGGCTGGCCGCCGCCAAAGCAGGCGGCCGTCACCAGGTTCTCAAACACCGTCATGTGCCCAAAGGGCTGGGGCACCTGGTAACTGCGGCCAATGCCGGCGCGGCAGCGCTGGTGCGGCGCCAGCGTGGTGATGTCGCGCCCGGCGTACTCCACGCGGCCGGTGTCGGCTTTCACATCGCCGGAGATCAGGTTGAACAGCGTGGTCTTGCCCGCGCCGTTGGGGCCCAGGATGCCCAGGGTTTCGCCCCGGCGCACGTCCAGGCTGATCTGGTCGGTCACCACCAGGGCGCCGTAGCGCTTGCCCACCGCGTGCAGGCGCAGCAGCGGGGCGGTTGTTGCGGTCATGGTCAACAAAGGTCCTGCGTCAAGGGCTCAGGCGTATCGGATCGGCTCCAGCCATTCCTGCATCGGAATGTCCTTGGCCAAGCTGTTGTCCACGATGCGCAGGTCCAGGCCCTTTTGGGTCTTCTTCCATTGGCCCATGACCAGCGGCGTTTTGGACACGCCGGGCACCGGGCCCTTGCGAAAGTCCACCGTGCCCACTGTGGTGGCCAGCCGCGTGCTGGCAATGGCGTCGCGGATGGCCTCGGGGCTGCGGTCGGCGGCGCGCTTGAGGGCGTCCAGCGCCACCTCAAACAGCGACTGCTTGAACCCCAGCGTCACGTTCCACGGCCGGCCGGTGGCGGCGGCGTAGGCCTCGGCCAGTTGGCGGCTGGACAAGCCGGTGAGCGTGGAGACAAACGGGTGCTCCGGGCTCCACATCAGCTCCACCGTCAGGCCGGCGGCACGCGGGCCAAAGGCGCTGACGGCGGCCGGAAACTCGGTGGCCTTGGCCACGGTCACGATCTTGGGCCGGAAACCCTGCTGCTCGGCCTGGTTCCAGAAGTTGGCAAAGTCCGGCGGCGGCACCACGCCGGTGACGATCTCGACGTTGTTCTTCTTGAACTCCGCGATGAAGGACGAGAAGTCGTTGATGGGCGACTGGAAGCGCCCCCGGTCCAGCAGCGTGAAGCCCTTGGCCGCCAGCGTGCCCGGGAAGCCGATCTTGCCGTCGCCCCAGGCGTTGCCATCTTCGTCGTTGGGCCACAGCGCGCCCACGCTTTTGTTGGTGGCGGTACGGCCCCACATGGCAGTGAAGGCGCCGATCACGTCCTCCAAACCCCAGAAGAAGTGGTAAGTCCACTCAAAACCCTTCTTCGGGTCGCCCTTGCGGCCAAAGAAATAGGGCTGCCACGGCGCGTCGTTGGTGATGCAGGGCACGCCGTTGGCCTCGCACTGGTCGGCCACCGGGTTGCAGGTGGCCGGCGTGGCCGAGGCCACCACCAGGTCCACCTTGTCGCGCAAGATCAGCTCGGCGGCGGCCGAACCCGCCTTGTTGGGGTTGGACTGCGAGTCCTTGTAGACGATCTCCACCGGCAGCTTCTTGCCGCCCACGGTGATGCCCCCGGCCACGGCTTTTTTCACCTGCTCCAGCGTGAACTTGTCGGGCTCGGCAAAGGCGGCCAGCGGGCCGGTCTGCGGGCTCACATAGCCAATCTTGAGGGGCTTGGCGCTTTGCGCCAGCACGGCCGGGGCGTGGCCCAACAAAGAGGCCACTGCAGCGGCCGGGCCGGCTTGGATGAGGGTGCGGCGCGAAATCGTCTCTGGCATGTTCTTGTCTCCGTTGTTGAATACTCTTTGAGCATCCTGGGCCTGGTGGATGTCAGCACTCGGCCCGTGCTGCGCATCTTCCCACCGGGGACAAATCAGCGTCCAATATCGTTTTCCTCTTCAACAATACCCGTGAGGTATGGATGGAACTCCGCCACCTGCGCTACTTCGAGGCCGTGGCCGGCACGCTCAACTTCACCCGTGCGGCCGAGCAGCTGCACATTGCGCAGCCGCCCCTCTCCCGCCAGATCCAGCAGCTGGAAGAAGAGCTGGGCGTGACCCTGCTGGACCGCAGCGCCCGCCCCCTGGCGCTCACGCGGGCGGGGGCGTTCTTCTACGAGCAGGCCAGCCAGATCCTGGGCCGCGTGGCCGAGGTGAGCGAGGCCACGCGCCGCCTGGGCAGCGGCCAGCGCCGCTGGCTGGGTGTGGGCTTTGTGCCGTCCATGCTCTACACCGCCTTGCCCGGCGCCATCCGCGACTACATGCACGCCCACCCCGAGGTGGACGTGGTGCTGCTGGAGCTCACCTCGGTGCAGCAGGCCGAGGCCCTGCAGGCCGGCCGCATCGACGTGGGTTTTGGCCGCGTGGGCATCGACACCGAGGGCCTGACCAACACCCTCATCCACGAAGAACCGCTGGTGGCCGTGCTGCCCGCCGATCATCTGCTGGCTGCGCTGCCCGCCGTGTCACTGGAGCAGTTGGCCCAGCACCTGCTCATCGTCTACCCCGCCCAGCCCCGCCCCAGCTTTGCCGACCAGGTGCTGGCGCAGTTCCGGGTTCACGGCCACCCGGTGACCCGCACCTTCGAGACCAACGGCCTGCAAACCGCCATTGGCCTGGCCGCCGCCGGCATTGGCATCACCCTGGTGCCCACCTCGGTGCAGCGTCTCAAACGCGACGACATCAGCTACCGCCCCATCGTGGATGCGGGCATCGTCTCGCCCGTGCTGATGACCCGCCGCCGGGGCGACACCAGTGAAGACTTGCAGGCGTTTTGTGAGGCGGTGTTGAGGGCGGAGGAGGGGGCGGCGTGAGCGCTGGGAGGTGCCTTTGGTGGATGTGCCCGTCGATGTCAGCCAGCTTTGGCGAGGGTTCGCTTAGGCGTAAAGTTTCCGTCCGTCTGAGCGTGAACGACTGATTGCGCCACACAACATTGGTCTAATTCTGGTTCTGATGACCTAGCGTCGAAAGATATTTGGGAGAACGCATTGGAAAAGCTGCCTGTCATGGTCGCTCGTTTGGGCTTGATCTTCATTGCGCTTATCTATCTGGTGGGAAAAGCCGGGCTGGAGGACACCCTTGCCAAGGTCACCGAGCAGTACGCCCCCGGGCTGGTCTTGCTTTGCCTGCTGTTCATCACAGTGCTGATTCACGACATGGTGCGAGACGTCGCCCAGCACTTTCGCGATCGGTTCATGGACCGCCTTCACTTCAAAAACATCACCCGAAAGTTGAAGTCCTTGGGAGCGCAGGAAAAGTACCTTTTGTCGCTGTTTGTAGATGCACAGCGAACCACGCAGCCTTTGGACCCCAACGATCTGTCGGTCGCGTATTTGGAGTCCTGCCGGTTCATCTTTCGCACCCAAGAGCGAAAAGACGACCGCTTCTATGTCTACCGAATGTCCCCCGTCGCCGTGCACATCCTGAAGCAAAACCCCAATTGGCTGCGCTGAACGGCGCCGGGGACCTTCAAAGCTGCGGCGTGCTCATCCAAGCCCACGGCAAACCTGGGTACCAAGCCCTCACCCCCCAAACGGCAGCGGCCGGTGCCGGATCACGTCCTTCATCACCAGGGTGGAGATGAGGCGTTGCACGCCGGGCAGGGTGGACAGGCGCTCGTCGTAGAGGCGCTGGAAGGCGGGCAGGTCGGTGGCCACCACGTGCAGCAGGTAGTCGGGCTCACCAAACAGGCGTTGGGCGCCGACGATTTGCGGCACCGCGGCAATGGCGTCTTCAAAGGCGGCCACCGAGTCGCGGTCGCCTTGGCGGATGGTGACGAACACCAGGGTGGAGAAGCGCAGGCCCACGGCGGCGGGGTCGATCTCGGCGTGGTAGCCGCGGATCACGCCGGCGTCTTCCAGTGCGCGCACACGGCGGTGGCAGGGCGAGACGCTCAGGCCCACCCGATCGGCCAGCTCGGTGACGGTGCGGCGGCCGTCTTGTTGCAGTTCCGCAAGGATTTTCCAGTCGAGTGCGTCCATCGGGTGGATTTTTCCAGCAACCGTGCAGAGGAGGGCAATCTTTGGAAGCCTTTGTTCGGGTGGTTTTCCTAGGATCTGGGGCGCCATTGATGACCTCGAGGACCCGCCACCATGGACACCGCCGTCTCCGCCCATGCCCTGCTGCTCTTTGCCCTCACCGTGCTGCCCCTGGTGTGTACGCCGGGGCCGGACATCCTGCTCATCGTCTCGCAGGCGCTCACCGCGGGGTGGCGCGGCGCGTTGCGCGCCAATGTCGGCATCCTGCTGGGCTACACGGCCCACGCCTTGCTGACCGCCGCCGGGGTTGCGGCACTGCTGGCCACCTCGCCCCGGGCGTTCGAGGTGCTGCGCTGGGTGGCCATCGCCTACCTGGGCTGGCTGGCGTTGCAGATGTTTCGCGCCGCGCTGCGTCCGGCCACCGGCCCCGGGCAAACGCCCCGCCCCGCCACGGCGCCGGTCTCCCTGCTCAAGGGTTTCATGACCAGCTTGCTCAACCCCAAGGGCATGTTGGTGTATTTCGCCATCCTGCCGCCCTTCATGCAGCCGGCGCAGCCGGTGCTGCCGCAGGCACTGGCGTTGTCTGCGGTGTTCATCGCCCTGTGCGGCGGGGTGTACGCGGTGGTGGGCGCGGCTGTGGCCTGGCTGGGCCGGCGCGGCCGGGGCAATCAGCGCCTGCGCCGCCTGGGTGAAGGCGCCGCCGGTGGGCTGCTGATGCTGGCGGCCCTGCGCCTGGTGGGCCGGTCGGCTTGAAGTGGCACCGCCATGTTCACCCGCCCGCAGGCAAGTACCGGCACAGCACATCCGCCAGGCATTCCGCGGCCGGGGTCAGTGGCAGGTCCGGCCGGCGGATCATCACCAGCGGCGGGGCGGGCAGGGCCTCGGCCACGGGGATGACCTGCAGCGCGTCGCGGGTGACGGGGTAGTTGCCCCACTGCACAGGCAGCATGGCCAGCAGGTCGGTGTGGGCCAGGGCCACGATCAGCGTCATGGCGGAGCGGGCGCGCAGCATCACCCGGGGCACGGGCAGGCCGTGCTGGGTGAACAGGCGGGTCAGGTCGGCCTCGGCGTTGTAGTCCACGGCGGTGGTGGCCCATTCGGCGCCGGCCAGCTCGGCCAGGCCGGTGGCGCCCGCCAGCGGGTGGCCCCGGCGGCACATCACCGCCCGGCGGTTGTCGGCCAGGTGGCGCATCAGCAGGCCGCCGGCCGGGGGCTGGGCCGGCGCCGCGCCCAGGTAGAAGTCGATGCGGCCGTCGCGCAGGCCGGCCTCCACATCGGGCAGCAGGCCCTCGGTGATTTGCAGCTGCACCTGGGGGTACCGCTGGCGAAAGGGGCCCAGCGCCTGCGGCAGCATGCCCACATGCGCGGCGATGGACAGCGCCACCGACACGCTGCCCTTGGCCTGCTGGGCGTCCAGCGCCAGCTCTTCCTGGGCGCGGCGCGCCTCATGGACGATGACCGAGGCGCGGCGGTGAAAGCGCTCGCCCGCTTCGGTCAGCACCATGCCGGTGGTCTGGCGCAGGAACAGCTCCACCCCCAGCTCGCGCTCCAGCGCCCGCACGCTGCGGGTGAGGGCGGGCTGGGGCAGGCCCAGGCGGCGGGCGGCGGCGCGCAGGCTGCCCTGTTCCACGATGGCGGTCACGGCCTGGAGCTGGTCAAGTTTCATGGGGCGGCGGGCAGGGGGAGGGCGGAGGGGGGGGATGCTGGAATCGAATCATCAGCGTCAAGATGGCATCTTATGGGCATCGCCCAGCCGGCCTAGAGTGCCACCCATGCCAGACGACGAGCTGGCGCGCACCGACAGGAGACACCCCGGATGAACACCCTCTCACGCATCGTTGCCCCCGCTGACCCGGCGCGCCGCCGCCTTGCTGTGTCTGCCGCGCTGGCCAGCGCTGCGCTCTCACTGGGTTTGGCGGCCGCCGGCGGCCTGGCCCCCGGTGCGGCCCGGGCGCAGGCCTGGCCGGCCAAGCCGGTACGGCTGATCGTGCCGGCGGCGGCAGGCTCGGCGCCAGACGTCATCGCCCGCCTGCTGGCCGACCGGCTGGGCGCGGCCTGGGGGCAAACGGTGATCGTGGACAACCGGCCGGGTGCCGGGGGCATTCCGGGCATGAGCGCCCTGGCCCGTTCGGCCAACGATGGCTACACCCTGGGCTTTGTGCCGGCGGCCATGGGCACCATCACGCCCCTGGTCTACAAGAACCCGCAGTTCAACCCCGACACCGACCTCAGCGCCGTGGCCACGGTGGGGACCAGCCCGCTGATGCTGGTGACGCATGCCAACAGCAGCGTCAACACCCTGGCCGACCTGGAGAAGTTGGCCCGCGCCAACCCTGGCAAGGTGAACTTTGCGGCGCCGCAGCCCAACTCCCTGCCGCACCTGGCCGGTGAGCTGGTGAGCAAGCTGGGCAATATGAACCTGTTCACCGTGCCTTATCCCGGCCCGCCGGCGGCGGTGACGGCCGTGATCGCCGGCGATGCCATCGTCACCGCCGACGGCATTCCCGGCGTGTTGCAGCACGTCAAGAGCGGCCGGCTGCGCGCGCTGGGCGTGACCTCGGCCCAGCGCCTGCCCGGCTTGGATGTGCCGGCCGTGGCCGAGCAGTACCCCGGCTTTGACGTGGTGGGCTGGTTCCAGCTGCTGGTGCCTGCCGGCACCCCGTCCGCCGTGGGCGAGCGCGTGAACACCGACCTCAACGCCATCACCCGCTTGCCTGAGGTGGTGGCCAAGCTGGCCGAGCTGGGCGTGTACCCGCGCCAGGACAGCCCCGTCGCCGCCCGCGAGTTCTTTGCCAGCCAGCAAAAGGTGGCGCGCCGCCTGGTGGCCGAGCTGGGCATCAAGCCGCAGTGAGGGGCGTGGCAGTCGCCCGCTGACGCCGGCGGGCCGCGCACCACACCGCCTCCTCCCAACCTCCCGACCCGTTTTCTGGCCCCGGCCGGTCTGCCGCTCCCCGGCACGCCGACCGGGCTGGGCGGAGCTTTGCCCCCACGGCGCCTCCGCCCCTTTTTCTTCCTTGCCCCTGACTTCACCCCCTGACCCCTGGAGCCCCTCCCCATGACGCCCACCTCCACCCCCCGCAAGAAGGCCCTGGTCACCGGCGGCGCCACCGGCATCGGCCGCAGTGCGGTGTTGGCCCTGGCCCGCGCCGGCTATGACGTGGCCATCGTGTATGGCACCTCCGCCGCTGCGGCCCAGGCCACGGCCGCCGAAGCCCAGGCCGCGGGCGCCCAGACCCTGCTGCTGCAGTGCGATGTGAGCGACGAGACCGCCGTGCGTCGCACCCTGGCTGCGGTGGCCGAGGCCTTTGGTCACCTGGACGCCCTGGTCAACAACGCCGGCACCACCGCCAACTGGAAGATGAAGGACCTGGAAAGCCTGGACCTGGCCGAGTGGGACCGCACCTTTGCGGTCAATGTGCGCGGCACCTTCCAGGTCAGCCGCGCCGCCGTGCCCCTGCTGCGCAAATGCAGGGACGCCGGCGGCAGCCCGGCCATCGTCAACACCGCCAGCATCGTGGGCCTGCGGCCCGGCCCGCAGCCGCTGCCCTACGCGGCCAGCAAGGCCGCGGTGGTCAACCTCACCAAGACCCTGGCCTGGAACCTGGGCCCGCACATCCGCGTGAACGCGGTGGCCCCGGGCTGGATGGAGGGCGACTGGATGGAACGCATGCTGGGCGAGAAGTACGACGAGCTGATGGGCAACCGTGCCAAGGCGACCCCGCTCAAGCGCTGCGTCACGGCCGACGACGTGGCCGAGGTGATGCTCAACCTGCTCACCGCCAACCGCTTCGTCACCGGCGAGGTGGTGGTCATCGACGGTGGCTTCACCGCAAGCACCTGATTCCACCCCACCACGTACATCAGGAGACCCACGATGCTTGACGGATTCGTCCCCTTTCCGCCGGCCTTCGCCGCCCAGTACCGCGCGGCGGGCTACTGGCAAGACCGCAGCCTGGCGCAGGAATATGCGGCAGTGTTCCAGCGCTTTGCGCCGCGCACCGCGCTGATCGACGCCGGGGCCCAGGGCGAGCGCCGCTGGACCTACGCCCAGCTTGACGCCGCCAGCGACAACCTGGCGCTCAACCTGCTGGACCTGGGCCTGCGCCCGCAAGACCGGGTGGTGCCCACCCTGCCCAATGTGGCGGAGTTCGTCATCCTGTACCTGGCGCTGCAGAAGATCGGCGCCATCCCCATCGCCGCGCTGGTCACGCACCGCTTTGCCGAGATCAGCCAGTTCACCCGGCTCTCGCAGGCCCGCTGCGCGGTGTACCCGGCCCGCGTGAAAGAGCAGGGCGGTGAGTTCCGCTTCGGCCCCATGATCGAGCGGGTGCAGGCCGAGCACCCCTGCCTGAGCCTGCGCCTGGTGCTGGGCGAGGCCGGCCCGGGTGAACATTCGTTGACGGAGCTGATCGAGCGCCCGGCCACGCTGGCACGCAGCGCCCTGAGCGACCTGACCATTGACCCGGCCGACCCCTGCATCTTCCAGCTTTCGGGCGGCACCACCGGCATCCCCAAGCTGATCCCCCGCACCGGCAACGACTACGCCTACAACTCCAAGGTGGCGTCCGAGGTGGCGGGCGTCACCCAGGACTCGGTGCTGCTGCTGGTGCTGCCCATCGCCCACAACCTGCCGCTGGCCTGCCCGGGGATTCAGGGCTTCCTGTTCCACGGCGCCACCGTGGTGCTGCACGCCAGCACCCGCCCCGAGCCGATGTTCCAGCTCATCCAGCGCCACGGCGTCACGCACCTGAAGGTGGTGCCGGCGCTGCTGATCCGGCTCATCAACGACCCGGCCATTGGCGACTACGACCTCAGCTCGGTGCAGCAGATCCAGAGTGGCGGCCAGCGCATGCAGCCTGAGGTGCGCATCCGCACGCGCCAGCTCTTCCGCAACGCCTTCGTGCAGGAGAACTTCGGCATGAGCGAAGGGCTGCTGATGTTCGTGCGTCGGGGCGACCCCGAGGAGGTGCTGCTGGAGACCTGCGGCCGCCCGGTGTGCCCGCACGACGAGGTCAAGCTGATCGACGACGACGGGGCCGAGGTGCCCGACGGCGAGGTGGGCGAGCTGGCCTGCCGCGGCCCCTACACCCTGCGTGGCTACTTTGGCGTGCCCGAGTACAACGCCCGGCAATTCACCCCCGACGGCTTCTACCGCTCGGGCGATCTGATGCGCAAGCACCCTTCAGGCAACTACATCGTGGAGGGCCGCAAGAAGGACCTGATCAACCGTGGCGGCGAGAAGATCAGCGCCGAGGAGGTGGAGAACCTGATCCTCATGCACCCGGCGGTGCAGAACGTGGCCTGCGTGCCCATGCCCGACGCGGCACTGGGCGAGCGGATGTGCGCCTACGTGATCCAGCGCCCGGGCCGGGCCCTGACGCTGCCCGAGCTGGTGACCTTTCTGCAGGGCCATGAGATCGCCCGCTTCAAGCTGCCTGAGCGGCTGGAGGTGTTGCCCGACTTCCCCGTGTCCACCTTCGGCAAGGTCTCTAAAAAGGCCTTGGGCGAGCGGATTGCGGCGCAGTTGGCGGGGGAGGGGGGCTGAGGCTCTGAGCTCTTGATGCCAAGCGGATGTTGTCAATCCAGCTGGCGAGCCGGAGTGACGCACGCGGCGGCGCGGGGCCTTGCATTGCGCTCATGTCCCCCGCCCTGGCGATGCCAGGGCTCCTCCTTGACTTCGCTCCATGCAAGGCCCCACCCCGCCGAGACGGTGGTTGGGCTGGGCTCCTGTCCGAACCCAATCAGCCAAACAGCCAGGTCTTCACTCAAACGGCGAGCGCAGGCCGGCTGTTCCAGCCCGGCCCCCAGGCGCGCGACGGGTGGAACAGCGATGGGGTGGGTGGGCGTGCGCAGCGAAGTAAAGGAGGAGGGCGGGCACAGCCCGCCCGGGGGACATGAGCGGAGTACGCCCACCCGCCCCAGCGCGCCCGCCAATCCCTGAACCAGCCGCCGCCATCTGTCCAGACCCCGCAAACCCCGCACCCATCACAAAACCGCACCCCGACTTCACACCCCGTCATCACGACTTCCAAACCTCACCACGGAGCCAATTTCCATGCGCATCATCGACCTGCACTGCTACCCCGGCACCCAACGCTGGATCGACTCTCAGGGCCCATACCCCGCCGAGTTGGCGCGCTACTGGAAGCGTGAATGGGTGGCCAAGTCAGAAGACGACGTGATCGCCGAGTTTGCCCAGCACAACGTGCAAGCCTGCCTGGTGGCGCTGGACCTGGAAACCACCGTGGCCACCACGCCCTGCGACAACGACTACGTGCACGGCATCTGGCAGCGCCACCCCGAGCGCATCGTGCAATGCTGGGGCGCGGTGGAGCCCGCCAAGGGCGAGATCGCCATCCGCCAGGTGCAGCATGCGGTGCGCGAACTGGGCTTCATCGGCTTCCATTTCCACCCGATCATGCAGCACTTTGCGGTCAACGACCGTCGCTTCTACCCACTGTTTGAAGAGATCAACGCCCTGGGTGCGGCGGTGATGGTGGACGTGGGCACCACCGGCATGGGCGCGGGCATGCCCGGCGGCCACGGCGCGCGCATCCGCCATGCCCACCCTGGCGCCATCGACGATTTGGCGGCCGACTTCCCCAACCTGAAGATCATCATGGCCCACCCCGGCTGGCCTTGGGTGGACGAGACCACCGCCGTGGCCCTGCACAAGGGCAATGTGTACTGGGAAATGTCGGGCTGGGCGCCCAAGCACTTCCCCGGCAACCTGAAGACCGACATCCGCGGCCGCCTGCAAGACAAGATCATGTTCGGCAGCGACTACCCCAGCCTGCCCTACGAGCGCATCTTCCGCGAGTGGCAGGAGCTGGGCTACAGCGACAGCGTGATGGAGAAGGTCATGCACGGCAACGCCGAGCGCGTGCTGGGGTTGTGACATGAACACCGCCTACCTCTGTGACGGCCTGCGCACCCCCATTGGCCGCTACGCCGGCGCCCTCAGCGGCGTGCGCACCGACGACCTGGCCGCCGTGCCCCTGCAGGCCCTGATGGCCCGCCACCCCGGCCTGGACTGGGCCGCGCTGGAAGAAGTGAGCTACGGCTGCGTCAACCAGGCCGGTGAGGACAACCGCAACGTGGCGCGCATGGCCACGCTGCTGGCCGGCCTGCCGGTGAGCGTGGCGGCCAGCACCGTCAACCGCCTGTGCGGTTCGGGGCTGGACGCGGTGGGCGGCATCGCCCGGGGCATCGCCTGCGGCGCGCTGGACCTGGCCGTGGCCGGCGGGGTGGAGAGCATGAGCCGCGCCCCGCTGGTCATGCCCAAGGCCACCAGCGCCTTCTCGCGCCAGGCCGAGGTGGCCGACAGCACCATCGGCTGGCGCTTCGTCAACCCGCGCATGGTGGCCCTGCACGGCGTGGACAGCATGGGCGAGACGGCCGAGAACGTGGCCCAGGAGCACGGCATTGCCCGGGCTGACCAGGACGCCTTTGCGCTGCGCAGCCAGCAGCGCGCCGCCGCCGCCCAGGCCGCCGGCTGGCTGGCCGCCGAAATCACCCCGGTGCCCGTGCCCGGCCGCCGGGGCGACACCACCTGGGTGAGCGCGGACGAGCACCCGCGCCCGCAGACCACGGCCGAGGAACTGGCGCGGCTGAAGCCCGCCTTTCGCGACGGCGGCAGCGTCACCGCCGGCAACAGCTCGGGCGTGAACGACGGCGCCGCCGCCCTGCTGCTGGCCAGCGAGGCCGGCGTCGCCCGCCATGGCCTGACGCCGCGTGCCCGCGTGCTGGGCCTGGCCACCGCCGGTGTGGCGCCGCGGGTCATGGGCATCGGCCCGGTGCCGGCGGTGCGCAAGCTGCTGGCGCAGACCGGCTTGACGCTGGCCGACTTCGACCTGATCGAGCTCAACGAGGCCTTTGCCGCCCAGGGACTGGCCGTCCTGCGCGGCCTGGGCCTGCCCGACGACGGCGATTTCATCAACCCGCAAGGCGGCGCCATCGCCTTCGGCCACCCCTTGGGCATGAGCGGCGTGCGCCTGGTGCTCACCGCCTTGCACCAGCTGGAACGCCGTGGCGGCCGCCGCGCCCTGTGCACCATGTGCGTGGGCGTGGGGCAGGGCATCGCGCTGGCCATTGAGCGCGTCTGATCGCCGCGCCTTCACCCCGAAAGCCCCCCATGACCGAACCCACCCCGTCCGCCTCCACCACCGACGCGCCCCTGCGGCTGCAGCGCCGAGGCGCCATCGCCTGGCTCACCCTCAACCGCCCGGCCACCCGCAACGCCTTGAGCGGTGACGACCTGTTCAGCGCTTTCGAGACGGTGCTGGCCGAGATCGACGCCGACCCCACGCTGCGCGTGGCCGTGCTCACCGGCGCGGGCAGCGCTTTTTGCGCCGGCGGCAACGTGGCCGAGATGCGCGACCGCCAAGGCATGTTCGCCGGCCCGCCGGCCGAGATCACCAGCCGCTACCGCCAGGGCATTCAGCGCATTCCCCGGGCGCTGGCGCGGCTAGGCCTGCCGATCATTGCGGCCGTGAATGGCCCGGCCATCGGCGCGGGCAATGACCTGGCTTGCCTGTGCGACCTGCGCATCGCCAGCAGCGCGGCGCGCTTTGCCGAGAGCTTTGTCAAGGTGGGCATCGTGCCGGGCGACGGCGGCTGCTGGCTGCTGCCCCGGGTGGTGGGCTGGTCCAAGGCGGCCGAGATGGCGCTGACCGGCGACACCCTGGACGCGGCCGAGGCGCTGCGCATCGGCCTGGTCTCGCAGGTGGTGGCGCCCGAGGCGCTGGAAGACGCCGCCATGGCCCTGGCCCAGCGCGTGGCCGCCAACCCGCCCCAGGTGCTGCGCTGGACCAAGCGCCTGCTGTGGCAAGCCCGCAGCGGCACGCTGGACGAGGCGTTGGACGCCGCCGGCCAGTTCCAAGGCCTGGCCCACCACACGGCCGACCACCGCGAGGCCCTGGCCGCCTTCTTCGAGAAGCGCCCGCCCGTGTTCACCGGCGCCGGCATGGCCCCGCAGGAGGGCGCATGAACACCGCCGACCTGGAGGCGACGCCGCCCGTGCTGCAGATCGAGCACCCCAGCCCCGGCGTGCGTCTCATCCGCCTGCACCGGCCCGAGGTGCTCAACGCCCTGAACCTGACCCTGCGCCACGCCTTGGCTCAAGCGTTTCTGGACGCCGATGCCGACGACAGCGTGCGTGCCGTGGTGCTGGCCGGCAGTCCGCGCGCCTTTTGCGCCGGTGCCGACCTGACCGAGTACCGCGACGCCACGCCCGGCGGCATCGCCGCCCGCGGCATGGGCCGGCTGTGGGACGCCATCGCCCAGTGCCGCAAGCCGGTGATTGCCGCCGTGCGCGGCCACGCCCTGGGCGGCGGCTGCGAGCTGGCGCTGCATGCCGACCTGATCGTGGCGGCCGAGAGCGCCCGCCTGGGACAGCCCGAGGTGCTGATCGGCCTGATGCCCGGCGGCGGCGCCACCCAGCGCCTGACCCGCGCCATCGGCAAGTACCAGGCCATGCGCCTGCTGCTCACCGGCGCACCCATCGGCGGGCTGGAGGCCCTGGCCCTGGGACTGGTCAGCGAATGCCTGCCCGATGCCGAGGTGGAGCCCCGCGCCCTGGCCCTGGCCACCCAATTCGCCACCGGCCCCCAAGCCGCGCTGCGCGCCATCAAGGAGGCCGTGCTGCACGCCCACCAGGCGCCCCTGCAACAGGGCCTGGAATTCGAGCGTAAAGCCTTCGCCTTGCTCTTCGACCACCCGGACAAGACCGAGGGCATCGGCGCCCGGCTGGAGAAGCGGCCGGCGCGGTTTGGGTGAGGGGTGAGGCGTTGACCGCCTGGTCACGCGCCGAAACCAGGGGCCACGAGCGGACGCATCTCCGCGCGCCTTCTACGGAACTCCCGTCGCGGCCGGGCCTCCCAGGCAAGACGAGACCGGCGGCGGGTTGCCCCGGTCCGAGCCCAGGAGCCCTACGATGCAATGTCCCGTCTGCCCCGACACCACGCTGCTCATGAGCGAGCGTCAGGGCGTGGAGATCGACTACTGCCCCCGTTGCCGGGGGGTGTGGTTGGACCGCGGTGAGCTCGACAAGCTCATTGCATTGAGCCAGCAGCAGGCCATGGCGGCCACCGCGGCCACACCCGCGGCGGCGCCGGCCTACGCGCCACCGCCTGCGCCTGCCCATGCCCCCGTGCCGGGGGCTCATGCCCAGCCCGGCTACCCGCCCCAAGGGCGTCGTCCGGATTTCGAGGATTCGGATTACCACAAGCACCACGGCGGCTACCGCCGCAAGTCTTGGCTGAGCGACTTGTTTGATTGAGGCCTGACGGGGGCGCCCCTACCGGCTGCCGAACAGGCCCTGTACCTGGGTGCGCAGCCAGGCACAGGCCGCATCCTTGTGGGCCCGGCGGTGCCAGAACTGGTGCACCGGGATGTCCGGCGCCTCGATGGGCGCCGCCAGCACCCGGATGCGGGCGTAGCGCTGGCAGATCTGGGCCAGGTCCTGCGGCACCGTGGCCACCAGGTCACTGGTTTCGATGAGCGGCAGCAGGCTCATGAAGTGCGACAGCTCCAGCACCACGTTGCGCACCACCCCCTGGCGGGCCAGGTACTGCTCAAAGACATGCTCCCGGCCGTCTGGGTGGACCACCACATGCTGCAAGGCCAGGTAGTCGCCCAGCGCCAGCGCGCCGCTGTGGGCCAGGGGGTGGTCCTGGCGCAGCATGCAGACGTGGCGGTTGTCAAACAGCTTTTGCTGGAAGAAGGCGGCACCGCGCAGGTCGGGAAAGTAGCCGATGGCCAGGTCGGCGTCACCGGCGGCCAGGGCGTCGGCAGCGGCCGTGCGTGGGCGTGAGATGACGTTGAGCCGCACCCCGGGCGCATGGGTGGCCAGGCGCGCCACCAGCGGGGGCACGAACAGCATCTCGCCGATGTCGGGCGTGATGACGGTGAAGGTGCGCTCGCTGCGCGCCGGGTCAAAGCCGCCGGGCAGCAGGATCTCACCGCGCACGGTCTGCAGCACGCGGCGTACCGGCTCGGTCAGGGCCTCGGCCCGGTCGGTGGGGGCCATGCGGGCGCCCACCTTGATGAACAGCGGGTCGTCCAGCAGGGCGCGCAGCCGGGCCAGCGCGGCGCTCATGGCCGGCTGGCTCAGGCCGATGGCCTCGCCGGCCCGGGTGACGCTGCGGTGCTCGGCCATGGCCTCAAACACCAGCAGCAGGTTCAGGTCGATGCCACGCAGGTCCATGGGTGAAGCCTTCCATTGATCATCCATCAGATGGATTTTGCGAATCCACAGCATGTGATGGATGGATTGTGCTGGCGTCCCTAGCATTTGCGTCAGATCAAAACGACACCCGGAGACCGCGCCGATGACCGCCCTCACCTTGACCCAGGCCAACACCATCGTCCAGGCCGCGCTGGCCGCCGCCCGCGAGGCCGGCCACCGGCCCATGGCGGTGGTGGTGCTGGACGAGGCCGGCCACCTCAAGACCGCCCAGCGCGAGGACGGTGCCAGCATGTTCCGCCTGGACATCGCCACCGGCAAAGCCTGGGCCTCGGTGGGCATGGGCGCCAGCAGCCGGGTGCTGGCCGAACGTGCCCAGGGCAACCCCAACTTCTTCACCACGCTGGCGGCCACGGCGCAGGGCCGCTTTTTGCCGCAGACCGGGGCGGTGCTGATCCGCGATGCGCAGGGCCGCACCCTGGGCGCGGTGGGCGCCTCCGGCGGCACCGGTGATGAGGACGAGGCCATCTGCCTGGCTGGCCTGCGCGCTGCGGGCTTGAACGCCGGCTGAGCGCCGGCCGGGCGTCCCTCGCGCCCCGCTCTGCGGGGCCACCCTCCTCCCACACCCTGTCGCCTGGTGGAGCCAGGCGCGCAGGCCCGCCCACGCCTGCGGCCAACGTCCGCCTGCCTGCCATGTCCCACGCCCTCCTGACCCCCTGCGCTTGCGGCGCCCTCGACGTCCACGCCCACTTCGTGCCCGAGCACTTTCCGGCCTGGCTGGACGGCGCCTTGCCCGAGGGCTGGCCCGCCACGGCTGAGGCTGCGCCGCAGGGCGGCGTGTGCCACCGCCAGGTGCTGGTGGGTGGGCGGCACTACCGCACCGTCTCCGAGTCTTGCTGGAGCGTGCCGCGCCGCCTGGCCGAGCTGCCGGCCATGGGGCTGACGCACCAGCTCATCTCGCCCATGCCGGAGCTGCTGGGCTACTGGCTGGCGCCCCTGGCGGCGCAGCGCCTGTGCCGCTTCCTCAACGAGACCGCCGCCGCGCTGGCGGCGGAATCGGGCGGGGTGCTGCTGGGCCTGGCCGCCGTGCCCCTGCCCGATGTGGACGCGGCCATTGCCGAGCTGCGCCACGCGGTGCAGACCCTGGGCCTGGTGGGGGTGGAGCTGGGCAGCCACATCAACGGCAGCCCCGTGGGCGACCCGCGCTGGCGACCGTTCTTGGCCGCCTGCGAGGCGCTGGACGTGCCGGTCTTTGTGCATGCCCTCAAGCCCGTCGGGCAGGAGCGCCTGGTGGGTCCGGCGCCGCTGCTGCAGGTGCTGGGCTACCCCAGCGAGGTGGGCCTGGCGGCGGCCTCGGTCATCACCGGCGGGCTGCTGCAGGCCTGCCCGCGCCTGCGCCTGGCCTTCAGCCACGGCGGCGGCACCTTGGCCAGCCTGCTGCCCCGGCTGCAGCAGGGCTGGCAGGTGTTTCCGGCCCTGCGGGAGCGCGTGCCCGAGAGCCCGGCCGAACAGGCCCGGCGCCTGTTCTACGACACCCTGGTGTTCGACCCCGCCACCCTGGCCCAGCTGCTGGAACGTTTCGGCCCCCAGGCGCTGATGCTGGGCACCGACCACCCCTTCAACTTCCGCGAGGCCGCACCGGCGGCCCGGGTGCAGGCGCTGGGCCTGGATGCGGCCACCACCGCCGCACTGCTGCATGGCAATGCCCGGCGCTTTCTGGGCACCCGGGCGCCGGCCGCCTGACGGGCCCTTGAGCCTTGCGCCAATTTCCTAGAACCCTGGAGACCTTCCCATGGCATCCCCCTGGATCCAGTCCTTGCGCAGCGTGGCGCTGAACGTGCCCGACCTGGCCCGCGCCGAGGCCTTCTACACCGACACCTGGCGCCTGCAGGTGGTGGCGCGCAGCGAAGACGCCGTCTTTCTGCGCGGCAGCGGGGCCGACCACCACTTGCTGTCTCTGCACGCGGCCGCCGTGCTGAGCCTGCGGCATGTGAGCCTGCGGGCACGCAGCGCCGAGGCGCTGGAGGCCATCGCCCAGGCCACGCCGGCCGCCGGTGGCCGCCTGCTGCACGCCGCCCGGGCCAGCAAGGACCCGGCCGGGGGCAGCGCCATCCGCCTGATGGACAGCCACGGCCGCGTCTTTCATGTGGTGCACGGCGATGCGCGCCACACCGATATCGAAGAGCGGCCCGATACCCCCATCCGCCTGGCCCATGCGGTCTTCAACACCCAGGCCGCGGGCACCTCCCAGCGCTTTCTGGAGCAGGCCTTGGGCTTCACCCTGGCCGACCGCACCCGGATCATGGCCTTCATGAACTGCGACCGTGACCACCACACGATCGCGCTGGGCGACACCGACAACAACGCCCTCAACCACATCGCCTTCCTGATGCCCGCCATCGACGACGTGATGCGCGGCGGCGGGCGCCTGCGCGATGCCGGTTTCCCCATCGCCTGGGGCCCCGGCCGCCACGGTCCGGGCAACAACGTCTTCAACTACTTCATCGGCCCCTTCGGCGAGGTCATCGAATACACGACGGAAGTCGAGCAGATCGATGCGCACTACCCGGTGGGCGGCCCGTCGGACTGGACCTGGCCACCCGGCCGGGTGGACCAGTGGGGCGTCGCCCCGCCGGTGCCCGAGCTCAGGGCCGCCCAGCGTTCGGTGTTCTTCGCCCCGGTGGCGCCCCCGGCCTGAGGGCCCGCCACCGACTGCCGCTTCCTTCTTCCCTCCTGCCCCCCTCAAGAGAAAGCCCGCCATGCGCTTTGCCACCTACCTCCGCGACGGCCAGCCCCGCCTGGGCCTGGTGCTCGATGAGCAACTCATCGACCTGAACGACGCCCAGCCGCAGGTGCCGCCCTGCCTGCGCGCCGCCCTGGCCCAGGGGGTGGACCTGATGGCCGCGGCCCGCGCCGCCGCCGACGATGCCGCCGCCCCCCGCCTGCCCCTGGCCCGCCTCACCCTGGCCCCGCTGGTGCCCGAACCCGGCAAGATCATCTGCCTGGGCCTGAACTACTTTGACCACGCCAAGGAAGGCGGCCGCGACAAGCCCGAGTACCCCTGGTTCTTCCTGCGCGGCAAGAGCAGCCTGGTGGCCCATGGCGCGCCGGGTGTGCGCCCGCGTGTCTCCGAACGCTTTGACTACGAGGCCGAGCTGGCCCTGGTGATCGGCAGCACCGTGCCGCGCCATGTCACCCAGGAGCAGGCGCTGCGCCACGTCTGGGGCTACACCTGCTTCAACGACATGTCGGTGCGCGACTACCAGAAGCGCACACCCCAATGGACCATCGGCAAGAACTTTGACGGCACCGGCGGCTTCGGCCCGGTGCTGGTGACGGCCGACGAACTGGCCCCGGGCGCCACCGGCCTGCGCATCCAGAGCCGCCTCAACGGCCAGGTCATGCAGGACGCCAACACCACCGACATGATCTGGGGCGTGGCCGAAACCATCGCCCTGCTGTCGGACTGCCTGACGCTGGAGCCGGGCGACGTCATCGTCATGGGCACCCCCGCCGGCGTGGGCCAGGCGCGCACCCCGCCGGTGTGGATGAAGCCGGGCGATGTGGTCGAGATCGAGATCGAACGCATCGGCACCCTGGTCAACCCCATCGTGCAGGAGGCCTGAGCATGTCGCCGACACCGCCCAAGGCCTGCGCCGGATCGGCCGCCGTAACCGGCGGAGGAGGGGAGGAAATCTACGATGTCGCCATCACGGGCTTTGGCCCGGCGGGTGCGGTGGCCGCTGCGCTGCTGGGCCAGGCCGGCCTGAAGGTCTGGGTGGGCGACCGCCTGCCCGATGTGTACGAGATCCCGCGCGCCATCGCACTGGACCACGAAATCATGCGGGTGTTCCAGCAGATCGGCGTGGTCGAGGCCATCGCACCGTACTTCGAGCCCTTCACCAACTCCGAGTACTTCGGCGTGGACGGTCAGCTCATCCGGCGCATGACCATGGTGGCGCCGCCCTATCCGCAGGGTTACACCCCCTCGCTGGTGTTCACCCAGCCGCCGGTGGAGCGGGCGCTGCGGGCCCGGGTGGCCGAGCTGCCCACCGTCACCGTGGTCCTGTCCACCGAGGTGCTGGACCTGCACCAGGATGCCGACGGCGTGAGTCTGGACCTGCGGCAGGCCGACGGTACGGTCGGCCAGGTGCGTGCCCGCTGGGCCCTGGCCTGCGACGGCGGCAGCAGCGGCCTGCGCAGCCGGCTGGGCATCGGGCTGATCGACCTGGACTTTGACGAACCCTGGCTGGTGGTGGACGTGCTGTGCAACGAGCGCGGCCTGGCCAAGCTGCCCCGCACCAGCGTGCAGTACTGCGAACCCGCGCGGCCCTGCACCTACGTCATCGGCCCGGGCGCACACCGGCGCTGGGAAATCTCGCTGCAGCCGGGCGAAGACCCGCGCGAGGCCGCCACGCCCGAGCGCACCTGGGCGCTGCTCTCGCGCTGGCTGACGCCGGAGGACGGCACCCTCTGGCGCCAGAGCAGCTACCGCTTCCATGCGCTGGTGGCCGACCGCTGGCGCGTGGGCCGGGCCTTTGTGGCGGGGGATGCGGCGCACATGCAGCCGCCTTTCCTGGGCCAGGGCATGTGCCAGGGCGTGCGCGACGTGGCCAACCTGTGCTGGAAGCTGATCAGCGTGCAGCGCGGTGAGGTGCGTGGCGCCGCCGCCGAACGCCTGCTGGACAGCTATGGCGCCGAGCGGCAGGCCCATGTGCGCGAGCTGACCACCCGCATCAAGGCCGTGGGCGCCGTCATCTGTGAGCGCGACGTGGCCCGGGCCCGCGAGCGCGATGCCCGCCTGCTGGCCGACTGCGGCGGCGTGGTGCGCGACACCCCGCGCCAGGACGTGCTGCCCCCGCTGACGCAAGGCCTGTTGGCCGCGCAGGACAGCCCGGGCCGTGGTCTGCTGTTTCCGCAGCCCTGGTTGAAGGACGGGACCGGCCGGCCCGTGCGCCTGGACCACGCCTTGGGCACCGGCTGGCGCCTGGTGCTGGGCGAGGGCCTGCCGCCCAGCCTGGCAGACCTCGCAGCCGGCGCCGAAGCGGGTGGCGGCCTGCCCGGCCTGGCCGTGCTGCACCTGGGCCGCCAGCCCGAGACCGAGGGCGTGGTGGCCGCCTGGCTGGACCGCCAGCGCTGCCACGCCGCCCTGGTCCGCCCGGACCACTACGTCTTTGGCACGGCGACCGACGCCGCCGGTGTCACCGCCCTGCTGCAGGAGGCGGCTGCCGCCTTGTGCTGAACAGCGCCGACAGGCGCTTCCCGTCAGCCACCCGAACCGGCCCGCAGAGGCAGGTCGGTGGCCCCGACCCTTCCATCCCCGGAGTTGTAGGAGACCCCATGCGCACGATCCCTGTTCCCGGTGTCCGCCCGTCGGCACCTTCCCGTCGCCAAGTCTGCCGCCAGATCGGCCACCGGCTGGTGGGTGGCCTGGGCCTGCTCAGCGGCCTGGGCGCGCTCAGCCCGGCCCGTGCCCAGGCCTGGCCGGAAAAACCGGTGCGCTGGGTGCTGTCCCAGCCCCCGGGATCCGGCCCCGACAACGTGGCCCGTCTGCTCACCGAGCGGCTGGCCAAGGCCTGGGGCCAGGCCCTGGTGGTGGACAACAAGCCCGGTGGCCAGAACACCATCGGCGCCCAGGCCGCGGCACGCGCCCCGGCCGACGGCCATGCCTTCTACTTCGCCACCACCGCCGCGCTGGTCACCAACAGCTACCTGTTCAAGAGCCTGCCCTACGACCCGCGCAAGGACTTTGTGCCGGTGGCCTTCGTGGCCCGCAGCCCGTTTGCGGTGCTGGTGGAGGTGGGCTCACCGCTGCGCAGCCTGGCTGATCTGGTGAAGGCTGCGCAGGCGCGCCCCGGTCAGCTCAAGGTGGCCACTGAGGGGCCGCGCACCTTTGGCGGCATGATCGCCCGGCTCCTGGCCGCCCGCCTGGGCCTGGACCTCAACCTGGCCGCTTACGCCTCGGTGGGCACCGCCAGCCAGGACACCCTGGGCGGCCATGTGGACCTGCTGGTGGCCGACCTGGCCAGCACCGCCACGCTGCTGCGCCAGGGCCGCCTGCGCGCCTTGGCCGTGACCACCGCGCAGCGGGTGGCCGGCTTCGAGGCCGTGCCGCCGGTGGCCGACACCGTGCCCGGCTTTGACATGGGCGGCTGGTTCTGCCTGGTGGCCCCGGCCGGCACGCCGGAGGCGGTGGTGCAGCGCGTCAACCGCGACCTCAACGCCCTGCTGGCCGAGCCCGCCATCGCCGAGCGCATCGCCGCCATCGGCCCCGTGGCCGCGGGCGGTCTGGACCCGGCCCAGGTGGCCCAGTGGCTGGCGCAGGAGCACCAGCGCTGGGCCCAGGCCACGCGCGAGATCGGCGTGCTGCCGGAGTGAGCCGGGCCGGGCGGCCCGGGCCGCCCGGCCGCCGCCCGGGTGTGGATCACGCGCCCCACCGCCGCCTTCTTGCCACTTCCCCCCCTCACCCCCCTCATCCTGTCCATGACTTCCCCACACGCTTCCATCCCGGCCCCGCAGCCGGTGGTCTTCACCCAGGTGCGCATCTTTGACGGCAGCGGCAGCGCGCCCTTTGCCGGCGAGGTGCGGGTGGACGGCCAACGCATCACCGCGGTGGCCCGCGACGGCGCCCAGGTGCCGCGCGACCACGCCCTCGTCATCGACGGCCGAGGCGGCGTGCTCATGCCCGGCATGACCGAAGCCCATGCCCACCTCACCTGGCCCAGCTCGGTGGAGAAATTTGTGCCCGGCATGGCCCTGCCGCCGGAGGAACTGGCGCTGACCGCCGCGCGCAATGCCCGCATCCTGCTGGACCACGGCTTCACCAGCGCCTACTCCGCCGGGGCCCTGAGCAAGCGGCTGGAGGTGGTGCTCAAGGCGCAGATCGACTCGGGCGGCCTGCCCGGGCCGCGCCTGATCGCCAGCTCGGTGGAGCGTGAGCCGCCCAACGACGGTGCCCTGGACCCTGGGCACGTGGACGAGCACGGCAGCGGCCCGGAGAACGTGGCCGCCTTTGTGCGCGGTTGCAAAGCCCTCGGTGCGCAAGCCGTCAAGTTCCTGATCTCGGGCGAGAGCGCCTTGAAGCCCGGTGCCTCGCAGCAGCTGCTCTACACCGAGGCCGAGCTGCTGGCCGCCGGCCACGCGGCGCGCGAATGCGGGGTCTGGCTCACCGGCCACGCCCATGCGGCCCAGGCCGTGAAGCTGGGGGTGAAGGCCGGCTTTCGGGTGCTGTACCACTGCACCTATGCCGATGAGGAAGCGCTGGACCTGCTGGAAGCGGCCAAAGAGACGATCTTTGTGGCGCCCACCATCGGCATCGTGCAGGCCACGCTGGACGCCACGCCGCCGCCGCACTTCGACATGACGCCCATGAAGCAGGACGCGGCCGCCGTGCTGGAGTGCCAGAAGCGCCTGGTGCCCGAGCTCAAGCGTCGGGGCGTGCGCCTGCTGCCGGGCGGGGATTACGGCTTTCCCTTCAACCCCAACGGCCGCAACGCCTGGGACCTGGCGCTGTGGGTGCGGCACTTCGGCTACACCCCGGCCGAGGTGCTGCACGCGGCCACCGCCCTGGGCGGGCAGATCATGGGCCAGGGCGAGGCGCTGGGGCAGATCCGCCCCGGCTTCCTGGCCGACCTGCTGCTGGTCGACGGCGACCCCACGCAAGACGTGGCCATCCTGCAGAACCGGCACGCGCTGCGGGTCATCATGCAGGACGGCCATTTCCACAAGGGCCGGGAGCTGGCCGCATGAACCTTCCACAGCAACACGAACCCGGCGCCATCGCCGGCATGAGCCCTGAGGTGATGGACGCCCTGCGCCGCCTGGGCAGCGGCTTCAACCTGCCGCAGGTGCAGGCGCTGTACGCGCCGCTGCTGGCCGCCCAGCCGCACGACGGGGTGCGCCTGGTGACCGACCTGGCCTACGGCCCGCACGCCCGCCACCGGCTGGATGTTTACCAGCCTGAGGGGCTCCCGCCGCCCGGCGGCTGGCCGGTGCTGGTGAGCTTTCATGGCGGCGGCTTCATCCGGGGGGACAAGGCGCAGCGCGCCAACATCGGCTGGTGGGGCGCGCAGCAAGGTCTTCTCACCGTGCTGCCCAACTACCGCCTGGCACCCGAGAGCCGCTGGCCCAGCGGCCCCGAAGATGTGGTGGCCGTCTGGCAGGCGCTGCGCCAGCAGGCGGCCGCCCTGGGCGCCAACCCCGATCGCATCGTGCTGATGGGCGAGTCTGCCGGCGCGGCCCATGTGGCCGCCGCCACGCTGCTGCGGCGCTTTCAGCCCGCCGACTGGCGCATTGCCGGCGCGGTGCTGCTCTCCGGCCCGTACAACGCCCGGCTGGAGGGTCTGGCCCGCGTCCCGTTCGGCGTGGCCACGCCCGACCCGCGCAACGAGGCCTACTTCGGCCCCGATCCGGCCGACTGGGACGCCGCCAGCGTGGTGGACCAGGTGGATGCCGCCCCCTTCCCACTGCTCATCGCTTTTGCCCAGCGCGACCTGCTGCAGATGCAGGTGCAAGCCGGCGAGCTGTTTGCCCGGCTGGTCAGCCGCCACGGCTTTGCACCCGCGCTGCACTGCTGGGCCGAGCACAACCACTTCTCACCCGGCCATTCCTTTGGCACGGCCGACGTCAGCGTCAGCGCCGCTGTGCTCGACTTTGTGCGTCGCCTGACCGCCTGAGGCGCCCACACATCCAGCCCCTTTCGCTTGGGCGTACCCCCGCTGAATTCCTGTGGTCTGGCCAATAATCGCACCAGGCAGGTGCGACAGCCGCTGCGCCAGACGGCGGCGGCACCTGATGGTCGTGGGGACCCTCACTGGGGTGAAAAACATGGATGTGACGTGGTTACGCTTCGAAGAAGCGGACCTGCCCGGCTGCCCGCCGGGCGGGCAATGGGTGGGCGTGATGCCGCCGGGTGGCATGGTGCTGGTGGCGGTGGCGCTGGCGGCGCCCACCGGGGCGCAGGGCAGGGCGGCGGCCGTGCTGGCCCGGGCGGCGGCCGAAGGGGTGCAGGTGCTGTTGCACCAGGGCCAGCCCTATGTGCCTGAGGCCTGGCTGTCCCAGGCCTGGCCGCCTGCCGCACCGGCTTGCGCGGTCTTGGCCCGGGCGGCACGGCAGGCCCTGCAGGCCCGCCTGGCGGGACAGGCGCAGCGGGCCGGGCCGGGCGGCGCCGCCCGGCCGGTGGACGCCGAGGCCGCGCCCTTCTATTTGGAGGCTGTGGTCCGCGCCGGTCAGGTGGAGGACCAGGCACTGGCCCAGGCCATGCGGGCCCGGGGCTTCAACCGCCGGCAGTTTGACGAGGCCACCTGGTTTGTGCCGCTGGCCCTGGGCCGGCAGTTTCTGGTGCGCCACAACCTGGACTACGAGGACCGTTTTCTGGTGCTCAGCCGCCATGGGGAGGTCATGCGCGAAGGCGTGCTCAATGAACAGGCGGTCTTCATGACCGCCCGGGTGCAGGCCGCCCGCTGGGTGGACCAGCCGGTGGTGGCACGGCATCTGGTGGCCCGCTCGGTGGAGGTGCGCAGCGCGCTGCAGGCCCTCAAGCAGGGACAGCCGGCGGCGCACCTGCAACTGCCCTTGCCGGTGTTCTTCAAGGAGTCGCCCAGCCCCTCAGGCCTGGAGCAGGCGCGCCGGCTGATGCGCGCCCACCTGCTGCCGGCCTGAGGTCCGACCCGGCCGTTCCGCCTCAGGCGGCCAGGCCGCGGTCCGGGGCGAGTTGCCGCAGCACCTCCTCGGCCAAGGCCAGGCTGGACGTGAGGCCGGGCGACTCGATGCCAAAGAGGTTGACCAGCCCCGGCACCCCGTGGGCGCCCGGGCCCTGCACCATGAAGTCGGCGGCGGGCTCGCCCGGGCCGCTGATCTTGGGGCGTATGCCGGCATAGGCAGGTTGCAGGGCGCCGGCCGGGAGATCAGGCCAGTAACGGCGTATGGCAGTGTCGAAGGCTGCAGCCCGGCGCGGGTCCACCTGCAGGTCGGCCGTGTCGTCCACCCACTCCACGTCCGGACCGAAACGGGCCTGTCCCGCCAGGTCCAAGGTGAGGTGGATGCCCAGCCCGCCGGGTTCGGGCAGGGGATAGACCAAGCGGGAGAAGGGCGCCCGGCCTCGGAGGCTGAAGTAATGGCCCTTGGCCCGCCAGGACCTGGGCAGCCCCCGCGGGTCCAGGCCCTGCAGCCGTGCGGCCAGGGCCGGGGCATGCAGGCCGGCGCCATTGACCACGGTGCGGGCCCGGATGGCCATGGGCTGGGCGCCCCCGATCTGCAGCACCAGCCCTTGTGGGGTGACCTGACCGCCGAGCACCGGTGAACCCAGGGCCAGTTGTGCCCCGGCCGCCTGGGCATCGGCCAGCAGGGCCTGCATCAGCCCGTGGCTGTCGACGATGCCGGTGCAGGCACTGTGCAGTGCGGCCTCGGCCCGCAGGGCCGGCTCCAGGCGGCGCAGCGCCTCGCCCTCGCACCAGGCCAGCCCGGGCACCCCCTGGGCCTGCCCGGCGGCCCACAGCTGGCGCAAGGCCGGCAGCTGCGCCGGCGTGGTGGCGACGATGAGCTTGCCGCAGCGCCGGTGGGCCACGCCCCGCGCGGCGCAGTAGTCGTACAGCAACTGCCGGCCCCGCTGGCACAGGCGGGCCTTGAGGGAGCCAGCTGGGTGGTGCAGGCCGGCGTGGATCACCTCGCTGCTGCGCGCGCTCACGCCGGTGCCGGGGGCCAGGGCCTGCTCCACCACCACGGTCTCCCGTCCTTGGCGCGCCAGCGCCCGGGCCACCGCAAGGCCCACCACCCCCGCACCGATCACCAGGCTATCGACATCTTCCATGCGGTTCATTGTGGCGGCGGTGGGTGGAACGGTGGCGAATGAGGTGGTGGGCGGGTCGGCATGGGGCGCATGGCCGGTCCGGGACCGTCGTGGGCCATCGCAGCGGTGGCTTGGTGGCCTGAATAAAACATTGATTAGCGTAATAATCAACATACAAATAAAAGATCCCATAAATCCCGTTGAATCCGCGTGCAGGGCCAAATGCTTGTTGCCGTGGGCACTTGCGCACGCCGAAGGCCGAACGGCGCCTGTGCGGCTCCAGCCTCAGGTGTATGGCGCGGCGGGCGGAAGGTCTGATGAAACGTCTGGTGGCGGCCCTGGCGGTGTCCACCGGCCGCGGGCCGGTCAGCCGGCTGCGCGCCGGCCTGTCCGGTGGGGGCCATCGAGACTAGGGTTTCCACTTACAAGAAGACTGTCAGAAATGGCCCGCCGAGGCGACTACCGAGGAGGTGCCGGAGTGGCAGCCGGCCCAGCCGGCGCCGATTCGCCCCCCACCTGGCCGCCGGCCAGCGTGTTTCCCACCTCTTCTCTGTTGGAGCCTTCCGATGTCCGTTCGTCATTCCACCGTTTTGCCCGCTGCCTCTCTCGCCCTGGCCCTCACCACGGCATTGGCCGCTCAACCCGCCTTGGCCCAGGCGGCCGAGAAAGAGAAGTGCTACGGCGTGGCCATGAAGGGCAAGAACGACTGCGCCGCCGGCCCGGGCACCACGTGCGCCGGCACCTCCAAGATGGACTACCAGGGCAATGCTTGGAGCTACGTGCCCAAGGGCAGCTGCGAGAAGACTGCCTCCAAGACCTCGCCCAGTGGCTTTGGCCAGCTGATGGCTTTCGGGGCCAAGTGATCCATGCCGGCCGCCTGTGAGTCACTCTCGTGCATGGCGCCGACGCTGCCGGCCCGCGCCGGCATCGGGCTGCGCATGCCCCACGCCGCCGGTCTGCTGAGCGGCGACTTCTCGGCGCCGCCGCCTGCCTTTGTGGAGGTGCATGCCGAGAACTACATGGTGGCCGGCGGCCCGTTGCCCCGGCAACTGGATCAGGTGCGGGCGCGCTGGCCCTTGGCCCTGCACGGGGTGGGCCTGGGCCTGGCGGGTGCGTCCGCGCCAGAGGTCGCCCATCTGGACCGCTTGGCGGCCTTGATCGCGCGTTATCAGCCCAGCGTGTTTTCCGAGCATCTGGCTTGGGGGGGGCATGGCGGGCACTACCTGGGCGACCTGTTGCCGGTGGCGTACGACCGGCCCACGCTGGACCGGTTGTGCCGCCACATAGACCAGGTGCAGACCCGGCTGGGCCGGCGCCTGCTGCTGGAGAACCCGTCGACCTATCTGGCCTTTGAAGCGTCGCAGTTCACAGAGCCCGCGTTCTTGCGGGAACTGGTGCGCCGCACCGGTTGCGGCCTGCTGCTGGACCTCAACAACCTCCATGTGAGCAGCGTCAACTTGGGGTTCAGCGCCCTGGCCGCTTTGGACGACTGGCCGCTGGAGGCGGTGGAGCAGATCCACCTGGCCGGCTTCACCCGGGCGGCCGACGTGACCCCGGGCGTGCTGCTGCTGGACACCCACGCCAGCCCGGTGGACGACGCGGTGTGGGGTTTGCTGGCCGAGGTGGTGGCCCGGCGCGGCGCGGTGCCCACCTTGATTGAATGGGACCAAGACCTGCCGCCGCTGGACCGCCTGCTGGCCGAGGCGGCGCAGGCCGACCGGCTGTTGGCGGGCAGCCCGAGGCCCGCTTTGCCTCTTGTCCGGGATCCACGGCCGGCGCGCCCCGCGCAGGAGGTGGCATGAAACCGACTGCTTGCCCTGCGCCCGCGGACAGCGTGCAGGCGCGTTGGGTGGCGGCCTTGCTGGACCCCGACCTGCCGGTGCCGGCCGGTTTGGGCGCACCGGGTGGGGGGCCCGGCGTGGCGCGCCGCTTTGCGGTGCACCGCCATAACGTCGTCAGCGGCTTGGTGGATGTGCTGGCCAGCAGCCTGCCGGTGACGCAAACCGCTGTCGGAGAGACATTCTTTCGCGCCATGGCCGCGGTGTTCGTGCGCCAGCATCCCCCCTGCAGCCCGGTGTTGGCCGGTTATGGGCAGGCGCTGCCGGATTTTTTGCGCGGCTTTCCCCCCGCCGCGGGACTGCCCTGGCTGGCCGATCTGGTGCGCTTGGAACTGGCTGGCCAGGCGGCGCTGCATGCGGCCGATGACACGCCCCTGGCGGCTGGCACCTTGCATGCGGCACTGGCGCAACCCGATGCGCTGCCGCGCCTGCGCCTGCCCTTGCGCAGCGGCGCGGCGGTGTTGCGCTCAGACTGGGCGGTGCCGAGCTTCTGGCGCGCCCATCAGGCGCCCGAGGCGCCTGAGGAAGACCCGGCCGCCGGCCTGGCCGCGCGGCTGGCCAAGCTGGACATGGACCAACCCGAGGCGGCCCTGCTGTTGCGGGTGGACGACCGCCTGCGTCTGTTGCCCCTGGGCCCAGGCCTGACTGCGCTGCTGGAGGCCTGTGGCCAGGGCCAGCCTCTGGGCCGGGCCGCTGCCCAGGCCCTGGCGGCTGAACCTGCGCTGGACCTGGGCCGCGGCCTGGGCGACTTGTTGGCCCACGAGGTGTGGGCGGATCTGCTCTGGGAGAACCCCTGATGACGCGCCCTGTCAACGCGACCAACCCAAGCGCCTCAGCGCCGTTGGCCACCCCCGCGGCCTCCTCCACTGCGTCTCATGCGGTGTGTCTGGCCTCCCGTCTGGTGCGGCGCTTGAATGGCCTGATGAGCCAGCTGCCCGCCGATGGCATTGCCCTGCTGGCCCGCTTTGCGCTGGCTGCCACCTTCTGGCTCTCCGGGCAAACCAAGGTCAGTGGGCTGGTGATCAACCTGGTGAGCGGTGAATGGGTGCTGGGCTGGCCCCGGCTCTCCGACAGCGCCGTGGCGCTGTTTGCCGACGAGTACCGCCTGCCCCTGCTGCCGCCGGCCGTGGCCGCCGTCCTGGCGGCCACGGCCGAGCATGTGCTGCCCGTCTTGCTGCTGCTGGGTCTGGGCACCCGCCTGGCGGCCCTGGGGCTGCTGGGCATGACGGCGGTGATCCAACTGCTGGTCTACCCCGGCGCCTATGCCACACACGGCACCTGGGCCGCCGGGCTGTTGTGGCTGATGGCGCTGGGGCCGGGTCGGCTCTCGCTGGACCACCTGCTGGCACGACGCTGGGCAGGTACCGCCCGGCACTAGAGGCCGTGGGCGGGGCTGGACACCCGCGGCGCTTTCCAGGCCGCGGGGGCGGGCGGGTATGCTGGCCGGCACGGCCTTGTCGCCGCCCCTCCTGCGCTTCTCCTCGCCGTCTCTATGTCCACCTGGCCCGCCCCCGTCACCCTCACCCACCCCCTGGCCCGCCTGGAGCCGCTGCTGCCGGAGCACCACGACGCCCTGGTGGCGGCTGCCCAAGATGGAGAACTGTGGCGCCTCTGGTACACCGTCGTGCCCAGCCCCGAGGGCATGCGTGCCGAAATCCAGCGCCGCCTGGACCTGCAGGCCAAGGGCAGCATGCTGCCCTTTGTCAGCGTGGATGCCGGTGGCACCGTGCGCGGCATGACCACCTACATGAACATCGACGCGGCGAACCGGCGGGTGGAGATCGGCTCCACCTGGACGGCAGCCAGCGTGCAGCGCAGCGGCTTTAACACCGCCTGCAAGCTGATGCTGTTGCAGCATGCCTTTGAAACGCTGGGCTGCATTGCGGTGGAGTTCCGCACCCACTTCTTCAACCAGCAAAGCCGGCGGGCCATTGAACGCCTGGGCGCCAAGCTCGACGGTGTGCTGCGCCACCACCAGAAGCTGCCCGACGGCAGCCTGCGCGACACCTGCGTCTACAGCGTGATTGCGCCCGACTGGCCGGCCGTCAAGGCCCATTTGCAGTGGCAGCTGGACAGGCCGCGTTGAGCGCCATGGGGCTCATGCGCCCGGCGCCTGCACGATCAGCACCTTGAGCGCCCGTTGCGGGTCCACATCCGCAAACGCTGGCGGGTTGGGCAGGCGCTGCAGCACCGTCAGGGCGGGCGCCTCCACCGCCAGGAGCTGGCGCAGGAAGTCTTCGTTGTAGCGGGGCGCGTTCAGGGCCAGCAGGGCCTGGCCGCCAGGCGCCAGCAGGCCCGGCAGGCGGCGGAGGAGCCGCGCCCAATCCTTTTCAGCCACAAAGCTGCCCTTCTGGTAGGCCGGTGGGTCGGCCACCAGCAGGTCGTAGGGCCCCTGGCGGCTGAGCTTGCCCCAGGAATTCCAGACGTCATAGGGCAGGAAGCTGGCCCGGCCCGACAGGCCGTTGAGCGCATGGTTGCGCTTGCCAATGCCCAAGGCGCCGGGTGACATGTCCACATTCAGCACCTGGCTGGCGCCGCCCTGCAGCGCCGCCACCGAGAAGGCGCAGGTGTAGGCAAACAGGTTGAGCACGCGCGCGCCGGGCCGCGCCGCCGCCTGGGCGCGCAGCCAGCGCCGTCCCTCGGCCATGTCCAGAAACAGGCCGTGGTTGAAGCCGCGCAGCAGATGCACAGCGTAGCGGGCGCCGTCCTCCGCCACCGCGTGGTCCTCGGGCACCGTGCCGCACAGCACGCGGGTGTCGGCACGCACTTCGTCGCGCTGCTGGAACACCAGGTTGAGCGGCTGGCCGGCGCCAACCTGGGCCCAGCGGCGCTGCAGGGCCTCTCCCACAGCGGCCAGTGCCACTTCATCCACCGGCCCGTAGTGGGTCAGCAGCCAGACCGGCGGGTAGGCGTCCAGCGTCCACGCCTCCTCACCCGGGTGCAGGCCACCGCGGCCGTGAAACAGGCGCTGGGCCTGGGCGCTGGGCTGCAGGGCGGCGATGGCCTGCAGCAGGGCGGTAGGCAGGGCACCGGGCGTCAAGCCGGGGACGGGGGCGGGGGGGGTGTTCATTTCGGTAGGTTCCACGGGGCGCGGATTGTGGACCCGTCCGCACGTTCCTGCGCCGCCCTGCCCTCCCCCGCGCCGCTCCCAGCAGATGGGGCCCGCCGTCAACCCTCAATAGAACCAGCGCGCCGGCACCATCACCAGCGCCGGGAACAGGATGAACAGCAGCAGCAGCAGCGACTGGGCCACCAGGAACGGCCACACGCCCACCGTGACGCGGCCCAGGTCCACCCGCGCCACGCCGGCCACCACGTTCAGCACCGTGCCCACCGGCGGGGTGAGCAGGCCGATGGCGTTGTTCATGATGAAGAGCACGCCGAAGTAGATGGGGTCGATGCCCGCCTGCTTGACCAGCGGCATCAGCACCGGCGTGAGGATGAGCACCGTGGGCATGAAGTCCAGCGCGGTGCCGATCACCACCACCAGCGCCATCATCATGAACATCAGCAGGATCTTCTGGTCCATGAAGGGGCGCAGCAGCTCGGCCACCTGGCCTGGGATGTCGGCGATGGTGATGAGCCAGGCCGAGACGAGCGCGCAGGCCACCAGGAACATGACCACGGCCGAGGTCTTGGCCGCCGCCAGCATCAAGGCGGGCAGCTGCGAGAGCTTCAGCTCGCGGTAGGCCAGCAGGCCCACGGCCAGCGAGTACACCGCGGCCACCACCGCCGCCTCCGTGGGCGTGAACACACCCGCCTTCATGCCGCCCACGATCACCAGCGGCAGCAGCAGCGCCCACACCCCCTGGCGGAAACTTTGGCCCACCCGGGACCAGGCGAAGTGGTCGGCCTCGCGCACCGGTGGCGCCTCGCGGCGGGCGCACAGCCACCAGGTCAGGCCCAGGGCCATCCCCATCATCACACCCGGCACGATGCCGGCCATGAACAGCTTGGTGATGGACACCTGCGCCGCCACACCAAACACCACAAAGCCGATGGACGGCGGAATGATGGGGGCGATGATGCCGCCCGAGGCGATCAGCCCGGCCGAGCGCGGCACGTCGTAGCCGGCCTGGCGCATCAGCGGGATGAGCACCGCGGCCAGGGCGGCGGTGTCGGCCACCGCCGAGCCCGAGATGCTGGCCATCACCAGCGCGGCCAGGATGGCCACATAGCCCAGGCCGCCGCGCACATGGCCCACCAGCGACTGGGCCATGGCGATGATGCGCTTGGACAGGCCGCCGGCGTTCATCAGCTCGCCGGCCAGCATGAAGAAGGGCACCGCCATCAGCGGGTAGTTGTTGGTGCCCTCCAGCAGGTTCTGCGCCAGGATCTGGGTGTCGAAGTTGTTGAGGTGCACCATCAGCGCCACGGCGCAGACCAGCAGCGCGAAGGCGATGGGCATGCCCAGGGTCATGGCCCCGAGCAGCGAGCAGAGGAAGACGGCGATCGTCATGTCAGGGACTCCAGGGAGATCGGGGCGCGGGGGTTCATTCGACGGAGCCGGTGGGCGTGATCACCAGTTCCTCGGCCGGCATGCGGCCGCTGACCTGGCGCCACAGGCTGCACAGCAGGATCCAGCTGATGCCCGTGCTGCTCACCAGCAGCGCCGAGAACACCACGCCCATGGGCACGCCCGAGACCGGCGCGTGGTCGTCCATGGCGATGACCACCTGCTTCCAGGTGCCCTGCACCAGCAGGCCGCAGCAGACCAGCATCAGCAGGTCCGAGGCGAAGCGGAACACCCGCCGCCCCCACACCGGCAGCGCCGAGATGACGCTGGACATGCCCAGGTGGGCATGCTCGTGCATGGCCAGCAGTGCGCCCAGCAGGGTCAGCCACATGAAGATGAAGCGCGAGACCTCCTCGGAGAAGGTGATGCCGGAGTTGAAGCCGTAGCGCAGCACCACGTTGCCAAACACCAGGACCACCATCACGCCCAGCAGGCCGATGAGCATCCACTCCAGAAAACGCACAAAAAAGCGAGGCAGCATGCTTGGCTCCTGATTCGGCGGCGGGGTGCGCTCAGCGCGCGGGCGCCTGGTCGAGTGCGGCGAAGAAGGCGCGGGCGGTCTCGGCCCCCACCGACTCGATGTGCTTGTCGATCACCGGGCGCAGGCGGTCGCGCATGCGGCGGCGTTCCGACTCGCTGACCTCGTTGATCTGCATGCCGGCCTTGGCCAGCTCGGCCCGCAGGCTCTGGTTCAGGCTGCGGCTGGTCTGGCGCTGGTACAGCGTGGCCTCGCGGGCGGCGGCCTGCACCAGGGCCTGGTCGGCGGGCTTGAGGCCGTCCCAGAACTTGCGCGAGGTCAGCAGCACCAGCGCGTCATAGGCGTGGCCGGTCACCGAGAGGTACTTCTGCACGTCGTAGAACTTCTGCGCGTGGATCACCGTGTAGGGGTTCTCCTGCGCGTCCACCGCGCGGGTCTCCAGGGCGGTGAACAGCTCGTTGACCGGCATGGGCACGGCGTTGGCGCCCAGGCCGTTGAACAGGTCGATGTAGAGGTTGTTCTGCATCGTGCGCACCTTCAGGCCCGCCAGGTCGTCGAGTTTGGCCACCGGGCGGCGGCTGTTGGTCAGGTTGCGAAAGCCGTTCTCCCAGAAGGCCAGGCCCACCAGGCCCTTCTCCGGCAGGCGGGCCAGCAGCCCCTGGCCGAAGGGGCCGTCCAGCACCGCGTCGGCCTGCGCCTCGGTGGAGAAGGAGAAGGGCAGCCCGATGACGCCAAACTCCTTGACCAGGTTGGCCAGGGTGGCGGTGGAGGGCACGGTGAACTCCTGCGTGCCGCCGCGCAGCGCGGACTGCATCTGCTGGTCACTGCCCAGCGTGGCGCCGGAGTACACGCTGATGCGGATGCGACCCTGGCTCTTTTGCTCCACGATCTCGGCGAACTTGCGGGCGCCCAGGGTCTGGGGGTGGCTGTCGGGCAGGCTGGTGCCCAGGCGGGCGCGGATCTCCTGGGCCTGCGCGGGGCCGGCCAGCAGCAGGGCGGCGCAGGCGGTGGTCAGCGCCGTGGAGAGAGCGGTCGTGAGGGCGGTCGTGAGGGCGGTGGCAAGGCGTCGGTTCATGGGGTGTCTCCTCTTGTGGTTGGGGGCGGAAGCCGTCGGGGGCCGGTCACTCAGACCGGCAGGCGGTACAGGCGCAGGGCGTTGTCGCAGAACACCGCCAGGCGCTCGGGCGGCGGCAGGTGGCGGGTGAGCGCCTTGAAGCCGGAAAGGATCTCGTCGAGCGTGGCCACCAGCGAATCCACGGGGAAGTTGCTGGCCACCAGGCAGCGGCTGGGGCCGAAGACCTGCAGCAGGTGGTGCACCACCGGGGCCTGCAGTTCAGGCGTCCAGCGCTGGCCGGGCACGCCCAGGCCCGAGAGCTTGACCACCACCTGCGGCCACTGCGCCAGCCGGGCCGTGGCCTGGCGCCAGGCGTCCAGCGAGGCGGCGTCGCGCTCGGCCGGCAGGCCGGCGTGGTTGAGCACCAGCGGCACGGTGGGGAAGTCCCGCGCCAGCTCGCCCGCCTCGTCCAGGTGCCACCAGGGCGCCTGCAGCTCGAACAGCAGGCCGGTGCCCACCAGCCGGGCGTAGCCGGCACGCCAGCGCGGGCAGCGCAGGCTGCCGGGGGCCTGCCAGGCGGCGTGGTGCTCGGCACGGGGCACGGTGCGCGGCTTGTGGCGCACGCTGCGCACGATCGGCAGGGTCAGCAGGGTGGCCAGCACCTCGGGCCAGTCCTCGCGGTCCAGCCAGGCCTGGGCGGCCAGGGCATGGGGCGTGCCTTCGCGCGCGGCCAGGGCCTGCACCCAGCGGGCCTCGCCCAGCGGGTCGGCCGGGTCCCACTCGCCTTCCATCAGCACGCTGCGCATCACCCGGTGGGCGCCGGCATGCCGGGCGTGGTCGGCCGGCCCGTAGTCGCGGCAGATGGCGCCGTAGTCGCCGTAGCGGAAGGGGATGCGCGGCAGGCGCTGCAGCCAGGGGTGCGGGTTGCGGCCCACGTCCCAGAAGTGGTGGTGCGCATCCACGATGGGCAGCAGCGCCTCGTCGCCGCTGGCGAGAAAGGCCAAGCGGGCGGCCTGCAAGGGGCTCAAGTCGCTCACGTCGCTCTCGTCAAGCATGGCGCGCCCTCCCCTGCCGCCTGGGGCTGCGGCGGCGGGGTGACAGCCACCGGGCCGGTGCGGTACACCCGGGCGGCGTTGTCGTGGAACACGGCGGCCAGGGCCTGATGCAGGAGCGCATCCGGCGCCCCTGGCGTCGCCTCTTGCGTGGCGTCCTGCAGCGCTTCGGTCACCGTCTGCACGATCTCGCCATACGAGGCCCGCAGGCCGGCCACAGGGAAGTTGCTGCCAAACAGGCAGCGCCCCCAGCCGAAAGCGGCCAGTGCGTGGCGCAGCACGGCCACGTTCTGCGCACGTGACCAGGGCGCCGTCTTCAGCCCCAGCTCAGAGAGTTTGAGGTGCACCCGAGGCAGCGCGGCCAGGGCCTGCAGCCCGCGTTGCCAGGCTGCCAGCCCGGCGGGGCTGCGGTCCCAGGGCAGGCCGGTGTGCTCCACCACCACGGTCAGCTCGGGCACCTGGGCCAGCAGCGTGGCTGCTTCCTCCAGGTGCCACCAGGGCACGCGCAAATCCCACAGCAGGCTGTGGGCGGCCAGCCGGCGCAGGGCTTCGGGCCAGCGCGGGTCGTCCAGACCGCTGTGGTCGGGCGCTGGGCCGTCGGGCTGCGGGCGGATGGCGGGCTTGCAGCGCACGCCGCGCACCAGGGGCCAGGCGGCCTGGGCCGTGAGCGCGGCTTCAGCGTCGTCGGCCAGCAGGTCCACCCAGGCCACCACGGCGCTGGGCAGGCCGTGCTGGGCGTGCACGGTGTGCAGCCAGCGGGTTTCGTCCAGGGCTTGGGCGCGGTCGCGCTCGGCCTCCACATGCACGCTGCCCACCAGGTTCAGCCCGCTGGCATCGGCCCGCAGCTCGCGCGGCAGGTAGTCGCGGCAGATTGCGGTGTAGGGGCCCAGGATGAAGCGCTCAGGCGCATAGGCCTCCTGCAGCCAGTCGTAGTGGCCGGCCGACAGGTCCCAGAAATGGTGGTGGGCGTCCAGGATCGCCTCGGGCCAGGGGGCGGCCATGGTCAGCGCACCGCCTCAATGGCCTTGAGCACCGCATCGCCGTTCTTCTCGACATACAGGCGGCGGGTCTCGTCGCGCACGATGGCGGCGATGCCGGCGTTGTCCGGCTGGTCCACCACCTGCATGCCGGCCTGGCGCAGCTGGGCGATGACCTCGGCCTCGTGGGTGGCGTTGTAGCTGCGCTGGAAGCGGGCGCCGGCCACGGCCTCTTCCACCAGCCACTGGCGCTGGGTGGCGCTGAGCTTGTCGAAGCGCGCCTTGTGCATCACCAGCGGCATGGCGGTGTAGGCGTGCCGGGTGAGCGAGAGGTGCTTCTGCACCTCGTGCATCTTGGAGGCGGCCATGATGATGGGCGGGTTCTCATGCCCGTCGATGGCGCCGGACTCCAGCGCCGGGTACACCTCGGCGTAGGGCATGGGCTGCGGGTTGGCGCCCAGCAGCTGGAAGGCCTTGAGGTGGGCCGGGTTGGGCGTGGTGCGGATCTTCAGGCCACGGATGTCCTCGGCGCGGCGCACCGGGCGGCGGCTGTTGGCCAGGCAGCGAAAGCCCACCTCCCAGAAGGCCAGGCCCTTGAGCGAGAAGCCCTCCAGTTCGCCCAGCAGCTGCTGGCCCACGGCGCCGTCCAGCACTTTGTGGGCCTGCTCGGCACTGCTGAATAGGTAGGGCAGGTCCAGCGCATTGAGCTTGGGCACCAGGCCGGTGAAGTAGGGGTTGCCGGCCAGCATCAGGTCCACCGTGCCGCCGCGGGTGGCGGCCAGCACGGTGTTGTCGTTGCCCAGCGTGCTGTTGGGGTAGACCTGCACCTCCAGCGTGCCGCCGCTGCGGGCCTTCACCCGCTTGGCAAACTCCAGCGCGGCCAGGTGCTGGGAATCGGTCTCGGCCCCGGCATGGGCCAGGCGCAGGCGCACCGTCTCCTGGGCGCGGGCCGTGCCGGCCAGGGCCAGGGCGCCCAGGCCCAGGGCCTGCAGGTGGTGGCGTCGGGTGAAGGTCATGGCGTCAGGCTCCGGTGAGGACGAAGGAGGCGTCGGGCTCGCGCAGGGTGCGGATCTGGCGCACAAACTGCCAGCGCTGCAGGTCCAGCTCGCGCACAAAGTCGTCCTGGAAGGACACATAGGCCAGCGGCTGCGTGGGATGGAAGGACAGCGCGGTGGGGTTGGCCGGCAGCGTCAGGCAATGCAGCTCCTCCAGCGTGTCGGCATCGAAGACCGAGAGTGACTGCTCGCCCGAGTTGGTCAGCAGCAGCTGGGCGCGGCCGTCGGGCAGGTCGCGGCGGTAGATGCGGTTGGGGTCGCGCCGGGTTTTGACGCGCCGGCCCACGGCCAGGGTGGCGGTGTCGATGGCCACCAGCGTGTCGTCGCCCCGGTTGGCCACGAACAGGGTGCGCTCGTCGCGTGAGAGGGCGTTGCCCTCGGGGCGCGGGCCCGGCATCACCGCGCGTGGGGCCACGGTGGCGTCGCGCGGGTGGAAGCGGGTGACGGTGTTGGACAGCAGGTGGATGCCATAGGCCGTTTCGGCCTGGGCGTCGAGCGTCACCAGGTGGGTCTTGATGCCGCCCGAGGGCACGGCCAGGTGCGGCACGTCCTGCTCGCGCGGGCGGTCAAACACCAGCAGGGTGTCCTGCGCCTCGCTCATGGCGTAGAGCCGGCCGGCGGCGTCGCAGGCCATGCCGTGCGGGCGGCGGTAGGGCCACAGGTCGAGCAGGCGCAGCAGCCGCCGCGCGGACAGGTCGATTTCGGCGATGCGGGTGTCGCCCTCGTCGCCGCGGGTCCAGGCGGTCTCGATGCCGAAGATGCCCACATAGGCGCGCTCGCGCGCCGGGTCCACGGTGAACTCGTGCGGAAAGTTGGGCAGCACCACATGCTGCAGGGCCTGGCCGCTGGCCAGGTCATAAAAGCTGAAGGTGTGGGCGCATTTCTGCACCAGCAGCAGGATGTCGGACATGGCGTCTCCAGAGGGTGCAGGGCTCAGGCGCTGCGCAGGGCGTCGATGGCGCTCAGCAGTGCGTCACCGTTCTTCTCGATGAAGCTCCTGCGGGTTTCGGCGCCCACCAGCTTGCGGAAGGGCTCGGCGTCGAAGGTCTCCAGCACCTGCATGCCCTTGGCCTTGAGGTCGGCCACGATGCGGGCCTCGTCGCGGGCGTTCATGTCGCGCTGGAAGCGACCGGCGGCGCGGGCGGCCTCCACCACGATGGCCTGCAGATCGGGCGGCAGGCCGTCGAAGCGGCCCTTGGTCATCACCACCGGCATGGCGGTGTAGGCGTGGCGGCTCATGGTCAGGTGCTTCTGCACCTCGTAGAACTTGGCCGACCAGGTGATGGCCACCGGATGCTCCTGCGCGTCCACCGCGCCGGTTTCCAGCGCCTGGTACAGCTCGCCCAGGGGCATGGGCACCGGGTTGCAGCCCAGCAGCTTGAAGGCCTGGATGTGCGACGGGTTGGGCGTGGTGCGGATCTTCAGGCCCTTCACATCGTCGGGCGCGCGCACCGCGCGGTTCTTGGTGGTGATGCAGCGGAAGCCCACCTCGAACCAGCCCAGGCCCTTCAGGCCGTGCGCCTCCAGCCCGGTCATGAGCTGCGCGCCCACCGCACCGTCCAGCGTGGCATAGGCGTGCCGGCCGCCGTTGAACAGAAAGGGCAGGTCCAGCACGCCGATGGCCGGGGTGAGGCCGGCGAAGTTGACGCTGCCGGCCATCATCATGTCGATGCTGCCGCCGCGCACCGCACCGATCACGGTGCCGTCATTGCCCAGCTGGCCGTTGGGGAAGACCTTCACCTCCAGCCGGCCCTTGGACTGCTCCTTGACGGCCTTGGCCAGCTCCAGCGCGGCCAGGTGCTGAGACGAGGTTTCGGGGCCGGCGTGGGCCAGGCGCAGCACGGTGGCCTGGGCGCGGGCCAGGGGGGGCAGCAGACCGGTGGTGGCGGCCACGGCGGAGAGTTGGACAGCGGACTGGCAGAACTGACGGCGTTGCATGGTGGTGACCTTCAAGGGGCGCTAGGCGAGACGGGGCGAGACGAGCCCGGCCAGGCCGGTGGCACCGGCCCTGCCTATGGGACAAACGGGTGTGGGGTGGAAGGAGGTCGCGGGCCTCAGCCCGCCAAGGCGCTCAGCGCCACATCGGCGCCGGGCGGCGCCATGGAGGGGGAGCGGTTGGGGCGGGGCCGGGCGTGGTGCGCGGCGTCCCCTGGGCGGTGCAGCGGTTCATGGGTCTTGTCTCCATCCTTGTTGTGCCGGTGGGCCCGGGCCGGTTCGTCACCGTCTCGGTACCCCCGTGGCATGCATCGTAGGCAGCGCATACATGCCGGTATAGTGAAAACATCTCATGAACCCATTGCTTGGGGTTATGAATTGGGCGGCCTTCCCTTGCCCTCCCCTGCCCCGCCCGCCAGCCCGACTCAGACCGGACGGCCGGCGCGGGCGGTGAGCCAGGCCGGGGCGTCCTGCAGGCACACCGGGCGCAGGAAGCGCGCCAGCGCGGCGTCGCCCACGGAGGTGCTCTCCGGCCGGGTGCTGCTGGGCCACGGGCCGCCGTGCTGCTGCGCGGCGGTCACGGCCACACCGGTGGGCACGCCGGCAAACAGCACGCGCCCGGCAATGGCCATGGCACCGCGCACCAGGGCGCGGGACTTGTCGCTGTCCTGCTCCACGCCCCACAGGGTCACGGTCAGGCTGCCGCCCACGGCCTGCAGCACCTGCAGGGCCTGGCTCAAAGACGCGGCGCGCACGATCAGGCTGCTGGGGCCGAAGACTTCTTCACGCAGCGCGGCCTTGGCGATGAACTCCAGCGCGCTGACCTGGGCCAGCACCGGGCGCGGCGGCTGGCCGGCGGCGGCGGTTTCCTGCAGCAGCATGTCGGCCCCGGCCTGGGCCCAATGGGCCACGCCGGCTTCAAAGGCACCACGCATGGCGGTGGTGAGCATGGCGTGCGGCTGCTGGGCCTTGAGCGCTTCGGCGAGCTGGGCCACAAAGGCGTCGTTCACCGCCTTGGCGTCCATCTCCGGCTGCACCTCGTCAATCAGCAGGATCACGCCGGGGTTGGTGCAGAACTGGCCGCAGCCCAGGGTGATGGAGCCGGCCAGGGTGGTGGCCAGGGCGGCGCCGTCGGTGGCCAGCTTGGCCGGCAGGGCGATGGTGGGGTTGACCGAGCCCAGCTCGCCGTAGAACGGGATGGGGCGCGGGCGGGCCGCGGCCTCGGCGGCCAGGGCGGCCCCCCCTTGGGTGGAGCCGGTGAAGGCGCCGGCCGCGATGGCCGGGTGGCGGATCAGGCGCACGCCCACGTCACGGCCACCGCCCTGCACCAGGCCCACCAGGCCGGCGGGCAGGCCTTGGGCGGCCAGCACTTGCTGGATCAGGCCGAACACGCGGTTGGACAGCTGCAGGTGGCCGGTGTGGGCCTTGACCACCACCGGGCAGCCGGCGGCCAGGGCCGAAGCGGTGTCACCGCCCAACACCGAGAAGGCGAAGGGGAAGTTGCTGGCCGAGAACATGGCCACCGGGCCCAGCGGCACGCTCCAGCGCTGCATGGCGGGGTGGCCCGCCGGCGGGGCGCCGGCCACGGCGGGGTCGTCCACGAAGGCGAAGGGCTCGCCGCGCTCTGCCAAGTCCGCAAAGCGGCGCAGCTGGAAGGCGGTGCGGTCGAGCTCGCCGTTCAGGCGCACCGGGCCCAGGGCGGTTTCCTGATCGGCCAGGGCCACCAGGGCTTCGCGGTCGGCCTCCAGCGCGGCGGCCAGGCCGCGCAGCAGGGCGGCGCGCTCGGCACCGGTGGCGGCTTGCCACGGGGCGAAGGCGGCGGCGGCGGCCTCGCAGGCGGCGTCCACCGCTGCAGGAGAGGTGGCCGGCAGCTCGGCCAGCACGTCGCCCGTGCGGGCGCTGAAGGATTGCAGGGTGCTCATGACAGCTCCAGAAGAAAAACGGCCCGGCGCGGTGCGGGTGCACCGTGCCGGGCCACACAAGGGATCCCGCGTGGGCCGCGGTCAGGCGGTAAGACCCGCTGGGGCGCGGGCCGGCAGGTCAGGCCGGCACACCGTCAGCGCGCCCAGCGCAGCACCAGCGGGTCCAGCCGGCGGGCGATGTCCAGCAGGCCGTGGCGCACGCCGGGGCTGATGTCCGGGAAGGGCGCGCGCGGCGCGCCGCAGGCGATCACGCCGCCGGCCTGCATCAGGGCCTTGGCGGCCAGGAAGCCGGCCTGCCGGTTTTCCCAGTTGATCAGCGGCGCCCAGCGCTCGTGCAGGGCGTAGGCCTCGTCGCGCCGGCCGGCGTGGTAGGCGTCAAAGATGGCGCGCATGCCGTCGGGGAAGCCGCCGCCGGTCATGGCGCCGGTGCAACCGGCCTCCAGGTCGGCCCAGAGGGTGATGCCCTCCTCGCCGTCCCAGGGGCCTTCGATGGCCTCGCCGCCCAGGGCGATCAGCTCGCGCAGCTTGTCAGCCGCGCGCGGCACCTCGATCTTGAAGTAGCGGATCGTCTCCACCTCCTGCGCCAGCCGGGCCAGCAGCGGGGCGGGCAGCGGTGTGCCGGACATGGGGGCGTCCTGGATCATCACGGGGATGTCCACCGCGGCACCTACGGTGCGGTAGAAGTCCAGCACCTGGGCCTCGCCCACCCGCAGCGTGGCGCCGTGGTAGGGCGGCATCACCATCACCATGGCCGCGCCCAGATCCTGGGCTTGGCGCGAGCGGGCGGCGCACACCGCGCTGCTGAAGTGCGTGGTGGTCACGATCACCGGCACGCGGCCGGCCACGTGGGTCAGGATGTCGCGGGTGAGGACCTCGCGCTCGGCGTCCGAGAGCGCGAACTGCTCGGAGAAGTTGGCCAGGATGGCCAGGCCGTGGGAGCCGGCGTCGATCATGAAGTCCACGCAGCGGCGCTGGCCGGGCAGGTCCAGCGTGCCGTCGGCGTGGAAGATGGTGGGCACCACCGGGAAGACGCCCCGATAGCGCGGGGCGCTGGCGGAAGGGGTGGGCATGACCGGGCTCACTCGGTGATGTCGAACTGGTCGAGGAACTCGGTCTTCAGGCTCAGGCCCAGGCCGGGAACGTCGTCACGCAGGTCCAGGAAGCCGTTCTCGGCCACCGGCTCGCCGTCGAAGATGTAATAGAACAGCTCGTTGCCCACTTCCACATCAAACATCGGGAAGTACTCGGCCATCGGCGAGGCCAGCGTGCTCATGGTCAGGTGGTAGTTGTGCATCTGGCCGGCGTGCGGGATGACCGGCACCGAGTAGGCCTCGCACAGCGCGTTGATCTTGTGCGCCATGGTGATGCCGCCCACGCGGTTGGTGTCGTACTGCACCACACTCACCGCCTTGCGGTCGAGCAGCTGCTTGAAGCCGTAGAGGCTGAACTCATGCTCGCCGCCCGAGATCGGGATGATGTTCATGGCGTTCAACTCGGCGTAGCCGTCGATGTCGTCGGCGATCACCGGCTCCTCCAGCCAACGCGGCTGGTACTGGGCCAGCTTGGGCAGCATGCGCTTGGTGTACTCCAGGTTCCAGCCCATGTAGCACTCGAGCATCAGGTCGGTGTCATAACCAATCACCTCGCGCACCGCGGCCACGCTCTTGAGGTTCTCCACCACGCCCTTCTGCAGGTCCTTGGGGCCGTAGCCGAAGCGCATCTTGAAGGCGGTGAAGCCCTGCTTGAGGAAGGTCTCGGCCTCCTTCTGCATCTCGTCGAGGTCGGTGCGGTAGAGCTTGCTGTAGTAGCAGGGGATCTTTTCCTTGGTGCGCCCGCCCAGCAGCTTGAACACCGGCTTGTTCACGCTCTTGCCCAGGATGTCCCAGATCGCCAGGTCCACCGCTGAGATGGCGGCCATGCCCACGCCCTTGCGGCCCCAGGCGTGGGTGGCGCGGTACATGCGCTGGCTGAGGTACTCGTAGTCCCAGGGGTCCTGGCCCATCACCAGCGGGGTGAGGTACTGGTCGATGATCTGCTTGGCCACCTTCGGCGCCAGGGCCACGTTGCCGTAGCCCACCAGGCCGGTGTCGGTCTCGATCTCGACGACCGTCCACTGGTGGAAGCGGAAGGTCTTCATGGTTTCTTGCCGCGAGTACAGCAGGTCCATGGCGTTGGAGCAGAAGTTGCCCTGCGGCGGGACGGTCTTGCCCTTCCATTCAAAGACGCGGGCGCGGACGGACGTGATCTTCATGGGGTGGTTCCAGTCGAGGAAGAAGTCGGAATCGATGGGGAGGTGGGCGCTGATCTCAGCCGCGCGCGGCCAGGGCGCTGGCGCCCATGCGGCAGGCGATGGCGAAGGCGTTGGCGGTGGCGCTCACGTTGGCGCGGCCCTGGCCGGCGATGTCATACGCCGTGCCGTGCGCCGGGGTGGTGATGGGGATGGGCAGACCGCCCTGCACCGTCACGCCCTGGCTGAAGCCCAGCAGCTTGATCGCGATCTGGCCTTGGTCGTGGTAGAGCGTGACCACGGCGTCAAAGTCGCCGTCACGGGCCTTCAAAAAGATGGTGTCGGCCGGGAACGGGCCCACCACCGGCAGGCCGGCGGCGTTGAGTGCAGCCACGGCCGGGGCAATGATGTCGATCTCTTCGCGCCCGCAGGTGCCGCCGTCGCCGTTGTGCGGGTTGAAGCCGGCCACCGCCACCCGGGGCGCGGCCACGCCAGCGGCCTGCAGCGAGCGGTAGATCAGCGTGGCGGCGGCCTCGATGCGCGGCTGGGTCAGCCAGTTCACCGCGTCCTTCAAGGGAATGTGCGAGGACACGCGCGAGGTCCAGAGGCTGCCCAGCGTGTTGAACTCACAGAAGTAGCCGGTCACGCCCAGGTACTGGGCGAAGTGGTGCAGCTCGTCCTCGTGCTGCAGGCCGCCCTGCTTCATCGCGAACTTGTTGAGCGGGGCAAAGCAGATGGCGTCGATCTGGCCGGCCTGCGCCGCGTCCATGCAGCGGTTGAGCACCTGCAGCACCGAGGCGCCGCCGGGCGCCTGCGCCACGCTGCGCTGCACCTGCTCGGGCCGCACCGAGTCCACCGCGAGGAAGGCGGGCACCGAGGTGTCGGCGCGACCGCGCACCTCGGCCAGGCTGGCCACCGGCGTGGTGGCCGCGCGCAGGCCGGCCACCTGCTGGCCGTCGGCCCAGAGCCAGGGGTCGCCCACCAGCACCACGTTGGCGGTGGTGCAGGTCTCGGGGCGGGCCAGCAGGCGGGCGATCAGCTCGGGGCCGATGCCGGCGGGGTCGCCCAGGGTGAGGGCCACGACGGGCAGGCGGGGGGGGGAAAAGTCAGACATCGGAGCGGCCCAGGTGAGAGCGTGGAATCAGTCGATCTTGATGTTGCGGCGCTTGATGAGGTCGGCGTAGCGCTTGTTCTCAGCCACATGGAAAGCCTGGAACTGGGCTTGGCTCATGGGCTGGTGGTCGGCACCAAAGGTGGCCAGGCGGGCGCGGCTCTCGGGCAGGGCCAGCAGCTTGTTGACCTCGTCGTGCACACGCTGCTGCACCGGCTTGGGCGTGCCCGCCTTCATGTAGATGCCGTACCAGGCGCTCATCTCCACGTCCTTCACACCCGCCTCGGCCAGGGTGGGTACACCGGGCAGCTGCTCGTTGCGGGCGCTGCTGCACACGGCCAGGGCGCGCAGCTTGCCGCCCTTGATGTGCGGCAGCACCGAGGCCAGCGTGTCAAAGCTCAGCTGCACCTGGCCGCCCATCAGGTCCACCAGGGCGGGGGCCGAGCCCCGGTAGGGCACATGGTTGAGGATGATGCCGGTGGACTCCTCGAACATTTCGCCGGCGATGTGCTGGGTGCTGCCGTTGCCCGAGGAGGCGTAGTTCAGGCGCCCCGGCTGCTTGCGGGCGTCGGCCACCAGCTCGGCCACGGTCTTGTAGGGCGAGGTGGCGGCCACCACCAGCACATTGGGCACGGCGCCCACGTAGACCACCGGCACCACATCGCGCTCGTTGTCATAGCCCAGGCGGATGAGGTGTGGGGCAATCGCGTGTGCGGTGGACACGCCCATGACCATGACATGGCCGTCGCCGCTCTTGGCCACCGCGTCCACCGCCAGGGTGTTGGACACGCCGGGCCGGTTCTCCACCACCACGGTGCCGCCCAGGGCGGGGCCCAGCTTGTCGGCCACGGTGCGGGCCATGGCGTCGGTGCCGCCGCCGGGGCTGGAGCCCACCATCAGCTTCACCGGCTGTGTGGGCCAGGCCTGGGCGCGGGCGCCGGCGGGGGCCAGCAGCAGCGGCGCAGCGCCCAGGCCGGGCAGCAGGGTCAGGGCGCCCAAGGCGCGGCGGCGGGTGAAGGGGGTCATCGGCATGTCTCCAGCGTTGTTGTGTTGGCACACAGTGCAGGGCTTCTGCACCAGCCATGAGGGGCATCGTAGGCCCACAATACATGCCGGTATAGTGAAAACATCTCATAGAACCATCACCGGGGGTTATGAAATGAGCGACTCATTGCGGGCCAGCCAGCTGCTCAACCGCCTACGGCTGCGCCAAGTGGCCTTGTTGCTGGCCCTGCAGCAGCACGGCACGCTGGGGGCGGCGGCCACAGAGCTGGGCATGACCCAGCCCGCCGCCACCAAGATGCTGCAGGAGCTGGAGACCGCCCTGGCCTGCCGGTTGGTGGAGCGGGAAGGCCGTGGACTGCGCCTGACCCCGGCCGGGCAGACGGTGCTGGGGCACTTTGAAGGGCTGCGCGGCGCGATGACCGCCCTCGCCCGGGACTTGGAAGGCCTGCGCGCCGGCGATGGCGGCACGCTGGACATCGGCAGCGTGCTGGCCCCCTCCCCCACCCTGCTCAGTCGTGCTGTGGTGGCCATCAAGCGCGAGCAGCCACGCCTGCGGGTCTCCATCCACACCGAGACCAGCGACCTGCTGATGGACCAGCTGGCCAGCGGTCACCTGGACTTGGTGATCGGCCGCCTGACCGAAGGCCATCGGCGCGCGGACCATGAGGTCAAGCCGCTGGACGACGAAGCCCTGCGGGTGGTCGTGGGGCCTCAGCACCCCTGGGCGGACGGCCGCGCGGTGGGCCTGCTGGAACTGATGTCACAGCCCTGGGTGCTGCAGCCGCGGGGCTCGCCCATGCGCGAGGTGCTGGAACAGGCCTTCCGCCATGCCGGCGTGGATGTGCCACAGGATCTGGTGGAAACGGCGTCCATCCTCACCACCAGCTTTTTGCTGGCGCAAGCCCCCATGGTGGCCGTGCTGCCCGCGGCGCTGGCCGACTATTACGCCAGCCGCGGCCAGCTGTGTGTGCTGCCGATTGATCTGCCCGGGCGCCTGGACGCCTACAGCTCCATCATCCGCCGCGACCGGCCGGTCAACCCGGCGGCGCGGCGCTTTCTGGAGCTGCTCCATGCCCTGGCGCCGGGGGCCGTGGACGGCGGATAAAAAAATGCCGCCTGGGGTGATGACACCGCAGGCGGCTGCAAGGGAAGCCGGCACCCGCTCAGGGCGACGGCACCCGGAAGGAGAGGATTCACCTCAGGCGCGGGATCCTGTGGGGCGGCCCCATGTCCCAGCGCCAGAGGGGCAGTGCGTCAGACCGGACGGCCGGCGCGGGCGGTGAGCCAGGCCGGGGCGTCCTGCAGGCACACCGGGCGCAGGAAGCGCGCCAGCGCGGCGTCGCCCACCGAGGTGGTCTCCGGCCGCGTGCTGCTGGGCCATGGGCCACCGTGCTGCTGCGCAGCGGTCACGGCCACACCGGTGGGCACGCCGGCAAACAGCACGCGCCCGGCAATGGCCATGGCACCGCGCACCAGGGCGCGGGACTTGTCGCTGTCCTGCTCCACGCCCCACAGGGTCACGGTCAGGCTGCCGCCCACGGCCTGCAGCACCTGCAGGGCCTGGCTCAAAGACGCGGCGCGCACGATCAGGCTGCTGGGGCCGAAGACTTCTTCACGCAGCGCGGCCTTGGCGATGAACTCCAGCGCGCTGACCTGGGCCAGCACCGGGCGCGGCGGCTGGCCGGCGGCGGCGGTTTCCTGCAGCAGCATGTCGGCCCCGGCCTGGGCCCAATGGGCCACGCCGGCTTCAAAGGCACCACGCATGGCGGTGGTGAGCATGGCGTGCGGCTGCTGGGCCTTGAGCGCTTCGGCGAGCTGGGCCACAAAGGCGTCGTTCACCGCCTTGGCGTCCATCTCCGGCTGCACCTCGTCAATCAGCAGGATCACGCCGGGGTTGGTGCAGAACTGGCCGCAGCCCAGGGTGATGGAGCCGGCCAGGGTGGTGGCCAGGGCGGCGCCGTCGGTGGCCAGCTTGGCCGGCAGGGCGATGGTGGGGTTGACCGAGCCCAGCTCGCCGTAGAACGGGATGGGGCGCGGGCGGGCCGCGGCCTCGGCGGCCAGGGCGGCCCCCCCTTGGGTGGAGCCGGTGAAGGCGCCGGCCGCGATGGCCGGGTGGCGGATCAGGCGCACGCCCACGTCACGGCCACCGCCCTGCACCAGGCCCACCAGGCCGGCGGGCAGGCCTTGGGCGGCCAGCACTTGCTGGATCAGGCCGAACACGCGGTTGGACAGCTGCAGGTGGCCGGTGTGGGCCTTGACCACCACCGGGCAGCCGGCGGCCAGGGCCGAAGCGGTGTCACCGCCCAACACCGAGAAGGCGAAGGGGAAGTTGCTGGCCGAGAACATGGCCACCGGGCCCAGCGGCACGCTCCAGCGCTGCATGGCGGGGTGGCCCGCCGGCGGGGCGCCGGCCACGGCGGGGTCGTCCACGAAGGCGAAGGGCTCGCCGCGCTCTGCCAAGTCCGCAAAGCGGCGCAGCTGGAAGGCGGTGCGGTCGAGCTCGCCGTTCAGGCGCACCGGGCCCAGGGCGGTTTCCTGATCGGCCAGGGCCACCAGGGCTTCGCGGTCGGCCTCCAGCGCGGCGGCCAGGCCGCGCAGCAGGGCGGCGCGCTCGGCACCGGTGGCGGCTTGCCACGGGGCGAAGGCGGCGGCGGCGGCCTCGCAGGCGGCGTCCACCGCTGCAGGAGAGGTGGCCGGCAGCTCGGCCAGCACGTCGCCCGTGCGGGCGCTGAAGGATTGCAGGGTGCTCATGGTGTGATCAGGAGGTTGCGGGGATATCGGAGGGAGGGTCAGTCCAGCGAGACACCGCCCTGGGCCACCACCTTGGCCCAGCGCGCGCGCTCGGTCTCGTAGAAGCGGCCCAGGTCGGCCGGACCCATGACGTGCACCTCGGCGCCCTGGCTTTGCAGGCGGTCGCGCACCTCGGGCAGCTGCACGATGCGCTGCAACTCGGTGGCCACCTTCTGCACCACGGCGTCGGGGGTGCCCGCCGGCATCAGCACGCCCTGCCAGGTGCCGGACTCAAAGCCCGCCACGCCTTGCTCGGCAATGGTGGGCACCTGCGGCAGCTGGGCCACGCGCGTGGCCTTGGACACCGCCAGCACCTTGAGCTTGCCGCTCTGCACATGCGGCAGGGTGGCGAGCATGCCGTTCATCACGATCTGGGTCTGGCCGGCCATGGTATCGGCCAGGGCCTGGGCACCGCCCTTGTAGGGGATGTAAGCCCAGTCGGCACCGGTGGCCTTTTCCACCGCGATGCCGGCCAGGTGCGGGGCGCTGCCCTGGGCCGTCACGGCGAAGTTCATCTTCTCCTTCTTGGACAGGGCCACCAGCTCACGCAGGTTATTGGCCGGCACCGAAGGATGGACCACCAGCAGGTGCGGCGAGTAGGCCAGCATGCTGACGCCGCGCAGGTCCTTGGACGGGTTGAACGGCAGCTGCTTGTAGACCGAGGGGGTGATGGCCAGCGCGCCCACGTCGCACAGCAGCAGGGTATGGCCGTCGGTGGCCTTGGCCACGGTGTCGCTGCCGGTGTTGCCGTTGGCGCCGGGCTTGTTCTCCACCAGCACCGTCTGCTTGAACACCGCCTCCAGGTGCGGGGCGATGGTGCGGGCAATGATGTCTGAGGAGCCGCCGGGCGAATACGGCACCACGATGCGCAGCGGCTTGCTCGGCCAGGCGGACTGTGCCAGGGCAGCACCGGGCAGCAGCGTCCCGCCGAGGGTGACGCCCAGCGCCAAGGCGCCGGCCAGGCGGTGGACCTGGCGGCGCGGAATGCGGATGTCGGCGGTGGCGATGTCGGTGGCAGGCTGGGCCTGCCCGTGGGGGGGCTGGGGCATCTTCATGCGGGTGTCTCCTGGTACTCCATGAGGGGCAAGGGGGGGCGCAGCCCGGTCATGGCCGGGCTGTCGTGGTCTGGGGGGGCGTGTCACGGGGCGCGCCGGGCAGGGCCCGACGCGGGCGCTTTATTGCGGGCCCAGGGGGGCCATCAGGGCGCGCAGCTCTTCCACCTCCGAGGCCTTGAGGTCCGACAGCGGCGGGCGCACCGGGCCGGCGGCATGGCCGGCGATGGCGGCACCGGCCTTGACGATGGCCACCGCGTAGCCCTCGCCCTTGTTGCGCAGGGCGATGTAGGGCAGGAAGAACTCGCGGATCAGGCGGTCGCAGGTGGCGGTGTCACCGGCGGCATGGGCGTTGTAGAAGTCCATGGCGGTCTTCGGGATGAAGTTGAAGACGGCGGAGGAATAGACCGGGCAGCCCATGGCCTTGTAGGCACCGGCAAAGACTTCGGCGGTGGGCAGGCCACCCAGGTAGGCAAAGCGCTCGCCCAGGGTCTGGCGGATGGCGACGAACTTCTCGATGTCGCCGATGCCGTCCTTGAAGCCGATCAGGTTCGGGCAGGTCTCGGCCAGCACCAGCAGGCTTTGCGGGGTCAGGCGGCAGCCACCACGGTTGTAGACCACCACGCCGAACTTGACGCTGCGGCAGACGGCCTGCACGTGGGCGATCAGGCCTTCCTGGCTGGCCTCGGTCAGGTAGTGCGGCAGCAGCAGGATGCCCTGGGCGCCCAGGCGCTCCGCCTCTTGGGCGTACTGGATGGCCACACGGGTGGGGCCGCCGGCGCCGGCCAGGATGGGGGTGCGGTTGCGGCAGGTGTCCAGCGCCACCTGGATCACGTGGCTGTACTCGCCCGGCTCCAGGGAGAAGAACTCACCCGTGCCGCCGGCGGCGAACAGCGCCGAGGCGCCGTAGGGCTGCAGCCACTCCAGACGCTCTGCGTAGCCCTTGGGCTCGAAATTGAGCTGGGCGTCAAAGTCGGTCAGGGGGAAGGACAGCAGGCCGGCTTCGAGAACGGTCTTGAGCTCTTGGGGGGACATGGCGGGGTCTCCGAGTAAGTTATACGTCATCGTACAACATGGCTTGGACGACGCCAAGCCGTGGTTTCAGCTTTGTGCTGGGGGGAACTACGGATGCGGTCCGGCCGCTTCCGCGCCAGCCGCAGGCGGGCGGCGGCGTTGGCCGTTTCAGGCCGTTTCAGGCCGTTTCGGCGCAGGCGTCCAGCAGGGCCCGGGTGGCGGGCGCCTGCACCTGGCCGGCGCGCAGCTGGTCCCGGCTCAGCACCTCAGCCAGGCGGCCGGCCGCCATGACGCCAATGCGGTCGCAAAGGTGAGCCACCACGCCCAGGTCGTGCGTGACCATGAGGTAGGTCAGGCCGTGGCGCTCGCGCAGGCTGGCCAGCAGGTTGAGGATTTCGGCCTGCACCGAGACATCCAGCGCCGAGGTCGGCTCGTCCAGCAGCAGCACACGCGGCTCCAGGATGAGGGCGCGCGCAATCGCCACGCGCTGACGCTGGCCGCCTGAGAGCTGGTGCGGCAGGCGCTCGCGAAAGGCTGGGCTCAGGCCCACCTGGGTCAGCACGCGGTCGATGCGCCCGTCCACATCGCCCAGGCGGTGGATGTGCAACGGCTCGGTCAGTGCCGTGGCCACGCTGTGGCGCGGGTGCAGGCTGCCGTAGGGGTCCTGAAACACCATCTGCATGTGGCGGCAGCGCGCCAGGGTGAGGCGGTGGGTGAGCGCCTCACCCGCCACCTGGATCTGTCCACGCCAATGGTGGTACTGACCGGCCAGGCAGCGCAGCACGGTGGTCTTGCCGGAGCCGGATTCGCCCAGCAGCCCGAAGGCCTCCCCTTCCCGCACGGTCAGGTTCACGCCGTGCAGCACCGGCACACCGGCAAAGGACAGGCTCAGGTCTTGGATCTGGATCATCGCCATCGGGGTCTTCCCAAAATGCGTCACAAAGGAAGCGGCTGCGCTCACAGCGCCCAGGCCGGGTCGCGCTGCAGCACGGGCAGGCGGTCACAGGGCTGGTGCAGACGCGGCAGCGCGGCCATCAGGCCCTGGGTGTAGGGGTGCTGAGCCTGGGCGAGTTGGCTGGCCGGCAGGCTCTCCACCACGCGGCCGGCGTACATCACCAGCACGCGGTCGCAAAAGCGCCGCACCAGCGGCAGGTCGTGCGAGATGAACAACAGGCCCAGGCCGCGCTGGCGCACCTGCTCGTCCAGGATGTTGAGCACCTGCTGGCGCACCGACACATCCAGCGCCGAGGTCGGCTCGTCGGCGATCAGCAGCTCGGGCTCGGTGATCAGCATCATGGCGATCATCACGCGCTGGCCCATGCCGCCCGAGACCTCGTGCGGGTACAGGCGCGCCACCCGCGCCGGCTCCTGGATGCGCACCGAGGCCAGCATCGCCAGCGTGCGCTCCCAGGCCTCGGCGCGGCTGACGCGGTGGTGCGTCAGGCAGGCCTCGGCGATCTGCTCGCCCACCCGCATCACCGGGTTGAGGGCGTATTTCGGGTCCTGCATGATCATGGAGATGCGCCGCCCGCGCAGCTCGCGCAGCGTGGCTTCGCTGGCGCCGCGCAGGTCCTGGCCGTCCAGGCGCAGGACGTCGGCCTCGATGCGGGCGCTGCGCGGCAGCAGCCCCAGCAGCGCCCGGCCGACGGTGGACTTGCCCGAACCGGACTCGCCGACGATGGCCAGCTTCTCGCGGCCCAGGCTGAAGGAGACGCCGCGCACGGCGTGGGTCTCGCGCTCGTCCTGGCGGAAACGCACGTGCAGGTTCTCCACCTCCAGGGTGGGCTTGGCGGGTGCCAGGGCTGGCGCGGGGGCCAAGGGGGTTGGGATGGAATGGCTCATGGTCGCGGTTCCTTTCATTCGCCACGCGGGTCAAGCAGGTCATACAGACCGTCGCCCAGCAGGTTGAAGGCCAGGCTCACCAGCAAGATGGCGCCGCCGGGGGCGGCCACCGTCCACCAGGCTTCCATCATGGTGCGGCGGCCTTCGGAGATCATGGCGCCCCACTCCGGCGCCGGGGCCTGCGCGCCCAGGCCCAGAAAACCCAGGCCGGCGGCGGTGAGGATGATGCTGGCCATGTTCATGGTCAGCCGCACGATCACCGAGGGCAGGCACAGCGGCACCAGGTGGCGCCCCAGCACCCGCAGCGCGCTGGCGCCCTGCAGCTGCACGGCCACGATGAAGTCGGCGCGACGCAGGGTCAGCGTCTCGGCACGGGCCAGGCGGGCGATGGGCGGCCAGGCGGTGAGTGCGATGGCCATCACCGCATGGTCCAGACCTGGGCCCAGGGCGGCCACAAAGGCCAGGGCCAGCACCAGGCTGGGGAAGGACAGGAAGATGTCGGTGACACGCATGATGGCGCCGTCCACCCAGCCGCCAAAGTAGCCCGACACCACCCCCACCGCCAGTCCGATGGGGCCGACGATCACGGTCACCAGCATCACGATGTAGAGCGTGATGCGTGCGCCGTGGATCACGCGGCTGTAGAGGTCGCGCCCGTACTCGTCGGTGCCGAACCAGTGCTGGGCGCTGGGCGCCTGCAGGGCGCGGTTGAGGTCCTGCGCCAGCGGGTCATGGGTGGCCAGCCAGGGGGCGAACAGGGCCACGGCCAGCAAGGCGAAGATCACCGCCATGCCAAAGCGCGTCAGCGGATTGCGCAGCAACCGGCGCAGGGCGCGGCGGCGCTCGGAGCGCACCTCCTGGGTGGCGGCGGAGGCGGCGGCGGCGGCCTTGGGGCTGGCGGGGGGGGAGGCGGTCGGATTCATGGCGGCACAGCGGGGGCTGGTGGCGGACATTGCGGGGGCGCTTTCGTCAGGCGAAGGGCGATTGGCGGTGTGGGGCCGTGTCGGCCTCACTGGCGTTGGGTGCGGGTGCGCGGGTCAAACACCTGGTAGAGCAGGTCGGACAGCAGGTTCAGGCCGATGAACAGCAGCCCCACCAGCAGCACCGAACCCATCACCGCGTTCATGTCCCCCAGCATCAGGCTGCTGGTGAGGTACTGGCCAAAGCCCGGCCAGGCGAAGACGGTTTCCACCAGCACGGCGCCTTCGAGCAGGCCGCCGTAGGTCAGGGCGACGATGGTGAGCAGCTGCACCCGGCAGTTGCGAAACGCGTGGTTCCAGAGCACGGCGCGCTCGCTCAGCCCCTTGACCCGGGCGGTGAGGATGTATTCCTGCCCCAGCTGGGCGAGCATGAAACTGCGCGTCATGCGGGCGATGTAGGCCATGGCGTGCAGCGCCAAGATGGTGGCCGGCAAGGTGATGTGCTTGAGCGCACTGCCCCACACCGCCCACTCGCCGGCCAGCGCGGCGTCAATCAGCAAAAAGCCCGTGCGCGAGGCCACCAGGCCGTCGTAGCTCAGGTCCAGCCGGCCGCTGCCGCCGGCCCAGCCCAGCCAGGCGTAGAACACCAGCAGACCCATCATGGCGAACCAGAACACCGGGGTGGAGTGGCCAATGAGGCTGATGAGGCGCACGGCATGGTCCGCCCAGCGCCCGCGCCGTGCGGCGGCCCACACCCCCAGCGGCACCCCCAGCGCCGTGCCGATGACGATGGCCAGCGTGGCCAGCTCCACCGTGGCCGGGAAGACACGCGCGATGTCCTCACTCACCGGGTTGCCGCTGAGCATGGCCTTGCCCAGGTCACCTTGGGCCAGCTCACCCAGGTAGCGGGTGAACTGGGCGCTCAGTGGCTGGTCCAGGCCGAGCTGGGCGCGCACCTGCTCGTAGGTGGAGCGATCCGCATCCGGCCCGACGATGGACAGCACCGGGTCCACCGGCATCACCCGCCCGATGGCGAAGGTCAGCGCCAACAGGCCCAGCAGCGTGATGGCCACGCTGCCCAGCCGGCGCACACCCGCCAGCAGCAGCGCCGGACTTACCCTTGAAAACACGGCAGACAGGGCCATGACGGTTTCCTTCCCGCGCCTTCAGCGCTGCTTGCTCACGCCGTGCAGGCGCGTGGTGGCCGAGGGGTGGCTCTGGTAGCCCTGCACATCACTGCGCAGCAGCACGGTTTCCACCATCTGCGAGACGGGCTGGATGCCGCCCACCTCCTGCTCATACAGGCGCTGGGCGTCCTGGAAGAGTTTGACCTGCCGGTCCTCACGCGGCTCGAGCAGCGCCTTGTCCACCAGCTCGTTGAGCGCGGTGCTCTGAAAGCCGGTGCGCCAACCCTGGAAGTTGGTGAGCTTGGCGGCGTCGCTGTTGTCGGGGTTGTAGACCAGGGAGCGCAGGCTGGAGTAGGCGTGCGGCTCGGTGCCGCCACCGCCGCGGCCGACGATGAGGTCAAAGCGGCGGTCGCGCATGGCGCCGTACACCAGGTTGCCGGTGCCGGTGAGGATGCTGGCCTCGATGCCCGCCTGCGCCAGCGTGGCCTGCAGGTTGGTGGCGATGTGGGTGAAAGGCGGCTCGGCCACGGCGCGGATGGTGGTCTTGAAGCCATTGGGGAAACCCGCCTGCGCCAGCAGCGCTTTGGCACGGGCCACGTCCAGGGTGTAGCCCGGCTGCGGCAACGTGGCGGCAAGACCCAGCTGCACCGGACGCTGGTTGAGCACGCCGAAGTGCGGCATCACCGTCTTGTTCAGCCCCTCATAGTCGATGAGGTGGCGCAGCGCCAGGCGTACGCGCTTGTCGGCAAACGGGCCGTCCTTGGATTGGGCGGCCACGTAATAGATCGTGCCGCGCTGCACCGCCTGGGTGCGGATCTTGGGGTGGCTCTTGAGTGCCTCGATGTCCGGCGGGGCCATGCCGGTGGCCACGTCCAGATCCCCACGCTCCAGCATCAAGCGCAAGCTTTGCGACTCACTCATGTGCCGCCAGACGATGCGCCGCAGCTTGGCCGGGCCGCGCCAGTAGCCCTCAAAGCGGCTGGCGAGCAGCACCTCCTTGGCGCGCCACTCGTCCAGCTTGAAGGCGCCCGAGCCGGCGGTGTGGTTGATGAGCCAGGCCGCCCCCATGTCCAGCCCCTTCTCGTTGGCCATCACGGTCTTGCGGTCCAGCACCACCGCGCTCACCGAGGTGGCCAGGGTGTAGAGCACCAGCCGCGCATCCCCCGGCTCGGGCAGCTCGACGACCAGCGTCTGGGCATCCTCGGCGCGGATGAACTTCTCCACGTTCTCCTTGGAAAAGCCGTAGCTCTTCCACACCGTGGCCAAAGCCAGGTTGAGCTTGACCACCCGCTGCAGGGACCAGGCGGCCTCGTCTGCCGTCACCGGGTTGCCGCTGTGGAAGCTGGCGCCCTTGCGTAGCGTGAAGCGCAGGCTCTTGCCATCGGCGGCAATCTGCCAGCGCTCGGCCAGGCCGGGCTGCACCTGGCGCGGGTTGGCGGGGTCCAGCACCACCAGGGTGTCGTAGACGTTGGCGAAGATCTCGGCCACGTCCAGGCCGGTGGCGTTGGCCGGGTCCAGCGAGAGCAGGTTGTTCATGCTGAAGCCGATCACCAGCTGGTCGGCCGGGGTGTCGGCCCGGGTGGCGGCCGGGGCCAGGGCCAGCGTGGCGGCGGTGGCCAGGGTGGCCGCCAGGCTCAGCAGGTGGCGGCGGCAAAGGGCGGGGGTGTGCATCGGGGGTGTCTCCTGGTGTTCTGGGGGCGGACGCCGGTGAGGCGATCCGAGCGGCGATCCTTGCGGCGATCAGTAGCTGCGCAGCGTGTGGGCCTCGATGTGCGCGAAGTTGATGTCCTCACCCAGGCCCGGCGCGGGCGAGAGGTGCACAAAGCCGTCGGCGTCCATCGGATCGGCCAGGCGGTTCAGGTAGGCGGGCACCTCGTCGTAATCGAGGAAGGGGTGCAGCAGGCCGCGCTCGTACCAGCGGCAGTTGCGCACCGCCGCGCACACCGCCAGGTTGGCCGCGCCGTTGCCGTGCACCTCGCAGTTCAGGCCGAAGCCTTCTGCCAGGTGCGCCACCTTCAGCGTCGGGGTTATGCCGCCCACGCCGGGCACGCCGGCGCGCAGGATGTCGCTGGCGCCGGCCTTGACCCAGTCCGCCCGGCTGTAGTGCTTGCCCGAGAGGCTCTCGGGGCCGAGGATGGGGATGTCCAGCTGCTCACTGAGCCAGGCGTACGAGGCCATGCTCTGCTCGTTCATCATCTCCTCGAACCAGGTGAAGTTCAGGCGCTCCAGTGCGCGGCCGATGGTCAGTGCATCGGTGCGGCTGTAGTTGTGGTAGCCGTCGAGCATCAGCGCGATGTCCGGCCCCACGGCCTCGCGCACGGCAGCGCAGGCGCGGATGTCCATGGCCACGCTGGGTGCAAAGCTCACCGGGGGCATCCAGGTGTGCAGCTTGATGGCCTTGTAGCCCCGCGCCACCAGCTTGAGGGCGAAGTCGCCGTACTCCTGCGGGGTGGACAGGCCACCCGCCAGCTCATCGCCGCACATGGTGCTGCCGTAGGCCGGCACCTTGTCGCGGTAGGCGCCGATCAGCTTGTAGACCGGCTGGCCCAGGGCGCGCCCGGCCCAGTCCCACAGCGCCTGGTCCACGGCGGCCAGGGCCCGGTCGGTGAGTTGCCCGGCGCTGCCGCGCTGCCAGTGCTCCAGCTCGGCCCAGAGCTTCTCGCGGTGCAGCGGATCGCGCCCCACCAGCACTTTGCGGAAGAAGGCGTTGAGCACATGCTCGCGGATCACCTCACACGGCGCGAAGGCGTGGCCCTGCTGCCCGTCGTCGGTGGTGATGGTCAGCAGCGACAGGCGCGCCTGCGTGAGGGGGCCGGGGTGGCTGTGGCCGGCGGCATCGGTGCTGCGGTGGCTCGGATAACTGAACTCCGTGACGCGCACGGTCTCGATCTTCATGGGGGCTCCGTTCGGTTAAGTCATCGGATGACTTGGCGATTCGGAGTGCCAATTGCGGCGCCGGTTCAGCGTGTCATCTGACGATTGGCGGCATCATAAGAGGTGCGAAGTCGGACAACATGCGGGAATACCCGGTGAAAAGTCGCCGGTTCGGGGGCGAAATTAAGGCTCTACAATGCAAGTCATCTGATGACAGCAGGCCCAAAGAGGTCAGACGACATGACGTCCACTCCCCTCCTCCCCCGCAGCCTGGCGCATGGACTGGTCGATGCCCTGCAAGAAGAGATGCGCAGCGGCGCGCTGCGCCCGGGCGACAAGCTGCCCACCGAGCCCTTGTTGATGGCCCGCTTTGGGGTAAGCCGCACCGTGGTGCGTGAGGCCATGCTGCGCCTGCAGACGGCGGGCTGGGTGCACACCCGCCATGGCGTGGGCACTTTCGTGTGCGAACCGGCCAACCCCGAACCGGTCAACCTGGGCAGCGGCGGCGAGCCCCCCAGCCTGGAGGACAAGCTGGCGATGCTGGAGCTGCGCATGGGCCTGGAGTCCGACGCCGCCGCCTTGGCCGCGCAGCGACGCAGCCCGCAGCAGCTGGAGGAGCTGGGCCAGGTGCTGGCGTCGTTTTCAGAGGCGGTGGCCGCCGGGCGGCCGACCGTGGCGCAGGACGCCCAGTTCCACCTGCTGGTGGCACGGGCCACCGGCAACCGTCATTTCGAGGCGGTGCTGCATGCCCTGGGGCGGGCCACCATCCAGCGCTTGCCGCCGGTGGTGCCTGACGCGCCCGCCGCGGCGAGGGCGGCACGGCAGGTGGACAGGCCGCCAAGCGCGCCGGCGGCCCCTCGCGCGGCCGACGAGCCCGGCCTGCGCCCAGGCAAGGTGGTGGTGCTCGATGAACACCGCGCCATCCACGACGCCATCCGCCGTGCCGACGCCCAGGCCGCGCGGGCGGCCATGTTCCTGCACCTGGACCAGAGCCGGCAGCGCCTGCGGGCGCTGGCGGGTCTGGCGTGAGCGGCCCTGGCCGGCCGCCGCTCAGGTATGCAGCGCGCTGAGGAACTGCTGCAGCTCGGGCGTGGCCGGCGAGCCAAAGAGCTGGGCCGGGGGGCCCATCTCATGCACCTGGCCCGCATGCATGAACACCACGAGGTCGGCCACCTTGCGGGCGAAGTTCATCTCGTGGGTGACCATGAGCAGGGTCATGCCGTCGGCGGCCAGGGACTCCACCACCTGCAGCACTTCACCCACCAGCTCCGGGTCCAGCGCCGAGGTGATCTCGTCGCACAGCAGCACCGCGGGTGACATCGCCAGGGCGCGGGCGATGGCCACGCGCTGCTGCTGGCCGCCCGAGAGCCGGTCCGGCGCGGCGTCGAACTTCTCGGCCAGACCCACCCGGGCCAGCAAGGCGCGGGCGCGTTCCTCCGCCTGCGCAGCGCCGCTGCCCTTGACCAGGGTGGGCGCCAGCATCACGTTGCGCCCCACGCTCAGGTGCGGAAAGAGGTTGAAGCTCTGAAAGATCATGCCCACGCGCTGGCGCCAGGCCCGCAGCGGCGCATCGGCCAGGTCCAGCGCCTGGCCGTCCAGCAGGATCTGGCCTTGATCGTGGCGCTCCAGCCCGTTGAGGCAGCGCAGCAGCGTGCTTTTGCCCGAGCCGCTCTTGCCGATGATGCACACCACCTGACCGGCCTCCACCGTCAGGTCAATGCCCTTGAGCACTTCGTGGGCGCCAAAACGCTTGCGCAGGGCGCGGATCTCAATGAACGGCATGACGACGTTTCTCCAGGGCGCGCGCGGCGACCGACAGAGGGAAGCACAACAGGAAGTACACGCCCGCCACGCAGGCATAGACCAAGAAAGGCTGGAAGGTGGCGTTGCTCACCATGCTGCCGGCCTTGGTCAGCTCCACAAACCCGATGACCGAGGTCAGGGCTGTGCCCTTGACCACCTGCACCGCAAAACCCACCGTGGGAGGCAAGGCGACCTGCCAGGCCTGCGGCAGGATCACATGGCGCAGCTGCTGCCCAAAGCCCAGGGCCAGCGCGCGGGCCGCTTCCCACTGGCCCCGGTGGATGGCGGCCACGCAACCGCGCCAGATCTCGCTGAGGAAGGCAGCGCTGTAGAGCGTGAGCGCCAGGCCCGCCGCCAGCCAGGCAGGCACCTCAATGCCCAGCAGGGCCAGGCCGAAATAGGCCAGAAACAGCTGCATCAGCAGCGGCGTGCCCTGGAAGATCTCGACGAACAGGTTCAGCGCCCACTGGGTCAGCGGGCCGCCGCGCAGGCGCAGCACCAGCAGCAGGCCGCCCAGCAGCCCGCCGCCCACAAACGCCACCAGCGACAGCAGCACGGTCCAGCGCGCGGCCAACAGCAGGTTGCGCAGAATGTCCCAAAGGGTGAACTCGACCATGATGGGCCAGCTCCTTGCGGTCAGTGCGCCAGCCAGCGGCGGCCCAGGGCGTTCAAGCCCCAGCGCAGCGCCGTGGCCAGCCCAAGATAGAGGGTGGTCGCCACGATGAAGGCCTCAAACGCGCGGAAGTTGCGGCTTTGGATCAGGTTGGCGGCGTACGACAGTTCTTCGGTCGAGATCTGCCCGCACACGGCCGAACCCAGCATGACGATCACCAGCTGACCGGTCAGGGAGGGCCACACCCGCCACAGTGCCGGCGGCAGCACGATGCGGCTGAAGGTCTGCCAGGGCGTGAGCGCCAGGCTGGCTGCGGCTTCGAGCTGGCCACGCGGCGTGGCCACCAGGCCCGCCCGCACGATCTCGGCAGCGTAGGCGCCCAGGTTGAGCACCATGGCCAGCACCGAGGCCAGGTCTGGCGACAGGCGCACCCCAAGGCTGGGCAAGCCAAAGAACAGGAAGAACAGCTGCACGATGAAGGGTGTATTGCGGAACAGCTCCACATACGCCCCCACGGCCCAGCTCAGCGGCGCTGGGCCTTGCAGCCGCGCCCACGCGCAGGCCACGCCCAGGGCGAGGCCCACGACGGCGCTGACGGCGGTGAGCGCCACCGTCATGCCCAGGCCATGCAGGAGCTGCGGCCATTCGCGCAGCACACTCAGAAAGTCGAGTTCGGTCATGGCCGGCTCGTCGGTGCTGGGGCGGGGCTCATTCAGGCAGGGTGCCGGCGGGACGACCCAGCCACTTCTGCGCCAGCTTGTCCAGCTCCCCCGCCGCCTTGGCGGCGGCGATGACCTCGTTGACCTTGGTGCGCAGCGCGTCCTCGCCCTTGGCCACGCCAATGTAGTTGGGCGAATCCTTGAGCACGAACTTCAGCTCGGTGCCCAGCTGCGGGTTCTTCTGCATCACGACGGCGGCCACGGAGGCGCCGGTGGCGATGAACTGCACCTGCCCGCTCACGAAGGCGGCCACGGTGGCGTTGTTGTCCTCAAAGCGCTTGATGACCACGTCGGCCGGGGCCAGCCGACTCAGCTCCTGGTCCTCGATGGCACCACGGGTGACGCCCACCGTGCGGCCGTGCAGCTCGGTCACGCTCTTGGCCGGCTGGGATTTGGGGCCGAACACCGCCTGGTAGAACGGGGAGTAGGCGGCGGTGAAGTCGATCACCTTCTCGCGGTCGGGGTTCTTGCCCAGGGTGGAAATGACCAAGTCGGCCTTCTTGGTCTGCAGGTAGGCGATGCGGTTGGCACTGCTTACCGGCACCAGCTCCACCTTCACGCCCAACTTGGCGCCGATGAGGCGGGCCATGTCCACGTCCAGGCCCTGCGGGGCCATGTCCAGGCCGACGAAGCCATAGGGCGGAAAGTCGGTGGGGACGGCGATCTTGATCGTCTTGACCTTGAGCACAGTCTCCAGCGCACTTTGCGCCCAGGCCGGGCCGCTGGCAGCCGCAGCAAGCAAGGCACCCAGCAGCAGGCGACGGGAGGAAGAAAGGGACAGATCGGATCGGGAAGGCAAGGCCACGGCAACAACTCCAGCATCAGGAAGAGGTGCCGGAGAAACAGCAAAGCTCATGCCATCGTATTCAAAACTGTATACAGGATTGAACATGCTGATGAATACGGTGCATCGTTCAATTCACTGGTGCATCGTCCCCCTACTTGGTGCTTTGCGCACCGCTGCGGTGCGGTTCCGTGGGGTAGCGTCAGTCCGCGCTGCTGGCCACCAGGGAGCGCCGGCGCCGTTCGCGGCTGTTGCTCAGGTGCGTGCGCATGGCCGCACGGGCGGCCTCGGGGTCACCGGCGCCAATGGCGTCCAGGATGCTCTCGTGTTCGCCGTTCACGCGCCGCAGAAAAGTCTGCCGGCGCTGCACAGCCTCCGGGTGCTCCTCGTCCAGGCGGGCCCGGGGAATCACCGTGCTGCCCAAGGTGCTGAGCAGTTGCACGTAGTGGGGGTTGTGGGTGGCCTTGGCGATCTCCAGGTGGAACTGGAAGTCCGGCGCCACCGCGTCTTCACCACTGGCAATGGCGGCCTCCATCGCCTCGATGGCCTGGCGCATGGCCTGCAACTCGTCCTCGGTGCGGCGCTGGGCCGCCAGGGCTGCGGCCTCGGTCTCCAGGCCGATGCGCAGCTCCAGCAGGGCGATGACGTCGTTGAGGGTGCCCAGCTGCTCGGGCGCGATGCGAAAGCCGGTGTCCTCGGCAATGCGCTCGGACACGAAGGTGCCCACGCCGTGGCGGGTGCTCACCAGGCCGGCGGCCTGCAGACGGGAGATGGCTTCGCGCACGACGGTGCGGCTCACGCCGAATTCGCCCATGATGGCCGCCTCGGTGGGCAGCTTTTCACCGGGGCCAAGGCGGCCGTCGCGGATGCGCTCTTCCAGCGCCCCCACCAGCACCTGGGCCAGGGTCCGCGGGCGGCGCCGGGGCAAGACGGGATCTTCGTTCAACATGGGGTAAACCTTGGGGGCACAGCGTCAGGCTGCGGCCGTTGTGGTGGTGGTCAGGGGTTCAGCGGCGCTTGGGCGGTGCCGCCTCATCCAGCGGCGACTGGGAGCAGCCCAGTTGGCGCGAGATGTCGCGGCTGGCCTCCCGCAGCAGCGCCACCGTCTCGGCGCCAATGGCATCGGTGAAGCGGAAGGTGGGAAAGGACACGCTCATGCCGGCCACCGGCGTGCCGTGCACGCCGAAGAGGGGCACGGCCACACACCGGATGTGCTCATCAAACTCCTCACGGTCCTCGCCAAAGCCCTGGGCGCGCGTGCGCTCCAGTTCCTGCAGGAAATCCGGCAGCTCGCAGATGGTGTTGTCGCGGAAGCGCTTGAATTCGGCGCCGGCCAGCACCGCGTCGCGCAGCACCGCGTTCTCCCAGGCCATGAGCACCTTGCCGATGGCGGTGCAGTGCAGCGGGGCGCGCCGGCCGATGCGCGAATACATGCCCAGGATGTGGCGCGAATCGATCTTGTGGACGTAGATGATCTCGCTGTCGATCAACGTACCCAGGTGGATGGTCTCGCCAATGCGCTCGGAGATGGTCTGCATGTGCGGCTTGCACACCTCGATCAGGTCCGGGTACTGCATGGCCTTGCAGCCCAACTCAAAGAGCTTCATGGTCAGGCCGTAGCGCTCGGAGTCTGACTCGCGGCGCACGTAACCCAGGCTCTTCATGGTCTGCAGAAAACGGTAGACGGTGGCCTTGGGCATGGCCAGGCGTACCGACAGGTCCGAAATGCCCGTCTCGCTGCGGTCGGCCAGCGACTGCAGGATGGCAAACACCTTGAGCACCGCCGCGACCGACTCGGGCTGGCGGGGATCGAGGCTGTCGTCGTCCATGATGTTTTGTTCCCTTCGGGCTATCGTTTCAATTGACTTGGATTTTCGCGTGATTCCGACTCCAGGGGCAGGGTTTTTGCACGGTGCCAGAACAGCACGCCCCGCACGCACCAGTCGGCGAACATGCCCAGCCACACCCCGGTGACCCCCCAGCCCAGGGCGCGCCCCAACCCCCAGCCCAGCAGCACGCGGCACCCCCACATGCTGGCCGTGGCCACGCCCAGCGCGTAGCGGGAGTCCGCAGCGCCCCGCAGCGCCGCCGGCAGCACAAAGGAGGCCGCCCACACCGGCATGAAGGCGGCATTCAGGCGGATGAGCGCCACGGCCTGGGCCTGCACTGCGGGGTCGGCCGTGTAGAGCGCCACCAGCGCCGGGGCCCCCAGCGCCACGGGCAGGGCCAGCCCGCACAGCACCAAGGCCGCGCTGCGGTGCAGCTGCAGCATCTGGCGGCGGGCGCGGGCCAGTTCGCCGGCGCCCACGGCCTGGCCCACCAGGGTGGTCCCGGCCGCACCCAGGGCGTTGCCGGGGATGTTCATCAGGCCGGCCAGCGCAAAGGCGATGAAGTTGGCCGCCATGGCGGTGGTGCCCAGTCCGGCCACCAGGCTCTGGGTGAGCATCTTGCCCAGGTGAAAGAAGATGTTTTCCAGCGCGGTGGGCCCACCCACCGCGGCCACGGCGCGGGCGTGGCGCGAGGTCAAGGCCGCCCAGCCGCGGCGGCGCCAACGCCGCGCCAAGGCGGTGGGCCAGGCCCGCCCAGGCCACAGCGGCGCCAGGGCGTGCAGCGCCACGGCCAGTGCCACGCCGCGCGAAAGCACCAGCGCGGCGGCCGCCCCCGGCACGCCCGCGTCCAACCCGTGCATGAAGAGCGCAGCCGTGCTGAGCTGGGTGACGGTGAAGGCCAGCTGCACCCGCATGGCGGCACCGGTTCGCCCCATGCCGCGCAACAGGCCGGCGCCCACCAGGGCCAGGCCCGCGGGCACGTCAGCCCACAGCAGGCCCTGAAAATAGGTGCGGGCATGGGCCAGCACGGCGGGGTCGGCCCCGGGCAGCAGCAGGGCAAACAGCATGTCTTGCGCCAGCCACAGCAAGGCGAGCAAGATCAGGCCCAAGGCCAGCATGAGTGCCAGGGCGTCGGCGGCCAGGGCCGCGAGGCGGCCGGGCCGGCCGGCGCCCACGGCCTGCGCCGCCGCCACGGTGGCGCCCATGGCGCAGGCGCCCATGAGGGCGTGCAGCATTTGCCCCAGCACCTCCACCCAACCGATGGCGGCTACCGCGGCCGATCCCAGCCGCGCTGCCAGCAGGGTCATGGCCGCACCGCTCAGCACCACGGCCAGCTCCTGCAGCAGCAGGGGGGCGGCCAGCGACCAGGCGCCGCGCGGCCGGCCGCAGGCGCGGCGCCAGCACACGCGCACCCGGCGCAGGCTCACAGATCCACCAGAAACAGTCCCGGCTCGCCGGCCTTGTCGCAGCTGAACAGCACCTGCTTTTCATCCGGGGTGAAGCTGGGGTGGGGGTGGGTGACCTGGCGGTCGCCCTTGTAGACGCCCCAGGAGCTGTCATGCCGCGCCAGCTTGCGGGTGGTGCCGGCCTTCAGGTCAAAGAGGTGAAGGTAAGGGTCGCCTGTGAGCATGGTGTTGTGGCCGCTGGCGGCGTGGCCGCAGCCGTCGCCCACGATGAGCGTGCCGTCCTGGTTGCTCATGAGGTGCGAACACGGCGGCATGGCGGTGAGCGGCCGGTCGACCAGCGTGACCGGGTCGAGCGAGCGGATCCAGCGCTCGGGGCTGCCCTTGAGGTAACTCACGTAGATCATGGCCGAGCCGTCCGGTACCCAGAACTCGTGCGTGCAGCTCTCGCCGTTCTCGTGCGGTTTGCCGCAGCGGCGGTGCGTGCCGTCCTCGTTGATGAACCACATGCGCGCATCGATGCGGTCGTGCGGGCCTTCGTGGCAGTAGGCCACGGTGTGGTCGTCAAACGGGCGGTATTGCGGGTGGCCCAGCCAGCCTTTTTGTTCGAGGATCACCCGGCGCTCACCCGTGGCCAGATCGATGCTGAACAGGCGGCAGCGCGGCTGACGCTCAAACATCTCGTTGAACTTCTGCCAGTCGCTCAAGGGGAACCAGTCCTCGGCGGCGATCTCGATGCCCACCATCTTGGTGCAGGCCGAATTGGGCACCCAGGTGCCGTAGCCCACCCAGCCCTCGGGCACCCCATACACCACGTCCTCCTTGAGGGTGGCCAGCTCCAGGCGCACGAGTTGGCGCTGCTGGCGCACGAAGTACAGGTGCAGGTCGTCCGGGCTCAGAAAGCCGCCAAAGGTGTTCTCGCCGGGCTGGTCGGTGAGCTGCAGGGCGGTCTGGCTGTCCAGGTCCAGCAGGTGGTAGTTCCAGTCGGTGCCGGGACCGAACTCACCGCCAAACACCAGTTTGCGGCCGTCCTGGGTGAAACACTTCTGGTAGAAGTAGTTGCGGTGGCACGTCACGTCCTCGGGCGTGAGGCGGGTGACGCGGGCGCCGGTGTCGGGGTCGGTCTGCACCTGAAAGGCGAGTGGGCGCACCTTGGCTTTGCTCATCAAAGAGTTCCTTTACGGCAAGGAAAAGACCGGCCGCCGCCATGGGTGAGGGGTCACCCGGGCAGGCAGGCGGCGGCCGGAAAGGGTCATGCGCAGGCCGCTGGCCCCAAGCACTGCGTTGTCACCCCTGGAGAAAGAAGAGTCGTCGGTCAGCGGCCCGCGCCAGCCCCGGCGCGCACCTTGGCGGGTACGTCGGCCGCCGCGTCCAGCGGCGGCAACAGGTAAGGCGACCAGCCGACATCCCGGCTGAGGGGGGTTCCCGGGTGGGTGGCCTGCAGCGCGGCGAACAGGTCCACCGGCTGGCCATTGACCAGGCTGCCTTCGTCCCGGAAGGCGCTGCCCTTCCAGAGCTTGACCAGTTGCCCTGCCGGCACGTGGGCGGGCACCTCCCAGGCGTTGGCCTGGCTGACGATGCGCGAGTTCACCCCCACGCCGATGGAGTAGACAAAGCGCACCGCGTCGGTGCCGGCCTGGGCTGGGACGGTGTAGAGGTTGTTGACCACATGCACCTCGCCCCAGCGCACACGCGGGGCGCGCTGGCCCACGCCGTCCCACCAGTTGTGGTGGAAGGTGACCTTGAGCTTGCCCTCGTCGGTCTTCAGGCTGTCGCTGCCGCCCACCAGGTGGGTCTTGTCGTGGCCCTTGAAGTGGTTCCACGAGACGGTGACGTGGGTCGAGCCCAGGGTGATGTCCAGCAAACCGTCGTGGTGCTGCACCTTGCGGCCCAGCCACACGGGTTCGCGCGCGTCGGGGCGCTGGCCGTCACTGAAGGTGCAGTGGTCGATCCACACCTGGCTGGCGCCGCGCAACGCGAGGTTGTCGTACTCGCTGTTCCACTCGCCTTCGGGGCCGTCCTTCGGGTCCCATTCGGGGAAGAGGTCGTAGGCGTCTTCAAAACGCAGGTGTCGGATCACCACGTTCTCCGCGTTTTGCACCATCAACCCACCATGCTTGAAGCCGGCATCGGCCGTCACGCCGATGAGGGTGGTGTTGCTGGGCACCTTCACCATCACCTGTGCTTCCTGGCGCTGGGCCGAGCGCGCGCGGGCCTCCTCTTGCGGGCCTTCGGGCTTTTTCTTGCCCCAAGTGGCCGGGGCATAGGCCGCAAGGTAGGCCTCCCAGCTGAAGGCCGGGTCGCGGAAATCGGCTTCACCCAGCGGGCGGCCGCTGTCGTCCGTCATGAGATCGATCATGGCGGCCACCTGCACGATCTTGGGCGTGCTGGGGTTGCCCCCAGCCGCCAGCGCACGCAGCAACTCGGCGCGGGTGCGCACCACGGTCACGTGCTCGGGCTTGGCATCGGCTCCGCCCCAGGTGCCGCCTTGGGCGGCGGCCCAGCCATCGTGCTCAGGCAAGGCCTCCCGCAGTTGGGCCAGGCGGGCCGGCAGCAGCGGGGCCGGCGTGGTGGGGTGGACAGCGGTCGCGCCTGCCGGCAGCAGCTGGGCGCAACCGCCCATGATCAGCAGGCTGGAGACCAGGGCGAAGGCAGTCAGGCGGCGGGCCGATGGGCCCAGCCATTGGCGTCGTGGCATGGTGGCCTCCGTTTACTTCAGGCGGGCCAGCATGGCGTTGCCTTCGTCCATCAGGCGGGCGGCGGCTTGCTGGTCGGTGATCTTGCCGTAGGCCACCTGCTCGAACACCTCGCGCATGAATTTCTGCACCCGGGGCGACTCAAACAGCGGTGACGGCAGGCTGATGCGTCCGGCGTCCTTGGCGGCCTTGATCTGCAGGTAGGCCTTCTGCTCCAGCGCATCGATGCGCTTCTCGGCGGCCAGCACGCTGAACTGGCTGTCGGCGGCCGGAATGCCCCGGGTCAGGCCCAGGATGCGGGCGGCCTCCGGGTCGGTCAGCATGAAGTTGATGAACTTGGCGGCCACTTCGGCGTGCTTGGTGCGCTTGCTGGCCACAAACAACAGCGAGGGCCGGCCGAACATGCCGGAGTTCTTGGCGCCAGGCAGGGTGAGGAAGTCACCGATGTCGAGCTTTTGCTCCTTGTTGAGCGTGCTGGCGCGCAGCCGCAGCACCGAGTCCCAGGTGTAGTTGCCGGCCCAGGTGCCGGTCACCCAGTCGGGCTGCTGCTCGGTGGGTTTTTCGGCGCCGCCCAGGCTGGCACGGTACGGCAGTGGCGTGGCCACCTTGCCTTCCACCAGGCGCCGGTAGGTCTGCACCCATTCCAGCAGGGCCTGCGGGCTCATCGCCACCTTGGCCTCGGCCGGGTCCACATAGGGCGTGCCGTACTTCTGGTGGATGTAGGTCTGCGACAGCAGCAGCATGTCGTAGAGCTCACCGTCGATCACATAGGCCTTGTCACCGTTCTTGGCCTGGAAGCTCTTGCCGGCGGCAAAGAGTTCTTCCCAGGTGGTGGGCATCTTCAGGCCGGCGCGCTCCAGCGCGGCGCGGTTCCACACAAACAGGCGCGCGGTGTACGAGGTGGGCAGGCCGTTCAACTTGCCGGCCACCGTGCCCATGCGGACTTCTTCTTCAGAGAACTCCTTGAGCGCCAGGTGTTGCTTGAACTGGCCCAGGTCCAGAAAGCCGTCGCCGCGCTTGGAGTAGGTGGCCAGCCAGGCCCAGTTGATCTGCATGATGTCCGGCTCGGAACCGCCGGCGATCTGCGTGGTCAGGCGTTCCTGGTAGCCGCCAAAGCCCATGTACTCGCCCTTGATCTTCACGCCGGGGTTCTTGGCTTCGAAGGCGGCGATGGCCTTGAGCGTGGTCTCGTGTCGCTCACCGCCGCCCCACCAGGAAAAGCGCAAGGTCACGGGCTCCTGCGCCAGCGCCGGGGCGGCGGCGCTCAGCAGCACGGGGGCGGCCAAGGTGGCGGCCAGGGTGCTGGCCAGGGCAGAGAAGGATCGGCGTTGCATGGTGTGTCTCCGTGGAAGGGGCGGGCTTGCTCTGCGGCGCAGCCTCAAGGGTCAAGAACGGTTGGGGGCGAGACCGGCAGGCCGCACAGGCCCGCCCGCCCTCACAGCAGCAGGTTGCGGCCCTCGCCTTCGGGCTCGAAGGCGTGGCTGTGGCCCATCTGCAGGCCAAAGCGGTGGCGATCGCCGCGCTGCTTGAGGTGCACGCCGCCCAGGCGCTCGGCGCTGGCGCGGCAGGTGAAGGGCACGTCGCCCAGGTCGAAGTGCACATAGACCTCGCTGCCCATGTGCTCGACAAAGCGCAGCGTGCCGTCCACCGTCACCAGGTCGGGCTGACCGGCAAGGCCGGGGGCGTCCAGGTCGGCCACGATGTGCTCCGGTCGCAGACCCAGGCGCAGCGCCCGGTCCCGCCAGGGCGCGAGCTTCTGCGCATGGCCGGCCGGCAGCCGCAGCAAGGTCTCGCTGCCCAGGGCGATGGCGGCGCCGGTGTCGGTGGACACCAGCCGCGCCTCGCGGATGTTCATCTCTGGCGAGCCGATGAAACCCGCCACAAAGGCATTGGCCGGGCGGTCATAGAGCGCGGTGGGCACGTCCACCTGCTGGATGGTGCCTTCCTTGAGCACGCAGATGCGCTCGCCCATGGTCATGGCTTCCACCTGGTCGTGGGTGACGTAGATGGCGGTGGAGGCCCGGCCCTGCTCACGCAGCGTGCGGTGCAGCTCGGTCAGGCGCACCCGCATGTTGGCGCGCAGCTTGGCGTCCAGGTTGGACAGGGGCTCGTCAAACAGGAACACCCCCGGCTTCTTGACGATGGCACGCCCCACTGCCACACGCTGCGCCTGCCCGCCGGAGAGCTGCTTGGGGTAGCGGTCCAGCAGGTGCTCCATCTCCAGCAGCTTGGCGGCGTCACGCACGCGGGCGTCCACCTCGGCCTTGGGGGTGCCGGCCAGCTTCAGGCCAAAGGCCAGGTTGTCGTACACCTTCATGTGCGGGTAGAGGGCGTAGTTCTGGAACACCATGGCGATGCCGCGCTGCTTGGGCGCCAGGTTGTTCACCACCGTGCCACCAATGCGCAGCTCGCCGCCGCTGATGGACTCCAGCCCGGCCACCATGCGCAGCAGCGTGCTCTTGGCGCAGCCCGAGGGGCCGACGAACACCATGAACTCACCTTCGCGGATCTCCAGATCCACCCCGTGCACGGCCTTGAAGCCGTTGCCGTAAACCTTCTCGATGCCTTTGAGGCTGACTTGGGCCATGTCTTGTCTCCTGGGGAATGGGGGTGGGCGCTTCAGCCCTTGATGCCGCTGCTGGAGGCGCCTTCGATGAAGTGGCGCTGGGCGGCGAAGAACACCGCCACCGAGGGCAGCAGGGCCACCACCGAGATGGCCAGCACCGAGGCCCACTCGACCTCTTCGGTGGCGCCGATGCTCATCTTCAAGGCCAGCGACACGGGGTACTTCTCCACGGTGGAGAGGTAGATCAGCGGGCCCATGAAGTCATTCATCGTCCAGATGAACTGGAAGACGATGACGCTGATGATGGCCGGCTTGAGCAGCGGCACGATGATGTGCCAGAGCAGTTGCAGCGCGTTGCAGCCGTCGATCTGCGCGGCCTCTTCCATGTCACGCGGGATGCCGCGCAGGAACTGCACCAGCATGAACACGAAGAAGGTGTCCGTGGCGAAGGCCGAGGGCACGATCATCGGCAGGTAGGTGTCCAGCCAGCCGAACTCCTTGAACATCAGGTACTGCGGCAGGCGCAGGATGATGAGCGGCAGCATCATGGTGCCCACCATCACCGAGAACAGGAACTTCTTGCCCCAGAACTCAAAGCGCGCGAAGGCGTAGGCCACCAGCACACACGAGATCACCGTGACGATGATGCGCGGGATGGTGATCAGAAACGAGTTCAGGAAGTAGGTCGCAAAGGTGTACTCGGTGCTGGTCTTCCAGCCCTTCACATAGGCGCCGAAGTCCAGGTGCGAGGGGATGAAGCCGATCTCGGTGAAGATCTCGGCGTTGCTCTTGAACGAGGCCCCGATGAGCCAGATCATCGGGTAGAGCATCACCAGCCCCACCAGGCCCAGCACGGCGTAACGCATCACGGTGGCGATGCGCTCGCGGCGCTGGGTCAGCAGGGCTTCGCGGTCGGAGGCCACGCGGTCAGTGGCGCTGGCCGGGGTCAAGGTGGTGGTGGTCATGGCGGAGGTCTGCTTCAGCGTGTTCACTTGCGGTCCTTCTCGCCGGCGTAGAAGACCCAGTACTTGGAGCTGAGGAACGAGAGCGCACTCAGGCCGCCGACGATGGCAAACAGCACCCAGGACAGCGCCGCGCCGTAGCCGATGTTGAACAGCTTGAAGCTCTGCTCGTAGATGTAGAGCGAGAGCAGGTAGGTGGAATGCAGCGGGCCGCCCTCGGTGATCATGTAGGGGCCGTTGAACTCCTGGAAGGCGTGCACCATCTGCATGATCAGGTTGAAGAAGATCACGGGCGTGATGAGCGGCACGGTGATGCGGAAGAACTGCTGCGTCTTGCTGGCGCCGTCGATCTCGGCGGCCTCGTACAGCGAGGTCGGCACGTTCTGCAGCGCCGCCAAAAAGATCACCATGGCCGAGCCGAACTGCCAGGTGAACAGCAGGATCACCGTCCAGATCGAGTAGTGCTCATCCGCCAGCCAGGAGATGGGCTCCAGGCCGACCTTCATCAGCACGATGTTCACCAGGCCTTGCTGGGCGAAGAGGAAACGCCACAGCACGGCCGCCGCAATCGAGCCACCCAGGATGGACGGCAGGTAGAACGCCGAGCGGAAGAAGTTGATGCCGCGCAGCTTGAAATTCAGCACATGGGCGATGAACAGCGCAAAGCCCACACGCAGCGGCACGGCCATGGCCACGAAGAACAGCGTGACGCCCAGGGATTTACCGAACAGCGGGTCCTGGGTGAGCATGTGCTCGTAGTTCCCGGCGCCAATCCACACCGGCGGGCTCATCACGTCGTATTCGGTGAAGCTCAGCGCAAAGCTCATCACGAAGGGGAAGAGCTTGAACATCAGCACGCCGAGCACGAAGGGCAGCACGAACAGGAAGCCCAGTCGTTTGTTCTCGTACATGGTTGGTCTCCTGGCGGCCGCTCGCCCGAGCAGGCGGGGCCGCGCGTTCTGTTAAGGGGTGCAGGCACCACGGGTGCCGCCCCCGGCGGGGGCGCAGGTCAGCGCGCCAGCCAGCCGCCATCCACGGCCAGGGTGTAGCCGTTGACATAGTCCGCGGCGCTGGAGGCCAAGAACACCACCGGTCCGGCCAGGTCGTCCGGCGTACCCCAGCGGCCGGCGGGGATGCGCTCCAGGATGGCCTGGTTGCGCGCCTCATCCGCCCGCAGCTGCGCGGTGTTGTTGGTGGCCATGTAGCCCGGGGCGATGGCGTTGACGTTGATGCGGTGCGCCGCCCACTCGTTGGCCATGAGGCGGGTGATGCCCATGACCCCACTCTTGGAGGCGGTGTAGGACGGCACGCGGATGCCGCCTTGGTAGGACAGCATGGAGGCGATGTTGATGATCTTGCCGCCCGAGCCCTGGGCGATGAACTGGCGCGCCGCGGCCTGGGACATGAAGAACACCGTCTTCACGTTCAGGTTCATGACGTCGTCCCAGTCCTTCTCGCTGAACTTGAGCGCGTCTTCGCGGCGGATGATGCCGGCGTTGTTCACCAGGATGTCCACCCGGCCCAGGGCGGCCACGGCTTGGGCCATGACGTCGGCGATGGCCGAGGTGTGCGACAGGTTGGCGCGCAGGTCGATGAAGCGCCGGCCGGTCTCTCGGATGCAGGCAATGGTGTCTTTGGGCTCGACCAGGTTCACGCCCACGATGTCGGCGCCGGCGCGGGCCAGCGCCAGGGCCATGCCCTGGCCCAGGCCGGTGTCACAGCCGGTGACCAGGGCGACCTTGCCGGTCAGGTCGAAGGCGGCGGAAAAGGAAGGGGATGCGCTCATGGTGACGACTCGCTTGGCCGCCGTGGCGGCCGATGATGGCGGGGAGAGGGCGGAGAGAGGGCGAACGCCTCCCCTCGCAGTGGCGGCAGGCCACCGGCGATGGTCGGAAGCAAAGGGTTCAGGTCGGCCCGTCAGGGGCCTGCAGCCGTCCGGGGTACTGGGCGCCGGACGGTGGCGGCGCCGCGGTCAGCGCAGCTCGGTCATCTTGATGTGGTCCATGTCCGGGAAGACCTGGTTCTCACCCACCATGCCCCAGATGAAGGTGTAGGCCTGCGTGCCCACGCCGGAGTGGATGGACCAGCTCGGGCTGATGACGGCCTGCTCATTGCGCACCACGATGTGGCGCGTCTCCTGCGGCTGGCCCAGCATGTGGAACACGACCGCGTCCGACTTCATGTTGAAGTAGAAGTACACCTCCATGCGCCGCTCGTGCGTGTGGCAAGGCATGGTGTTCCAGAGGCTGCCTTCTTCCAGCTTGGTCATGCCCATCAGCAGCTGGCAGGTGGGCAGCACGTTGGGCACGATGTACTTGTAGATCGTGCGGCGGTTGCTGGTCTTGGGATCGCCCAGGGTCTCGGGCGAGGCCTGCTCCAGGGTGATCTTGCGCGTCGGGTAGGTGGTGTGGGCCGGGGCGCTGTTGAAGTAGAGCTTGGCCGGATCGGCGGGGTTCACGCTTTCGAAGGCCACGTCGCGTGCGCCTGCGCCGATGTAGAGCGCTTCCTCGCGCAGCACGTCGTAGCGCGTGCCATCCACCGTCACCACGGCATCGCCGCCGATGTTGATCAGGCCGATTTCGCGCCGAGCCAGGAAAAACTCGGTGCCGGTGTGCTTGCCCAGTTCGGGCGAGAACAGCACCGGCGCCTCGGTGGGCTGGATGCCGCCCACGATGATGCGGTCGATGTGGCTGTAGGTCAGCGTCATGGCGCCGGGCTGGAACACCGCGTCCACCAGGAACTGCTGGCGCAGGCCGGTGGTGTCCAGGGTCTTGGCGTGGTCGCTGTGGATGGCTTGGCGGATGTCCAAGGGGGTCTCCTTCGGTGACGGGGAAGGGGCAAAGAAGCCGCTTCCAGATGAGGCGGAAGTCTGCAGCGCGTGGGCGTTGGTGCACTCGGCTGATGACTCGGTGTTTTCCAGAAACAGTGTCGTTTTGTGTTTGAACCGCTGTTTCATTTCATTCTGTGGTTCCTATAATGCCAGCCATGTCAGCAGATTGCAAGATTTTTGGAACGTCGTTTTGACGTCTACCTGAAGTGTTGAGCCCTGCTGGAGGAGACCCCATGAACCATCCCCCTCCCCTTGCCGACCGGACCGCCTGTGACGCGTTCTTCCTCGATGCCCAGCACCCCTGGGTGGAGGTGGCCCCGGGCATAGAGCGCAAGATCCTGGGCCACACACCCGAACTGCTGGGCGCCGTGGTGCGCTTTGCCCAAGGCGCCGGCGTGGGCAGTGCCCATGCGCATGCGCTGCACGATCAGGTGGTGTACGTGCTGAGTGGCGCCTTTGATGTGCTGGTGGGCGACACGCGGCGCGTGCTGCGCGCCGGCGACGCCTTCATCGCGCCCAAGACCGTGCTACACGAGGCCGTGGCGCTGGAGCCCCACAGCCAGCTGATTGACATGTTCTCGCCGCGTCGGGACGACTTCTTCGCCTGACGCGCGCCCGGCAAGCCGGGCTTGATTGCCTGTCGGGCGCGACCTTTGCGCGCGCCCGGCCCTGGCGGCAGGCCGTGCCCTTCTGGCCGACCTGCGCTTCTGACCATCACCCACCCCGCCCACCTGCTGAGGGCGTGCGTGTCCGGCCCCCCTGCTGGGGGCTGGCGTGATGGCGGTGCCTGCGGTCTGACACCGCAGCTTCTCATCGCCCCCGTTCACCTGCCCCGACGAGGCCCATGGGTGCCGCCTCGGGGCGGCGATCGCCCGGGCCATACCCACGGAACCGCTGCCCCACGCCGCGTGTATGCGCTTGGCGGCCAGCGCTCCGACCCTCGTTTTGACTTGGACTTTTGGAGACAGACCATGACCGCCCCCCGCCATAGCGCCCGCATTGCCCTGCTCGCACTGCCCTTGGCCCTGACCGCCGCCCTGCCCGCCCAGGCCCAGACCACCAGCGGCGGCCGCAGCCTCTCTCTGTATGGGCGGGTCGACCTGGCCATGGGCCGCTACGCCAAGGACGTCAAGACCTCCGAGGACACGATGTCTGAACAGCGTGACAGCTCCACCGCCCGCCTGGGCTTTCGCGCCACCGAGACGGTCAACGAGAGCCTGACGGCCTTTGCGCACCTGGAACACCGCTTCAAGGCCGACACCGGCGCCCAGGACGGCACGCTGATGTGGAAGGACAAGGCCTTTGTCGGCCTGGCCCACACCACCTACGGCGAGATCCGCCTGGGCCACCAGAGCTCGCCGCTGGACATGCGTGGCGTGAACGGCCGCTTTGAAGCCTTTGGCGGTGACAGCCTGGCGTCTAACGGCAGCCGCGGCGCCAAGTTCGTCGCCAAGTGGGACAACGCCACTTACTACCAGTCCGCCACCTTCAATGGCCTGGCCTTTGGCCTGGCCTATGCGCCCAAGGAGACCGCCCTCAGCAAGAACCTGAGCGGCGTGCAACTGGATTACCAGAGCGGCCCGCTGGTGCTGTCCATCGGCCAGCAGACCGATGCCAGCGCCACGGACGACTGGAAATCGCTGGCCCTGGCGGGCTCCTATGACTTCAAGGTGGCCAAGGTGATGGCCATTTGGGCCAAGTCCAGCGACGTGGGCACCAACAACCTGGGCGAGCAGAAGGTGCTGACCCTGGGCGTGCAGGTGCCCGCCGGTCCGGGACAGATCCGCGCCTCGCACCAGCGGCGTCAAGACAATGACGCCCTGGGCGGCGCCAAGGAGGCGCGTCTGGGCCTGGGCTACCAGTACCTGTTGACCAAGAGCAGCAGCGTCAACCTGTCCTTGGTGCGCCACAACTACCAGAAGGCAAGCACCGACAACACCGTGCCGATGCAATATGAGGTGGCGCTGCGTCACAACTTCTGATGCCCCTGCCGTGGCCGGTCTGTCAGGCGGGCCACGGACGCCTGGCGCGGGATGGCGCCAGGCGGGTGGGCATCAGCGGGGCATCAAGGCGCCACGGTGCTGGATGACCTGCGCCGCCAGCGCGTTGCCAGCCGCCGCGGCCTGTGCGGGCGTGGCGCCCGCCAGCCGCGCGGCCAGGTAGGCGCCGCCAAAGGAGTCGCCCGCGGCGGTGGTGTCCACCACCTGCGCCACAGGCACCGTGGGCACCGCCACCCAAGCCTGGCCCGCGGTGCGCACCAGGGTGGGCGCCGGCCCCCGCTTGACCACCACCTCCGGGGTGGGCAGGCGGGCGGCCACCTCCAGTGCCTCGGCCTCGCCCAGTCCGCGCAGGGCCTGCTCGTCGTCCAGCGTCAGCAGCGCGGTGCTGCACAAGGCGTAGGTGCGCCCGTACCAGTGCAGGGCGGTGGCCGCGTCGGGCCACAGGCGTGGACGGTAGTTGTTGTCAAACACGACCTGGGCGCCGCGCGCCCGCAGGCGCTGGGCCAGCTGCAGCAGCCGCTCGCGGCCCGCCGGAGGCAGGATGGCCAGGCTGATGCCACTGAAGTACAGCACGTCCAGCGTGGCGGCAGCCGCTTCCAGCGGGGTGGATTCAGATTCGAAATAGGCCCGCGCCGCGCTCTGCTCGCGCCAGTAGAAGAACGTGCGTTCGCCGCGTGCGTCGACCTGAATCTGGTAAAGGCCCGGCATGCGGCCCGGCAGGCGGCGCACCAGCTCCAGCGCCAAGCCCTCCTCGGCCCAGCGGCTCAGCAGCCCGTCGCTCAGCGCATCGGTGCCCAGCCCGGTGGCGTAACTCACCTTCACGCCCTGCCCGGCGCCGGCCCGAGCCAGGTACACGGCACTGTTGAGGGTGTCGCCGCCAAAGGACTGGCGCATGGCCCCGAAGGCCTCGCCCTGCAGCTCCAGCATGCATTCGCCCAGCAGTGCCACGTGGCAGGTGGTGTGACTCATGGAAACTCCTAGAAAGAATGAAACGTTGTTTTGCTATTCTAAGAACTTAAATCCATGAATGCTTGCTCCACAACCCGAATCGGCTGCCCGTCTTCTGGGTTGGTCCTGTAGTCATACAACCTTCGGGCCATCGGGGGGCCTTCGGCAACACGACGCGCGGTACCTAGGGTTTCCCGAGGTGACGTTCCGGGCATAAGTCGCAATCATCTCGTCCGTCGTCGGACAACTACGTAATCACCACAATGAACGCCATCACCGACCCTCTGTGCCCTGTAGCGCCTCGCTTTGCGCGCCTGTTGCTGACCGGCGCGGCAGGCGGCCTGGGCCAGGTGCTGCGCCAACGGCTCAAGCCCTATTGCCAGACGCTGCGCCTGTCCGACATCGCGCCCATGGCCGCGGCCGGCGCGGGCGAGGAAGTGGTGCAAGCTGACCTGGCCGACGCCGCTGCGGTCACCGCCCTGCTCGAAGGGGTGGACGCCGTGGTGCACTTTGGGGGCATCTCCATCGAGACGCCCTGGGATCCCATCCTGCAGGCCAACATCGTGGGTGCCAAGAACCTCTATGAGGCGGCGCGGATCCATGGCGCGCGCCGCATCGTCTTCGCCAGCTCCAACCATGTCGTGGGCATGTATGGCCAGCACGAGGTGCTGGATGTGAAGGCCACGCCGCGTCCAGATGGCTTCTACGGCCTGAGCAAGGCCTTTGGCGAGAACCTCTCCCGGCTCTACTTTGACCGCCACGGCATCGAGACGGCCTGCCTGCGCATCGGCAGTTGCACGCCGGAGCCGACCGACCGGCGCATGCTCTCCACCTGGCTCAGCCACGATGACCTGGAACGCCTGGTGATGGCCTGCCTGCGTGCGCCGGTACTGGGGCACACGATCGTGTACGGCTGCTCGGACAACGCCAGCACCTGGTGGGACAACCGCGGGGCCAGCCATGTCGGCTACCGCCCTCAGGACAGCTCGGAGCCCTGGCGTGCCGCCATCGAGGCGCGCCAACCGCACATCGACCTGAGCGATCCGACGCAGCGGCTGCAGGGCGGCCGTTTCGTCACCATCCCGCCGCAGGCCTGAGCGCGGCCCCAGGGAGTCTTTGTCCATGGAACTGCTGCTCGACACCCATCGTGATGCCGTGGGCGAAAGCCCGCTGTGGCACCCCGGCGAGAACGCGCTGTACTGGGTGGACATTGAAGGCCAAGCCCTGAACCGCTGGAGCGAGGCGGACGGCCACCGGCGCTGGAGCGTGGGCGAGTGCATCGGCTGCATCGCCCTGCATGCGCAGGGGGGGTTGGTGGCCGCGCTGGAGCGCGAGGTGGTGCAGCTGCAGCCGCTGGCCTCTGGCGAGCTGCACCGTCGCACGCTGGCCCAGGTGGACCATGCCGCGCCGGGCATGCGCTTCAACGACGGCCGCACCGACCGCCAGGGCCGCTTCTGGGCCGGCACCATGGTGCGGGGCATGCAGCTCAACCTGGCGGCGGGGGCCCTCTACCGACTGGACGGTGACGGCCTGTCGGCCCCGCAGCGCCAGGGCCTGTACGTGCCCAACGGCCTGGCCTTCAGTCCCGCGGGCGACCTTGCCTACTTCAGCGACAGCCACCCGCTGTCGCAGCAAATTTGGCGCGCGCCGCTGCACGAGGACGGCACCTTGGGGCCGGCCCAGGTCTTCGTGGACATGCGCACGCTACCGGGCCGCCCGGACGGCGCCGCCGTGGACGCCGAGGGCTGCTACTGGATCTGCGCCAACGACGCCGGGCAGGTGCACCGCTTCACGCCCGATGGCCAGCTGGACCGCTCCCTTTCTGTGCCCGTGGCCAAGCCCTCGATGTGCTGCTTTGGCGGCCCGCAGGGGGACTTGCTGTTCATCACGTCCATCCGGCCGGCGCAGCCAACCGCAGAGCAGGGGGCGCTGCCGGGCGCCGTCTTTGTCACCCGCCCGGGGGTGTGCGGCTTGGCCGAAAGGCCGTTCGCGCCCGCCGGAGCTGCCCTGTCCCCTGCCCCCGTCCTGTCGATCTGAGTCCCCTGAGCTGCCACCGCCGAAGTGGCGGCCGCCTTTCTCCCACCCTCACTGGAACGAGATCCCACCATGACTGCACGCCGTTCTCTGCTGGCCACCGTGGCCACCCTGGGCTTTGCCGCCTCCCTCTCCGCCCCCTTCCAGGCCTCGGCCAACGAGCTGACCCTGAAGGCGGCTGACGTGCATCCGGCCGGCTACCCCAATGTGGTCGCCGTGGAAAGCCTGGGCAAGAAGCTGGAGGCCGCCACCAGCGGCCGCATCAAGCTGCGCATGTACCCGGGTGGTGTCCTGGGCGGCGAGAAGGAGATGATCGAGCAGACCCAGGTCGGGGCCATCAACATCCTGCGCACCTCGCTGGGGCCGGTGGGCACGGTGGTGCCCGAGGTCAACGTCTTCAACCTGCCCTTCGTGTTTCGCGACGTGGCGCACATGCGCGCCGTCATCGACGGCCCCATCGGCGATGAGCTGCTGGCCAAGATCAGCGCTTCGCCCGCCAAGCTGGTGGCCATTGGCTGGATGGACGGCGGCGCACGCAGCCTCTACACCAAGAAGCCGGTGCGCAAGCCTGAAGACCTGAAGGGCCAGAAGATCCGCATGATGGGCAACCCGCTGTTCGTGGACACCATGAACGCCATGGGCGGCAACGGGATCAGCATGGGCTACGGCGAAGTCTTCACCGCCCTGCAGACCGGCGTGGTCGACGGGGCCGAGAACAACCCGCCGAGCTTCTTCACCAGCAACCATTTCTCGACTGGCGCCAAGTACTACACCCAGACCAACCACCTGGTGATTCCCGAGTTGCTGGTGGTCTCCAAGGCCACCTGGGACAAGCTCACTCCGGCCGACCAAGGCTTGCTGAAGAAGCTGGGCCGGGAAGCGCAAATGGAGCAGCGCAAGCTGTGGGACCAGAGCGTGGCGGACTACACGACCAAGCTCAAGGGCGCCGGCGTCGAGTTCATCCAGATCGACAACAAGGCCTTCTACGACGCCACCGCCAGCGTGCGCGCCAAGTACGGCGCCCAACACGCTGAGCTGATCAAGCGCATCGAAGCCACGAAGTGAGCGGCAAGGCCGGAGGCACCCACATCATGGAACCGCTCTTTGTGCGCTGGATGGACCGGCTGTACCTGGCCGCCATCTGGATCGCGGGGAGCGCCATCACGCTGATGGCGCTCATCATCCCCTGGGGGGTGTTCTCGCGTTACGTCATGGGCACGGGCTCGCAATGGCCTGAGCCCATCGCCATCCTGCTGATGATGCAGTTCACCTTCATCGGGGCGGCTTGTGCCTACCGCGCGGGCGGGCACATCGCGGTGAACATGCTCACCGAACAACTGCCCCAGGCCGTGCAAGCGCTGCTGGTGTGGGTGGTGGACGGGCTGATGCTGCTGATCTGCGCCTTCGTCACCTGGTACGGCACCAAGTTGTGCCTGGAGACCTGGAACCAGGGGGTGAGTGAGCTGCCCTGGCTGCCGGTGGGGGCCACCTATGCAGCGTTGCCCATCGGCTCAGCCGTCACCCTGCTGTTCGTGCTGGAGAAGTGCCTCTACGGTGCCCAGAACACCCGCGCGATCGTGCGCTATGAAGAAGGGCTGGACGACCACGCACCGGCCCCGCAGGAGACCTGACATGGATGCGCTTGTCTTGCTCGGCTCGTTTTTCGCGCTGATGATGATCGGCGTGCCGATCGCCTATTCGCTGGGCCTCTCGGCCCTGGTCGGCGCCCTGTGGATCGACCTGCCGCTGGACGCGGTGATGATCCAGATCGCCTCGGGCGTGAACAAGTTCTCGCTGCTGGCCATTCCCTTCTTCGTGCTGGCCGGCGCCTTGATGGCCGAAGGCGGCATGGCGCGGCGTCTGGTGGCGTTTGCTGGCGTGCTGGTGGGGTTCATCCGGGGCGGCCTGAGCCTGGTGAACATCATGGCCAGCACCTTTTTTGGCGCCATCTCCGGCTCCTCGGTGGCGGATACCGCCTCCATCGGCTCGGTGCTGATTCCCGAGATGGAAAAGAAGGGCTACCCGCGCCCCTTCGCCACGGCGGTGACGGTGAGCGGCTCGGTGCAGGCCATCCTGATCCCGCCCAGCCACAACGCGGTGCTGTACTCGCTGGCGGCGGGCGGTTCGGTGTCGATTGCCGCGCTGTTCATGGCCGGTGTGCTGCCGGGGCTGCTCATGGGGCTGACGCTGGCGGTGCTGTGCCTCATCACCGCCCGGCGCGAGGGTTACCCCAAGGGGGAGGTGATCCCGCTCAGGCAGGCGCTCAAGATCGCCGGTGAAGCCCTCTGGGGGCTGATGACCATGGTCATCATCCTGGGCGGCATCCTCACGGGGGTGTTCACGGCCAACGAATCGGCGGCCATCGCGGTGGTGTGGGCCTTCTTCGTCACCATGTTCATCTACCGGGACTACAAGTGGCGTGACCTGCCCAAGCTGGTGCACCGCACGGTGAAGACCGTCACCGTGGTGATGATCCTGATCGGCTTTGCGGCGGCCTTTGGCTACCTCATGACGGTGATGATGATCCCGATGCAGGTGACGGAATTCCTCACCAGCCTGTCGGACAACAAGTACGTCATCCTGGCCCTCATCAACGTGCTGCTGCTGTTGCTGGGCTGTCTGATGGACATGTCCCCGCTGATCCTCATCCTCACGCCCATCCTGCTGCCGGTGGTGAAGATGCTGGGGGTGGACCCGGTGCACTTCGGCATGATCATGATGGTCAACCTCGGCATCGGTCTGATCACGCCGCCGGTGGGCACCGTGCTGTTCGTCGGTTCGGCCGTGGCCAAACTCTCACTGGGGGTGGTGACGCGGGCCATGATGCCCTTCTTCGTTGCCCTGTTCATCGTGCTGCTGATGGTGACCTACATCCCGTGGCTGTCGCTGTGGCTGCCGCGCACGCTGGGTCTGTAAGCCCACCAAGCCCAGGAACCCACCATGCAACGCAGAACCGTCTTGCAGACCCTGGCGCTGGCCGCCGGGGCGCCGCGGGCCGTTTGCGCGGCGGACGCTCCCACCGTGCTCAACGGCTGGAGCATCCACCCGGACGACTACCCCGTGAACCAGGCCATGCAGCGCTTTGCCGACGAACTGGCCCGGATCACCGGCCAGCGCCTCACGGCCAAGGTGCATGGCAACGGCAGCTTGGCGCCCCAAGGCCAGGTGCTGGAGCGGCTGACCCGCGGCGAGATCGACTTTGCTGAGATCGGCCTGCTGGGCTACGGCGACAAGGTGCCCGTGCTGCAGCTCCTGGGCACGCCCTTTCTCTTCAAGGAGAGCGGGGCCATGTTCAAGCTGCTGGACGGACGCCTGGGCGCGCTCATCGCCGCGGAGCTGCGCCGCTTCGGGGTGATTCTGCTGGGCTGGTACGAAGGTGGCACGCGCAACTTCTACCACCGCCACAAGCCGCTGCGCACCGCCAGCGACTTCCAGGGAGAGCGCCTTCGGGTGGGCAACACGCCGGCCCACGCGGCCATGGTGAGCACGCTGGGCGGCAAGGCGGTGCCCCTGCCCTTCAAGGAGGTGCTGGCGGCCTTCGAGGGGGGGCAGATCGACGGCGCGGAGAACAACCTGCCGTCGTACGAAAGCACGGGGCACTACAAGGTAGCACCACACTACACCCTTACCCGGCACCTCGTCTCGCCCGAGATGCTCATCATGGGGGAGAAGGCCTGGGCACGCTTCTCGCCTGCCGAGCAGGAGCGCCTGCTCCAGGCAGGCCGCGAATCGGCCCTGCACATGCGTCAGCTCTGGGCGCAGCGTGTGGCCGAGGTGCAGGCTCGCCTGGCACGGCAAGGCGTGCAGTTCCACCTGGCCGGCGACCATGGCGCGGTGCTGCGCCGCATGAAGCCCATTTACGAGCCGCTGTGGCGCAGCACCGATCCGGTGACCCGGGAAGCGCTGTCCATGGTGCTGACACAAGGCATGGCGGGCTGAGGGATTCACGAAGCCCGGCAATACGTGTCGGCTGGGCGGCAAGGACAAGCGCCATTCGTGGATACCCGGATGTGTCGGCGGTCTGATAGTCCTTAGAGTAGCGGCAAGTTGTACGATAACCGATGACATGGTGGATGCTCGGCAAGAGCTCCCGCCAGTCCCTCACCTGGAGACTTGCCCATGCAACGCCGCCACCTGCTGTCCTCCGTCCTGGCCTCCGCGCTGTGGGCCGGGCTGCCTTTGGTTTCTTCCACCGCCCTGGCCCAGGAGGCCGCCTGGCCGGCCAAGGGCCCGATAAAGCTGATCATCCCCTTCGCCGCTGGTGGCACCAGCGACATCCTGGGCCGCCTGATCGCAGAGCGCCTGCAGGCCGGCCTGAAGCAGACCGTGGTGGTGGAGAACCGCGCAGGTGCGGGGGGCGTGCTGGGGGCTGATGCGGTGGCCAAGTCGCCGGCGGATGGCTACACCCTGCTGCTTGGCACCATCGCCAGCCACGCCATCAACCCCGCCATGCGGGCCAAGATGCCGTACGACGCGGCCAAGGATTTCGCCCCTGTCAACCTGCTGGGCACCATCCCCAATGTGCTGCTGGTGGGCACCGATCAGCCCTTCAAGAACGTCAAGGACTTGATTGCCGCGGCCAAGGCCAAGCCCGATGCCATCGCCTTCGCCTCCGCGGGCATGGGCAGCTCCCAGCATATGTCGGGCGAGCTGTTCAAGCTGCTGGCCGGGGCAGACCTCGCCCATGTGCCCTACAAGGGCAGCGCCCCGGCCATCCAAGACGTGATCGGCCACCAGATTCCGTCGAGCTTCGAGACCATCACCGTCGCCCTGCCCCACATCCAGGCCGGCAAGGTGCGGGCCCTGGCGGTGACCACGGCGCAGCGCAGCCCGCTGCTGCCGGACGTGCCGACCATGCAGGAGGCCGGCGTGAAGGGCTTTGAGGTGGCCAGCTGGCAGGCGCTTTATGCCCCGGCGGGCACGCCCGCAGCGGTGGTGCAGCGCCTGAACGCCGAGGTCGAGAAGATCCTGGCCACCACCGAGGTCAAGGCCCGCCTGTATGTGCTGGGCCTGAGCCACAGCGCCAACACGCCGGCCCAGTTTGCCGAGTTCAACCGCGGTGAGCTGAGCAAGTGGCAACGCGTGGCCAAGGAAGGCAAGGTGACGCTGGAATGACCGGGATGACCAAGCCGCTGACCATCGCCATGCACCCCGCCGACAACGTGGCCATCGTGGCCAACGATGGGGGACTGCCCGCGGGCACCGTGCTGCCCGAGGGCGTGCCCGGTGCCGGCCTGGTGCTGCGTGAGGCCGTGCCCCAGGGCCACAAGGTGGCCCTGACCGACTTGCCCGCCGGCGCCGAGGTGCGCCGGTACGACGTGCCCATCGGCACCGCGCTGGCCGACATCCCGGCCGGCAGCTGGGTGCACGAGCGCCGGCTGGCCCTGCGCCCGGCGCGCGAGCTGGAGGGTCTGCCCCGCTCGACGTTCGCCACCGGCCCGCACCCTGACATGGCCTGCCCGCCCGAGCTGACCGGCCGCACCTTCATGGGCTACCGCAACGCCGACGGCTCGGTGGGCACGCGCAACCTGCTGGCCATCACCACCACGGTGCAATGCGTGGCCGGCGTGGTGAGCCATGCGGTGGATCGCATCCGCCGCGAGCTGCTGCCCCAGTTCCCGAATGTCGATGGGGTGGTGGGCCTGGAGCACAGCTACGGCTGCGGCGTGGCCATTGACGCGCCCGACGCGGTGATCCCGATCCGCACCGTGCGCAACCTGTCGCTGAACCCCAACTTCGGCGGCGAGGTGCTGGTGGTCAGCCTGGGCTGCGAAAAGCTGCAGCCCGAGCGCCTGCTGCCGCCGGGCAGCTTCCCCATCGCCGACGGCCGCGACCCCGCCAGCGGACCCGAGACGGTGTGCCTGCAAGACGCCGCCCATGTGGGCTTCCACTCGATGATCGAGGACATCCTCGATCGCGCCCGGCCCATCCTGGCACGGCTGAACGCCCGCCGGCGCGAGCCGGTGCCCTTGAGCGAGCTGGTGGTGGGCGTGCAGTGCGGCGGCTCCGACGCCTTCTCGGGCGTCACCGCGAACCCCGCGGTGGGCTACGCGGCCGACCTGCTGGTGCGCGCCGGCGCCACCCTCATGTTCAGCGAGAACACCGAGGTGCGCGACGCCGTGGAGCAGCTCACCCGCCGCGCCGCCACCCCCGAGGTGGCCGAAGGGATCGTGCGCGAGCTGGGCTGGTACGACCGCTACCTGGAGCGCGGCCGGGTGGACCGCGCCGCCAACACCACGCCGGGTAACAAAGCCGGTGGCCTCTCGAACATCACCGAAAAGGCCATGGGCTCCATCGTCAAGAGCGGCTCGGCGCCCATCGCCCACGTGCTGCCGCCGGGTGAGAAGCTGCGGCGCGATCAGCGCGGCCTGGTCTATGCCGCCACGCCGGCCAGTGATTTCATCTGCGGCACGCTGCAACTGGCCGCCGGCATGAACCTGCACATCTTCACCACCGGCCGCGGCACGCCTTACGGCTTGGCCGCCTGCCCGGTGATCAAGGTGGCCACCCGATCTGACTTGGCGCGACGCTGGCACGACCTGATGGACTTCAACGCCGGGCGCATTGCCGAAGGCGAGCTGTCCATCGAGCAGGCCGGCTGGGCCCTGCTGGAGCAGATGATCGCCACCGCCAGCGGCCAGCCCACCTGGGCGGAGAAACACCAGTTGCACAACGCGCTGGTGCTGTTCAACCCAGCCCCGGTGACCTGAGCCGCTGAGCCCAGGGCTCAGCGCGGCAAGTTCAGGCCTTGGCACGGGTCCTCACGCCCGGCGGGTGCGGGGGCCAGCCACAGCAGGTCCGCCGCGGCCCCTTCGCTGCCCGGCGCCTGCGGCGGCAAGGTGCCGGGCAGTGGGTGGTTTGACTCGCCCTCGCCCACCTCGCTCATCACCACGCTCAACACCCGCAGCCCCGGGCGTTGAGCCCGCAACCACACCGGCACGCCCCAATCGGTGCGCACATGGCCGTTGCCGGCCACCAGCACCGCGGGCCGGGCGCCGGCGTCCCAGGCCGCCAGCAGGCTCTGGCCCATCGCGGCATCCCGCGCCCGCTGCGCCGCCACCATGGCCGGCAGACGGGCCACCGGCAACTGGCCGCAATGGCCCTGCACCAACGCCGCCTGCAAGCTGGCCAGGGCGCCGCCAGACAGCGGCGCGCGCGCCAAACTGGCGGCCAACGCCGGCGGCAAAGCCGCCTCGCCTTCGCGCGCGATGCGCCGGGCCAGCGCACGCGGCAGATTGCCACCCCTCACTGGCACGCCGGCCTGGGCGAGCGGCGCCATCAAGCCCTGGTGCAGGGGCCAGCCCCAGGCCTGTGGCTCAAACCCCGCAGCGGTCAGGGCGGCCAGCCAGGCGGCCTCACGCGGTCCGCTGGGCGCCTCCTGTTGCTCTGGCAGGTTCGGCGCCGTAGGCCACACCACCGTGCCGCCTTGCGGCAGGTGCTCGGCCACCACCTGCGCGTGGGGCAAAGCGGCGATCCAACGCCCCCGCAGGGTGTGGTGCAGCGCGTTGTCATGGCGCTCGCCCAGCAGCAGCACATCGGCCTGGGCCAAGCGGGCCTGCCACGCGGTGGGGTCCAGCGGGCGGCCGGTGGCAGCCTCATAGCCTTGGCCCTCGGGGGGATGGCCACCGGAATGGCCACTCGGCGAGCCCCCCTGCGGGCCCATCCAGGCGCAAGCCCCCAAGCCCCCGCTGGCCAGCGCCCAAGTACCCCAACTCAGCCCGGCACGGATCAAGGCGTGGCGGCGGCTCCCCACGGACGGGGGTTCAATGGGCGGAGGGTCAGCGGGTACCGGGAGGCGATGAGGCAGTGTGCGCATGGCCGTCATTCTGGGCGGCCCGGGGCGACCTCAACGCAAGGGGGTGCATTCACCCACCCGCGCTTGGCCACGGCGGCCGCAGGGGGTGGGCAAGGCGGGGTCTGGATGGGGGGTTCCCTGCTCGTCCATGCGGGCGGCCACGGTATCCCAGGCCTGAACGCCCTGGGCGTCCACCGTCAGGCGCAGCAGCCAGCCCACCTTGGCGGCAGGCAGGTCAAAACCATCGAACACAAAGTTGCCGAGGCTCCAGATCACCGGTTTGCCATCGATGATGTCGGCGCCCTGCGTCACGTGCGGATGGCCGCCCACCACCGCATCGGCACCGGCGGCGATCATGCGGCGAGCCAGCGCGCGCTGGCGGGCTTCGGGTTGGGGTTCACGCTCCCAGCCCCAGTGCATGAACGGGATCACCACGTGCGCGCCGGCGGCGCGGGCGGCGCGGATGTCGGCTTCCACCAGCGTGTCCTCGCTCCAGGCGATGCCGGGCCAGTCGGGGCCGGCGGCAAAGCTGCGCGGCTTGAACTCGCTGTAGGCCAGCACGGCGATGCGCAGGCCCTGGCGCTCGATCCACAGCGGCCGGTGCGCCTCGCGCAGGTTGGCGCCGCCCCCAAAGGGCACCAAGCCGGCGGCGCGACTGTGGCTCAAGGTGTCGGCAAAGGCCTGCTTGCCGTAGTCGCCCGAGTGGTTGTTGGCCACGGCCACGGCGTCAAAACGGCCTTGCAGCACGCGCAGCGCCTGCGGCGGGGCGCGGAACACAAAAATCTTGCTGGCCAGTGCCTCACCGCGCGTGGACACGGGCAACTCCAGGTTGCCGATGCGCACATCGGCGGCGCGCAGCAGGGCGTCAAAAGGCGCGAGCGGGTCGCCTCCGGCGGCGATCAGGCGGCCAGGGCCGTCGTCCAGCATCAAGTCACCGGCAAAAGCCAGCGTGACCCGTGCCCCCGCTGGGGCCGGCGTGGCGCGCAGGGCTTGCGCTTGGGCGGGGGAGAGGGTGCGCTCGGGTACGGCCGGGTCCAGCGGCACCACGGCCAGCGGGGCCTGCAGGCGACGGACCGGGGGCAAGGTGGGCACGGCGGGCCACTGGCAGCGGTAGCGCAGTTCACCGTCGCGCATCGGCTCATACACCGCCTGCCAGCCGGTGTCGCCGGCGCGAGTGGCGGGCCAGCGGCCTTCGTGCAGGGGCTGCGGGGCGCCTTCCGCGTCGGCCCAGGCACTCAGCTTGAGCGCGGGTTCGCTGCCGGGCAGTTGCTCCAGCACCATGCGCAGCAAGAAGTAGGAACCCACGGCTTTCACGGGCGCTTGCAGCGGGGCGGCGGTGGCGCTGGCCTGCCAGGTGTGGGTTTCCCCGCCGTAGGTCACTTGGCATTCGGCTTGGGGCACTGCGGCAGACGCCGGGGTGACGGCGCTCCCCCACAACACGGTGGTCAAGGCAGCAAGAGCAAGGGCGGTGCGGGGCATGGGCGGCAAGTGGCAGGGGTCAGTGGTCGTCGGTGGGCATCGGTGGCCCGCGACACGCGGGCGCCCGAGCATCGCACAGCGCCGGCCCACGCTGCACCCGGAGCGGCCCGGCCCTCATGCCTGCCGCCTGCCCGCTTCCGGCCCGTTTGATACCCGCTTCAGGCCCGCCGCAGTCCCCCCTCAGGCTGCTGCCACCGGCCGTGGCGTCAGGTGGATGCCGGCCAACATACAGCGCACCGAGCCCCCCGCCAGCTCGATGGTGGGCACCGCCAGCGGCAGCAAGCGGGCGCTGCGCTCGATGGCCGCACGTTGTGCCGCTGTGAGCGCCACCGCCGCCCGGGCCGACAGGGCCAGCACCGGGCCGCTGCGCCCGCTCAGCTCCAGCGCGTTGCCGGCAAACTCGCGCAACTGCGCTTCGCTCAACTCGATGACCTCGCGGCCACTGTCTTGCAGGCGCCGCACCACCTGGGCGCGCTGCGCCGGGCAGCGGATCAGGCCGGTGCCCACCAGCGCAAAGCGGGTGGCCACGCACATCAGCACATTGGTGTGATAGACCGGCAGGCCCTGGGCATCGGTGGCGTCAAACACCAGCGGCTCGTAATGGCCATGGGCCGCAAAACGCGCCAGCACCGCCGGGTCAGCGCGCTGAGAGCGGGCCACATAGGCCACGCGGTCCAGGTGGTCCAGCACCATGGCGCCGGTGCCCTCCAGGCTCAGGCCATCGGCTTCCAGGCCGCTGTAGTCGATCAGCTCCTGCACGCGGTAGCGGGCCTTGAGCAGCTCGATCACATCGGCGCGGCGCTCGCTCCTGCGGCTGGCCGCGTGCATGGGGTAGAGCACCACGCGCCCCCCGGGATGGGTGGAGAACCAGTTGTTGGGGAACACCGAGTCGGGCGTGTCACGCGTGCCGTCGTCCTCGAACAGGTGCACAGTGACGCCTGCGTCTCGCAGCACCTGGGCGGCGGCGCTCACCTCGTCAAACGCACGGGCGGCCAGCGCGCCGCCATCGGCCGGGGCGCCGCGGCTTTGAAAGCCGTTGTCCGCCAGCGTTTCGGGGTTGGGGTGGAAATGGTGCGGGCGCACCATCACCACCGCAGCCGGGGCTTGCAGGCTGGGCAGTGGCGCGGTGGCCACCGACAAGCCGACGGGCGGGGCCGATGGGAGCAGCTCGGCGTGGGCCACGGTCGGGTCAGGCTGAAGGCAGAACATGGCGGCGCGGCGTTCAGGCCACACGGCGCAGCGTGCGCTGGCCGCGTCGGGTGTGGCGGAAGAGATCCTTGGGGTCTTCGGCCGCGGGCACCAGCTCGATGGTCTGGCCCAGACCCAGCGCGGCCGCACGGCTTTCGATGAGGCGCAGGGTGGAGAAGTCCTCCAGCGCAAAGCCCACCGAGTCAAACACCGTGACCTGATCGGCCGATTCGCGGCCCGTCTGCTCACCGGCCAGCACCCGCCACAGGTGAGCCACCGGCCAGTCGGCGGGCAGTTGCTGGATGTCGCCCTCGATGCGGGTTTGCGGCTCGTACTCCACCACGATGCGGGCGGCCCGCAGGATGTCTGGGTGCAGCTCGGTCTTGCCGGGGCAGTCGCCGCCCACGGCGTTCAGGTGCATGCCGGGTTCGATCATCTCGGGCGTGAGGATGGTGGCGCGGGTTTTGTCCGCGGTGATGGTGGTGACGATGTCGGCGCCGCGCACCGCGTCGGCGGTGCTGGTGGCGCGGCGCACCTGCAGGCGCGGCGCGGCTTGGGCCAGGTTGCGCACCAGTTTGTCGATGGCGGCCGGGTCCACGTCAAACAGCACCAGCTCCTCGATGCCCAGGTGCGCATGGAAGGCAAGCGCCTGGAACTCGCTCTGCGCGCCGTTGCCAATCAGTGCCATGCGGCGTGACCCAGGCCGGGCCAGCGCCCGGGCGGCCACCAGCGAAGTGGCCGCGGTGCGCAAGGCGGTGGCCAGCGTCAACTCTGACAGCAGCACCGGGTAGCCGGTGGCCACCTCGGCCAGCACGCCAAACGCCATCACGGTGTAAAGGCCGCGGCGGGTGTTGGCCGGGTGGCCGTTGACGTACTTGAAGGCGTAGCGCTGGCCATCGGCGGTGGGCATCAGTTCAATCACACCCACCTCGGAGTGGCTGGCCACGCGAGCGGACTTGTCGAACTCGGGCCAGCGCACGTAGTCGGCCGCAATGGTGTCGGCCAGCTCGCCGATGAAATGTTCCAGGCCCTCGGCGGCCACCAACTCGGCCAGGGTGGCCACATCAATGAATCGGGTCATGGGGGTCTCCTTGCGCTGCCTCCGGGCAGCGGCATCTGATCTCGATGCACCGGATTCTTTCGGCCTCCACCGCCAGAAAGAAGCAGGCAAGCTGCTCACTTCGCGCAATGGATTGAGCAAAATGAACACCCAAGCAAACACTTTGCTCAAACCATGGCCGCATCCACTCTGGACGAAACCGACCTCAAGCTGATCGCACAGCTGCGCCGCAATGCGCGCACGCCAGTGGTGGCGCTGGCCCGTGCGCTGGGCGTGACCCGCAGCACTGTGCAAAACCGCCTGGCGCGGCTGGAGCGCGAGGGCACCATCGTGGGCTACAGCGTGCAGCTCAAGCCCGATGTGGCCGAGCACGCCATCCGCGCGGTGATGAGCATTGCGGTGGAGGGCAACCGCGCGGCGGAAGTGCGCCACGCCCTCACCGGCCACCCCAATGTGGTTGCGCTGCACACCACCAACGGCCGTTGGGACCTGGTCGCCGAACTGCGCACTGACAGCCTGCACGCCTTCGATACCGTACTCAACACCATTCGGTTGTTGGATGGAATTTCGACGACTGAGACCAGCTTGCTTCTCGGCACCTACAAATAGGATATACGCAAGCCATCTGGTCTGTAACTCATCGCTGTTGATGAAAAGTCGGGCAATTGCGTATATCTATGTTTGTGAGTCCCAGCCAGTACCGTACTGCCGCTCGCCATAGAGCTTGACCAAAACAGCGCCCAACATGCCGTGAAGGACATCGCCTTGCGCCGCGCGCCGTGAAATGACGGCCGAAAGAAGCCGCCTCTCCGCCAGATCCTTCAGCGCCAGTTCCACCCAAACCTGCCGCTGCTCCGGCGTCATGCTGGCTAACTCGCTCTTGAGCTGCTGAATACGGCGCTCCAGCCAAGAGGAGTCGGACATGGACGAAACTCCGGGAGCGGTGCCACTACCCGCCGAGCGCCCCACCACGCCGCCAAGACCCGAACGGGCATCCGAACCCACGCCGGAGGTGCCCACTGGCCCCGGCCTACGCATCACAGGCCGCGCCTGCACCGGTGACTCCGCCGCCGGCATCCGGCGCTCAGCTGGCCTTTGCGCCCCTGTTCCACGTGGATCCACAGGAGAGCGCGCCTCGCGCTCCATGCCCTGCAGCAGAGTCTGCGAAAGTTCGCCCGCGGTTTGTGCCCCTGAAGCAGCGGACCTGGTTGGAACACTGCCCGCCCGACGAGCCACCCTGGCAGAGGATGAGGTGACAGAGCCCGAAAGGCGATCGCCAGCCAACCACGCAGGACCCGCATCCCGTTCTTGCATCGGCACTTGAACCGTCGCCACCGAATCAAGCTGACCAGCTTGCTGGCGCAAGAGCGACCGGAGGTAGGAATACGGATTCTCAATCTGCCTGAGATGAGCACTGGCGTGTCGGCGCTCGACCACATCAAGCTGCTCACGCACGGCATCCGCACCGAACTCCTTGAGCAAGCCTTCGAGCTTGAGCTCACGTATGCCGAGAGACTCGGCACGCAGCACCAGGTGCGCGTCAGCGGGTACGGTCGTCCCGTTGCCCTGGCCCTGGCCGGCGCCCAACGCCGCTTGTACCGCCCCCCGCACGCCGCGCAACTTGCGACGCACCGCGAACTGAACCTCCATCACAGCCCGCCCTTGCCGATGCTCAATGAGTTCGACCTCCAGGTCGGTGTGCGCATTGATCTCGTCCACCGCCTCTTTCACGCGTTCTGACTTGAACTTGCGCCACTCCCGCCGCTCGCTGCCACCAGGCTGGGGGCTGAGCGCGTCGACCCACCACGACACCGGCTTGCGACTGGTCACACCCGATGGGTTGTCGCGGTAGCGCGCACAGATCTCGAACAAGGCCACCGCCGAGTAAGTTCCGAGGCGCGCCAGCATGTCCAGATCAATCCGGGCCCAGCGGGCGGGCTCCCTCAGGGCCGCCATCAACGTGGGCGGATAAGACCAGGCCACCCAGTTCTCCCCTCCCCGCAGTTCGATGGCGACCTCCGAGAGCATGGAAAAGCCGCGCCACTTGACGCCATCTCCCGGTGCGGTGGACTCCCAGTCCACCTCCAAGCCGCGCATCTCGCGCAGATAGCGCTTAGCTGCGGTGCGGTCCTCGCCACTGGAGCCAGTCGTGCGCAGCAGGGCTGGCAAGGGCGCCTCAAACAGATAGTCGGCACTGGGCATGGTCTGCAATGCCGCCAGACGCGACTGCGCCACTTGCAGCATGGCGTTGTAGAGCAACCGTCCGGTGAGGGTCACCCGCTTGCTGCGGGGCATGAGCACGATCATTTCGTGCGGCTTGCGCAGCTCTGGCGTCGAGCTTTCCTCACCGGGCGGGCCTGCGGTGAGGGCACGCGGATCGTCCATGGGTTGATGGTATGTCCTTCAGCGATTGGACGCAATTACCGCAGTGGTTCGCGCAATCCACTTCGATTCGCGGGTAAAAGCTGGACGGTTCTTGCCGAAATCCGAAACAGTCCAGCTGCTTACCGGGCCAGGACGACGGGAAAAGTCTGGACCTTTCGTCACGCAGGCCCTTGCCGGCAGGCACCAAGCCTTTGCGGGAGATCGATTTCTGGAGACCGATGTCCGAGATTTACCCGCCTTTCCGCAGCCGACAACCCTACTCGACCCCACGAAGGGCTCTGCGAGGCCGGGCGAATGTGCACGCCTCAGCCCTTGAGGCGTCCGGACGGGTCTGGACGGTGGCCCCCGGTCATAGGCTGGACGATGGTCGGTTGTTCCACAGACACAAACGGGAGAACAACGGACAACAGCGGGTAGTTGCTGGACGAATTTGGTCTTAAAAGTCGATGTAAGTTGTTGAATTATATGAGTTTTTCTGACATTCGAGGGAGGCTTAATCTCTTAGATGGTATTGAAGATTTCTTCTTAATCTCATCCCCCGAGAAGGTCTGATGGACCCCATTTAGGACCCAAAACCGAATGCCACAAGCTTTCGCTGGCATACGTCACTGCGGCATGGTGCTCGCGAGCTTTGACATACCGAATTCCATTCGATTTTTCGGTGTTCACACGCATAATCGCGTAATCAACATCTATTCGGAGTTTCTGATGAGCGAAAAGAAGCCCGTGATGAGTGACGCGTTGCGACAGGCGCGCGCCCCCATCAAACGCCAGTCTCTGGCGGACATCGAACTGCAAGCGGCACGCATCTCGGCCATGATGGAACACATCCGTGCTGCGATGCTGGAGCCAACCGCCGCCAAACAAGCCCCAGACGTCAGCGCCGCGCAGCTGGCCACCTTGTGCGACGTGGACAAGAACCGCATCGCCTATCGCCTGAGTCGGGGCGGACTGCCACAGGGCACGATGAAGGGAAACCGCCGTGAGTGGACGATGCACGAAGCTCGGGAATGGGTTCGAGAGTTTCGTGCAAGCCACCTTCGTCCTGCCATGGCGGCAGGTACCACCATCACGGTGGCCAATTTCAAGGGTGGCGTGGCCAAGACCACCTCGGCGGTGACCCTAGCGCAGGGACTTTCCATGCGCGGGCATCGTGTGTTGGTGGTGGATCTGGATCCCCAAGGGTCAGCCACCACCTTGTTTGGTGTCCTTCCTGATGCGGAGGTTGAGCAGGAACACACCGCCATGCTCCTTTTTGCCGGCGAACACGACGACCTGAGTTATGCCATTCGCCCGAGCTACTGGCCTGGCATCGATCTGGTTTGCGCCGCACCGCTGCTTTTTGGGGCTGAATTTGCGCTCCCCGCACGCCAAACCCGCGATCCTGGCTTTGAGTTTTGGCGCTGTCTGGATCGCGGTCTGGACCAGGCGCGCATGGATTACGACGTCATCGTGATCGACACGCCGCCGGCGCTGTCCTACGTCACCATCAATGCCTTGATGGCGGCCGATGGCGTCATCATGCCGCTGCCGCCATCTGCCTTGGATTTTGCAAGTTCTGCGCAGTTTTGGGATCTGTTTTCCGATCTCTGCAATCAGCTGATTCGCAGCCGCGGCCAAGACAAGACGTTCGAGTTCATCGACGTGCTGCTGTCACGGGTGGAATCCTCCGACGCAGCAAGTTCGGTGGTGCGTCAATGGGTCCTGGAGGGCTATACCGAGAAGGTGTTGCCCATTGAGATCCCGAAGACGGCAGTGACGGCGACAGCGGCGGCCGAATTCGGCACCGTGTATGACCTGCCCCGTGGGGCGATGAACGCCAAGACCTTCTCCCGGGCGCGGGACGCTTATGACCGGCTGTGTGAGCTGGTGGAACAACAGATTGAGGCCGTGTGGGCGGCCCAAGTGGAACAACTCGGACATTGACATGGCGACGAGCAAGCTGAGCAGCAAGGCTGCCAAACTGGATTTCAGCAACCTGCCGGGCGCCCTGCCCTCGCGGGCCGGAGAGGCCATTCCAGGATTGGCCCTGCCCAACACGACGGCACCTGCGCCGGTGGCGCCGTCGGCACCTTTGGCAGGGCCGAAAACGGCGCCGGGCGCGCTGATGGCCTTTGCCAATGACGCCCGCTCCTCCCTGCTCAAGGAGAACGAGGAACTGCGTGCTGCGGCTGCAGAGGCGGAGGGTCTTCGCAGTCAGCTCGACGAGGCCTTGGTGGACCTGCAGCAGTGGGAGGGCGCAAAGGCCGCGCGGTGGTTGGACCCGAAGCTGGTGGTGCGCAGTCGGTATGCCAATCGTGATCCGCGCAGCTTTCTTGGTGTCGATTTTGAGCAGCTGAAGGCGGAGATCGCCAACGCGGGGGGGAACGTTCAGCCCATCAAGGTCCGCCAGGTTGCAGCGGAGGGCGGTGCTGAACGCTTTGAGCTGGTGTATGGCCATCGCCGGCACCAGGCCTGCCTGGAGCTTGGCTTGCCGGTGCTGGCCATGGTGGACAACCTGGACGACCAGGCATTGTTCGTCGAGATGGACCGTGAGAACCGAACCCGCAAGGATCTCTCGGCCTGGGAACAGGGCAAGATGTACCAGCGCGCACTGGATGAAGGTCTCTTCCCCTCCAACCGCAAGCTGGCTGAGGCGGTGGGGGTGGATTTGGGGAATCTGGGCAAGGCACTGAGCCTGGCGCGTTTGCCTGCCGAGGTGGTGGGCGCCTTTGCCTCGCCGCTGGATTTGCAGTTCCGCTGGTCCAAGTTGCTCAACGATGCGCTGAACACAGACCGTGAGGGGGTGCTGCGGCGCGCCGCGGCTTTGAGCCACGACCGAGGTGCCTTGTCTGGTAAGGAGGTGCTGCAGCGGCTTTTGCAGGATCCTGTGGATCTGCGCGGCAATGGGGCGTTGTACCGTACAACCCCCTCCCGATCGTGGGCGATTGAGCTGGCTGGACGCGGCGTGGCGACCGTGCAGCAAAGCGCCGAGGGCGACCTGCGTATCGACATTTCTGGCCGCGCAGTGGAGCAGCGCGATGTGGAGGCGTTGGTTCAGGCTGTACGCCTGTTTGTTGGCGAGGAGGCTGTCCTGAAGTAGTCGGTGGGAGCCTCCGTCGAGGCGGTGTGCGAACCGCGCCGCATGACAGGTCAAAGGGGGTTGTACCGTACAACCCCCTTTTCTTTTGTCCGCCATGAGCCCAGCGCTCGCTCAACTCGTCTGGGCTTTGCCCTCCCAGTTCGAGCTGGCGGGTGCAGAGGCCACCGAGACGGCCGGTTGGCATGCCCCACAAGTGGACCGCTGGGGCAGGTCGGTGTAAACCGACTGTTGTGCGTTGACGGTGGGTCAGTTCCCCAACGTCAGTTCCTTCATTCGGCCAGTCTGTCTGTTTGAGTTCTGGCGGTCATACTTGGCAATGCTGGCTTGCCCGTCCGGGCGCAGCGACCGCCGGCGCTGTCCTTGTCAACGCCGGTCTCATGCCCTCAGCTTGCAGGACCCAGCGCGCGGCCGTCGACCCGTGGATTCGCTACTGCCATGCGCGTGACAGCTTCGCGTGATTGCCAATTGAAACGGCGTTGGCTGGCGGCGCATGGCGGTTGCCGGATGTGGAAAGATGCATGACGGCCTAAGCTGGGGCCGAACAAGGCGAATGAGGGTTGTACCGTACAACCCCCTCCCAACCCTTCTCCCCTGGCCATGCCTGTGCTTGACGGCTGACCACGGGCCGGCCGCGATATCTCCCGAGCCTTCTCCACAAGGCCGCAGCCCGCCATGCACCCCAAGGAGACCCAGAGGAGACCCGAAATGGCTTGAACCAGTGGTCCGCGGTGGACGCGATGCACGGTCTCGCCCTGCCACCCGTGCCAGGTCCAGCCTCAGGTTTCGCCAGCCACGGCGATAAGCTGCTCACGCAACCACGCATGTGCGGCGTCCCGGTCGTTATGCCGGTTCCACTGCATCACCAATTGCACGGCAGGCATGTCAAACGGGGAAGGGTGCACCACCAGCGGCAGCATGCGGGCGTACATGCGAGCCAGGCGGGTGTGCATGGTGGCAACCCGCTGGGTGCCCACCAGGAGGGACGGCAAGGCGTTGAAGCTGCTTGCAGTGGCCACCACATTGCGGGCCAGGCCATGGTGCTCCAGGAACCATCCCTCAAAGGTGGGCAGGCGTTGGTTGCCAAACTGCGCCGCCACATGCCGAGCCTGCAGGTACTCTTCACGAGACAAACCTTGTTGCGCCAGACGGTGGCCAGTCCACAACACGAGGCTGTGGGTTTCCTGCAGCAAAAACTCCTGCGGGTGGTCCGGGCTGGCATTGCGGTCCGGGTACACCGCAAAGTCAACCTCGCCGCGTTCGAGTTTCTCCAGGTTGCGGTCTCCCAGGCTCATGATGTCCAGTGAGATGCCTGGAGCCAGAGGTTCCAGGCGTTGCGACAGTGGAGCCAACAACACCGTTGCCGCATAGTCAGAGGCATGAAAGGTAAACCGCCTCTCGGCCCGCGAAGGGTCGAAGTCTGTCCGGGCCGCCAAGGTCGCCTGCGACCTCAGCAGCACGTCACGCACGGGCTCACGCAGACTGATGGCCAGTGGCGTCAGTTCCATTCGCCGCCCCACTTGCACCAGCAGCTCGTCGCCAAAGTGTTCTCTCAGGCGTCCCAACGCACTTGAGGTGGCCGAGGCTCCAATGTGCAGCCGTTCTGCCGCGCGGGTGATGCTTCGCGTCTCCAGCAAGGCATCCAGCGTGACGAACAAGTTCAAATCAAAGTGACCCAATCGCATGGGCCGCGATTCTGCGCAGCCTAGATGCACCGCACATCAGGATTAACGTGTTGATTGCATCAACGCCTGGCTTCAGCACAATTTGATTTCCTGAAACGTTCCCGGTGCCTAGCATCTGTCCCAGATCAAAGAAGACGAGAACGGAGACATAGGTAGCCGTACCATCGCTGTACAGGTGAAGAGCCACGTTTAGAGCGAGCACTCGCTGACATATTACTGCGGTCGATCCTAATCGCTGCTGCAGGCCATGTGAACTGGCCTCAGGCGCGTGGCCTGCCACGGCCTCTGCCTCCCCTTGTCCTCCTTGATCCGTTCGGCATCGGCAGGTTGCGTCTGCCCTCCCGGTCCGTCCAGCTTTCCAACGCGCCGTAGAGCGCCGTCATGTCCGACCCCACCCAGGAGACACGTGTGAGCACCCTCTGCCCCTTCCCTTCCCCGCTGCGGCGACAGCGCCTGCTGGCTGCCGCCGCCGCCATGGCCTTGTGCGGCCCGGTTTCGGCCTTTCAGATCGACACCGAGGACCCGGACCTTCGCATCCTGTGGGACACCACGGTCAAGTACAGCGCGGGATTTCGCATGGAGAAGGCCTCTTCGGCCATCGTGGGGGGGGGCAACTACGACACCAGCAGCAGCGGCTACTTTCCCAACACCGACGACGGCAGCCGCAACTTCGGCAAAGGCCTGGTCTCCAGCCGGCTGGACCTGTTGACCGAGCTGGACCTCCAATACAAGCGCAGCGGCTTTCGGGTGACCGGTGCCGCTTGGCGTGATGGCGTTTACCGCGGCCGCAACGACAACGATTCGGCGGGCACGGCCAATCCCCTGTCGGTGGCGCACGATGACTTCACCGCGGCCACCCGCAAGCTGCATGGTGGAGATGCGGAGGTGCTGGATGCCTTTGTGTTCACCCGCTTCGACCTTGGCGACATGCCTGCCAGCGTGCGCCTGGGCAAGCACACCTTGCTGCTGGGTGAGAGCTTCATGCTGGGGGCCAACGGCATGGCCGCGGCCCAGGCACCCATTGACGTGGTCAAGGCCGCCACTGTGCCCAACTCCCAGTTCAAGGAGTTCATGATGCCGGTCAACCAGGTGTCGGGGCAGCTGCAGGTTTCACCAGATGTGACGGTGAGTGCTTACTACATGCTGGACTGGAAGAGTGACCGGCTGCCAGGCTCCGGCAGCTACTTCAGCTTCATGGATGCACTGGGCACCGGGGGCGAGCGGCTGATCGTCGGGTACAGCCCTGCTGGCAACGTCGGCTTTGACCGCGAGGCCGACCTCACGCCCAAGAAGAAGGGGCAGTGGGGGGCACAGATGCGATTCCATGTGGGCGACACCGACTACAGCCTGCTGGCGGCACAGTGGAACGACCACGGACCCTCCGGGCTGTACCTGCATCCCCACGCCAGTCCGACGGTGGATGGGCAGGGTGTGCATGTGGGGACCTACCAGTGGGTGTTCCACGAAGGCATCAAGGCGGTGGGGGCTGGCTTCAGCACCACGCTGGGCAGTGTCAACCTGGCCGGCGAGATGTCCTACCGGTGGAACACCCCGCTGGACAGCGACGCCCAGGTGGACGCCACCCGCAGCGCGAACAACACCGACGCGCCGCTCTATGCCGTCGGCAAGTCCCTGCACGCCCAGGTGAGCTGGATCGCCAGCCTGGCGCAGACCTGGCTGGCTCCGGACACCGATTTCGTGGGCGAGCTGGCCTTCAACCGTACCCTTTCCGTCACCCGCAACGCCGCGGCGCTCAACCCCAACTCCACCCGTGATGCGGCCAACCTCCGCATGGTGCTGGAGCCGAAGTACCGGCAGGTGATGCCGGGGGTCGACCTGAGCGTACCCGTGGGGTTGGGCTATGGCCTGCATGGCAATTCCCGGGCGGTCGGTGCCTTCATGGGCAAGGGGGTGGGCGATCTGAGCGTGGGCCTCAACGGCGCCTACCTGGACGTCTGGCGCTTTGGGCTGAACTACACCCACTACTTGGGTGAGGCGGCGCCCTTCATCGACGGCGGCCACCGCGCTTTCAAGCAGTCCTACGCCGACCGCGACTACCTCTCGCTGTTCGTGCGCCGCACCTTCTGATCTGTGGCGCGGAGCCGGCCGCCGCCCAGGCGGTTGCCGGCAGCCCGCGTGTCCGCCTCCAACTTCAAATTCCCTCTATCACCATGTCCCTGCGTACCACTCCCCTGGCCTTGGCGGCCGCCCTGCTGCTGGCCCAGACCGCCGCCCTGGCGGCCGTCTCCGCCGAAGAGGCCGCCCGACTCAAGTCCGACCTGACCCCGCTGGGCGCCGAGCGCGCCGGCAACAAGGACGGCACGATTCCGGCTTGGACCGGCGGCTACACCACGCCCACGCCCGGCTTCAAGAATGGCGGCAAGCGTCCCGACCCCTTCGCGGCGGAGAAGCCCCTCTACCAGGTCACGGCAGCCAATGCTGGCCAGCATGCCGACAAGCTCACCGAGGGGGTGAAGGCCATGCTCAAGAAGTACCCGGAGAGCTTCCGGCTCAACGTGTACAAGACCCACCGTACCGCCGCGGCGCCGCAATGGGTTTACGACAACACCGCGCGCAATGCCCTGAAGGCCAACCTGCAGGACGGCGTGCCGGTGGGGGCCTACGGCGGCATACCCTTCCCCATCCCCAAGACCGGCGCCGAGGCGATGTGGAACCACAACCTGCGCTGGCGCGGTGAAGCCTGGCACGTGGCGGTCAAGGGCATCCAGGGCACCGCCGACGGCAAGCATGTGGTCACGGCCGTGGCCTCGGGCGACTTTCAGATGCCCTACTACTTCAAGGATGGCAACCCCGAGACCTTTGACGGCCAGCACTGGTCGATCCGCCTGATCAACTCCGGCCCGGCCCTGCGCGCCGGGGAGGGCATCGTCGGCCGGGAGCACCTGCAGGGCGACAAGACCCAGGTGTGGGCCTACATCACCGGTCAGCGCCGCGTGCGCAAGGTGCCCAACGCCTGCTGCGACACGCCCACCCCCGCCAGCGCTGGCATTTCCATGTTCGACCAGACCGACGTCTTCAACGGCCGCACCGACCGTTTTGACTGGAAGGTCGTGGGCAAGAAGGAGATGCTGATTCCGTACAACGGCAACCGCATGCTGGCCATGCCCGAGGCGCAGGTGTTGGACAAGCACCACCTGGCCGCCGACGCGCTGCGCTGGGAGCTGCACCGGGTGTGGGTGATCGAGGCCAGCGTGGCCGCGGGCAAGCGCCATGTGGCGCCCAAGCGCCGCTATTACCTGGACGAGGACACCTGGATCGCCGTGCTGGCCGACCACTGGGATGCCAACGGCCAGCTCTGGCAGATGGGCTTCTCCAACCCGGTGGTCATGCCGGACCTGCCAGCCACCACCTCGCCGCAGATGTTCGGCTTCTACGACTTGCTGTCGGGGGCGTGGTACTTTGACAGCTCCCTCAGCGACGCTGCCGAGCAGTACAAGATCATGCCGCGGTATCCGGCCACCACCTTCACGCCCGAAGCGCTGACTGGCGAGGCGGTGCGCTGAGCCCGCCGGTGGTCTGATCGAGGAACAGGGGAGGGCGGCCGCGCCGTCTTTCCGACGAGGTCCGGGTCTGTCTCCTGGGCGCCGTGGACGCGGGGGAGCGCATCCACGGGCGAGCGGTGGCCGCGAGGGTTCTCCCTCGTGGTCACCTCCCTCGCGAGGTGTTCAAGCCGTGTCCGGCCGGTGGTAGACCAGGTCCCCCGGATCCCAGGAGTACAGCGGCACCGTGCGCGGGAGCTCGCGCAGGCGGTAGCCGTGGCGCTCCAGCAGCGCCTGGCAGCGCAGGTTGGGCGGGATGGTGGTGGCCCAGCAGGGCAGGGCGCCCTGGGTGGGTCGCAGGCTGGCCAGGTGGCCATGCAGCCAGTGCAGTGCTGCACTGCCCAGGCCCTGGCCCCAGCAGTCGGGCCGCAGCAGAAAGGCCACCTCCGCCAAGCCGTGGTGCACGGTGGCCTGCAGATGGCCCATGACGACGCCGCCAGGGCGCCGCAGCGCAAAGTTCAGCCAGAGCTGGTCGGCGTCCTCGGCCCGCTGCGGCCCGGCGATCATCCGGCGCAGCTGCGCCTTGTAGACCTCATGGGAGGCCGGGCGCTCGCCGATGTGGGCATACACCTCCGGATTCAACAGTGCCTGCACCAGTGGCTCCAGATGGTCCTCGTGCAGCGGTTCGACCAGCAAATCAGGGTAGGACATCCGGGACATGCTTCCGTTAGGCTCGGGGCATGGACAAGCACCCCGCAGCGTTTGAAGATGTTCGGCCCGCTGTGCTTGGCGGAGCATCCCCCAACGGGGGGAGACCTGCGCGCCTACCGGCCGTTGATCCGTTGCGCTGCACCGGCTGTGGTCGATGCGTGGCGGCCTGTCCACCCCATGCGTTGAGCCTGGCGCCCCGCGGCTGGGTCAAGGTGGCCGAGCTCCATGCCCCCGACGACTGCTCACCCTGCGGGCGCTGTGTGAGGGCCTGTCCCTTTGATGCCGTCCGGATGGCGGCCACGCCTGCACCGCAGGCCGGCAGGCATGGGGCTGGGGCGTAGGACAGCCCGGGTGGCGCCCGCCCATGCCCTTTCAGCGCCCGGTCATGGGCGGGGCGCGGCCGCGGCATCGGGCAGCCCGCGCAGGCGCATCAGGCCCTCCTGCGCCGTGCTGGCCACCAACTGGCCGTCGCGGCGGTAGAAAGCGCCGCGGCACAGGGTGCGGCTGCCGCGGGCTGTGGGAGAGTCCACCTGGTAGAGCAGCCAGTCGTCCAGCCGGAAGGAGCGGTGGAACCACATTGCATGGTCGATGCTGGCCATGCGGACATCGCCGCGCAGCAGGCTCAGGCCGTGGGGCAGGGGGATACCGCTCCCCTTGTTCCCGGCGCCGCTCGGCCTCGCTGCGGATCCCTTCGGGGCCGGGTACCGGAGGCATGGGGTGGTGGCGGTCCAGCCCGGGCTCCGGGGTCTGGAAGCTGGCGGTCAGCTCAAAGGTCTCCTGACCCCGCTGCCGCGCCAGCACCTGCCGTCTGGTGGCCTGTGGGGGGGGTGCACGTTCATGCACGATATAAAATCAAATCATGCATGAACAAGATGGTTTGCCCGTGGGTCGGCGGGACCGCATTGCTGCTCGACTGGCGGCGGGCCAGCCGGTGGCCGCCGCCAGCCTGGCTGGCGAATTCGGCGTGTCAGAAGACGCCATCCGCCGCGATCTGCGGGCCTTGGCGGCGCAGGGGCTGTGCCGGCGGGTTTATGGTGGCGCCCTGCCGCCGGTGCCTGGCCTGCTGCCTTTGCAGGCCCGGCTGGGCCGGGATGGCCCGCGCAAGCTGGCCCTGGCCCAGGCCGCTGCAGCCACGGTACAAGCCGGCGAGATGGTGTTCCTGGATGCCGGCAGCACCCAGCAGGCCCTGGTGGCTTGCCTGCCCGAGGATGCCCGGCTCACCGTGGCCACCAACGCGCCTGATATCGCCGCGGCGGTGCTGCAGCGTGGGGACTTGCGTCTGCTGATGGTGGGTGGGCTGGTCGACCCCCTGGTGGGCGGTTGCGTGGATGCGCAGGCGGTGCAGGCGGTGCAGCAACTGGTGGTGGACCGCTGCTTTCTGGGGCTGTGCGCCGTGTCGGCCGTGCATGGCCTGTGCGCACAGGAGGCGGGTGATGCCCAGTTCAAGCGGGTCCTGGCCCGCGTCAGCCGACGGGTGCTGGGCCTGGCCACCTGCGAGAAGTTGGAGCTGCGGGCCCCGCATCGGGTGCTGCCGCTGGACGCCCTGGAAGCCCTGGTCGTGGAGGCGGACCTGCCCGCGGCGCAGCAGGCGGCCCTGAAGGCGGCGGGCGCCCGGCTGCTGCTGGCGGAGGCACCATGAGCGCCACCGCCCCTGCCACCCGCACCGACGCGCCGGCTCCGGTCTCCGGCCATGACGACCGACACGACGATCGCCCCGGCACCCGCTGGGCCACCCGGCTGGGCTTTTTGGTGGCCGGCTTCGGCATGGCCTGCTGGGCGCCGCTGGTGCCGGTGCTGCAGCAGCGCCTGGGCCTGAGTGCGGGGGCGCTGGGCCTGCTCATGCTGTGCATGGGCCTGGGCTCGGTGGCCTCCATGGTGGCTGCCGGGTGGTGGAGCGCCCGGCACGGTCCGCGTCCGGTCATCCTCAGCTCCGGCCTGAGCCTGGCGTTGTGCGTGCCCCTGCTGGCCGCTGTGCAGCAGCCTTGGCAACTGGGCCTGGCCCTGGCGGCTTTCGGGGCCAGCGTCGGCGCGCTGGACGTGGCCATCAACGTCCATGCGGCGGCGGTAGAGCGCGCGGCCGGACGGCCGCTGATGGCTGGTTTCCATGCCCAGTTCAGCCTGGGCGGTTTTCTGGGGGCGGGACTGATGACCTGGTTCCTGGCGGTCTTCCTGCCCGGCCTGGGGGCCTTGGCCAGTGCGCTGCCGGCCGCTGCGCTGATGGCCCTGGCCATGCTCCTGGCCTGGCAGCACCTGTTGCAGACCCCGGGCACCACGCAGCCGGTGCCGCTGCTGGCCTGGCCCCGCGGCCCGGTGCGCCTGCTGGCGGCCTTGGCCGGCCTGTGCTTTCTGGTGGAAGGGGCGGTGCTGGATTGGGGCGGGCTGTTCATCCTGCAGCAGGGCCTGGCCTCACCGGCGCAGGCGGGCCTGGGCTATGTGCTGTTCTCCTTGGCCATGACCGCTGGCCGCTTGGCGGGCGACGCGGCCAGCACCCGCCTGGGCGACCGGCGCCTGCTGCAGGCTGGCGGGCTGCTGGCGGCGGCGGGCTTCGGCCTGCTGCTGCTGGCGCCCTGGGCGCCGTTGGCCTTGGCGGGCTTTGCCGCCATCGGACTGGGGGCGGCCAACCTGGTGCCGGTGCTGTTCCGTCGCACGGGTGTGCAAACGCAGATGCCCGTGCCGCTGGCCATCGCCGCGGTCAGCACCACGGGCTATGCCGGTGTGCTGCTGGGGCCGGCGGCCGTGGGGGCGGTGGCGCAGTTCACCAGCCTGGGGGCGGCCTTCTGGGGCCTGGGCCTGCTGCTGCTGCCACTGGTCCTGCTGGGGCGTCGGGTGGCCCCCTGACCTCAGTTCGGCAGGCCCAGCAGCGCCCGGGCGGCGGCCACGCGCTGCGCCACCGGTGCCTGCGGATGACGCATCACTGCCTGCAGAAACGCACGGGGGTCGTCGGTCTGCGGCAGGTCGGGCAGGCACAAGCTGTCCGATGCCGCTTCGGGCGCGGCCGGGGGCCCGGCGGTCGCCTGCGCCGGACCTGCCGGGCCCGCCGAGGGTGCCGGACTGGCCGCGGGGGGCGCCTGGCGAGTGCCATCGGCCTGCAGGCCCAGCACCGCCAGGGCCTGCTGCCACTCGGCGGGGCTGACCGGCTGCAAGGGGCGCAACCGCTCGGCCTGGCCGTCCTCGCCCGGCGCGATGTCCAGCCAGGGCGTGTCGGCGAACACCGGCGCCAAATCTGGTGAGACAAAGGCCGACCATTGCTCGGGCCGCACCTGTTCGGGCAACCGGGGCAAGGTCCGCTCGGGGGCGGCCGGATCGGGCCACAGGCGCAGGCGGTGCGCCGGCACCTCGGGCAGGAAATGCGGGCCCAGGGCCTGCAGCAGGGCATGGGCGGCCGGGGTGCTCACCGCCTGCGCCAGTGAGAACCACAGCTGCAGCCCCTCATCGCCCGACACCGCAATGGCGGGCGCCGGCCAGCCCAGGTGCTCCTGCACGCCGCGCCACACCGTGCCCAGGGCCTGCCAGTCGGCTGGACGGGACAGCTCCAGCACCAGGGCGCGGCAGTGGCCGGTGTCGTCACGGTCCTGGCCTGGGGCCGGGGGCATCAGGTAGAGGCGTAGGCGTTCGGCAAGCAGGCGCGACATGGTGAACTCTCCAGAGGCGCCGCACTGTAAGCCAAGGGGGGCCGGACGCCACCAGGCAGGGCGTCTGGCCCTGGGGGCTTGGCCCGGGCTTCCGCTACGGGGCGCTGCGCCTGCCTACACTCGGTCGCATGAGCACCTCTTCCTCCACCGTCTCCTCTGCCCCTTCCGATGCCACTGCCGCGCCGGCCGCCTACGTCCCGCCGCGGGTCTGGACCTGGGACACCGCCAACGGCGGCGCCTTCGCCAGCATCAACCGGCCCATCGCCGGCGCCACCCACGACAAGGCCCTGCCCGTGGGCCAGCACCCGCTGCAGCTCTACTCCATGGGCACGCCCAATGGCCAGAAAGTCACCCTCTTGCTGGAGGAACTGCTCGCTGCGGGCCACACCGGTGCCGAATACGACGCCTGGCTGATCCGCATCGGCGATGGCGACCAGTTCGGCAGCGGATTTGTGGAAGTGAACCCCAACTCCAAGATTCCGGCGCTGCTGGACCGCAGCGGATCCGAGCCGGTGCGGATCTTTGAGAGTGGGGCCATCCTCATGTACCTGGCGGAGAAGTTCGGCGCCTTCCTGCCCACCGGCGCCGGCCGGGCCGAGTGCCTGTCCTGGTTGTTCTGGCAGATGGGCAGTGCGCCTTTCCTGGGCGGCGGCTTTGGCCACTTCTATGCGTATGCCCCGGCCAAGATCCAGTATGCGATCGACCGTTACGCCATGGAGTCCAAACGCCAGATGGACGTGCTGGACCGCCGGCTGGCCGAGCATCGTTTTGTGGCTGGCGACGACTACACGATTGCCGACATGGCCATCTGGCCCTGGTACGGCGGCCTCTCGCTGGGCCAGCTCTACGACGCCGCCGAATTCCTGGCCGTCGACGAGTATCGTCATGTGCGGCGATGGGCTGAGGAAGTGGGTGCTCGCCCCGCGGTGCAACGGGGCCGCATCGTCAACCGCACCCGCGGCCCCCTGGCCGAGCAGTTGCATGAGCGCCATGACGCCAGCGACTTCCAGTTGCGCACCCAGGACAAGCTGAGCGCTGCTTGACGCCTTGGCCTCCCTGCTCAGTGGGGGGGATGCGCCGGTCCATGGTCATGGTCATCGTGGTTTCCGGCGCGGCAGCGCGGTGCAGGCCCGGCTGCACAGCATGTGTCATGCGCAGGGGGGGCGCCGTGGTGGGCTGCTGTTGCGCCCGTGGCGCCGGCCGGCGCCGCCGCGGTGGCCAGCTCCGTGGTGGCCTGGCGCCAGACGGTCGCGGCGCCACTGAGGGCCAGCACCGCCATGAACGCGGCCACCCCCAGGTCGGGCCACGGCGAGCCGGTGCCCAGCACGCCCAGGGCGGCCAGGCCCACGGCCACATTGCCCACCGCATCGTTGCGCGAGCAGATCCAGACCGAACGCATATTGGCGTCGCCCGTGCGGTGGCGGTAGAGCAGCAGGGCCACGCCCACATTGGCCAGCAGGGCCAGCGTGGCCAGCACGCCCATGGTGGCCGGCTCCGGCATGCTGCCGGTCTGCCAGGCCCATAACGCCCGGCCCAGCACCAAGACGCCGAAGCCCGCCATGCAGATCGCCTTGAACTGCGCGGTGCGCGCCCGTACCGCCACCGTCATGCCCAGCACGGCCAGGGACACGCCGTAGTTCACCGCGTCGCCGAAGAAGTCCACCGCATCGGCCAGCAGTGCGACCGAGCCCGACGCCCAGCCCGCCCAGGACTCGACCACGAACATGAGGGCATTGACCCACAAGGCGATCCACAGCGCGCGGCGAAAGCGCGGATCGGCCGAAGGGGGCAGGGGAGCACAGCAGGAAGCAGACATGTCGGTCAGGCCGGCGGCAACCGGCGCGGAGGTCCTGGCCCAGCGCCAGAACCGCATTTCAAACCCTGAAGTCACTCCAGGGTCAAGCCCTCCGGCCACGTGCCGTTCTGACACATGGCAAGGAAAGCGGTGCATCTTTGGCGAAGAAGTCGTCCAGACCTGTTACCCTGTCGGCCCTTGCCGCAGCTTTGCTCTCCTTTGCGGCATCGCGGCGTGGCCAGCCGGAGTTCTGCTCCGGCCTGAGGCCCGGCCGCCATCCTCGGCGAGCGTCCACCTGGCCCGACTGCCGCCCTCCCGTCCCGGAGGGTCTGAAGGCCGCTTACCTGCCGGTGCTCCCGTTCCCGTGCGTTCCTGGCCGCGTGCTGCGGCTCCGAAGGCGAGTGTCACGGAAGTTGCCGGCCCCTGGACCGGTGCGATGCCGTACTGGCCGGGTGCCCTTCCTCTCTCTTTCTCTTTCTTTCTGGGTCCCTTCGGGAACACTTCATGGACAACAAGCTTTACGTGGGCAACCTGGCCTATGCCGTGCGCGACGATGATCTGGCGCAAATGTTCGCCCCCTACGGCCAAGTGCAGTCGGCCAAGGTCATGATGGAGCGTGACACCGGCCGCTCCAAGGGTTTCGGTTTCGTCGAGATGGGCAGCGGCGCTGAAGCGCAAGCCGCCATCGAAGGCCTGAACGGCCAGTCCGCCGGCGGCCGTGCCCTGGTGGTCAACGTGGCCCGTCCGCGCGAAGAGCGTCCGGGCGGCTTCGGCGGCCCGCGCGGTGGTGGCGGCGGCTTCGGCGGCGGCGGCTCGCGCAGCGGTGGCGGCGGCTTCGGCGGCGGCTACGGTTCGGGTGGCGGCTACGGCGGCGGTGGCCGCAACCGTTACTGATCTGCCTTAGGGGCTGATCCCTTGCGGCCGCGGCCTTGAGCCGGCGGCCGCCTCTGCGACGCGGGCCCCAGGGCCCGCGTTGTCGTTGGGGGGTCGATTTGTCGCGCCGGCGGCAGGCCGCGGCCACCGGGCCGTGCTGCAATGCCGGCATGAGCACCGCATCTCTTTCCCCCCTCCGTTTTGATGGCCGCGTGGCCATCGTCACTGGTGCCGGCGGCGGCCTGGGCCGCCAGCATGCGCTGGCCTTGGCCGCGCGTGGCGCCAAGGTCGTGGTCAATGACTTCGCGCCCGCCCACGGCAGCGACAGCCCGGCCGACGCCGTGGTGGCCGAGATCCGCGCCGCCGGCGGCGAGGCCATCGCCAACGGCGCCTCGGTCACGGACTTTGTGGCGGTGCAGGCCATGGTGCAGCAGGCGGTGGACACCTGGGGCCGGGTCGACATCCTGGTCAACAACGCCGGCATCCTGCGCGACAAGTCCTTTGCCAAGATGGCGCTGGACGACTTCCGCCTGGTGCTGGAGGTCCACCTCATGGGCGCGGTGCACGGCTGCAAGGCCGTGTGGGAGCTGATGCGCGCGCAAAACTACGGCCGCATCGTCTTGACCACCTCGTCCTCCGGCCTCTACGGCAACTTTGGCCAGAGCAACTACGGCGCGGCCAAGATGGCCCTGGTGGGCCTGATGCAGACCCTGTCGCTGGAAGGCGAGAAGAACGGCATCCGCGTCAACTGCCTGGCCCCCACCGCCGCCACCCGCATGACCGAGGGCCTGATGCCCCAGGCCGTGCTGGACCTGCTCCGCCCTGAGGCTGTCACCCCGGCCCTGCTGGCCCTGTGCGCCGACGACGCGCCCAACCGCGCCATCGCCTGCGCCGGTGCCGGCACCTTCGAGCGCGCCTACATCACCCTGACCCAAGGCGTGCACCTGGGCCTGGCCCCGGACACCCCCGAGCAGGTGGTGGCACAGTGGGACGAGGTCTCGCAGCGCGACGAGGGCGAGCAGGTGCCCGCCAGCGGCGCCGCCCAGGGCACCAACGAGGTGGGACAGGCGATGCGGGCGGCCCGGGGCTGAGGCGGGCGGGGCCCGCGGGATGCGGCTGCCCCCACACCGCCGCGGCGACCGGCGAGCAGCCGCCAGGGCTGGATGTATTGATGCCATCAAACCATCCCTTCAACACGTTGCGATTCTCCTGATGGGTTGGCCTGCCTAGCATCTGCGGCAGATCAAGACGCGCGGTGCGCTGTGGGGCTCCCGGCGCCCCGCGCGGACCGCCAGGAGACTTCCCCCGTGACCGAATCCCTCACCTGTGCCGTCGGGCCGCTGCGGCCGCACCACCTGGGCATCAGCGTGCCCGACCTGGACCAAGCGCTGGACTGGTATGAGCGCCTGCTCGGCTTTGTGCTGGAGGAGCGGCTCTACATCGAGAAGATCCCTGCGCACATCGCCTTCGTCAAGCGCGGCAACTTCCGCATTGAGATCTTCCAGGTCGAGGGGGCCGCCCCGCTGCCGGCCGACCGGCGCGTGCCCAACCTGGACCTGAAGACCCACGGCAATAAGCACCTGTGCTTTGAGGTGCCCGATGTGCCGGCCGCCGTGGCCGCGCTGCGTGCCGCTGGGGCGGACATCGCCCTGGAGCTGACGGTGCAGGGCAACCCCACGGCCTTTGTGCGTGATTGCGCTGGCAACCTGATCGAGCTGCTGCAGCCCTTTGAGCGGCGTCAGGTGCCCGCCCCGGGCTGAGCACTGTGCCCGTTGGCGTGGCCTGCGGGTCAGCCCACCGGGCATGCGCCAGGCTGATACCTGCCATCGGCACAAACCATTTCCCCGCGGACAGGGGGCTGCCTAGCATCCGCCGCCACCGCAGGACCCCTTGTTCCTTACCCCTTTCGCCTTCAACCGCCGCGTGCGAGAGAGAACCCCATGACCATCCAGACCATCAAGGCCGGCAAGCCCGCCGCCGCCAAGGCCGACCTGAACGCCCAGGTGCGCGCCACCGTCGAAGGCATCCTGGCCGACATCGAGACCCGTGGCGACGCGGCGGTGCGCGAGTACAGCGCCAAGTTCGACAAGTGGTCCCCCGAGAGCTTCCGCCTGAGTGCCCAGCAGATCCAGGCCTGCATCGCCAGCCTGCCGCCCCAGACGATCGACGACATCAAGTTCGCCCAGGCGCAGATCCGCCGCTTCGCGCAGATCCAGCGCGACTCGATGAAGGATGTGGAGGTGGAGACGCTGCCCGGCGTGGTGCTGGGCCACCGCAACATTCCGATGAACTCGGTGGGCTGCTACATCCCCGGCGGCAAGTACCCGCTGATCGCCAGCGCGCACATGAGCGTGCTGACCGCGAAGGTGGCCGGTGTGAAGCGCATCATCGCCTGCGCCCCGCCGTTTGACGGCGCCCCTTGCCCCGAGATCGTGGCCGCCATGCACATGGCCGGCGCCGACGAGATTTACTGCCTGGGCGGCGTGCAGGCCGTGGCCGCCATGGCCATCGGCACCGAGACCCTCCCCGGCGTGGACATGATCGTGGGCCCGGGCAATGCCTATGTGGCCGAGGCCAAGCGTCAACTGTTCGGCCGCGTGGGCATTGACCTGTTCGCCGGCCCGACCGAAACCATGGTGATCTGCGATGACACCGTGGACGCTGAGCTGGTGGCGGTGGACCTGCTGGGCCAGGCCGAGCACGGCCCGACCAGCCCGGCCTACTGCATCACCACCAGCAAGAAGATCGCGGAGCAGCTGCCGGCCGCCATCGACACCGTGCTGTCGCGCCTGGATACCGCGCCGATCGCCAGCGTGTCGTGGCGCGACTATGGCGAAATCATCTTGTGCGACACGGATGAGGAGATGCTGCAGGAGTCCGAGCGCCTGTGCTCGGAGCATGTGCAGGTGATGACCAAGGACCCGGACTGGTTCCTGCAGCGCATGACCAGCTACGGCGGTCTGTTCCTGGGCCACCGCACCAACGTGAGCTACGGTGACAAGGTGATTGGCACCAACCACACGCTGCCGACGCAAGGCGCCGGCCGCTACACCGGCGGCCTGTGGGTGGGCAAGTTCATCAAGACCCACACTTACCAGCGCGTGCTGACCGACGAGGCCAGCGTGATGGTGGGGGAGTACTGCTCGCGCCTGTGCGGCTACGAGCACATGAGTGGCCACAAGGAGCAGGCGGACATCCGGGTGCGGCGCCTGAAGAAAGTGTGATTTCCCGGTGACGGGTTGCGCGGTCGGGGCGGGGTGCTGTGTTGGGCTCGTGTCCCCCGCCGCCAGCCTGCGGCTGTCGTCTCCTCCTTTACCTCGCCCAACACAGCACCCCACCCCCGACGAGCCACCGTTTTGGGTCTTCGACGGGTGAAACCACTAAGACCCTGGCACTGTGGAGGGCGGGTGAGTGCTTCCGCGAAGTCAAGGGGGAGGCCGCAGGCCGGAGGATATGAGTGGAAGCACTCACCCGCCCTCCACACCGAGATGACTGTGCCCATCCTCCAACCCTCGCGTCACCAACGGCTCCAACCGGCCACGTCCTGAACAGAAAGCTCATAACCCTCATGCCAGCAAACCTGAACGGACAAGTCGCCGTCGTCACCGGCGGTGCCGGGGGCATCGGTGAAGCCATCTGCATCGGCCTGGCCCAGGCCGGTGCCACCGTGGTGGTGGGCTACAACCGCTCGGAAGGCCCGGCGGCGGAACTGGCTGCGCGCTTGCCCGCCGCCGCCGGTGCCCCGCAGCACGCCGCGCTGAAGTGCCCCGTCACCGACTCCGCCGCCCTGGCCCAGATGGCCGCTGACGTGCAGCGCCGCTACGGCCGTTGCGACATCCTGGTCAACTGCGCCGGCACCACCCGCTTTGTGCCCCATGCCGACCTGGCCGGGCTGGACGACGGCCTGATCGACGAGATTTTGGCCACCAACGTGCGTGGCCCCATCGCCGCCCTGCGCGCCCTGCAGCCCCTGCTGGCCGCCCCCAAGGCCGGAGGACACAGCGGCCTGGTGGTCAACATCTCCTCCATCGCCGCCGTCACCGCCATGGGCAGCAACATCGCCTACTGCGCCTCCAAGGCCGCGGTGGACAACCTCACCAAGAGCCTGGCCCGGGCGCTGGCGCCGGCCATCCGCGTGCTCAGCGTCTCGCCCGGCCTGGCCGACACCGAGTTTGTGAAAAGCCTGGACGTGGCCTGGCGCGACGAGCAGGCCGCCCGCACGCCCCTGAAGCGCCTGGCCCTGCCCGAAGAGGTGGCCGCCGCTGTGGTGGCCGCCGCCACACACCTCACCTTCACCACCGGCGCCGTCATCCCCGTGGATGGCGGCCGGCCGCTGGCCTGAAGCGAAACCGTCTCTCCACCCGCAAGGACTCCCCGCCATGCGATCTGCCTCCACCCTCCCGCGCCGGCGCGTGCTGCGGCGCCTGCTGGCCGCCAGCCTGGCCGGGCCCGCCGCCAGCCTGCTGGGCGCCAGCCCCGCTCGGGCCCAGGGCGACGTGCTCAAGCTCGTCGTCGCCGCGCCGCCCGGTGGCATCACCGACCAAATGGGCCGAGCCCTCTCAGAGCCCCTGCGCCAGGCCTTGCGCCAGGCGGTCATGGTGGAAAACCGGCCGGGCGCCAGTGGCGCCATCGCCGCGCGGGCCGTGCTGCAAGCCCCGGCCGATGGCCGCACCCTGTTTCTGGCCACGCCCACCAGCCTCACGCTGCCCACGCTGCTCAAACAGCCCGCGCCCTTTGATGCGCAAAAGGACTTTGCCCCCGTGGCCCTGCTGGCCGGGGGCGACGGCCTGCTGGTGGTGCCCGCCAGCTTGCCGGTCAACACCGTGCAGGAGCTGGTGGCCTATATGAAAGCTCGGCCCGGCCAGCTCAACTACGGCAGCGCCGGCATTGCCAGCACCAACCACCTGGCCATGGCCCTGCTGCTGGACCGCTTGGGCGCTGACGCCGTGCACGTGCCTTTCACCGGCGCTGGCCCGGCCATCACCGCGCTGCTGGGCGGGCAGTTTCAGCTCTATGTGGGCGACATCGGCAGCGTGGGTGCTCAGGTGCGTGCGGGCAAGCTCAAGGCCCTCGCCCAAGTAGGTTTGAAGCGCAGCCCCGCTTTCCCGGATGTGCCCACCCTGGCCGAGACCGTGGCCCCCGGCTACCGCGCCACTTTCTGGCTGGGCTTGCTGGCCCGGGCCGACACGCCCGCGCCGCTGCTGGCCAAGCTCAACGACGCCGCCAACCAAGCCTTGGTGGCCGAGGCCGTGCGCGCCCAGCTGGTGGCCATGGCCTTTGAAGGCCACACCGGCCCGCCGCGTGACCTGGCCGAGCAGATCGCCAGCGACCTGGCCACCTGGGGCCCGCTCATCCGCAAGCACCACATCACCGCGCAGTGAGCGCGGCCCCGTTCAGAACACCCAGAACCCCGGAGACAGACCATGAAACTCGCCACCTACAAGAACGGCAGCCGCGACGGCCGCCTGCTCGTCGTCAGCCGTGACCTGAAGCGTGCGGTGGACGCCGCCGCCCATGCGCCCACGATGCAGTTCGCCATCGAGCACTGGGATGCCGTGGCCCCCGGCCTGCAGGCCCTGTACGCCACCCTGAACGCCGGCGCCGTGGCCGGTGAAATCGAGTTCGACCCGCGTCAGGCCATGTCACCGCTGCCGCGCACCCACCAGTTCGTGGACGCCTCGGCCTTCTTGAACCACGGCCACATCATGGAAGAGGCCTACCAGCTCACCGTGAAGAAGACGCCTGGCATCCCGGTGCTGGTGCAGCGCCAGAGTGATGACTTTGCCGGCCCTTGCGACGACTACCCGCTGATCGAGGCCGACAACGGTGACTTTGAAGGCGAGTTCGCCGTCATCGTGGACGACACGCCCATGGCCAGCAGCCCTGAGGTGTGCGCCAGCAAGATCCGCCTGGTGATGATCTTGAACGACGTGAGCATGCGCGCCCACCTGTTCCGCGAGCTGCAGATGGGCTTTGGCTTCATCAACGCCAAGCCGGCCACGGTGTTCGGCCCGGTGGCCGTCACGCCGGATGAATTGGGCGAGGCCTGGGGCGCCGACGGCCGCATCCACCTCAACATGAACGTCAGCCGCAACGGCCAGTGGTTTGGCCAGCCCAACGGCCGCGAGATGGACTGGAGTTTTGGCGAGCTGCTGGCCCACCTGGGCAAGAACCGCAACCTGCGCGCCGGCACCATCCTGGGCACGGGCACCGTCAGCAACCAGGCCGCCCGCACCGTGGGTTCGGCCTGCCTGGCCGAGAAGCGCGCGCTGGAAAAGATCGCCACCGGCGACTCCACCACCCCCTTCCTGCAGCTGGGCGACCGCCTGCGCTTTGAGGTGATGGGCGCCGATGGCCAGAGCATCTTTGGTGCGGTGGACCACCAGTTCGTGCCCTTTGGCCAGCGTTGAGCCGCATTGAAAGCAAGAAGATGAGCAGTTACGACATCGTGGCCATGGGCGCCGGCCACAACGGTTTGGTCGCCGCCGCCTACCTGGCCAAGGCGGGCAAAAAGGTACTGGTGCTGGAACGCAAGAACCACCCCGGTGGCGGCGTCAGCACCCAGCAGCTCAACACCCCGGGCTACTGGCATGACGAGCACAGCAGCGTGCACATCATGATCCAGGGCAACCCCATGCTGCGCCAGGACGAGCTGGGCCTGCTCTCCCAGCACGGGCTGAAGTACCACTACTCGCCGGTGCCGCACGCCACGGTCTTTCCGGACCAGTCGGTGCTCTACACCTACAAGGACCTGGACAAGACCTGCGAGTGCTTCGCCAAGGTCAGCCCCAGGGATGCCGAAACCTACCGGAACTTCGTCAAGATGAGTTCCGACATCCTGAAGGTCTTCATGCCGGGCCTCTACAGCCCGCCGCCGCCCCTGGGCGAGCTGGTGGCCATGCTGGACCGGACGGACGAAGGCCGGCTGATGCTGGAGTACATGACCCGGGACTGCCTGAGCTTGGTCAACGACCTGTACGAGAGCGACAAGATCAAGATCCACCTGCTGCGGCTGGTGAGCGAGAACCTGCAGCACCCCAACGAGCTGGGCACCGGCATGGGCGTGCTGCTCATGCCCGGCATCATCCACACCTATGGCGTGAGCCAGCCCATCGGCGGCAGCGGCAAGCTCACCGAAGCCCTGGTGCGCTGCATCGAAAGCCACGGCGGTGAAGTGCGCTGCAACGCCGAGGTGGCGCAGATCCTCACCAGCGGTGGTCGTGCCACCGGTGTGCGCATGAGTGACGGCGAGCAGATCCTGGCCAAGGACGCGGTGATTGGCGCCATCCACCCGCATGTGGTGCGCAAGTTCGTGCAGGGCGTGCCGGAGCCGGTGCTCAAAAAGGCCGAGCGCACCCAGCTCGCGCCGTTCTCCATCATGGTCAGCCACTACGACCTGAAGGAAAACGCCCAGTACTACGCCGACGACCAGGTGGGCTATGCCACCATGTGCGAGTTCATGGCCACGGATTCGCTCGACGAGATGCTGGCCGATTTCGATGACTTGAAGCGTGGCCTCATCACCGAGCGCCGCCTGTGCGCCGGCGGTGACGAGAGCATCGGCGACAAGACCCGTGTGCCTGCAGGCGCCGGCATGTTCCACGGCATCACCTTCGCGCCGTACACCGTGACGGACAAGCGCTGGAAGGACCGTCACTGGGACGAGTTCAAGGAAGAGATCGGCGACCTGTCGCTCGCCCACTACCGCAAGTTCGTGAAGAACCTGACGAGCGACAACATCATCGCCCGCAGCATCGTCAGCCCGGTGGATTTGGAGCGCTCCAGCCCCAACAGCATGATGCGTGGCGACCTGCACGGCGTGGCGCCCTACTTCCACCAAAGCGCCGGGGCCCGCCCCACCCAGGACCTGGGCCAGTACACCGTGCCCGGTGTGGAGCGCTTGTACCTGGCGGGCCCGTTCCAGCACCCGGGCGGCGGCGTCTACGGCGCTGGCCGCGCCACCGCCATCAAGATGTTCGAGGAGTTGGGCATGGACTTTGGCGCCGTGGCCGCCGGGGCGCGCCAGGACAACGCCAACCCGAACGTGGTGGCCACTGCCGAGAAGGTCACCAAGAAGGAAGGCATGGTCCTTCGCGGCCCCGCCAACGAGGAGCTGATGCACGTGGAGGCCATCGACCGCGTGGGCGACGAGCTGGTCATCAAGGGCAAGAGCTTTGGCACCATGCCCATGCAGGCCCGGCTGGATGCCGACTCGGCCCGCGCCGGCCTGAAGCTGCTGGGCCTGGGCAAGCTGGCCTTCCTGGCCACCCTGCCGCTGCGCAAAGGCACGGGAGACTGATGCATGGACCGCGCCCGTTTTGACGACTACGTGGCCCGCTTCAACGCCGAGGACGCCACGGCTTTTGACGACTACCTCAGCCCCGAGGTGGCGGTGCAAAACGGTGGCCTGCACTACACCGGCGTGCAAGGCATGAAGGACCACTACGCCCGCATCTGGGGCACCTTCCGTGAGACGCTGAACGTCCAGCGCTATGTGGCCGATGCCCACAGCGCCGCGGTGCACCTCAAGACCCACTTCGAAGCGCTGAAGGACGCGGACACATCACCCTTCGGCCCGGTGCGACGCGGTGAGTGCTTCGACTACGACGGCGTGGTGTTCTACGACCTCGACGCCAGCGGGCGCTTCAGCCGCATCCTCGTCTCCTACCTGTCCTTCACCCGCACCGGGGTGGATGGCGTGACCCATTCCCTGGGCCTGGCGCATTGACGCCGCCCCGTTCAAGGAAAGAACTCCCATGACCCATGTTGTCGTCACCGGTGCCGACGGTTTTGTCGGCCGCGCCCTGGTGCAACGCCTGCTGCAGGACGGCCTGAACGGTCAGCCCGTGTCCCGCCTCACCCTGCTGGACGTGGGCTTTGCCGGCCCGGCGGCCGACCCGCGGGTGCGCCAGCGGCCTGGAAGCATTGCCGATGCCGGCCTGCGTGCCGCTGCCTACGAAGGCGGTGTGGACGCCGTGTTCCACCTGGCCAGCATCCCCGGCGGTGCGGCCGAGAAGAACTACGAGCTGGGCCGCCAGGTCAACCTGGACGCCACGCTGGGCCTGCTGGAAGACCTGCGTGGTGTGCAGGCCAGCGATGGCGGCGTGCCCCGGTTTGTGTTTGCCAGCACCATTGCCGTCTACGGCGAGCACCTGCCCGCTGTGGTGGACGAGGCCACGCTGCCCAACCCCGGCCTCTCCTACGGCGCCCACAAGCTGGCCGGTGAAACCCTGGTGGCCGACGCCAGCCGCAAGGGTTGGGTACAAGGCTGCTCGCTGCGCCTGCCGGGTGTGGTGGCCCGCCCGGGCGAGGGCACCGGGATGATGAGCGCCTTCATGAGCCTGCTGTTCTGGCGCCTGGCCGCCGGCCAGCCGCTGACCGTGCCGGTCACGCCGCAGGGTGTGGCCTGGTGGATTTCGGTGGGCGCCTGCGTGGACAACCTGCTGCACGCCGCCACCGTGGACCCCGCCCGCTTGAACCCGCGCCGCAGCTACCAGATGCCGGTGCTGCGCTTCACCGTGGCCGAGCTGGTGGACGCGCTGTGCGCCCGCTTTGGCGAAGACCGCCGCGCCCTGGTGCAGTACGTGCCCGACCCCTTCATCCAGAAGTTGTTCGCCAGCTACCCGCCGCTGCGCACCCCCGAGGCCGAGGCCCTGGGCCTGCGCCACGACGGGGACATCGACCGCCTCATCACCCACGCCATGGCCTGAGGGCCGGCTCGTTCGCAGACCTTCCAAGCGCCAAGGCCCCCACCCCATGTTCCAGTACTTTCCCACCAACTACGTGTGGAGCCTGTCCACCCTGATCGCCCTCACCCACGGGGGCAATATTGGCGAGGTGGACGCCATGTGCGCCCCCCTGCGTGAAGCCGCCCAGGCCGGTGACGACCCCGGCACCGTGGCCTTCTACCAGGCCTGGAAAGGCGGGGCGGAGCAGCTCGAAGGCCTGGCCCAGCAGGACCTGCTGCGCGGCCGGCGCCGCTCGGCCGGCGAGAAGCTGGGCCGCGCCGCGCTGTACCACGGCATTGCCGAGCGCATGCAGGCCCACGGTTTTGAGCACCGTCTGGCCCAGTACCGCCACTCGCTGGCCTTGTTCGAGCGCAGCCGCCAGCTCACCGGCGAGAACTGCGTCCGGGTGGAGATTCCTTATGTGCGGCCCGACTTTGACGGCCCGCAACCCGGCCACCTGAGTGGCCTGTACGTGCGCGCCCAAGGCCTGGCCCCCGGCCAGCGTGCGCCGCTGGTGCTGGTGCTCAACGGCCTGGATTCCACCAAGGAGATGCTGCAGAAGAGCGTGATGGGCACCCTGTTTGCGCAGCGTGGCCTGTCCACCCTGTTCCTGGACCAGCCCGGCACCGGCGAGGCCCTGCGCCTGGGCGGCTTGCCTGCCGTGCCCCAGACCGAAACCTGGGCCACCCCGGTGATGGACTGGCTGGTGCAGCACCCCGAGGTGGACCCGGCGCGCATCGGCGCCCTGGGCGTGTCGCTGGGCGGCTACTACTGCCCGCGCGCCGTGGCCTTTGAGCCGCGCTTTGCCTGCGGCGCCGTCTGGGGGGCCAACCACGACTGGCGCGCCGTGCAGCAGGCCCGCCTGCAGCGCGAGGGCGAGAACCCCGTGCCCCACTACTGGAAGCATGTGCAATGGGTGTTTGGCGCCCGCGACCTGGACGACTTTCTGGCCAAGGCTGAGGGTATGCACCTCAACGGCGTGCTCGATCGCATCCGCGTGCCCTTTCTCGTCACCCACGGCGAGAACGACCGCCAAATTCCGCTGAAGTACGCCCACCAGACCTACGGGCAGCTGGTCAACAGCCCGCGCCGCGAGCTGATCGTGTTTGACCAGCAAACCGGCGGCGTGGAGCACAGCTCGCTGGACAACCCCGCCAACGCCGGCAACTTGATCGCCGACTGGCTGGCCGAAGTGCTGGGCGGCCAGGTGTGAGCGCCGGGCTGGCGGCCGCTCCGCCAGCGCCCGCCGCGCCCGCGTTTGCGCCTGCCGCGCGGCCATTCCCCAGAACAAACCCCCAAGGAGACCCCATGGCCCTGATCCGCAACGCCCTCATCGTGGGCGGTGGCGTGGGCGGCATGTGTGCCGCCATCCAGCTGCGCAAGCTGGGCATCGCCGTTGATCTGGTCGAGATCAACCCCCACTGGGCGCCCGACGGCGCCGGCATCACCCTCAGCGGCCCCAGCCTGCGCGCCCTGCACACCGTGGGCGTGCTCGATGAGGTGCTGCGCCAAGGCGGCCACTGGCGCGCCATCGACCTCTGCAACGCCGCCGGTGAGGTGGTGAATACCGTGCCGGTGCACCCGGCTGAAGGCGCGGCTGAGCTGCCGCCCGCCGGCGGCATCCTGCGTCCGGTGCTGGCCGACATCTTGGGCCAGGCCGTGCTGGCCGCCGGCGCCCGCGTGCGCCTGGGCGTGAGCTTTGAGACCCTCACGCCCGATGCCGACGGCGCGGACGTGCGCTTCACCGACGGCACCAGCGCCCGCTATGACCTGGTGATCGGCGCCGACGGCGTGAACTCCAAGGTCCGCGCCCTGGTCAAGCCCGACTTTGGCGGCCCGCGTTTCACCGGCCAGGGCTCGTGGCGCGCCGTGGTGCCGCGCCTGCGCGAAAACAGCACCATCTACATGGGCGCCACCACCAAGGCGGGCCTGAACCCCATCAGCGCGACCGAGTGCTACCTCTTTGTGCTGGACAAGCGCGAGGGCCTGGACTTCATTCCGCTCGCCGAATGGCCCGAACGCCTGGCCGAACTGCTGGAAGAGTTTGGCGGCCAAGTTGGCCAGATCCGCGACGCGCTGCGTGCCGGCACCCTGCCCAACGCCCGCGTGCTCTACCGCCCGCTGGCCGGCCACATGATCGACGGGCCCTGGCACCGTGGCCGCATCGTGCTGCTGGGCGACACGGTGCACGCCACCACACCGCACCTGGCCTCTGGCGCGGGCATCGCCATCGAAGGCGCCCTCGTGCTGGCCGAAGAGCTGGCCCGCCGCCACAGCCTGGAAGGCGCGCTGCTGGCCTACGCCGGCCGTCACTACGACCGTGCCCGGCTGGTGGTCAGCGCCTCGGGCCGCATGGGCCAGATCGAGCAACAGGGCGGCAGCCGCGAGGAGCACACCCAGGTGATGCTGCAGGCCCAAGAGGCGCTGCGCGCGCCGATCTTAGGCCCCGGGGGCGTGCCGCCCCCGGTTTCTGCCGCCCGCAGACACGCCGGGACGGCGCGCTGAGCGGCACCCAAGCGGCCGTTCAGCGCAGCAGGCGCGCCACGTCCAGCGTTTGCCAGGTGGGGCTTTCCACCACCGGCAGGGCCTGTGCCCAGGCGGCCACCTGGGGCTTGAACAGGCCGTTGTAGGCCGCCCAATAGCGCAGGGTCTTGCCGGTGGCGCCCTGGATCACCTCGCCGTGCAGCGGCAGGCGCCGCAGCAGGTAGGCGCCCTGGGGCGTGTGCACCACCCCGCTGCTCTGGCCGTCGGCCAGCGCCTGGTAGGCCGCCTCCACCGCCGCCGGCAGCACCCCGGCGCCCACCACACGCCCCTGGGGTTCTTGCAGCATGGCCTCGTCCTCGCCCAGCGTGGCGATGGCCTGCTCCATCAGGGCGTCTGGGTCGTCGGCCTGCCGCAGTTGCCGGGCCAGGTCCTGCAGGCGCTGCAGCCGGGCCTGCACCGCCGCCCCAGGCCCAGGCGCCACCCGCACGTACTGCAGATGCTGCAGCCCGGCTTGGTGGATGTAGTCCGCCACGGCCGCGTCGGGGCAGCGCTCCCCCCGTTCGCCGTAGAGCCGGGCGAACAGGCGTTGGCCCAGCAGGTCGGTGCGGGCCAGGTCTTGCATCACGGTCTCGGCGCCGTACATGCGCATGACGATGCGCCGGTACTCCACGCTGCCGTACAGCCGCCGCTGGCGGTCCCATTCCTGCTGCAGGGGCGCCAGATCGCTCGGCGTCAGGGCCACGCCTTGGGCCGCCGCCTGGGCGCGCAGGGCGCTGCTCTGGCGGGCCAGGTCAACCGCGGTCTGGCTCAGCCGCGCTGCCTCCGCCGGGGTGATGGCGGCTGCCGGGCCTGGGGCGGCGCTGGGGTGGGCCTGGGCGCGCTGGTGGCGGTCGGCAAAGCGCAGCCAGAACCACAGCTCGGCGGCGCTGACCGGCTCACCGGCGATCCAGACCGGTGCCGCCGCGGCGGGGGCCGCGCCGCTGGGCGCGGAGGCGGCTGGCGCAGAGGCGGCCGG
>NZ_JAAGOH010000002.1 GCF_010499455.1 Ideonella livida | reverse complement strand
AGCCGGGGCGGCGGCCACAGGGGCCGGGGCCGCCGGAGCGGGGGCCGGGGCGGGGGCAGCGGGCTCGGCCACCGGGGTGCTGCTGCAACCGGCAAAAAGGGCCGAAACGGAAACAACCAGGGTACCGATCTTGACGATGTTCATTCAGAGCTCTCCGGGGGATTGGGACGCTAACACGCGATTGTAGTGTGTTCCTCGTGTCGGTTCGTCCCTGCAATTGGGCACAACCCGCGGTAACGCGGGTCATTTTGATGGCACGGTCGGCCTCGAATCTGGGGGGAGGGGGTGGCGCTCAGGTTGGACAGCGGGCCTGCAGGGCGCGGGCCGCCCGTGAGCCGCTGGTCTGGCCTAGGGCTTCGCGGATGAAGAGGCCGGCGTCGATCAGGGCGTCCAGGTCCACGCCGGTCTCGATGCCCAGGCCGTGCAGCAGGTAGACGACGTCTTCCGTGGCCACGTTGCCGGTGGCGCCCCGGGCGTAGGGGCAGCCGCCCAGGCCCGACACGCTGGTGTCGAAGGTCGCGATGCCCAGCTCCAGGCTGGCGAGCACATTGGCCACGGCCATGCCGTAGGTGTCGTGGAAGTGTCCGCTGACCTCGTGCAGCGGGTAGTGGCGCAGCGCTGCCTCCAGGGCCGCCTGCACCTGTCGCGGGGTGCCCACCCCGATGGTGTCGGCCACCCCCACGTGCTGCACGCCGATGGCCGCCATCCGGCGGGCCACCTCTTCCACCCGCGCCGGTGCCACGGCCCCCTCGTAGGGGCAACCCACGGCGCAGGAGATGGCGCCCCGCACCTTGACGCCCGCCGCCCGGGCTGCGGCCACCACGGGGGCGAAGCGTTCGATGGACTCGGCGATGGAGCAGTTGATGTTCTTTTGGCTGAAGGCTTCGCTGGCGGCCCCGAAGACCACGATCTCATCGGGTTGGCTGGCCTGCGCCGCCTCCCAGCCCTTGAGGTTGGGCGTGAGCACTGAGTAGCGCACGCCGGGCCGCCGTTGCACCGCAGCCATCACGGCGGCGTTGTCGGCCATCTGCGGCACCCATTTGGGGCTGACGAAGCTGGTGACTTCGATCTCCCGCAGGCCGGCGGCCTGCAGGCGGTGCACCAGCTCCACCTTGGTGGCGGTGGGCACGGTCTGCTTCTCGTTTTGCAGGCCGTCGCGGGGGCCGACCTCCACCAGGGTGACGCGGGATGGGTGGTGGGAGGCGGCGCGGAGGGTGTTCATGGGGGGCATTGTGCGGAAGAAGGGCGCAGCGGGCTGGCGTCGGGTCCGTGGGATGCGTCTCAGGCCTCGGCCAGGCGCAGCAGCTCGGCGCCTTCACCCACCTGATCGCCCACGGCGTACAGCAGCTCGGCCACGGTGCCGGCCCGCGGGGCGCACAGGGTGTGTTCCATCTTCATGGCCTCCATCACGGCCAGGGGCTGGCCGGCTTCCACCGTCTGGCCGGCCTTGGCCAGCAGGGCGATGACCTTGCCTGGCATCGGTGCGGTCAGGCGACCGCCTTCGGTTGCGCCATCGGCGGCGTGGGCGATGGGGTCGAAGTCTTCCAGCACCAGGCTGCCGGTGGCGCTGAACACGGCGCGCTGCTGGCCCAGCGCGTGCACGCAGAGCACCTGGCGCGTGTCGTCCAGCTGCACCTCGAAGCGGTCGTCGCCCAGGCCACGCCAGCGCAGGACCTGGTCAGCACCGGCTGCTGAACTGCCCGGCGCGCCGCTGCCCAGGCGCAGGCCCAGGGTGCCGCGGTGGTGGCGCAGCAGGGTGACGGTGTGGTGCACCGGCGTGGCGGCCCGCTCCAGCAGGTCAAAGCGCCGCTGGGCGCCGCCGTGCAGGCGCCAGCCGTCGCGGCGCGACCAGGGGTCGGCGCCTTCCTGGCCGGCTTCACGGGCCAGCGCCCAGGCGATCACGCCGGCCGCCGCCCAGGACAGGGGCAGGCCGGGCTGCTCGAACAGCACGGCACGTTCGCGCTCGATCAGCGCGGTGTCCAGGTCGGCTCCGGTGAAGCTGGCGCTGGCGGCCACCCGCCGCAGAAAGGTCACATTGGTTTGCAGGCCCAGGATGTGGGTGTCGCGCAGCGCGGCGTCCAGCCGGGCCAGGGCCTGGGCACGGTCCTCGCCCCAGACGATGAGCTTGGCCACCATGGAGTCGTAGTGCGGGCTGATGGCGTCGCCCTGGCGCACGCCGGCGTCCACGCGCACCGGCGCCGGTTCATGGAAGCGCTCCATGTCGGCATTGCGGCGGAAGGCCACGTGCTCGGGCCAGCGCAGCACGCCCAGGGTGCCGGTGGCGGGCAGGAAGCCGGCGTCCGGGTTCTCGGCGCAGATGCGGGCCTCGATGGCATGGCCGGTCAGCGTCACCCGGTCCTGGGTGATGGCCAGCGGCTCACCGCTGGCCACGCGCAGTTGCCACTCCACCAGGTCAAAGCCGGTGACGGCTTCGGTCACCGGGTGCTCCACCTGCAGGCGGGTGTTCATCTCCATGAAGTAGAAGCGGATGTCGCCGTCGGTTGTGGGTTCGGCGATGAACTCCACCGTGCCCGCGCCCACATAGCCCACGGCTTGCGCGGCGGCCACGGCGGCGGCGCCCATCTCGGCGCGGCGCTCGGCGGAGAGGCCGGGCGCGGGGGATTCCTCCAGCACCTTCTGGTGGCGGCGCTGCACCGAGCAGTCGCGCTCGCCCAGGTGGATGCAGTGGCCGTGCGCATCGGCGAAGACCTGGATCTCGATGTGGCGCGGGCGGGTGACGTAGCGCTCCACCAGCACGTGGGCGTTGCCGAAGCTGGCCTGGGCCTCGCGCTGGCAGGAGGCGAGTGCGGCGGCAAAGTCTTCAGCCCGGTCCACGCGGCGCATGCCGCGGCCGCCGCCGCCGGCGCTGGCCTTGATGAGCACGGGGTAGCCAATGCGTTCGGCCTCGCGGGCCAGCAGGGCGGGGTCGTTGTCGTCGCCGTGGTAGCCGGGCACCAGCGGCACACCGGCCTGGCTCATCAGCGCCTTGGCGGCGGCCTTGGAGCCCATGGCGGCGATGGCGGCGGGCGGCGGGCCGATGAAGACCAAGCCCGCTTCAGCGCAGGCGCGGGCGAAGTCTTCGTTCTCGCTGAGGAAGCCGTAGCCGGGGTGCACGGCCTGGGCACCGGTGGCCCGGGCGGCGGCCAGGATGCGCTCCCAGCGCAGGTAGCTGTCCTGGGCGGCCAAGCCGCCCAGGGCGACGGCCTCGTCACAGGCTTGCACGTGGGCGGCCTGGGCGTCGGCGTCGGAGTACACGGCCACGGTCTTGACGCCCAGGCGGCGGGCGGTGGTGGCCACGCGGCAGGCGATTTCGCCGCGGTTGGCAATCAGGATCTTGTTGAACATGGTCATGTCTCCGGGAAGCGATGGCCGTGCGGGTTCGAGGGCCCGCTGGGGTGAAGGGTCAGCCGGCGTGGCGCCAGGCGGGGGGGCGCTTGTCCAGGAAGGACGACACGCCCTCCTTGCCTTCGGCGCTGGCGCGGATGTCGGCAATGCGGCGGGCGGTGTCGGCCCGCAGGTCGGCGCTCAGGGGCTGACCGGCCAGGTCTTGCACAAGGCGCTTGCAGGCCTTGACCGCGGCCGGGCCGTTGGCGCAGACCGCCTCCAGCACCGCGGCCACGCGCTCATCCAGGGTGTCCGGGGTACACAGCTCGTGCACCAGGCCCAGGCGGTGCGCCTCGGCGGCGGAAAAGCGCTCGGCCGTGGTGAAGTAGCGGCGCGAGGCCTGCTCGCCCAGCGCCCGCAGCACGTAGGGACCGATGGTGGCCGGCAGCAGGCCGAGCTTGGCTTCTGAGAGGCAGAAGCTGGCGGCGTCGCTGGCCAGCAGCACGTCGCACACGGCGGCCAGGCCCACGCCGCCGGCGTAGCAGTCACCGTGCACGCGGCCCACCACCGGCACCGGGCACTGGTGCAGGGTCCAGAGCATGTCGGCCAGGGCCTGGGCATCGGCACGGTTTTGCGCCCAGCTGTAGTCGGCCATGGCACGCATCCAGTTCAGGTCGGCGCCGGCGCAGAAGGCCTTGCCGTGGCCGGCGAGCAGCACCACGCGCAGCTCGGGGTCCTGGCCCAGCTGTTGGAAGGTGGTGGTCAGCTCGGCGATGAGCTGCGGGTTGAAGGCGTTGCGCACGTCCGGCCGGTGCAGCCAGACCTCGGCGATGTAGGGGCGCGGACGGCGCAGGTCCAGGGTGGCAAGGGTGTCGGTCATGGTCGGGCGGTAGCGGAGGCGGAGGGGCTGGTGGCGGAGGGGGCGGCCGGTGGCGCGGCGGCAGGCGTCGGGGTCCAGACCACCGCGTCGTCCACCGCATAGAGCTGGCAGGGCCGGGGCTGGGTTTGCTGGCAGTTGGTCAGGGCGCGCTGGCGCGGCCGCTCGCCACGAGAAGACCAGCCAAAGCGCTGGCCCTGCGGGTCGATGGCAAAAGCGCGTGGGCTGGGTTTGAGCAGCCAGTCTCGGTACGCTTGCTGGAGCCGGGGCTGGTGGAAGGGCAGGGCCAGCGGGTCGTCCAGCGGGGCATGGCCGCTGGCCGGTGGCAGGGGCACGTCCTGCGGGTCGGCCTGGGGGTGGACCACGGTGGTGGGCAGGCCCAGGGCCTGCAGCCGGGCCATCAGGGGCGGGGCCCACAGGGGGCGGCCTTCGGGGCTGCCCAGCAGGGCGTGGGCGTCGTCGCGGAAGGTGCCGAAGGCCACCAGCGTGGCCAGGCCGCCGGCGGTCTGGTGGCGCAGGTGGGCTTCACGCCAGAGGGCTGGCGGGAACAGCGCGTCGTTGTCGCCGTAGAACCAGAGCGAGGGCAGGCGGGCCTCGGCCCCGAAGCGGGCGAAGGCCCGCAGCAGGTTCTCCTCCCAGCCGGGGCAGCGTTCTTGGCGCAGGCCGCCGGCCACATTGACCAGCAGCCGGGTGCCGGGGTGGGGTTGGGTGCCGTAGGCCAGCGTCACCAGGCCGCCGTGGGACTGGCCCAGGACCACCAGCCGGTCCAGGTCGGCCCAGGGCTGGCCCTCCAGCCAGCGCAGCGTGCGGTGCACGCTGCGGGCCTGGCCCAGGCCGTTGGCCACCAGGTCACAGCCGCCGATGGGCTCGCGCCCGCCGGAGCCGGCAAAGCCCTGGCGCATGGGGGCGACCACCACCCAGCCGCGCGAGACAAATTCCCGGGCCACCAGCACCGGCCGGCTGCGCGGCTGCTGGCGCGCGTCACCCTTGGCGCGGCCGTGGTTGAACAGCAGCACCGGGAAGGGGCCGGGGCCGGGCGGCCGAAAGACACTGACCTCCAGGTGGGGCGCGTCGGGGCCCTCTTCCGGCACGCGCAGCACGGCTTCGCCCAGGGTGGCGTCCAGCGGTGGGGGGCGGCGGGAGGCGGCGGTGGGGGTGGCTGCCGCTGCTGCGGGCGCTTCGGTCTGGGCCTGGGCGGCGGGCGGCAACCCCCCGGCGATGGCGATCAGCACCGCCACCACGCGGCGCATCGCCGATGGGGCCCGCCACGCCCGGGCCCGCCCGGCTTGGGTGCAGGCGATGGCCCAGCCCCGGGGGGCGGCGTGGTGGGTGGGCACGGCGGGGTCGGTCACGGTGGGGCGGCGGTGGGCGCGACAGGTTGGGGCCACTGGGGCGGGCCCTCCGGCAAGGCCGGGCGCCCGGGGCGACTCACATGCGGAACACGCCGAATTTCGTCTCCGGGATGGGCGCGTTGAGGCTGGCCGACAGGCCCAGGGCCAGCACGCGGCGGGTGTCCAGCGGGTGGATGACACCGTCGTCCCACAGGCGGGCGCTGGCGTAGTAGGGGTGGCCCTGGGCCTCGTACTGCTGGCGGATGGGGGCCTTGAAGGCTTCTTCCTCGGCGGGCGTCCACGCGCCGCCCTTGGCCTCGATGCCGTCGCGCTTGACGGTGGCCAGCACGCTGGCGGCCTGCTCGCCACCCATCACGCTGATGCGGGCGTTGGGCCACATCCACAGGAAGCGCGGGCTGTAGGCGCGGCCGCACATGCCGTAGTTGCCGGCACCGAAACTGCCGCCGATGATCACGGTGAACTTGGGTACCTGGGCACAGGCCACGGCCGTCACCATTTTGGCGCCGGCGCGGGCGATGCCTTCGTTCTCGTACTTCTGGCCCACCATGAAGCCGGTGATGTTCTGCAGGAACACCAGCGGAATGCGGCGTTGGCAGCACAGCTCGATGAAGTGCGCGCCCTTGTTGGCGCTTTCTGCGAACAGGATGCCGTTGTTGGCCACGATGCCCACCGGCATGCCCTCGATGTGGGCGAAGCCGCAGACCAGGGTTTGCCCATAGCGGGCCTTGAACTCGTCGAACGCCGAGCCATCGACCACACGGGCGATGATCTCGCGCACGTCAAAGGGCTTGCGCGTGTCGGTGGGGATCACGCTGAGCAGTTCCTCGGCCGGGTACAGCGGCGCCTGCGGCGTGCGCAGCACCAGGGGCTGGGGCTTGGTGCGGTTGAGGCTGCCCACGGCCTGGCGGGCCAGGGCCAGCGCGTGCAGGTCGTTCTCAGCCAGGTGGTCGGCCACGCCGGACAGGCGGGTGTGCACATCACCGCCGCCCAGGTCCTCGGCGCTCACCACCTCACCCGTGGCGGCCTTCACCAGCGGCGGGCCGCCCAGGAAGATGGTGCCCTGGTTCTTGACGATGATGGTCTCGTCGCTCATGGCGGGCACGTAGGCGCCACCGGCGGTGCAACTGCCCATCACCACGGCGATCTGGGCGATGCCTTGGGCGCTCAGGTGGGCCTGGTTGAAGAAGATGCGGCCGAAGTGGTCGCGGTCCGGGAACACCTCGTCCTGGTTGGGCAGGTTGGCGCCGCCGGAATCCACCAGGTAGAGGCAGGGCAGGTGGTTCTGCGCTGCGATCTCTTGCGCCCGCAGGTGCTTCTTGACGGTGAGCGGGTAGTAGGTGCCGCCCTTGACGGTGGCGTCATTGCAGACGATCACGCATTCGATGCCGGCCACGCGGCCGATGCCGGCGATCAGGCCGGCGGACGGCGCGGCGTCGCTGCCGTCCTTTTCCTTGTAGACGCCCAGGGCGGCCAGCGGCGCGATCTCCAGGAAGGGCGTGTCCGGGTCCAGCAGCATCTCCACACGCTCGCGCGGCAGCAGCTTGCCCCGGGCCAGGTGCTTGGCGCGGGCGGCCTCGCCCCCGCCCTGGGCGATCTGGGACAGCTTGGCTTGCAGGTCGTCCACCAGCGCCTGCATGGCGGCGGCATTGGCCTGGGCGTCGGCGCTGCGGGCGTTCAATTTGGAGGGCAGTGGGGCCATGGTGCGGTCACGGGGTCAGGAGTCGCCGGGTGGAGTGGGCTGGCCTGTCAGACGGCGCAGCCGCTTCGGGGGGGGGGGGCCGTCAGCAGGTTTCAGCAAAAAGTTCGCGGCCGATCAGCATGCGGCGGATCTCGGAGGTGCCCGCGCCGATCTCGTAGAGCTTGGCGTCGCGCCACAGGCGGCCGGTGGGGTACTCGTTGGTGTAGCCCACGCCGCCCAGGGCCTGGATCGCCTCGCCGGCCATCCAGGTGGCCTTCTCGGCGGTGTAGAGGATGACGCCGGCGGCGTCCTTGCGCAGCGTGCGGCTGTGGTCGCCACGGTCGCAGGCCTGGGCCACGGCGTAGCCGTAGGCGCGGCAGGCCTGGAAGGTGGAGTACATGTCGGCCAGCTTGCCCTGCATCAGCTGGAACTCGCCGATGGACTGGCCGAACTGCTTGCGCTCGTGCACGAAGGGCACGACCACGTCCAGGCAGGCGGCCATGATGCCCAGCGGGCCGCCCGAGAGCACGATGCGCTCGTAGTCGAGGCCGCTCATCAGCACCTTGGCGCCGTTGCCCTCGCCGCCCAGCACGTTCTCCTCGGGCACCTCGCAGTCGTCGAAGAACAGCGGGTAGGTGTTGGAGCCGCGCATGCCCAGCTTGTCCAGGTGCTCGCCCTTGCTGAAGCCCTTGAAGCCCTTCTCGATGATGAAGGCGGTCATGCCGCGCGCACCCAGCTCCGGTTCAGTTTTGGCGTAGACCACCAGGGTGTCGGCGTCGCCGCCGTTGGTGATCCACATCTTGCTGCCGTTGAGCACGTAGCGGTCGCCCTTCTTCTCGGCGCGCAGCTTCATGCTGACGACGTCCGAGCCGGCGCCCGGCTCGCTCATGGCCAGCGCGCCCACGTGCTCGCCGCTGATCAGCTGGGGCAGGTACTTCGCCTTCTGGGCGGCGTTGCCGTTGCGCTTGATCTGGTTGATGCACAGGTTGCTGTGCGCGCCGTAGCTCAGGCCCACCGAGGCGCTGGCGCGGGAGATCTCCTCCATGGCGACCATGTGGGCGACGTAGCCCAGGTTGGTGCCGCCCTCCTCCTCGGGCACGGTCAGGCCGTGCACGCCCAGCTCGCCCAGCTTGCGCCACAGGTCAGCGGGGAAGAGGTTGTCGCGGTCGATCTGCGCGGCGCGCGGGGCGATCTGGTCCTGCGCGAAGGTGCGCACCGCGTCGCGCAGCGCAGCGATGTCCTCGCCCAAGGGGAAGGTGAAGGTGGATTCGAACATGGCAGTCTCCGCACTGAATTGAGCATTGCTCAAATATTGGGATTCGGGTCAACCCTCGGGGTGGCGAAAAGGCCGCCATCCGCCGCTTTCAGCGCTGCAGCATAGCGCCATCCCACGGCGTAAGGCAATAGAGTTGAGGCTTGCTCAATAAATGCGTGGAAAGTCTGTGGCCGGGTTGACGGGGCCAGGGCCAGCCGGCACAGTGCGGCCGCCATGAGCACCCCGCCCGAACCACCGGCCCCCGGCACGTCCGGTGCTGCATCCGTCCCTGCCGCATCGCCCCGAGCCGGGCGTCGCCCACCGGCCAGCGCCAAGTCCGAGCAGCGGGTCCGGGACCTCTTGCGCGTGGGCCGCGAGGTCCTGGCCGAGAAGGGCTACGAGCGGGCCACCACCACCGAGATCGCCCAGCGTCTGGGCATCAGCGAAGCCACCGTCTTCACCTACTTCAGCGGCAAGCGTGCCCTGTGCGTGCAGGTCATCAGTGATTGGTATGACGAGATCATCCAGGCCATGGAAGCCGGCCTGGACCCGCAGGCCAGCACCCAGGCCCAGCTGCTGCACCTGGTTCGCACCCACCTGAGGCTGTTCCTTCAGCAAGGCACCGGACTGTGCGCCCTGGTGTTGTCCGAGGGCCGCAGCAAGGGGCAGGACCTGGGCGAGACCTTCCAGCCGCTACAGCGCCGCTACACCGCACCCTTGATGGCGGTGCTGGCGCGCGGGCAGGCCCGAGGCGAGTTGCGGCAGGACGTGTCGCTGCGCCTGATGCGTGCCACGGTGCTGGGCCCCATGGAGCATCTGCTCTGGGAGGTGGTGGGCCAATCCCGGCCCCTGGACGATGCCGCCATCGATGCCACCGCCCGCAGCCTGGTCCAGCTGCTGTGGCCGGCGCTGGCCGCGCCCCAGGCCGAGCTGGCGGCCCTGCGCCAGCTGCGCGAAGACGTGGCCGCAGCCCTGGCCCGCAGCGGCTGATCCACCGCCAGACCCGGCGAATGCACCAAAAGTGGGCGAAACGAGCGATGTGCCTGTTTTCGCAGCACGGCAAGGCAGCGCCTTTGACTTCAAGCACTTGGCGGGCGCCCGCACGCCTTGCCCACATGTTTGTCCACACGGACCGGGGAAAACCCCTGATTCAGTGGTAATTGTCCACAGGCAAGGCCGGATCGCACGTCCGACGGGCCTACGCAGAACCCACACGCTGCAAGGGGGGAGACCTGCCTAAACTTTAGGGAAAACCCTGTCAAGGAAAACCCGGAAGACCCCCATGAGTTCCCTTTCTCCTTCGGTTGGTGCAGCGCGCCAGCCCTTCTACAAGTCGCTGTATGTCCAGGTGTTGGCGGCCATTGCCATCGGCATTGCCCTGGGCCACTTCTATCCCGCCCTGGGCGAGCAGATGAAGCCGCTGGGCGACGGCTTCATCAAGCTGATCAAGATGATCATCGCCCCGATCATCTTCTGCACCGTGGTGCTGGGCATCGCCGGCATGGAGAACATGAAGAAGGTGGGCAAGACCGGTGGTCTGGCCCTGCTGTACTTCGAGGTGGTGTCCACCGTGGCGCTGGTCATCGGCCTGGTGGTCGTCAACCTGATGCAGCCGGGCACCGGCATGCATGTGGACCCCGCCAACCTCGACACCAAGGGCATCGCCGCCTATGTCGAGCCGGGCAAGATGAAGGGCACGGTCGACTTCCTGCTGGCCATCATCCCCAGCAGCGTGGTGGACGCCTTCGCCAAGGGCGACATCCTGCAGGTGCTGCTGTTCTCGGTGATGTTCGGCTTTGCGCTCCAGAAGTTCGGCGGCAAGCACAACATGGTGTTCACCTTCATCGACAAGCTGTCGCATGTGCTGTTTGCCATCGTCGGCGCCATCATGAAGGTGGCCCCGATCGGCGCCTTTGGCGCCATGGCCTTCACCATCGGCAAGTATGGTGTGGGCACGCTGATGCAGCTGGCCCAGCTGATGGCCTCGTTCTATGGCACCTGCCTGCTGTTCATCTTTGTGGTGCTGGGCCTGATCGCCAAGGTCCACGGCTTCTCGATCGTCAAGTTCATCAAGTTCATCAAGGAAGAACTGCTGATCGTGCTGGGCACCTCCTCGTCGGAGTCGGTGCTGCCGCGCATGATGCGCAAGCTGGAGCACGCCGGGGCCGAGAAGAGTGTGGTCGGCCTGGTGATCCCCACCGGCTACTCCTTCAACCTGGACGGTACCTCCATCTACCTGACCATGGCGGCGGTGTTCATCGCCCAGGCCACCGACACGCCCATGAGCCTGACCCAGCAGCTCACGCTGCTGGCCGTGCTGCTGCTGACCAGCAAGGGGGCGGCGGGCGTCACCGGCTCCGGCTTCATCGTGCTGGCGGCCACGCTGTCGGCCGTGGGCGGGGTGCCGGTGGCCGGCCTGGCGTTGATCCTGGGCATTGACCGCTTCATGAGCGAAGCCCGTGCCCTGACCAACCTCATCGGCAACGGTGTGGCCACCCTGGTGGTGGCCAAGTGGTGTGGCCAGCTCGACAGCCAGCAGATGCAGGCTGCGCTGGATGGGGCCCCCATGCCCGAGGGCAGCGAGCCCAGCCTGGAGCAGGCCCTGGCCGCCGCCGGCCAGGCCCTGCCGGCGGCGGTGCACGAGGCGGCGCCGGGCGCGCGCTGACATGCCCGCTGCGCGTTGACCGACACGACAAAAGGGGCCTGCGGGCCCCTTTGGTGTGTCCGGCCGGCGGCGCGGCGCCCATGAAAAAGCCGCCCGGGCGGGCGGCTTGGCGGCCGGCAGCGGGCGGGCTTACTTGCCCCAGCCGTCCTTGAGTGTGGTGATGCGGTTGATCACCGGATGCTCGGCGCTGTGGTCCAGGCGGTCGGCCACAAAGTAGCCGTGGCGTTCGAACTGGAACTTGTCGTCCGCTTGGGCCTTGGCCAGCGAGGGCTCCAGGTAGGAGCGCAGCACCTGCTTGCTGTTCGGGTTGAGCACGCTCAGGTAGTCGCGGCCGCCGGCGTCGGGCTGGGCCTCGGTGAACAGGCGGTCGAACAGGCGCATCTCGCAGGCCACGGCCTCGTGCACGCCCACCCAGGTGATGACGCCCTTGACCTTGACCGAGTCGGCGCCGGGGGTGCCGCTCTTGGTGTCGGGGATCACGGTGGCGGTGACGGCGGTAATGTGGCCGTCAGCGTCCTTCTCGCAGCCGGTGCACTCGATGATGACGCCGTACTTCAGCCGCACCTTGTTGCCCGGGAACAGGCGGAAGAAGCCCTTGGCGGGCGCTTCGGCAAAGTCTTCGCGCTCGATCCACAGCTCGGGGCCCAGGCTGAACTGGCGCTGGCCGAGTTCGGGCAGGTGCGGGTGGGCGGGGGCGCTGCAGGGTTCGCGGAAGTCGTCGCTGCCAAAGACTTCGGCGTAGTTGGTGAGCTTGAGCTTGACCGGGTCGATCACGGCCATGGCGCGTGGGGCCTTTTCCTCCAGGTCGGCGCGCAGGGCGATGTCCAGCACCGAGTAGTCCAGCCAGGCGTTGGTCTTGCTGGCGCCGGAGTCGTCGGCCACCTTGCGGATGGAGGCGGGCGTGTAGCCGCGCCGGCGCATGCCGGCCAGGGTGGGCAGGCGGGGGTCGTCCCAGCCGCTCACATGGCCTTCGTCCACCAGTTGCTTCAATTTGCGCTTGCTGGTGATGACGTAGCTGAGGTTGAGGCGGCCGAACTCGTACTGCTTGGGCAGCGGACGGGCCAGCAGGCCGGCATCGGCCAGGTTCTCCAGCAGCCAGTCGTAGAAGGGGCGCTGGTCTTCAAACTCCAGCGTGCAGATCGAGTGGCTGATGCGCTCCAGCGCGTCCTCGATCGGGTGGGCGAAGGTGTACATCGGGTAGATGCACCATTTGTCGCCGGTGTTGTGGTGGGTGGCGCGGCGGATGCGGTAGATGGCCGGGTCGCGCAGGTTGATGTTGGGCGAGGCCATGTCGATCTTGGCCCGCAGCACCATGGCGCCATCGGGGTGCACGCCGTCACGCATCTCTCGAAAGCGCGCCAGGTTCTCGGTCGGGGTGCGGCCGCGGAACGGGCTGTCCACGCCCGGGGTGGTGAAGTCGCCGCGGTTGGCACGCATCTCCTCGGGCGTCTGCTCGTCCACATAGGCCAGGCCGCGCTCGATCAGCGTCTCTGCGGCGCGGTACATGAAGTCGAAGTAGTCGCTGGCGTAGAACTGGTGGCTCACGCCGTGGGCGTTCCAGTCCCAGCCCAGCCAGGCCACCATCTCGCTGATGGCGTCCACGTACTCCTGCTCTTCCTTCTCGGGGTTGGTGTCGTCAAAGCGCAAGTGGCACACGCCGCCGTAGTCGCGCGCCAGGCCGAAGTTCAGGCAGATGCTCTTGGCGTGGCCCACGTGCAGGTAGCCGTTGGGCTCGGGCGGAAAGCGCAGGCGCACGCGGGCCGGGTCGGGCTGGCCGGCGGCGTGGTGGGCGGCGTCGCCCGGGCTGCCGGCAAAGGGGCGCTGGTCGTAGGTGCCGGCCTCCAGGTCGCGCTCGATGATGGCGCGCAGGAAGTTGTGGGGCTTGACCGGCTCGACGGCCGCTCCGGGGGTGGCGGGCTTGTGGGCGCTCATGAAAAAGCGTGGAGATTCAAAGGGTTGGGGCGCATTCGCCGGGGCACGGGGGTCCGTGGCGTCGGGCGCTGCGGGTTGTCACCGATTCTAGCCAGCGGCCCCCGCCCGCCGGTGGGCGCTCACATGCCCTTGAAGCGCGGGGCGTACAGGCGGCTGACCGGCAGGCGCTCGGGGCGCTGACGCAGTTGCAGAAACACCCGGCCGGCCTCGTCGCGGTGGGCCTGGGTGATGGCGGTGGCCCGCACCACCGTGCCGCGGTGGACCTGCCAGAACTCCTGCTCGTCGAGCTGCGGCAGCAGCTCGCGCAGGGCGCAGCGGATGAGGTACTCCTTGTCCGCGGTGAGCACACGAATGTATTTGTCGGCGGCTTCAAAGTAGACCACCTCGGCCACCGGCACCAGGTGCACGGTGGCGCCGGCGGAGGCCTGGATGACCTGCAGCCGCGGCGGGCTGGGCACCGCGGCGGCAGCGGGGGTGGACAGCAGCTGGCGCAGGCGGGCCAGGGTGCTCTCGTCCAGGCCCAGCGGGGCGGCGCCGTCGGCTGGCGGGGCGGTGGGTGAGGTGGGGGTGCAGGCCGTGGGGGCCGGCCGCTGGGCCAGCCAGCCCTGCAGGCGTTGCACCGCGGCGGCCAGCCGGGCCGGGGGCACCGGCTTGAGCAGGTAGTCCACCGCCTGGGCCTCGAAGGCCTGCAGCGCGTACTGGTCGTAGGCGGTGATGAAGACGACCAGGGGCAGGGGGCGCCCGGCCGGCCAGTCCTCCATGATGGCCTGGGCTGCCTCCAGTCCGGTGCGTCCGGGCATGCGGATGTCCAGGAACAGCAGGTCCGGCAGGTGGCGCAGGGCTTCGTCCACCGCCTCCTCGCCGTCCAGGGCGCTGGGCAGCAGGGTCAGGTCCGGCCAGGCTTGGCGCAGGCCGGCTTCCAGGGCGTGCGCCAGCAGGGGTTCGTCTTCGGCGATCAGGGCGGTGGGCATGGGCGGGGAAACGGAGGTCAGGCGGGGCCGGTGGTGGGCCGGGGCGGGCAAGGCAGGCGGATTTCAGCCCGGGTGCCCGGGGCCGCCGGGCTGGTGGTGGACGGGCGGTCACTCAGCGTGAAGCGGGCGCGCTCGCCGTACAGGGTGCTCAGGCGCTCCTGCACCTGGCGGGTGCCGAAGCCGGTGCCCGGCACGGGGCTGCCTGCCGCGGCCGGGCCAGCCTGGCCGGCCTGGGCGGCGGCCAGTCCGCGGCCGCTGTCCTCCACCCGCAGCAGCAGCGCGTCGCCTTCGCGCAGGGCCTGCACATGGATCAGGCCGCCGCGGCGCTGGGGCTCCAGGCCGTGCTTGATGGCGTTTTCCACCAGCGGCTGCAGCAGCAGCGGTGGCACGGGCAGGCTGGCCAGTTCCTCGGGCAGGTCCAGTTGGGTCTGCAGCCGCGGACCCATGCGGATTTGCATGAGCGCCAGGTAGTCGGCAACGCGCTGAAATTCGGCCGACAAGGGGTGGGCGCCGGTGCGGCTGGCTTGCAACGTGGCGCGCAGAAAGTCGATCAGGTGGTCCAGCATCTGCTGTGCCCGCACCGGGTCCACGCCGATGAGGGCGCGCAGGTTGGCCAGCGTGTTGAACATCATGTGCGGCTCCAGCTGGCTCTGCAGCAGGGTGAGCTGGGTCTCGGCCGCCAGCCGGGCCACGTCGGCGGCCTGCTGCTCGGCCTGGGCGATGCGGGCGCGGCTGTGGAAGAACCAGGTCAGGCCGACCGAGGCCAGGAGGGTGAACAGGCCGCTCAGGCCCCACTCCTGCACCGGTGCGGAAAACAGGCTGTGGTGCCGGTAGCCGGTGAGTGCGCCGCCCAGCGCTGCGCCCAGCTCGTAGCCCAGCAGCGTGCCCAGCAGCAGCAGCGGCACGGTCCAGCGCCAGCCGATCCAGCCGCGGTCCAGGGCGGCCTGCCGTCCCTGCGGCGTGCGCACAAGGTGATGCCACACCAGCCAGCGTCCGCCGTTGATGAAGGCCGAGGTGGCGTTGCCGATGCAGAACGAGAACACCAGGTTGACATGGGCAAAGCCCCAGCCGGCCAGGAAGACCAGCAGCACGCCAATGCCCAGGCACAACCCCTGGGTGATGAAGAAGATGCGCCACCAGCTGGGGTGGTACGCCGGCTGGCACGGGGCGTCTGGAGGGGGCATGGCAGAAGATTGTGGCGTGCTCAGGTTCAGATCCGCCCCAGGCCGTGGTGCCACGGGTGAATCGCTGCGGGGCTGTTGCCAGATGCCGTGGCCGCCCGGGCCTGCGGCGTTCAGAACGCCAGTGTGGCGGCGCCCAACAAGGTGCGGCGGGTGGGCAGTTGGGCCAGCACGCTGTCCCGGGGGCCGCCGGTCTGGCGCCAGGCGGCGTTGAGTTTCCAGCGGTCGCCCTGCCACTGGGCGGCGGTGGTGAGCAGCCGGCCGTGGTCGTCGGGGTGGATCAGGGTGTCCAGGCTGAATTGCCAGGCGCTGCCCAGCTCAGGCGGCTGCCAGCTGGTCCGCAGGAAGACGCTCTTGCGCTGCAGGCTGGAGAGGGCCAGGGTGGACAGGGGGTCGGTCTGCCAAGCCAGGTTGCCGGCCACCGCCGGCAGCAGCGAGGCGGGCAGGTGTGCCGGCAGCTGGGTCAGGGTCGCGTTGCGAGCGCGCCAGTCGCGCCATTGGGCGGCGCTGGGGGCGGTGGCGTCGTGCCAGGCTTCGGCCATCAGGCTTTGGCCGGCGGCGCCGGTCCACTGGCCGCCCAGCAGCAGCTGGCCTGCGCTGCCGTGGCGTGCCAGGCGCCAGGGGCTGGCGGTGGCCAAGGTTTCAGGGGCCATGCCGCTGAACTGCCAGGCGCGGTGATGGGCCTGCCAGCGGGCGCTGGCGTGCAGTTCCAGCGCCTCGCCCGGCACCCAGCTGGCGGCCAGGCCAGCCGCGGCGCCCAGGTCATGGCCCTGGCGGGCGAAAGCATAAAGGTCGGCCGCGCCCAGGCGTTGGTAGGCGCGCAGGGCCAGGGCCTGTTCGGCGGTACCCTCGCGGGGGGCCTGGGCGGCTTCGGTGCGGGGGTGGGCCCAGACCAGGCTGAGGGCCTGGTCGGCGCCGAACCATTCGGCCTGCAACAAGGGCTGGCCTTGAGGCGCGGTGCCCAGCAGGCCGCGCCGCTGCTCTTGCTGCACCATGTCATTGGGGCGAAAGGCGTAGCCCACGTCCCAGCTCACCACCTTGCGGCCGGCGCTGAGCTGCCAGGGGCCCAGGTCGGCACTGGCATGCAGTTCATTGAACCGGGCTTGGCTGTGCCCCGGCCCGCCCGTGGGGCGCTCGTGCTGCAGCAGCAGTTGGGCCTGAAGGCCCCGCCACCGGGCCGTGACTTCAGCCTCCACGGCGGCGCTGGAGGGCGGGGTGTCTTCCCGTGTCGGCTGCAGGGCGTGGGCGGCCGCCAGCGGGCCGGCGGCCGCGGCTTGGCGGTCGGTGGCCAGCAGGCGCAGCTCACCGCCCAGGCTCAGGGCCTGACTCTGGGCGCGTGCTGCGGGCCAGACCGCCAGCGTGGCCAAGATGAGGCACAGGGGAAGGTGGCGTGGCATGTCGGTCCTCATTCCAGGCTGGGGTTGCGGGCCAGGAACATGGGGTTGAGCCAGGTGTCGGGCACTTGTCGGGCGTGGCGGGCCAGGTACTGGATGCGGGTGAGCTTGTGGTGGGAGAGCTGGTCCTGGAGCTGCATCTCCTCCACCTGCTTGCCGGCCTTGTCGAGGGTGAAGCGCGCCTGCTTGGCCAGCTTGTCACTGTGCACGTACAGGTCGGCCCGCACCGGCTCGTGGCGCTGCAGCCCCACCCACAGCTCGATGCGGGCATAACTCACCCCTTTGCGGTTGGCCTGCAGGCTCAGGTGCAGGCAGCGCCGCGGGTTGGCGCCGGCCTCGGCGTCGGGCAGGCAGGTCTCTTCACCCACCAGGGTGGCGGCGTAGTCCTCCGACCAGCTCATGGTGGCGATGTCGCCGGTGGAGGCGTCGCCCAGCAGCTTCTGCGAGGCGGTGATGCGCATGGGGCGCTGGCTCCCTGGCATCAGCAGCCAGAAGTCGTCGGCCAGCATCAGCACTTTCTGGCCCGCATCGGCCGGGCTCTTCATCAGCACCAGGGCGCGGCGCTGGTCGGTGACGAAGACGGTGTAGAGGCGCTCCTTGTCGGCCTGGCCGTCGCGCCCCACGGTGGTGACGCGGGTCTCCACCTGCAGGTGGGTCTGGCCGGTGCGGTAGTCATCGGCGTGGCGCACCAGGGTGGTGGCATCCGGGGCGGCCTGAGCGATCGGGGCCGCAACGCAGGCACCCGCCAGGGCGAGGGTGCCCACCAGTCGGGGCATGGCGTGATGGAGGGACATGGCAGGAATTCCGTGCGTGGGGATGTCAGACATGGGCCAGAGCGTCCACCACCGGGCGGGTGACGGTGCGGCGCGCCACCCAGGCCGCGGCCAGCATGGCCAGGGCCACCATGCCGGAGACGGTGATGGCGTACATCAGCGGCTCGATGGCGATGATCAGCGGGTAGCCTTCAGAGCGGCCGGGTGGCGGCGGCATCTGCACCGGAAACACCAGCAGGCCGATGGCCACCGCCAGGGCGAGGAGCGCGCCGCCTGCGGCGCCCACGCCGCCCAGCACCATGCCCTCCAGGGCGAAGCTGCCCACCAGCTGGCCGGGCTGGGTGCCCATGGCGCGCAGGGTGCCCACTTCCCGGGTGCGTTCGATGATGGCCATGGCCATGGCGTTGGCCACGACGAAGACCACGATGACGGCGATGATCAGGCCCAGGGCGCCGAAGATGCGGTTGTAGAGGTCCTTGACGCTGCGGTAGAACACCGCCTCTTCCTGCCAGGTGCGAAGCTTGAGCTGGGGCAGTGCCGCCTGCAGGCGGTCGTGCGCCGGGTTGGTGTCGTCCATGCGGTGGAGGAACACGCCCAGGCGGGAGACCTTCTGCGTCACCAGCAGCTGCTGGGCGGTGGTCACGTCGGTGTAGACCAGGCGCTTGTCGATGTCGGGCACGCCGGTGGAGAACACGCCCTTGACGGTCACATCCAGCGCGTTCATGGCACCTTCGCTGGTGCTGACCAGCAGGGTCAGGCCGCTGCCGGGGCTGGCCTTCAAGGACTTGGCCAGGTCCACGCCCAGCATGACCTGGGCGCGGTCGTCGCCGGCCAGCACCTGCCCGGCCTTGACGCTGAGGAAAGGGCCCTTGACGGCGAACTCGGCGTCCGGGTCGATGCCGGCGGCGATCATCACCGTGGACTTGTCGCCGTTGCTGATCAGGCCGTTGAAATCCACCCGGGGCAGCACGCTGCGCACCGCCGGGTCGGCCAGGAGCTGGGCCTTGAGGGTGTCCACATCCGACAGGCCCAGTTCCATGGGCGTGTCTTCCTCGCGTTCAAACAGGGCGGGCTGGCCCACGATGAGGTGGCCGGTGGTGCGGGCTGAAGCCTCGGCCAGCGCCTGGTAGGTGGACAGGGCAAAGCCCCCGGCCAGCAGCACGGCGGCGGTGCCCAGGGCGGCGATGCTGACCGTGACGGCCGAGCGCCGGCGGTTGCGCAGGGTGTTGAGCCAGGCAAAGCGCAGCCAGGCCGGGGAGAAGAGGGTGGCGATCATGCGACGAGGCTTTCTTCAGCGCGGTCGGCGATTTGGCCGTCCAGCAGGGTGATGACACGGTCGCAGCGGCGCACCACCCGGTGGTCGTGCGTGGCGATCAGGAAGGCGGCGCCCTCGGCATGGCAGCGCTCGCGCATCAGGTCCAGCACCTGCTCGGCGGTGTGGGAGTCCAGGCTGGCGGTGGGTTCGTCGGCGATGACCAGGCGGGGCCGCTTGACCAGGGCGCGGGCCACGGCCACACGTTGGCGCTGGCCGCCAGACAGCGCGTCCGGGCGGTGGTGGGCGAACTCGGCCAGCCCCACGCCGTCGAGCGCCTGGGCCACGCGGGCCTGGCGCTCGGCCAGGGGCACGCCGGCCAGGAACAGCGGGAAGTCCACGTTGTCGGCCACGGTCATCACCGGCACCAGGTTGAAGCTCTGGAAGATGAAGCCGATGGACTCGCGCCGCAGCAGCGTGAGCGCCGCCTCGGACAGGCCCTGGACGGACTGGCCGTGGAAGTCGATGTCCCCTGCATCGGCCTGGTCGATCAGGCCGGCCAGGTTGAGGAGGGTGCTCTTGCCGCTGCCGGAGGGACCGGTCAAGGCCAGCATCTCGCCGGGCAGCACGTCCAGGTTCACGCCGCGCAGGGCGGGCACCCGGTGGGTGCCGAGCTGGTAGGTCTTGTGCAGGCCGCGCAGGCGCAGCACAGGGAAATTGGCGGTCATGGCAGCTTTCAATTCAGGGGGGGGCCGGATGGGGGCCGCGGGTGGCGGGGCCGCCCCGGGTCTGGGGCGGTGGGTTCAGCGGCCCAGCTTGTCGGCGTGGCGCTTCTGTGCGGCGGCCACCGACTCCTTGAAGCTGGCCGGCGCGCTGGCCAACAGGGGGTTGCGCAGCACTTCATGGAGCAGGCGGGCGCCGCGCTCGCTGCGGTTGAAGAAGCCCGGCACCGCCAGGAAGGTGTTGGCGGCCAGGAGCTTGACCTCCAGCACCGTGGGCACGCCACGCAGGTCCGGGGCCTCGTGGGCGGCGTTCAGCTGGGCCAGCGCCTTGTCCAGCTGCGCCAGGCCGTCGTCGGCAAAGCGCATCTTCTTCCAGGGCAGCATCGTGGTGTTGGCCAGCATGGTCTGCGAGGCGCCTGCATAGGCCAGGAGGGTCAGGTTGGCGGGCTGCTGGCGCAGGGCGGCCGCCAGGGCCTCGGCGGCGGCTTCCATCGCCTCCTTGTCGCCCTCGGCGGCCCGCTGGAACTGGCCGAAGGCGGTACTCAGCGCCGGGCTCAGGGGCGTGGCGGCCGGTGCGGCTGAGGCCGACGGCACCGCCGGTGCGGCCGTGGGCGCCTGCGCCCAGGCGGGCGCGGCGCCGACCAGCAAGCCGATGAGCAGCAGGGTGGTGGCGTGACGCCGGCCTGTGGGGGTGAAGTCAGACATCGCGGGCTCCTTGGGGCGGTGGGGACAGGGCATGGACGCCAGTGTGGGCGTGGCCTGTGGCCACCGCGAGCGGGCCGCGATGAGGTGGGCGTTTTCGGCGTGAACCGGCGCTGCCGCGGCGCGAGCTGCAGCCGCCGGCGGGCCTGGGAACGGCCCGCCGGCGACAGGATCAGCCGAAGAAGCGCTTGAGTGAGCGCCCCAGCCAGCCACCGGTCTGTGTGGGCTGGGTGGCCGCCTGGGCCTTGACCCCCACCTCCCGCACATACGCCATGTCGTCGCGCTTGATGTGGTGGATCAACCAGGTGCTCAGCATGGTGTGCAGCGCCTCGATGACGTTCTCCCCGGCGGCGTGGCGCTGCTGGTAGCCGCTGACGCGTTTGATGAACATCTCATGCACCGCCTTATGCGGCTTGGCGTACTGGTAGCCCACTTCCTCCTGCAGGCTTTCCTCGAACGCGAAGTGGGACTGGGTGTAGTCCACCAGGTCCTCCAACACCCGGCCCACCGAGGGCATGTCGCGCCGCAGCGCCGCCTGCTCCAGCTGGTTGATGTACTCGACGATGCGCCGGTGCTGGTTGTCGATGACCTCGATGCCGGTGTTGAGGTCGGTCGTCCACGTGATTCCCATCGGTTCTCCTCGTCCGCCCCAGGCGGTGCTTGCTGTGGGGCAGGGATCATGGAGAGCCGGGGGGCACCTCCGGCTGATGGGGGTCAAGGCAGGTGCCGTCCCGTGGTCGGGGTTAACCCTTGCTGTTGCGACAGCCCGGTGCGAACCGGGGTGGGCGCCCGGTCAGGTCCCCGTCAACGCCGGCGGCGTCCGCCACCGCTGCTGCCGCCCAGCAGGGAGCCCAGCACGCCGCGGACGATCTCGCGGCCCACGGCGGAGCCCACGGTGCGCACCGTGGAGCGGATCAGCACCTGGGCCAGGCCGTCACGCTGGCCGCCCCGCGGGCCGGTGCTGCCGAACAGCAGCTCACCCAGACCGCCCATCAGGCCACCGCCGGCTTCCTCGGCGGCGCCCTGGGCCTGCTCGCGTGCGGCCCCGCGGGCCTGGGCAGCCAGCTCACCGCTGTGGACGGCCCGGCCCTTGAGCTTCTCGTAGGCAGACTCCCGGTCCACCACCTGCTCATAGACGCCGGCCACCAGCGAGTCCTGGCGCAAGGCCTGCCGCTGCTCGGGGCTGATGGGGCCGATCTGGCTGCCGGGCGGACGCATCCACACCCGCTGCGTCACGCAGGGTCGCCCCTTGTCGTCCAGGCAGCTCACCAGGGCCTCGCCCACGCCCAGCTCGGTGATGGCGGTGGCCAGGTCCAGGGCGGGGTTGGCGCGCATGGTCTCGGCGGCCGACTTGACCGCCTTCTGGTCGCGCGGGGTGAAGGCGCGCAGCGCGTGCTGCACCCGGTTGCCCAGCTGGCCCAGGATGGTGTCGGGCACGTCCAGCGGGTTCTGGGTCACGAAGTACACGCCCACACCCTTGGAACGCACCAGGCGCACCACCAGCTCGATGCGCTCGACCAGCACGGCCGGTGCGTCCTTGAACAGCAGGTGGGCCTCGTCGAAGAAGAACACCAGCTTGGGCTTGTCCAGGTCCCCCACCTCGGGCAAGGTCTCGAACAGCTCCGAGAGCATCCACAGCAGGAAGGTCGCGTACAGGCGCGGCGCCGCCATCAGCTTCTCGGCCGCCAGGATGTTGATCACGCCCTTGCCGTCCACCGTCTGCATGAAGTCGGCGATGTCGAGCATGGGCTCGCCGAAGAAGCGGTCGCCGCCCTGCTGCTCAATCTGCAGCAGCCCGCGCTGGATGGCACCGATGCTGGCGGCGCTGACATTGCCGTATTCGGTGGTGAACTCGGCCGCGTTGTCGCCCACGTGCTGCAGCATGGCCCGCAGGTCCTTCAGGTCCAGCAGCAAGAGGCCCTGGTCGTCGGCGATCTTGAACACCAGGTTCAGCACGCCCTGCTGGGTTTCGTTGAGCGCCAGCATGCGGGCCAGCAGCAGCGGGCCCAGGTCGCTGACGGTGGCACGCACCGGGTGGCCCTGTTCGCCAAACACGTCCCACAGCGTGGCCGGGCAGGTGACGGGATCGGGCTGTGGCAGGCCGCGCTCCTGCAGGGTGGCCGCCAGCTTGGGGCTGACACGGCCGGGCTGGGTCACACCGGTCAGGTCGCCCTTGACGTCGGCCATGAACACCGGCACACCGATCTGCGAGAAGCTTTCGGCCAGCTGCTGCAGGGTGATGGTCTTGCCGGTGCCGGTGGCGCCAGTGATCAGGCCGTGGCGGTTGGCCAGCTGGGGCAGCAGATGCACCTGGGTGCTGCCGTGTTGTCCAAGAAGCAGGGGCTCGGCCATGGGGGGTCTCAGCGGGTGGGGCAACAGGGAGAAGGGGTCCGCACAGCTGCCGTGTGGCCACGGGCGCAATGCCTTTGGCCAGGCAGGTCCGGCTCGCCCAGTAAAATTGCAGTCTATCCAAGAACCTACCTACCCACCCATGCCCGGCCGCTGTGCTGCGGCAGCAGGAGCAGAACACCATGGCTGGTCATTCCAAATGGGCCAACATCCAGCACCGCAAAGGCCGGCAGGACGAGAAGCGCGGCAAGGTCTGGACCCGCATCACCCGCGAAATCATCGTCGCCGCCCGCCAGGGTGGCGGTGACATCAACATGAACCCGCGCCTGCGGCTGGCCATCGACAAGGCCAAGGCCGCCAACATGCCCGCGGACAACATCAAGCGCAACGTGGACAAGGCCACGGGCAACCTCGAAGGGGTGACCTACGAGGAAATCCGCTACGAGGGCTATGGCATCGGCGGCGCGGCCATCATCGTCGACACGATGACCGACAACCGCGTGCGCACCGTGGCCGAAGTGCGCCACGCTTTCAGCAAATGCGGCGGCAACCTGGGCACGGAAGGCTCGGTGGCCTTCCAGTTCAAGCACTGCGGGCAGTTGCTGTTTGCCCCCGGCTCCTCCGAGGACAAGCTGATGGAGGCTGCGCTGGAGGCCGGCGCTGACGACGTGGTCACCCACGACGACGGCTCCTTCGAGGTGCTGACGGCACCGGCCGACTTCGAGGCTGTGCGCGATGCCCTCAAGGCCGCCGGCCTGGAGGCCGAGGTGGCCGAGGTCACCATGCGTGCCGAGAACACCATCGCCCTGACAGGCGATGACGCCGCACGCATGCAGAAGCTGCTGGACATGCTGGAAGATCTGGACGACACGCAGAACGTCTACCACAACGCGGACATCCAGGAATGAACATCCTCGTCATCGGTTCGGGCGGCCGTGAGCACGCCCTGGCTTGGAAACTCTCGCAGAGCCCCAAGGTCCATCGCGTCTTTGTGGCGCCCGGCAACGGCGGCACCGCGCTGGACAAGCGCCTGACCAATGTGGTCCTCTCCGATCCCTCGGCCCTGGCCGACTTTGCCCAGGCCGAGAAGATCGCGCTCACCGTGGTGGGCCCCGAGGCGCCGCTGTCCCAAGGCGTGGTGGACGTGTTCCGCTCGCGAGGCCTGCGCATCTTCGGCCCGACCAAGGCGGCGGCCCAGTTGGAGAGCTCCAAGGCCTTCGCCAAGGACTTCATGAAGCGGCACCACATCCCGACGGCCGCCTACGAGACCTTCACCGACGCCACGGCCGCCCACGCCTTCATCGACCAGGTGGGCGCCCCCATCGTGGTCAAGGCCGATGGCCTGGCCGCCGGCAAGGGCGTGGTGGTGGCCATGACCGCCGAGGAAGCCCATGAGGCTGTGCGCTTCATGCTGGAGGACAACACCCTGGGTGTGGTGCACAACAGCGGCGGCGCCCGGGTGGTGATCGAGCAGTTCCTGCAGGGCGAGGAAGCCAGCTTCATCGTGCTGTGCGATGGCAAGAACGTGCTGGCGCTGGCCACCAGCCAGGACCACAAGCGCGTGGGCGATGGCGACACCGGCCCCAACACCGGCGGCATGGGCGCCTACTCGCCCGCTCCGGTGGTCACGCCCGATGTGCATGCCCGCGCCATGCGCGAGATCATCATGCCCACCATCCAGGGCATGGCCAAGGACGGCATCCCGTTCACCGGCTTCCTCTACGCCGGGCTGATGATCGATCCCGAGGGCAAGGTCAAGACGCTGGAGTTCAACACCCGCATGGGTGATCCCGAGACCCAGCCCATCCTGATGCGCCTGAAGAGCGACCTGGTGGACGTGCTGCTGCACGCCACCGACGGCACGCTCGACCAGGTCGAATTGCAGTGGGACCGCCGCTTTGCCCTGGGCGTGGTGATGGCCGCCGAGGGCTATCCCATGGCCCCCCGCAAGGGGGCGGTGATCAGCGGTCTGCCCACCACGGAGGCCGACGACGCCATGGTCTTCCACGCCGGCACCGCCTTGATCGACGGTCAGACCACGGTGGTGGGCGGGCGTGTCCTCTGCGTGACGGCGCTGGGTGACTCTGCCAAGACCGCTCAGGCCCGGGCCTACGAGGTGCTCCACCGCATCCAGTTCCAGGGCGCCCACTGGCGTAACGACATCGGCCACCGTGCCATCAAGCGCTGAGCCCGGCACCGGGCCGCGCCTGCTGCAGGAGCGCCCGGTCCAGCTGCGCGGAAGCACCCTGGCGCGTGCCGCACTGCGCCTGGCGGGCTGGACCCTGGTCTGGGACGGACTGCCCGCCCGGCAGGGCGTGCTGGTGGCCTACCCGCACACCTCCAACTGGGACTTCATCGTCGGCATCCTGGCCAAGTGGGCCATGGGCGTCCCGGCGCACTTCTGGGGCAAGGACAGCCTGTTCCGCGTGCCGCTGCTGGGTCGCTGGATGCGCTGGGTGGGCGGCATCCCCGTGGACCGCAGCGGTGCCCGGGGCATCGCCGCCGACATGGCCGTGCGATTCCGTGAAGCCCGCGCCGAGGACCGGTTCCTCTGGCTGGCCCTGGCCCCCGAGGGCACACGCAGCCGGGTGGAGCACTGGAAGAGCGGCTTCTATCCCGTGGCCCACGCTTCCGGCGTGCCGGTGGGGCTGGCCTTCTTTGACTACGCCAAGCGCGAGGTCGGCGTGGAGCGCTTCGTGGTGCTCAGCGGCGACCGTGACGCTGACATGGCCGCCCTGGCCGACTACTACGCCCGCCGCGCCCATGGCGCCCGGCCCGATCTGGCCGGCCCGGTGAGGCTCAAACCGCCTTCGGAGACCCCCTGATGGACACCCAGGCCCTGCGTGCCTATTTCCTCGACCTGCAGCGGCGCATCGTCGCCGGGGCCGAGACCCTGGACGGCCAGCCCTTCCTGACCGACGCCTGGACCCGGGAGCCCGGCGGCCGTCTGGAGGGTGACGGCATCACCCGCCTGATCGAGAACGGCGGGCTGCTTGAGCGTGGTGGCTGCAACTTCAGCCACGTCAAGGGCAAGGCCCTGCCACCCTCGGCCACCGCCCACCGGCCGGAGCTGGCGGGCGCGCCCTTCGAGGCCATGGGCGTGTCCCTGGTCTTCCACCCGCGCAACCCCTATGTGCCCACGGTGCACATGAATGTGCGCTGCTTCGCCGCCCTGCCGGCCGGACGTGAGCCGGTGGTGTGGTTCGGCGGTGGCATGGACCTGACGCCCTACTACGGCTTCGAAGAGGATGCGGTGCATTTCCACCAGGCCTGCCGCCAGGCGCTGGCGCCCTGGCCCGGCCTGCACGCGCGCTTCAAGCCCTGGTGCGACGAGTACTTCTACCTCAAGCACCGCCAGGAGCCCCGGGGCGTCGGCGGCATCTTCTTTGACGACTTCAACGAGCTGGGCTTCGAGGAGAGCTTTGCCATGACCCGGGCCGTGGGCGACGCCTTCCTGGGCGCCTACCTGCCCATTGCCGAGCGCCGTCGTGACACGCCCTACGGTGAGCGCGAGCGTGGCTTCCAGGGCTACCGGCGCGGCCGTTACGTCGAGTTCAACCTCGTCTTCGACCGGGGCACCCTCTTCGGCCTGCAGTCCGGCGGACGCACCGAAGCCATCCTGATGTCGATGCCGCCGGTGGTCCACTGGCGCTACGACTGGGCCCCCGAGCCGGGCACGCCCGAGGCCCGGCTCTACACCGACTTCCTGCGGCCGCGCGACTGGGCCGACGGCCCGGTGGCCGCAGCCTGAGCCTGGCCTGCCAGCGGCACCGGCCCATGCGACTCGGACTCTTCGGGGGCAGCTTCAACCCGCCGCACCAGGCCCATCTGGCCCTGGCGCGGCTGGCCCGCGACCACCTGGGGCTCGACCGCCTGCTGTGGCTGCCCGCCGGCGCCCCGTGGCAGAAGCCGGCGGGCCAGTTGGCGCCCGGCGAGCACCGTGCGGCCATGGTGCAGGCCCTGATCCGGGACGAGCCCGGCTTTGAGCTCGACACGCGCGAGCTGCGGCGCCAGGGGCCCAGCTACACCCTGGACACCGTGCTGACCCTGGCGGCCGAGCGGCCCGGGGCCGAGTTGTGGCTCATCATCGGCCAGGACCAGCTGGCCCGGCTGCACACCTGGCACCGTGCGGCCGAGCTGGTGGACCGGGTCCACCTCGCCGTGGCGGCGCGTGAGGGACAATCGCCCCAGGCAGACCCGCTGCTGCCCATTCCCCGCTTTCCCGTGGTGGCGCTGCCGCTGCCGCGCACGGATCTGAGTGCCACCCAGATCCGTGAAGAACTGGCCGAGGGTCGGTCTGTGATCGACCTCGTCGGCCCCGCGGTGGCACACTACCTCGACCAACACGGCCTCTACCGCCGCCGGGCCTGATCGGCACCGGCCACAAGGCCCAACACCACCGGGATCGCACCCGGTCACCCCATGGACATTCGCAAGCTGCAACGCGCCATCGTCGATGGCCTTGAAGACGTCAAGGCGCAGGACATCGTCGTCTTCAACACCACCCACCTGTCCTCGCTGTTCGAGCGGGTCATCATTGCCTCGGGCAACAGCAACCGGCAGACCAAGGCCCTGGCCTCCAGCGTGCGCGAGGCCGTCAAGGCCATCGGCGCCCCGGTGCCCCGCATGGAAGGCGAGGACAACGGCGAATGGATCATCGTGGACTGCGGCCAGGCCGTGTGCCACATCATGCAGCCCGCCATCCGCCAGTACTACCACCTGGAGGAGATCTGGGGTGGCAAGGCGGTGAAGATGAAGATCGGCGGCGGCAAGACCGGCCTGGTCAAGGCCGAGGCCGCCGAGGAGGATGAGGACGAGGACGTGCCGTCCACGCCCAAGCCTGCCAAGACCCGCGTGCGCCGCACCGCCACGGCCGACACCGAGGCCGGTCAAGCCGCCCTGGCCGGTGCCAAGCCCGCCAAGGCCCCGGCCCGCAAGAAGGCTGCGGCCGAGGTCGACGCCCCCGCGGCCAAGGCACCGCGCAAGACCACCCGCCGGGCCAAGCCCGTCGAGCCGCCGGTTGTCGGCACCCTGATCGTCAAGGCCGACGGGGCCAGCAGCCGCCGCAAGCCGGCGATCAAGCCCGCGGCCAAGCCGGCGACCGCCCCCAAGTCCGCCAGCCGTGCGGCCAAGGGCGTGGAGCCGCAGGACAAGCCGGTCGAGAAGCCCGCCGCGCCCAAGCCGGCCCGCAAGCGCACCACCGGCGGCGTGTCCAGCGCCGCCGCGGCGCCGGCGGCACCCGCCCGCAAGGCCGCGCCCCGCAAGACCCCGGCCCGCAAACCTGCCGCCTGAGCGGCTGAGTCCCGGGACCCGACGTGCGACTGCTGATCGCCGCCGTGGGCCAGAAGCAGCCCGCCTGGGCGGACCTGGCCTACGAAGACTTTGCCAAGCGCTTCCCTGCCGAGCTGCCGCTGCTGCTCAAGGCCGTCAAGGCCGAGCCGCGCGGCGGCAAGTCCGCCGAGCAGCTCATGGCCGCCGAGGCTGTGCGCTTGGAGGCCGCGGTGCCCAAGGGCGCGCGCCGGGTGGTGCTCGACGAGCGTGGCACCCGCATGACCACCACCGAGCTGGCGCGGCGGCTGGAGTTCTGGTTGGGCGATGGCCGGGACCTGGTCTTCTTGGTGGGCGGGCCCGACGGCCTGGATCCGGCCCTCAAGGCCACGGCCGACGAAACCCTGCGCCTGTCCGACCTCACCCTGCCGCATGCCTTCGTGCGGGTGTTCCTGGCCGAGGCGCTCTACCGCGCCTGGTCACTGCGCAACGGGCACCCCTACCACCGGGAGTGAGCGGCGCGGTCGGCGCCCGTGCCCGGGCGCTGGGCACAATCGCGGCCATGTCCGCTCCCTTGCTCCCCCCGCCCGTGCCGTCGCTCGCCGACGCCGGTGCCGCGCCGGTGCCCCCGGTCCTCTACCTGGCCTCGCAAAGCCCGCGCCGCCTGCAGCTGCTGGCCCAGCTCGGCCTGAGCCCGCAGACCTTGCTGCCGGGGCCGCAGGAGGACGCCGAGGCCCTGGAGGCCGAGCGCCCGGGCGAGCCGCCCGAGGTCTATGTGCGCCGTGTCACCCTGGCCAAGCTGGAGGCCGCCTGTGCGCGCCGCCAGTGCCGCGGCCTGCCTGAGGCGCCGGTGCTGTGCGCCGACACCACGGTGGCACTGGGCGACCGCATCCTGGGCAAACCTGCCGATGCCGCCGATGCCCTGCGCACCCTGCGCCTGCTCAGCGGACAGACCCACGAGGTGTTCACCGCCGTGGCCCTGCAGGCCGGTGGCCAGGCCCGGCTGGCGCTGAGCCGCTCCAGCGTCGATTTCGCCGCCGTGCCCGAGGAGGTGCTGCACGCCTACGTGGCCAGTGGTGAACCTTTTGGCAAGGCCGGCGCCTACGCCATCCAGAGCAGCCTGGCCGGGTGGATCCCGACGATCCGCGGAAGCTACTCCGGTATCATGGGTTTGCCCCTTTACGAGACGACCCAGCTGCTGCGCGACGCCGGCGTGCTGCCCTAGCGCCACCGGCCCTGGAGGCCGCCGCCGCTGTCCTGCCGGTGGCGGTCGAGCGACATGCACGACATCCTCATCAACTGGGCTCCGCAGGAGACCCGCGTCGCCATCATCGAGAACGGCGCGGTGCAGGAGCTGCACATCGAACGCGCCCTGGAGCGCGGCCTGGTGGGCAACATCTACCTGGGCAAGGTCGCCCGGGTGCTGCCGGGCATGCAGAGCGCCTTCATCGACATCGGGCTCGAGCGTGCCGCCTTCCTGCATGTGGCAGACCTGCACACCCATCCGGGCCCGGCCGCCCGCCACGAGGGCCAGCCCCCGGTGCCCATCGAGCGTCAGGTCTTTGAGGGCCAGACGCTCATGGTCCAGGTCATCAAGGACCCCATCGGCACCAAGGGCGCACGCCTTTCCACCCAGATCAGCATCGCGGGCCGCATGCTGGTGTTCCTGCCGCAGGACAACCACATCGGCATCTCCCAGAAGATCGGCTCGGTGGAGACCCGCGAGCAGCTGCGCCAGCGCATGCAGGCCCTGGTGGGTCGGCCCGAGGACGGCGGCGGCGGCGGCTTCATCCTGCGCACCAACGCGGAAGAGGCCAGCGACCCCGAACTGGCCGACGACATCGCCTACCTGCGCAAGACCTGGTCGCAGATCCGGCAGCTGGCGGTGGCTCGTCCCGCCGGCAGCCTGCTGCACCAGGACCTGAGCCTGGTCGAACGGGTGCTGCGCGACATGGCCAGCGAGCAGACCCAGACCATCCGCATCGATTCGCGGCTGCAGTTCGAGCGCCTGACCGAGTTCGGTCAGGCCTACACGCCCACCTCGTTGGCCAAGCTGCTGCACTACAAGGGCGAGCGCCCGATCTTCGACCTATACAACGTCGAGGAGGAGATCTCCCGGGCCCTGGCGCGGCGGGTCGACCTCAAGAGCGGTGGCTACCTGATCGTCGACCAGACCGAGGCGCTGACCACCATCGACGTCAATACCGGTGGCTTCGTCGGTGCGCGCAATTTTGACGACACGATCTTCAAGACCAACCTGGAGGCGGCGCTGGCCATCGCCCGGCAGCTGCGGCTGCGCAACCTGGGCGGCATCATCATCGTCGACTTCATCGACATGGCCCGCGACGAGCACCGCCAAGCCGTGCTGCAGGAGTTCCGCAAGCAGCTGGGGCGCGACCGCACCAAGACCACGGTCAGCGGTTTCACCCAGCTCGGCCTGGTGGAGATGACCCGCAAGCGCACCCGCGAGAGCCTGGCCCACATGCTCTGCCTGCCTTGCCCCACCTGCGACGGCCGGGGTCAGGTCAAGACCGCCCGCACCGTCTGCTATGAGGTGTTGCGCGAGATCCTGCGCGAGGCACGGCAGTTCGACCCCAAGGAGTTTCGTGTGGTGGCCAGCGCCGCGGTGGTGGAGATGCTGCTGGACGAGGAGAGCGGCCACCTGGCCGACCTCTCCGCCTTCATCGGCAAGCCCATCTCCCTGATGGCCGAGCCCGGCATGAACCCCGAGCAGTACGACATCGTGCTGCTTTGAGCCTGTCTCGCCGCGGGCTCGGGCCCGCGGCCTTCAGACGACGGCTGCCGCGCCGGTTTCCAGGGCCGACTGCAGCGCCTGGGCACCCTCGCCAAAGGCGTAGATGTCCATGCCCAGGTGGCCCCAGGTCACACTGGCGTGTACCCGGGCGGCCGGGGCCTGGGTGGAGCCGGCCGCACCGGCGGCGATGTAGAAGGGCACGAAGTGCTCGTCGGTCGGGTGCATCATCACCGCGTGGGGCGCCTGCCGGCGGTAGTCCAGCAGCGCGTCCCAGTCATGGGTGCGGCTGCGTTCCTCGATCCAGCCCCTGAACTCGGCGCACTGCGGCCACTCCGCCTGGTCCGGGTCGCCCCGGCCGCCGGCCCACAGTCGCAGGTTGTGGGTAATGGCGCCGCTGCCGATGACCAGCACGCCCTCGTGGCGCAGCGGCGCCAGCGCCTGGCCCAGGGCCAGCAACTGGGCCGGCGTCCAGTTGGGCGGCCAGGCCAGCGGCACCACCGGGATGTCGGCCTCCGGGTACATGCTGCGCAGCGGGGTCCACACCCCATGGTCCATGCCGCCCTCGTCCAGCTCATGCACGGGCAGGCCGGCTGCGCGGATCAGCGCCGCCACGCGCGCGGCCACCGCCGGGGAGCCGGCGGTGTCGTAGCGCAGCTGGTAAAGCGCATCGGGAAAGCCGTAGAAGTCATGCACCGTCTCCTGGCGGGCGGCGCCCAGCACCACCGGCTCCCGGGTGAGTGAATGGGCGGAGGCCACCACGATGGCCCGCGGGCGGCCGTGCAGCCGGTCCAGGGCCGGCCCCAGGGCCTGCCAGGCGGCACCGGCTTCACCGGGCTCCAGGGCCGTCATGGGCGAGCCGTGCGAAATGTAGAGGCTGGGCAGGGGGAGGGGAGCAACGGTGTTCATGAAGAGGATTGCAGCACCGCGGCAGCGGGTCGGCATTCGGTGGCGTTGAATGAAGTGTTCGGTCCCGGGCGGGCCCCCGGCAAGCCCCCGCGTCATCGGCGCCCCCCACTTTTCGGCTACCGTGCGGGCAGCAAGACATGCCAACAGGGGTGACGATGCAGAGTTCGATGTCCGTCTGGCGCTTGGCGGGCCAGCAGGCGCTGCGGGATTTCAGGGCCGGTGAATTGCGCCTGCTGTGGGTGGCGGTGCTGCTGGCCGTGGCGGCGTTGACCTCGGTGGGCTTCTTCGCCGACCGGTTGCAGTCCGGGCTGCAGCGTGATGCCGCGCAGCTGCTCGGTGGCGACGTGGTCGTCAACAGCGACCATCCTGTGCCTGAGGAGTACCTGGCCCAGGCCCGGCAGTCCGGGCTGACCGTCTCGGTCTCCGCGGTCTTTCCCAGCATGGCCCGGGCGCCCGATGCCCAGGGCGGCGCCACCCGGCTGGTGGCCGTCAAGGCGGTGGATGACGCCTATCCGCTGCGTGGCCGGCTGACGGTCTCGGCCTCGGCCCAGGGGCTCCAGGAGGCGGTGGGGCAGGGGCCGCAGCCGGGCACGGTGTTCGTGGATGCCGGCTTGCCCGAGCTGCTGGGCCTGCAGGCCGGCGACATGCTGGAGTTGGGTGAGGCGCGTCTGCGCATCGCCCGTCTTCTCCACCTGGAGCCTGACCGCGGGGCCGGCTTCCTGAGCTTTGCGCCGCGGGTCATGCTCCATGCCCGGGACCTGCCCGCCACCGGTCTGGTGCAGCCAGCCAGCCGGGTGACTTGGCGCCTGGCGGTGTCCGGCCGGGCCGACCAGGCACAGGCTGTGAGCCGCTACGCCGCCTGGGCACGGGGCCGGCTGGAGGCCACGGGCGAGCGTGGGATCCGCCTGGAGACCCTCTCCCAGGGGCGCCCGGAGATGCGGCAGACCCTGGAGCGGGCCGACAAGTTCCTGCATCTGGTGGCTTTGCTGGCCGCCTTGCTGGCGGCGGTGGCGGTGGCCATTGCCGCGCGCGACTTTGCCCAGCGCCACCTGGACGATGCCGCCCTGCTGCGGGTGCTGGGCCTGCCACGGCGGCGCATTGCCGCGGCGCTGGCCCTGGAGTTTGTCGGCATGGGCCTGCTGGCCGGTGGGGTGGGCGTGGCGGTGGGCCTGGGCCTGCACGGGCTGTTCCTGCGCCTGCTGGCCGACTTTGTGCCGCCGGATCTGCCGCCCCCGGGGTGGTGGCCCGCCCTGTTCGGCCTGGGCGTGGGTCAGGTGCTGTTGTTGGGCTTTGGCCTGCCCACGGTCTTCCAGATGGCCCAGGTGCCGCCCCTGCGGGTGCTGCGGCGTGATTTGGGCGCGGTGCGGCCGGCCTCGGCCGGTGTGCTGCTGACCGGCGCACTGGCTTTCGGCCTGCTGCTGCTGGCGGCCTCGCGGGACCTGGTGCTGGGGGCGGTGGCGGTGGGTGGCTTCGCGCTGGCGGTGCTGCTGTTTGCGGTGCTGGCCTGGGTGGGCGTCAAGGCCCTGCGGGCCAGCCTGTCGGAGGCGCGGCAGCCCGCCTGGTGGACGCTGGCCGTGCGCCAGCTCACCGCCCGGCCGGCCTATGCCGTGCTGCAGGTGGCTTCACTGGCGGTGGGGCTGATGGCCCTGGCCCTGCTGGTGCTGCTGCGCACCGACCTCATCAACAGCTGGCGCCAGGCCACGCCGCAGGATGCGCCCAACCGTTTTGTCATCAACATCCAGCCCGACCAGGCCGAGGCCTTCCGCCAGCGGCTGGATGGTGCTGGCGTGCAGGGCTACGACTGGTACCCCATGTTCCGCGGCCGGCTGCTGACCCTCAACGGCGTGCCGGTGGACCAGGCCCTGGCGGGGCGCCCCGAGGCCCGCCGCTCGGCCGAGCGGGAGCTCAACCTCAGCCACAGTGCGGTGGTGCCCGGGCACAACCCGGTGGTGGCTGGCCAGTGGCAGGCCGAGGAGCCCGACGCCTTCAGCGTGGAGGCCGGCTTTGCCGAGCGGCTGGGGCTCAAGCTGGGCGATCAGATGGTCTTCGAGGTGGCCGGTCAGCCGCTGGCGGGCCGCATCACCAGCCTGCGCAAGGTCGAGTGGGGCTCGCTGCGGGCCAACTTCTTCGTCATGGTGCCGCGCGCCCGGCTGGACGACCTGCCCGTGACCTACATGACCGCCTTCCGTGCGCCTGAGCGCGCCGGCTGGGACAACCAGCTGCTGCGCGACTATCCCAACGTGACCAATGTGGACGTGTCGGCGTCGCTGGCCCAGGTGCAGCGGGTGCTGGACCAGGTGGTGCGGGCGGTGGAGTACCTCTTCTACTTCACCGTGGCTGCCGGCGCGGTGGTGCTCTTTGCTTCTGTCAGCGCCACGCGCGAGGCCCGTGCCCACGAGTACGCGGTGATGCGGGCCTGCGGCGCCTCCAGCCAGCTGCTGGGCCGGGTGCAACGCGTGGAGCTGCTGCTGGTGGGCGGCCTGGCCGGCGGCCTGGCCACGGCCTGCGCCCTGGTGGTGGGCTGGGCGCTGACCCGCTGGGTGTTCGAGTTTCCGTGGACCGCACCGCTGTGGGCGGTGGCCGTGGGGGTGGTGGCGGGGGCGTTTCTGGCCTGGGCGGCGGGCTGGTGGAGCCTGCGCGAGGTGCTGGGGCGGCCGGTCATCAGCACCCTGAGGCGTGCGGCCGAATGACCGCACGGGGCGGCCCCGGGCCCGCTAGGCCGGGGCCTGGCTCCCGGGCTCGTCGATGACCGCGTCGCGGTAGGCATGCCAGCTGGCATGGCCCAGCACCGGGCCAACCACCAGCAGGCCGAGAAAACCCGGCAGCAGGGCCAGCACGGTCAACAAGGTCAGCAGCGCGCCCCACCACAGCATGACGCCGGTTTGCGTCAGCACCAGGCGCATGCTGGTCAGGCCGGCCGTGATGGCGTCGGTCTGCCGGTGCAGGATCATGGGCATGCTGATGACGCTGATGGCGAAGATGAGCCCGGCGAAGACCCCACCCACCACGATGTAGGCGACGATGAAGCCCAGGTTCTCCGGGTCCAGCAGGGCCATGAGCGAGCCCTTGAAATCGGGCATGCCATCAAAGCTGACGGCGAAGACCACCAGGGCGGCGCGGCCCCAGAGCATTTCCATGACCAGCAGCACGAAGCCGAAGATGGCCAGGGTGCCGGTGCGCCGGTTCCAGGCCACCAGGGACTGGGCCAGGCGCGGCGTCTCCCCCCGCTCCAGGCGCAGGCTGGCGTCATACAGACCCAGGCACAGAAAGGGACCCATGAGCAGGAAGCCCGCCGACAGGGCCAGGGTATAGGCTGGTGCGTGCTGGAAGACCGCCAACAGGCCCCAGCCCATCACCACAAAACAGGCCCCGTAGAACAGGCCCAGGGCGGGGCAGCGCCGGAAGTCTGCCCAGCCTTGCTGCAGCCACTGCAGCGGTCGGTCCCAGCCCAGCGGGCGCAGGCGGATGTCGAAGGCCGTGGCGTGGGCGGTGGTCTGCCCGGCCGTTTCGGCGGTCAGGGGCGCCGGGGACTCGGGAAGCGGCTGGACCTGCATGGGATCGACCTCCTGGTGCGGCAGGCCGGCGACGCCGTCCTGCTTGCGCAATGTCAACCAGCAGGCCCAGGGGCGCCAGAGGGTTGATCCGGAGGCCCTGCCGGGACAAGGGGCTCTGACGGAACGACCGCGGTGCCGGACGCCTTGCCCTCGCCTTCAATCCTGGAACCTGTCGGGGGGACGGCCGTGCGGTTCGGTGTCGGTCTCGGCGCGGCGGCCGTCGCGGGCGATGGCATGCAGCAGCCACATGCCGCCCATCACCGCGCCCAGGAAGCCCAGCAGCCCGAAAGCCGGCAGGCCCCAGAGGGTCGGGCCGCCCTGCACCGTCATGGCGATGGAGGAGCCGATGATCAGTGCCGCAGTGACCAGTGCCAGCGACAGGCGGCTGGCCGCCCGGTCGAGTTGGCGGCCCAGGGTCTGCAGGTGCGGCACCTCCACCGCCACGGCCAGCCGCCCGTGGCGGGCCCGCCGCAGCAGGCGTCCGAGATCGGCGGGCAGGCGCCGCAGCTGCCGCCCCAAGCCCAGCAGGCCCTGCCAGCCCTGGCGCGCCAGGGCTGCGGGTTGGTAGCCGGCGCGCAATTGCCGGCGCAGCTGGGGCAGGGCAGCGCTGGCCATGTTGAAGTCCGGGTCCAGGGCCCGGCCCAGACCCTCCAGGGTGATGAAGGCCTTGATGAGCAGGGCCAGGTCGGCCGGCAGGGCCAGTTGGTGGTGCCGCAGGATCTGGGTGATCTGTCCCAGCATCCGGCCCAGGTCCAGCTGGGCCAGCGGGGTGCCGTGGTGCTCGTCCACAAAGTCCTCGATCTCGGCCTCCAGTGCCGCTGGCCGGGCGCCGCTGGCGTCGCCGGTCCAGTCCATCAGCACCTCGGCCACGCGTTCAGGTTCGCGCTGCACCAGGCCCAGCAGCAGGTCCAGCAGCTCGCCGCGGCGACGGGCGCTCAGCCTGCCGACCATGCCGAAGTCGATGAAGGCCACCTGGTTGCCGGGCAGGTAGATGACGTTGCCCGGGTGGGGGTCGGCGTGGAAGAAGCCGTCTTCGACGATCATCTTGAGCACTGCCTGTGCCCCGCGCCGGGCCAGCAGGCGCCGATCCAGTCCGGCGGCGCCCAGGGCGCCGACGTCTTGGGCCGAGAGGCCCTGGATGTGCTCCTGCACCTGGAGCCGCGGCCCGGTGAGCGGCCAGTGCACCCGGGGGATGCGCACGAAGCCCAGGGGCGCCAGGTTGGCGGCCATGCGTTCGGCGTGGCGGCCTTCCTGGGCCAGGTCCAGCTCCCGCCGCAGTGAGCGGCCAAATTCGCGCACCAGGGCCTGAGGCCGGTAGGGCGCCAGCGCGGGCAGGCGCTGCTCGGCCAGGCCGGCCAGGCGTTCGAGCAGGCGCAGATCGGCCTCGATCACCGGCTCGATGCCGGGCCGGCGGATCTTGACCACCACCTCGGTGCCATCAGGCAGGCGGGCGCGGTGTACCTGGGCGATGCTGCCGGCGGCCAGGGGCTGGGGGTCGAAGTGGGCGAAGACGGTGCCGGGCTCACCGCCCAGGTCTTCACAAAGCTGGGGCAGCAGTTCGACCAGCGGCAGGGCCGGCACCCGCGTCTGGAGCTGCTCCAGCTCGTGCAAAGTCTCGGGTGGCAGCAGATCGGCCCGACCGGCCAGGATCTGGCCGAACTTGACGAAGGTGGGGCCCAGTTCCTCCAGCGCCCGGCGCAGTTGCACCGGCGGGGGCAGGCGCGCCAGGTCGGCGGCATGTGGCCAATGCAGGGTGTGGCCGGCGGCGGCCAAGGCGTCGGCCAGGCCCAGGCGGCGCACCGCGTCGCCCAGGCCGTGCCGGATGAGGATGCCGGCGATCTCGGCCAGGCGGCCCAGATCGCGGGTGGAGGCCAGGACGTCGCTCAGCATCGGGCCAGTGTAGGAGCCCGCGCCGTGATCCGGCCCCGGAGGGTAGCCGGCGGGCGCTCAGGCGCCCTTGCGCACGCGGCGCAGCTCGTCCCAGATCAGGCCGATGGCGCCGCCGGTGATGGCCGAGTCGGCCACATTGAAGGCCGGGAAGGCCCAGCCGCCGTAGTGCAACTGCACGAAGTCCACCACGTAACCGTAGAGCACCCGGTCGATCACGTTGCCGATGGCGCCCCCCAGGATCAGGCTGATGGCCAGGCAGAACAGCGTCTGGCCGGGGTGCTTCTTGAGCATCCAGACGATGAAGCCCGAAGCCACGACCGCCAGCCCGGTGAAGAACCAACGCTGCCAGCCTGAGGCGTCTGCCAGGAAGGAGAAGGCCGCGCCCGGGTTGTGCACCCGCACCACGTTGAAAAACGAGGTGACGGTGACGCTGTCACCCAGCTGGAAGTGGCCCAGGATCAGGACCTTGGTGAACTGGTCCAGCAGCACCAGCACGGCGGCCAGGCCCAGCCAGACCCCCATGCCCGCACCGGAGGAGGAACCGCCGGAGCGGCGCGGGGCACGGGGACGGGGGGCGGCGGTTCGGCTCATCGTGACGGTGCTGGCGTTGCTGGGTGTGGCCATGGGCTTGAGGTCAGGCGATGTGGCGGGCTTCCCCGTCGCCGTGCAGGTTGCTGACGCAGCGGCCACACAGCGTGGGGTGGTCGCCGTGGGCGCCCACATCCTCGCGGTAGTGCCAGCAGCGTTCGCACTTGGGGGCGGTGCTGGGGGTGACGGTGATGGCCAGATGCTCGCCGTCCACCACCGTCGCGGCGGAGGTGATGGTGACGAACTTCAGGTCCTCGCCCAGGCTGCGCAGCAGGGCTGCGTCGTCCGGGCCGGCGGTGATGGCCAGCGTGGCCTGCAGCGAGGCGCCGACGGCGCCGGTGCCGCGCACCGCCTCGATCTCCTTGTTGGCCAGCTCCCGGATGGCGCGGATGCGCGCCCACTTGGCCAGCAGCGCCTCATCCGGCGAAGTGAACGGCCAGTAGGTCTCCATGAAGATGGAGCCGCGGTTGGCGCTGCCGGCCAGCACGGGCCAGGCTTCCTCGGCGGTGAAGCTGAGGAAGGGCGCCATCCAGCGCAGCATGGCGTGGCTGATCTGCCACAGGGCGGTCTGGGCGCTGCGGCGGGCCAAGCTCTTGGGCGCGGTGGTGTAGAGCCGGTCCTTGAGCACGTCGAGGTAGAAGGCGCCCAGGTCTTCGGAGCAGAACACCTGCAGCTTGCCCACCACCGGGTGGAACTCGTAGGCGTCGTAGTGGCGCAGGATGTCGGCCTGCAGTTCACCCGCGCGGGCCAGGGCCCAGCGGTCGATCTCCAGCATCTCGGCCAGGGGCACGGCGTCGGTGGCGGGGTTGAAGTCCGACACGTTGGCCAGCAGGAAGCGCAGGGTGTTGCGCACGCGCCGGTAGGCGTCCACCACGCGGGCCAGGATCTTGTCGTCGATGTTCAGGTCGCCCGAGTAGTCGGTGGCGGCCACCCACAGGCGCACGATCTCGGCGCCCAGCTTGCTGGTGACCGACTGCGGCTCGACGGTGTTGCCCAGGCTCTTGCTCATCTTGCGGCCCTGGCCGTCGGTGGCAAAGCCGTGGGTCAAGAGGCCCTTGTAGGGCGCGCGGCCGTAGATGGCGCAGCCCAGCAGCAGCGAGCTGTGGAACCAGCCGCGGTGCTGGTCATGGCCTTCCAGGTACAGGTCGGCCTCGGGGCCTTCGGCATGGCAGGCACCGTTGGGATAGTTCTTGGCGTGGCTGCCGGTGCGGTGGCCCAGCACATGCCAGAAGGTGGAGCCGGAGTCGAACCACACCTCCAGGATGTCGGTGCTCTTGGTGTAGTGCACCGCGTCTTCGGCGCCCAGGATCTCCTCGGGCGTGACACGGCTCCAGGCCTCGATGCCGCCGCGCTCCACGATGTCGGCCGCCTGGTCGAGGATGGCCATGGTGCGCGGATGCAGCTCACCCGAGTCCTTGTGCAGGAAGAAGGGCACCGGCACGCCCCAGCTGCGCTGGCGCGAGATGCACCAGTCCGGCCGGTTGGCGATCATGTCGCGCAGGCGGGCGCGGCCGCTCTCGGGGTAGAAGGCAGTGTGGTCGATGGCCTCCAGGGCCAGCTGGCGCAGGGTCTTGGGGGCCTTGTCCTGGGTGAAGACCCCTTCGCCCTCGTCCATGCGCACAAACCATTGGGCGGCGGCGCGGTAGATCACCGGCGTCTTGTGACGCCAGCAGTGCGGGTAGCTGTGGGTGATCTTCTGGGTGGCGAAGAGGCGGTCGCTCTGCGCCAGCACTTCCAAGATGCGCGGCACGGCCTTCCAGATGTGCTGGCCGCCAAAGAAGGGCAGCTCGTCGGCGTAGACGCCGTTGCCCTGCACCGGGTTGAGGATGTCGTCGTACTTCAGCCCATGCGCCACGCAGGAGTTGAAGTCGTCCACGCCGTAGGCTGGGGCCGAGTGCACGATGCCGGTGCCGTCGCTGGCCGTCACATAGTCAGCCAGGTAGAGCGGGCTCTTGCGCTGGTAGCTGTACTTGCCGCCTTCCTCGGCGCTGACCGTGTCATGCAGCGGGTGGCGGAAGACCAGGCCGCGCAGGGCCTCGCCCTTGGCGGTGGCGATGACCTCGCCGGTGAGGCCGAAGCGCTCCAGGCACTTGTCCACCAGGCTCTGGGCCAGCAGCAGCAGGCCGCGCGGCGTGTCGACCAGCGCGTAGTCCAGCTCGGGGTGGGCGTTCAGGGCCTGGTTGGCAGGGATGGTCCAGGCAGTGGTGGTCCAGATGACGGCAAAGGCCTTCTTGCCGCCCGAAGCCAGGGACTCCGGCAGTGTGGTCAGGCCGAAGGCGCGCGCCAGGGCAGCGGCGTCATCGGCCTCAAAGGCCACGTCCAGGGTATCGCTCTGCTTGTCGGCGTACTCGATCTCGAACTCGGCCAGGCTGGAGCCGCAGTCAAAGCACCAGTACACCGGCTTGAGGCCGCGGTAGACAAAGCCGCGCTCGATCACGCGCTTGAAGGCGCGGATCTGGCCGGCCTCGTTGGCCGGGTCCATGGTGCGGTAGGGGCGTTCCCAGTCGCCCAGCACGCCCAGGCGCTTGAAGTCTTCGCGCTGCTGCTCGATCTGTTCGGTGGCGTAGGCGCGGCTCTTGGCCTGCATGGCGTCACGGCCGAGGTTGCGGCCGTGCAGCTTTTCGATGGCGTTCTCGATGGGCAGACCGTGACAGTCCCAGCCGGGGATGTATTGCGCGTCAAAGCCGCCCAGCTGGCGGCTCTTGACGATCATGTCCTTGAGCACCTTGTTGAGCGCATGGCCGATGTGCAGCTTGCCGTTGGCATAGGGCGGGCCATCGTGCAGCACGAACAGCGGTGCGCCTTTGCGGGCCTCGCGCAGCTTCAGGTAGAGGTCCTGGCTGTTCCAGTCCTGCACCCACGCGGGTTCGCGCTTGGGCAGGTCCCCACGCATGGGGAAGGGGGTGTCGGGCAGGTTCAGCGTGGCGCGCAGATCCGAGGCGGGGGCGTCGGTCTTGGGGGCTTGGGTGGGTTTGGAATCGGTCATGGCGTGCTCGCGCCTTCAGGAGATCGGCGCGTCTGGGCGGAAATTCAGCACTAATTGCGGCCTTTGGGGGCTGGTCAGGGAAAGTCCCGGACCGGCGGTGTCCCGTTGGCCGCGGCATGGCGCGGCGGGGGTCAGCGCCGCCTGGGGATCAGGCGACGCCGGCCAGAATTCGGTCGCGGGTGGTCTGGCGGCGGGTGGCGGTGTGCCAGCGCAGGCAGCCCCGGCGTGGGCTGATGCGGCCACGGCCGGCGGGCACGGCGCCGGGATGGCGCAGGTCGGGCGGCGATGGCGGGGTGGCGGGCATGCGCGGCATTCTAAGTGGGGGGGCGACCGGTGCCGCGTGGGCCTCAGCCCTGGGTGCGCCACCAGGCGCGGGCGTCGGTCACGTCCTGGGCGATGCCCTCGCGCAGGGCTTCCAGCGAGGGGTAGCGGCGCTCGTCGTGCAGCTTGTGCATCAGGTCCACCTGCAGGATGCGGGCGTAGCCGCCCTCCAGGGCCAGCCCCGCGGGCCAGTCCAGGCAGTGGACCTCGAGCAGCACCCGGCCGGCATCTTCCACCGTGGGCCGCACGCCCAGGCTGGCCACGCCCGGCAGCGGGCTGGGCCCCAGGCCATGCACCGCCACGACAAAGATGCCCATGGCCGCCGGGCGGCGCGAGGGAAAGCGCAGGTTGAGGGTACGGAACCCCAGGTCGCGGCCCAGCTTGCGGCCATGCACCACATGGCCGGTGATGGCGTAAGGCCTGCCCAGCAGGCGGGCGGCGCCGCGCATGTCGCCCGCGGCCAGGGCCTCGCGCACGGCCGACGAGGACACGCGCAGGCCGTGCACTTCATAGCTCATCATGCGGGCCACGTCAAAGCCCTGCAGTCCGCCGGCCGTGTCCAGCAGGGTGTAGTCGCCGGCGCGCTTGGCGCCGAAGCGGAAGTCATCGCCCACCAGCACGTAGCGTGCGTGGAAGCCCCCCACCAGGACCTGGGAGATGAAGTCCTGAGGGCTCTGGCCGGCCAGGCGCGGGTCAAAGCGCATCAGCACCACCTCGTCGACGCCGCAGCGCTCCAGTTCCTGCAGCTTGTCGCGCAGGGTGGCGATGCGCAGGGGCGCCTGCTCGGGCTTGCCGGCCTGCGCCGCGAACCAGTCGCGCGGATGGGGCTCGAAGGTCATGACGCAGCTACGCAGGCCGCGGTGGCGGGCTTCGTTGTTCAGCAGCGCCAGCATGGCTTGGTGGCCGCGGTGCACGCCATCGAAGTTGCCGATGGTCAGGGCGCAGCCGGGGTCGCCGGCCAGGGGGGGGCGATGGCCTCGGTAGACAAGCATGGAGCGGGATTATCCGTGCGCGGCGGGCAGCCAGTGGTCCAGCAACTGTGCCAGGGCCTCGCGGGTGAAGGGCTTGGCCAGCAGGTCGTCCATGCCGGCCAGCAGCGCCAGCTCGCGGTCGCCGGGCAGGGCGCTGGCGGTCAGCGCGACGATGGGCAGACGGGGCCGGCCGTCGGGGGCGGCGGCTTCCTGGGCCCGCCATTGGCGTGTGGCCTGCCAGCCGTCCAGCAGGGGCATCTGGCCGTCCATGAGCACCAGGTCGTACATCCGCTGGCCCTGCTGTGCCCGCTCGCGCAGCGCCTGGAGGGCATGGTAGCCGTCGGGCACCCACTGGCCGCGGTGGCCCAGGTGGTCCAGCAGGGCCAGGGTGATCTCGGCGTTGACCGCGTTGTCCTCGGCCACCAGGATGTCCGCGCCTGCCCGGGCGGTGGGGGCCTGCGTCAAGGGCGCGTGCGCTTGTGCGGGGGGTTCTGCGTGGGGTTCTGCGGGAGGCTCCGCGGGCGGGGCGCACGGTGTTGGGGCCGGCCGGCAGGGCAGGCGCAGCTCAAAGCGGGCGCCCGGTGCCGGGCTGTCCACGCACGCCAAGCCGCCGCCCATGGCATGGGCCAGCTCGCGGGCGATGGTCAGCCCCAGGCCGCTGCCAGGCTGCGCACTGTGGTGGGCCGCCTGGCCCTGGGCAAAGGCCTCAAAGATGCGTTCCCGCTCGGCGGGTGGCACGCCCGGTCCGCCGTCCTGCACCACAAACTGCAGCCAGTCGCCCTCGCGGGCCACGGTCAGCGAGACCTCGCCCTGGGGGGTGAACTTCAGGGCATTGCCCAGGAGGTTCAGCAGGATCTGGCGCAGGCGCGCCGGGTCCACCGCCACGCAGTCGGGCAGGCCGGGCTGCAGCCGCAGCTGCAGCGTCAGGCCCTTGTCATGGGCCACGCCGTGCAGCAAGGCGGCGATGCCCTGCACCAGCGGCGCCAGCGCGGTGGGCACCGGCGCCAGGGCTAGGCGGCCAAACTCGCTGCGGGCCAGGTCCAGCACGTCGTTGATGAGCAGGTGCAGGTGGTCGGCACTTTGGCGCAGGGCGGTCAGGCGGGGCACCTGGCCCGGCAGATGGGGTTCGAGCTGCAGCAGCTGGGTCAGGCCGGTGACGCCGTTGAGCGGGGTGCGCAGCTCGTGGCTCACCGTGGCCAGAAAGCGGGTCTTGGTGGCGTCGGATTCCCGGGCGGCGGCCAGCGCCTGCTCCAGCTGCGCCAGCATCCGGGCATTGTCAAAGCGCAGGCGCAGCAGCTCCACCTGCCGCGCCTCGGTTCGCCGGCCCTGCAGGGCCACCACGGCCATGTAGATCAGGATGCCCACCCCCATGACCAGGGCGTCGGGTTCCGGCCAGCGCGGCACCTGGGTCAGCACCAGGGGGCCGAGCGCGCCGGCCATGAAGCGCACCGCGTGGGCCGACACCGCCGACAGGGAGAACATGCCCAGTGAGGCGATGCCCAGCAGGCCGGCCACCAGCAGGCCGTCGCGCCAGCCGTCCACGCTGGGCAGGAACCACAGGGCCACCAGCCCCCAGCCCAGGCCGTCCAGGGTGGAGCCCAGCCCGTGGCGTCGGCGCCAGACGGCCGGGGCAAGCCGGGTGGCCGCGCCGCGGTGCCAGGCCCAGGCGTTGGCCAACTCGCCGGCCAGCACGGTGGCCTTGATCGCCAGCCACAGCCAGGCGCTGCGGGCGTCGATCATGGCCAGCGACCAGGCCAGCAGGCCGGCAAAGCCAGCGCCCCCCAGCCAGCGGTAGACCGATTGCCGGTAGAGGGCGGTCACCTGGTCCAGGGCCGCCCGCTCGCGTGCCTCGGCGCTGGGGCCCGGCGCGGTGGCGGCCGGGGGCTGCGCCTGCGCCGCGGGCACGACCGAGGGCACGACCGTGGGCGGCTGGGGCGCGGTGGCGGCCATGGACGGCGGGGAAGCCTCAGGCCTGTGGTGCGGGGGCGGCCGGGGTGGCCGGCGGCTGCCAGCCGTCCACCCAGCACCACTGGCCCGGGGCCAGCGCCGCCGGGATGGTGAGGTGGCCGAAGGCGCTGCGGTGCAGGCCTTCGCAGCGGTTGCCGATGGCGGCGATCATGCGCTTGACCTGGTGGTACTTGCCCTCGGTCAGCGTCAGGCGCAGGTGGTGGGTGTCCACCGCCTCGCAGGCCGCGGCGCGCACCGGGGCGGGGTCGTCATCGAGCACGACGCCGTCCAGCAGGCGCTGCACCTGGGCCGGTTCCACCGGGTGCTTGCAGCGCACCTCGTAGACCTTGGGCACATGGTGCTTGGGTGAGGTGAGCTTGTGGATGAGGGTGCCGTCCTCGGTGAGCAGCAGCAGGCCGGTGGTGTCCTCGTCCAGCCGGCCGATGGGCTGCACGCCGCGGTTACGCAGCGGGGCGGGCAGCAGGGTCATCACGCTGGGGTGGTGCTTGGGCTTTTGCGAGCACTCGTAGCCGGCGGGCTTGTGCAGCAGCACCAGGGCCTTGGCATGGAAGGGCCAGGGCTTGCCCTCGACGGTGAGCACCAGGCCCTCGGTGGGCAGGTCTTCGTGGGGGTCGTCCAGCAGGCGGGCGTCGGGGCCGGTGCCCAGGCGCACCAGCTCGTTCCACACCAGGCCTTCGCAGGCCCGGCGGGTGCCGAAGCCCTGGGAGAACAGGATCTGGCTGAGTTTCATGGGCGCCACTGTACCCAAGGCCGGCGGCGTGCGGGGGCCGCCGCCGGCGGGTTCAGGGCGCCAGCACCACCCGGGCGTCGCCCGGGTCGGTGTAGAGCACGGTCACGTCTGCGGCGCGACGGTTCAGCACGGCGCGCTGGTTCACATAGCCCTTGTCGGTGATCTCGCCGGCGTCGGGGCTGGGGGCCTGGGTGCTCAGCAGCACCCGGCCCACCGCTTGCGACGAGCCGCCGCCCTCGAGCTTGAGGCGGTGCAAGGCTTCGCCCACATGGCCGCGCAGCTGGGCTGGCGGCAGGGCCTGCGCCGCGGCACTCAGGAACACGATGGCGCCGATCTGGTCCCGGTCATGGCCGGTGATGACCGCGTCCGTGGCCAGCGGCGACAGGGCCGACACCAGCTTGAGGCGCAGCGTGCCCACCGACACCCAGGTGCCGGTGGTGAGCTTGAAGTCCTCGGCCACGCGGCCATTGAACAACACGCCTTTCTCCGGCCGGTCCGGGTCGGCCAGCAGGCCGGCGTCGCCGATCTTGTAGAAGCCTTCCTCGTCGAAGGCCTCGGCGGTCAGGCGGGGGTTGTGGCGGTAACCGGGGAAGACGCTGACCCCGCGCACACGCAGCTCCAGCTTCTCGCCGTTGGGGATGAACTTCAGGTCCACGCCTGGCAGCGGCAGGCCGATGTTGCCGGCGCCGTCGAGCTTCCAGTGGGCGGTGGTGACGGCGGGGGCTGTCTCGGTGGAGCCCCAGGAGGTGGTGAACCACAGCGGGGTGTCGCGCACCTGGCTGGCCACCGCCTGCAGCCGGTGCCAGGTGGCCGCCGGCAGGGCGGCGGCAGCGTAGAACACCACCTTCAGGCCTTGCAGCACCTCGCGGGCCAGGTGCAGGTCCTGCTCCAGGTAGGGCAGCAGCATGTCAAAGCCGCGTGGCACATTGAACAGCAGGTTGGGCTTGACCTCCTGCAGGCTGCGCACGGTCTTCTCGATCAGGCCGGGCATGGGCCGGCCTTCGTCGATGTAGAGCGTGCCGCCGTGGGCCAGCACCATGTTCAGGTTGTGGTTGCCGCCGAAGGTGTGGCTCCAGGGCAGCCAGTCCAGTAGCACGGGCTTTTCGTCCTTCAGGAAGCGCCAGGTTTGCTTCATCATCTGCTGGTTGGCGCAGAGCATGCGGTGGGTGTTGATGGCCACCTTGGGATGCCCGGTGCTGCCGGAGGTGAGCAGGTACTTGGCATGGTGGTCGGGCATCAGCTCGGCAAAGGCCTTCATGACCCCCGGCCCCTCGTGCACGGCGGTGAGGGCGTCGTAGGGGAAGGCGCCGGGCACCCGGTCCACGCCCTGGCCCAGCACCACCACGGCGTCTCGGTCGCAGGCCCGGATGGCCGGGCCGTAGACCGCGCCGTCCGAGGCATAGAGCAGCGCGGGGTCCAGCATCTCCAGGATATGGCTGATCTTGCTGAAGTCCTGGGTGAGGCGGCAGTAGGCGCTGCTCACCGTGCAGATCGGGCGGCCGATGTGCAGCGCTGCCAGCATCAGGATGAGGTGGTCCAGCGAGTTGTCCGACAGCACCACCACCGGCCGGCCAGGCGGCAGGTGCAGGCCCAGCAGTGCCTGGGCCACGCTGCCCACGGCCCGACGGGTCTGCGCCCAAGTCAGGCGACGCCAGCCCCCTTGGGCGTCACGCTCGGCAAAGGCCGTGGCCTCGGGCGTCTGCGCAGCCCATTGCTCCAGCCATTCGCCCACGCAGCGTGCATAGGGCTGCAACGCCTCGGGCGAGCGCAGCACGAAGCTGCCATCGGACAGCGGCTGCTTGAGCACCTGGGGTGGCGCCAGGGCGGCAGGGTCGTCGAAGAAGTGGGGCATGCGTGTCTCCTGGGGTGTCGGGCGCCCCGTGGTCGGGGTCGAGGTGGCCGGCCGGCAAGCGGGCCGTGCAGCGCATGATAGGCAGTATAGTGCTTACGTTTGTGAAGCGATAAGCACTAAAGTACGTGAATTCCCTGAGTGAAATACTTCATGTACTGAACGATTTGCAGGGCTCAGCGCCCCGGGTCGGCGGCCCTGACGCCCGCCGTGCTTGTCCCGCGGCAAGGCAGGCAAAGGCGCTGCATGCTGCAATGCCGCCGGCTGCCGCGCGTGGGCGGCTGAGCCTGGAGGTGCAAGCGATGTCGATGATGGACGGGAAGGGGCCGGATGACGCCGGCCGGCGTGGGATGCTGCGGGTGGGCCGGGCCATGGCCGCCGGCGGTGTGGCATGGGGCCTGGGGGCCTGGCCGGGATGGGTGGGCGCGCAGCAGCGGCCGCAGGTGGAGATCTGGAAGGGGCCCAGCTGCGAGTGCTGCCACGACTGGATGGCGCACCTGCGCCGGCACGGCCTGGACATCGGCCCGGTGCACGACGAAGGCAACACCGAGGCGCGCCAGCGCCTGGGCATTCCCCTGCGCCTGGGCTCCTGCCACACCGGGTGGGTGATGGGCTACGCCTTGGAAGGGCATGTCCCCGCCGAGGATGTCTGGCGCCTGCTGCGTGAGCGTCCGGACGCAGCCGGCCTGGCTGTGCCCGGCATGCCCGTGGGCTCGCCGGGCATGGATGGCGCGGCCTACCAGGGGCGGCGCGATCCCTTCGCGGTGCTGCTGGTGGACCGCCAGGGTCGAACCCGCGTCTGGCGCCAGGTGGGTTGAGTGGGATGCATCGAAGTGCGCTTTTTGTTTCAGGGGTTGATCGTTTGATGCACTGGAGTGCCGTTCTCTGATCTGGCTCAAGGGGATGTCTTGTGATGAGCAAGATGATGCATGTGCTCGCTTGAGTGGGCATAAAAGTGCATCAAACCGGAGACACCCCATGAGCCAGGACGACACCTTGATCGAGGCCACCGAGGCCGTAGTGGCCGAGAACTTCGTTGAAGTCAGCTACGACGACGCTATTCCCAACAACGTCAACCTCTCCTCCGACCGCCAGCTGCTGCGCGCGCTGGAGGGCTGGCACCCCGGTTACATCGACTGGTGGAAGGACATGGGCCCCGAAGGCTTCCAGGAGGCCGACGTGTACCTGCGCACCGCGGTGGGCGTGGACCCGGCCGGCTGGGCCAAGTTCGGCTACGTGAAGATGCCCGATTACCGCTGGGGCATCCTGCTGGCGCCCGCGGTGCCTGGCCGCACCATCCCCCATGGCCGACACAAGGGCGAGCCGGCCTGGCAGGAGGTGCCGGGTGAATACCGCTCGCTGCTCAAGCGCCTGATCGTCATCCAGGCCGACACCGAGCCCGCCAGCGTGGAGCAGCAGCGCTGGCTCGGCGCCACCGCCCCCAGCCTGTATGACCTGCGCAACCTGTTCCAGGTCAATGTGGAGGAGGGCCGCCACCTCTGGGCCATGGTCTACCTGCTGGTCAAGTACTTTGGCAAGGACGGCCGCGAAGAAGCCCAGGCCCTGCTGGAGCGCCGCAGCGGCCACCAGGACAACCCGCGCATCCTGGGCGCCTTCAACGAGAAGACCCCGGACTGGCTGTCCTTCTTCATGTTCACCTACTTCACCGACCGCGACGGCAAGATGCAGCTGGCTGCGCTGGCCGAGAGCGGCTTCGACCCCCTCTCGCGCAGCTGCCGCTTCATGCTGACCGAAGAGGCGCACCATCTGTTTGTGGGCGAGACCGGCGTGGGCCGCACCGTGCAGGCCACGGTGGAGGCCATGGTCAAGGCGGGCATCACCGACCCCTACGACACCGCTGCCATCCGCCGGCTGGGCGTGGTGGACCTGCCGCTGCTGCAGCGCAAGGCCAACTTCCACATGAGCGTCACCCGCGACCTGTTCGGCTCGGAGATTTCCTCCAACGCCGCCGAGTCCTTCAACGCCGGACTGAAGGGCCGCTACCACGAGGCCCAGCTCCAGGACGACCACCAGCTGCAGGACGCCACCTACCCGGTGCAGCGCGTCGTCCAAGGCGAGCTGGTGTGGGAGGACGTGCCCGCCCTGCGCGCCATCAACAGCCGCCTGCTGGACGACTACATAGCCGACTGCCAGGGGGGCCTGGACCGCTGGAACAAGGTCATCGAAAAGGCGGGCCTCCACTTCCGCTTCAGCCAGCCGCACAAGGGCTTCAACCGCCGCATTGGTGAGTTTGCCGGCCACCGCATCACCCCAGCCGGCGAGGTCGTGGGCGAGGAGACCTGGGCCGCACTGAAGGACGAATTCCTGCCCAACGCCGAGGACATCGCCTTCATCCAGAGCTTGATGCGGCCTTGCCACCAGCCCGGCCAGTACGCCAGCTGGATCGCCCCGCCGCGCATGGGCATCAACCAGCAGCCCGTGGACTACGAGTACGTGAAGATCGCCTGAGCGTCACCGGCCTGCGGGGTGGCCTACTCGCTGGGCACAAACAGCCACAGCAGGGCATAGGCCAACAGGCCTGAGCCGCCGAACAGGGCCAGCACCACCACCCCCAGGCGCCACACCCACGCCTCGATACCTGTCGATTGCGCCAGGCCGCCGCACACGCCGCCCAGCCAGCGGTCAGCGACGCTGCGGCGCAGGCGGTTGACGCCCTGCACCAAGCTCGGCGCCTGCACCTGCGCCCCGAGGGGCACGTCCAGCAGACGCGCCTTGGCTTGCCGGAACTCGTCGTCACTCAAGGCGCCCTCGCGGTGCAGTTGGTCCAGTCGGGTCAGGTCGTCGATCAGGCTCATGGCGGGTCTCCCGTGCTGCCCAGGGGGCAATGCTGCAGGCGATCTTGCCACCGGAGCCCCGCCATCGGGGCCCGGGTCCGACAGACTGCCGCTGGGCGTGACGGACCAACCCACAGCCAGCTCCAGATACAGCGGCCGGGAGATCAGCCGTGAGACGCCAGTAGCCAGCAGCGCGCAGGCCATCAGGCCCAGCACCTGGGACTGGCCCCCCACCATCTCCATCACGATGATGAAGGCGGTGATGGGGCCGCCGGTGCTGGCCGCCAGAAACCCGGCCATGCCCAGGGCCACCAGGACCACCGCCGAAGCCTGCGGCAAGGCCCACCACTGCGCCATGTCATGGCCGATGCCTGCGCCGATGGCCAGGGAGGGCGCAAAGACGCCGCCCGGCACCCCTGCCCAGGCGCTCAGCCAGGTGGCACAGGACTTCAGCAGGGTGTAGAGCAGAGGCGTGTCGGCGCCGCCCTCCAGCAGTTGGCGGGTGGTTTGGTAGCTGGCGCCGGCCGTGGCGCCGTCGCTCACCGCGCCGATGACCGCCACCGCCAGCCCACAGACCGCTGCGAAACGGTAAGGATGATGCTGTCGCCAGCGGCCCAGTCGTCCACCCAGGGGCCGGGCAGACAACACCAACAGGCGGGCGAACAGGCCCCCCGCCAAGCCGCAGGCCAGGGCCGTGAGCAGGGCCGGCCACCAGAGCCCGGCTGGCCAGACCGTGGTGCCCAGGTGCCCGAAATAGCTGTCCTGGCCGAAGACCGCCACCGCCACCAGGCCCGCCAGCACGATGGCGGCGATCACCAGGCTGCTGTGCGTCAAGTGTCGGCGGCGGGTCAGCTGCTCCAGCGCGAAGACGATGCCGCCCAAGGGCGTGTTGAAGGCGGCGGCCACCCCCGCAGCGGCTCCGGCCACCATCAGGTCGTGGGCGTCCAGCGTGGTCCGATCGCTCAGCCAGCGGCGGGCCTGCACCATCAGGCCCGCACCCACCTGCACCGTGGGGCCTTCTCGGCCCATGGACAGGCCGGCCAGCAGGCCACCACAGACCAGGCCGATCTTGTGCAGCGCGACGGACCAGCCCACCAGCTGCGCTCGGCGCCAGCCTGGGGTGTGCTCGTCCAGTGCAGACAACACCTGGGGGATCCCGCTGCCGGCCGCGGTAGGGGCCCAGCGCCGCGTCCAGCCCAGCAGCCCGACGGTGAGCAGCGGCGTCCAGGCCAGCATGACCCAGGGCCCCAGCGGCGTGGCGTTGGAGAGGGCCTGCGCGGCATGGCCGGCCGCCTCCGCCAGCAGCGTGAAGGTCACCACCGCCGCGCCGGTCAGCAGGGCGGCGCCCAGCACCACGGCCCGATCGGCCCAGGGGCGCCAGGCCACCGCTTCCTGCTGCAACTGCGCCCAGAACGCGGGCTCCACGTCCCGCAGGGCGCGCCATCCACCAGCGCAGAACAGCCACAGCAGCCGCCGGCCACGCCGCCACTTGGCCAGCAGGGCTGCTGCCCACCCGGTGCATGTCCGATGGGCGGCTTGGCAGGGAGCAGGGGCCGGCGCTGTCATAGGTGCCAGATTATATTTGTCTAAATATAAATTCCCGGGCGCAGTGCCTGGGGCGGCCTCACAGGTCGGCCAAGGGGGTCCGGGCGGCCCGTGCATCGGCCTCAAGATGGCGCAGCAACTGCGCCAGGTCCCGCTCCAGCCGGCCCAGACAGTCTGCATCCAGTGCCGCCAGCGCCTGCGGCAGCACGCCACTGAACGGCGCAGGCGCCCGTGCCAGCACGTCCTGACCTTGGGGCGTGAGGTGCAGTTGCACGGCGCGGCGGTCGGGGCCCTCGCGGCGTGCTTCCAGCAGCGCGGCCCCTTGCAGCGCGCGCACCAGGTTGCTGGCGGTGGAGGGGTGGACGTCCATGGCCTGGGCCAAGGCGCCGACGCCCAGGCCGGGCTCCGCCGCCACCAGGCTCAGCGCCCAAAGCTGTGCGCCGCTCACGCCGGCATGCTTCTCCACCTGTTGAAAATGGGCCCGCACAGTGTTGAACACTTGGCGGAACTGGCGCAGCACGCGGCTGGCCTGCTGGGGCGCGGGCTGGGCGGAAGTGGGGGGCATGCAGGCATGTTACGGGTGGCCAGGCGGTGCGGGCCCGTGGCCCAGGGGCTTGGGGCCAGGCCGAGCCCCCGGCTCAAAGCAGCTGGAAGGCCAGCACCGCCACGGCGGTGGGGGGCAAGGCCGCCAGGAGCAGCCCACCGGGATGGATGGTCTGGTCTTCAAAGCTGCCCCGCAGGATGGCCGCGCCCGCCGGGTTGGGGGCGTTGGCGATCACGGTCAGCCCGCCGCCCGTCACGGCCCCGGCCACCAGCGCGATCTTGAAGTCTTCCGGCAGACCGGGCACCAGCGAACCCAGGTAGGTCAGGGCGGCGTTGTCGGTGATGGCCGTCAGCGCGGTGGCGCCGAAGAACACGGTGGTGCTGTCCATGCCCAGCAACAGCGGGGAGAGCCACCAGGCCTGCAGGCCTCCCAGCACCACCAGGCCGGCCAGGAAGAAGGCCACCAGCAGCGCTTCGCGCAGGATCAGGGGACTCTGGTGGCGCTGGTAGGCGGCGGTGAAGCCCAGGAAGAACAGGAACAGGCCCAGAAACACCGGCGGATGGTGCGCAAAGGTCACCACCCCGGCCAGGAACAGCAGGTGCACCCCCACCACGCTGGCGGGCACCGGGGCTTCAGTGCCTGGGCGCGCCGCCTGCACGCCCCGCAGGTCGTGCCGGAACAGCCAGACCACCGCCAGGGCGTTGACCACCACGGCCACCGCCGATTTCCAGCCGAAGTGGGCCACCATGAAGGCAAGGTCCCAGCCCCAGACGCCGGCCACCATGAGCACCGGCGGTGCGGCGAACGGCGTGAGCGTGCCGCCGATGGACACGTTGACGAACAGGGTGCCCAGCACCACGTATTTCAGCCGGGTGCTGACGGCCTGACTGAAGACCAAGTCACGCAGCATGAGGGCGGCCAGTGTCATGGCCGCCGGCTCGGTGATGAAGGAGCCCAGCAGCGGCACCAGGGCCAGCAGCAGAAAGACCTGGGCCGGCGCCGCGGCCATCGGCAGCCACTGCGCCAGGCGGATGACGCTGGTGGCGGCCAGCTGCAGGATGGGCCGCGTGCCGGCCACGACCATGATGGCAAAGACGAACAGGGGCTCGGTGTAGTTGCGGCCATCCAGGTAGGCCGTGGCCTCGGCCTTGCCCTGCAGGGCGAACATCACCACCACCAGCACCATGGCCCAGAAGCCAAACACCACTTCCACCTCGCCCAGCAGGTGCCACAGGCCGGCGTGACGTGGATGCCGGTGGGCCAGGCGCTCGAAGAACTTGGTGGAGAAAGTGTGGACCAAGGCCAGGGCGAAGAGGACCGTGGCGATCAGGTGCAAGGTGCTGGGTGGGGACATGGTGAGGGGGCCGGTCAGATGGGTCGACCTAGAGCGGAGTGCACCCGCGCCGCAAGGTTCCGTCACGCGCTGCATTCCGAGGGCAGCAGCAAAAAAGGGGGCCCCGGCAAGGGGCCCCATGAACAGTCGCCATGCAAGTGGGCCGATCCCCCGGCGCTTGCATCACCCTAATGTATGGGGTCCAAGAGGATGGAGGCGTCGTTTCCAGGACGCCAGATCAGGGGACACCACCGGCCGGCCCGGCGCCGGCCGCCTGCAGCCAGGCCGCCCAGTGCTCGATGCAGGCGCGCACCTTGGGCAGGCGGTGGCGCTCCTTGAGCATGACCGCGTACATCGGCACCCCCTCGGCGGGCACTTGCGCATGCAGCACTGGCACCAGCTCGCCGGCCACCACCCAGGGTCGGGCCGCCAAGTGGGTGATGCGCGCAATGCCGGCGCCGTGGCGGGCCAGTGCCACCACCACGGCGGTGTTGTCCGCCCGGGTGTGGGGGCGGATCAGCACCTCGCAGGGGTGCCCGCTGTCGAGCAGCGGCCAGCGGTTGAGCACCGGGCTGGCGGTGTTGCCGATCAGGCGGTGCGCCGGGTCTTGCAGGGCGGCCACACTGGCGGGCGTGCCATGGCGGGCCAGGTAGGCCGGTGAGGCGTACAGGCCGCGGCCCAGGGTGCCGATCTGGCGGGCCACCAGGGCCTCGCTGGCCGGGCTGCCGGTGCGCAGGGCCACGTCGATGCCGTCGCGCGCCATGTCGATGATGCGGTCATCCGCGCAGATGTCCAGTTGCAGGCCCGGGTGGGCGGCGTGCAGCGCCGCCAGGCTGGGGGCGATCACGGCCTCGGCCAGCACCGGGCTCACGCTCACCCGGACCCAGCCCCGCGGCCCGCCCAGCTTGCCGGTCAGCTCGGCCTGCAGCTGGGCCTGGGTGTCCAGCAGCTGCCGGGCATGGGTCAGGAAGGTGTCGCCCTCGTCGGTCAGGCTCAGGCCGTGGGTGCTGCGGTGCATCAGGCGCAGGCCGCAACAGCCCTCCAGCCGGGCCAGGGCCCGGGTGACCTGGCTGACCGCCAACTGGCGCTCGCGGGCAGCAGCCGACAGGCTGCCCAGCTCAGCCACCCGCACGAACAGGGCCACGTCATCCAGTCTCAAGGCGGTCGGTTCCATGCCGCCATGCTGCCTTGGTTTTGCTGAAACTGCAAAACCAATTGCCTTACAGGCCAGTTTCCGACCGTTGGACAACACATAAAAATCAAAACCATCGATACCCCCCCGGCGCCCAAGCCCTTGCGGCGGCGCCACCTGCCGGAGACCACCATGTCCGCCCACCCGCCTGCCTTGCGCCTGCTGCAGACCCCACCGCGCCGCACCGCGACCGCACCGGCCCCTCAACGGCCGCCTGCGGGCCCCATGGCGCCTGTGCCCCTCAGTCCCGCCGTGCAGGAAGCCGCCCGCCAGCGGGCGCAGACCCTGCGGCAGGCCGCGGTGGACGACTTCTGGCGCGGCGCCGATGCGCTGCTGGACCGTGGCCTGTGCCGCATGGGCCGCAGCGCCCGTCGTCTGGCCGCCGCCCTGCGCCGTCGGGCGCCTTGAGAGCCCGCGCCCCCGCTTTCCTTGCCCCTGCCTCGTGGCCTTGCGGATTTGGAGAAACCGTCATGCCCTTGCTCAACGTGCTGCTCAGTCCCGTTCCCGCCCTGGAAGGACCCGCGGCCCAGCGCCTGTGCCAATCGGTGGCCAGCGACCTGCTGGCCCACACCGTGGACCACCTGCACAAGCGCGCCGACCTCACTGCCATCGTGGTGCAGCTGGTGCCGGCGCAGCAGTGGTTCATCGCCGGTCGACCCCTCCCTGAGCTGGGTCAGCCCAGTGCGGCGGTGGAGATCCGTGTGACCGACGACACCAACACCGACGCCGAGAAGGCCGCCTGGCTGGCCGCGGTGCAGGCCAGCCTGGGCCACCACCTGCCCGGCCTGCATGAGGTGAGCTACCTGCAGGTGCAGGACCTGCACCCGGCCGCCTGGGGTTACGGCGGCCGCACCCAGGCGGCCCGGCGGGCCCGCGCGCAGGGGCTGTGAAGAGCCAGGCAGCGTGCGGGGGCGGTCAGTCCACCACCTTGCCCCGCCCGGCCTTGACACCAGCGCGCTGTGCCTTGGCCGAGAGCCGCCGCTGTTGTGAGCCGTAGGTGGGTCGGGTGGCACGCCGGGTGCGTGGCACGCGCGCAGCAGCGTCCACCAGGGCTTGCAGGCGGGCCAGGGCGTCGGCCTTGTTCTGCGCCAGGCTGCGCGATTCCTGGGCCTTGATCACCACCACACCCTCGCTGCTGATGCGCTGGTCGCCGGTCTGCAGCAGCCGCGCCTTGACCGCCTCGGGCAGCGACGAGGCGGCCACATCAAAGCGCAGGTGCACCGCGCAGGACACCTTGTTGACATGCTGCCCGCCGGGCCCCTGGGCGCGGATGGCCACAAAGTCCACCTCGTCGGGGTTGACCGTGGGGGCGGGGCTCATGGCGCCGGCGCCTTCCACCGCCCCAACCACAGCGCATTGCTCACCACGCACACGCTGGACAGGGCCATGGCACCGCCGGCCACCATGGGGCTGAGCAGACCCAGCATGGCCAGCGGGATGCCGACGACGTTGTAGGCGAAGGCCCAGAACAGGTTCTGGCGGATCTTGCGGCCGGTGGCGCGGGCCAGGGCGATGGCTTCCACCACGCCCCAGGGATTGCCGCGCAGCAGGGTGAGGCCGGCGGTGTGCATGGCCACGTCGGTGCCACCGTCAACGTGCGCCATGGCCAGGCCCACGTCGGCAGCGGCCAGGGCGGGGGCGTCGTTGATGCCGTCGCCCACCATGGCCACGCGCTGGCCGGGGGGCAGGCTTTCCTTCAGCTCGGCCACCAGGGCGGATTTGCCTTCGGGGCGCACTTCGGCGTGCACTTCGGTGATGCCCACGGCCTGGGCCAGGTGGTGGGCGGCGCCGGGGTTGTCGCCGCTGATGAGCACGCAGCGCAGGCCCTGGGCCTGCAGCGCGGCCACGGTGGTGGCCGATTCAGCCCGGGCTGGGTCGCCAAAGGCGAAGCTGGCCAGCAGGGCCGGGGGCTGGCCAGGGCTGACATCGGCCAGCCACGAGACGGTGCGACCCAGGGCGGCCTGGGCGTCGGCGGCGGCCTGCAGGGCGCTGCGGTCCACTGCCAGCTCGGCCATCCAGGGGCCGCTGCCCAGGGCCAGGGTGCGGGGCACCGCCGCATGGGCGATCTGCCCGGTGACGCCGCGCCCGGCCACAGCGCGCAGGCCGGTGGTGGGCGGCAGCGGGGCGGGGGGGGCTGACGGACTGGCCGCGCCGGCCTGTGCGGCCAGCACGGCCTTGGCCAGCGGGTGCTCGCTGCCGGCTTGCAGGGCGGCGGCCAGGGTGAGGGCTTCACCTTCCGACGGGCCGGCGGCCGGCGTCAGGGTGGCCAGCAGGCGGGGCTGGCCGGCGGTGAGGGTGCCGGTTTTGTCAAAGGCCACCACCGCCACATCGCGCAGGTGCTCCAGGGCGCTGGCGTCGCGCACCAGCAGGCCGCGACGGGCGGCCAGGCCGCTGGCCACCATCAGGGTGGCGGGTGTGGCCAGGCCCAGGGCGCAGGGGCAGGCGATGACCAGCACGCTCACCGCATGGATCGTGGCCGTGGGCAGCCCGGCGCCGCTCCACCACCAGCCGATGAAGGTGAGCGCCGCCAGCGCCATGACCACCGGCACAAAGACCGCCGAGACGCGGTCCACCTGCTGCTGGATGGGCGCCTTGGCGGCCTGGGCATTGGCCACCAGGCGCACGATGCGGGCGATCTGGCTCTCCGCGCCCAGGGCGGTGGCCTGCACGGTGAGCAGGCCCTCGCCGTTGACGGCACCGCCGGTCACGGCGTCGCCCGGGCCTTTGGCCACCGGCAGGCTCTCGCCGGTGATCAGGGATTCGTCCACATGGCTGCGGCCCTCCAGCACGCGGCCGTCCACCGGCAGGCGCTCGCCGGGTTTCACCTGCACCAGGTCGCCCTTTTTCACCTGGGCGATGGGCAGGTGGACGGGCTGACCCTTGCGCAGCACGGTGGCGGTGGCCGGGCGCAGGGCCTGCAGCGCGTCCAGCGCGGCCAGGGTCTGGCGCTTGGCGCGGGCTTCCATCCACTTGCCAAAGCGCACCAGGGTGATGACGACGGCGGCGCTCTCGAAGTAGAGGTGCGGCATGCCGGTGTCGTCACGCCACCACAGCGCCAGCGACAGGCCCCAGGCGGCGCCGGTGCCCAGGGCCACCAGCACGTCCATGTTGGCGGTGCCGGCGCGCAGGGCCTTGGCCCCGGCCACAAAAAAGCGCCCGCCAAAGATGAGCAGCACCGGCGTGGCCAGCACCGCCTGCCACAGCGGCGCCAGCATCCAGTGCCGGCCCAACAAGTCACCCAGCATGGGCAGCACCAGCGGGGCACTGAGCAAGGCGGCCAGCAGCACCTGCCACCCTTCAGGTACGGCGGCAAGGCCGGTGCGACGGTGTGTTGGCGCGGTGGGGCTGGGGCCGGTGGGCCCTGCGTCATCGCGCGGGTGGGCCTCGTAGCCGGCCTTTTGCACCGCGGCGATCAGGGTCTCGGGCAGATCCGGCAGGGCCAGGTGGTCCACCAGGGCTTCTTGGGTGGCCAGGTTCACCCGGGCCTGCAGCACGCCGGGCACCTTGGCCAGGGCGCGCTCCACCCGGCCGGAGCAGCTGGCGCAGGTCATGCCCTCCACGGCCAGGGCGGTTTCGCTGCGGGGCACTTCGTAGCCGGCCTTCTCGATGGCGGCGCTGGCGCTGGCGGTCAGCTCGGCCATGGCGACGCCGGGGGCCTCGACCGCCGCGGTTTCGGTGGCCAGGTTGACGCTGGCCTGCGTCACGCCGGGCAATTTCTTCAGGGCACGCTCCACCCGGCCAGCACAGCTGGCGCAGGTCATGCCGTGGACGGGCAGGGTGATCATGGGCCCACTGTAGTGCGCCGGACTTTGCGGCGTTTCAAGAGGGCGCTCGGGCACCAGGGCGATACTTGGGGCCGTACCAGGCGGCCTGGCGGCCGCCCCCCTGTGTGTTTGTTGTTGTGGAGCCCTGCGCCATGATTTCCCTGACCCTGCCCGACATGACCTGCGGTCACTGCGTCAAGTCCGTCACCGCCACCGTCCAGCAGGTGGACCCCACCGCCACGCTGACGATCGACCTGCCCCGCCACCACGTGGAAATCGCCAGCCAGCAGCCGGCCGCGGCCTTCAAGGCCGCCCTGGCCGAAGAGGGTTATCCGGCCGCGGACTGATTGCGGCTCAGAAGCCCTCCAGCACGATCTTGCCGCGGGTGCGCCCGCTTTCCTGCAGCGCATGGGCCTGCCGCAGGTGGGCCGCGGTGATGCGGCCCAGGTGCTCCCCGCGGCTGCTGCGCACCCGGCCGGCCTCCACCAGGCCGCTCACCTCGGCCAGCAGCGCCTGCTGCGCGGCCATGTTGGCGAAATGCGGGTCGGTCTGGGTCAGGGCCGCCACGTAGCGCGGCGCCAGCTCAGCCCGGCGGCGCGGGGTGTTCAGCGCGTGGCCCGGCGGCGCACCGCGTCCAGGTAGGCGTGGCCGTCCGGCGGCAGGCCGCTGCGCTGCGAGGCCCAGATCATCTCGCCCAGGCATTCCATCACCTCATGCTGGGCGTCGTGCAGGCTGTTGCGTTTGGCCGCCAGCAGTTCCACCGCCTGGCGGATGCCGCGGGGCTGGTCGATGGAGCACTGCTCGCTCACGCTCAGGTGCATGGCCAGGTGCAGGAAGGGGTTGGTGCGGCCCTCGTCCACGGTGAAGACGGCCGCCAGCGCCGCGTCCACGTCGGCCAGGTCCGCGGCGTACTCGGGGTGCTCGTCGATCCAGCCGGCGGCCAGGGTCTCGATGGGGGTCAGGGGCTGGCCGGCGCGCTGCTTGGCATAGGCCTCGCAGAAGAAGCGGCGGACGTCGTGCTGGGAAGGCTGGAACATGGTGCCCACGATTGTCCTCCCCGTGGGCTGCGCCCCGCCTGGTGCAGGGGCTTCACGTTTCTTTACCGGGCTGGCAAGAGGCTTTGACCGCGCTTCACCAAGATGCGCGGTCGATACAGCGTGCCTTCACACGCCGGGGCGCCGTCCCGGCGGGGCCGGCGCGCATGCCTGAGAGGACTACCATGAACGTTTCCGCCACGACGGCCAGCACCCGAGCGGCCCGCCTGAACGCCGCCCTGCAGGTCTCCACCGCAGAAGCCATGTCCGCCCACCTCCTCCTGATCGATGACGACGCCCGCCTGACCGCCATGGTGGGCGACTACCTGCGCCAGCAGGGCTACACGGTCACCACGGCCGGCAGCCTGGCCCAAGGCCGCGCCCAGCTCAAGGCCACCCTGTTCGACGCCCTGGTGCTGGACCTGATGCTGCCCGATGGCGACGGCCTGGACCTGACCCGCGAGCTGCGCCAGGACGCCCGCACCCGCCGCCTGCCCCTGCTCATGCTCACCGCCCGCGGTGAGCCCATGGACCGCATCCTGGGCCTGGAGTTGGGCGCCGACGACTACCTGCCCAAGCCCTTCGAGCCCCGGGAACTGCTGGCGCGGGTCAAGGCCCTGCTGCGCCGCGCCTCGCCCGATCCCGCCTCCGACGACGTGCTGCGCTTTGGACGGCTGGAGATCGATGTGGGCGCCCGCGAGGCCCGTCTGGACGGCCAGCGCTGTGACCTCACCGGCCACCAGTTCGATCTGTTGCTGGTGCTGGCCCGCAGCCCGGGCCGCGTGCTGACCCGTGACCAGATCATGGACGCCCTCAAGGGCCACCCCATGGAGGCGTTTGACCGCTCCATCGACGTCCACATCTCCCGCATCCGGGCGGTGATCGAGGAGGATCCCAAGTCGCCCAAGCGGGTGATCACCGTGCGTGGCACCGGCTACGTCTTTGCCAAGAAGCAGGACGCGGACAACGCGTGAAGTCACTCTACCTGCGCATCTGGCTCACCGTGGTGGCCGCGCTGGCGCTGTTTGCGCTGGCCGCGGGCTGGCTGGTGCAGCACCACCTGGCGCAGGAGCGCGCCCAGGCCGATGCCCTGCTGGCCGAGCGGCTGGCCGGCTGGTCGTTGATGATCGAGGATTCGCTGCCGCAGGCCGGTGCCCCGGCCGAGGACCAGGCCGCCCGCATCGAGGCCTGGTCTGACCGCCTCAAGCTGCCCATGGCCCTGGACGATGCCCAGGGCCGGCGCATCGGCACCTCCGAGGTTTTCGCCCACATGGAGCGCGACGGGGTGATGCGCCAGCGCCGCCCGGTGGCCCTGCGGCTGTCCGATGGCCGCACGCTGTGGGTCTTCCGGCCGGGTTGGCGGCGCCTGCCGCCCGACCTGGATCGCCTGCCCCTGCCGGGGCGCGCGGCCTCCGGTCCCCAGGGGTCCCGTGAAGCGTTGCAGCCGGCCGACTCGGTGCCGGACGCGCGCCAAGTGCCGCCGGCGGCGCGTTTTCCCCGTGGGCCGGGCCCCCAGGCCCCGGAGGCGGGCATGCCCTGGACCCAGGCACCGGGGCGGTTGGACGGTCCCCAAGGGCCGCCACCCGACCTGCGCGGGCCCGGTGGCCTGGACGGTCCGGAGGGCCTGAACCTGCCCGGCCTGACCGGGCCCTGGTCGGCCCAGATCGGCCTGCTGGCCCTGGGCGGGCTGCTGTTCCTGGCGGTGGCCGTGGGGGCCTACCCGGTGGTGCGGCGCCTGACACGCCGGCTGGAATCGCTGCAGCAGGGGGTGGAAGCCTTTGGCGCTGGCGACTTGGGCCACCGCGTGCCGGTGGAAGGGCGTGATGAAGTCTCGACCCTGGCGCGCAGCTTCAACCAGGCGGCCGAGCGCATCGAGGCCCTGGTGCGCAGCAACCAACGCCTGCTGGCCAACGCCAGCCACGAGTTGCGCTCGCCCCTGGCCCGGCTGAAGATGGCTGCGGCCATGCTGGGCGGCGCGTCCGCTGCACAGCTGCCCCGCCTGCAGCAGGAGGTGGACACCAACATCCGCGAGCTGGACGCCCTGGTCGACGAGGTCCTGCTCTCCAGCCGCCTGGAGGCCGGCGCTGCCATGCCCGCCGAGGACGTGGTGGACCTGCTGGGCCTGGCGGTGGAGGAATGCGCCCGGGTGGGGGCTGAGCTGGAAGGCCCCGAGCTGCAGCTGCGCGCCAGCGACCGCCTGCTGCGCCGCGCGGTGCGCAACCTGCTGGAGAACGCCCGCCGCTATGGCGGCGATGAGGTGCTGCTGCGCCTGGCCGAGGGCCCCGGCGCCGAGGTGCTGGTGGAGGTCTGCGACCGCGGCCCCGGCGTGCCCGAGGCCGAACGCGAGCGCATCTTCGAACCCTTCTACCGCCTGCCCGGACATGCCGAACGCGATGGGGGCGTGGGCCTGGGCCTGGCCCTGGTGCGCCAGATCGCCCGCCACCATGGTGGCGAGGTGCGCTGCCTGGCCCGCGACGGGGGCGGCAGCTGCTTCCAGATCCGGCTGCCGGCTTCGCGCCGGCTGGCCTGAACGGCAGGGCCCTGCCACGGCCAGGGCCCTGCGCGCGGCTGCCCTTGTTCCGGAAATCCGCACAAGACGCCGCTGCGGTTCTGGCAAACCGCACGTCCGGTCCGCTGCGCCCCGGCCGGCGGCGGCGTGTCCACCCCACGGTGCGCCTGCGGTGACGGGGGCGCTGCCCGCGCGCCTCCCCGGGTGCGCCCTCTTGGCACGGCCCCTGCGTAAGGCATGCTCCTGACATCACCCCACGGAGACACGCCCCATGGCCTTCAAGACCGACACCCTTGCCCTGCCCACCCTGAACCGCCGCCACCTGCTGGCCACCGCTGCAGCGGCCGCCGCCACCGGCCTGAGCGCCGGTCTGGCCACCCCCGCCCTGGCGCAGAGCTGGCCGGCCAAGCCCGTCACCATCGTCGTGCCCTGGCCCGCCGGCGGCCCCACCGACATCGGTGCCCGTCCCCTGGCCAAGCTCATGCAGGATGCCCTGCACCAGCCCTTCGTGATCGACAACAAGGGCGGCAGCAGCGGCAACATCGGCGCGGCCATGATGCTGCAGGCCCCGGCCGACGGCCACACCCTGCTGCTGACCTCCAGCGCCACGGTGGTCATCAACCCCAGCCTTTACAAGAAGATGCCGTTTGACCCGGCCAAGGACCTGGCGCCGGTGACCAATGTGCTGCGTGTGCCGCTGGTGCTGGTGACCCATCCCAGCGTGCCGGCGGCCGACGTCAAGGCCCTGCTGGCGCTGATCAAGGCCAAGCCTGGTGAGTACATCTACGCCTCTTCCGGCAACGGCACCCCGCAGCACCTCACCGGCGACCTGTTCTCCGACCAGATCGGCGTCAAGATGGTCCACGTGCCCTACAAGGGCTCGGCGCCTGCCATTGCCGACCTGCTGGCCGGGCATGTGCCCATGATGTTCGACAGCCTGGCCTCCATTGCCCCGCACATCAAGTCCGGCAAGGTCAAGGCCCTGGCGCAGACCGGGGCCCGCCGCTCCAGCCTGCTGCCGAGCGTGCCCACGCTGGCCGAGGCGGGTCTGCCCGGCGTCGAAACCTACGCCTGGTACGGCCTGTTTGCCAAGGCCGGCACCCCGCCGGCCGTGCTGCAGCAGATCAACGCCGAGGCGGTCAAGGCCATGAAGACGCCGGAGTTCCAGCAGGTGCTGGCCGACACCGGCTCGGAGTTCGTCGGCGACACCACCGCCAACTTCGCCACCTTCGTCAAGGCCGAGACCGAGAAGTGGTCGCGCCTGGTCCGCCAGAGCGGCGCCACCATCGACTGAGTGGGCCTGCTGGCCGGCCGTTCCGCCGCCGCCCGGGGCGCACAATGACCGCCCCGACGACCTGGACCCGCATGGCCTACCCGCAAGACTCCGCCTCCTGGCCCGGCTGGCGCGGCCTGCGCCGCGGTGCCGCGCTGCCGCTGCCCTGGGTGCTGGCGGCGGTGTTGCTGGCCGCCCTGGCCGCCGGCCTGCTGGCCTGGCAGTGGCGGGCGGCCCAGGCCCAGGCCCGCATGGCGGCAGAAGGGGCGGCCCGGCTGGCCGCCCACGCGGCAGCGCTGACCCAGCTCTTTGAACGCCACCAGCACCTGCCCCGGCTGCTGGCGCTGGAGCCCCGCCTGCTGCCGCTGCTGCAGGCCCCGGGCGCCGACCCCGGGCCCGGGGCGGCCGAGGCCGCCGGCGGCGCCGGTGCGGCCCAGGGCGTGGCCCTGGTTGCCAGCGAGTACCTGCGCGAAGCGGTGGAGGTCAGCCAGATCGAGGCCGCTTACCTGATGGACCGCCACGGCCAGGTGCTGGCCACCAGCAACCACCGCCAGCCCGGCAGCTACCTGGGCCACCACTACGGCTTCCGGCCCTACTTCCAGCAGGCCCTGGCCGGCGGGCCCGGCCTGCTCTACGCCGTGGGGGTGACCACCCGCCGTCCCGGCCTGTTCCTGTCCTGGCCGGTGCGGGCCGCGCCGGCGGCCGAGGTGCTGGGCGTGGTGGTGGTCAAGGTGGATCTGCAGGCCGTGGAGCGCACCTGGGCCGACGGCCCGGGCCGGGGCGTGGCCCTGCTGGACGACCAGGGCGTGGTCATCCTGAGCAGCGATCCGACCTGGCGCTACCGCAGCGCCCAGCCCCTGTCCCGGGCCCAGCGCCAGGGGCTCCAGGCCAGCCGGCGGTATGGCGAGCAGCCGGTGGAGCCCCTGGCGCCTGCCTTGCAGCTGGCCTCAGACGCGGCCGGCGACCAGACCTTGCGGCTGGACGGGCCGGCGCAGCTGCCCCCGGGTCAGCCCCTGCCCAGCCTGCTGCAGGCGGGACCGGCCGGACCGCCGGGATGGCGCTTGCTGCTGCTGACCGAGCTGGCCAGCGCCCGTCAGGCCGCCGCCCTGGAGGCCACCGTGGCGGCCCTGGCCGTGGCCCTGGCAGGCACCGCCCTGGGCCTGGGCCGCGTGCAGCGGCGCCGGCGTCGTGAGCGGCGCGAGGCAGACCGGGCACTGCGGGCCGCCCACGAGCAGCTGGAGGCCCGCATCGCCGAGCGCACCCAGGCCCTGACCCAGGCCAACGAGGCCTTGCAGGCCCGCGTGCAGGCCCTGCACGAGACCGAACGCATCCTGCACGCCACCCGCGACCAGGCGGTGCAGGCCGGCAAGCTGGCCGCCTTGGGCCAGATGGCCGCCGGCATCAGCCACGAGCTCAACCAGCCGCTCGCCGCCCTGGCCACCTGTGCCAGCAACGCCGCCAAGCAGCTGGAGCGCCAGCACCACGAGGACCTGCGCGAGTCCCTGGACCTGATGCAGGGCCTGACCCAGCGCCTGGGCCGCATCGTCGCCCCGCTCAAGGGTTTTGCCCGCGCCGGCACGCCGCAGCGCCATCCGGTGCCCTTGGCCGAGGCCCTGGGCATGGCCACCCTGCTGCTGGGCCCGCGGCTCAAGGACAGCGGTGCGCAGCTCCAGGTCCTGCTGGACGATGACGCCCTGCAGGTGCTGGCCGACCGCACCCGCCTGGAGCAGGTGCTGGTCAACCTGCTGCGCAACGCCCTGGACGCCCTGGAGGCGCTGCCGCCCGAGGCGCCCCGGCCGCTGCAGGTCCGGGCCTGGCGCGACGACGCCTGGGTGCGCATCGCGGTGGCCGATGGCGGTCCCGGCCTGCCGCCGCAGGTACTGGCCCGGCTGTTCGAGCCCTTCTTCACCACCCGCGCCGGCGCCGGCGGCCTGGGCCTGGGGCTGGCCGTCTCCCGTGCCATCGCCCAGAGCCTGGGCGGACAGCTGCAGGCCGGCTCCGCGACCCCGGACCAGGGGGGCGGCGCCTGCTTCACCCTGAGCCTGGAGGCCGTGCCGGCCCCCGACGGCCTGCCCACCGGGGTCACCTCCACCACCTCCACCCCGTCCACATGACCGGCCCGACCGCGCGTCGACCGATCCAGACATGCCTGCAGCCGATCCTGCCCTGCCCGCCACCCCCCTCGTGCCCGGCTGCCCGCCGCCCCCGTTGGAGGTGCTGCTGGTGGAGGACGACCCCGACGTGCGCCGCACCTGCGCCCAGGCGCTGAGGCTGGAAGACCTGCCGGTGGTGGCCGTGGCCGACGCCGAGGCCGCCCTGGCGCTGCTGGCCGCCGACCCCGCCCGCTGCTGGGGCGCGGTGGTCAGCGATGTGCGCCTGCCCGGTCAGGACGGCATGGCCGTGCTGCGCGGGCTGCAGGTGCAGGCGCCCGGGCTGCCGGTCATCCTCATGACCGGTCACGGCGACATCGCCATGGCCGTGCAGGCCATGCGCGACGGCGCCTACGACTTCCTGGAAAAGCCCTTCAGCGGGGACCGCCTGGCCGATGTGGTGCGCCGCGCGCTGGACAAGCGCCGCCTGCTCCTGGAGAACCAGGCCCTGCGCGAGCGCCTGGCCCAGGTCAGCCAGCAGACGCAGGATGGGCCCGCGCTGGTGGGCCAGGCGCCGGCCATGCGGGCCCTGCGGCGCCACATCCAGGCCCTGGCGCCTTTGGATGTGGAGGTGCTGCTCTATGGCGAAACCGGCACCGGCAAGGAAGAGGTGGCCCGTGCCCTGCACCAGGCCAGCGGCCGGCGCGGCCCCTTCGTGGCACTCAACTGCGGCGCCCTGCCGGAGTCGGTGTTCGAGAGCGAGGTGTTCGGCCACGAGAGCGGGGCCTTCACCGGCGCGGCCCGCCGGCGCATCGGCAAGATCGAGCATGCACAAGGCGGCACGCTGTTCCTCGACGAGATCGAGTCCATGCCCCTGGCCCTGCAGGTCAAGTTGCTACGGGTGCTGCAGCAGGGCGTGCTGGAGCGCCTGGGGGGCAACCAGCCGGTGGCGGTGGATTGCCGCATCGTGGCCGCCAGCAAGGTGGACCTCAAAGCCTGGAGCGACGAGGGCCGCTTCCGCGCTGACCTGTACTACCGGCTGCATGTGGCCTGCCTGCCGCTGCCCCCGCTGCGCCAGCGCCGCGAGGACATTCCGCTGCTGATGGCCCACTTCCTGGCCCAGGCCGCAGCCCGCTACCACCTGGCCGCCGTGCCGGGCTGGACGCCGGCGCAGATGGCCCGCTGGCAGGCCCAGGACTGGCCGGGCAATGTGCGCGAGCTCAAGAACACCGCCCACCGCTTGTGCCTGGGGCTGGAGCCCGAGGCCGAGCCCCCCGCCCCGGGCCCCGGGGTCGGGGTCGGGGAGGGCACCGCGCCTTCGCCGCTGGTGCCATGGACCGGCGACGGTCTGGCCCGCACGCTGGAGCAGGTGGAGCGCCAGCTCATCGAGGCCGCGCTCACGGCCTGTGCCGGCCAGGTGGCCGCGGCGGCCGAGCGCCTGCAGCTGCCGCGCAAGACGCTCTACGACAAGATGGCCCGCCTGGGCATCGCCACGCGCCGCGCCTGAGGCCGGGGCCGGCCCTGCGCCATGGGACCTGTCCCCTGCCGCCCGTCGCCGGGCCTGTCACAGGGGCAGCGGCGCCCACTGTGCAAGGCTGGAGCAATGCCGCGCGGGTTTCCCCCAGCGCGACTAGGGAATGCGAGCAGCGAGGACCCCCTGCGGGCGGCCGATAGCGCATGGCACGCTTGTTGCCGGGAATGCTTCCCGAAGCGCCGGCACTGTCCGCCGGTGCAACAACAGCGCCTTTCCGAGAGAAGGAGACAACCCATGCGCGTGAAACTGCTGAGCCTGCTGGTCAGCCTGGGCATGGCCGCCACCGCGGCCCAGGCCGTGGTGACCGACCAGATGATCGAGAACGATGCCGCCACCACCGGCGACGTCCTGTCCTGGGGTGTGGGCACCGAGGGTCAGCGGTACTCGCCGCTGAAGAAGATCAACCCGGGCTCCATCGGCAAGCTGGTGCCGGCTTGGTCCTTCTCGTTTGGGGGTGAAAAGCAGCGTGGTCAGGAATCGCAGCCGGTGATCCACAACGGCAAGATGTTCGTGACCGGCTCCTACTCGCGGATCTTCGCGCTGGACGCCAAGACCGGCCGCAAGCTCTGGAAGTACGAGCACCGCCTGCCCGACGGCATCATGCCCTGCTGCGACGTGATCAACCGCGGTGCGGCGCTGTACGACAACCTGGTCATCTTCATGACCCTGGACGCGCAGATCGTGGCCCTGAACCAGGACACCGGCGACGTGGTCTGGAAGGAGAAGATCGACAACTACGCCGCCGGCTACTCCGCCTCGGCCGCCCCGATCATCGCCAACGGCCTGGTGCTGACTGGCGTGTCCGGCGGTGAGTTCGGCGTGGTGGGCCGCGTGGAAGCGCGCAATGCCAAGACCGGCGCCCTGGTGTGGAGCCGCCCGACGGTGGAAGGCCACATGGGCTACACCTACGACAAGGACGGCAACCCCAAGGAAAACGGCATCTCCGGCACGACCAACCAGACCTGGCCGGGTGACCTGTGGAAGACCGGCGGCGCCGCCACCTGGCTGGGGGGCACCTACGACAAGCGCACCGGTCTGGCCTACTTCGGCACCGGCAACCCGGCGCCGTGGAACAGCCACCTGCGCAAGGGTGACAACCTGTTCAGCTGCTCGACCGTGGCCATCGACGTCAAGACCGGCAAGATCGTCTGGCACTACCAGAGCACCCCGAACGACGGCTGGGACTTCGACGGCGTCAACGAGTTCGTCACCTATGACGCGGGTGGCGGCAAGATCCTGGGCGGCAAGGCCGACCGCAACGGCTTCTTCTATGTGCTGGACGCCAAGACCGGCAAGCTGGAGAACGCCTTCCCCTTCGTCAAGAAGATCACCTGGGCCACCGGCATCGACCTGAAGACCGGCCGCCCGAACTTCGTGCCTGAGAACCGCCCGGGCGATCCGACCGCCGGCGCCGACGGCAAGAAGGGCCAGACCGTGTTCTCCGCCCCGTCCTTCCTGGGCGGCAAGAACCAGATGCCGATGGCCTACAGCCCGGACACCAAGCTGTTCTACGTGCCGGCCAACGAATGGGGCATGGAGATCTGGAACGAGCCCATCACCTACAAGAAGGGCGCGGCCTACCTGGGTGCCGGTTTCACCATCAAGACCATCAATGACGATTACATCGGCGCGATGCGCGCGGTGGACCCCAAGACCGGCAAGATCGTCTGGGAAGTCAAGAACAACGCCCCGCTGTGGGGTGGTGTGCTGACCACCGGCGGTGGCCTTGTGTTCTGGGGCACGCCGGAGGGCTATCTGCAGGCGGCCGACGCCAAGACCGGCAAGGTGGTCTGGAAGTTCCAGACCGGCTCCGGCATCGTGGCGCCCCCGGTCACCTGGGAAGAAGGCGGCGAGCAGTATGTGGCTGTGGTCTCCGGCTGGGGCGGCGCTGTGCCGCTGTGGGGCGGGGACGTGGCCAAGAAGGTGAACTACCTGGAGCAAGGGGGCTCCGTCTGGGTGTTCAAGCTGATGAAGTAAGGACGGTGCGGCGTCCCGCGCGGACGCTGACCTCCCCTCACAGCTTTCTTGACAGGGCTGCGCTCCGGCGCAGCCCTTTTTTGTTTCGCCCCTCAATTGCAAAATGCGATGGATGCCGCCATGGCTGGCGGGTGGGAGTCGACGATGAACCGACACGGGGGGCCAACCCGCCGGGCCGCGGGCTGGTGGGTGGTGTGGGCCGCAGCGGTGGCCGGCCTGTTGCCGCTGGCGGGCCTGCCGGCCGCCATGGCGCAGGGGGCGCCAGCCGCATCCGCCACCTTACCGGCGGGCGATGCGCCGCCGCGGCCTCCCTGGCACATCGACGTCAACCGGGCCAGCCAGGCCGAATTGGAGATGGTGCGCGGCATCGGCCCGCAACTCTCCGAGCGCATCCTGCAGGCTCGGGCCGCCGGGCCGTTTCGTGATTGGTCTGACCTGGTGGTCCGGGTGCCCGGCCTGGGGCCGCACACGGCCCGCCGGCTCTCGGCCGCCGGGCTGCGGCTGGACGGTCAGCCCCTGGCGCCGGCCGGGGAGACGGCACCGTCCGCAGGCGGCGCCCCGTCCCAGCCGAAGAACCGCAGCACCTCCTGACGGCGGGCCAGGGTGTCGGCTTCACCCAGGGCGATCAGGTCGCGGGTGTAGTCGGCCTCGAACAGCAGGTAGCTGGCCAGGGCGGAACCCTGCGTGGCCGGCCCCTGGCCGCTCACGCCGGCCCCGCGCAGCAGCGCCCGCACCGGTGCGGGCAGGGCATGCAGGTGCCGGGCGGCCAGGTCGTCCAGGCGCTGGCTGGGGGCGATCACCAGCACGTCGATGGGCCGCAGCGGCGTACGTGCCAGGGCCTCGGGCGGCAGCAGGCGCAGGGTGTTGTTGATGCGCTGCAGGCGCTCCACGTCCACCGCCAGGGCGTCCAGAAAGATGTTGGACAGGGCATGGCCGGCGATCTGCGCCATGGGGGGCGGCTGGTCGCTGACCGGCCGCTCGCCCGGGGGCTCGTGCATGCGGCCGGCGCCGATGACCAGCACCCGCTCGGCACCCAGGTGGATGGCCGGCGAGATGGGCGCGGCCTGGCGCATGGAGCCGTCGCCAAACCACTCCAGGCGTCCGGCCAAGGGCAGCTGCACCGTGGGGAAGACGAAGGGAATGGCCGAGGAGGCCATCAGGTGCTCCACCGTGATCTGGGTGCGTACCGCCAGGCGCTGGCTGCGCACCCAGGGCGTGGGCGCATGGCGTGACTGGTAGAAGGTGACGTGCTGCCCGCTGGAGTAGCTGGAGGTGCTGACCGCCAGGGCCTGCAGGTGGCCATCGGCCATCAGGGTGTCCAGGCGCTCCAGTCGCACCATGTGCTGCAGCAGGCCCCCCAGGGGGGAGTTGTCCAGCAGCGAGCGCGGCTTGAGCCGGCGCCAGCGGGCGATGATCCAGCCGATGGACATCATCGTCAGCCAGCCGGCACCGGTGCGGGCCACGCCCAGGGAGTCGGCGCGGTAGACATGGTCGGCGTGGAAGTTCTCCCACACGTTGGCCAGGCGGGCCACGGCACGGGAGAAGTCGTCGCTCTCGGCCGCCAGGGCGCTGGCGTTGATCGCCCCGGCCGAGGTGCCGGCGATCACCGGAAAGGGGCTGGGTGCCTGGGCCGGCCCGGGCCGCAGGCGCAGCAGGGCCTGGAGCACGCCGATCTGGTAGGCCGCGCGTGCCCCGCCGCCGGTGAGGATGAGGCCGGTGACCGGATGGGCGTCAGGCATGTCCGGAGTCTAGGACGCCGGCTGCGCGCCGGAATCGGGGAACTCCTGCCCTGGCGTGGCGCAGTTCCCGGACCGTGCAGGTCCAAACGCTGCGGTCGCGCTCAGTCGTGGCCCTTGCCGTGGCCGCGGCCTTCGCCATGACCGCGGCCGTCGCCATGACCGCGGCCTTCGCCATGACCGTGGCCTTCGCCATGACCCCTGCCCTGGCCGCGCTCGCGCGGGGGCTCGTCCGCGCGCAGGCTGCGCGGCTCTCCCGCTTGGCCGGGTCCCTGCGCCGCGGCAGGGCGGACGTGGCGCTCATACCAGCCGTCCTGCACAAAGTACACCGGCACGCCGCAGGCCTCGTAGCGGTGGCAGTGCTTGTGCCAGTGCTTGCGGTGGCCCGGCGGCACCCACATGTAGACCGGGGGCGGGGGCGCCATGCGCGGTGCTGGCGCGACCACCACCACCGGGCGTGCCACCACCACCTGGGGCTGCGGGAAGCGGCCGATGTCCACCCGACCGTAGACGCCGGGCTGGCTGATGGTGACCGAGACGCCAACGTCGGCGGCCGGCGCCGGCAGGGCGGTGCCCAGTCCCGCCAGGGCCAGCGAGGCCGCGGCAAGCCAGGCCCGGCCGCGCGGACTCGTCTGGCCGGTGGGGGCGGTCCGATCCGGCTGCGCAAGGGGCAGGGTGGGGAGCACAGTCTGGAGCAGGGGCATGGCAGCAGCGTGGGTCGAGGGGTCGGGTTCAGCGGGGGGGAGTGGCACCGCGGCAGGGTGCCGCGCGCTGCGTCTTCAACCCGCCGGGTGGGGTCGGCGTTGACCGGCCTGCCCCCCTAGGGGCCGTGGTGCCGTGGCAGGCGCTGCCTCAGGACGCTTCGTACACCAGGGCCGCACCGGGCGCCACGGCGCGCAGCCGGGCCAGTGCCTCGTCACTGGGCCACAGGCGTGACGCCCCGCCCAAGTCCAGCTCGGCTTGCGCGCTCGCGGTGCGCGCGGCCACCCGCAGGGGCACGCCCTGGCGCACAGGGCCTTGCTCGCTGCTGGTCTCGCGGGCGGGATAGGCCTGCACCAGGTCTTGCAGCGCCTGCGCGTGTTCCGGGGTGGGCGGGGCCAGGGGCAGCAGCAAATGGCGGGCAAAGCGGGCCCGTGCGCCGGGCAGGTCCCAGACAGCGCTCACGTCCAGCCGCAGGCCGCCGGAGAATCGGTCGGGTTTGGCCTTGCCCTGGACAATGATCAAGCTGTCGTCGGTCAGCAGCTCCTTGTGGGCGTTGAGCAGTTCCTCGCCGGCCACGGCCTCGATGGGTTCACTGTTGTCGTCGAGCTTGAAGATGGCGACCCGGCCGCGCTGGCCGTTGATGATGCGCAGCTCGGCCACAATGCCGGCCACCAGCTGGGGTTCGCGCGAGTCGGCCAGATCGGCGATGCGGCGCTTGCAGAAGCGGCGCACTTCCTTCTCGTCCTGGTCGAACAGGTGGCCCGAGAGGTAGAACCCCAGCGCCGTCTTCTCGAGGCTCAGGCGCTCACGAACGCTTTGGGGTTCGGCCGTGGCCAGGGGGGGTTCCACGGTGTGCGAGCCGTGGGCATCGCCGTCGTCGAACATGTCGAACAGGCCGCCCTGCAGGGCATGGGCGGCCTGGGTCTCGGCCCAGTCGAAGGCCAGGCCGATGCTGGCCAGGGTGGCGGCGCGGTCGGGGTGCAGCTCGTCAAAGGCGCCAGCCTTGATCAGGGCCTCGACCACGCGCTTGTTGATGCGGCCCTTGTCGATGCGGGCGCAGAAGTCGAAGAGGCTGCGGAAGGGGCCACCCTCCTGGCGCGCGGCGACGATGGCCTCGATGGCGCCCTGGCCGGTGCCCTTGATGGCGCCCAGGCCGTAGCGGATCTTGCGCCGGCCTTCAGCCCCGGGTAGGGGCTCGAAGCGGTAGACGCCCCGGTTGACGTTGGGCGGTTCGAACTCGATGCGGAAGTTCTTGGTCGCGTCGTTCAGCAGCACCTTGAGCTTGTCGGTGTCGCTGAGTTCGTTGGTCATGTTGGCCGCGAAGAACTCGGCCGTGTAGTGCACCTTGAGCCAGCCGGTGTGGTACGCCAGCAGGGAGTAGGCGGCGGCGTGCGACTTGTTGAAGCCGTAGCCCGCGAACTTCTCCATCAGGTCAAAGACCTCGTCGGCCTTGTCCTGCGAGATGCCCTTCTCGGCCGCGCCCTTGCGGAAGATCGCGCGGTGCTCGGCCATCTCCTCGGCCTTCTTCTTGCCCATGGCGCGGCGCAGCATGTCGGCGCCGCCCAGGCTGTAGCCACCCAGCACCTGGGCGGTCTGCATCACCTGCTCCTGGTACACCATGATCCCGTAGGTCTCGGCCAGCACCGGCTCGACCAGGGGGTGCGGATACTCCACCACCTCCTTGCCGTGCTTGCGGTTGACGAAGCTGGGGATCAGGTCCATCGGGCCCGGGCGGTAGAGCGCGTTCAGGGCGATCAGGTCTTCCAGCCGGCTGGGCTTGGCGTCGCGCAGCATGCCCTGCATGCCGCGGGATTCAAACTGGAACACCGCCTCGGTCAGGCCGTCGGAGAACAGCTTGTAGACCGCCTTGTCGTCCAGCGGCAGCTTCTCGAAGGCGAAGTCCTTCTGGTCGGGGTAGCGCTCGACGATGAATTCCTTGGCCAGCTCCAGGATGGTCAGGGTGGCCAGGCCCAGGAAGTCGAACTTCACCAGGCCGATGGCCTCCACGTCGTCCTTGTCGTACTGGCTGACCGCGCTGTCGCTGCCGGGCTGCTGGTAGAGCGGGCAGAAGTCGGTGATCTTGCCCGGGGCAATGAGCACGCCACCGGCGTGCATGCCGATGTTGCGCACCATGCCCTCCACGCGGGTGGCCAGCTTGAGCAGCTCGGCGACCTCCTCGTCGGCCTTCTCGCGTTCCTCGATCTCGGGCGCCTCGTGGCGCGCGTAGACCATCTTGGCCTTGGCGGGGTCGAAGTTGGGCGGCAGTGGCGCCAGGGTCACGGTCTTGCCGGGCGGGGCCGGAATCAGCTTGGCGATGCTGTCCACATGGCCAAAGCCCATGCCCAGCACCCGGCCGATGTCGCGCAGCGCCGCCTTGGCGGCCATGGTGCCGAAGGTGGCGATCTGGCTGACGGCCGGGCGGCCGTACTTGTCCTTGACGTAGTCGATCACCCGGTCGCGGTTGGCCTGGCAGAAGTCGATGTCAAAGTCGGGCATCGACACCCGCTCGGGGTTGAGGAAACGCTCGAACAGCAGGTTGTACTGCAGCGGGTCCAGGTCGGTGATGAGCAGCGCGTAGGCCACCAGGGAGCCCGCCCCGGAGCCCCGGCCCGGGCCCACCGGGCAGCCGTTTTCCTTGGCCCACTTGATGAAGTCCGACACGATCAGGAAGTAGCCCGGGAAGCCCATGTTCAGGATGGTCTTCAGCTCGAACTCCAGGCGCTCCACATAACGCGGGCGTTCGGCTTCGCGCTTGACCGGATCGGCGAACAGCTGGTGCAGGCGGAAGTCCAGCCCGCGGTGGCTTTCCTCGCGGAAGAACTGCTCGATGGGCATCCGACTGCCGTCGGGCAGCAGCGGGGTGGGGAAATCCGGCAGCCGCGGCTTGCCCAGCACCAGGGTCAGGCTGCAGCGTTCGGCGATCTTGATCGTGTTGACGATGGCACTGGGGATGTCGGCAAACAGCGCCTCCATCTGGGCCTGGCTCTTGAAGTACTGCTCGGCGCAGAAGCGCTTGATGCGCTTGGGGTTGCCCAGGGTCTCGCCTTCGGCCACGCACACCCGGGCCTCATGGGCCTCGAAGTCGTCGGCTTCCAGAAACTGCACCGGGTGGGTGGCCACCACGGGCAGGCGCAGCTCGGCGGCCAGGGGCACGGTGGCGCGCACCAGGGTTTCGTGTTGTGGCAGGCCGCCGCGCTGCAACTCCAGGTAGAAGCGGCGCGGGAAGCGCTCGGCGATCTGGCGGGCGGTGGTGCGGGCGCGGGCCACGTCGCCGGCCAGCAAGGCCTGGCCCACGGCGCCGTGCTCGAAGCCGGACAGCGCGATCAAGCCGTCGCCCAGCTCGTCAAACCACTCCCACTTCAGCCAAGCCTGGTTGCGCTGCACATTGACCGTCCAGCCCCGGGCCAGCAGTTCGCTCAGGTTGTGGTACCCGCGCCGGTCCTGCACCAGCAGCAGCAGGCGGGTGGCGGCGCCACCGGACTCCAGCGGCTCCATCCAGACGTCGGCGCCCAGCACCGGCTTGAGGCCCTTGCCCCGGCAGGCCTTGTAGAACTTGACCGCGCCGAACAGGTTGGCCAGGTCGGTGATGGCCAGGGCGACCTGGCCGTCCTGCTTGGCGGCCTGAACCGCGTCGTCGATGCGCAGGGTGCCGTCGACGACGGAGTATTCGGAGTGGGTGCGGAGGTGTACGAAGGCCATCCCGGGATTCTAGGGAGCCGCCCGCACGCACCGGCGGTCAGTCGCCCAGCACCACGCCTTCGCGCCGGGCGTCGGCGCCGCCACGTCCCGGGCCGGGGCCGGGGGCGAGCAGCAGCTGCACACCGCTGGTCAGGGCCTGCTCCACCACCGTGTGGCCACGCGCGGTCAGGGCGGCGCGGCTGGCCGCGTCCAGCCGTCCGGCCTCCAGGATGAAGGCGGCGCCGTTCACATGCACCGCATTGGGCAGGTCCAGTGCCGCCTGCGGTGCCAGGCCCCAGGCCAGGCTGCCCAGCAAGGCCTTGGCGGTGTAGTGGATGATGGCCGGCCCCCCGGGCGAGCCCAGCGTGGCCACCAGGCGTCCGCTGGCGCGATCGAAGACCAGGGTGGGGCTCATGGACGAGCGCGGGCGCTTGCCCGGCTGCACCCGGTTGGCCACCGGCCGGCCCTGGGCGTCCTGCGGCTGCAGCGAGAAGTCGGTGAGCTGGTTGTTGAGCAGGAAGCCGCCCGGCAGGCCGGTGCCGCCGTCACTCATGAGGCCGCTGCCGAAGGCGGCCTCGATGCTGGTGGTCAGGGCGACGGCCTGGCCCTGTGCATCGATCACGCTGAGGTGGCTGGTGCCGTACTCGGGCTGCTCGGGCTGGGGCGCCCAGGCCTGTGCCTGGCCGGGCGTGGGGGAACCGGGCCAGGCCGGCGGCTGGCCGGCGCGGGCCGGGCCGTTGTCGCGCGGGCCCATCAGCCGGGCGCGCTGGGCCAGGTAGTCGGGATGCAGCAGGCTGCGCCAGTCTCCGCCCGGGGCCGGTACGAAGTCCGGATCGGCCACATGCTGGGCCCGGTCGGCAAAGGCCAGGCGCGCGGCCTGGGCGTACCGGTGCAGCCAGGCGGCGTCGGGCTGCAGGCCCGCTCCCTGGCCCTGCAGCGGCACCGCGCGGGCGCCCTCCTGCGCCGGGTCGGCCAGCAGGCCCAGGAGCTGCATCAGCGCCAGGTGGCCGGAGGAGGGCGGCGGAAAGCCGCAGACCCGCCAGCGCGGGCCCCAGTCGGTGCACAAGGCTTGGCGCAGCACCGGGCGGTAGCCCGCCAGATCGGCCAGGCTGAGGCCGCCGGGGCGTGCATGGTGGCGCACGCGTCGCACCACGTCCTCGGCCACCGGACCCTGGTGGAGGGCGTCGGCCCCTTCGGCGGCCAGCCGGCGCAGCACCGCGGCCAGGGCGGGGTTGCGCAGGCGGTGGCCCACCGGCCAGGGTTGCACCGTGCTGCCGTGGGGGGCGTCACCGGGTGGCGCATAGAAGTAGGCCCGGGCCTGCGGGTCCTGTGCCAGGACCGTGTCCTGGGTCAGCAGCGCATGCAGGCGGGGTGAGACCTCGAAGCCCTCCTCGGCCAGACGCAGGGCGGGTTGGCACAGCGTGGCCCAGGGCAGACGGCCATGCTGACCGTGGGCGGCCTGCAGCATGCGCAGCACGCCGGGCACGCCCACCGCCAGGCCGCTGGCCCTCGCCAGGGCGAAGGGCAGCGGCTGCCCATCGGCCTGCAGGAACAAGCCGGGCAGGGCCGCAGCCGGTGCGGTCTCGCGTCCGTCCCAGGCCTGGGTCTGCCGCCCGTCCCAGTGCAGAAGAAAGGCCCCGCCTCCCAGGCCGCTGGACTGCGGCTCCACCAGGGCCAGCACCAGCTGGGCGGCAATGGCCGCGTCCAGCGCCGAGCCGCCCTGGCGCAGCATGGCCAGGCCGGCCTGGCTGGCCAGGGGGTGGGCGGTGGCCACGGCGTGGCGTGTGAACTCCACCGCGGCTTTGGGCGTCCAGCCGCTGGCGCCTTCAGGTACAGCCAGCGGGGCGGCAGCCTGCGCGGCAGCGGCCGCAGGGCTTGCCAGGGGGACGACCAGGACGGCGGTGGCCCAGGCCAGGCCAGCCCCCCACCGGAGAGGGGACGTCGAGGGGTGGGGCATGGCGGCGGAGCTCGTGGGCGGCGTATGGACGGCGGGTGGGTGCCCTCAGCACACCAGGTCGAAGTGTCCCTGGGCCAGGGTCTGCCCGTTGACGATCAGGTCCACCGTATGTCGACCGGCATGGTGGCGTCGGGTGGTGAAGTCGGCGACGCGGTGGCGACGATGCAACTCCAAAGACTGCCCCGGCGCCAGGGACAGCGCGCGCCACTTGAAGACTTTGCGACGGGCGCTGCCGTCGTGCTTGACGAAATGCACGCCGTAGTCGACCTCCAGGGTCTGGGTGCCGGGCCCCAGGCCGGTGAGCGTGACCTGCAGCAGGGCGGCCTCACCCAGGTGCAACGGCGTCGGGCTGACCTGCCAGCCGCTGACGGTCACCTGCGCGGCCTGGCCGGCGCCCACCAGGGCCAGGGCGCCCGGGTGCCCTTGCTTGATCAGGCCGCGCAGGGCGTGGCGCAGGGTGGCCCGCGCGGCGGGCGTGGTGCAGGGCCAGGTGGCCAGTTGCTCCAGCACCCACGCGGGGTGGACCTTGGCGATGTCGTTGAGGTGGTTGGCCACCGAACGCCGGACGTCCTCGCTGGGATCGGCCCACAGGGCGCGGAGGATGGGCCGCTGACCGCTGGGGTCCCGGGCCAGGGCGTCCAGCCGCTGGCCCCAGGGCAAGCGTGGGCGGGTGCCTTCGCTGGCCAGCCGGCGCACATGGGCATCAGGGTCGCTGGCCCACACCCGAGCCTGGTGCAGCACCCGCGCCGGGTCCCGCGCCAGCAGGGGCCGCACCGCGAACTCGGCTGTGCCGAAGCGGGTCAGGCGGGCGAGGGCGGCCAGGGTCTGGGCATCGTCGGGGTGGCCGCGGCGGCTGACCGCGTCGCACAGTGCCAGAGGCGCAAAGCCGGCGGGCAAGGCCGGTGCCACCGCCTCGGCCAGGTCCACCAGCGCCCGGAAGTCGGCCGGGCCGTGGTCGCAGATGGCCTGGCCCAGGCGCGCCAGCCGTGCCATCAGCGCCAGCGCCGCCCAACCGGGCGCGGTGTCGGCCTCCAGGGCAGCGGCGGGCAGGCCGGCTGCGGCCAGCACCTGCACCACCTGCCGGCGCTGGGCTTCGCCCAGCAGGTCGTCTTTGAGCGGGGGGCGGGCGTCGGCAGGGGGCAGTGGCATGGGCAGGCGCGCAGGTGGTGGTGGGCGGGCAGGGGGGAAAGGGGTGGCCTGCGGGCGCAGCGCCGCCCGGCTGGCCCCGGAAAACGACCGGGCCCCGCACTGTCGCCAGCCGGGGCCCGGGGGTCAAGCGCGGTGAAGGCGCTTCAGAGCAACGGCACGCCGGTCTTGCCCTGGATCTCCTCGCGGCTCACGCCGGGGGCCAGCTCCACCAGCTTCAGGCCTTCGGGGGTGACGTCCATCACGCCCAGGTCGGTGATGATGCGGTCGACCACGCCCACGCCGGTCAGCGGCAGGGTGCACTGCGGCAGGATCTTCAGGTCGGTGGTGCCGTCCTTCTTCTTGGCCACGTGCTCCATCAGCACGATCACGCGCTTGACGCCGGCCACCAGGTCCATGGCACCGCCCATGCCCTTGACCATCTTGCCGGGGATCATCCAGTTGGCCAGGTCGCCCTGGCCGGTGACCTGCATGGCACCGAGGATGGACAGGTTGATCTTGCCGCCGCGGATCATGGCGAAGCTGTCGTGGCTGCCGAAGATCGACGAGCCCTTCATCGTGGTGACGGTCTGCTTGCCGGCGTTGATGAGGTCGGGGTCCACCTCGTCCTCATAGGGGAAGGGGCCGATGCCGAGCATGCCGTTCTCGCTCTGCAGCCACACCTCGATGTGGTCGGGCACGTGGTTGGCCACCAGGGTGGGGATGCCGATGCCGAGGTTGACGTAGAAGCCGTCCTGCAGTTCCTGCGCCGCGCGGGCGGCCATCTGGTCTTGGGTCCAGGCCATGAAGGGTCTCCTGATTACTTGCGGTCGCGGGTGGTGCGCTTTTCGATGCGCTTCTCGGGCGTGGCATTGACCACGATCCGGTGCACATAGATGCCGGGCAGGTGCACGTCATCGGGCTCGATGGTGCCGGTGGGCACCAGGCGCTCGACTTCGACCACGCAGATCTTGCCGGCCATGGCCGCGGCCGGGTTGAAGTTGCGCGCGGTCTTGTTGAAGCGCAGGTTGCCGGACATGTCGGCCACATCGGCCTTGACCAGCGCCACCTCGGGGTTGAGGGCGCGCTCCATCAGGTAGACCTCGCCGTCGAACTCGCGGGTTTCCTTGCCTTCGGCCACCAGGGTGCCCACGCCGGTCTTGGTGAAGAAGGCGGGGATGCCGGCACCACCGGCGCGCAGCTTCTCGGCCAGGGTGCCCTGGGGGGTGAATTCCAGTTCCAGCTCACCGCTCAGGTACTGGCGCTCGAACTCCTTGTTCTCGCCCACGTAGCTGGAGATCATTTTCTTGATCTGGCGGGTGGTGAGCAGCTTGCCCAGGCCGAAGTCGTCGACGCCGGCGTTGTTCGAGATCACCGTCAGGTCCTTGACGCCGCTGTCGCGCAGCGCCTCGATCAGGGCCTCGGGGATGCCGCACAGGCCAAAGCCGCCCACCGCCATCAGCTGGCCGTCGCGCACGATGCCTTCCAGCGCCGCGGCGGCGCTCGGGTAAACCTTGTTCATTCGGATCGCCTTCAGGGCTTGTTCGGATAGGCGTGCAGCGTACTACGTAACACATTACGTAGTCAGTACGTAGATTTGACTAAGGACCGGTCCCCCGGGCCCCGCAAGGCGGGTGCGGGCAGGGCCGGCAGTCCCCATGCCCGACCTGGATTACCGCACTGCCTTTGACCTGGCGCCCATCGGCCTGGTGCTCTCGCGCCACCGGCTGGTGGTGGACTGCAACCAGCAGGTGTTGGCCATGTTCCGCGCCCATCGCGACGAACTGATCGGCCAGTCCTTTGAGGTGATGTATCCGAGTGCCGATGAATACCAGCGCACCGGCGAGCGCATCGTGGCCGCGCTGGGGGAGGACGGCCGCTATGCCGATGACCGGGTCATGAAGCGCATGAACGGCGAGCTGTTCTGGTGCCACGTCTCTGGCCGGGCCCTGCAGGCCGACGATCCCCACGCGGCCGGCATCTGGAGCTTTGAGGACCTCTCAGCCCGGCGGGTGCTGAAGGTGGAGTTCACGGCCCGGGAGCGCGAGATCGCCGCGCTGCTGGTGGAAGGCGACACCAGCAAGGTGATCGGCCGCAAGCTGGGCATCAGCCCCCGCACGGTGGACGTGTACCGGGCCCGCCTGATGCGCAAGGTGGGCGCGCACACCACGCCCGATCTGGTGCACCGGCTGCTGCAGGGCTGAACGCCGCCGCGCCAAGCGGCGCGCAGAGGCGGCGTCAAGCCGGCCGACCCTCAGCCGACGAGTTGGCGCACCCAGTCGGGCATGGGCGTGGACTTGCCGCTGGGAAAGTCCACCCACACCGTGGTGGCGCCGCCCTCGGCATGGATCACACCCGGCATGTCGGTGCGCTCCAGGGTGATGAAGGTGTCAAAGCTGCTGCGGCCGGGGTTGGCCACATAGTGCCGCGCCAGCACATCGCCCGGGTACTCCAGCTGCCGCAGGAAGTTGCAGAAGGCGTTGATGATCACCGGCCCCTGGCCGCCCGGGTTGGGCTCGGCGCCGATGCGGTGCAGCCACTCCACCCGGATCGTCTCCAGGTAGCGGAAGTACACCGCGTTGTTCACATGGCCCATCATGTCCATGTCACCCCAGCGGATGGGGATGATCATCTCGTGGGTCAGCTTCTTGTCGTCGGGCAGGGTGAAGCGCATGGCGGTGGGCTCCGGTTCAGGCCAGGCCCAGTTCGCGCTTGACCTCGGCCAGCGCGGCCTTGAGCTCGCCCACCTCGGCCGACAGGCGTGCCACCTCGGTGCGCAGGCTGGCCAGCTCACCGGCCGCCACCGTGCCGGCGTCTGTGCCGGTGGCCATGCTGGCGGCAGGCAACTGCGGCTCGCCGCACAGCAAGTGGGCCCAGCGGGCCTCGCGCTCACCGGGGCCGCGCGGCAGCTTGACCACGCGGGCGGGTGTCTTCTCGCTCAGTTCGTCCAGGAAGGCCTCGACCGAGGAGATGTCCGCAAAGCGGTGCAGCCGCTCGGTGTTCAGGCGCAACTCGGCCGCCGTCTGCGGGCCGCGCAGCATCAGCGTGGCCAGCAGGGCGACGGACTGGCTGGGCACGCCCAGCACCCGGGCCATGTTGTGGTCAAAGCGGGCCACGCGGGTGCCGCTGACGGTGTTGACCAGGTGGTGGGCCTTCAGGCTGTCCACCGCCACCAGCACGTCGGACTCGGCGGCCTCCATTACCGGGGCGCGGGCCGTCTTCTGGTTGCAGCCCGCCACCAGCGCGTTGAGCGAGAGCGGGTAGGTGTCGGGCACGGTGTGCTGCTTTTCCACCAGCACGCCCAGCACCCGGGCTTCCAGGGGGGTGAGGGTCAGGTCGGCACCCATGGGCTCAGACCCCGAAGCCGTCGTCGGCCTGGATGACCGCACCGTTGATGAAATGGCTTTCGTTGGCGCAGAGCATCATCAGCGCCGCGTCCAGGTCCTGCGGGTGGCCCACGCGCTTGCGCGGCAGCATCTGCACCAGCTTCTGGCCGGCCTCGGTCTGCCAGTGGTGGTGGTTGATCTCGGTGTCGATGTAGCCGGGGCAGATGGCGTTGACGTTGATGCCGTGGCGGCCCCACTCCAGCGCCATGGCACGGGTCATGTGCACGACGGCGGCCTTGCTCATGGCGTAGACGCCGATCTGGCTGAGCACCCGCAGTCCGGCCATGGAGGCGATGTTGACGATGCGCCCGCCGGTGAAGGTGCCCGGGGCGGCGCCGCGGGAGCGGGCGATCATGCGCTTGGCCACCTCTTGCGCCACGAAGAAGGCGCCCCGGGTGTTGGTGTCCATGATGAAGTCGTAGTCTTCCGGTGTGACCTCGGTCAGCTTCTGGGTGGTGCTCACGCCGGAGTTGTTGACCAGGATGTCCAGGGTGCCGACTTCGGTCTCGGCATGGGCCACGGCCGACTTGATGCTGTCGACGTCGGTCACGTCCAGCTCCACGACATGCGCATCGCCCCCGGCGCCTTCGATTTCGGCGCGCAGGTCTTTGAGGCGGTCTACCCGCCGACCCGCCAGGACGACGGCGGCGCCGGCGTGGGAGAGGGTGCGGGCGAACTGGGCGCCCAAGCCACTGGAGGCGCCGGTGACAAGGGCCACGCGGCCCGACAGATCGATGTTGTAGCTCATGGGGGTCGGCGGAGTCGGAAGCGGTCGTCAGGCCGGCCACCGGGGTGGCCGGAGGGGGGAGCGGCGTGCGGGCGCGCCCTGCGCCCTGCATGCCGGGCGTCTGCGAAGACGATAGCACGCAGGGGCGCGGCGCCGGCGGACATGGCTCAAGCCGTGTCGGGCGGACCGGCGCGGCCCTGGGCCAGCTGGTCCAGCCAGTCTTGCGGCGGGATGGGCCGCGAGAAGAGGTAGCCCTGAAACTCGTGGATGCCCAGGCCGCGCAGCAGCTCGAACTGGGCCTGGGTCTCGACGCCCTCGGCCACCGTGGTCATGCCCAGGCCCTGGCAGATCTGCAGCGCGCCGCGTACCACGGCCATCGCCCGGGCGTTGGCGCCCAGGTCCTTGACGAAGGCCCGGTCGATCTTGACCTTGTTGAAGGGCAGGTGCAACAGGTGCGAGAGCGAGGAGTAGCCGGTGCCGAAGTCGTCCAGGGCCAGCACGAAGCCGTGGCGCTGCAGGCGCCGCAGCAGCGGTTGCACCACGTCCAGGCCGCTGGCCAGGGCCGACTCGGTGAGCTCCAGCTCCAGCTGGTCGGGGCGCACGCCGTAGCGGTCGCAGGCGTGCAAGGCCAAGCGCTCGAAGCTGGAGCCCTGGAGCTGGCGCGGCGAGAGGTTGACGGCCACCTTGACGCGACCGTCCAGCCGCTCCACGTCGCGCGCCAGCCGCGCTGCGGTGTGCAGGGCCTGCCGCCCCAACAGCTCGATGGCACCGGTCTGCTCGGCGATGGGGATGAACTCCGCCGGCGAGACTGCGCCGAATTCCCGCGTCTGCCAGCGCATCAGCAGTTCGGCGCCGGTGTGCCGGCCCTGGGCATCGACCTTGGGTTGGGCGACAAACTGGAAGGCGCTGCGTTCCGCGTCCACCCGCAGCAGGCCCTGCAGCCGCACGCGGCGCAGCGCGCCCTGCTCCAGCGCGGGTTCATACAGGCACAGGCAGTTCTTGCCGCGTTCCTTGGCGGCGTACATCGCGGTGTCGGCCTTGCGCAGCAAGGTGGGCGTGTCCTCGCCGTCTTGCGGACAGAGCACCGCGCCGATGGAGGGGCTGACCAGCACCTCCTGGGCGTTGACCAGCTCCACCGGCTGGGCCAGGGCGGCGATGAGCACCTGGGCGGCCTCGCGCACGCTGGCCTCGTCGCTGTCCGGTGGCAGCACGATGACAAACTCGTCGCCGCCCCAGCGGGCCACCAGGGCCTGCGGCAGGCAGCGCAGGATGCGTGCGGCCACACTGCGCAGCAGCTCGTCGCCCGCGCGATGGCCCAGGGAGTCGTTGACGGCCTTGAAGCCATCCAGGTCCATGAACATCAGGCCGAAGGCTGCGGGGTCGGGCCCGGCCAGCCGCGCGGCCAGCTGGCGCTCCAGCAGCACCCGGTTGCCCAGCCCGGTGAGGTTGTCGCTCAGGGCCAGCCGCTCCAACTGCCGGGCTGCCTCGTGGCGCTCGCTGATGTCTTGCACGGAGACCACGCCGCAGCGCCCCATCACCCCCACCGCCGCCACCCAGGTCACGGTGATCTCGACCGGCAGGGGCTCCGCGCGGTTGCCGCAGCTCAGGCGGTGTTCGCCGCGCCAGGCCTGTCCGGGCGGGGCGGCCAACCCCAAGGCTTGGTCCAGGGCCAGGCCGATCAGTGCCGGCGGCCCGGTCAGCCCCAGCAGCCGGGCCATGGCTTGGTTGCCCTCCACCACCTGCCAACGGTCGTCCACCACGGCCAGGGCGTCGCTGGTGGAGGCGAAGGCCTGGGCCAGCATGTGCAGGGTCTTTTCGGCGTCGCGCTGGCCGGTGATGTCCTTGATGGTGCCGGTCACCCGCAAGGGCCGGCCCTGGGCATCGCGCTCCAGGGCCCGTCCCCGCACCCGCAGCCAGCGGATGCCAGCGGGGGTGGCCACCCGGTAGGCGACGTCGATGTCCTCGGATTGCCCTTTCAGGTGCAGCTGCCACACCCGGGTGGTGGTGTCCCGGTCTTCGGGCTGCATCATCCGCAACAGCGCCTCGGTGTCCAGGCGCATGCCCTCGTTGGGCAAGCCGCGCACATCCTGGCCGCTCACCTCGAAGGTCTGGGTGTCGGCGTGCCATTCCCAGATGCCCTCTCCGCTGGCCCACAGGGCCATCTGCAGCCGGCGCTCCGATTCGCGCACCTGCTGCAGCGCTTCATACAGCTCCTGGCTCTTGCTGGTCAGCAGGGACTCGGCCGCCTTGCGCGCCAGGCGCTCGCGCTCGAGCCGCCGGCCCATGAGCTGCAGCTGCGACTGTTCGCTGGAGGTGGGGGCCAGGGGCTCGGCCATCACGTGACTGGCGGCTCAGCGTCTCAGTGCCGGCGCGGCGCCCGTCGCACGGTGAAGACGGTGCCGCTGGCACCTTCCGGCCCTTGCCAAGGCTCGCCGTCCACCGTCACCGTGTCGCCAAAATGCGCCGCCGCCCCCTCAATCAGGCCCACCGCCAGGGCCCGTAGGTCGCGCGGCGACTGGTAGAGCAGCCGCATGGCTTGCTCGTCGCGTGAGAGGACCGAAAACCGCGGCAGGCTGGCCTGCGGGTAGAGCTTGCGCACCTGCACATGGATGTGGTCATCGATGGCGGCCAGCAGCTCGAACAAGCCCTGGCGCTGCGCGAACATGGCTGGATAGAGGACGGTAAAGCGCCCCAGCAGGTGCTGCCCGAAGGCCCGAACCAGGGTCTCGGCCGGCAGGCCGGTCTGGCGCGCCAGCGCCCCCACCAGGGCCAGGACCTCGGCATCGTCGTAGTAACCCACCGCGGTGTAGGCCCCGCCGTGGCTCAATCCAGCCTCGCCCAGCATGGCGTCGGCCACCTCGGGCGAGAACTTGGCCTCGACCATTTCGATGAGTTCGGTGAACACCATGCCCAGCATCTGTGGCTCCTGTTGTCGGCCTCCGGGGCCGTCGGGCGAGATCCGCCGCCGGCCCGGCGGCGATCCCGGTCCTGCGTCAGCCGTGGGGGCATGCTAGGGGCGCCGAGGGCCGGAGCATCTTCACAACAGCGGGGTGCGGACACCCCATGTCGGCCGATGCCGCGGGCAAGGTATCGGGTTCTCCAGAATCGAACGACCGTGCTTTTTTGTGGCGTTCTCGCTAGAATTGGCGGCCGAAACGCGTGCGCCGCCCCCTCCTCCGGCGCGACCCGCAGCCCCCGCACTTCCAAGGACATGACATGACACCCCAGGCGCTGATCGAGCAGCACGGCCCGCGCGATTCGATGGAGTACGACGTGGTGATCGTCGGTGCCGGCCCTGCCGGCCTGGCCACCGCCATCCGCCTCAAGCAGCTCAATGCCGACCTCTCGGTGGTGGTGCTGGAGAAGGGCTCCGAGCCCGGCGCCCACATCCTCTCCGGGGCGGTGATGGACCCGCGCTCCATGGACGAGCTGTTCCCCGACTGGAAGGAGCGCGGCGCGCCCTTGAACCAGCCGGTCACGCACGACCAGCTGCTGGTGCTGTCCGAAACCGGCGCCCAGGCCACGCCTGAATGGCTCATGCCGCGCAATTTTCACAACCATGGCTGCTACGTCATCAGCCTGGGCGCGGTGGTCAAGTGGCTGGGTGAGCAGGCCGAGGCGCTTGGCGTCGAGATCTTCCCCGGCTTCACTGCTGCCGAGGTGCTGTTCGACGAACAGGGCGCCGTCAAGGGCGTGGCCACTGGTCATGTGGGCCTGGGCAAAGACGGCGAGGCCACCGGCAACTTCCAGCTGGGCATGGAACTGCTGGGCAAGTACACCGTGTTTGCCGAAGGCGCGCGTGGCCACCTGGGCAAGCAGCTGATCGCCAAGTACGGCCTGGCCGAAGGCAAGGACACGCAGACCTTTGCCATCGGCATCAAGGAGCTCTGGGAGATCCCGGCTGACAAGGCCCAACCGGGCCTGGTGGTGCACACCGCCGGCTGGCCCTTGGGCGATGACGTCTTTGGCGGCGGCTTCCTCTACCACCTGGAAGGCAACAAGGTCACCTTGGGCTATGTGGTGGGCCTGGACTACGAGAACCCCTGGCTGTCCCCCTTCGAGGAGATGCAGCGCTGGAAGACCCACCCGTCGATCAAGGCGCACATCGAGGGCGGCAAGCGCCTGGGCTACGGCGCCCGTGCCCTGAACAACGGCACGCCGCAGGCCTTGCCCAAGACCGTGTTCCCGGGGGGCGCGCTGGTGGGCTGCGACGCGGGCTTCCTGAATGCCGCGCGCATCAAGGGCAGCCATGCGGCGCTCAAGAGCGGCATGCTTTGCGCCGAGGCCTTGGCCGAGGCCCTGGGCGCCGGGCGCCAGCAAGACGAGCTGTCCGGCTTTACCCAGCGCTTCGAGCAGAGCTGGCTGCATCAGGAGCTGTGGACCTACCGCAACTTCAAGAACTGGTTCAAGAAGGGCCCGTTGACGGGCAAGCTGATGACCGGCATCGAGCACTGGCTCCTGCCCAAGGTGGGGGTGCCCGTGCCGCCCTGGACCACCCACAACACGGTCAAGGACCACACCAAGCTGCGCCCCGCGGCAGAGTGTCCCAAGATCAGCTATCCCAAGCCGGATGGCGTGATCACCTTCGACCGCCTCTCCAGCGTGTTCATCTCCAACACCAACCACGAGGAAGACCAGCCGGCGCACCTGACGCTCAAGGACGCCTCGGTGCCGGTGAAGGTGAACCTGGCCACCTACGGCGGCCCCGAAAGCCGCTACTGCCCGGCCGGGGTGTACGAGTTCGTGCAGAAGGACGGCCAGGACCAGCTGGTCATCAACGCCCAGAACTGCGTGCATTGCAAGACCTGCGACATCAAGGACCCGACCCAGAACATCGTCTGGGTGACGCCGGAAGGCGGCGGCGGCCCCAACTACGCCGGCATGTAAACCGGATGCCCAGGGGGGCTGCCGGCCGGCCCGCCCCCTCTGCGACAATGCCCGGCGCTCCGCCGCCGGACGGCTGGACCGCTTTACGCAAGCCATGAACCAGCCTGTCAACATCCTCTGCATGAAATGGGGCCGCATGTACGGCCCCGAGTACGTCAACCACCTCTACGCAGGCGTCCAGCGGCACCTGAAGCGGCCTTTCCGCTTTGTCTGCTTCACCGACGACACCACCGGCCTGCGCCCGGAGGTGGAAGCCATGCCCCTGCCGGAGCTGGGCCTGCCTCCGGGACACCCCGACACCCGCTGGCGCAAGCTGGCGCTGTTCCGCCGTGACCTGGGCGGCCTGAGCGGCACCTCGCTGTTCCTGGACCTGGACCTGGTGATCGTGGGCGACATGTCGCCCTTCTTCGAGCTGCCCGGCAAGTTCCTGATCATCCGGGACGACGACCTGTTCCGGGCCAAGCCGCTGCGCAAGATCAACCCCGAGCGCGACCGCTTCCTGCACAGCGTGGGCAACTCCTCGGTGTTCCGCTACGAGATCGGCGAGCACGCCTACATCCTCGACGCCTTCACCGCCGACCCGTCGGCCGCCACGTCGAACTACGAGATTTCTCAGCAGTTCCAGAGCGCGCAGCTCCAGGCCCATGGCCACCTGGCTTACTGGCCCAGCCACCTGTGCGTGAGCTTCAAGAACCATTGCGTGCCGCGTCACCTCAAGAGCTACCTGGCCGACCCGCAGCCACCGGCAGACGCGCGCATCGTGGTCTTTGCCGGCACGCCCAAGATGTCGGACGTGCTGGAAGGGGGCGGGCACCGCTGGTACCGCCGCATCGGCAACGTGGACTGGCTGCGCCAGGCGTGGTCGAGCGTGCCGTGAGTGCACCTACCCAGGCGCCTTGGATGGCGCTGGCCTGGGCGCGCTTGCAGGCGCGTGGCCGCCGCAGCGTCAAGCGCCTGCGGCGGCCGGGCTGGATGCAGCGCCTGCAGCAAACCAACCTCCACAGCCGTGAACCAGTGGTCGCGCCGGGTGGGCCGGTGGTGTCGCTCACCACGTATGGCCCCCGGCTGCAAGAGGTCCACCTGACGCTGGAGAGCATTGCTGCCGGGCGGCTCAAGCCGTCGCGGCTGACCCTCTGGGTGGGGCACGAAACCTTGGCGGCCGGGCTGCCCGCGGCGCTGCAGCGCCTGCAGGCCCGCGGCCTGGAGGTCCACGCCGGAGCGGACTGGGGCCCGCACACCAAGTATTTCCCGTTGGTGACCTCGCTCCGGGGTTGTGAGCGCCCGGCGGTCACCGCCGACGACGACCAGCTCTACCCCGCCGATTGGCTGCAAGCCCTGTGGCAGGCCCATCTGGCCCAGCCTGGGCTGGTGCACTGCCACCGCGCCCACCGCATCGGCCTGGAGGCCCAGGGCGGGCTGAGGCCGTACCGGCAGTGGGGCGAGTGCCACAGCACTGCGCCCAGCCCGCTGCATTTCGCCACCGGGGTATCGGGTGTGCTCTACCCGGTGGCGGTGCTGCAGGCGCTGCGCGCGCAAGGGGAGGCGTTCACCGCCTGTTGTCCCCGGGCCGACGACATCTGGCTCAATGTGGTTGCCCTGCGTTGTGGTGCCGGCGTGCGCCAGCTCGCGGTCCTGCCCCGGGCCTACTACGAGCTGCCCGGGACCCGTGCCCAGGGGCTGGCCCAGCACAACGTGGGCGAGGGGGGCAACGACCTGCAACTGGCCCGCACCTACGGGCCGCAGGATCTGGCCGTGCTGCGCCAGGCCGCCGGCCTGTCTTGAGCCGGAGCGTCAGGCCTCGTCCAGCCGGCGCGGGGGAAAACTGTCCCAGGACAGGCAACCCGGGCACTGCCAGAAGTGACGCTGGGCCTCGAAGCCGCAGCAGGCGCAGCGGTAGCGCTGCAGCGGCTTGGCCGCCCGGCCCACGGCCTGGCCAATGGCCGTCAGGGGCGCCGTGGCCGCGTCGCCTTCACCACGTTCCTGCAGCCATGGCGAAGCCAGTGCCAGCTGGGCGGCACTCAGGGTCGGGTTCTGCTGCAGATGCTGCAGCAGGCGCGGTGAGGACTTGAGCACCTGCCCGTCCAGCTGGCACAGCGCTGCCAGCAGATCCAGGCTGGGGGCGTTGTCATAGGCGGCCTGCAGCCGCTCCTGCGCCAGCGCCTGCATGCCTGTGCGCACCGCCAGGTCGGCATAGTCGCCTGCCACCAGCGCCAGACGGTCGGGCATGCGCAGCCCCATCTCATGCAGCGCCTCGAAGGCCGCAGGCAGCCGCTGCCGGCGCATCAGGAACTGCCCCCGCTGCAGCCAGGGCCGGGCGGTGGTGGCGGGCACGCCGCAGGCCTTGATCAGGGCCTCATCGGCGCCTTCCAGGTCGCCCTTGGCCTCCCGCTCGGCGGCGGTCTCGCACCAGTAATGCGCCATGCGGTTGGCAAAGGAGCCCAGGCCATGCCTCTCCAAGGCGCCCGCCATGTCGCGCGCTGAACTCCAGTCGCGTCCGCGCTCGTACAAGCCCAGCAAGGCCAGTCGGGCCTCGGTGTCAAAGACACTGCCCAACAGGGCCTGGTAAGCCGCCTCGGCACGGTCCAGCAGGCCCGCCTTCATGAAGTCCTGCGCCAGCGCGTGCTGGGCCCGGTGGTGGTCGGCTTCGCTCAGGTCGGCCCGGTCCAGCAAGTGCTGGTGCACCCGCACCGATCGTTCGAACTCGCCCCGCCGGCGGAACAGTGCGCCCAGGGCGAAATGCAGTTCGGTGGAGTCCGGGTCGCGCTGCACCGCTTCGATGAAGGCGTCGATGGCCTTGTCGTGCTGCTCGTTGAGCAGCAGGGCCAGGCCCTTGTGGTAGGCACGGCTGTCATCGGGGCGCTCGCCGCGCAGCTGTCTGAGGTCCAGCCGCGAAGCCAGCCAGCCCAGGGCAAAGGCCAGGGGCAGGCCGATCAGCAGCCATCGGGGATCAAGATCCATGTCGTCTCGGGGTGGGGGCGTCCGGGGGGAGCTGGGGCGGTGCGCTGGTGTCCGGGGCGGTGGCTGGGGGCTCGGCCGCCGGTCTCCGGCCGGGGGCAGCCAGTCGCCACTGCCGCCACCAGCTGGGCGTCATGGCCAGCACGCCCGTGACGGCGCCCGCGGCAAAGGTGACCGCGACGATCACCACCATGGGGGCCGACCACACGTAGCCGAAGAACCAATGCACCTGCGCGCTGTCTTGGTTGTTCAGGGCGAACGCGAACAGGGTGAAGAAGAGAAAGGCTCTCAGGAGCCAGCGCAGAAATTTCATGCCGTCCTCGCTGGCGCATTCTAGGAGCCTGGCGGGGGGCTTCCCGGTCCGCATCGGCCTCGTCAACGCGGCCTGGCACCATGGCCTGCGCGCAGCGGGCATGAAAAAAGGGCCCGAAGGCCCTTTGGGGTTGCACACGCCACGGGGCGCATGTCTCAGTTCGGGTCCGAGGCCATCGCCTGACCTGCCGCGTCCACGCCTTCGCGCAGGGCCTTGCCCGGCTTGAAGTGGGGTACCAGCTTCTCCGGGATCACCACCGCCTCGCCGCTGCGCGGGTTGCGGCCCATGCGCGGGGGGCGGCGGTTGATCGAGAAACTGCCAAAACCCCGGATCTCGATGCGGTGGCCGCGCGCCAACGCCTCGGTCATGGCATCGAGGATGGTCTTGACGGCCAGCTCGGTGTCACGCTGAGGCAGCTGTGAAAAGCGCTCAGCCAGGCGCGCCACGAGATCGGATCGGGTCATGGTCTTGGACAGGGCTTGGGGGCAGGGGACCTGGGGACTTCCTGATCAGGGGCTGATCAGTTGCCGCCCTGGTCCAGCTTGGCGCGCAGCAGGGCGCCCAGGCTGGTGGTGCCGGCGTTCTCGCGCTCGTTGGACTGCGACAGACGCTGCATGGCTTCCTGCTGGTCGGCTTGGTCCTTGGCCTTGATCGACAGCTGGATGTTGCGGGTCTTGCGGTCCACGTTGACGATCATCACCGAGACTTCGTCGCCTTCCTTCAGCACGTTGCGGGCGTCTTCGACGCGGTCGCGGCTGATTTCGGAGGCGCGCAGGTAGCCTTGCACGTCGTCGGCCAGCTGGACTTCAGCGCCGCGCGGGTCCACGGTCTTGACCACGCCGTTGACGATGGAGCCACGGTCGTTGACCGAGGTGAAGGTGGCGAAGGGGTCGCCATCCAGCTGCTTGATGCCCAGGGAGATGCGCTCGCGCTCGACGTCGATGCCCAGAACGATGGCGTCGACCTCCTGGCCCTTCTTGTAGTTGCGCACAGCGGCTTCGCCAGCCTCGTGCCACGACAGGTCGGACAGGTGCACCAGGCCGTCGATGCCGGCAGCCAGGCCCACGAACACGCCGAAGTCGGTGATCGACTTGATGGGGCCCTTGACGCGGTCGCCGCGCTTGACGGTGGCCGAGAACTCTTCCCACGGGTTGGCGCGGCACTGCTTCATGCCCAGGGAGATGCGACGCTTGTCTTCGTCGATCTCCAGCACCATCACTTCGACTTCTTCGCCCAGGGTCACGACCTTGGACGGCGCAACGTTCTTGTTGGTCCAGTCCATTTCGGAGACGTGCACCAGGCCTTCGATGCCCGGCTCGATCTCGACGAAGGCGCCGTAGTCGGCGATGTTGGTCACCTTGCCGAACAGACGGGTGCTGGTCGGGTAGCGACGGGCCACGCCCATCCAGGGGTCGTCGCCCAGCTGCTTGATGCCCAGGGAGACGCGGTTCTTCTCGGCGTCGAACTTCAGGACCTTGGCGGTCAGTTCTTGGCCGACGGTCACCACCTCGGAGGGGTGACGCACACGGCGCCAGGCCATGTCGGTGATGTGCAGCAGGCCGTCGATGCCGCCCAGGTCCACGAACGCACCGTATTCGGTGATGTTCTTGACCACGCCGGAGACGATGGCGCCTTCGTGCAGGGTTTCCAGCAGCTTGGCGCGCTCTTCGCCCATGGAGGCTTCCACCACGGCACGACGCGACAGCACCACGTTGTTGCGCTTGCGATCGAGCTTGATGACCTTGAATTCCATGGTCTTGCCCTCGAACGGCGACATGTCCTTGACAGGACGCGTGTCGAGCAGCGAGCCGGGCAGGAAGGCGCGGATGCCGTTGACCAGCACGGTCAGGCCACCCTTGACCTTGCCGGAGACGGTGCCAGTCACGAAGTCGCCAGACTCCAGGGCGTTTTCCAGCGACAGCCACGAGGCCAGACGCTTGGCCTTGTCGCGCGACAGGATGGTGTCGCCGTAGCCGTTCTCCACGGCATCGATGGCCACCGACACGAAGTCGCCGACCTGGACCTCGACCTCGCCCTGGTCGTTCTTGAACTCGTCGATGGGCACGTAGGCTTCGGACTTGAGGCCGGCGTTGACGACGACGAAGCTGTGGTCGATGCGCACCACCTCGGCGGTGATCACCTCACCAGCCCGCATTTCGGACTGTTGCAGCGACTCCTCGAACAAGGCGGCAAAGGATTCTCCGCCGAAGGCGGCGACTTGAGACTGGGACATGGGGTACCTGACACCGGCCGGCAGGCCGGAAGACGATTGCTGCGCGGGCGCGCAACAGGGTTGGAGTTGAAGAGTTCACCGCCCCCAGGCGGCCCTGACGGGCCAGGAGGGAGGGGCGGTGGGCCCCGCCGCACCGCGGGTCTTGGCGCCGATGGCGCTCAGACCCGCTGGAACGGCCTGCCCTGCTGCCACCAGCCCAGAACCCGCTGCACCGATTCCTCGATGCCCAGTTCAGAGTTGTCCAGCAGAAGGGCGTCCTCGGCCGGCTTGAGTGGCGCCACCGCGCGGGTTTGGTCCCGTCGGTCGCGTTGCTCCAAGTCAGCGCAAAGCTCATCAAGTTTAGCGCAAACGCCACGCTCCGCCAATTGCCGTTGCCGGCGTTCGGCGCGCTGGCGGGCGGTGGCCGTGAGATACACCTTGAGCTCGGCTTCCGGAAAGATCACGGTGCCCATGTCGCGGCCGTCGGCCACCAGGCCAGGCAGGCGGCGGAAGCCCAGTTGCAGTGCGTGCAGCGCCTGGCGCACGGCCGGGTGCACCGAGACCCGCGAGGCCAGGCCACCGGTGGCCTCGAGCCGCAGCGGGTCGGTGATGTCGCGGCCGCCCAGGAACACACGGTGGTCGGCAAAGCGCAGGTCCAGGCCCGCAGCCAGGGTGGCCAGGCCGGCCTCGTCGTCCAGGCTCACGCCCGCCTCTTGGGCCGCCAAGGCGGTGGCGCGGTAGAGCGCGCCCGAGTCCAGCAGGTGGTAGCCCAGGCGTTGGGCGACCTGTGCGGCCAGGGTGCCCTTGCCCGAAGCGGTCGGCCCGTCCACCGCGATCACCGGCACGGCCCCGGCGGCCGCCTCGGCCAGTTCGAAGAGGGTCTCGAAATAGTCGGGGAAGGTTTTGCCCACGCAGCGGGGGTCTTCGATGCGGACGGGCACGCCGCGGCCCGGTGCGTCGCTGAGCGGGTTGAAGGCGGCCAGTGACAGGCACATGGCCATGCGGTGGTCGTCGTAGGTGTGGATGCTGGCGGCCTGCCAGCGCTGCGGTGGGGTGACGACGATGTAGTCTGCCCCTTCCTCGATGCTGGCGCCGACCTTGCGCAGTTCGCAGGCCATGGCGGCGATGCGGTCTGTCTCCTTGACACGCCAGGAGGCGATGTTGCGCAGGCGGGTGGGCCCGTCGGCGAACAGCGCCATGACGGCCAGGGTCATGGCCGCGTCGGGGATGTGGTTGCAATCCAGGTCCAGGGCCTTGAGCGGCCAGGCGCCGCGACGAACCGCCAGCCAGCCGGGACCGCCTCGCACCTGGGCCCCCATGGCCTGCGCGGCCTCCACAAAGCGGATGTCCCCTTGGATGGCGTCCAGGCCCACGCCTTCGATGCGGACTTCGCTGTCGATGCCGGCCAGGGCGCCCAGCGCCACAAAGTACGAGGCCGAGGAGGCATCGCCCTCGACGTGGATGCTGCCCGGGGTGCGGTAGGCCGAGCCTTGCGGCAGCACGAAACGTTCATAGCCCTGGCGCTGCACCTCGATGCCGAACCGGGCCAGCAGGCCCAGGGTGATGTCGATATAGGGCTTGGAGATCAGTTCGCCTTCCACCTCGATGGTCACCGGGGCATTGGTGGTGAGCAGCGGCAGGGCCAGCAGCAGGGCCGTCAGGAATTGGCTGGAGACGTCGCCGCGCACCCGGATCGGCGTCGTGGTGTCCAGGGGGTGTACCTGGCCGTCACCGATGCGCAGGGGCGGGTAGCCGGGCTGGCCCAGGTTGGCCACGGGGCAGCCCAGCTGTCGCAGCGCCTCGACCAGGTCGCCAATGGGGCGCTCATGCATGCGGGGCACGCCTGAGAGCTCGAACTGTCCGCCCTGGGTGCTGGCCAGCACGGCCAGTGCGGCGCACAGGGGCCGCATGGCGGTGCCGGCATTGCCCAGGAACAGCGCGGCCTCCCGGGTCTGCAACCGGCCGCCCAGACCGGTGACCCGCAGGACCCGGCCCTGCTGCTCCAGGCCACATCCCAGTTGCTGCAGCGCTGCGAGCATGACGCGGGTGTCGTCAGAGTCGAGCAGGTCGTGAACTTCCGTGGTGCCCTGGGCCAGGCCCGCCAGCAACAGCACACGGTTGGAGATGCTCTTGGAGCCGGGCAGGCGCACGGTGCCGGCGGCGCGCACCAGGGCCGGAACGTCAAGGAAGGCGGTGGTGAACATGCGGCTTCTCGCGGGAACGGCTGATCGAGGCATGCCCGACGGCGGACCTGCCGTCAGGCCGGGGGGGAGACTCCGGGCCCGGGCGAGGGGCCCGGACCGTCTGGAGGGTATGGGGTGGCGGGCTTCAGCCGCGGCGGGGCGGCTGCGCGCCCATGCGCCACTGGCTGCGGGCCATGGACACGCCGCGGATCAGCGCTTCCAGGGCCTCGCCCTTGCATTCGCGCAGGGCCTGCTCCAGCGCGCCCAGGGCGCCGCGGAAGCGTTCGGACTGGCGCAGCACTTCCTCGCGGTTGGCGATCAGGATGTCCCGCCAGACCGCCGGATCGCTGGCGGCGATGCGGGTGAAGTCGCGGAAGCCCGGGCCAGCCAGCGCCAAGAATTCGTCGCTTTCCTGCTGCTGCAGGATGCCCGCGAAATAGGCGAAGGCGATGAGATGGGGAAAGTGGCTGACCGCGGCAAAGGCCGCGTCGTGGGCCTCCGGCGTCATGGTGGTCACCTGGCAGCCCAGGGCGGTCCACAGGGCCCGGGCCTTGTCCACCATGTGCGGTGCGGTCTGGTCGATCGGCGTGAGGATGATCTGGCGGTCGCGGTAGAGCTGCGAGTCGGCGTACTGCACACCGGCCAGCTCCTTGCCGGCAATCGGATGGGCCGGCACGAAGGTGGTGCAGCGCTCCTTGAGCACCCGACGGGCGGCGTCGATCACGTCGCGCTTGGTGCTGCCCACGTCCATGAACAGGACATTGGGGTTGACCAGGTGCCGGATGGCCCGGAAGGTGGCCTCGGTGGCCGAGACCGGCACCGCCAGCAGCACGATGTCGGCGCCGGAGACCGCCAGCAGCGCCGATTCTGCTGCCTGGTCGATCACGCCCATCTGTCTGGCCCGTTCGGTGGTGGAGGGCGATTTGCTGTAGCCGATCACCTTCTCCACCAGTCCGGCCTGTTTCATGGCCAGGGCGAAGGAGCCTCCCATGAGGCCGCAGCCGATCACACCCAGTTGCTTGAACATCGTCGTTTCCGCTCTCGTCTGCGGCTCAGTGCACGTCCAGGGGATAAGTGCCCAGCACCTTGAAATAGGCGCAGGCGTCACGCAGCGCCGCCAGCGCCGTGGCCACGTGGGGCTCGTCGGGATGGCCCTGCAAGTCGATGTAGAAGTAGTACTCCCACTGACCTGAGCGGGCCGGACGCGACTCGAAGCGGGTCATGGAGACGCCGTGCTGCTTGAGCGGCACCAGCATGTCGTGCACGGCGCCGGGACGGTTCTTCACCGACACCACCAGGCTGGTGCAGTCGTGGCCGGAGGCGCGCGGCGCGGGATGCCGCGAAGGGTCGGTCACGATGACAAAGCGGGTGCGGTTGTGGACGTCGTCCTGGATGGCCGGTGAGACCACATGCAGGCCGTATTCGCTGCCCGCGCGCAGGCTGGCAATGCCTGCCACCGTGGGGTCCAGCCCCGCCAGCCGTGCGCCCTCGGCGTTGCTGGAGACCGGACGCCGTTCGGCATGCGGCAGGTGGGCGGACAGCCAGTTGTGGCACTGTCCCAGGGCCTGCGGATGGGCGCACACCGCCTGGATGCCTTCCAGGGTGTTTTCCTTGCGCAGCAGGTTGTGCCGCACGTAGAGGCTGGTCTCGCCGATGATGAACAGCGGCGTGGTCAGAAAGATGTCCAGCGACCGGGCCACTACGCCCTCGGTGGAGTTCTCGATAGGCACCACGCCGAAGTCGGCCGCACCGGCAGCGGTGGTGCGGAACACATCGTCAATGCTCGCGCAGTGCACCCGCACGATGGAGGAGCCGAAATAGCCCAGGGCGGCCTCTTCGCTGAAGGTGCCCGCCGGGCCGAGGTAGGCCACGCGGGTGGGGGTCTCCAGCGCCCGGCAGGCCGACATGATCTCGCGCCAGATCGGGGCGATGCTGTCGGTCTTGAGCGGTCCCGGGTTGCGGCCTTTGAGTCCGTCGATGACCTGCGCCTCTCGCTCGGGCCGGAAGACCACGGAGCCTTCCTTCTTCTTGAGCTCACCCACCGCCAGCGCCAATCCGGCACGGCGGTTGAGCATCTCCAGCAGGTCGCGGTCGAGCGCGTCGATCTGGTCGCGCAGGGCCAGCAGCTCGGGCTGCACGGCGGGTGGGGTCGGGGCGTGGTCAGCCATGGCGGTGGGCGAAGTCCTGCAGGTAGTCCACCAGCGCCCGGACACCGTCCAGGGGCATGGCGTTGTAGAGGGAGGCACGCATGCCGCCCACGGACTTGTGGCCCTTGAGCTGCAGCAGGCCGCGCTCCTTGGCGCCGGCCAGGAAAGTCTCGTTCAAGGCCGGATCGGCCAGGAAGAAGGGTATGTTCATCCGCGAGCGGGCGGGGGCGGCCACCTCGTTGCGGTAGAAGCCGCCACTGCCGTCCAGCGCTGCATACAGCAGGCCTGCCTTCTCGATGGCGCGGCGCTCCATCTCGGCCACACCACCCTGGTCGCGGATCCAGTCAAACACCAGCCCGGCGATGTAGATGCCGTAGGTCGGGGGGGTGTTGAACATGGAGCCGTTGTCGGCCACGGTGCGGTAATTGAAGGCCGAGGGGCAGAGGGGCAGGGCGCGGTCGAGCAGGTCTTCGCGCACGAAGACCAGCGTCACGCCGGCCGGGCCGATGTTCTTCTGGGCACCGGCGAAGGCCAGGCCCACGCGGGACCAGTCGATGGCGCGGGAGAGGATGTGCGAGGAGCAGTCGATCACCAGCGGTGCATCGCAGCCCAGGGCACGCAGGTCGGGCAGGGTGTGGAACTCCACACCGTGGATGGTCTCGTTGCTGCACAGGTGCACATAGGCGGCCTCTGTGCGCAGCTGCCAGTTCCGCGGGTCCGGGATGTCCCGGAAGCCACCGGCCTCGCCGCTGGCGGCGACGCGGGCCTGCGCGTAGCGGCCCGCCTCCTTGAGCGACTTCTGGCTCCAGGCGCCGGTGACCACCACGTCCACCGCGCCGCCGCCAGAGAGGTTCAGCGGCACGATGGCGTTCTCGCCCAGGCCGCCGCCCTGCATGAACAGGATGTGGAATTCCGAGGGCACCTGCAGCAGCTCACGCACGGTGGCCAGGGCCTGGGCGTGGATGGACTGGAACTCCTTGCCGCGGTGGCTCATCTCCATCACGCCCATGCCGCTGCCGTGCCAGTCGAGCATCTCGGCGGCGGCGGTGCGCAGCACCGACTCGGGCAGCACGGCCGGGCCGGCCGAAAAATTGAAGGGACGCTGGCTCATGAGGGGCTCACTTCTTCTCGGCGGCGGCCTTGAGCTTGGCGGCCAGGCTGTCTTGCAGCGCCTTGATCTTGGGGTCGACCTGGGCCTTGGTCTCTCCCACCACCTTCTGCTGCAGGGCGGCGCTCATCTCGGCGCCCACGGCGGCGTACTTGCGCGAGGTCGGGGACTCCAGCCAGGCGATGAGCTGTCGAAGCTCCTCCTCGGTGAACTTGCTCTCGAACATCGGTTGCAGCACCGCCGGCGCCAGCTTCTGTGCCCGGTCCCTGAGCAGCGCATCCAGTTCATCCTGGAACTTCTTGACCTCCGGCTGCAGTTCCTTGCCCACGGCGTCCCGCCGTTCGGCCGGCAGGCGCTGCAGGGCCTGTCCCACGCCGCTGACGATGGGCTGCATCACTTGCACCACCAGCATCTTGGCCACGTTTTCGTAGGCCTGGGTGTGCAGCTGCACCGCCTTCTGGGCCAGCTCCTTGCGGGCGTCGGCCTGCGCCAGCGGCGCGACACCGGCCAGCGTGAGGGCCAGCACGAGGGAGGTCAGGGCACGGGTCATGCATCGGTTCCTTGGTCGGGAGCGCCGGCCTCGTCGGCCTCGGCGCCTGGTTCAGCCTGGGCATCGTTCTCGACGATGCGCTGCAGGCCACTGAGCTTGCTGCCGTCGTCCAGCGCGATGAGCGTGACGCCTTGCGTGGCACGGCCCAACTCGCGGATCTCGGAAACCCGGGTGCGCACCAGCACGCCCTTGTCGGTGATCAGCATGATCTCGTCTTCGGCACGCACCAAGGTGGCGGCCACCACCTTGCCGTTGCGCTCACTCTGCTGGATGGCGATCATGCCCTTGGTGCCGCGGCCGTGGCGGGTGTACTCGACGATGGAGGTGCGCTTGCCGTAGCCGTTCTCCGTGGCGGTCAGCACGCTCTGGCTCTCGTCCTCCGCCACCAGCATGGCGATCACGCGCTGGCCCTCCTCCAGCATCATGCCGCGCACGCCACGGGCCTGGCGGCCCATCGGGCGCACGTCATCCTCGTCAAATCGCACGGCCTTGCCACCGTCAGAGAACAGCATCACGTCGTGCTTGCCGTCGGTCAGGGCCGCACCGATCAGGTAGTCGCCCTCGTCCAGGTCGACGGCGATGATGCCGGCCTTGCGCGGGTTGCTGAAGTCCGGCAGCGCCGTCTTCTTGACCGTGCCCAGCGCCGTGCACATGAACACGAAGTGGTCTTCGGGGAAGCTGCGGAACTCACCCGTGAGCGGCAGCACGACAGTGATCTTTTCGTCGGGCTGCAGCGGGAACATGTTGACGATGGGCTTGCCGCGCGAAGCCCGGCCACCTTGCGGCACCTCCCAGACCTTCAGCCAGTAGACGCGGCCACGGTTGGAGAAGCACAGGATCCAGTCGTGCGTGTTGGCGATGAACAGCTGGTCGATCCAGTCGTCATCCTTGGTGCTGGCGGCCTGCTTGCCGCGGCCTCCACGCTTTTGGGCCCGGTACTCGGCCAGCGGCTGGCTCTTGATGTAGCCGGTGTGGCTGAGCGTCACCACCATGTCGGTGGGGGTGATCAGGTCCTCGGTGCCCAGCTCCTGCACGTTGTGCTCGATGGTCGAGCGGCGTGCGCCCAGCTTGGTCTGGCCGAACTCCTGACGCAGCGCCACCAGCTCCTCGCTGATGATGAAGGTCACACGCTCGGGCTTGGCCAGGATGTCCAGCAGATCGGCGATCTGCGCCATCACGTCCTTGTACTCGCCGACGATCTTGTCCTGCTCCAGGCCGGTCAGGCGCTGCAGGCGCATCTGCAGGATCTCGCCGGCCTGGTCGTCCGACAGTCGGTACAGGCCGTCGGCCTGCATGCCGAAGTGGACCGGAAGTCCCTCGGGGCGGTAAGCCGAGGCCCCACCGGGGTTCTCGCCTTCGGCACGGGACAGCATCTCGCGCACCAGCGAGCTGTCCCAGCCCACGTTCATCAGGGCGGCCTTGGCCATCGGCGGCGTCGGCGATTCCTTGATGATGCGGATGAACTCGTCGATGTTGGCCAGCGCGACGGCCAGGCCTTCCAGCACGTGGCCGCGCTCGCGCGCCTTGCGCAGCTCGTACACCGTGCGCCGGGTCACCACCTCGCGGCGGTGTTCCAGGAAGATTTCCAGCAGCTGCCTGAGGTTGCACAGCTTCGGTTGGCCGTCCACCAGGGCGACCATGTTCATGCCGAAGCTGTCCTGCAGCTGAGTCTGCTTGTAGAGGTTGTTCAGTACGACCTCGGGTACTTCACCGCGCTTGAGCTCGATGACCACCCGCATGCCCGACTTGTCGGATTCATCCTGGATGTGGCTGATGCCTTCCAGCTTCTTCTCGTGCACCAGCTCGGCAATGCGTTCGAGCAGCGTCTTCTTGTTGACCTGGTAGGGGATCTCGTCAACGATGATCGCTTGGCGTTGGCCGCGGTCGATGTCCTCGAAGTGCACCCGGGCGCGCATGACCACCCGGCCCCGGCCGGTGCGGTAGCCCTCGCGCACGCCGGCCATGCCATAAATGATGCCGGCCGTGGGAAAGTCCGGCGCCGGGATGATCTCCATGAGCTCGTCCAGCGTGGCGTCAGGCACTTTCAGCAGGTGCAGGCAGGCGTCCACCACCTCGTTGAGGTTGTGCGGCGGGATGTTGGTGGCCATGCCCACGGCGATGCCGGCCGCGCCATTGACCAGCAGGTTCGGCAGCCGGGTGGGCAGCACCAGGGGCTCTTTCTCGGAGCCGTCGTAGTTGGGGCCGAAATCGACGGTTTCCTTGTCGATGTCCGCCAGCATCTCGTGGGCGATCTTGGACAGCCGGATCTCGGTGTACCGCATCGCCGCAGCGTTATCGCCGTCGACCGAGCCGAAGTTGCCCTGGCCATCGACCAGCATGTGGCGCAGCGAGAAGTCCTGGGCCATGCGCACGATGGTGTCGTACACCGCCGTGTCACCGTGCGGGTGGTACTTACCGATGACGTCGCCGACGATACGGGCCGACTTCTTGTAGGGCCGGTTCCAGTCGTTGTTGAGCTCGTGCATCGCGAACAGCACGCGGCGATGCACCGGCTTCAATCCGTCCCGGGCGTCGGGGAGTGCCCGGCCGACGATCACGCTCATCGCGTAATCCAGGTAGGAACGCCGCATCTCCTCCTCGAGGCTGATGGGCAGGGTTTCCTTGGCGAATTGAGTCATGGAGGAGAGCGGTCTCTGCCTGTGCCGAAGTGGTGTGCCCGGGCTGGGCCGCACCTGGTCCCGACGATCACCCGCCCGTGGCGCGCGCGCCACGGGCTGACTGTCACACGGGTGCCAAAACTTCTGGCAAAAGTTCGGATTCTAAGGGCTTATGCCTGTATCAACACTGCAACAGAAAACCACGCGAAACTGCTCCATCGCAACACAATCTGGCCGTCCGGGGCGCTATGGCAGAATCTTTTTGCCATTGGTCTGACCTCGACAGACTGGTTCGCAGACCCGGCGCCCCCTTGGCCGGGATCGACGCAGGTGAGTACGGTCCATCCGTGAGGAGAATCATGACGAAGATGAACAAGGTGGCGATGTTGTTCGCCGCTGCCGCCCTGGCGGCTCCGATGTCGGGCGCCATGGCCCAGACCATCGACAACTGGCGCGGTGCCGACGGCACCGTGTGGAAGAACGGTACCGCCGAGCACTGCTGGCGCGATGCCAACTGGACCCCGGCCACTGCTGCTGCGGGTTGCGGCGCTCCGGCCAAGCCGGCGGCAGCCCCCGCTCCGGCCCCGGCGCCCGCTCCGGCCCCGGCGCCCGCTCCTGCGCCGGCCCCCGTGGCCGCGCCGGTGCCGGCTCCGGTGGTGGTGGCTCCGCCTGTGGTCACCCCGCCCGCTCCGCCGGCACCTCCGGCTCCGCCGCCCGCGCCCAAGCCCGCCACCGAGAAGGTTTCCTTCGCGGGTGACGGCCTGTTCGCCGTGGGTGGTGCCACGCTGGCGCCCGAGTTCAAGGCCAAGCTGGACGACCTGGTGTCGAAGATCAAGGGCATGGCGCTGGAAGTGATCATCATCACCGGCCATACCGACAGCGACGGCAACGAAGCGGCCAACCAGAAGCTCTCCCAGCGTCGCGCCGACGCCGTCAAGGAGTACCTGGTGTCCAAGGGCGTGGAGCGCAACCGCGTCTACACCGAAGGCAAGGGTTCCAAGGAGCCTGAGGCCGACAACCGCACGAAGGAAGGCAAGGCGAAGAATCGCCGCGTCGAGATCGAGGTGGTGGGCACCCGCACCGTCGTGAAGTGACCTGACGCCTCAGCGCTGTCATCCGAACCCCGCTGCGGCGGGGTTTTTTCATGCAACTCCAACGCCCCAAGCGGGACTGGCCATGCTCAATGCCGACGCGGCTGAACTCGACAAGTTCGGCGAACTCGCCCACCGCTGGTGGGATCCTGATGGGGAGTTCAAGCCCCTGCATCAGATCAATCCCCTGCGGCTGGACTGGATCCGCCAGCAGGCCCAGATCACCGGCGCCCGGGTGCTGGACGTCGGGTGTGGCGGTGGCATCTTGGCCGAGTCGATGGCCCAGGCCGGCGCCCGGGTGACCGGCATCGACCTCTCGCCCAAGCCGCTGAAAGTGGCTCGGCTGCACGCCATGGAGGCCGGCGTGCAGCTGGACTACCGCGAGGTGGCGGCCGAGGCCCTGGCGCAGGAGATGCCGGGCCAGTTCGATGTGGTCACCTGCATGGAGATGCTGGAGCATGTGCCCGAACCCGCCAGCGTGGTGCAGGCCTGTGCGACGCTGGTGCGGCCTGGTGGCACGGTGTTCTTCTCCACGCTCAACCGCAACCTCAAGTCCTACCTCCTGGCCATCGTCGGGGCGGAGCATGTGCTCAAGATGATCCCCAAGGGTACCCACGACCACCAGCGATTCATCCGCCCGGCGGAGCTCGCGGCGCAGGCGCGGCAGGCCGGGCTGGCGGCCTTTGCCATGGCCGGACTGGAGTTCAATCCGCTGACCCAGCGCTACCGGCTCAGCGCCGATGCCAGTGTCAATTACCTGGTGGCCTGCCGGCGGGTGTGATGGACGCTCCCGACCGCCCTGGCGCACCCGCGCTGCAAGCCGTGCTGTTTGACCTGGATGGCACCCTGGTGGACAGTGCGCCGGACCTGGCCGGCGCCCTCAATGACCTGCGAGCCGAGCTGGGGCTTGCACCCTTGGCCCAGGCCCTGCTGCGGCCGTATGTGGGCACAGGTGCTCGCGGCATGCTGGAGCGGGGGCTGGGCCTGCGGCCGCAGGACGCGGACTTCGTGGCCCGTCGCGACCGGTTCCTTGACCTTTACGAGGCACGCATGTTGTGGTTGACGGGCCTGTTTCCTGGTATCCAGGCGGTGCTGGATGGCCTGGCGGCGGCGGGCCTGCCCTGGGGCGTCGTGACCAACAAGGCCACGCGGTTTGCAGAACCCCTGGTGCGTGGTCTGGCCTTGATGCCTGCGCCCGGTGTGCTGGTCTGTGGCGACACGACGCCCCACGCCAAGCCGCACCCCGAGCCGCTGTGGCATGCGGCCCGGCAGTTGGGTGTGTCGCCTGCGCAGGTGCTCTACGTGGGCGATGACCTGCGAGATGTGCAGGCCGGCCGTGCTGCCGGCATGGCCACCGTGGCGGCGCTCTGGGGCTACCTGGGCGACGGTGAGCCGCCGGTGGCCTGGGGGGCTGATGCCCTGGTGGACAGCCCCCAAGCCCTGGCCAGCTGGCTTGGAATCGCTTAGACTAAAGAGCTTTCCTGGGGCCGACCTGGTTTCGACGTGGGTGCGGAGTTGGGATAGGGCATGCCGAGCACCAGTCCGCTCGTTAAACCACTGGAACAAAGTAACTGCAAACGACGAAAAGTTTGCCCTCGCCGCTTAAACACCGGTGAGCCTCTCAACGGTTGGCCCATGGGCCGGGCGTGAGCCGCAAGGCAAGCGCTGAGAGGTCATTCACATGGGCTGGCTGGCGGATGGGCCACACATCCGTTGGCAAGATCTCGTGGCTGGTTTGCCTGTCAGCGTGCTGCTGCGCGGTCGGGCAGATGAGACTCAAACCAGACAGCTAAGCGTGTAGATCTACCTGGCGATGGCTTGCGGACGGGGGTTCAATTCCCCCCGGCTCCACCACATCTAGTTCCACGGAAGTCCGTGGAAGTCCAAAAAGGCTTAGAGAATCAAACCTCTAGGCCTTTTTTTTGTCCGTGGTGGTCCACGGTCTTCCGCTAGCTGCCAGGCCTTGCCGCAGTAACCTTTACAGTAACCGCCCCCGTCTGGTTACTGCATGCCTGGAGTTACTGCACCATGGCCCGAGAGCTGATCCCCGGTGACACCACCATCCGCAACATCAAGCCCGGCGACTCCCGCAGGCGCCTGAGCGATGGCGCGGGCCTGTACCTGCTGTTGTTCGTCAAAGGGGGCGCCCACGGCTGGCGTCTGGACTACAGCGTTCAAGGCGTGCGAAAAACCCTGAGCCTGGGCACCTACCCCGACACGGGCCTAGCCCTGGCCCGCCGCAAGGCTGAGGAGGCTCGCGCCCTGGTGAGCCAGGGCGTTGACCCCAGCGACGTGCGCAAGCAAGCCAGGGCCGATGCCCAGCGCCAGCACCAAGAGGCCAAGCGGGAAGCCGCAGGCCTGCCCCCGGTGGATGCTTTCGAGCCAGTGGCCCGTGAATGGCTGGAGCGGGTCCACAGCCACAAGGTGAGCGCCAACCATGCCGAGCGCACCCGCATACGCCTGGAACAAGACCTGTTCCCCTGGCTGGGCCGCCTGCCCCTGGCCGCCATCAAGGCGCCTGACGTGCTGGCCTGCCTGCGGCGTGTGGAAGGGCGGGGCGCGCTGGAAACCGCCCACCGGGTGCGGCAGGCCGCCGGCCAGGTCTTCCGCTACGGGGTGGCTACCGGCCGGTGTGAGCGTGACCCCACCACCGACCTACGGGACGCCCTGCCACCCGTGCGCACCAGTCACCACGCCGCCATTACCGAGCCCGGCCGCGTGGGCGAGCTGCTGCGCGCCTTTGACGACTACCGGGGCCATGCCGTTACCCGGGCCGCCCTGCGCCTGGCGCCCCTGGTCTTCCAGCGCCCCGGCGAGCTGCGCGCCGCAGAGTGGGCAGAAATGGACCTGACCGCCAGCACCTGGACCATTCCAGCCGCCCGCATGAAACGCAGCCTGACCGGCAAGGCCACAGGTGCGCCCCACCTGGTGCCCCTGTCCCTCCAGGCCGTGGCGGTGCTGCAGGAGCTGCAGCCCCTGACCGGACATGGCCGCTTCTGCTTTCCCAGCCCCCGCACGGATGAGCGGCCCTTGAGTGACAACGCCATCTTGTCCGCCCTACGCCGCATGGGCTTTGGCAAGGATGAGATGAGCGGGCACGGGGTGCGCGCCATGGCCCGCACCCTGCTGCATGAGCGCCTGAACTTTCCGCCTGAAGTGATAGAGGCCCAGTTGGCCCACGCGGTGCCCGATGCCCTGGGCCGGGCCTACAACCGCACCGAGTTCTTGGACCAGCGCCGCACCATGATGCAAGCGTGGGCCGACTACCTGGACCGCCTCAAGCGGGGCGGGGCGGACGTGGTGCCCCTGCGCCCCGGCAACGCTGCGGCCTGAGCCCAGCACCGGGGCAGGCTGCCAGCCAGCCAACCGCCCACGCAACTGCCCAGCCGCCCGCCCTGGTGCTGGCGCTGGTGCGGCGCTGGTGGCCGCAGTGGGCACCACGCCTGCCACTCCACACCCTGGCCCGGCCCTGCCGGGCCTTCGTCCTTCTGGCCTGCCTGGCAGGGCCAGGCCCAGGGGTGCGCCTGCGCCCAGGGGGTGGATGAACGTACAGCCCAGTCCAGCCCATGACCCCCATGCAAGCCCTGCAGGCCCAGCCGCTGCAGGCTGGCCAGCCCCTGGGCCAGCACGTCCAGCCGGGCCGCCGGGGGGCGGTGCGGGTTCACTCTTCGCGCCATGGGCAAGCCTGGGCAGGCACCAGAAACAACACAGGGCAAAAACCTGGAAGGTGCACACCCCGCCGTGGACACGGGGACAGGCGGGGACAGAAGGGCTTGATCCTATATGAATCAATGGCTTAGCCGCCAGTGACTGACGGGGACAGCGGCGGGGACAGGGCGGGGACACGGGGACAGAGAGAAGAGAGAGAGACCTTCCTTCCCTTCCTTCTGTTCCCGGTGCCCCCCTGTCTGGCCTGTGCTTTGCACCAGTCGGGCGCCTGACTTCAGAGCCCGATTCGCCCCAGAAAATAGGTTTTGCCTATGGTGGGAGGGGGGTTAAAAAGTCAGAACCCTATATTCCGCATACCGCCGTCTTCTCTCCGTGCACAAAATGCCGAAATTCGGGGGGGGAGGGGTTTGTTTAATAGGTTTTGTCTATGGCTCTTGTGCCTCCTGCCTTGCTGGCCCACGGGCCGTGCGGCATGGCCCTTGCTGGGCTGCGTGCCTGCGGGCCCTGGCGCATCCCCTTGGAAGTGCGCCAGTTGTGGGCATGCCTGCCCGGGTAGGGGGGGGCTGAATCTCTAGGTGTCCCACCTGGGAGACCGACCGCGTAGCTGGATTTTTGCGCGCGCGAGTTTCTAGGGGTGGGGGGGTTGAATGGCCTAGCCTGGCCTGCACCCTGGTGCACTTGCCTGGATAGTGGCCGCGATGGCAACACCCCCGGCGCCCCAATGCCGGCGCGTCCAGACGTTTGCACTGGCGGGGCTGTAGTGGGGCCTCATGTCATGCGCCTTTGCCGGGCTTTGGAGTGCAAGGCCGTACAGTTCACCGGCGCCGTGCCCTGGCTTGCTGATCCCTTGCCAGCATCCCGCCCCCGCAGGGTGGCACGGTGCATCCTTATTGGGCGGGAGCTTGTGAACCTAGGAAATAGCGGGCGACATGCGGGAAATGGATAGGGCTCGGGTGCTGAGCGCAGTTGTCTGTGGTCTGGGTGACTCCCCGCCGCCTCTTCAGTGCGACTTTTGGCGACTGGCAGAGCTACAGGAACGGGAGGCTAGTGGTGCCCAGCTATCAGCGGAAGACGTTGCCGCTTTGAATGCGCTACATGATCAAGCGGGCATGCTTTTAGATACTTATCCATTGGCAGCCTGGGGACTTGCCCGGGAGCTTGCTGCCCGTCGAGCGTTGGCCTTGCGGTTAGAGGTGATGTGCGGGGACGGTGGGGCTGTCCTTGAGGCTGTTGCTGCTTGTGTAGCGCACGGCTTACCGGTGCCTGGATGGTTGGCGTCCGCTTTTGTAGCTCGGTATCAGCGGGTAGCCGTTGGTGATGCGAAATCGTGGGATGCAGTGTTTGGCCCCGCTATACCGGCGGGCACCAACCAAGCCGGAGTCAAGGCGCGGAAACAGTTGGCCCCTAAGGCTTATGAAATTGCTATCGGGTTGCTTGCTGCGGATCTTGATCGACCCATAGATAAGGGCCTCTTTGAAGAGGTTGGTTCGCATGTTGGATGGGGTGCAACGGCGGCTGAGTCATGGATTCGGCAGCACGTCGCGGAAGGCCTTGGAGCGTGGCCCAGCCTGTCAGAAATTCGGCCCTATCTGCGTACGTCGGGAGGTAACGTTCCCAAGGCACACCACGAGTGGAGTTTGGCGGAACGCTGGGAGCGGTGGAGGCGGAACGGTGGAACCCGCGCAGACTGGTGCGACACCTACAAAACGGAGCCGCCTGGTGCCGATGCCACCCCCGGAAAGTGCGACGACTTTCCGGGATTACAGAAGGATGGGCGCGCCGCATGATCCATTCGCACCGCCCTGAACGAATCAACACCCGGGCGGACTGCGATGGAGAAGCCGCCCATGTTCACCCCCCAACTCGTTCACGACGCTGGCAAAGCCCAGCCGGTCACCCGTGACCGTCTCATTCGCCTGCCGGAGGTCTTGCGCCTGGTAGGCGTTGGAAAAAGCACTTGGTACACCCTGATTGACCAAGGCAAAGCGCCACGCGGGGTTCAGATCACCCCGCGCTGTGTGGCCTGGTCTGAATCGGCCTGCATGGCTTGGGTGCAAGCCCGATTAGCAGACGCCCAGCGGGGAGCGCCGCAGGCATGAAACCCCAGCCCAGCCCCACCAGCGCCCCCGCTGGCCCTGTTGCGCCGCCCCTGGGTGACGTGTGCACCTGCGCCCGCACCCGTGGCCTGCGCTGGCCCCTGACGGGCCGGTTTGGCTTTGCTGCCATGGTGGCCACTGAAGAGGCTGCACCGCAAGCACAAGGCCCGCTGTGCCCCACCTGCGGCCACCTGGTGCGGTACGGGCAAGAGGTGCGCCAGCGCACCCAGAAGGGCCAGACGTGACCACACCCAGCCACTACGCCCACATGCCCACCAGCGCCAGCACCTTGACGCCTTGGCCGGGTGCTGGCTTACACTGGCTGCAGGTGCTTCAAAACACCCCTTCCGTAGCGGATAGCCGCCCCGACAGCGCGGCTTTGTCACGTCCAAATTCTGGCCGTGCTGCGCCTTGTCGCAGCGCTGGCGCATGGTCAATGGGCGGGATGGGCCATACCGCAAGGCTGGCCGCACGACTACGGACGTGTTTTGAACATCCCGCCCACCCGCTGCCGCTTCAAAACGGTGCCGGGTGGTTATCAAGTTCCCGTAGGAGCCTGACCATGAAGACCCGCAACGCCGGCCCTTCCGGCGCCGCTGCGCGCATTCCAGCGCCAGCAACTGCCGCCCCTTACGTCCCCCGCCACTACCTGCGCCGTCTGGCGCGCTCCCTGGTGCTGCGTGCTGCCCTGCGTGGTCACGTGCGCTGGGTGGCTGCCCTGCCGCTGCTGGCACGCCTGGAAGGGGGCGAATGATGAGCGCCCCTGACAAGAACCCCGGGCACGCTTCCGAGTTGGTGGGCGATCTGGCCGGTGCACGGGAGGCGCTGGAGACGATCCACATGGTGGCGAACGCCCAGTTGGCCACCATCGAAACACTGGCACACCTGGTGCTGCAAGCCATGCAGTCGCCCGGCTTTTACACGGGCAACCACTCCGGCCACGCTTGGGAGCTGGTGGCCAATGCCATGGAAGCCATTGCCGCCAATGCCTCAGAGCTACAGAACTCGATTAGCGCTGAGGTGGAGGGGCAGGGTTGCGCCCACAAGTGTCCCCGAGAGGCGGCCCGCTGGGCCGCAAGGCGTGGCCTGCGGGCCGTTGGCCCCACTGTAGGGGGCTGACCCATGGCGAATCTGCACAAGGCTGGCGCTGCCAGTCGCGCCGCTGCATGGCCTGGCCACATGGCCCGGCGCCTGGTTCATGCGGTGCAAACGTCTGCACAAGTGGCCCGGACTGCACCGCAGGGCCCGTGCAGCAAGGTCCACAACGCGCCCACGGCCTGGCCGGGCGCTTCACCCATTGCATTGGCTGCGCACTGCCCCGGCGGGCAGCGTTGCGCGCCTTGCCTGTTGCCCGCCACCACTGGGGATTCATCCATGCCCACCCTGACCACCACCAAGCCCACCACCATGACCACCACGTCAGCCGCCGTCCTGGCCGGCCTGCCCATGCCCCTGCCTGAACTCACCGCCCAGGAGCTGGCCCGCCTGGCGCTGCACCTGCCTGGTTCTGACAACGCGGACCGCTACCGCCTGCACTTGGTGGCCCAGTGCCTGGGTGAAGACCCGCCCGACCTGCGCGGCGCCTTTGATGCGGCCGTGGCCGGTGTGCGCCACGCCTTCCGGCCTGAGTTCACCGAAGACCGGCCGGAGTCCTTTCTTCTGGCTGCCTGTGCCCACCTGCTGGCGCTGGCGCTGGATGAGGCCGGCCCGCCGGAGGGTGGCCCGCTGGGTGCGGCCGTTGGCGTTGCCCTGGGCGCGGCCAGCCTGCAGCCCTTGACGGGCCCCACCATGCCCTGACCCCCACGCCCGCCCGGCCGCGTGCCCTGGCGGGCCTTCTGACCCCTGCGGCGGGGCCTTCTGCACTGCCTGCCCGGTCGCCATGCCCCGCCCCCTGTTGCCCCCCCTCATGCCCACCAAGCGAACCATCCCACCACCAGCGCCAGCACCTGCCCGCCAGATCACGCCCGAGCTGGTGCGGGAGGCCCTGGCCGCCATCCCGCCGGACCTGGACCGTGAAACCTGGGTGCGCCTGGGCATGGCCGTGAAATCGGAGTTCCCCGACTCGGTGGGCTTTGACCTGTGGGACGGCTGGAGCCAGACCGGCAAGGCCTACAGCAGCACCGACGCCAAGGACACTTGGCGCAGCATCAAGGCCGGCGGGCGCGTGACCATTGGCACGCTGTTTGGCGTAGCCAAAGACCACGGTTTCCGCTTCTCTGAGGTGGCCGGCGGGCCGGCTGTGGTGGATGAGGCGGCCCAGGCGCAAGCCCAGGCCCTGGCGGAGCGGCAAGCCCAGCAACGCCAGCGCCAGCGTGAAGCGGAAGAGGCCGAATATCGGCGCCGCGCCGATCAAGCCGCCCGTGAGGCGGTGCGCCTGTGGGATGAGGCAGGCGGGGCGGGTGAGCCTGGCCAGCCAGAACAGGCCAGCCCGCAGGCCCTGGCCCCGTACCTGGTGCGCAAGGGTGTGCAGGCCCACGGGGTGCGCACGCTGGCGGATGGCACGGTGCTGGTGCCCGTGCGCAACCCGGCGGGCGAGCTGGTCAACCTGCAGCGCATCGCGCCCCAGCGCCCCACGCCTGAGCAAGAGGCCAAAGGCGCCCGGGAAAAGCGCTTTCTGCCGGGTGGCCGCAAAACCGGCTGTTTCCACCTGCTGGGCCTGGAGTGCCTGCCCGATGCGGGCCATGACGTGCTTGTGCCCGTGGTGCTGGTGGCGGAGGGCTACGCCACAGCGGCCAGCCTGTACGAAAGCACAGGCCTGCCGGTGGCTGTGGCCTGGGATGCCGGCAACCTGGTGAACGTGGCCCGCACCCTGCGGGAGCGCCTGCCCGCTGCCCTGCTGCTGCTGTGTGCGGATGACGACGTGGACACCGAAGCCAGCACCGGCAAGAACCCCGGCCGCCTGGGGGCGGAGAAGGCCGCCCGCGCCGTGCTGGCCGAAGGTGCGCCCGCTGGGGTGGTGCTGCCCGTGTGGCCTGGCCAGCGCCCCGCCGGCCTGACGGACTTCAACGACCTGGCCAGCACCGCCGGCCCTGAGGCCGTGCGCGCCCAGGTGCTGGCCGCCGTGGCCGCGCCCAGCCTGTTGCCCAAGGTGCGCCGCGCCGCTGGCCAGGCGGCCACCAGCGCCAGCACGGACACCCCCAACGACACCCGCACCAGCGCCAGCCCGGCCAACGACGACACCGCCCCGCCAAGCCCCCAGGCGGCCCCCTGGGACGATGAAGACACCCCGGACGATGGCGAGCCCCCGCCCACGCGCCGCAAGCCCCAGAAGGCCGCCCCGGCTGGCGCTGGTGGTGCTGGCGCTGGTGGTGCTGGCGCTGGTGGTGCTGGCGCTGGTGGTGCCCGCCCCAAGCGCCAGCCCCATGACCCCTTCACCCTGCTGGAGGATGGCGTTTACTTCACCGCCCGCGATGGCGACGGCAACGAGAAGCCGCCCCGCTGGCTGTGTGCCCCGCTGCGCGTGACCGCCCGCACCCGTGCGGATGACTCCAACGGCTGGGGCTGCCTGCTGGAGTTCAACGACCTGGACGGAAACCCCAAGGTGTGGGCCATGCCGTCTTCTCTGCTGAGTGGCGAGGGGGCAGAGTGGGCCGCCCGCCTGCGCGACATGGGCTTGCAGATGGCCCCCGGCACCGGCGCCCGCAACCTGGTTGCCCAGTACATCGACACCCGCAACCCCCGCCAGCGTGTGACCTGCACCGATCGCGTGGGCTGGCACCCCGGCGGGGTGTTCGTGTTGCCGTCTGGCTGCATTGGCGGCCCAGCCAGTGCAGACGCCTGCACCGCTGGCGCTGGGGGGGAGGATGCGGCCGACGACACCGACACCGCGCCCATTGCCACCACCGACACCGACACCGACACCGACCCGGACACCGGCACCCCGCGCCGCTACGTCTTCCAAAGTGAAGCGGGCATGGAAGATACCTTCCGCCAGCATGGCGAGCTTGCCGACTGGCAAACCCGCGTGGCCGCCCTGGCGGAGGGGAACAGCCGCCTTGCCTTTGCCATTGGCTGCGCCCTGGCCGGCCCCCTGCTGCGCGCGGCCAGCCTGGAGAGTGGGGGCTTTCACTTCCGGGGCGACTCCAGCAAGGGCAAGACCACGGCCCTGAAGGTGGCCGCCAGCGTGTGGGGCCGCCCGGCCTACATGCAGCGCTGGCGCACCACGGACAACGCCTTGGAAGCCACAGCGGTGCAGCACTGTGACGGAACCCTGATCCTGGATGAAATCGGCCAGGTGGACGGCAAGGTGGTGGGGGACTGCGCTTACCTGCTGGCCAATGAACAGGAGAAGGGTCGCAACACCCGCAACGGGCTGAACCGCAAGCGCCGCACTTGGCGCCTGCTGTTCCTGTCATCCGGGGAAAAGAGCTTGGCCGACCACATGGCCGAATCCGGCAAGCGTGTGATGGCCGGCCAGGAAGTGCGCATGGTGGACATTCCCTTGGACGCTGGCGCTGGCATGGGGGGCTTGGAGGTGCTGCACGGGCACGATGGGCCGGGCGCCCTGGCCGATGCCGTCACCCGTGCGGCGGCCCGCCACTACGGCACCGCCGGCCGCACCTGGCTGGAATGGCTGGCCGCCCGGCATGAGGCCCTGCCGGGCCGCCTGATCGGCGATGGCGGCATGTTGGAGCGCTTCAAGGGCCAGATGGTCCCTGAAGCCGCCAGCGAACAGGTGCGCCGCGTGGGCACCCGCTTTGCGCTGGTGGCCGCTGCGGGCGAGCTGGCCACCGAAGCCGGCATCCTGCCCTGGCCGGCGGGCCACGCCGCCAGCGCCGCCCGGTCTTGCTTCAATGCCTGGCTGGCCGCCCGTGGCCACCTGGACAACGGGGAAGATGCCGCCATGCTGCGCCAGGTGCGCGCCTACCTGGAGAAAAACGGCGACGCCCTGTTCACCTGGACGCATCGGGCCATGGATGACCACCGGGGCAACACGCCCTTGCGTAACGGCTTCAAGCGCATGGTCAACACGGAAGGCGAGCCGCTCAAGTTTGATGCCGCCGTGGAGTACCTGGAGAGCAAGACCGGCCCCGAGTGGCGCGACAGAACGGATGCCCTGGTGGAATACCTGGTCTTGCCTGAGGCCTTCAAGCGCGACATGTGCAAGGGCTTCGACTCCAAGGCCGTGGCGGAGCTGCTGCGCGCCCGTGGGCACCTGCGCCATGAGAAAGACCGCCTGACCATCAAGCACCGCCTGCCCGGCATGGACAAGGCCCCGGTGTTCCACATCCGGCCGTCGATCTTCTCGGATGAGCTGTAATCCATTGGATTACACTCTTCCCATGCAAACGGTTGCTGAGCTGCCGGAGTACATCAAGCGCGCCGACAAGCTTCTAGGCGCCGATGAGCGCCGCGACTTGGTGGAGTACCTGGCCACCCACCCCAAAGCGGGCGACCTGCTTGAGGGCACTGGTGGGGTGCGGAAGCTTCGATGGGCGCGGGAGGGGCGCGGCAAGAGTGCCGGCGTTCGCGTGGTGTACTACTTCCACAGTGAACGGATGCCCTTGTACTTGCTGACGCTGTTTGCCAAGAACGAGCGGGCCAATCTTTCCAAGGCTGAGCGCAACGAGCTAGCCGGTTTGGTGGCCCTGCTGGTGGACCTGTGGTTGTAGGAGTTCAATCCATGAGCAAGGCATTCGAGAGCATCCGCCAAGGCCTGCGTGAAGCGGTGGCCCATGCAAGAGGTGACACCACAGGGGTGAACACATTCACCCCCCGCCTGGTGGACGTGGCGGCCGTGCGTGGCCGTATGGGTTTGTCTCAGGTCCAGTTTGCCGCCCGGTTCGGGTTTTCCGTGTCCACCCTTCGCCACTGGGAGCGGGGAGACCGCCAGCCCCAAGGGCCTGCCTTGGTGCTGCTGAACTTGATCGACCGTGACCCCGCCGGCGTGCTGCGCGCCTTGAGTTGACCCCGGCGACTTGCACTTTTCGTGCATTCACCTGCGTGGCGGCTTCCGGCCGGTGCGTGTCCACCAGCAGGGCCGCATGCGGAACGCAAGTACAGCCCGGGTTCAATACATTCCATGATGTGGAAGAACTGGCCCGAAACAGCCCATTTTGTCCCCGCCGGTTTTGGGTGACGGGGACAGATTCCAGCCAGCCGGGGACAGACAAACTCAATGGGGACAATGGTTTACGTGGCTTGTCCCCGTGTCCCCGTTGTCCCCGTGCAAAAAATGCCTGACCCGAAATCCTGAGGGGGGGAGGGGGGGAGGGGTGCCCCCTTCCAGTCCACCCGGCCGGCGGCTTGAGGCTTGCACTTTTCCTGCATCCTGCTGGCGCTGGTGGCCTGGGCCTGCGGGCCTGGCGGGCAGGCTTGCACTTTCCCGGCCCGGCCCCGGCCCTGGCCTTCGCCCTTGGGCCTGCTAATGCGCTGGCTTCAGGCGTGAGCCTCAAGCGGTGGCGCTGGCGGTGTCGGTGGCGCTGGCGCCGGCATCGCGGATGCCCACCACAGCCGCCCGGCTGATTCCATGGTCCCGGGCCACCTGGGACACGGTGGCGCCCGTGGTCAGGGCCTGGCGGATGGCCTGGCGCTGGCTCTCGGTGGTCTTGGGTGGCCGGCCCAGCCGCTTGCCTTCCGCCTTGGCACGCTCAAGCCCGGCCTGTGTGCGCTCCACGATCAAACCCCGCTCAAAGTCCGCCACAGCGGCCAGCACCTTGACCATGAGGGCGCCTGCGGTGGAAGTCAGGTCCAGATTGCCCAGTTGCAGCACCACCAGCCGCACGCCCCGCCGGCTGAAGTCATGGACGGTCTGTTGCACGTCCACCGAGTCCCGGCCAATCCGGTCCAGCTTCGTCACCACCAGCGTATCCCCGGGCTCCAGCTTCTCCAGCAGGCGCACAAAGCCGGGCCGCTGGCCGGCGGGCACCGAGCCCGACACCTTTTCTTCAATGAAGCGGTGCGGCTCGATCATGTAGCCGGCCTGGGCGATCTGTTCGGCCTGGTTCTCCGTGAGCTGGTCCACGGTGGAGACACGGGCATAGGCGAAGGTGCGGGACATGTGGACCCCTTGAAGTGTCGGAAAAGGGTGTTAGAAATTGAGGGGGTGCAAACAACTGCTTTACCCTATATTTCTAACAGTGTATCCGACACTGTTAGAAAACGATCGTTTTTCTGCAGTCCGGGAGGGCCGCACCGGCAATCGCACCAGTGCCCCGCGCGCTACGGCCGCTCCCAGGCTGCCTGGGCGCCAAGCCGACTGCAGTAACCCATGCAGTAACTTCAATGAAGTGGTCCTATGTTTCATAGGTAATTCGTGTGGCCCCGGCCCACCACATCTAGTTCCACGGAAGTCCGTGGAAGTGCAAAAGCCCTAGAGAATCAATGCTCTAGGGCTTTTTCTTTGCGTGGTCGGGGGCTGCAAGACCCTTCTGACGTCCTGAATTTTCAGAAAATACTGAAAATTCAGGACGTACTGACAGGATGCTTGTCCATGACTTCCCTCAATCCTCCGCTTCCTTCGCTCAACCGGCAGTTCGTCGCGCACTTTGGCGAGATGGGCAGCCGCTGGGGCATCAACCGTACGGTGGGTCAGATCTACGCCCTGATCTTTCTCTCACCGCGTCCCCTCAACGCCGATGAGATCGCGGAGGCGCTGGAGTTTTCGCGATCCAACGTGAGCATGGGGCTCAAGGAACTGCAGGCCTGGCGTCTGGTCAAGCTCAGTCACCGGCCAGGCGACCGACGGGAGTATTTCGAGGCGCCACAGGACGTCTGGGAGATCTTCCGCCTGCTGGCGGAGGAGCGGCGGCGGCGGGAGATCGAGCCCACGCTGTCCATGCTGCGCATGGCCTTGCTGGAGGAGCCTGCCAGCGAGCAGGAGCGCCATGCACAGGCCCGCATGCGTGAGATGCACGACCTGATCGACCGCTTGATGACCTGGTTCGATGACATGCAGCGCCTGGCGCCGGAGACGGCCCTGCAGCTCATGGGCATGGGCACGGCGGTGACCCGGGTGCTGGAGCTCAAGGACCGTCTGACCGGCAAGGGCACCGTCGGGGGCAAGGGGGCCTGAACATGGACGCGCTGCTTCTTTCCCGGCTGCAGTTCGCGGCCAACATCAGCTTCCACATCCTCTTTCCCAGCATCACCATCGCGTTGTGCTGGTTCCTGGTGTTCTTCCGCCTGCGCCATGCCGCCACCCGGGGCACGCCCGCTGCCCGCGGATGGGCGCAGGCCTACCAGTTCTGGGTCAAGGTGTTCGCGCTCACCTTCGCGCTGGGGGTGGTCTCGGGCATCACCATGAGCTTCCAGTTCGGCACCAACTGGCCGGGATTCATGGCGCGGGTGGGCAACATCGCCGGGCCGCTGCTGGGCTACGAGGTGCTCACCGCCTTTTTCCTGGAGGCGTCCTTCCTGGGGATCATGCTGTTCGGCCGCGATCGGGTGTCCGAGCGTACTCACCTGGTGGCCTCGCTGATGGTGGCCTTGGGCACCACCTTGTCGGCCTTCTGGATCCTCAGCCTGAACTCCTGGATGCATACGCCGGCGGGCCATGTGGTGATCGACGGGGTGGCGCATGCGCAGGACTGGTGGGCCGTGGTGTTCAACCCTTCGTTCCCCTACCGGCTGGGCCATGTGCTGCTGGCCTCGGGACTCACCGCCTCCTTCCTGATCGCCGGACTGAGTGCCTGGCGTCTGCTGCGGGCCACTGCCGACGAAGGCACGCCGCATGCCCTGCGCGCGGCGCTGACCGCGGCGGCGGTGTTGGTGCCGCTGCAGGTGTTGATGGGGGATCTGCACGGCCTGAACACGCTGGCGCATCAGCCGGCCAAGATCGCGGCGATGGAAGGCATCTGGCACACCGAGAAGGGGGCCGCGCTCACGCTGTTTGGCCTGCCCAACGAGGCCGAGCAGCGCACGGATTACGCGCTGAAGGTGCCCCAGCTCGCCAGCCTCATCCTGGCCCACGACCCGCAGGCCGAGATCCGGGGCCTGAGCGACTTCGCGGGCCGGCATCCGCCCGTGGCCCCGGTGTTCTGGGGTTTCCGGGTGATGGTCGGGGTGGGGCTGCTGATGCTGGCCGTGGCCTGGTGGGGCGCGGTTTGCCTGTGGCGTCGCCGGCATGCCCCGGTGCCGGCCGCCGTCTTGCCCCGGCACCTGCTGCAGGTGCTGGCGCTCATGACGTTCTCGGGCTGGGTGGCCACGCTGGCTGGCTGGTACGTGACGGAGATCGGGCGCCAGCCGTATCTGGTCCAGGGCCTGCTCACCACGGCCGAGGCGGTGGCCGCCCACCCGCCGGCACATGTCGCCCTCACCCTGGCGGTGTATGTGGGCCTCTACCTGGTGCTGCTGGTGGCCTATGTGGGCGTGCTGCGTCACCTGGCCAGCAAGTCCGGCACCGGGGAGACCTTGTCCGCGCCTGTCGCGGCGGCGCCTTTGGCGGTCCGCCCCGCTTCGGTCTGAGCTAGGAGAACACGGATGGAAACCATGGACCTCTCGACATGGCTGCCGCTGGGCCTCATGGCCGTCATGGGCCTGGCCCTGCTGGCCTATGTGGTGCTCGATGGCTATGACCTGGGTGTGGGCCTGCTGATGCCCTTCGCCGCCGAGACCGACCAGGACGTGATGGTGGCCAGCATCGGCCCCTTTTGGGATGCCAACGAGACTTGGCTGGTGCTGGGGGTGGGTCTGCTGCTGGTGGCGTTCCCGCATGCGCACGGTGTGGTGCTCTCGGCCCTGTACCTGCCGGTGACGGTGATGCTGGTGGGGCTGATCCTGCGCGGCGTGGCCTTTGAGTTCCGGGCCAAGGCCCAGGCCGCCCACCGGCGGCTCTGGAATGCCCTCTTCAGTGTCGGCTCGCTGGTGGCCGCCCTGGCCCAGGGCTGGATGCTGGGGGCCTATGTCACCGGTTTTGCGCCGGGGATCTGGGCGCAGTGTTTCTCACTGGGGGTGGCGCTCACCCTGCCGGCCGCCTATGCCCTGCTGGGGGCCGGTTGGCTGCTGATGAAAACCGAAGGGGCGCTGCAGCGGCAGGCCTTGGCCTGGGGGCGCGCGGCCTTCTGGCCGATGGTGCTGGCGCTGCTGGGCATCTCCCTGGCCACGCCGGTGGTCAGCCCCACGGTGATGGACAAGTGGTTCTCCATGCCCGGTCTGCTGCTCCTGCTGCCGGTGCCGGGAGCCTGCGCGGTGGCGCTGGCGGCCATCCACCACGTGCTGCACCGTCCGCGCACGGTAGTGGCGGGCTATGGCGGCCTCGTCTTCCTGGGCACGGTGCTGCTGTTTGTGCTGGCTTTCCTGGGGCTGGCCTACAGCCTCTACCCGTATGTGGTGATCGATCGGCTGACGGTGTGGCAGGCGGCCAGCGCCACGGAGTCGCTGCGGGTGATCGCCATCGGCCTGGGCCTGACCTTGCCTGTCATCGTGGGCTACACGGTGTTCCTTTACCGGGTGTTTGGGGGCAAGGCGCAGGCGTTGAGCTACGGCGGCTGAGGTGCGGTTCGGGCCACGTGTATGCTGACCCGCAGGCATGAGGAAGGACGATGGACCGGCTGCAGTCGATGAAGGTGTTTCAAAAGGTGGTGGAAGAGGGCAGCTTTGCCGCCGCCGCGCGCGCGCTTGACCTTTCGCCGGCGGTCGTGACCCGCCTGGTGGCCGATCTGGAGGAGCACTTGGGCACCCGGTTGCTGCACCGCAGCACCCGCAGCCTGTCCCTCAGCGCTGCGGGCGAGTCCTACTTGGAGCGCTTGCGCGGCATCCTGGCCGACATCGAGGATGCCGAAGACCATGTGGCCTGTCACACCCGGGCGGTGGCGGGCACGCTGCGCCTGGCCTGTCCGGCGGCACTGGCGGTCTATCTGGTCGCGCCGCTGGTGGCGGAGTTTCGCGCCCGCCATCCGCTGGTCCTGCTGGACATCGATGTCTACAACGATGCGCCACCGCCTGTGGAGGCGCATGACATCACCCTGCTGACGGCCCTGGGGGCGTTTGACGCCCAGGTCATCGCGCGCAAGCTGCTGGACTCCGAGGCGGTGCTGGTGGCTTCGCCCGCCTACCTGAAGTCCGCACCGCCCCTGGCGGTGCCCCAGGACCTGCGCGCCCATGCCAACCTGCGGCTGCGTTCGCCGGCCGGGCGCACCAGCCTGTTGCGCCTGGAGCGGCCCGATCCGTCGGCCGACGGGGTGGAGGTGGTGGAAGTGCCGGTGCGTCCCGTGCTGTGGTGCAACCACGTGGACACCTTGCTGGCCGCGGTGCTCGGCGGGGCGGGGGTGGGCTCGGCCGCGCGCGAGATGGCGGCGCCCTACCTGGCCGAAGGGCGCCTGCAGCGCGTGCTGGCGCCCTGGAAGGTGGGCCAGCTCTCGGTGTACGCCGCGCTGCCCAGCCGCAAGTTCATGCCGTTGCGCACCAAGGCCTTCCTGGACCACCTCAGCCAGCAGCGCGACTGGCTCCTGGAGCGTGCGCAGGCGCCGGTCGATGAATCAACGCCGCGATGAGCCGCCAGTTTCTGGCATGGGTCTGCGGGTTTGATTCGTTGTGCACTGCACTGCCCCTGCGGCATGATTCCAGGCATGGCCGAACCGCTCCACATCCTCTGCCTGCTGCAGGATTTGCCTGACTTGGCCACGTCGGCCTTCGGCCCCTTCGTACTCCATCCCGTGGGGCACCTCGACGAGGCCCGCCTGCTGCTGCGCCACCAGCGCCTGGATGCCAGCCTGCTGGACCTGGCCCAGGTCGGAGGGGCGGAACGCCTGTGGGCCTGGGAGGCCTGGTCGCGCCTGTGTGCCGAGAGTGCCGTGGTGGTGCTGGACGGGGAGCCCGGGCCGGCCCTTTGTGGCCGTCTGCTGCAGAAGGGGGCCGCCGATGTGCTGCCGCGCCGCGAAGCCCGGGCAGAGACCCTGGCCCGTGTGCTGCGGGTGGCCACCGAGCGCCGGCGCCTGGACCTGGCGGCCCGCCAAGCCCATGGCGTGGACCTGGCCACCGGCCTGCCCAACCGCGCCCAGCTGCTGGAGCACATGAACCACCTGCTGGCCCTGCGCGAGCGTGAGCCTGCGGCCATGGGCCTGATCGTGCTGCGGCTGGGGGGGCTGGGCGGGGTGGAAAGCCGGATGGGCCAGGAGTCGGCCCAGGTGGTGCGGCGCAAGGCGGCGGTGCGCCTGCGTGCGGCCCTGCGGGCCAGCGATGTGGTGGCCTCGCTGGGGGGCAATGAGTTTGCGGTGCTGCTGGCCTGGATCGACGCCGGCGACAGCGTGGGCCGTGTGGCCCAGAAGCTGGTGGCGGCGCTGGTCCGGCCTTATGCGGTGGCCGGCCAGAACGTGGTGCTGGCGGTGAGCCAGGGGGCTGGACAGTACCCGGCACACGGCAAGGCAGCCGATGTGCTGCTCTCCCGTGCCTTGGCCATGCTGGAGGATCAGGGCCTGCCGGTGTCGCCCGGCGCCGGGCGCGCCGCCAACGACGACTGAAGTCCCGGACTGCCCGGCGCCGCCGGGGCCCGCGTGGGGACAGGGGCGCCGGATGGCGCCCCGGGAGGGTCACTTCTGGATGTCGCCCAGGCAGAGGTACTTGACCTCGATGTAGTCGTCCATGCCGTGGTGCGAGCCTTCACGGCCCAGGCCCGATTGCTTGACGCCGCCAAAGGGCACCTCGGCCGTGGAGATCAAGCCGGTGTTGACACCCACCATGCCCGATTCCAACGCTTCGCCCACGCGGAAGATGCGGCCGATGTCGCGGCTGTAGAAGTAGGCGGCCAGGCCGAACTCGGTGGCGTTGGCGGCTTCGATCGCCTCGGCTTCGGTGCTGAAGCGGAAGATCGGCGCGACCGGGCCGAAAGTCTCCTCACGGGCGCACAGCATGTCGGCTGTGACATGGGACAGCACCGTGGGCGTGTAGAAACGATCCCCCAGGCGCTGGCCGCCGGTCACCAGGGTGGCGCCCTTGGCCAATGCGTCGGCCACGTGTGCCTCCACCTTGGCCACGGCCTCGTCCTCGATCAGCGGGCCGGTGGTCACGCCGGCCTCGAAGCCGTTGCCCACCTTCAGCGCGCCGGCCTTGGCGGCCAGTTTCTCCACGAAGGTGTCGTACACGCCGTCCTGCACATAGAAGCGGTTGGCGCAGACGCAGGTCTGGCCGGCGTTACGGTACTTGCTGACCATCGCGCCTTCGACGGCGGAGTCGATGTCCGCGTCGTCGAAGACGATGAAGGGGGCGTTGCCGCCCAGCTCCAGCGACAGTTTCTTGACCGTGGGCGCGCATTGTGCGGCCAGGATGCGGCCGACCTCGGTGGAGCCGGTGAAGGAGAGGTGGCGCACCACATCCGAGCTGCACAGCACCTTGCCCACCTCGATGGAGTTGGCACCGTCGGCCGTCAGGATGTTGAGCACGCCTGCGGGCATGCCGGCGCGCTGGGCCAGCTCGGCCACGGCCAGCGCCGACAGCGGGGTGGCCTCCGCCGGCTTGATGACCACCGGGCAGCCGGCGGCCAGGGCCGGGGCCACCTTGCGGGTGATCATGGCGATGGGGAAATTCCAGGGCGTGATGGCCGCGCACACGCCGATGGGCTGCTTGATGACCAGGTAGCGCTTGTTGTTGTCGGTGGTCGGGATGGTCTCGCCGTAGACACGCTTGGACTCTTCGGCGAACCATTCCAGGAAGCTGGCGCCGTAACCCACCTCGCCCTTGGCCTCGGCCAGGGGCTTGCCCTGCTCGGCGGTCATGATGCGCGCCAGGTCGTCGGCGTGGGCGTGCAGCAGGTGGAACCACTTCATCAGGATGGCCGCGCGTTCCTTGGCGGTCTTGGCGCGCCAGGCCGGCCAGGCCTTGTGGGCGGCCATGATGGCGTGGTGCGCGGCCTCGGGGCCCAGGTTGGCCACTTCGGCCAGGGGCAGGCCGGTGGCGGGATCGGTCACCGTGAAGCGGCTGCCGCCAGCCACCCACTCACCGTTGATGAGGGCGTCGGTCTTGAGCAGGCTGGGGTCGTTGAGCGCGGCCAGCGGGGTTGCGGGGCTCTGGTCCATCGTCTTGGTCTCCGGGGTCGGCTGGCCTTGGGCCAGCGGGTTGCTCTGGGACTCTACAGGGTTCAGGGTGCTCATGGCGCAGGGGGCGGACGTGCCGGTGACAGGGAGGGAGGAATGGGGCCGCGTCGTGTGTCGGCGGGCGCGCGCTCAGCGGCGCGGCACGCCGGGCAGCACGCACAGCATCTCGTAGAGCAGGTTGGCGCCCAGCAGGGCGGTGTTGCCGCTGGGGTCGTAGGGGGGGGACACCTCCACCAGGTCGCAGCCCACCAGGTTCAGGCCCTGGCAGCCGCGGATGATCTCCAGCGCCTGGGGCACGTTCAGCCCGCCGATCTCGGGGGTGCCGGTGCCGCCGGCGTAGGACGGGTCGATGCCGTCGATGTCAAAGCTCAGGTAGCAGGGCGTGTTGCCGATGGCCTCGCGCACCCGGGCCATCAGCGGGGTGAGCGACTGCCACCAGACCTCATGCGCGGGCACGACGGTGAAGCCCTGCTGGCGCGGCCAGTCAAAGTCGTCGGCGGCGTAGCCCGAACCGCGCAGGCCGATCTGCCAGACCTTGCTGCCCTGCAGCAGGCCTTCCTCGACCGCGCGGCGGAAGGGCGTGCCGTGGGCGATGCGCTCGCCGAACATCTCGTCGTTGATGTCGGCGTGGGCGTCCACATGGATGAGCGCCACCGGACCGTGGCGCTCGGCCACCGCGCGCAGGATGGGCAGGGCGATGGTGTGGTCGCCGCCCAGGGTCAGCGGGATGCAGCCGGCGGCCAGCACTGGACGGTAGAAGTCGGTGATCAGCGCCACCGACTTGTCCAGCGAGTAGGTGTTGATGGGCACATCGCCCAGGTCGGCCACCTCCAGCGCGTCAAAGGGCGCCGCACCGGTGGCCATGTTGTAGGGGCGGATGAGCGAGGATTCGGCGCGGATCTGGCGTGGTCCGAACCGTGCTCCGGCGCGGTTGGAGGTGCCGATGTCCAGCGGCACGCCGATGAACGCGGCGTCAAGGCCGGCCGGCGAGCTGGCCACCGGCAGCCGCATCATGCTGGCCAGGCCGCCAAAGCGCGGCATGGCGTTGCCGGAGAGGGGTTGGGCGGGCATAGGGCGGAACTCCTGTGAGGGTAGGGGCGCCTCAGCGTGCGGTGCCGGCCACGCGCGGCTCCAGCGCCGGGCCGTGCTGCAGCCAGAAGTCGGCGCTGAAGGCCACAGCCCGGCGCAGGTTGGCCGGGTCCGAGGGCAGGTCGCTGGCGACCATGGACAGGTCCACCAGCGAGCCGTGGGGGTCCACCGCGGCGGCGGTACGAGGGCGTTCACCGTGTTTCATGATGGCCTGCAGGTGGGTTGGGCCGTAGGGAATGGCCGCGGCGAAGGCCAGTTGCGCGTCCGGCGAGGTGGCGTGGTTGATGTAGGCCAGCGCCTCGGCTTTGCGCGGGCTGCCCTTGACGATGGCCCAGTAGTCGAACTCGTAGATGGCGTCGTTCCAGACGCTCTGCAGGCTGGCGCCGCCGGGCTGCTTGCGGGCGGCGGCGATGCGACCGTTGAAGGCGCTGCTCATCACCACCTCGCCGCTGGCCAACCATTGGGCGGGCTGGGCCCCACTCTCCCACCACACCAGGTGCGGACGCAGGGTGTCGAGCTTCTGCAGGGCGCGGGTCTGGCCAGTCTGGGTGGCCAACACCTTGTAGACATCGCGTCGGGGCACACCGTCGGCCAGCAGGGCGATCTCCAGCGTGTAGCGGGCGCCCTTGCGCAGGGCGCGCTTGCCCGGGAAGCGGGTCACGTCGAAGAAGTCAGCCCAGCTGGTGGGGGCATTCTTGAGGCGGGCGCTGTCAAAGGCCAGCACCGTGGACCAGACGAAGGCGCCCACACCGCAGTCGCGCAGCGTGCCCGGCAGCATCATGGCGCCATGGGTCAGCTGGGGCCGCTCGATGGGCTCGAACAGCCCTTCGGCGCAGCCCTGTGCCAGGTCGGTGGACTCCACCTCCACCACGTCCCAGCGCGGCAGCTCACCCTTGACCATGCGGCGGATGGGGGCCAGCTCGCCGGTGGTCTCCACCACCTTGAGCGGCAGGCCGGAACGCTGGGCGAACGGGCGGACGAAGGCCAGTTCCTGGGCCGCGCCATTGGCGCCGCCGAAGTTGGCGATGATCAGTGGCCCGGCGGTGGAGGCCGCAGGCTTGGCCGGCTGGGCCAGGGCCGGACCGCCCAGTAGGGTGGCCGCAGCCACCAGCAGCGCCACGGCGGCGCCGCACAGCCGGCGGGAAGAAGGGAAAGGGGAGCGCATCGGCGGAGGTCCTGACGACGGAGCCGGGCGCCGCAGGCCCCCGGCCGCCTGGGGAGGTGGGTTCAGGCGCGGCGGCCGCGGATCCATTCCAGCGCGCCCATCAGCGCGGTGGTGAACAGGATCAGCAGGGTGGCCACGGCAGCGATGGTCGGGTTGATGTTCTCGCGGATGCCGGTGAACATCTGCCGGGGCAGCGTCACCTGGTCGGGGCCGGCGATGAACAGCGTCACCACCACCTCGTCAAACGACGTGGCGAAGGCGAACAGGGCGCCTGAGATCACCCCCGGGGCGATCACCGGCAGGGTCACGCGGAAGAAGGTCTCCAGCGGGCCGGCCCCCAGGCTCAGTGAGGCGCGCACCAGGTTGTGGTTGAAGCCCTGCAGCGTGGCCAGCACGGTGGTGACCACGAAGGGCGCGCCCAGCGCGGCGTGCACGACGATCAGCCCGAAGTAGGTGTCCGACAGGCCGATGCGGGCGAAGGACAGGTAGCAGGCCACGCCCACCACCACGATGGGCACCACCATGGGCGCGATCAGCACGCTCATCAGCAGGCCCTTGCCGCGGAAATTGACCCGGGCCAGGCCCACGGCGGTGAGCGTGCCCAGCACGGTGGCGATGACGGTGGCCGCCGGCGCGACGATGAAGCTGTTGCGCGTGGCGCGGCCCCACTCGGGTGAGGTGAACAGGTTCTCGTACCACTGCAGCGACCAGCCTGGCATGGGGTAGGCCAGGAAGGACGAGGCCGAGAACGACAGCGGCATGATGGCCAGGATGGGCAGCAGCAGGAACAGCAGCACGCCCAGGCCGAACAGGCGCAGGGCCCACCAGCCGGCCTTGTCGGCCACGGTGGCATAGGCCGGGAAGTTGGGGATCAGGAAGCTTGGCAGCAGGCTCATGGCGTTCACCCCAGGCTGAGTTCGGACTTCACCACGCGGCGGTACAGCGCGTAGAGCACCAGGGTGGCGGCCAGCAGGATGGCCCCCAGTGCGCAGGCCATGCCCCAGTTGATGTCCACGTTGGTGTAGTGCGCGATGTAGTAGCTGAGCATTTGGTCATCGGCCCCGCCCAGCAGCGCAGGCGTCACGTAGTAGCCAATCGACAGGATGAACACCAGCAGGCCGCCGGCGCCCACGCCCGGCCAAGTCTGGGGCACGTACACCCGGAAGAAGGCCGCCAGCGGGTTGCTGCCCAAAGAGACCGCGGCGCGCAGGTAGGTGGGCGGCACGCTCTTCATGACGCTGTAGAGCGGCAGGATCATGAAGGGCAGCAGGATGTGGGTCATGGAGATGACCACCCCGGTGCGGTTGAACAGCAGGGCCAGGGGCTCGTTGACCAGGCCGATGCCCATGAGGGCGCTGTTGACCAGGCCCTCGCGCTGCAGCAGCACGATCCAGGCGGCCACGCGCACCAGGATGCTGGTCCAGAACGGCACCAGCACCAGGATCATGAGGATGTTGGCCTGCCGGGCGCTGAGCGTGGACAGCCAGTAGGCCAGCGGGTAGCCCAGCAGCAGGCACCACAGGGTCACCACGCCGCTGATGTAGAACGTGCGGATCAGGATGCTGACGAACACCTGCTGGTCAGGCTCCACGCGGCTCAGGCCGCCTTCGGGGGTGCGCTTGAGGTCCACCGACGTCAGCAGGTAGTCGGGGGTCCAGCGGCTGGCGTTCTTGGCAATGGCCTGCCAGTAGGGGGCTTCGCCCCAGCGGGCATCCAGGGCCAGCAACTGGGCCTGGGCGGCCTCGGGTGCAGGGGTCTGGCCGTCGGCGCGCAGCTGCGGCAGTGCGCGGTAGGTGGACATCACCAGCGAGCGGGAGCCGGGCTGCTCGGTGTTCAGGCGGCGCGCCAGGGCGCCTGCCTGCGCCGCTTCGGGCAGGGCGGAGAGGTCATCCAGCAAGGCGGCGTAGGCGGCAGCCGGCGGCGTGTCCTGGCGGTTCCAGCCCGAGAGCGCCTGGCCGGTGCGGGGCAGGGCAGCGGCCACTTCGGGGTTCTCCACCGCGCGCACCAGCAGCGCGCCGATGGGCAGCAGGAAGACGACCAGCAGGAACACCAGCAACGGCAGCGTCAGGCTGATGGCCGCCAGGTGCCGGCGGCGCTGGGCACGGGCCAGCGAGCGGGCCAGATCACCCGGCAGGGCGGGATCGGCGCCGCCGCCCGGGGGGGCGGTCGGCAGGCCGGGGTCGGCGGTGGCGGCAGCGGTCATGCCAGCGTTCCTTGCCTGTGGAGGCGCATGCGTGGGGTTGCGGGGCGGACGGCGCGCACGCCGGGCCCGCCGCGCAGCGGCGTGGGGGGCGAAGGGGGCGCGGCCGGCCCCGGCCGCCTGGGGGGGCGGCCGGTGATACGGGCCTGCGCAGGCCGGACATGAGGTCCGGCCGAGGGGGCCGGGCGGTGGGCCCGGCCGGGGCCGGCTTACTGCGCGGCCCAGGAGGCGAAGCGCTTCTCCAGGGCTTCGCCCTGGTCGGCCCAGAAGCCGATGTTGAAGCGCAGCGAGTCCTTGCTGTTGGCCGGCGAGGTCGGCAGCAGGGCCAGCACTTCGGGCTTGAGCTTGGCCAGGGCCTTGTTGTTGGTCGGGCCGTAGGAGATGTTCTGGGCGTAGTCGGCCTGGGCGGCGGCGGAGGCGGCCAGGGTGATGAACTTCATGGACAGCTCCTTGTTCGGCGCGCCCTTGGGGATCACCCAGTAGTCCAGGTCGTAGATGCCGCCGGCCCAGGTGATGGCCAGCTTCTTGCCTTCGCGCTGGGCAGCGTCGATGCGGCCGTTGTAGGCAGTGGACATGACCACGTCGCCGGCCACCAGGAACTGCGGCGGCTGGGCGCCGGCTTCCCACCACTGGATGAAGGGCTTGAGCTCGCTGAGCTTCTTGAAGGCGCGGTCGGCGCCTTCCTTGGTGGCCAGCACCTTGTAGACGTCGGCGCTCTTGACGCCGTCGGCCATCAGCGCGAATTCCAGGTTGTAGCGGGCACCCTTGCGCATGCCGCGCTTGCCCGGGTACTTCTTGGTGTCCCAGAAGTCCGCCCAGCTCTTGGGGCCATCTTTGAGCTTGGTGCCGTCGTAGGCCAGCACGGTGGACCACACGAAGGCGCCCACGCCACACTCGGTCACGGCGGCGGGCTGGAAGTCAGCCTTGTTGCCGACCTTGGCCCAGTCCATCTTCTCGAACAGACCCTCGTCGCAGCCGCGCTGCACGTCGGGGCTCTCCACCTCGACCACGTCCCAGGTCACCTTGCCGGCTTCGACCATGGCCTTGATCTTGGCCTGCTCGCCGTTGTATTCCACGGTCACCACCTTGGTGCCGGTGGCCTTCTCGAAGGGCTCCACGTAGGCCTTCTTCTGCGCGGCGCCGTTGGCTCCGCCGAAGTTCACCACGGTCAGCTGGCTCTGGGCCAGGGCGGGCAGGGCCGCGAACAGGGCGGCTGCCAGCGCGACGGTCGTCTTCATCATCACATATCTCCTGTGTGGGTGAGGAAAGGAACAGGCAAGGAGCGGAGGTGACGGACCGGTGCGTGCCGCAGTCTGTGCGCTGCGTGGCCGCCCGGCCTCTGGAGGAAAGCGTTGTGGATCCGGGATCGGGGCGCGTGCCGCCTTCAGCGGTACACGCGCAGGTAGGGTGTGGGGATGTGCAGCCACACCGACTGGCCCACCACCGGCTGCTCGCCGCGCGACAGCGGCAGCTTGACGGTGGCCGGCGCCTGACCGGCGATGGCACAGCGCAGGCGCAGGTGGTCGCCGAAGTAGATGACGTCGGTGACCGCCGCGGCGATGCAGTTGGACAGGTTCTCAGGCGGCACGAACTGAGCCTCGATGCGCTCGGGGCGCACGCTGGCGACCACCTGGGTGCCGGGCAGCACATGGTTGACGTTGATGCCCGAGAGGTGCTCGCCGCTGGGCAGCACCAGCTCGCAGGCGTCGCGGTCCACATGCCCGGTCACACCCGTCAGCAGGGTGGAGTCGCCCACAAAGCCGGCCACAAAGCGGTTGACCGGCGTCTCGTAGAGCTTTTCCACCGGGTCGATCTGCTGGATCAGCCCGTCGTTGAACACCGCCACGCGGTCGCTCATGGTCAGGGCCTCGCCCTGGTCGTGCGTCACGTAGACGAAGGTCACGCCCAGCTGGCGGTGCAGTTCCTTCAACTCGATCTGCATGTGTTCGCGCAGCTGCTTGTCGAGTGCGCCCAGCGGCTCGTCCATCAGCACCAGCTGCGGTTCGAACACCAGGGCGCGGGCCAGGGCCACGCGCTGCTGCTGACCGCCGGAGAGCTGCGCAGGCAGCCGGTCGCCCTTGCCGCCGAGCTGCACCATGTCCAGCGCCTTGGCCACGCGGGAGGCGATGTCGGCCTTGGGCACCTTGCGCACGGTCAACGGGTACGCCACGTTCTGCGCCACCGTCAGGTGCGGGAACAGGGCGTAGTTCTGGAACACCATGCCGAAGTTGCGCTTGTGCGGCGGGGTGCGGGTGATGGGGGCACCATCCAGCAGGATTTCGCCGGCGGTCGGCGACTCGAAGCCCGCCAGCATCATCAGCGTGGTGGTCTTGCCCGAGCCCGACGGGCCCAGCAGCGAGAGGAACTCGCCGCGCTGGATGTCCAGGTCCAGCGATTTGACGACCAGGCTCAGGCCGTCGTAGGTCTTCTGCACGCCGGTGAAGCGCACAAGGGGATGCCCCGGGTGGGTCGGGCTCATGGTGAAGGTCGGTCCTCTCGAAACTCGTGAAGCTCAGCAGGGAGGGGGCCGGCCCCGGCGCGGGGCGCGCCGTGCCGGGGGGAGGAAAGCTCAGGCGGCGCTGGCCGCCGCGAAGGCTTCGCCCAGCAGGGTCAGGCCTTCGTCCAGGTTCTCGTCGGTCGCGGTCAGCGGTACCAGAATGCGGATGACGTTGGCGTACACGCCGCACGACAGCAGAATCAGGCCGCGTTTGATGGCTTCGGCGCACACCCGCTTGGTCAGGTCGGCGTCGGGCTGGTGCAGGTCACCGTCCTTGAACAGCTCGATGGCCACCATGGCGCCCAGGCCGCGCACGTCCTGGATGGCCTTGAAGCGGGTGGCCAGCTGGCCCAGACCGTTCTTCAGGCGCTGGCCGACCGCCTTGGAGCGGTCCAGCAGCTTTTCTTCCTCAAACACGTCCAGCACCGCCAGCGCGGCGGCGCAGGCGATGGGGCTGCCTGCGTAGGTGCCGCCCAGGCCGCCCGGCAGGGGCTTGTCCATCAGCTCGGCCTTGCCGATCACCGCCGAGATGGGGAAGCCGCCAGCCATGGACTTGGCCATGGTGATCAGGTCGGGGGCCACGCCCCACTGCTCGCAGGCCAGCCAGGTCCCGGTGCGGCCGGCGCCGGTCTGCACCTCGTCGGCGATCAGCACGATGCCGTGCTGGTCGCACAGGGCGCGCAGCTTCTGGGCAAAGGCCGGGGAGACGGCATAAAAGCCGCCTTCGCCCTGCACCGGCTCCAGGATGATGGCCGCCACCCGTGCGGCCTCCACGTCGTACTTGAAGATGTGCTCGATGCTGCGCAGGGCGTCGGCTTCGGTCACGCCGTGCAGCGGGTTGGGGTACTCGGCGTGGTAGATCTCCGCCGGGAAGGGGCCAAAACCGGCCTTGTACGGGGCCACCTTGCCCGTCAGCGCCATGCCCAGCAGCGTGCGGCCGTGGAAGCCGCCGCCAAAGGCGATCACGGCCTGGCGCTGCGTGGCGGCGCGGGCCACCTTGATGGCGTTCTCCACGGCCTCTGCGCCGGTGGACAGGAAGTAGGCCTTCTTGGCAAAGTCGCCCGGGGCCTTGGCGATCAGGCGCTCGGCCAGTTCCACATAGGGCTCGTAGGCCACCACCTGGAAGCAGGTGTGGTGCACCTTGTCGAGCTGTGCCTTGACGGCGGCGACGATCTTGGGGTGGTTGTGGCCGGTGTTGAGCACGGCGATGCCGCCGGCGAAGTCGATGTAGCGCTTGCCCTGGACGTCCCACACTTCAGCGTTGACGGCGCGCTCGACGAAGACCTCGTAGGTCTGGCCCAAGCCGGAGGGCAGGGCGGCGCGGCGGCGGGCCATCAGGCCGGCGTTGGTGGCGTTGGAAGCGAGAGGAGCGTCACGGTGCATGGTCAGCCTTTCCAGGGGTCTGTTCAGGTCCCCGGTGGGGGACGCAGCGGGGCGGACTGTAGGAACATGACGGGGCCGTGACCATGTACACGCCAGGGCTTTCACCGGTGCACTGTGCAGGGGGTGCGACCGGTACAGATTTCATCTGGTGCCGCGCTTGACGATGTCTGGCCCGAAGCTTGCTTTCGGGGCGGCACGCCCCGCCCAGCACGGGGGCGCCGCCCCCAAATGGGGAGCGGCTGCGCCCATCGGGGACACTTGAGGTCCCGGGGCCGGCGTGGCCTGTGGCTCGCGCGCCACACCGTCCCGTCTGACCCCGCCGTACCGCCATGCTCCAGCTCCAAGCCCAATCGCCCACGCCCCTGGTGGTCCAGATCGTGGAAGGCCTGCGCGCCCAGATCGAGGAGGGGGCGTTGCGCGCAGGCACCAAGTTGCCGTCCATCCGGCAGTTTGCCCACGCGCACGCGGTCAGCGTCTTCACCGTGGTCGAGGCCTACGACCGTTTGGTGGCCCAGGGCTGGCTGGTGTCGCGCCCGCACTCGGGCTTCTTCGTGCGCCAGCGGGCTACGCCGGGTGGTGCCGCCGCGGCCCACGCCGTGCGCAGCGAGGGGTTCGACTCCATGTGGTACCTGCGCAAGATCTTCGAGAACCGGCACCTGGCCATCAAGGCCGGGTGCGGCTGGTTGCCTGGCGACTGGCTGTTTGAAGACGGCCTGCGCCGTGCCCTGCGGGGCCTGGCCGCTGACGACGCCGACCTGGGTGGCTATGGCGACCCCAAGGGCTTTCCGCCGCTGCGCCAGCTCATCGCCGGCACCCTGGCCGAGCAGGAGGTGCACGTCAGCCCTGGCCAGGTGCTGCTCACCCAGGGCTCCAGCCAGGCGCTGGATCTGGCGGTGCGCCGCCTGGTGCGTGCGGGTGACACGGTGCTGGTGGACGACCCCGGCTATGCCAACCTGCTGTTCTCGCTGCGCTTTCAGGGGGCCAAGCTGGTGCCCGCCCGGCGCACGCCACAAGGCTGGGACTTGCCCGCGCTGGAGCGGGCCATCGTCGAGCACCAGCCCAAGGTGTTCTTCACCCAACCCCGGCTGCACAGTCCCACCGGCTCCATCGCCCAGCTGGCGCACCTGCACCGGGTGCTGCAGCTGGCCGACCGGCACGACCTCCTGGTGGTGGAGAACGACATTTACGCCGACCTGGACCCCGAGCCCCGGCCCTCGCTGGCCAGCCTCGACCAGCTCAGCCGCGTTATCACCATCGGCAGCTATTCCAAGACCATCTCGCCCAACATCCGTGTGGGCTACCTGGTGGCCCATCCCGACATGGTCGAGGACCTGGCCCAGCTCAAGATGATCTCGGGGCTGACCTCGGCCGAGTTTGGCGAGCGGCTGGCCCACGGCGCGCTGACCGAGGGCCGTTGGCGCAAGCACCTCAAGGGCCTGCGGGAACGGTTGGCCGCCGCCCACCAGGCCACAGCCGAACGGCTGGCCGGCCTGGGTTTCGAGCTGTTTGCCGAGCCCAAGGCCGGCATGTTCCTGTGGGCCCGCCACCCTGGCGTGCCTGACCCGGTGGTTCTGGGCAACAAGGCGGCCGAGCACGACATCATGCTGGGCCCCGGCCACCTCTTCTCGGCCGACCTCTCCCCCACGCCCTGGATGCGCTTCAATGTGGCCTTCTGCGGTGACGAGCGACTCTGGAGCTTCCTGGACGGACAGCTGCGCGGGGTCGGTTGAGCGCTTGCGGCATCATGCCGGCGCATGACGAGTCCATCTCCACCCCAGGGCCCGCAGCGTATCGTCTGCCTGACCGAAGAGACCACCGAATGGCTGTACCTGCTGGGGGAGCAGCACCGCATCGTGGGCATCAGCGGCTACACCGTGCGTCCGCCTCAGGCCCGGCAGGACAAGCCGCGGGTCAGCGCCTTCCTGGACGGCAAGATCGACCGCATCGTCGAGCTGCGGCCCGATCTGGTGATCGGCTTCTCCGACATGCAGGCCGCACTGGCCGACAAGCTCATCCGGGCCGGGCTCAACGTGTGGATCACCAACCAGCGTAGCGTGGCCGAGATCTTCGCCACCCTGCGGCTGGTGGCCGCGCTGGTGGGCGCCAGCGCCCGGGCCGAGGCCTGGATCGCGGGCGTGCAGGCCGAGCATGAACGCCTGCGGGCCGAGGCCGCCAGCTGGGCGCGCCGTCCGCGGGTGTACTTCGAGGAGTGGGACGAACCGGCCATCAGCGCCATCGCCTGGGTCTCGGAGCTCATCACGGTGGCCGGTGGGCAGGATGTCTTCCCCGAGCTGGCCACGCAGGCTGCGGGCCGCGACCGCATCATCGCCGACCCGCTGGAGCCGGCGCGCCGTCAGCCGGACCTGGTCATCGGCTCCTGGTGTGGCAAGCACTTCCGGCCGGAGAAGGTGGCGGCCCGGCCGGGCTGGGCCGAGGTGCCCGCGGTGCGCCAGGCGCGGCTGCACGAGATCAAGTCCTGCGACATCCTGCAGCCCGGCCCCGCGGCACTGACCGACGGCGTGCGCCAGCTTCACGCCCTGTGCCGGGCCTGGGCGCTCGACCTGCCGGCGCCAGCGGTCGCTCAGCGGCCCAACAGCTCGGCGTAGCGCACGCCCACCCAGGCGTGCTCGCGCATCAGGGCCTCCACCCGGGCGCCCTCGCGCCGGCGCAAGGCATCAAGCACCAGCTCGTGGTGGGCCTGGGCCAGGCTCAGCTTGGTGAACTCGCGGTCCAGCGCTGTCTGGTCCAGGGTGATGGAGTCGGCCGAGGCAAAGGGCAGGTGGTTGTTGCGGGCGATGGCCTCAGCAATCACCGGGCTGCCGGCGGCGCCCACCAACTGGCCGTGAAAGGTCCGGTTGAGCTGGCTCCAGGCGTCGATGTCGGTGCCCACCAGGTGGCCCTTGGCCAACACGGCACGACCGTCGCGGATGGCCTGCGCCAGCGCGGCCTCCACGGCCGCCGGCAGACCCGCCTCGGCCAGGCGGCGGGCGGCCAGCCCCTCCAGCGCACCACGCACCTCGACCGCACACAGCACATCGGCGCTGGAGAAGGCGCGCACCACCAGGCCGCGTTTGCCACTCTTCTGGAGCAGGCCTTCTTGCTCCAGGCTGCGCAGGGCCAGGCGCACCGGCGTGCGCGAGACGGCCAGGGCTTCGGCCACGCCGTCCTCGGTCAGGCGCATGCCGGGCGGGTACTCGCCGCGGATGATGCGGTCGCGCAGGCGGGCCAGCACGCTGGCGCCGGCCTCCGGGCGGGGCAGGGCCTCATCCTGCCGGTCGGGGGGGGGCATGGCGCCGGGGTTCATTTGTATTCGATCAGGCCGGAGGAGCGCTGGCGCAGCCGGTCGCGGTGAAAGCGCAGCTGCCCACTGAGTTCGGCAAACTTGCCCACCACCGTGAAGCCGGCCAGCAGCCAGTTCTCGCGCCGGCTGCGGCGGCCCTTCAAGGCCAAGCGTGCCACCTGCAGCGGATACAGCGCCCCCAGGGCCAGCGCGGGTCCGCTGCCGGCCAGGGCGGCGGTGGCCATGATCGCCAGCGGCAGCGCCGCACCCCACACCCAGCCCCGGCGGGCCTCGGCCACCTTGTGGCGCTCGGGGGGCGCGCCGTGCAGGTGCGCCCCCTGGGCATAGGCATAGCCGCAGCGTTTGCTGCGGCTCCACCACTGGCCCAGGCGGTGCATGGCGGCGTCGTGCAGCGTCATCTCCTCGTCCAGCCGCCAGACCGTCCAGCCGGCGGCCCGCAGGCGCACGCACAGTTCGGGCTCCTCGCCGGCGATCAGGTCCGGCCGGTAGCCGCCCACCTGGGTCAGGGCCGCCACCCGGAACAGCGCGTCGCCGCCGCAGGCCTTGACCTCACCCTTCGGGCCATCCCATTCCAGGTCGCACATCAGGTTGTAGATGCTGGCCTGCGGGTGGCGCTCACGCCGGCGTCCGCACACCACCCCCACGGCGGGCTGGGCCTGCAGAAAGGCCAGTGCGGCGGGCAGCCAGCCGGCCACCACCTCGCAGTCGCCATCGACGAACTGCACGCGGTTGACCTGTGGCGCCAGCGCCAGCAGGCGGGCCAAACCCTCGTTGCGCGCCCTGGCGGCGGTGAAGGGCTGGCGCATGTCCAGCGACACCACGATCACGCCCAGCGATTGGGCCATGGCCACCGAACCGTCTGTGGAGCCCGAGTCCACGTAGACCACGGCTGCGGCCTGCTGGCGCACCGACTCCAGGCAGCGACGCAGGCGCTCGCCCTCATTGCGTCCAATGGCCACCACGCCCAGCACGGGGTCGTCAGCGGTTGGCAAAGACTGGTCGTTCACGGTGGCGGGCGGCAGCGGAGAGATCGGAAATGGCGCGGGTGTGGGAGCGGGATCATACGGGCCACCAACCGGCAGGCTGCTTGGCTGCGCTGCAGCCGGAAGGCCCTGCGCGGGTGGCGTCTCGGCCCAATAGAATGGCGGGTTTGCGTGACGCGCGCCGCGCCACGCGCCCGAGGGGAGCCGCCCGCGGCCCCCGCGCTCTGCCAACTCCTGCCGGCCCCGTCCGGCCTGCCGCCCGCTGGAACCCCGATGAAAGCCTCCGAGATCCGCGACACCTTCCTCAAGTTCTTCGAGTCCAAGGGGCACCAGATCGTCGCCTCCAGCCCCGTGGTGCCAGGGGACGACCCGACGCTGCTGTTCACCAACGCCGGGATGAACCAGTTCAAGGACGTGTTCCTGGGCTTTGACAAGCGCCCCTACAGCCGCGCCACCACCAGCCAGAAGTGCATCCGCGCCGGCGGCAAGCACAACGACCTGGACAACGTCGGCTACACCGCGCGCCACCACACCTTCTTCGAGATGCTGGGCAACTTCAGCTTCGGGGATTACTTCAAGCACGACGCCATCAGCTACGCCTGGGAGCTGCTGACCGAGCACTTCAAGCTGCCCAAGGACAAGCTCTGGGTCACCGTCTACTCCGAGGACGACGAGGCCTACGACATCTGGAACAAGGTGGTGGGCGTGCCCGCCGAGCGCATCGTGCGTATCGGCGACAACAAGGGCGGCCGCTACATGTCCGACAACTTCTGGATGATGGGCGACACCGGCCCCTGCGGCCCCTGCACCGAGATCTTCTTCGACCACGGCCCCGAAGTGGCCGGCGGCCCCCCGGGCAGCCCCGATGAGGACGGCGACCGTTACATCGAGATCTGGAACAACGTGTTCATGCAGTTCAACCGCACGGAGGACGGCGTGATGCATCGCCTGCCCAAGCCGTCGGTGGACACCGGCATGGGCCTGGAGCGCATTGCTGCGGTGCTGCAGCATGTGCATTCCAACTATGAGATCGACACCTTCGTCGGCCTGATCGGCGCCTCCAAGGCCGCGGTGGAAGCCGCTGGTGGTGCGGGCGTGGACGCGGCTTCACCCAGCCTGAAGGTGATTGCCGACCACATCCGCGCCTGCTCCTTCACCATCGTCGATGGCGTGATCCCGGGCAACGAAGGCCGCGGCTACGTGCTGCGCCGCATCGCCCGTCGCGCCATCCGCCATGGCTACAAGCTGGGGGCGCGCACCCCCTTCTTCCACAAGATCGTGGCCGAGCTGGCGGCCCAGATGGGTGAGGCCTATCCCGAGCTGCGTGCCGCCCAGGCCCGCGTGACCGAGGTGCTCAAGGCCGAGGAGGAGCGCTTCTTCCAGACCATCGAGCGTGGCATGGAGATCCTGGAGGGGGCTCTGGCCGCGGGCACCCAGCAGGTTGACGGCGAGACCGCCTTCAAGCTGCACGACACCTACGGCTTCCCGGTGGACCTGACCGCCGACGTCTGCCGCGAGCGTGGCGTGACGGTGGACAGCGCCGGCTTTGAGGTTGCGATGAACCGCCAGCGTGAGCAGGCCCGTGCCGCCGGCAAGTTCAAGATGGCCGCGGGTCTGGAATACAGCGGTGTGGCCACCGCCTTCCACGGCTACGAGCACCTGGCCTGCGAGACCTCCAAGGTGGTGGCGGTGTACGTCGACGGCACACAAGTTGAGGCCGCCAACGCGGGTGACGATGCCGTGATCGTGCTGGACCACACCCCTTTCTACGCCGAAAGCGGTGGTCAGGTGGGCGACGCCGGCGAGCTGCGCAACCACAGCACCCGCGTGCTGGTGGAGGACACCATGAAGATCCAGGCCGACGTGTTCGGCCACCACGGCCGCCTCGTTGAGGGCAGCGTGAAGGTGGGCGACGTGTTCACCGCCCGGGTCAACGCCGAGCGCCGCGCCCGGATCGTGCGCAACCACAGCGCCACCCACCTGATGCACAAGGCCCTGCGCGAGGTGCTGGGCGCCCATGTGCAGCAGAAGGGCTCGCTGGTGACGGCCGAGCGCACCCGTTTCGACTTCGCCCACGGTGCACCGGTCAGCGATGAGCAGATCCGCAAGGTGGAAGCCATCGTCAACGCCGAGATCCTGGCCAACGCCAGTGCCAGCGCGCAGGTGATGGCGCTGGACGACGCCCAGAAGAGCGGCGCGATGATGCTCTTCGGCGAGAAGTACGGCGAGACCGTGCGCGTGCTCTCCATCGGCTCCTCGAAGGAGCTGTGCGGTGGCACCCACGTCAAGGCCACCGGCGACATCGGCCTGTTCAAGGTGGTGGCCGAGAGCGGCGTGGCCGCCGGCATCCGCCGCATCGAGGCCGTGACCGGCGACAACGCCCTGGCCTACCTGCAAGGTCTGGAGGCGACCGTCAACGGCGTGGCCGGTGTCCTCAAGGCCGCCCCGGCCGAGGTGCCCGGCCGCATCAGCAGCCTGCAGGAGCAGGTGCGCGCGCTGGAGAAGGACATCGCCGCCCTCAAGGGCAAGCTGGCTTCCAGCCAGGGCGACAGCCTGCTGGCCCAGGCGGTGGACATCCAGGGCGTGAAGGTGCTGGCGGCCACGCTGGAAGGCGCGGATGCCGCCACGCTGCGCACCACGATGGACCAGCTGAAGAACAAGCTCAAGACCGCCGCCATCGTGCTGGCCGCGGTGGACGGCGCCAAGGTGCAGCTGGCAGCCGGTGTCACCGCCGACGCCATCGCCAAGGTCAAGGCCGGTGAGCTGGTGAACTTCGTGGCCCAGCAGGTGGGTGGCAAGGGCGGCGGCAAGCCTGACCTGGCCATGGCCGGGGGCACCGATGCAGCCGCGCTGCCGGCGGCCCTGGCCAGCGTGCAGGCCTGGGTGGCCGGACGTCTCTGAGTGCCAGCGGCGCGGCCGGGGCAGGCGGGGGAAGACCCGCATGTTCCCGCTGCCCGCGCCAGGGGGGCACTCCTACAATGCTGCGGCGCCGCGATCCAGCGGCGCCGTTTTCTTTTGGAGCTCCGGTCAATGACCTCTTCCCGCCGTCCTGCCCCAGAGGCCGCCCCTTCGGCCGATGCCGGCGGCCCCCGCGTCCTCAAGAAGTACCCCAACCGCCGCCTCTACGACACCAGCGCCAGTGCCTACATCACCCTGGCCGATGTCAAGGGCATGGTGATGGAACATGTGGCCTTCGAGGTGCGTGATGCCAAGACTGGCGAGGACTTGACCCGCAGCATCCTGCTGCAGATCATCCTGGAAGAGGAGTCGGGCGGCATGCCCATGTTCAGCGCCCAGATGCTGGCGCAGATCATCCGCTTCTACGGTCATGCCATGCAGGGCATGATGGGTTCGTACCTGGAGAAGAACCTGCAGACCTTCGTCGACATGCAGGGCCGCCTGGCCGATCAGGCGCGCGGCATGTACGACCCGGCGGCCTTCACGCCCGAGATGTGGTCCCAGTTCATGAGCGGGCAGGCCCCGGTGATGCAGAACCTCATGGGCAGCTACCTGGAGCAGTCCAAGAACCTGTTTGTGCAGATGCAGGAGCAGATGGGCAAGGCCGGGTCGGTCTTTCCCGGCTTTCCGGTGCCCCCTCCGGGCAGCGGCAAGTAAGCCCCGGGCTTACCGCCCCCAGGGCCATATGCCCGCCAGCAGCCGGGGACGGCTGCTCAACACCAGCGCCACCACCAGCGCGTCGGCGCTCAGTAGCATCACCCAGGCCAGCGCGGCCATGGAGGGGCGATCGGCCTGCAGACAGGCGCCCAGCCCCGCCAGCAGGGCCAGCGCGCCCAGGGGTCTGAGCAGCCGCTGCCCGGTGCCTTCGTCTCTTTCCCCAGGCCAGACCTGCATGGCGTGGCAAGGCATGGCCATGGCCAGCCATCCCATGCCCACCAGGTTCAGCAGCGCGGCGCTCAGCAGCCAGGCGGAGGACTCAGACATGCGACACCTCCACGGCTTTGGCTGGCCCCGCCGCGGCACTGGCGGGGCGTGACGCCGGGCGCCACAAGCGCCAGGCCGCGCTGCCGGCCACCGCGGCCGTGGCCAACAGCGCCAGGTCCACCCCGGCCACCGGCCAGTACGGGGCCGTGACCAGTGTGCGCAGCAGGTGGTCGCCGGTGGTCACCGCGTTCAGGCCCACCGCCGCCACGCCCAGCAGTGCAATGGCCGCGCATTGCTCACGCCAGGCCGGATTGGCCTGTGCCCGGGCCACCGGGGCGCTGCGCCAGGCGGCATGCAGTCCGGCCAGTGCCCAGCAGCCCCAGAAGACCAGTTTCTCGGCTTGGCCCTTGTCGGGTAGGCCGGCGGGCAGCTCCAAGGGCAGCAGGCGGTTGGCCACCAGCATGCCGACCGTGGCCAGCACCATGCCGGTCACGGTGGTCACTGCGGCCGCATCGGCCAGGCGGCTGCCCTGGCGCGTGGCGCGGGCGTCGGGGCGGCGGCGCTTCTCCACGAAGAACACGAAGCCGGTGGCGATGCAGACGGTGCCCATCAGCCCGCCCAGCACATAGAGCCAGCGCAGGGTCCAGTGCTCGAAGTGCTGCAGGTGCAGGCCGGTGAGGAACTGGCTGACTTCAGCCACTGCGCTGCGGGGGGGCTCTTCATGCAGCACGGCGCCGGTGCTGGCCTGGAAGTGGATGCCTTCGCCCACCAGGGCCACGCGGTCACTGCCGGCACGGTAGATGCTGACATAGCCGTTGAGGTCGCCCACATGGTGCAGCTGGATGAAGCCGGCTTCACCCGCCATGTCCCGCGCGGCCCAGCGGCGTCGCGCCTCGGCCACCATGGCGTCCACCGAGGCCAGAGGCGCGGGAATGCCCGCGCGGGCATGGGGCAGGCCGGTCACCCGGGCCTCGTGCTGCTCGTGCTGGTCGTGCAGGGCCTGCAGCTGGAAGCTGGAGACTGGAAAGTAGTAAAAGCCGGCGAAGATCAGCAGCCCGGTGAAGGCGAAGAAGAAATGGAACGGCAGGGCCAGCACCCCGGTGAGGTTGTGCAGGTCCAGCGTGCGTCGCTGACCCGGCGTGCGCAGACGCAAGGTGAAGAACTCGCGCAGCAACCGGCGGTGCAGGATCACGCCGCTGACCAGGGCCACCAGCATCACCAGCCCGGCCAGGCCGACCAGGTAGATGCCGGCGTTGTGCCAATGCCAGTTCAGGCTGTAGTGCATCGGATAGAACCACTGGCTGCCGATGCGCAGCGCATCGGCGCGCGCCAGCGCACCGGTACGGGGATCCACCGTCGCGTTGCCGTGGATGTGGTTGTGTGCGTGTTCGTCCCGGGCGTGCGGCACCCGGAAGCCCGCGCCCACGGCGATCACCGGATCCCGGTGCGTCGCGTAGACCCAGTACTCGTCGGGGGGCAGTGCCTCGCGCGGGGTGGGCGGGCCTTGTGCCGGGTCGTGCATGCCGGGCATCAGCTGCGTGTACTCAGCGGGGTCGGGCTCCAGGCGCCTGAGCGCGGGCAGCAGCACCTGGTCGAAGGAGGGCAGCGGCTGGGGCGCGAAGCGTGTGTCGGGCAAGGCCCAGCGGTCGATTTCCCGGTCGAAGACCGAGAGCGTGCCGAAGAAGAAGCACGCCATGAGCACATGGCCCAGCACCAGGCCGAACCAGGTGTGGACCCAAGCCATCGAAGGCCGCAGGCCGGAGGAGGAGGACATGGGCAACGGACTCAGTGCGGAAAGGGGAGAAGGGCCGGCAAGCCCCAGCCCAGGGCCTGGAGCAGCGCCGCCCCACCCAGCAGGACCACCGCCACCCGCCGGGCCGACGCACAGGCGAAGGCCCACAGGAACAGCGACAGCCAGCCGACCAGGGCCAACAGCTGCAGGATGGTCTCTGCGTCGTGGAAATCCATGCCGGCCGCCACCAGGGTGGCCGTGCCGGCGGCCACGCCACCCCAGCACAGGGCCCAGCCGCCCAGCACGGCGCAGACGCAGCGCAGCAGCAGCACGGGCCAGGTGCGGGGCGGGCGGGACAGGGTGGAGGCGGACATGGTGGCGGTGGAGGGCAGCGGTGCGGTAGGCCCGGGGATCAGATCTTGTACTCCAGGGACACCGAGCCCGTGCGCGGTGCGCCGTAGATGGCGCCGTACTGCACTGTTCGCAGGTACTGGGTATTGAAGAGGTTCTGGAGGTTGACACGGACCGTGGCCACCGGCGAGAGCTCATAGGCGGCAAAGGCGTCGGCCACCGAGTAGGCGCCCTGGTGCGCCCCACCGCTCTTGCTCACCGCCGACTGCCAGCGGGCCCCTGCCCCCACGCGCAGCTGCGGCAGGCCCAGGCCCGACAGGCGGGTGTCGGCCCGCAGCTTGAGCGTGCGGCGCGGCACCCATTCATAGATGTCCTGGCCATCGGGGCCGGTCAGCCGCAGGGCGGACAGCCCGGCCGAGACCCGGGTGTCGGCGCTCACCCGGCCGCTGGCCTCCAGCTCCAGGCCGCGGGAGTCCACATCCTTGCCGGTGTAGTACGACTGCTGGGACACCGGGTCGAAGCCCGCCTCGGTGGCCAAGCCCTTCTGCCGGGCACTGAACAGGGCCACCGTGGTGAGCAGCCGCCGGTCCAGCCATTCGGCCTTCAGGCCCACCTCGGCGTTGAGCCCCTTCATCGGGGCCAGGAAACGGCCCTGCACGTCCCGCTGGTCCTGCGCCTGGTAGATGTCGGAGTAGGAGGCATAGGCCAATGCCTCCGGGCTCAGGTCGTAGGTGGCGCCCACGTAGGGGCTGAGCTTGCGGGTGGTCTCGTTCTCCAGCGCGACGCCGCCGCCATAGATCGACGTGCCATCGCGCCGCAGGTCGATGGCGTTCAGGCCCAGCACGCCCTTGAGGCGTTCACCCAGCTGCAGGCGGGTGGCGGCATACAGGCGGGTGATGCGCTGGTCACCGTCCTCGGCGACCGACTTGGCGCCCCAGGCCGGCTCGGCATAGACATCGCCGTCATAGGGGAAGGCCGGCAGCACCGCCGAGGGGGCGCTGGCCACCGCATAGGCTTCGGTCATGCTGGATTGGCGGGAGTGGTTCACGCCCACCACCGCCTCGTGCTGGCGACCCCAGGCGCCGAAGCGGCCACTCAGGCTCAGGTCCAAGCTGCGGCTGCTGGATTCACCTTCGCTGCGGTAGGGCCAGCCGTACAGCCCGGTGCCGTCCTGCTCGAGCTGGCCGGTCAGCGAATAGGCATAGAACAGCTTGGTGTCGCTTTGCCCCTGCGCATGGCTGTAGACCGCCTTGGCCTCCCAGTCGGTGCCCAGGGCGTGGGTGTACTCCACAAAGGCCTGGGTGGTTTGGGTGTTCCACCGTGTCCAGTCCTGGGAGGTGGAAGCCGACACGTCGTACGCCGCCTGCGAGCCATCGGCTCGCCGCAAGGTGAGCGAGCCCCACATGGGTGAGCGCTGGCGGGCCAGGCCGTGGCTGAGGCCGGCGGTCAACACGCCGTCCTGGCTGATCTGTCCCTCGACCACGCCATAGACGCTGCTGCGACGGTCGTGCAGGTCGCGCAGGTGGGAGTCCTTGTCCTCGTGGGCAGCCACCAGCCGGCCCGCCCAGCGTCCGTCTTCGGACAGGACCTGGTTGTAGTCCACGGCCAGGCGCTTGAGGCCGTTGGAGCCACCGGTGGCCACGACCTCGCCACCATTGCGGTTGGTGGGGCGCTTGCGTACGTAATTGATCGTGCCCGAGGCATTGCCCACGCCGGTCAGCAGCCCGTTGGCGCCCCGGATCAGCTCGATGGATTCGAAGAGGTAGGTGTCCTGCTGGCCCACCACCAGCCCCCAATCATTGGCCATGCCCAGGCCATCCACCTGGGTGAGCATGATGTCGAAGCCGCGGGCGCTGTAGTTGGTGCGGTTGGTTTCCCACTCGTCGACCGTGATGCCGGTGCCCAGGCGCAAGGCGTCGTGGGTGCCGGTGGTCGCGAAATCCCGCAGGGTCTCGCGATCCAGCGTGCTGATCGACTGGGGCGTGTCCTTGGCTTCCATGCGCAGGTTGGTTGCGCCCTTGGATACGCGGCGTTCGCGCTTGGCGGTGACCACCACCGTGTCCACCGTGGTTTCTGGCGTGGCGGCGGGGGCGGTGCTGGACGGCGCTTCGATGCCGGTGGCGGGCTGGGCTTGGGCGGCACCCAGGGCGGCCAGGGTGGCCAAGGCGCAGGCGCTGCGGGTGAACAAAGGGAGGCTTCTTGCGGACTTCATCGGGACTCCGGGGAGGGCGGGCAGGGGGCGCCGACAGCGCTGCCGTACCGCGTTCTGGAATGGTGTCATTCTAGATACAAATAAGAATGATTTCGTTTTATATGTGCGACATTTCCCCGATTCGACTGGGGGCGTGGCCGCACCGGCATGGGGGAGCGGGGCGGCACCAAGTCCCGCCACGGGCGGCTGGTGGGGCGATCGGCGAAAATCAGGCCATGGATTCGAACCAACTCCCTCACGAGCCTGCCGGCGCACCGAAGATCGGCTTCATTTCGCTCGGCTGCCCCAAGGCCCTCACGGATTCCGAGCTGATCCTCACCCAGCTCTCAGCCGAGGGATACAAGACCAGCAAGACCTATCAGGGCGCCGACCTGGTGATCGTCAACACCTGCGGTTTCATCGACGATGCCGTCAAGGAAAGCCTGGACGCCATCGGCGAAGCCCTGGCTGAGAACGGCAAGGTCATCGTCACCGGCTGCCTGGGGGCCCGCACCGGCGACAGCGGCGGCAACATGGTGCGTGAGGTGCACCCCAAGGTGCTGGCCGTCACCGGCCCCCACGCCACGCAGGAGGTGATGGACGCCGTGCACCAGCACGTGCCCAAGCCGCACGATCCGTTTGTGGACCTGGTGCCGGCGGCCGGCATCAAGCTCACCCCCAAGCACTACGCCTACCTGAAGATCAGCGAAGGCTGCAACCACCGGTGCACCTTCTGCATCATTCCCAGCCTGCGCGGTGACTTGGTCTCGCGCCCGGTGGGGGATGTGCTCAACGAGGCCAAGGCCCTGTTCGAAGGCGGCGTCAAGGAGTTGCTGGTCGTCAGCCAGGACACCTCGGCCTATGGGGTGGACGTGAAGTACCGCACCGGCTTCTGGAACGGGGCCCCCGTCAAGACCCGCATGCTGGATCTGGTGGCCCAGCTGGGTGAGCTGGCCCGCGCCCACGGTGCCTGGGTGCGCTTGCACTATGTCTACCCCTATCCGCATGTGGACGAGGTGCTGCCGCTGATGGCCCAGGGCCTGGTGCTGCCCTACCTGGACGTGCCTTTCCAGCATGCCCACCCGGATGTGCTGCGCCGCATGAAGCGCCCGGCCAGCGGCGAGAAGAACCTGGAGCGCATCCAGCGCTGGCGCGAGCTGTGCCCCGAGCTGGTCATCCGCTCCACCTTCATCGCCGGTTTCCCCGGGGAGACCGAAGAGGAGTTCAGCTACCTGCTGGACTTCCTGAAGGAAGCCCAGATCGACCGTGCCGGCTGCTTTGCCTACTCGCCGGTGGACGGCGCCACCGCCAATGAGCTGCCCGGCGCATTGCCGGATGAAGTGCGCGAGGAGCGCCGCCAGCGCTTCATGGCGGTGGCTGAGGCGGTGTCGGTGGAGCGACTGCGCCGCCGCGTGGGCGCCACCATGCAGGTGCTGGTCGACAGCGCGCCGGCCCTGGGCCGCCGCGGTGGCGTGGGCCGCAGCTACGCCGATGCGCCCGAGATCGACGGCACCGTGCGCCTGCTGCCGCCCACCAAGGCCTCCACCCAGATGCGCGTGGGCGAGTTCGTCAAGGCGCGCATCGTGGGTGCCGAGGGCCACGACCTGATCGGCCAGCCGATCTGACCCTGCGCGCGTGGCGTGGCCCGGGTGTGAATGGGGCTGGGGCCGCCGCCAGCCTACCCCCGGGCATACTGCGGCGCATGCCTGAACACGACGATGCCCCAGCCGCGCCGGCCCCGCCGGCACTGGCCACCCAGCTGATCCACCACGCCTACCAGCCGCCTGCTGGCTTCGATTCGCCGGCCGTGTCGGTGTGCAAGGGCTCGACGGTCTATTTCAGTTCGGTGGCCGATCTGCGCCAACGGCGCTGGGTGGACAAGAGCGGCTACACCTACGGCCTGCACGGCACGCCCACCACCTTCACGCTGGAGGCCCGCCTGGCCACGCTTGAGCATGCCCGCCATGTGCTGCTGGCGCCCAGCGGCCTGTCGGCCCTCACCGTGGTGGACCTGGCCTTGCTGCAGGCCGGGGACGTGGTGCTGCTGCCCGACAACGTCTACGCCCCCAGCCGCGACTTTGCCCGTCAGGAATTGGCCCGCTTTGGCGTGGCGCACCGGCTGTATGACCCTCTTGATGCGGCCGGCTTGGCGGCGGCGCTGGGGCCTGAAGTCAAACTGGTGTGGCTGGAGGCGCCCGGCTCGGTGACGCTGGAATTTCCGGACCTGCGCGGTTTGGTGGCCCAAGTGCGTCGCCTGGCGCCGCAGGCCATCGTGGCGCTGGACAACACCTGGGGGGCGGGCATCGCCTTCAACCCCTTTGAGTTGGGCGACGTGGATGGGCAGCCGCAGGGCGTGGACCTGACCATCCACGCCCTGACCAAGTACCCCTCCGGCGGGGGCGACGTGCTCATGGGCTCCATCGCCTGCCGCGACACCGCCCTCTACGAAAAGCTGGCCTGGACCCACAGCCGCTTGGGGCTGGGCGTGGGTGGCAACGATGCCGAGCTGGTGCTGCGCAACCTGTCTACGCTGGCGCTGCGCTACGCCGCGCAGGACGCTTCGGCCCGGCGCATTGCCGCCTGGGCGCAAGGGCAGCCGGGCGTGCGCCGCGTGCTGCATCCTGCGTTGCCAGACTCGCCCGGCCATGCCCATTGGGCCGCGCACTGCCGTGCCGCGGCCGGCCTGCTGACCCTGGAGATGGACCCGGCGCTGCCGGCGGCCGCCGTCGATGCCTTGGTGGACGGCCTGCGGCATTTCCGCATCGGTTGGAGCTGGGGCGGGCCGGTGAGCCTGGCCGTGCCGTACCAAGCGCGCTTCATGCGCAGCTTGGATCATCCGTGGCAAGGCGTCTTGGTGCGGCTGTGCATCGGCCTGGAGGCCACCGAGGACTTGATCGCTGACTTGGCTGCTGGACTGGCGGCGTTGCCGCCAGTGGCGTCTGACTAAAAGGTGCCCTGCGCCGCGAAGCGGTCGGTAGCCGCGACCAGGGCGGCCGCAATGCCGGGCTCCATCGAGGAGTGTCCAGCCTCCGTCACCACCTGCAGTCGTGCGCCGGGCCAGGCGTCGGCCAGGGCAAAGGCCTGCTGCACGGGGCAGATCACGTCATAGCGGCCGTGCACGATGCAAGCCGGCAGGTGGGCGATGCTCGGCATGCCCGCCAGCAACTGGTCGGGTGCCAGAAAGGCGTGATGAGCGAAATAGTGGGCCTCGAGTCGTGACAGGCCCAGGGCCACGCGGTCCTCGGTGAAGGCCTCCACGGTGGCCGGGTCCGGGCGCAGCGTCAGGCAGGCGCCTTCGTAGCGGCTCCAGGCCTGCGCAGCGGGACGGTGCACGGCGGGGTCGGGGTGCTGCAGTCGGCGGCGGTAGCCCGCCAACAGGTCATGCCGCTCTTCGGGGGGCAGGTGGCTGGCAAAGGCCTCCCACTCGCGTGGGAAGAAGTGGCGAATGCCGTACAGCCACCAGTCGATTTCGGCCTGGGTGCCCAGCCAGATGCCGCGCAGCACCAGGCCCAAGCAACGCTCCGGGTGGGCCTGGGCATAGGCCAGCGCCAGCGTGGAGCCCCAAGAGCCGCCAAACACCAGCCAGCGCTCGATGCCCAGGTGCTCCCGCAGCTGCTCGATGTCGTCAATGAGCAGTGGCGTGGTGTTGTCCTGCGTTTCGCCCAGGGGCGTTGAGCGTCCCGAACCGCGCTGGTCGAACAGCACCACGTGGTAGCGCGCAGGGTCAAAGAAGCGGCGGCTGGTGGGGGAGATGCCGCCGCCGGGCCCACCATGGAGAAACAGCGCCGGTAGACCATCGGCCTGGCCGCAGGTCTCCCAGTGCAGGGTGTGGCGCGCGTCCACGGCCAGCCGGCCATGACGCAGGGGCTCCACGGGGGGATGCAGTACGTCGTCCAGGGCGGTCATGGCTAGTCTCCGAACGGGAGGCGATGGCGGGCCAGGGGGCGAGCGTGGGTTTCAGTCTTTGCCGGAGGAGGACACCTTGTGGCGCATCAAGCGGCCCTTCTCTCGCTCCCACTCGCGTTCCTTCACGGTGTTGCGCTTGTCGTGCTCGGCCTTGCCCTTGGCCAGGGCGATCTCGGCCTTCACCCGGCCGCCCTTGTAATGCAGGTTCAAGGGCACCAGGGTGAAGCCGCGCTGCTCCACCTTGCCGATGAGGCGGCGGATTTCGGCCTTCTTCATCAGCAGCTTTTTGGTGCGGTCGGCCTCGGGGTGGATGTGCGTGGAGGCGCTGCGCAGGGCGTTGATGCGGCAACCGATGAGGAAGAGCTCGCCATGCTTGATGACCACATAGCCGTCGGTGAGCTGCACCTGGCCGGCGCGGATGGCCTTGATCTCCCAGCCCTCCAGCACCATCCCGGCCTCGTAGTGCTCCTCGATGTGGTACTCGAATCGGGCGCGGCGGTTCTCGGCGATGAAGGCGGACATGGGTCAGGGGGTTGGGCCGGGGGCGGAAAGACCCGCCCCCTACAATCCGGGCATTGTATGAAGCACGTGAAGAAGTCCGTTCTCCTCTGGTACACCCCGGCCGAGATGTACCGCCTGGTGACCGATGTGGAGTCCTATCCCCAGTTTCTGCCCTGGTGCAGCCAGGGCGAGGTGCTGGAGCGGGATGAGCAGGGCATGAAGGCCCGTGTGCACCTGGCCTTTGCTGGTGTGCGTCACGCCTTCACCACCCGTAACCGTCAGGAGGCTGACGCACTGGTGGCCATGTCGCTGGTGGACGGGCCGTTCTCGGTGCTGGAGGGCACCTGGCGCTTCCTGCCCTTGGGTGCCCAGGCGGAGCAGTCGCCCCAGGCCTGCCGGATCGAGTTTGACCTGCGGTATGCCTTCTCCAGCCGTGCGCTGGAGCTCGTCCTCAGCCCGGTGTTCGATAAGGTGGCCAACACCTTCGTTGACTCTTTCGTCGCCCGTGCGGAGCAGGTCTATGGTGCCCGTTGAAAACCCTCCGTCGGAACCGATGGGCGTGAACCCCGTGTTGAACGTCACCGTCGCGTACAGCCCTGTGCCGGCGCAGGTGGACCAGGTGGCGCTGCGGCTGCCCGCTGGCAGCACGCTGGTGCAGGCGCTGCAGGCCAGCGGCCTGCCTGAGCGCCACGGCCTGGGGCCGCTGGAGTCCCTCAAGGCCGGGGTGTGGATGAAACTGCGGCCCCTGGACACGCCGCTTCGCGACCAGGACCGGGTGGAGATCTACCGCCCGCTGAAGGTGGACCCCAAGGAAGCGCGCCGCCAGCGCTACCGGCGCAGCAAGGCCACGGTAGCCGAAGGCGAGCGCCCGGCCGCCTGAGCGGCCTCATCCGTCTCAGCGGTTGCAGTGCTGGCTCAGCTGTCCCTGCACGCGTTGGGTCTCTTGCCGGCGCTCGGCATCCTCCATCACCTCGCGCTCGCCCTTGTCATTCAGGCGGGCCATGCGCACGCCCGACTCCAGGGCCTTGAGGTGGCTGCGCAGGCGTTGACATTCCTCCTGGCGGTTGGCGTCTTGCTTGCGCTGCTGCTCCGCGCGGCGTTCCTCGTCCGCCTTTTGCCGCTCGGCCTTCTCCTGCGCGATCTTGCGGCGCCGAGCCTCCAGCTCGGGGTCCTGCCCGGTGACGGCGGAGGCCGGGGGGGCAGTCGGGGTGGCTGCGGGCTCGGCACCTGAGCCTGCGGCCTGGGCCGGGGCGGTCTTGCCCGGGCGCTGCAGGATGGCCGCGTCGGGCACATCGCGTGGCGGCGGCTGGTCCGACACCTGCACGCGCCCCTGGGCGTCGCGCCATTTCCAGTAGGTCTGGGCGTGCACGCCGGCAGCCAGGGCGGACAGGGTGAGGACGGCGATCAGGCGTTGGGTGGGGTTCATGCGGAGGTCGGCCACGGGCCAATACAGGGGCGGTGAACGTCGCCCGCCAGTGTAGGCCGGCCACAGGTGCTCGCACCGACTTCGCGGGCTCCGTATAATCTTCTTTTGCGTCCGGAGATGACTCCCATGCGCCTTCTTGGCAAAGCGCTGACCTTCGACGATGTGTTGCTGGTCCCCGCCTATTCCCAGGTGCTGCCCCGCGACACGTCGCTGGCCACCCAGTTCACCCGCAACATCGTCCTGAACCTGCCGCTGGTGTCGGCCGCCATGGACACCGTGACCGAAGCCCGTCTGGCGATCGCCATCGCCCAGGAAGGTGGCATCGGCATCATCCACAAGAACCTGACGCCCAAGCAGCAGGCGGCCGAGGTGGCGCGGGTCAAGCGCTACGAGTCGGGCTTGCTCAAGGATCCGATCACCATTGCGCCCGGGGCCCGGGTCCGCGATGTGATCGAGCTGTCGCGCCAGCACGGCATCTCGGGCTTCCCGGTGGTGGAAGACGGCAAGGTGGTGGGCATCGTCACCGGCCGTGATCTGCGGTTCGAGACCCGCCTGGACGCCCCGGTGCGCGACATCATGACGCCCCGCGAGCGCCTGGTGACGGTGCGCGAGGGGGCCTCCCTGGCCGAGGCCAAGGCCCTGATGCACCAACACAAGCTGGAGCGCGTGCTGGTGCTGAACGACGCGGCTGAGTTGCGCGGCCTGTTCACCGTCAAGGACATCACCAAGCAGACCAGCTTCCCCAACGCGGCGCGTGATGCCCAGGGCAAGCTGCGCGTGGGCGCCGCCGTGGGCGTGGGTGAGGGCACCGAGGAGCGTGTGGAGCTGCTGGTCAAGGCCGGTGTGGACGCGCTGGTGGTGGACACCGCCCACGGCCACAGCCACGGCGTGATCGAGCGCGTGCGCTGGGTCAAGCAGAACTTCCCGCATGTCGACGTGATCGGCGGCAACATCGCCACCGGTGCGGCGGCGCTGGCACTGGCCGAGGCGGGAGCCGACGGCGTGAAGGTCGGCATCGGCCCGGGCTCCATCTGCACCACCCGTATCGTGGCGGGTGTGGGCGTGCCCCAGATCACGGCCATCGACAACGTGGCCACCGCGCTGCGCGGCACCGGCGTGCCCCTGATCGCCGACGGTGGCATCCGTTATTCGGGCGACATCGCCAAGGCCATTGCGGCCGGTGCCAGCACCGTGATGATGGGTGGCATGTTCGCCGGCACGGAGGAGTCTCCGGGCGAGGTGTTCCTGTTCCAGGGCCGCTCCTACAAGGGCTACCGCGGCATGGGCTCCATCGGTGCCATGAAGGCCGGCTCGGCCGATCGTTACTTCCAGGAGAACGACGAAGCCGCCAACCCGAATGCCGACAAGCTGGTGCCTGAAGGCATTGAAGGTCGCGTGCCGTACAAGGGTTCGATGATCTCCATCGTCTACCAGATGGCCGGCGGCCTTCGTGCCTCCATGGGCTACTGCGGCTGCGGCTCCATTGCCCAGATGCATGAGCAGGCGGAGTTCGTCGAGATCACCGCCGCCGGCATCCGCGAGAGCCACGTGCACGACGTGCAGATCACCAAGGAAGCGCCCAACTACCGGGCAGAGTGATCGGCCCTTTGCCCCCCTGATCGCGGCGCCCGGCAGAGTCCGGGCGTCGTCTTTCTGACTTCGCCATCGCCCATGTCACAGCCCGAGTCCACGGCCAGCGCAGGAGGTCGTCGCCCGCGTGAGGCGGCCATGTCCTTCATCATGCTCACGGTGCTGATCGACATGATCGCCATCGGGCTGATCATCCCGGTGCTGCCGCCGCTGGTGGGGACCTTCACCCAGGACCAGGGCGAGCATGCCTTCTGGTACGGTGTGGTCACCTTCGCCTTCGGCATCGCCAACTTCTTTGGCTCGCCGATCCTGGGCGCACTGTCGGACCACCATGGGCGTCGTCCGGTGCTGTTGCTGGGCTTCACCGGCCTGGCCCTGAGTTTCTTCGTCACCGGCCTGGCCACCGCGCTGTGGATGCTGGTGGCCGTGCGCCTGGTCAGCGGGGCGCTGCAGGCCAATGCCGCCGTGGCCCAGGCCTATGTGGCCGACATCTCGGCGCCGCAGGACCGTGCCAAGCGCTTCGGCATGCTGGGGGCCATGTTCGGCATGGGCTTCGTGTTGGGCCCGGTGATGGGGGGGCTGCTGGGGGCGATCGATCTGCACCTGCCCTTCTATGTCGCGGGGGGGATGGCCGTGCTCAACGCGGTGTACGGCATTTTTGTGCTGCCCGAGTCCCTGCCGCCGGCGCGCCGCACGCCCATCGACTGGCGAAAGGCCAATCCGGTGGCTTCGCTGCGTCAACTGCGTGACCTCCACGGCGTGGGCCTGCTGGTGGTGGTGATCGGGCTGAGCGGCCTGGCCCAGTTCGTGATGCACACGACCTGGGTGCTCTACACCAGCTTCAAGTTCGGGTGGGGCCCGAAGGAGAACGGCTGGTCGCTGTTTGCCGTCGGGGTCATGACCGTGCTGGTGCAGGGGGGGTTGATCCGCGTGGCCCTCAAGCGCACCACCCCCCAGCGCATCGCCGTGCTGGGGCTGGTGTCCTCCACGCTTTGTTATGCCCTGTGGGGGGCCGCCACCGAGGGCTGGATGATGTACGCCGTCATCGGCCTGAACGTCATGGGCTTCATGGTCCAGACCTCCATCCAGACGGTGGTCTCCCAGGCTGCCGATGAGCAGTCCCAGGGCCGCACCCTGGGGGCGGTCGCCTCCCTCAACAGTGCCACCGCGGTGGCCGCGCCGGTGTTGGGCGCTGCGCTGCTGGGCCTGGTGTCCCACCTGCCTCAGGGCGACTGGCGCATCGGTGCCCCCTTCTTCCTGTGTGCGGGCCTGCAGGCCTTGTCCACGGTGCTCGCCATCCGCCACTTCCGCCGTCATCCCGTCTCCACCTCTGCGCCCGTCGCGGGCGCGAACGCCTGAGTGACCCACCATGCATGACAAGATCCTGATCCTCGACTTCGGCTCGCAAGTCACCCAGCTGATCGCCCGCCGCGTGCGCGAGGCCCATGTTTATTGCGAGATCCATCCGAACGACGTGTCGGACGAGTTCATCCGCAGTTTCGGCGCCAAGGGCATCATCCTGTCGGGCAGCCACGCCAGCACCTACGAAGACCATGAGCTGCGTGCCCCGCAGGCGGTGTGGGATTCGGGTGTGCCGGTGCTGGGCATCTGCTACGGCATGCAGACCATGGCGGTGCAGCTGGGCGGTGAGGTCTCCTGGTCCGACACCCGGGAGTTCGGCTACGCCGAGGTCCGCGCCCACGGCCACACCGAGCTGCTGCGCGGCATCCAGGACTTCAGCACCCCCGAAGGCCACGGCATGCTCAAGGTCTGGATGAGCCACGGCGACAAGGTCACCGCGCTGCCGCCGGGCTTCAAGCTGATGGCCAGCACCCCCAGCTGCCCGATCGCCGGCATGGCCCACGAGGACAAGCGCTACTACGCCGTCCAGTTCCACCCCGAAGTCACCCACACCGTCCAAGGCACTGAACTGCTCAACCGTTTCGTGCGCGGCATCTGCGGCTGCGCCGGCGACTGGATCATGGGCAACTACATCGAGGAAGCGGTCCAGCGCATCCGCGAGCAGGTCGGTGACGAGGAAGTCATCCTGGGCCTGTCCGGCGGCGTTGACAGCTCGGTGGCCGCGGCCCTGATCCACCGCGCCATCGGCGACCAGCTGACCTGCGTCTTCGTCGACCACGGCCTGCTGCGCCTGAACGAGGGCGACATGGTCATGGACATGTTCGCCGGGCGCCTGCACGCCAAGGTCATCCGCGTCGATGCCTCCGAGCTCTTCCTGGGCCAGCTGGCCGGCGTGACCGACCCCGAGCGCAAGCGCAAGATCATCGGCGGCCTGTTCGTTGACGTGTTCAAGGCCGAGGCCGAGAAGCTCAAGGCCGCCGGCAATGGCGTCAAGGGCGCCACCTTCCTGGCCCAGGGCACCATCTACCCCGACGTGGTGGAGAGCGGCGGCACCAAGACCAAGAAGGCCACCACCATCAAGAGCCACCACAACGTCGGTGGCCTGCCCGAGCAACTGGGCCTGAAGCTGCTCGAGCCGCTGCGCGAGCTGTTCAAGGACGAGGTGCGCGAGCTGGGCGTGGCCCTGGGCCTGCCGCACGACATGGTGTACCGCCACCCGTTCCCGGGCCCAGGTCTGGGCGTGCGCATCCTGGGCGAGGTCAAGCCCGAGTACGCCAAGCTGCTGCAGCGCGCCGACGCGATCTTCATCGAGGAGCTGCGCTCGACCATCGACCCGCACAGCGGCAAGAGCTGGTACGACCTGACCAGCCAGGCCTTCACCGTCTTCCTGCCGGTCAAGAGCGTGGGCGTGATGGGCGATGGCCGCACCTACGACTACGTGGTGGCGCTGCGCGCGGTGCAGACCAGCGACTTCATGACCGCCGACTGGGCCGAGCTGCCGTACAGCCTGCTCAAGAAGGTCTCGGGCCGCATCATCAACGAGGTGCGCGGCATCAATCGCGTGACCTATGACGTCTCCAGCAAGCCGCCCGCCACCATCGAGTGGGAATGAGCTGACGCTCACCCGCGCGCTGGCGCATGCGCGGGCGGCGGAAACGGCGGGCACCGCGGCCGGCGCGCGATTCCAGGCCCTGCTGGCTGAGGTGGAGGCCGCACGCCGGCGTCTGGCCGGCTGGCAGGACGTGGCCGAGGCGTACCACCGTGCCCGCGTGCTGCGCTGGCTGCCGGCCCTGCGTCTGCGGCGCGAACGTCTGCGCGAGTGGGTGCTGGCGGCCGATCGTCTGCTGGCGGCCGACCTGGGGTCGCGTGCCCTGCGTCAGCGGCTGCAGCAGCGATTGCTCCAGCGGGCACAAGCCTGGTTGGCCGAAGGGCTGGACCCTCAGGTCGAGGCGATCTTTGACCGTTTCAGCAGCCTGCCCCACCACGAGCTGCGTGCCGCCGAGATGGCGGAGACCGAGCGCGTGCTGGCCCAGGTCTACGGGTTGCAACTGCCGCCCGGGCACGGCGCCCGCAGCGCTGGGGACATGTTGGCCCAGGCGGGTCGGCAGGCCCATGCCCAGCGCGAGCGTGAGGCCGCGCGCAAGGCTGACCGGCGGGCGGCCCGTGTCGCGCGGCGCGAGGCGGCCGAAGAGGATGACGTGCGTGAGCGCCGCCAGCATCGCCAGGGCGACCGAGACCAGGCCCGCGAGGCCGTGGCCCAGGCGCTGGCCCAATCGGTGCGCAGTGTGTTCCGCAAGCTGGCCAGTGCGCTGCATCCGGACAGGGAACCCGACGCCGCGCGGCGCGCGCACAAAACCACCCTCATGCAGCAGGCCAATGCCGCCTATGAGGCCGCCGACCTGCTGGCATTGCTGAGCCTGCAATGGGAAGCCAGCCAGCTGGGCGGCGAGGGCTGGAACCCCGCGAGTGCCCCGCGACTGGACGCCCTGTGTGAGGTGCTGCAGGATCAGCTGCTGGAGTTGCGTGACAGCCTGGTGCAGGTGCAGGCGCCGCTGCTGGCCGCGCGTGATGCCGAACCTCTGGAGGCCGAGGTGGCGGCCTTGCCGGAGGCTGCCGCGGCCGCCGCCGTTGGAACCCCTGCCCACGACCTGGCGGAACAGGACGGTCTGCGGCGCTGGCTGGCGGCGCAGGACCTGCGCCACACCCGCGCATCTGAGCAGGTCCTGCACGACCTGGCCATGTTGCAGAACCCCGAAGTCCTGCGCGACTGGCTGCGCGAGGACGAGCCGCCTGCGGCCGACAGCGAGGTCCAGGCCTTCCTGCAGCAGGCCCAGGCCTGGGAGTTCCTGATGGCCGAGGCGCAGGACCGGCGTGCAGGCCGCCGCCGTCAGCGCCGCTGATGCCGCCGGCGCTCGGGACCGCCCCGTGGTTCTGCCAAGATGCCTGCTCCCCCCGATCTTCACCTTGCCGTTGCCATGAGCGAATTCAGTCCCGCCGATGAACATGCGATGCGCATTGCCCTGGACCAGGCCCACAACGCCTGGCTGGTGGGTGAGGTGCCCGTCGGGGCGGTGATCCTGCGACAGGGTCAGGTCATCGCCACCGGCTACAACCGGCCCATCACCACCCACGACCCGACCGCCCATGCCGAGCTGGTGGCCCTTCGCCACGCGGCGCAGCTGCTGGAGAACTACCGGCTGCCGGAATGTGAGCTCTTCGTCACCCTGGAGCCCTGCGCCATGTGTGCCATGGCCCTGATGCACGCTCGCTTCAAGCGGGTGGTGTTCGGCGCCTGGGACCCCAAGACCGGCAGCGCCGGCTCTGTGGTGAACCTCTTCGGGCAGCCCCAGCTCAATCACCACACCCTCATCCAGGGGGGGCTGTTGCAGGAGGCCTGTGGTCAGCTGCTGCGCGACTTCTTTGCGGAGCGGCGCGCCGTCAAGCGGGCAGAGCGGGCCCAGCGGGCCCAGCGGGCCGCTGGCGAGGACATCCTGCCCGCCGCGGCCCCCCTGCCGGGCGCGGACAGGCTGCCAACGTTTCCGGCTGAGCGCATGCCCTTGCCCGAGGTGGTGGAGGGCGAGCCCCTGGCCGATGACGCCATCTTTCGTGACGATCCGGCCTGCTGCGGCGGCCATGGAGCCTCCTGACCATGAATGCCCCTGCACGTGCTGCCTCTTCCGTTCCACCCGCCCACGACGCTGTGCCCGAGGTTGCCGGGCCGCAGGTGGCGGCGCATGACGACGCACACCACGACCGCCCCGCGGTGTCCGATGCGCCGCTGCGGCTGACGGTTTTCTCGCCGTCCGGCGTCGTCGCGCAGGCCGCGCCCTTGCGCCGGGCCGTCAAGCGTTTGAAGGCCCTGGGCTTTGAGGTGGCGCTGGATCCCTCCGCCCTGGCCCGCCGCCAGCGCTTTGCCGGAACTGATGACGACCGGCTGGAGGCCTTGCACCGGGTCGCCGCCCAGGCGCCGGACGTGGCGCTGGCCAGCCGCGGTGGCTACGGCCTGACCCGCCTGCTGGACCGGCTGGATTGGCCGCTGCTGGCGCGCAGCGTGGCGCAGGGGACGCGCTGGGTGGGCTACAGCGATGTCACCGCGCTGCAACTGGGCCTGCTGGCGCACACCGGCGCCACCAGTTGGGCCGGCCCCATGGCGGTGGACGACTTTGGTCGTGACACGCTCGACGAGGTGACCCCGGACTGTTTCCGCGAGGCCATGACGGGCGAGCTTGAGGCCGTGGGCTTTCGCACCGAGGCCGGATTCGCCGGCCTGGAGGCCGAGGGCCTGCTCTGGGGCGGCAACCTGAGCATGGTCGCATCTCTGCTGAGCACGCCGCACTGGCCCCAGGTGCAAGGTGGACTGTTGTTTTTGGAGGACGTGGCCGAACATCCTTACCGCGTGGAACGCCTGCTGCTACAGCTGCACCAGGCTGGTGTGCTGCACCAGCAGCGGGCCATTTTGCTGGGGGCGTTCTCGGCCTGGCGCCCGTCGCCCCTGGATCGGGGCTACAACCTCAAGACGGTGGTGTCGCATTTGCGATCGGTGTGCCCCACGCCCATCCTCACCGGGCTGCCGTTTGGGCACGTGGACACCAAGATCTGCCTGCCGGTGGGTCGTGTCGTGAGCCTGCAGGTTCAGGCACGGGATGTGCTTTTGTCTTGGTGAAACTCTCGGAGTGGTGAGGCTTTCTTTGAGGAATCTGCGGCTCCTTAGCGGTTTCGCCTTGCGGAAACCCTAAGTTGGTGCACATCCTGCCAACCCTAGAATCCCTCTGAGGTTTCGCGTTGGAGCGGTCCCGGGCACAAGCCGGGCGCCGTGCGCGCACAGGGATTGCAGCGGCCAGCCCACCCGGCTGGCCGTGGTTTTTGGAGGTAGTGCATGGTCGGATCGACGGGCGCGCGTTGGCGCGCCTTGGCGCAGCGCTTGCTGCGCGGTGCCGGGTCGCTCAAGGTGGCCGGCATCGTGGGGGCGGGAGTCCTGATGCTGGCGGGCTGCAACAACAGCCCCTGGCCGCAGGGGTCGGCTGAAGCCAATGTGCTCTACACCGCGATGCAGCAGTCCACGCCGCGGCATGTGGACCCGACGGCCTCCTACTGGTCGCCGGACACGCTGGTGACCTATCAGGTTTACGAGCCGCTCTACGGCTACCACTACCTCAAGCGCCCCTTCGAGCTGGTCCCCAAGGCGGCGGAGGCCGTGGCCAAGCCGCGGTACTACGACAAGCAGGGGCGTGAGCTGCCCGAGGAGGCGCCCGACGAATTGGTGGCCGAGAGCGTCTATGACGTGCCCATCCGCAAGGGGGTGCTCTTCCAGCCGCATCCGGCCTTCGCCAAGGACGAGGCCGGCCGCCACCGCTACCACGACATGAAGCCGGGCGAGCTGGGCGATCGGCAGACGCCGCTGGCCTTCGAGCACACCGGCACCCGCGAGCTGGTGGCCGAGGACTTCGTGTACGCCCTCAAGCGTCATGCCACGCCGCGCATCACGGCACCGATCTCCGGCTTGTTCTCCGAGTTTGTCATCGGGCTCAAGGACTACATGGCCTTGGTGCGCGCAGAGGACAAGAAGCTGCGCGAGGGGCTGGATCCCGCCAGCCAGGACAAGCCCTTCCTGGACTTCCGCCGCTGGCCGCTGGAAGGCGTGTCCGCGCCAGAGAAGCACCTGCTGCGCATCCGCATCCATGGCAAGTACCCGCAGTGGAAGTACTGGATGCAGATGACCTTCCTGGCGCCGATCCCCTGGGAGGCGGACGCCTTCTATGCCCAGCCGGGCATGGCCGCCCGGGGCCTGTCCCTGGACCGCTGGCCGGTGGGGACGGGGGCGTTCATGGTGACCGAGTTCATCCCGGATCGCCGCATCGTCATGCGCCGCAACCCCAACTTCCGCGGTGAGCCCTATCCCTGCGAAGGCATGCCGGGTGACAAGGAGAGGGGCCTGCTGGACGACTGCGGCAAGACCATGCCCTTCCTCGACGGCATCGTGGCCACCGTGGAGCGCGAGGGCACGCCCATGAAGAATAAGTTCCGCGACGGCTACTACGACCTCGAGATCTTCGAGCGCACCGACACCGGCAACGACTACATCGTCGATGCCATGGATTCCGAGGAGGTGCGCGAGGTCTACCGCCAGCGCGGCATGCTCTTCGGGCGCTCTGCCGACGTGAACAACTACATCGTCGGCTTCAACATGATCGACCCGGTCATCGGCATGGGTGACACCCCGGAGCAGCGCGAGCGCAACCGCAAGCTGCGCCAGGCCATCAGCATCGCCATCGACTGGGAGGAGTACGCCAAGATCTTCCCGCGCAAGGCCGGTGCGACCGCCCAGGGGCCGCTGCCCAAGGGCATTCCCGGCTCCCGCGAGGAGACGCCCGAGGGCCTGAATCCTGTCACCCACCGCCTGGAGGACGGCAAGTTTGTGCGCCGTCCTCTGGAGGAGGCCCGCAAGCTGATGGCACAGGCGGGCTATCCGAACGGGCGTGACGCCAAGACAGGCAAGCCGCTGGTCATCAACTACGACTACTACTCGGCCCCCACGCCCGGCAACAAGCCGGAGATCGACTGGATGGTGCGGCAGTTCGCCAAGCTCGACATCCAGCTGGAGGTGCGTGCCACCGACAACAACCAGTTCCAGGACAAGGTGCGCAAGGGCAAGCACCAGGTCTTCTGGCTGGGCTGGAACGCCGACTACCCCGATGCCGAGAACTTCCTGTTCCTGCTGTACGGCCCCAACAGCAAGAGCGTCTCGGACGGCGAGAACACCGCCAACTACCAGAACCCCGAGTACGACCGCCTGTTCAGCCAGCTCAAGTCCATGGACGACGGCCCGCAGAAGCAGAAGGTCATTGACCAGATGGTCGCCATCCTGCAGAAGGATGCGCCCTGGAGTTTCGGCTTCTATCCCTATGCCTCGCTGGCGGCGCAGACCTGGGTGAAGAACACCAAGCCGGCGATCCTCATCCGTGACCACGGCCGGTACCTGCGTCTGGATGCTGCCGAGCGTGCCAAGCGCCAGGCCGAGTGGAACCAGCCGGTCTGGTGGCCGCTGCTGCTCATCGTGGCCGCCGTCGGTGCCGCTGTCTGGGGCGTGCGCCACACCCTGGCCCGCCGTGAACGCATGAACGCCCGCGGTGAGCTGCTGGGCTGACGCGCAAGGAAATCCGCCCATGCTGGCCTATTCGATCCGCCGTCTGGTGTACGGCTTCCTCATCCTGGCGGGGGTCAACCTCGCCACCTTTTTCCTCTTCTTCACGGTCAACACCCCTGACGACATGGCCCGCCTGAACATCGGCGGCAAGCGTGTCACGCCCGAGCTGATCGAGAAATGGAAAGTTGAACGCGGCTACGACAAGCCTCTGTATTGGAACGATGCCAAGGCAGGCGCCGAACAGCTGACCGAGACCATCTTCTGGGAGCGGTCGGTCTCGCTCTTCAGCTTCGACTTTGGCCGTGCCGACAGCGAGAGCGCGGGCGACATCGGGGCCGAGGTCGCCTCCCGCATGTGGGTCAGCATCAAGCTGGCGCTGCCCATCTTCGTGCTGCAGGTGCTGGCCACCACCAGCTTCGGCCTGTTGCTGGTGATGTTCCGAAACACCCGGCTGGACCTGTGGGGGTCCATCCTGTGCGTGCTCATGATGTCGATCTCCGGCCTGTTCTACATCATCGTCGGCCAGTACTTCTTTGCCCGCGTGCTCAAGCTCGTGCCCATCTCGGGCTATGCGGAGGGGTTGGATGTGGTGAAGTTCCTGGTGCTGCCGGTGGTGCTCAGCGCGCTGGCCCGGCTGGGGGCCGAGGCCCGGCTCTACCGCGCCATGTTCATCGAGGAGATCAACAAGGACTACGTGCGCACCGCTCGCGCCAAGGGGCTGTCGGAGACCGTGGTCATGTTCCGGCATGTGCTGCGCAACGCGCTGATCCCCATCATCACCAGCGCCGGTGGCTACCTGCCTTATGTGTTCATGGGCAGCCTGGTGTTCGAGAGCTTCTTCGGCATCCCAGGTCTGGGCGCCTACGTCATCGAGGCCATCGGCAAGCAGGATTTCGCCATCGTGCGCACCATGGTGTTCGTGGGCTCGCTGCTCTACATCGCCACCTATGCCCTGATCGACGTGGCTTACACCTGGGTGGACCCGCGCGTCCGCCTGGGCTGATCCCTTCAGACATCGCTTCCGGAGTCACCGGTGATGCCGAAATTCGTCCTCCTCTGGACCGATGCCGCCCTCTGGCTGCTGGTCCTTTCCCTGGTGGGCTACGCCTTCATGGTGCGCCGCCAGCCCGACCTGCGCGCCACCTGGGGCAAGGTCTTCCGCAACGCGCCTGCGCTGGCCTCCTCGGTGGTGCTGCTGGTCTGTCTGGCGGTCACGCTGCTCGACAGCGTGCACTTCCGCCCGGTGCTGCCGGCGGCCCAGGGCCAGCAGTCCGATATGGTGGTGTACGACACCCGCGTGCGTTCGGTGCTGGACCTCCTCACCCAGGACCTGATCGACAGCCGCGAGACCACCTACTCGCGCCCGTTGTCCTATGTGAGCTTCACCAAGGAAAGCCGGGACCTGCCCGGTGGGGGCACCGAGCGCCATGCGCCTCGCCTTCAGCACGGGGGCGCCCACCTGCAGGATCCGGCGCGTGAATGGGCCACCGACGTCACCGTTCGCGCCCTGACCGGTGCGGGCGTGGGCCTGGTCGTGGGCATGGCGCTGTGCGGCGCGGCACTTTGGCTGCTCGGCCGGGGGGCGTCCGGCGGGACGGGGCAGATGTGGCGGCGCATCCGCGACCGCGAGACGAGCATTCCCTGGCATGTGGCGGGGCGCACCGTCATGGCCCTGTCGCTGCTGGTGGGGGTGGTGGGCGCGCTGGCCGGGCCTTACCACGTGCTGGGCACCGACGTGACCGGCAACGATGTGCTCTACCAGGCCCTCAAGAGCATCCGCACCGCCTTCGTCATCGGTGCCCTGGCCACGCTGGCCACGCTGCCCCTGGCGGTGGTGCTGGGCATCATGGCGGGCTTCTTCAAGGGCTGGGTGGACGAGCTGATCCAGTACGTCTACACGGTGCTGTCCTCCATTCCCAACATCCTGCTGATCGCCGCCTGCGTGCTGATGGTGCAGGTGTTCCTGGATAAGCACCCCGAGTTCTTCGAGACCGGGCTGGAGCGTGCCGACCTCAAGCTCTTCCTGCTGTGCGCGGTGCTGGGCTTGACCGGCTGGGCCGGCCTGTGTCGGCTGCTGCGCGGCGAGACCCTGAAGCTGCGCGAGCTGGAGTACGTGCAGGCGGCGCAAGCCTTCGGCGTCTCGCCCTGGCGCATCATGGTGCGCCACGTCTTCCCCAACGTCGCGCACCTGATGCTCATCGTCACGGTGATCGAGTTCTCCAGCCTCATCCTCTACGAGGCGGTGCTCTCCTACGTGGGCGTGGGTGTGGACCCGTCCATGAACAGCTTTGGCGGCATGATCAATTTCGCCCGCAGCGAAATGAGCCGTGATCCGGTGATCTGGTGGACCTTCGCCTGCGCCTTCTTCTTCATGGTGTCGCTGGTGCTGGCGGCCAACCTCTTCGCCGACGGTGTGCAGGAAGCCTTCGATCCTCGCGCCCGCACCCTCAAGCCGCGCGTGGCGCGCCCCAAGCAGAGCAAGGCCTGACGTGACGAACCCCATGCTGGACATTCAGGACATCCGCGTCGAACTTGACGCCGAGACCGGCACCGTCCGGGCCATCGATGGCATGACCCTGCCGCTGCGCCGTGGCGAGACCTTTGCCCTGGTCGGCGAGTCGGGCTGCGGCAAGAGCATGACCGCCCTGGCCCTGATGCGGCTGCTGCCCGAGAACGGCCAGGTCGTCTCGGGCACCATCTCCCTGGGCGGGCAGGACCTGCTGGCCTTGCCTGAGCGCCAGATGCGACAGGTGCGCGGCGGGCGCATCGGCATGATCTTTCAGGAGCCCTCCACCAGTCTGAACCCGGTGATGACCGTCGGGTCGCAGATGTTGGAAACCATCGAGGCGCACACCGCGTTGCGCGGGGCGGCTGCCCGCCAGAAAGCCATCGACTGGTTGCGGCGGGTGGGTATTCCCGAGCCTGAGCGTCGCATCGACGACTACCCCTTCCGCATGAGCGGCGGGCAAAAACAGCGCGTCATGATCGCCATGACACTGGCGGCCGAGCCGGACTTCATCGTGGCCGATGAGCCCACGACCGCCTTGGATGTGACCATCCAGGCCCAGGTGCTTGACCTGCTCAAGCAGTTGCAGGCCGAGACGGGTCTGGGCCTGCTGCTCATCACCCATGATTTGGCCGTGGTCTCGGGCATGGCCCACCGGGTGGGCTTGATGTATGCCGGACAGCTCGTCGAGCTGGCCGACGCCGGGGCCTTCTTTGCCCGGCCGCTGCACCCTTATGCGGGAGCGCTGCTGCAGGCCCTGCCAGACGCCAGGCGGCGTGGCCAGGGGCTGGCGGCCATTCCGGGCACCGTGCCCCCGCTCACCCAACACTTCGAGGGTTGCCGATTCGCCTCCCGCTGCGACCAAGCCGGCCAGCGTTGCCACCGGGAAGTTCCGCAGCTGAGCCCGGCCGGTGCGGGCCGCCAGGTACGCTGCTGGCTCCATGTCGACGGTGGCATGCCGGCGGCCGCCGCCATGCCGGCAACTGCCACGGGTTTGGTGGCCGCACAGCCCGTGGACACACAGACCGCCGGGTCCGCGGCGCCGCTGCTGACGGTGCGGGAATTGAAGGTGGACTTTCCCCTGCGTCAGGGGTGGCTGCAGCGAGGTGCCGGTTTCTTCCACGCTGTGCAAGGCGTTTCCTTTGATGTGAAACGCGGCGAGACCTTGGCGCTGGTGGGTGAATCTGGCTGTGGCAAAACCACGACAGGGAAAGCCCTGGTCCAGTTGCTGCGCCATGTCGCCACCGTGTCAGGGCAAGCCCTGATGGAGGGCCAAAATCTCAATGCGCTGCAAGGCGGAGATTTGCTCGGTTTGCGCCGGAAAATCCAGATTATTTTCCAGGATCCATTTGCCTCTCTGAATCCGAGGATGCGGGTCCGGCAGGTGCTCGAGGAAGGTTTGATCACCCTGCGGCCGGATTTTGATGCCGCCCAGCGGCGGCAGCGGATTGAATCCCTGGTGGATCAGGTGGGCCTGCGCAAGGATGCGCTGGACCGGTATCCGCACGAGTTTTCGGGCGGGCAGCGCCAGCGCATCGCGATCGCTCGGGCCCTGGCGGTGGAGCCCCAGCTCATCGTCTGCGACGAGCCCACCTCGGCGCTGGATGTGTCGGTGCAGGCCCAGATCCTCAATCTGCTCAAGGACTTGCAGCGCTCATTGGGGATGTCGTACCTGTTCATCACGCACAACATCGGCGTGGTGGAGTACATCGCCGACACCGTGGCGGTGATGCAGCGTGGGCGGATCGTGGAATATGGTCCGGTACAGCAGGTGCTGACCCATCCGCAGCAGGACTACACCCGGGAATTGATCGCTTCAGTACCCCGGCTGGTCACAGGGTAATACCCGCTTCAAATTGGTTCACGGTGCACGCTGACGGGGTTTTTGCCCGTCGGCGTGTACGCGTTTGCAGGTTTGAAAATGGTATTGCCCAGGGTTTTGCACCGTGTTTGGGCGGCTGCGGCGTCTTTGCAACACTTCCCCTTCTCGGGTGACTTGCGAGGGTTTGCGCACGGGACATTTCCGGCACGAATCCTTCACAATCTGCAAACAACTTGGCCATTCGGCCGCGGCTTCAAGAGGGCCCGGGCGGAGCCGGCTGGATGTTGAGGTCAACCCATGGTCATTCCGAGAGGAGTCTGAATGTTTCAAAGAACCAAGATCAGCGTGTGCGCATTGATGGCACTGGGTGCCATCGCCAGCGCACCGGCCGCCGCACAGGAGGTGCAGCGCGTTGAAGTGACCGGCTCCGCCATCAAGCGGATCGCCGCCGAGACCGCGCTGCCGGTGCAGATCATCACCCGTGAACAGATCGACCGCACCGGCGCCACCTCCACAGTGGATTTGGTGCAGCGCCTAGGCGCGGTGCAAGGTGGCACGGCCGAGAGCGACTCGGTGGGCGGCTCCACGCTGGGCTTCTCCGGCGTGTCCATCCACGGCGTGGGTGAGACCCGGACCTTGGTTCTGCTCAACGGCCACCGCCTGAGCCAGTTTGGCGGCCAGACCCTGACCGGCTTTGCCTCCGCTGTCGACCTCAACGCCATTCCCCTGGCCGCCATCGAGCGCGTCGAGGTGCTGACCGACGGTGCCTCCGCCCTCTACGGCTCCGACGCCATCGCCGGCGTGGTGAACTTCATCACCAAGCGCGATTCCACCGTGGGCGACATCTCCGTGGGCGTGTCCAACCCCAAGGGCGGCGCCAAGGAAAAGCGCTTCAGCATCTCCAAGGGCTTCGGCAGCCTGAGCCAAGACGGCTTCAACGTGCTGCTGGCCTACTCGCATGACGAGCGCACCGCGCTCAAGGCCACCCAGCGCGACTTCGCCAAGACGGGCAACCTGCTGTTCAGCAAGGACGGCAAGTCCTACCGCTTGCAGAACTACTCCGCCTCCAGCATCCCGGCCAACGTGGTCAACGACCGTGGCGAACTGGTCAACCCGTACCTGATGACCACCGGAAGCTGCCCGGACAGCAGCTTCCGGGTGACCAGCACCTATGAGGACGGCGGCGAGAGCTACACGGACGATTTCTGCGGCTTCGACTTTGTCAGCACGCTGGAGATCTATCCGGAGCGCAAGCGCGACGCCTTCATGGGTTCGGGCACCTTCGCCGTGGGTGAGCACACCATCATGGCGGACCTGCTGTTCTCCAAGACCAACCAGGTCTCGAAGATCGCGCCGGTCCCGGGTGGCATCTCCATCAAGGCCGGCACCGACCTGCACAACACCTACCTGCTGCCGCTGGGCATCACGGGTGACACCACCGCCTATTACCGTATCGCCGACCTGGGCAGCCGCACCAACGACGACACGGCCAAGTTCTACGACCTGAGCCTGTCGGCCCGTGGCCCGCTGATGGGGTGGGACTACGAGGCAGGGATCTCCACCTCCAAGAGCAAGGCCGAAGGCACCATCTCGGGCTACCCGGGTGCCCTGGCCGTCACCGCGCTGCGCAAGAGCGGCAAGCTCAACCCCTTCGTCCTGCCGGGCCAGCAGACCGCCGACGGCCTGGCGGCCCTGTCCGCGGCCAACTACCAGGGCTACTTTGACGGGGGCAGCGCAGAGCTGACCACGCTGAACGCCCGGGCCAGCCGCGAGCTGTTCCCGATGGGGGGCGGCAAGGCCGGCCTGGCGGTGGGCTTCAGCGCCTCCAAGGAGAAGTTCCAGAGCAAGCCCAGCCTGTTCGCGCAGGGCCTGTTGTCTGACCCGGTGGCCGGCACGCTGTGCGATCCGGTCAACGATCCGGGCGCCTGCGATCAGCGCTTCGGCGACGCGGCCGCGGCGGTGCCCTACAGCGCCAACCGCACCTCGCAAGGCCTGTTCACCGAGCTGGAGTTCCCCTTCTCCAAGAGCTTCTCGGTGACCACCGCCGCCCGTCTGGACAAGTACAGCGATTTCGGCAGCGCCGCCACCGGCAAGACCTCGTTCCGCTTCCAGCCCAGCCGTGAGGTGCTGCTGCGCGGCTCCATCGGCACCGGCTTCCACGCGCCCAGCGTGCCGCAGGTCAAGGCGTCGCCGCAAAGCTACGGCGTCACCGAGGACAAGTACGACTGCACGCCCGAGCTGGCGGCCATCGCAGCCTCCCTGGGCGCCGAGTGCCGTCCGGGCCTGCAGCAGTACGACGTGATCGCCGGCGGCAACGCCAAGCTCAAGGCCGAGAAGTCCCTGCAGGGCACCCTGGGTCTGCGCCTGGAGCCGGCGGCCAGCCTGTCGATGGGCGCCGACATCTGGTGGGTCCGCATCCGCGACGCCTTCGGCCAGCTGGATGAGAAGACCCTGTTCGGCTCGCCGGCCAAGTACTCCTCGGCCTGGTCCAAGCAGTACGACCTGTCCGCCAGCAAGACCTACCTGGCCCTCAACCAGGGCAACCTGAACCTGGGCAAGGAGTACTACACCGGCATCGACTTTGATGTGGAGGGCCGGTTTGACACCGGGCTGGGCAAGCTGCGTTCGCGCGTGCTGGCCACCTACATGCTCAAGGCCTCGACCCAGGACCCGGTGGACCTGACCTACACCGACACGGTGCACTACTACCGTGACGGCGAGGTCACCTTCCGCTGGCGCGGCAACTGGTCCAATGCCATCCGCATGGGCGACTGGGAGCACACCCTCACCATGAACTTCCGCTCGGGCTACCACGACGAGACCAACACGGTTGAAGTCCTGGACAGCACTGGCGCGGTGACCGGCACCGAGGACATCTCCTTGAAGATCAAGCCGTACTACAGCTTTGACTGGCAAACCCGCTGGGACGCCACCAAGGCCATCAGCCTGACGGCCGGCATCCTGAACGTGTTCGACAAGGCGCCGCCGCTGGTGCTGTCGGCTGGCGGTGGCCAGCCGGCCGGCTACGATGACCGCTACTACGATCCGCGTGGCCGTACCTGGTACGTGAACTTCGGCTACAAGTTCTGACCGACCGGCGCCTGCCGGCCTGACCCCTCAGGGGGCGGGATCCGGCGGCCCAGCCAGGGGAGCCCGCGGGCTCCCCTTTTTTTTCCTGCACAGGAGCGGGGTGCGTGGCCTGGCGCGCCCATGGAGGACGACACGATGGCCTTGGAGCTGAGCACGGAACGGAGCGCCACTTGGGCTGGCCTGCAGCGCCGGTATTGGGCGGGCGGCACACCGCAGGAGGTGGGGCGTCTGCGCCATGAACTCCAGGACTGGGTGCAAGCCCTGCCGGAACACGCCGAGGCCTGGCTGTACCTGGGCACGTTGCAGGAGCACCAAGGGCAAGCGCCTGCAGCGGCTTGGGCCTACCTGGAGGCCATCAGCCGGGCGCAGATGGCTGGCCAGTGGCGCGATAACGCCACCACCCCGGTGCCGCTGCGCGCCACTGTGGCCCATGCCGTGGGGCGGCTGCGGGGCAGTCGGCGTCTGGCCTTGCAGGGGGCCCTGCAGGCGATGTGCCATCGCCATGGCAAGGACGAGATGGCTCGCGTCAGCCTGGCCGTGGCGGGCTACCTCAAGGAACAGCCGGTGCCGACCCACTCGCCGCACCAGGTCCCCAAGTTTTTCCACTTTCCTGGCCTGCGGCCCGGGCCGTTCTTCAGTGCCGACGATGTGCCTTTTGCGCCGGCGCTGCGGCAGGCCTTTCCTGAGGTGCGCGCGGAAGCTGCACGCCTGTACGCCCAGGGGGCGTTCTCCGAGAGCTTCATCCCGGAGGCGGCCCGCCCCGGCATGGCCGGCTATGTGGCCGGTCCCGATGGTCCGGGCCGGTGGGACGCCTACTTCTTCTTTCGGCGTGGCCGGCGCTTTGACGCCCACCACGATGCCTGCCCGGCCACCAGCCGGCTCCTGGCCTCCATCGACCTGTGCCGTATCCCCTCGCAAACGCCGGAGATCTGCTTCTCGCTACTGGCTGCCGGCTCCACCATCCTGCCGCACCATGGCACCAGCAACATCCGTTTGGTGGTGCACCTGCCGCTGATCGTGCCCCCGGATTGCGCCCTGCATGTGTTTGGCGGAGGCGAGGCCGCGTGGGGCGAGGGGGAGGTGGGCTGCTTTGACGACACCTTCCTGCACGAGGCCTGGAACCGCAGCGGCCAGGACCGCATCATCCTGCTGATGGACAGCTGGCACCCCGACCTCACCCGCGCCGAACGCGAGGCGGTGTGCCTGTTCGTGGACCTGGTGGACCGCTGGTCCTGGCTCACCCGGGGCTGAGGCGGGAGGCGTCCGGCGCTCAGCCGGCGGCTTCCACCACCATCTGCAGACGGGCCTGGCCCTGGAATTCGTCCTGCGCCAGGCGATAGGCCAGCCGGGTGCGCGGCGGCAGGGGCTCGGTGCGGCCGAACCAAATGCCCTCGCGGGCCTGTCCGTGCAGGCCGACCTTGAGCTTGAGGTGCTTGCCGCCCACCAGGCGTTGCTGCAGCACGTCCACCTCGTCGCAAAACAGCGGGGCCTCGAAGCCCTGGCCCCACACCTGGGCCTCCAGCAGCCGCGCGGTCTCCAGGCTGAACTCCTCCGGCGCCAAGGGGCCGTCGGTCAGCACCCGGCGGGCCAAGGTGGCCGGCGCCAGCAGCGCCTGGGCGACGTCCAGCAGCGTGTCGCGAAAGCGCTCCACCCCATCTGCCGGCAGCGTACAGCCGGCGGCCATGGCATGACCGCCAAAGCGCAGCAGCAGGCCAGGCTGGCGCTTGGCCACCAGATCCAGCGCATCGCGCAGATGGAAGCCGGCGATGGAGCGTCCTGAACCCTTGAGCAGGCCGTCCTGTCCCTTGGCAAAGACGAAGGTGGGCCGGTGCAGGCGGTCCTTCAGGCGGCCCGCCACGATGCCGACCACGCCCTCGTGGAAGTCCTCGTCGTACAGCACCAGGGCGGCAGGGATGTCGCCGCGCGGCATCAAGTCGTCCAGCAGGTTCTCGGCGTGTTCGCGCATCCCGGCCTCCACCTCGCGGCGTTCCCGGTTGATGGCGTCGAGTTGCCGGGCCAGGTCCTGGGCCTGGCCCGGGTCGTCGGTCAGCAGGCAGGCGATGCCCAGGCCCATGTCGGCCAGGCGGCCGGCGGCGTTGATCCGCGGGCCCAGGGAGAAGCCGAAGTCCTGCGCGCTGGCACGGGCGGGGTCGCGGCCTGCAGCATGGAACAGCGCGCGCACGCCGGGCTGCATGCGGCCTTCGCGGATGCGGCGCAGGCCCTGGGCCACCAGGCGCCGGTTGTTCTCGTCCAGGCGCACCACGTCGGCCACCGTGCCCAGCGCCACCAGGTCCAGCAGGCTGTCCAGCCGCGGCTGGGCCACCTGGTCGTAGGCGCCGCGCTGGCGCCGCTCGGCCCGCAGGGCCAGCAGCACATAGAACATGACGCCGACGCCCGCCAGCGCCTTGCTCGGGAAGCCGCAGCCCGGCTGGTTGGGGTTGACGATGACGTCGGCCGGCGGCAGGTGGGCCTGCCCGTCAGCCTGCACGGCCGGCAGATGGTGGTCGGTGATGAGCACCTGCAGGCCGCAAGCTTGCGCGTGGGCCACGCCCGCATGGCTGGCGATGCCGTTGTCCACCGTCACCAGCAGGCGGGCCCCCTGGGCGCGCACCAGGTCGACGATGGTCGGGGTGAGGCCGTAGCCGTGCACCTGCCGATCCGGCACCACATGGTGCAGACGGGCAGGGTCGGCGCCCAGCAGGGCCAGGCCCCTCAGGGCCACAGCGCAGGCGGTGGCGCCATCGCAGTCGTAGTCGGCCACCACGCACACCGGGGTGCCCTGCTCGATGGCGTCGGCCAACAGTCGGGCCGCCGCGGTGGCGCCGGTCAGTGCGCCGGGCGGCAGCAGGTGCTGCAGGCCGTCGTCCAGCTCCTGCGCCTGGCGGATGCCGCGTGCGGCGAAGAGCCGGGCCAGCAGGGGCGGCAGGCCCGCCTGTTCCAGCTGCCAGGCGGCGCGTGGCCAGGCCTCGCGCGGGGTCAGCACTGGCTGGCCGTCGGGGGGGAGGGCGGCGGGTTCCGGCGGGCGGGTCGTGGGGGTGGTGTTCATGCGGCCAGGGCGTGTCCGGGCGTGGTGGGGAAGGGGCTCAGAGCTCGGCCAGCCAGGGCAGCAGCGGCGTGCGGGCACCCGCCCGCCAGGGCGCCAGCGGTCCGCGCTGCCACCAGGCACGCGGCCGCGGCCCCAGGGTGATGGAGCCGGCCTCGCCACACAGGCTCAGACGCAGGGCCGAAGCCTGGGGGGCGCCGTGGGCCGGGGCCTCCAGGGCCAGCTCAAGGGCTTGCGTCCAGGTGTCGGCAAGCGAGCGGTCCAGCGCGTCCCAGGCGTCCAGCCAGGCGGCGCCGTCCTCGGCCAGCGCGGGCGGGCGCAGCGTCTCCAGCAGGATGGGCAAGCTGGCGGGATCGCTGGGCAGGGGCAGCGCCGGGTCGCCGGTGCCACTGAGCCAGAAGGAGTTGAGGGCCGGCTGGCCGCGAGCCTCCCGTGCCTGGTTGACCGGATGGGCATGCAGCAGCATCTGCACCTCGGCCTGCAGGCGGCGCAGGGCACGCAGGGCCGGGCGGGCGCTGGCCGGGGCGTCGAGCCAGAGGTCCACATTGCGGCCGGCCACCCGGTCGGGGGAGGCGGTGGGCAGTGCGGCCAGCAGGGGGTGCCCCAGGTACCAGCGGTCCCGGGGGCCGTCCCCGGCGCGCCGCAGGCGCCAGCCCCCTTCATCCAGCAGCGGCAGCAGGGCATCGTGCAGGGCGCGGGATTCGTCTGGGGTGATGCTGAGGGCCTGTGGGTCGGTGTGCGAGACCTGCTCGGTGCCCAGGTGCCAGTGGGTGAGCTGCAGCAGGCCCCAGGCGGCGTCCGGGGCCTGGGCGGACAGGTCCAGACCGTCCTGCCAGGCCCACAGGCGCGCCAGGGGGATCAGGCCGTCGTCCGGCGGCCAGCCCAGGCTCCGCGCCAGCAGACGTTCATGGGGCGCGCTCAGTGAGAAAGGGTCGCCCGGATCCCGGGCGATGGGGGTCAGGGCACCCAGCAACCGTCGCAGGTGCGGCAGGGGCCGTGAATCGAGTAGCCGCAGTGCGGCCTGTGCGGCCTCGGAGCGGCCGCTGGCAAAGGTGAGCACGAGGTGCATGGGGCGCCGATTATCGGTCGGACGCCCCTGGGCAGGCGCCTCAGGCAGGCACCAGGGAGAGGTGCACCATGGTCTGGTTGAGCAGCTGGTAGCCGATTTCGCCAAAGGTCATGGGACCTACCATGGCGCCGGTTCTGCGGCCCTGCAGGTTGCCGTAGGCGTAGTTCAGGATGCAGTTACAGCAGAACACCAGTTCGCCGGGGACCTGGCTGTGCAGGGACGCCACTTCAAAGGCGCGGGCGTAGTCGCCCACCGGTTCGGCCACGCGGTAGGGCACGTCGGCGAAGACCGGGGCGTAGAACTCCACCTTGCGCTGGGCCGGGTCCAGGGCCTTGATGCTGACGTTGACCATGGCCCCGTGGTAGTCGGCCACCAGGGGCAGGCGGGTGTCCACCCGCTGGGCCACCAGCCAGTCATGCAGATTGCCCGGCTGCCCGCCGATCAGGCAATCGCCGCCGCTGAAGCCGCCCTGCGGAAAGCGCAGCTCAGGGCCGCTGCCGGGCACGAACAGGTTGATGATGTCGACATGGGCGGCCCACTGCGGGGGCAGGGGGATGTGCATGACCACGGCGGCGTCACGCAGCAGTTCGCCGGAGCTGCCGTCGATCACCTGGGGGGTGGCGCGGCCGATGTCGTCCAGGTGCACCCCGGCGATCCAGCCCACCAGGGGCTTCATGTACATGTCCGGGTAGTCGGGGGCCTCTTGGGCAAAGGCCTCATGCACCGCGCTGAAGGCCGGCAGCACCATGACCGAGAAGCCGTGGTCGGGTGAGTCCAGGCAGACGTTGCGCAGGCTGTGGCGGTCGTAGCAGCGCACGGTGGGGCGGCCGCCGCCTTCGGTGGCCAGCTCCGCGACGAAGAGCTGGTCGCGGCTGCACGTGCCGCCCTGGTGGGCCATGAAGTACGGGATGGTGCCGCCGATCCAGTTGCCGCGTGGCAGCCGCCGCAGCAGTGCCTCGTCGGCGGCGATGCAGCAGGCTTTGCCAGCCTGGATGAGCGCCGTGGTGTCGGCCAGGGTCAGGAGTTCGTGGGTGAGGGCTTGCATGGGGGGCCTCGCGGACATCAGTGGAGGGACCAGCGCGAGATCTGGCTGATCTCGTGCCGCAGCGTGGCCTGGTTCTTCTCGAAGAATCGGTGCAGCTCGACCAGTTTGAGCATGCGCAGTTCGTCGTCTTGCAAGGCGCGGGCTTGGCCGCGCAGCTTGGACAGCAGCAGGCGCAGGCTCAGGGCGCGCACGTCCAGGTCGCGCTCGCCCATGAGCAGGTCCTGCCACAGCGGGTCGCTGACATCAGGCAGCGTGGCCGGGGCCGCTGCGCCACCACCACCGCCGCCGGCGGCCCGCCAGTGGCTTTGCAGCTGGCGGATCTCGTGGCCCAGGATAGGCACGTTGCGCTCGAAGTAGCGGTGCAGGGCCTGCGCGGCCTGCCGGTGCAGGTCGTCGTCCTCATGCAGCCGGGCCTCCCGGCTGGCCTTGCTCAGCAGGAGCTTCAGGCTCAGGGCCTGCACGTCGAGGGTGAGCTCGCCTTTGAGCAGGCGCAGCCACAGCGGTGCATCGGCCGGCGGCAGCCCGGCCGGTCCGGTGGCCATGGGGGTGGCCCCCGCCGCCGGCGTGCTGGTGGGGGCGGCCTCCTGGGGGCTGGCGGGGCCGGTGGCCGCCGCCGGCGGGGCCGGGACGGTGCCGGCCGCGGGGGGCGTGGTGGCGGCCGCGGTGGCGGGCACCTGGGCGCTGCCCTGGTCCAGGCGGAACTTGTACTTCCAGAGTTCGGAGAAGGGCAGCTCCAGCATGCGGCAGAGCTGCGACATCGTGGCGCCCTCCAGCATCAGGTCCAGCACCAGGCGGGAGAGGTGCCGGGTGAAAGGCAGGTCGGCCGAGCCGGTCCACGGGGCCTCGGGCACCGACTGGCCCTCGCGCAGCAGCAGCACGATCTCGCAGCGGTAGCCCGCCATGCCGATGTGGTCCCAGCGCAGGCGGCGCTGCGGGGTGGGCCGACGGCCCATCCAGAAGCGGTGCTGGGCTTCCTCCTTCTCAATCTGGATGGAGACCAGTCCCGTCTTGGCCAGCAGCTTGACGTCGGTCACCTTCCAAGGCGGGCTGACGCCCAGGACCTGGGCCAGCCAGGGGTGTTGATCGTTGCTCATCGTCGTCTCGTCCTTTCCCTCTTCTGCGCGGCGCGCGGGGTCATGGCCTGCTGCATCGCAAGGGCCGGGCCAGGCGGCGGTGGCAGGCGGTACGGGGGGCTGTACCGGGGTCAGCCCGGCGTCAGCTGCCTTTTTCTAATGGTTATCCTGGGGGGCGCCCCCGGGGGCGATCCCGGCAGGGGGGCAGGGTCGCCGTCGGCCGTCCGTCGGGCCGTGATACAGGCTGACACAGGGGCGCCCGGGGTGTCCCGGCCCGCCTCAGGGTCAACCCGATGGGGTGGAGCGGGTAGCATCCGCGCCCATGTCTTCACGTTTCTCCCTGCCCTTTGAGTGGCAGGTGGGTTGGCGCTACACCCGCGCCGGCCGTGCCGGGCGCCGCAACGGCTTCATCTCTTTCATCTCCCTGGTGTCGGTCATCGGCATCGGCCTGGGGGTGGCAGCGCTCATCATCGTGCTGAGCGTGATGAACGGCTTCCAGAAGGAGGTGCGCGACCGCATGCTCTCGGCCATTGCCCATCTGGAGCTGCGTGACGCTGCCGCAGGCGCGCTGGAAGACTGGTCGGCCCTGGCCGCGCAGGTGCGCCGCCTGGCCCCGGGGGTGCAGGCCGCCGCGCCCTTTGTGGCCCAGCAGTCGTTGCTGGCCCGCGGCGAGGTCATGCGTGGGGTGATCGTCAAGGGCGTGGAGCCTGGCGCCGAGGTGGGTTTGACCGATCTGGCCCGCAGCCTGCAGGCCGACGGCAGCCTGGAACGCCTGCAGCCGGGCGAGTGGAAGATCATCCTGGGCAGCGAGCTGGCCCGGGCCCTGGGTGCCCGGGTGGGGGATCCGGTCACCGTCATCGCGCCGGGTGGCCAGGTCACGCCGGCCGGGGTGGTGCCCCGGCTCAAGCAGTTCACCGTCACCGGCGTGTTCAACGTCGGCCACTATGAGTACGACAGCAGCCTGGCGCTGATCCATCTCGACGATGCAGCGCGGCTGTTCCGCACCGGTGGGCCCACGGGCGTGCAGCTGCGCCTGGCCGACCTGCACCAGGCGCGCGCCCTGGGGGATCAGCTGGCTGGCCAGCTGCCGCCCCAGGTGCTGGTGCGCGACTGGACCCGCACCAATGCGGCTTGGTATGACGCGGTGCAGATCGAGAAGCGCATGATGTTCATCATCCTCACCCTCATCGTGGCGGTGGCCGCCTTCAACCTGGTGTCCACCCTGGTGATGACGGTGACCGACAAGCGCGCGGACATCGCCATCCTGCGCACCCTGGGCGCCAGCCCGCGCTCCATCATGGCCATCTTCGTGGTGCAGGGCGCGGCCAGCGGTCTGATCGGCACCCTGGCCGGGGTGCTGGGCGGCATGGCCATCGCCTTCCACATCGACGTCATCGTGCCGGCCATTGAGCAGGCGCTGGGTGTGGCCTTTCTGCCGGGCAGCATCTACCTGATCACCCGCATGCCCAGCGATCCGCAGGCGGCCGACATCGTGCCCATTGCCTGCATCTCGGTGGCCCTGGCCTTTGCTGCCACCCTTTATCCCAGCTGGCGTGCCAGCCGCGTGAACCCGGCCGAGGCCCTGCGCTATGAGTGACGCCCGCCATCCCGATCCCGCACGCGTCGCGGTGCTGCGCGCCACCGGCCTGCACAAGCGCTACCAGGAAGGTCCGCTGGACGTCACTGTCCTGCACGAGGTCAACCTCACCGTTCATGCTGGCGAGACCCTGGCCATCGTGGGGGCCTCCGGCTCCGGCAAGAGCACCTTGCTGCACTTGCTGGGGGGATTGGATGCGCCCACCCGCGGCACTGTGGAGCTGCAAGGCCGGCGCTTTGCCGACTTGAGTGCGGCCGAGCAGGGGGCCTGGCGCAACCGCCACCTCGGCTTCGTTTACCAGTTCCACCACCTGCTGCCGGAATTCACCGCCCTGGACAACGTCGCCATGCCGCTGCGCATCCGCCGCGAGCCCGAGGCGCAGGCCCGGGCCGCAGCCCAGGCCGCCCTGGCGGAGGTGGGCCTGGCCGCGCGTGTGCTCCACCGGCCCTCGGAGCTGTCCGGTGGTGAGCGACAGCGCGTGGCCCTGGCCCGGGCGCTGGTCAGCCAGCCCGCCTGTGTGCTGGCCGATGAGCCCACCGGCAACCTGGACCGCGACACCGCCGACCGGGTGTTCCAGCTCATGCTGGAGCGTGCCCGCGAACGCGGCGTGGCGTTCGTGCTGGTGACCCATGACGCCGACCTGGCCGCCCGCTGCCAGCGCCAGGTGCGCATGGTGGCCGGGCGGCTGGTGGACTGAAGGAGGCGCCCGGCGTCCCGGGTGGCCGTCGGCGGACGCGCATGTGGATCGACACCCATTGCCACTTGGATGCGCCCGAATTCGCGCCGGACGTGGACGACGTGGTGGCCCGGGCGCGTGCCGCCGGCGTGCACGCGATGGTGCTGCCAGCGGTGGCCGCCGCCCATTTCGGCACGGTGCGTGCGCTGGCCCACCGCCATGGCCTGGCCTATGCCCTGGGCTTGCATCCCTTGTTTGTGGACCAGGCCGAGGAGGAGGACCTGGACCGGCTGGACCAGGCCCTGGCGCAGGCCCGCGACGACCCGCGCCTGGTGGCCGTGGGCGAGATCGGGCTGGACCACTTCGTGCCGGGCCTGGACCGCGCCCGGCAGCAGCGCTTCTACGAGGCGCAGCTGCGGCTGGCGCGCCGCCATGGGTTGCCGGTGCTGCTGCATGTGCGCCGCTCGGCCGATGCCTTGCTGGCCGGCCTGGGCCGGCATCCGGTGTGCGGTGGCATCGCCCATGCCTGGAACGGCAGCGATGCCCAGGCCGGGCGGTTCGTGGCGCGTGGTCTGGCCCTGGGCTTTGGCGGGGCCATGACCTTTGAGCGTGCCCTCAACATCCGTCGTCAGGCTGCACAGCTGCCCGCAGAGTCCCTGGTGCTGGAGACCGATGCCCCCGACATTCCCCCGTGGTGGCTCTACCGTACCGCCGCCCAGCGGGCCGCGGCCGCCACCGACCAGGGGCCGTCCACTGCCGGGCCGGCCCTGGCCTCCAGCGGCCATGGCCGCAACGAGCCCGCGCAGCTGCCGCGCATTGCCGCCAGCCTGGCCGCGTTGCGCGGCTGGACGCTGGAGGAGACGGCGCGGCAGACCGGCGCCAATGCCTGCCGGGTGCTGCCGCGGCTGGGGGCGCTGGTGTGAGCCGCCTGCTTCGCACCCCGGCGGTACCAGGCGGGGCCGCCGCGGGGCCTGAGCCCGTGCCCGTGCGCCACGGCCTGCCGCCGCAGTGGGCACCGCATTGCCGGCTCCTGGTGCTGGGCAGCTTTCCGGGGCAAAGCTCCCTGGCGCAACAAGCCTATTACGGCCATCCCCGCAACCAGTTCTGGCCGCTGCTTTCCGCCTTGTGGGGGGAGGACCTGACCGGGCTGCCGCCCCTGCAGCGCCAGGACCGGGCGGTGGCCCGCGGCCTGGCGATTTGGGACGTCTATGCGCACTGCCGTCGGCCGGGCAGCCTGGACGCCGACATCCGGGAGGCCGTGCCCAACGACCTGGCCGGCCTGGTGGCGCGTCTGCCCGGCCTGCGGGGCATCGCCCACAATGGCGGGGAATCGGCGCGCCTGCGCCGCCTGACCGAAACCCTGGGCCCGCCGGTCTACCGGCTGCCTTCCACCAGCCCCGCCAACGCCAGCTGGTCCTTCGAGCGCAAACGCCTCGCCTGGGCCGAGGTGCTGCAGGCCTGCGGGCTGCTGGACCCGTCCTGATCCCTTGAACCGCGCCGTGAAACCTGCCCGCAAGAACCGTCCTCCCCGCGCCACCCGCCCCGATCCCCATAGCCTGCCCAGCGCCGAGCCGACGGTGGGTGCCACCATGTCCGAGGCGGCTGGCGTGCGCTACCTGCACCTGGATTCGGTCTGGGTGCAGGGGGCCATGCGCATTGCCGAGCCCTGGGCGCTGGAGCTGGAGTACATCCAGCGCATGATGGCCGGTCTGCTCTGGCGCGACAGCGAGGCCCTCACCGAGGGCCGGGCGGTGCAGCTGGGGCTGGGGGCTGCCGCGCTCACCAAGTTCTGCCACAAGGTGCTGCGCATGCCCACCACGGCGGTCGAGCTCAACCCCAGCGTCATCCAGGCCTGTCGCTTGTGGTTCCGGCTGCCCGATGACGATGCCCGCCTGGCGGTGCTGCAGCAGGACGCCGCCCGTTGGGTCGCCGATCCGGCCAACCGCCATGTGGCCCAGCTGCTGCACGTGGACCTCTATGACCATGAGGCCGCCGCGCCGGTGCTGGACGACGAGGACTTCTACGCCGCCTGCCGCGACGTGCTGGACGAGGACGGGGTGATGACCGTCAACCTCTTCGGCCGCAGCAGCAGCTTTGCCCGCTCCGCCGGCCGGGTGGCCCGGGTCTTTGGTCTGGAGCAGGTGCGCTGCCTGCGGCCCACCCGGGAAGGCAACACCGTGCTGGTGGCCGCACGCCACACGGCACTGCCCGAACGTGAGGTGCTGGCGCTGCGCGCCGCTAAGATCGAAGAACGCTTCGGTCTGCCAGCCCGCAAGTGGCTGCGCATGATCCGACCGCTGGACCCCGCCCTTGTGGCGACTTCCCCTGCCGGGCCATGACCCTCACCCACGCCGTTCCTCCTGCCGCCGCTTCTGTCACCCTCAGCGCGGCCACCACGCCGCCGGCGGCTGCTGCGCCCGCTTCCGCCACGGCCCCTGGCGGGCGGCCGCGCTACCAGGGCCGGCTGGAGATGCGGCGCCTGCTGAAGTGGCTGCGCGACGACGGCCTGCTCAGCGTGGAGGAGGCGGACCGCCTGGCCAAGCGCTTTGGCCATAGCGACTCGGCCCTGCATCCCCTGAGCCGCCTGGCGGGCGCCGGACTGCGCGACCAGCGCAGCCACGACCCGCTCAACATGGAGCGGCTGGTGCTGTGGCTGGCCGGCCGCTGTGGCCTGGGCAGCATGAAGATCGACCCGCTGCGCGTCGAGTCCAGCAAGGTCCAGGAGGTGATGTCGCAGGCCTACGCCGAGAACCGGCGCTCGCTGCCGGTTTATGTGGGGGTGCAGGAAATCACCATCGCCACCTGCGAGCCCTTCGACGTGGCCTGGGTGCCGGAGATCGAGGCCCACACCAAGCGCCACATCCGCCTGGTCCTGGCCTCACCCGACGAGATCCACCGCTTCACCGGCGACTTCTACGCCCTGGCGCACAACGTGCGCCACGCCCGCAAGACCAACGAGTCGGCCGCTGCCCACACCTTCGAGCAGCTGGTGGAGCTCAAGGGCCGCGACAACCTGGATGCCAACGACCAGGGCGTCATCCAGATCGTCGACTGGCTCTGGCAGTACGCCTTTGACCAGCGCGCCAGCGACATCCACCTGGAACCCCGGCGCGACATGGGCGTCATCCGCCTGCGCATCGACGGGGTGCTTCACCTGGTGCACCAGGTGCCCACCCCGGTGATGGCCGCCATGACCGCCCGCATCAAGCTGCTGGGCCGCATGGACGTGATCGAGAAGCGCCGCCCGCAGGATGGCCGCATCAAGACCCGCCGCGCCCAGGTGGCGCCGGGCGAGAACGCCGAGGTGGAGATGCGGCTGTCGACCCTGCCCACCGCTTTCGGCGAGAAGGTGGTGATGCGCATCTTCGACCCCGAGTCGGTGAACAAGCCCTTCGACGCACTGGGCTTCTCGGTGGAGGAGGCCGTGCGCTGGGGCGAGCTCATCGGCCGCAGCCACGGCATCGTCCTGGTGACCGGGCCTACCGGCTCGGGCAAGACGACCACGCTCTATTCCACACTCAAGAAGCTCGCCACCGAAGAGGTCAACGTCTGCACCGTCGAGGACCCCATCGAGATGGTGGAGCCCAGCTTCAACCAGACGCAGGTGCAGCCCGCGGTCGAGCTGGGTTTTGCCGAGGGTCTGCGCGCCCTGATGCGCCAGGACCCCGACATCATCATGGTCGGCGAGATCCGCGATCTGGAGACCGCGGAGATGGCCATCCAAGCCGCGCTCACCGGCCACCTGGTGTTCAGCACCCTGCACACCAATGACGCACCGTCTTCCATCACCCGGCTGATCGACCTGGGCGTGCCGCCCTACCTGATCACCGCCACCGTGGTGGGCGTGCTGGCTCAGCGCCTGACCCGTACCCTGTGCCCCACCTGCAAGACACTGGACGACAGTGACACGGTGCGCCAGGAGCTGGAGCGCCAGGCTCAGCCCTGGCGCCTGTCTCCCCACATGCGGCCGCACCGCGCCGTGGGTTGCCCCGATTGCCGTCAGACGGGTTTTCGCGGCCGTACCGCGCTCTACGAGCTCATGACCCTGAGCGAGGCGCTGCAGAACGACATCCATCCCACCTTCGACCTGGCCCGTCTGCGCCGCCATGCCGTCAAGGAAGGCATGCGGCCGCTGCGCATGGCCGGCCTGGCCAAGGTGGCCGAGGGCCAGACCACGCTGGAGGAGGTGCTGCGCGCCACCCCGCGCTGGGAGCGCAGTGCCCCGGCCACCGGCACGGCCTCAGGGCCGGCCGCCCCAGGCGGCATCACCTGAAGCCGGCGGTCCGCGGGCTGGATTCTGCTTACGTGTAATCCACAGCGAAGTCCCGGGGGGCGGTTCCTAGAATGCGCCGCAACCCTGGAATCGAGGAGACACACGTGAGAATCAAGAGTCAGCGGGACTTCTGGTCCGGCCTGATGTTCATCGCCATCGGCGTGGCATTCGCCTGGGGCGCGACCGAGTACAGCTTCGGTTCGTCCGCCCGGCCGGGTCCCGGCTACTTCCCTTTTGGCCTGGGCATCCTGATGGCCGTGCTCGGCGCCATCGTGACCTTCAAGGCCCTGACCGTCGAGACGGTGGATGGCGATCCCATCGGTGCCTTCGCCTGGCGTCCGCTGGTCATCATCATCGGTTCGGTCATCGCCTTCGGCTTCCTGCTGCCGCGCGCCGGCATGCTTGTGTCGCTGCCGCTGCTGGTGCTGGTCTCCAGCTTGGCCAGCGACGAGCACACCTGGAAGGGCTCGATCATCAACGCCGTCGTGCTGACCGCCATGTCCTATGGGGTGTTTGTCGTCGGCCTCAAGCTCACCATCCCCGTGCTGCCGGCCTTCATGACCGCGACCGGCGCCTGAGGAGACGAATTCCATGGAACTGCTGTCCAACCTGGGTCTGGGCTTCCAGACCGCCTTCACCCTCACCAACCTGCTGTACGCGCTGGGCGGTGCCATTCTGGGTACGCTGATCGGCGTGCTGCCCGGCCTGGGGCCGGTGGCCACCATCGCCATGCTGCTGCCCAGCATCTACTCGCTGGATGCCACCCCGGCCCTGATCATGCTGGCTGGCATCTACTACGGCGCGCAGTACGGTGGCTCCACCACCGCCATCCTGATCAACGTGCCGGGTGAGTCCAGCTCGGTGGTGACCGCCATCGACGGCTACTCGATGGCCCGCAAGGGTCGCGCTGGTGCGGCGCTGGCCGCCGCCGGCCTGGGCTCGTTCTTCGCGGGCTGCGTGGGCACGATCATCATCGCCGCCTTCGCGCCGCCCCTGACCGAGCTGGCCTTCAAGTTCGGCCCGGCCGAGTACTTCAGCCTGATGACCCTGGGCCTGATCGGCGCGGTGGTGCTGGCCTCGGGCTCGCTGGTCAAGGCCATCGCCATGATCCTGCTGGGTCTGCTGCTGGGTCAGATCAACACCGACGTGATCTCCGGCACGCCGCGCTACAGCTTCGACATTGCTGAGCTGACCGACGGCATCGGCTTCGTCACCATCGCCATGGGCGTGTTCGGCTTTGGCGAGATCATCTCCAACCTGGGCCGCCCGGCCGAGCACCGTGAGGTGTTCACCAAGGACGTCAAGGGCCTGTGGCCGACCAAGCAGGACGTGAAGGACGCCTTCCCGGCCGTGCTGCGCGGCACCGCACTGGGTTCCATCCTGGGTGTGCTGCCCGGTGGTGGCGCGCTGCTGGCCTCGTTTGCCGCCTACACGGTCGAGAAGAAGACCAAGGGTCGCGAAGGTGAAGTGCCGTTCGGCCAGGGCAATATCCGCGGCGTGGCCGGTCCGGAGTCGGCCAACAACGCCGGCGCGCAGACCAGCTTCATCCCCATGCTGACGCTGGGCATCCCGCCCAACGCGGTGATGGCGCTGATGGTGGGCGCGATGACCATCAAGGGCATCCAGCCGGGCCCGCAGGTGATGACCAGCAACCCGGAACTGTTCTGGGGCCTGATCGCCTCCATGTGGATTGGCAATGCGCTCCTGGTGATCCTGAACCTGCCGCTGATCGGCATCTGGATCAAGTTGCTGACCGTGCCCTACAAGCACCTGTTCCCGGCGATCCTGAGCTTCTGCTGCATTGGCCTGTACACGCTGAACAACAACAACTTCGACGTCTACATGGCCGCGGCCTTCGGCGTGGTGGGCTACTTGTTCTACAAGCTGGCCTGTGAACCCGCGCCGCTGCTGCTGGGTTTCATCCTGGGCCCGATGATGGAAGAGAACCTGCGCCGCGCCCTGCTGCTGTCCCGCGGTGACTGGACCACGTTCCTGACCCGTCCGCTGTCCATGGGTCTGCTCATTGCCGCCGCCCTGATGATCGTGGTGGTGATGCTGCCGTCCATCAGCAGCAAGCGCCAAGAGGCCTTCCAGGACGCCGATTGAACCTGCGTCCCCCGCTCCCCCGATCTGCCGCCACGGCTTGTGCGCGGCGGGCGGGGACCTACGCAAAGCCCCGCCCCGTGCGGGGCTTTTGCATGGCGGGTCCATTCTCGCGTCCACCCCGGTGACGGGGTCCCTCCGATGAACACCCCAGAGCCTCCCCCCCAGGCACCGGCCACGTCCGGGCCCCAGACCTCCGCCGGCGCCTCCGCCCTGGCGCCACTGACCGAGCCGGTCTTCCGCATGCTCTGGCTGGCCTGGCTGGCCGCCAACATCTGCATGTGGATGAATGACGTGGCCGCCGCCTGGCTGATGACCACGCTCACCACCAGCACCACCATGGTGGCCCTGGTGCAGGCAGCCTCCACGCTGCCGGTGTTTCTGCTGGGTTTGCCCAGTGGTGCGCTGGCGGACATCCTGGACCGGCGCCGCTACTTTGCCGCCACGCAGTTGTGGGTGGGGCTCAACGCCGTGGTGCTGGCGGCCGTCAGCCTGGCCGGGGTCATGACGGCGCCGCTCCTGCTGCTGCTGACCTTCACCAACGGGGTGGGGCTGGCCCTGCGCTGGCCGGTGTTCGCGGCGATCGTGCCCGACGTGGTCAGCAAGCCCAACTTGGGTCAGGCGCTGGCGCTCAATGGCGTGGCCATGAACCTCTCGCGCATCATCGGCCCCATCGTGGCCGGTGCGCTGCTTTCGGCAGCGGGAGAGAGCTGGGTGTTCGGCCTCAATGCCCTGCTGTCGGCGGTGGCCTTCGTGATGATCCTGCGCTGGCGCTCGCAGCAGCGGCGCCAAAGCGCGCTGCCCGGCGAGCGCTTCATTGGCGCCATGCGGGTGGGTCTGCAGCACGTCTGGCAGTCCCCGCCCATGCGACTGATCTGGCAGCGGGTGTTCCTGTTCTTCATGCAGACGGCGGCGCTCATGGCCCTGCTGCCGCTGATCGCCCGGCAGCTCGGCGGCGGGGCACACCTGTTCACCGGTTTCCTGGCCTGCCAGGGGGCCGGCGCGGTCTTTGCGGTGATGATGTTTCCTCGCTGGCGGGCGCGCTTCACCGGGCCGCAGTTTGTGTTGTGGGGCTCGCTGGCCCACGGCCTGGCCACGCTCACCGTGGCGCTCGCCCCGCATCCCGCAGTCGCCCTGGTGGCCATGGCGGTGGCCGGCATGGCCTGGATCTCCACCGCCAACACCTTGACCGTGGCCGCGCAGATGGCGTTGCCGGGCTGGGTGAGGGCGCGCGGCATGGCCATCTACCAGATGGGCCTGATGGGCGGCACCGCGGTGGGTGCCGCGGTGTGGGGGCAGGTGGCGGGCCACAGCAGCCTGCGGGTGGCGCTGGCCAGCTCGGTGGCCTTCGGCTTGCTGCTGCTGGCGGTCTACCGGCGCCGCCCCATCGGCGCCTCCACCCCGGAGGACCTGGCGCCTGCGCGTCCCCTGGTGCCCGAGACCCCGGTGGTGGGCGTGCAGCCGGAGGACGGCCCCGTCATGGTCACGGTGGAGTACCGCATCGACCCCAGCCGGCTGGAGGCGTTCACGGCCCTCATGCAGGAGTCGCGCCGTGCCCGCCTGCGCCAAGGGGCGCTGAGCTGGGGCCTGTTCCGCGATGCCACCGATCCCAGCCGGGTTCTGGAATACTTCGTCGATGAGAACTGGGTGGAGCACCAGCGGCGGCATGAACGCTTCACCGCGGCCGATGCCGGTCTGCGTGACCGGCGGCTGGCCTTCCACATCGGTGCCGAGCCGCCCGCGGTGCACCGCTATGTGGCCCAGGATGGCCACCACTGAGGTCGCCACCGCCTCCAGTGCCCCCGCCGGTTGCCGCCGCGGGGCCGATCCCTCTTGACCGTGCTTCGATGACCCGCACCTCCGCCCTGGCTACGCCAGGCGCCGGCCCGGCTTGGCCGGGCATCACCTTGGCTGCCCTGGGCGCCATCGGCTTCTCCGGCAAGGCCATCCTGGCCAAGCTCATGTACCGCCACGGGGTGGATGCCGTCACCGTGGTGGCCTGGCGCATGCTGATGGCGCTGCCCCTGTTCCTGCTGCTGGCCTGGTGGGCTGGACGTGGCCGCCCTCCGCTGACGCGGCGCGATGCGCTGGCGGTGGGCGGCCTGGGCTTCACCGGTTACTACGCGGCCAGCATGCTGGACTTCTACGGCCTGATGTACATCTCGGCCAGCCTGGAACGCCTCATCCTCTACCTCGGCCCGACCATCGTCATGGTGCTGTCGGTGCTGTGGTTCAAGCGCCATGTCAGCCCGCGCCAGTGGGCGGCCGCCGCGGTGAGCTACGCCGGGGTGATGCTGGTCTTCGGCCATGAGTGGCAGCTGGCCGGCGGACATGTGGCCTGGGGCGCCGCCCTGGTGTTCGGCAGCGCGGTCAGCTACTCCATCTACCTGCTGGGCAGCGGTGAGGTGGTGCAGCGGCTGGGCTCCATGCGCCTGACCGGCCTGGCCAGCACGGCGGCCTGCGTGTTCTGCCTGCTGCACTTTGTGGCGGTGCGCCCGCTGACCGCCCTGGCGGTACCCGAGCCGGTGCTCTGGCTTTCCGCGCTCAATGCGATCACCTGCACCGTGTTGCCGGTGCTGGCGGTGATGATGGCCATCGAGCGCATCGGCTCGGCGCTGACTGCACAGATCGGGATGATCGGGCCGCTCTCGACCATCCTGCTGGGGGTGTGGCTGCTGGGCGAGCCCTTCTTTGCGCTGCTGCTGGTGGGCACCGCCCTGGTGATGACCGGCGTGTGGCTGCTGGCGCGCTGGCGCTGAGCGGCGCGCCGTCACTTTCCACTTCTCAAGGAGTCTGCGTCATGGACATGGGCATCGCCGGCCGCTGGGCCCTGGTGTGCGCCGCCAGCAAGGGCCTGGGCCTGGGTTGCGCCCAGGCGCTGGCGCGCGAAGGCGTTCATCTCGTCATCACCGCGCGGGGCGAGCCGGCCCTGCAGGCCGCCGCCCAGGCGCTGCGGGGCCAGCATCCCGGCATCGAGGTGCGCACCGTCTGCGGAGACATCACCACCGAGGCCGGCCGTGCCGCCGCCCTGGCCGCCTGCCCGCAGGTGGACATCCTGGTCAACAACGCCGGGGGGCCGCCGCCGGGTGACTTCCGGCAGTGGGAGCGCGCGGCCTGGTTGGCCGCACTGGAGGCCAACATGCTCACACCCATCGAGCTGATCAAGGCCACGGTGGACGGCATGGCTGCGCGGGGTTTTGGCCGCGTGGTCAACATCACTTCCGGTGCGGTCAAGGCCCCCATCGACATCCTGGGCCTGTCCAACGGGGCGCGCAGCGGGCTCACCGGCTTCATCGCGGGGCTGGCGCGCCAGCCGCAGCTGGCCGGCCGCAACGTCACCCTCAACAACCTGTTGCCCGGCGCCTTTGACACCGAGCGCCTGGCCAAGACCTTTGAGGGGTCGGCCGCCAAGACGGGCCAGCCGCTGCCCGCCTTGCGCGCGCAGCGCATGGGGGCCATTCCGGCGGGCCGGTTCGGGCAGCCCGAAGAGTTCGGTGCTTTCTGCGCCTTCCTGTGCAGCGCGCAGGCCGGCTACATCACCGGGCAGAACCTGCTCATCGACGGCGGCGCCTATCCCGGCACCTTCTGAGCCCCGGGCGGGGGCGTCGCGGGGTCAGAGACGGCCCACGCAGCCCGGCGCCCCGCATTGGCAGGTCAGCCGGCCTTCGTGGTGGGTCTCGCCGTAGTTGACGGTGATTTCCTCGCCCACGGCGATGTCGCGCAGCGCATAAAACTCGATGCGGCCGTCGCGGATGCACAGCCGGCCATTGGGCTGGCAGCTGTGGTTGGTGAAGCGCATCGGGTCGGTGGACTGCGCCAGGTCGATGGCGGTCTTGTAGCTGACCTCCACGATCATGATGCGCTCCAGCGTCTCGGCCCGGCGCCGGGCCTCGGCCACGCTGATCGTCTCTCCCCGCACTTCACCGATCTTGCGCTTGGCGGGCACCGGCTCCAGGGCGAACACACCAAAGCCGTCGATGGGGCTGCGGCGCACAGCCACGTCGTACTTCTGGTACGGCGGACGGATGGCGAGCACCCCCATCAGCCGTGCTCCCGCATCCGGCGCCGGAGGGCCGCAGAAGGCGGGCACCGCCTCGGGTGCCGCGGCGGCAACAGGAGCAGGGGCCAGGCGCGGCATGTGACGCAGGGGCGCGCGACGGTCACAGGCCGGTGGCGTGGGGCAGGTGGGGGGCGGGCACCACGGCGTCGCCCTTCCAGCCCTTCTGGCGGTGCTCGGCGATCACGTTGGTGTAGATGCCGCCGCGTACATACCAACGGGCGGTGATGCGGGCATAGCGCGGTTGGGTCACCGCCACGATCTTGCTCAGGATGTCATTGGTCACCTTCTCATGGAAGGCGCCCTCGTGACGGAAGCTCCACATGTACATCTTGAGGCTCTTGAGTTCCACGCACAGCTCATTTGCCACCATGTCGATGGTGAAGTGGGCGAAGTCCGGCTGGCCGGTCAGCGGGCAGTGGCAGGTGAACTCGGGAATCTGGAACTGGATCACATAGTCCCGCTCCGGCGCCGGATTGGGGAAGACGTGCAGTTCCTTGCTGGGGGCGCTGGGCGGGTTGACCGGCACCGGGCGCTGAGTCGGGTGGGCCTCGGCCTGGGGGGCGGCGGCAGGCTTGGCGGCCCGGCGAGCCGGGGCCTTGGCCCGCTTGGCGCCCGGCTGGGGCGCTGCCTGGGGGGCGGTCTGGGCGGTGGGGGCCGCGGCCTCGGCGGCCGGGGTGGCGGTCTTCTTGCGGGTGGCCATGGCAGGTCCGGTCAAAAAAGTGGCGGATGGTATCATCCCGCCGCCTTCCGGCGCCGCTGGAGTGGCTGAAACATTAAACAAATCAATTACTTGCCTCGTCATTGAGGGTCCGGGCCGACGGCCTGCGCCGCCCTTGGGGTGCCATGCGGCTCAACCAGATCAAGCTTTCCGGCTTCAAGTCCTTCGCCGATCCCACCGCCTTCCAGCTGCCGGGGCAGCGGGTGGGCGTGGTCGGCCCCAACGGCTGCGGCAAGTCCAACATCATGGACGCCGTGCGTTGGGTGCTGGGCGAGAGCAAGGCCAGCGAGTTGCGTGGCGAGTCCATGCAGGACGTGATCTTCAACGGCTCGGGCAACCGCAAACCCGCCAGCCGGGCCAGCGTGGAGCTGGTGTTCAGCAATGAGGACGGCCGCGCGGGCGGCAGCTGGAACCAGTTTGCCGAGATCGCCGTCAAGCGCGTGCTCACCCGTGACGGCAACTCCAGCTACTACATCAACAACCAAGCGGTGCGCCGCCGCGATGTGCAGGACGTGTTCCTGGGCACCGGCCTGGGGCCGCGGGCCTACGCCATCATCGGCCAGGGCACCATCAGCCGCATCATCGAGAGCAAGCCCGAGGAACTGCGCCTGTTCCTGGAGGAGGCCGCCGGCGTCTCCAAGTACAAGGAGCGCCGCCGCGAGACCGAATTGCGCCTGCGTGACACCCGGGACAACCTCAGCCGGGTCGAGGACATCCTCACCGAGCTGAGTCACAACCTGGAGAAGCTGGAGCGCCAGGCCGAGGTGGCCACCCGCTACAAGAACCTGCAGGAGCAGGGCACCCTCAAGCTGCATCAGCTCTGGTACCTCAAGCACCGCGATGCGGCCGCCGAGAGCCAGCGCGTGCACCTGGCCACCCTCGAAGCCACCAACGCCCTGGAGGCCAAGGTCGCGGAGCTGCGCCATGTGGAGGCTGAGCTGGAGGTCATCCGCCAGGGCCACTACGAGGCCTCCGACCTGCTGCACACCCGGCAGGCCGACTTGTCGCAGGCGCAGATGGAGGTGAGCCGGCTGGAGGAGCGCATCCGCTTCGTGGTCGAGGGCCGACAGCGCGCCCAGGCCCGGCTGGTCGAGCTGCAGGCCCAGCAGGCCCAGTGGGCGGCCCGTGCCGAGCAGGCCGTGGCCGAGCAGGAAGACCTCGCCGGCCAGATGGCCGCGGCCGAGGAGCAGGCCGAGCTGCTGGCCGCCCAGGCCGAGGAGCACAGCGGCGAGGCCCCCCAGGTCGAGGAGAAGCTGCGTGCGGCGCAGCAGCGCGCCAACGCCCAGCGTGGCAAGGTGGCCGAAGTGCAGCAGCAGATCCAGCTGCTGGCCGCTGAGAGCCGGCACCTGGACGAGCAGCTCCGCGCCCTGCGGACCCGCCATGAGCGCTTGGGCACCGAGCGCCGCGGCCTGGCCGCGCCCGACACCGGCCGCCTGCAGCAGCTCAAGGACGACCTGGCCGAGGCCGAGGCCATCCAGGAGGAGACCCAGGGTGCGTTGCACCTGCTGGGCGAAGAGGCGCCGCTGCTTGAGGCCCAGCGCCGGCAAGCCCAGGAGGAGGCCAACGCCCAAGGTCGCCACCAGGCCGAGCTGGGCGCCCGGCTGGAGGCCCTGCGCGCCCTGCAGGAGAAGGTGCAGACGGGGGGAAAGCTCCAGCCCTGGCTGGCCAAGCACGGCCTGACCGGGCTCCACCAGCTCTGGCAGCAACTGCACATCCAGGACGGCTGGGAAGTGGCATTGGAGGCGGCGCTGCGCGAACGCCTGAACGCCCTGCCGGTGGGTCGGCTGGACATCCTGCGCGCCTTTGCCGCCGATGCCCCCCCGGCCAAACTGGCCTTCTACGCCACCGGGCAGGCCCCCTCGGCCGCGCCGGCGCCGGCGCCGGCCCTGGCCGGGCTGCCGCGCCTGAGTGCGCTGCTGCGGGTGCAGGACACGGCGCTGCAGGCGCTGCTGGCCGACTGGCTGGAAGGGGTGCATACCGCCGCCACGCTCGATGAGGCCCTGGCCCAACGGGCCCAGCTGCGTCATGGCGGGCTGATCATGACGCCCCAGGGGCATGCCGTTTCGCAGTTCTCGGTGGCTTTCTATGCCCCGGACTCCGAGCAGGCGGGTCTGCTGGCGCGCCAGCAGGAGATCGAGAACCTTGACCGCGCCCACCGCGCCCAGGCCCTGCTGGCCGAAGACGCGCGCAGCGCCCTGGTGCGGGTGGACGCGGCCTGCACCGAAGTCACCCACCGCCTCAATGCGGCCCGCCGCGGCGCGCAGGAGGCCCAGCAGCGCGCCCACCAGCTGCAGGTGCAGTGGCTGCAGGCGTCGCAGCAGGCCCAGGCCGCGCAGAACCGTCGCAGCCAGCTCGACGAGGAGTTGGCTGAGGTCCAGGCCCAGATGGATGAGCTGCAGGAGCGGCGCGCCACCGGCGAGGCCCGCTTTGAGGAACTGGACCTGTCCCTGGCCGACACCCAGGAACGCCATGCCGAGCTGGAGGATGCCGTCATCGGCGTCGAGCGCCAGCTGGCCCAGGCCCGTGAACAGCTGCGCACCCTGGAACGCCAGGCGCAGGAGGCCCAGTACCAAGCCCGCGCACTCATGGCCCGACGCGCCGAGCTGGGCCGGGCCATCGAGACCGCCCAGCAGCAGCTGCAGCAGAGCCAGCAGGCGGCTGTGCGCCTGCAGGAGGAGCTGCAAGGCTTTGACGATGCCGCCGCGCAGGCCGGCCTGCAGGACGCGCTGGATGAGCAGGGCCGGCGCGAGCAGGCCCTGGCGGCGGCGCGTGCCCAGTTTGACGAGCTCAGCCAGCGGCTGCGCGCCGCCGACGAGCAGCGTCAGGCGCTGGAGCGCGACCTGCAGCCCTTGCGCGACCAGATCACCCGGCTGCAGCTGGAGAGCCAGGCCGCCGAACTCGGCGGCGCGCAGTACCTGGAGCAGCTCACCGCCGCCGGGGTGGACATGGACGCGCTGGGTCTCGGCATCGAGGCCGGTCAGGTCAAGCTCTGGGGCCTGCAGGGCGAGATCGACCGCATCAACCGTGACATCGCCGCCCTGGGGGCGGTCAACCTGGCGGCGCTGGAGGAGCTGGCCTCGGCCCGCGAGCGCAAGACCTTCCTGGACGCCCAGCACGCCGACCTGACCGATGCCATCCAGACCCTGGAGAACGCCATCGCCAAGATCGACCTGGAGACCCGTGACCTGCTCATGGGTACCTTCAACCAGGTCAACGACGGATTCGGCCGCATGTTCCCCAGCCTGTTTGGCGGGGGCACTGCCCGGCTCATCATGACCGGGGACGAGGTGCTGGAGGCAGGCGTGCAGGTCATGGCCCAGCCGCCGGGCAAGAAGAACTCCACCATCCACCTGCTGTCGGGTGGCGAGAAGGCGCTCACCGCGATTGCGTTGGTGTTTGCCATCTTCATGCTTAACCCGGCGCCGTTCTGTCTGCTCGATGAGGTGGACGCGCCCCTGGACGATGCCAACACCGAGCGCTACGCCCGGCTGGTGGCCGAGATGTCCACCAAGGGCACGCAGTTCCTGTTCATCTCGCACAACAAGATTGCCATGGAGATGGCCGAACAGCTGATCGGCGTCACCATGCAGGAGCAGGGCGTCTCCCGCATTGTGGCGGTGGACATGGAAGCCGCGGTGGGCATGATGGAAGCCGCATGACAGGCAGGCATGGCAGCATGCCGGGCTGAAGGACAAGGCACGCAATGACGCTGACGACGGGCTTGATCGGATTGGCCGCCCTGGTGGTGCTGGGCCTGGCGGGGCAATGGTGGTGGGCCACGCGGCGCGCCGAGCGTGCGGCCCGCTTGACCGCGGCCGGCGCCGACGCGGCCGACACCCAGCCCATGGACCGGCTGGAGCCCACGCTGCTGGACTCCCGCCTGGGGGACATGGCCACCCCCGACACCCTGTGCCCGCCTCTGGGTGAGGCGGCCCGGGCGGCCGTCGTGCGGCGCTCGGTGCGCATCGACCCGCTGGTGGACGCCGTGGTGACCCTCACCCCTGAGCAGCCCGTCAGCGGCGACCTGCTGCGCCAGATCACCACCCAGTTCCGCCGGGCCGGGACCAAGCCGGTGCACCTGGAGGCCCATGCCCCGGAGGCGGCGGAGTGGGAGTTGCCGCAGGCCGGGCGCCGCTACGACGAGGTGCAGATTGCAGTGCAGCTCGTCAACCGCCACGGCCCGCTCAACGAGATCGAGTACTCCGAATTCATCCAGGCGGTGCAGGGCCTGGTGGAGCAGTTCAACGCCCGGCTGGACGCCCCGGACATGCTCGACGAGGTGGCCCGCGGCCGGGAACTGGACAGTTTCTGCTCGCAGCACGACATCCAGCTCACCGCCCTGCTGCGCTCCAACTCGGTGTCCTGGGCGGTTTCCTTCGTGCTGCAGAGCGCGGCGCGCCACGGTTTTGTCGCCACGCCCATGCCGGGCCGCCTGGTGCTGCCTGGTGCGCAGGCCACCGACCCGCCGATCCTCACCCTGTCCTACGACGCGCAAGTGGCCCTGGCCGAGGAACCGGGGCAGACCGCGCTGCGTGAGCTGGTGCTGAGCCTGGACGTGCCCCAGACGCCGGAAGGCGCTGAGCCTTTCGCCACCTGGCAGCTCATCGCCCGCCGCCTGGCCGACGACCTGGACGCCGTGCTGGTGGATGACCTGGGCCATCCGATCACCCTGCATGCCTTCAGTGCCATCGGGGCGGAGCTGGAGCGCCACTACCGCACCCTGGCCGAGCATGAGCTGGCGGCCGGCTCCGCCGCCGCGCGGCGCATCTTCTCCTGAGCGCCCGACCGTTTCCCGCGCGGCACTCCACCGAGTCTTGCCCTGGGTCAAACTCGCGAACGACCAGGGTCGCCGCTGACTTTGATAATGACTGTGCGTGAGGCATTGCACAGTTCCGGGCGATGTCCGCGCTGCTATCCAGGAGCCCGGACAGGAGCTAGACATCATGGTGGTGGGAATGGCCTTGCGCCGCGTACCCGGGCGCTTCCTGGGGGCGGGCCTGCTGGCCCTGGCGGCGTTTGGCGGCACGGCCGCCCAGGCCGAGACGGCCCCACTGGACGCGCGGCTCAAGGCGGTCGAGGCCGATCCGGCCCAGCTGCAACTCGCCGTCAACCGCGGCCGCAAGCTGGCCAACTTTTGCGCCAATTGCCACGGCGCCAACGGCAACTCGCCCACACCGGACACACCGACCCTGGCCGGCCAGGGCAGCCAGTACCTGCTGGAGCAGATGAACAAATTCGCCACCGGCCAGCGGCGTGACCCGTTCATGGTGGGCTTGATCAAGGCCATGTCCGACACCGAGAAGGTGGACGCGGTGCTGTTCTACAACCAGCAGCAGGTGCTGGCCCAGCAGGTGGATGACGCCGCCGCCATCCAGCGCGGCAAGACCCTGTTCACCAAGGTCTGCTTCCGCTGCCATGGCAACGAGGGCATGGGCCAGGGCAGCATCCCGCGTGTGGCCGGCCAGAAGCGCGGCTACCTGGTCAAGTCGATCACCCGCTACCGCGACGGCACCGGTGAGCGCATCGACCCGCTGATGGCCTCCAACACCAAGTTCCTGTCCAACGAGGACATCACCGGCCTGGCGGCCTACTTGGCCAGCCTGCGCTGAGCCGCCCGCAGCGCCCGCGCCAGCGGGCGCCACTGGCGCAGCGCCTGGCGGTAGTGGGCAGGGCCTGGCGGTGGGGACTGGACATAGCGCCGCTCGTCCAGCGCCAGCAACCACAACAAGGCTGCCCGCAGTTCAGCCGGGGGCTCCTGTGCCGTGGTGGCCCAGCGCTCCCGCAGCAGTTGCGCCCATTGCCGTGCGCTCTGGCTGGGCAGGGCGGGCACCTGCAGGGCGGCCAGATCCGCACAGACCGTGCTCTGCAGCCGGGCCCAGGGCGCTTGGTGCTGGCGCTGGTGCCAGGCCCAGGCGGCGCCAGCCAGCGCGGCCGCGCTGGCCAGCAGCCCCAGTCCGCGCACCAGGTCGGTCCAGTCGTTCAGGCCCAGCCCCAGGTCCTGTGCCAGGTTGCGTTGCTGCTGCGCACCAAAGCCCAGGATCCACTGGTTCCAGCGGTTGTCCATGCCTTCCAGCCAGCGGCGCATCTGGGCCTGCAGGCCGGGGCTGACGGCATCCAGCGCGCCGGAGACCAGTCCTGCGGGTGGCCGCAGCGCACTGCCGCGGCTGACCCGCTCGGGTGCCACCGCCGAAGTCGGGTCCACCCGCACCCAGCGCCGCTCCCGCTGCGACCAGTACTCCAGCCAGGCATGGGCCTGGCTCTGGCGCACGATCCAGTAACCATCCACCGGCTGCGGGTCCATGCCCTGGTAGCCGGTCACCAGCCGGGCGGGCACGCCCAGGCTGCGCAGAATCACCACGGTGGCGGCGGCATAGTGCTCGCAAAAGCCTGCCCGCTGGTCCAGCCAGAACTCGTCCACCGCGTCGCTCACCGCCGGTGGCGGCGCCAGCGTGTAGCTGTAGGACTGGCTGCGGATGTGCCGCAACAGCGCCACCACCAGCTCGCCGGCCTCCAGCGGGCGGCGTCCACCGCGGGCGGCCTGCAGCTCATCGGCAAAGTCTTCCGCCCAGGCCTGGGTGCGCGGATGCACGCCCGGCGGTAGGTGCAAGGCATCCTCGATGCCCATGCCCCCCAGCCCAGGCCGGGGCCGCACCGCGCTCCAGGCCACCCCATCGAGCTTCAGGCGCTCGCCCAGGGGGGCGATCAGGCGCCACTGCCCCAGGCCGTCGGGCCGCACCGGCCAGTTCCCCAACGGTGGGAAGCCCTCGGGCGTGTCCAGCGTCTGCTCCGGCAGGGGCAGCCAGGCGATGCGGGTCGGCTCCAGCGTCACCTCGTAGCGCCAGCGCGTGGCATTGGGCATGGCCTGGGGGTGGACGATCGGGGCATCGTTGGCACGTCGCCCCATCCACAGCGGAGCCTGCCACTGCCGGCCGTCGTAGTGCACCAGCACCGGGCCACGGAAGTAGCGCTCCTGCGGCGGCGGCACACCATCGGGGAATCGCAGCCGCATGGCGATGCTGTCGTCGGTGGCCAGCTCCGCCACCTCGCCCAGGCTCAGGCGGTCTGACAGGCCGGTGCGTCCGGAGTCACCCGGCATGCCCCACAAGGGGCCGATGCGCGGAAACAGGAAGAACAGCGCCAGCATCACGGGCAGGCCCAGGCCCACCGCGCGCAGCGCCAGGCCCCCCGCCGCCCGCAGCGGCGGCCGTCCGGAGGGCATGTGCGCCAGCGTCAGGGCCGTCAGCCAGCCCCACACCCCGCCCAGCATGCCCAGTGCGGTCAGCAGGTTCTGGGAGTACAGGAACTGGGTGAGGATGAGGAAGAAGCCCAGGAAGAAGACCACCAGGGCGTCGCGCCGGGCGCGCAGTTCCAGGGTCTTGAGGGACATCAGCACCACCAGCAGCATCACCCCGGCCTGTTTGCCCAGCAGGGTGCGCTCGGTCCACCAGGTCAGGCCGGCGGTCAGCACCAGCACCGCCAGCACCGTCCAGCGTCCGGGCAGGGGGGCCAGGCGCCAGGCCAGCCAGCCGCGCCAGGCCAGTACCGTGGCGCACAACACCCCCACCCAGGCCGGCAGGCGCAGCAGCAGCGGGGCCACCGTCCAGGCGATGACGCCCAGCATGAACCAGGTGTCGCGCGTTTCCCGCGAGGCGGCGGCGGCACCGACCGGGGCGAGGACCGGGGCGGGGGCCGGGGCGGTGGGGGCGGCCAGCCTGCCCCGCAGCGCATTCAAGGCGTTCATCAGCGCGGCTCCCAGTCGCACAGCAGGTCCAGTGCCTCGGCTTGGCGCAGGGCCCCCAGTCCGGGGGGCAGGCGCAGGCCAGGCAGGCGCAGGCCCCAGGGTTGTTGGCGCTGTTCGCACAGCAGGATCCAGCCCACCACGCGGGACAGGCGGCGCTCGCCATCGCCGGCCTGGCGGGTCTGGGTCCAGTCCAGCCACAGGTGGTGGGGCAGCTGCGGGCTCGCATCGCGGCTGACCAGCTCGCCGCCGCGGGCCCACTTCTTCCACACCACGCGCCGCGGGGGATCGCCGGGGCGCCAGGCCCGCAGCTCATCGAGTTCTCCGTGCAGGCCGGCACCGACGGCGGCCCCTTGGCGCCCCGAAGGCCCTTCAGGCGCCGGCAGGGGCGGGCAGGGGTGCTCGGGGCGTGGGTGCACCCGCAGCTCACCGGCCGGGCGCCACACGGTCCAGGCCCGGAACAGGCCGAAGGGGTAGCGCGTTTCCAGGCGCAGGGCCGGCAAAGGGTGGCGGCCGCGCACCGGCGCCTGCACGCCCAGGACCACGGTGGTCTGGCCGCCGGGGTCGGCGCAGCTCCAGGTGGGGTGCGCCTGCAGGTCCAGGTCAGCGGGACCCAGGTTCAGGCCGGGGCGGGCGTTGCCCGGGTTGTCCAGCACCACCTCCAACTGCGCCAGCTCTCCGGCAAAGACCGGCCGCACCGGCTTGAGGTGCAACTGCAGCCCGCGCAGGTTGCCGTGGGTCAGGTGGATGGAGGCCAGCCCCGCGCCCGCCAGCAGAAACGTCAGGGCGTAGCCCAGGTTGAGCTGGTAGTTGATAGACGCCACCAGCAACAACATCAGGGTGGCGGCAAAGGCCAGGCCGGCCCGGGTGGGCACGATGTAAATGTTGCGCTGCTGCAGCCGCCAGGTTTCGGTGCGCGGGTGGCGCGCTGTCCACCAGGCCTGCCAGCGCTGGCGCAGTCCCTCGGGGGTCTTCACGTCGTCGGGATCTCAGGTGTCAGGGCAGCGGGGTGGCATCGATCATGGCCCGCACCTGTTCCAGCCGACCACGGCCGGCACCGGGCACCGGGCGCAGGCGGTGTGCCACGGCCTGCGGCAGGATGGCCTGCAGGTCGTCGGGCCGCACATGGTCGCGGCCCTCCAGCAAGGCGGCGGCGCGCGCCAGCCGCAGCACGGCGATGCCGGCCCGCGGCGAGAGGCCTTCCACGAACCAGCGGCCGCTGCGGGTGGCCGCGATCAGCGCCTGCAGGTAGTCCAGCAGCGGTTCGGCCACCCGTACCCGCTGCACCGCCTCCATCGCCTGCACCAACTCGGCCGGGGTCATCACCGCCGGCAACTGGGCCAGCGCCTGGCGGCGGTCCTGTCCGGTCAGCAGCGCCCGCTCGGCAGCCTGATCCGGATAGCCCAGGGACAGGCACATCAGGAAGCGGTCGAGCTGGCTCTCCGGCAGCGGGTAGGTGCCCAGCTGTTCATCCGGGTTTTGAGTGGCGATGACAAAGAACGGGCGCGGCAGCGGGCGGGTTTGCCCATCCACCGAGACCTGGTGCTCCTCCATCGCCTCCAGCAGGGCGCTCTGGGTCTTGGGCCCGGCGCGGTTGATCTCGTCGGCCAGCAGCACCTGGGTGAAGACCGGCCCGGGCTGGAACTGGAAGGTCTCGCGCTGGCGGTCAAAGATGGACACGCCCAGCAGGTCGCCCGGCAGCAGGTCGGAGGTGAACTGCACCCGGCTGAAGGCCAGCCCCAGGGACCGCGCCAGGGCCTGCGCCAAGGTGGTCTTGCCCACACCCGGCACGTCCTCGATCAGCAGGTGTCCCCCTGCCAGCAGGCAGGCCAGGCAGTCCTGGACCTGACGCGGTTTCCCAACAATGATCGTGTTAATCTGACTCTTGAGTTGAGTCAATCGAGCTTGCAGCGATGCTTCCATCATCAGGCCACGATAGCTCAACTTGTGCGGAGACAACGCGCTGGCGCGACAAGACCAATGACCACAGCCTTCTTCACCCATCCTGACTGCCGCCGCCATGACATGGGGCCCGGTCACCCGGAATGCCCGCAGCGGCTGGACGCCATCGAGGACCACCTGCTGGCCACCGGCCTGGACATTGCCCTGACCCGGTTTGAGCCGCCACTGGCCCGCCACGCCGACCTGATGCTGGCCCACTCCGAGGGCTACCTGCTGGAGCTTGACGAGTTCATGAAGCAGGCGGTGGAGACCGGCGAGCACAAGGCCCTGGACCCCGACACCCTGGTCTGCCCGCACACTTGGCAGGCGGCGCTGCGCTCGGCCGGTGCCGCGGTGGCCGCCACCGATCTGGTGCTGGACGGCGGGGCCGAGAACGCCTTTTGCGCCATCCGCCCGCCTGGCCACCACGCCACACGGTCGCAGACCATGGGGTTCTGCTTTTTCAACAACATCGCCATCGCCGCCCGCCACGCGCTGGACGTGCGCGGCCTGGAGCGGGTGGCCATCGTTGATTTCGATGTTCACCACGGCAACGGCACCGAGGACATCGTGGCCGGCGACGAGCGCATCCTGATGGTGAGCTTCTTCCAAGACCAGCTCTACCCCTTCAGCGGCGGTGTGCCGCTGGGCGCCAACATGGTCAACCTGCCCATCCCGGCCTACACCCGGGGCGGCGAGATCCGGGAGCTGATCGAGGCCAACTGGATGCCCGCGCTGGAAGCCTTCAAGCCCCAGATGCTCTTCATCTCGGCCGGTTTTGATGCCCACCGTGAGGACGAGCTGGGCCAGCTTGGCTTGGTGGAGGCGGACTACGAGTGGATCACCCGCCGCCTCAAGGACGTGGCCGACCGCCACTGCGGCGGCCGCATCGTCTCCTGCCTGGAAGGGGGCTACTCGCTCAGCTCCCTGGCGCGCAGCGTGGCGGCTCACCTGCGCGCGCTGGCCGACGTCTGAGCGCCGGCGCGGCGGGGCGGCCCCTGGGCCGCCCACCCGGCACTCAGGGCGCCAGCCGTTCGCGCAGCCAAGCACCATCCTGCAGGCGGTAACTCAGCCGGTCATGCAGACGGGACTTGCGTCCCTGCCAGAACTCCCACTGCTCAGGCACCAGGCGGTAGCCGCCCCAATGTGGCGGGCGATCCGGGTTCAGGCCATGCTGCGCGGCCGCTTTGGCCGCATTGGCCACCAGCACGGCGCGCGACGAGATCACCTGGCTTTGCGGCGATGCCCAGGCCCCCAGCCGAGAATCCAGCGGACGGGAGCGGTAGTAGGCGTCGGACTCCTCGGCGCTCACCTTCTCCACGCGGCCTTCCACCCGCACCACCCGCTCCAGCTCCACCCAGTGGAACTGCAAGGCGGCAAAGGCGTTGTCCGCCAGTTCCCGGCCCTTGCGGCTGTCGTAGTTGGTGTACCAGACCAGACCACGCTCGTCGTAACCCTTGACCAGCACGATGCGCGTGGACGGCCGGCCCTGCGGCCCCACGGTGGCCAGTGTCATGGCATTGGGCTCCGGCACCTGGGCGGCCAGGGCTTCGGTCATCCACTGGTCAAACTGCTGCAGCGGGGCGCTTTGGGACTGGCTCTCGTCCAGCTCGGCGCGCTCATAACTCTTGCGCAGGTGGGCGATGTCTTCGGACAGTTTGCTCATGGCGCCAGTGTAGGCCGTGGGCCTTGGCGGCCCATCGCCAATACGGGGTTGCGCCAGGGTGTAACCCGGGGTATCCGCCACCTGGGGCAAGGCCTTAAGTGAAGCTCCGACTGTCCGCGCAGAGGCGGAGGGCTCACGCTTGAGGCATCCCTTTCCTTCGTCGAACCCCATCACCGCCATGCCCTTGCCAGCCGTTCAGACTTCGCGGCCCGCCGTTCTTGTGGTGGGCGCTGGCCGGAACAGCCGCGGCCAGGGTGCCGCAGGCGTGGTGGCCGAGATGCGGGAAGGCGAGCCGGTACTGGTGCACACCATTCGACGCGCCCTGGCCTCTGGTCTTCCGGTGGTCGTGGTTACCACCGGAGCGTTTGCCGTTGCGGTGGGCAAGCTGGTGGCCACCCGCGACGTGGTGGTATTGGGGCCGGCCGGCAGCCCGGCCCAGGCGGACTTGGGTGAAGCTGTTGCTGCTGGCGTGAGTGCTCGCACAGGCGCCGCTGGCTGGTTGGTGCTGCCAGGCGACATGCCTCGGGTGCAGCCCGATACCTTGCGCCGCGTGGCTGCCGAGCTGGCTCGCCACCCGGTGGCCTATGCCCAGTTCCGGGGCCGTCGGGGCCATCCCATCGGTTTCGGTGCCGAACTTTTTTCTGATCTGGTCCGTTTGAGGGGGGACGATGGCGCGCGGCGCCTGGTTGCCCGCTACCCCGCTCAAGCTGTGGACGTAGATGACCCAGGCGTTCTGCCGAACCCAGAGAGCGAGGAAAACCTGCCGGGCTGGCGCCGTGCCAGGGCGGACCGAGTGCTTGCACCCCCACGTGGCGCTTCTGAAGTGCCTGCTGCCAAGTAGAGGAGAGGAGGGGGTGCGGGCTGGGTGGGGTCTCGTCAGGCCGGCTCAGGCCAGTTGTGGGTCAGTCGGGCCAACCGTTCCAGCTCCCGGTCGCGGATGCCCTCGTCACGCAGGCACTGGACCGTAGCGCGCACATAGGCCAGGGTGCTCCCCCGCTCGCCTCGGGCCTGGGCCAGCACCTGCCGCAGGGCCACATCGTCCATGTGGGGCGCTAGGTAAGGGCTGTCCGGCGGCAGGGTGAAACCCAGCGCGCGTACCTGGCCCTGCGGCGTCTGGCAGGCCAACCAGCGCGGCTCGTACACCGCCATGGGCATCTCACGCGCCCACAGCCGGGGCAGCTCCGTTTGGGCCCGGGCGGCGTCCAACCGGTACGCCCGGCCCAGACAGCACCCCCCGCGCAGCAGTGCGCACACCAGCCCGGGTCGCGACGGCGTGCCCCGGTACAACACCGAGCGCATCCGCAGCGCCCGGTGCCAGCCCGCCACCCTTGCCGGCCGCGCCTCGTCGGCCTTAAACGCAGGGGACCAGATCAGCGAGGCATAGCCAAACACCCACAAGGGTGCCTGCTCACCCCACTCACGGCGGATGCGGGCCAGGCTGGTGTCGGGGTCGGTGCAGGGCCGCAGGCGGGGCGGGGCCATGGCGGGGCAAGGGGCGGGCGGCGGGGCAGCGCAAGGCATGGCGGGTGAATTGTGGCTTTGGAGCGGCCAGGTGTCACACGCCGATGTCACCGGTCGGACACATAGGCGGGACTCACATGCCGGCCTCACACACCGGTGCCACACGCTGCTAGCTACCCCGTTTGGCATGCGACGAGACCCCAAGCTTTCTGCATTGCGAGCCTATCAACGCCCTGTTAGCGTGCGCCCCTGCGCAATGTCTACATCAGGGAGTTTTCATGTCCACCCATTCCACCCGAGGGCCATCCAAAGTTTCCTCGTCCCGTGGCCTGTTCACCGTTCTGGCGGCCGCCGTTTGGGCCTCCTGCGTGGCAACTGCCCAAGCGGCCGGCGTTGCCCCCAATTCCGGCAGGCTGACGGATACCGGCATCACCGCCCAGCAGTGCTACGCCGCCGGCAGCAACACTCTGGTGAGTTGCCGCAGCAAAGCGGCCAAACAACTCAACCGCCACCAAGACGGCATGATCGGGCGTGACGTGGACGACCGGGCCGGCCTGCGGGGGCGCCTGGGCTTTTACTACAGCAAGATTGGTACAGATGGCCGCGCTCTGCCGGTGGAAGCCACCGAATGGTCGTGCGTCAAAGACAAGATCACTGGACTGATGTGGGACGTTCAACGCGGCAAGTTCGGTACTTACACCAACTGGGGTGACAGACGAGCAGGTGATGCTAGCGTGATTGTGGCGTCCGTCAATGCGGCCGGCCTGTGCGGTCACAAGGATTGGCGCCTGCCTACGGCCCTTGAACTGCAAAGCTTGGTGGACTATGGCGTTGAGGCTTTTGAGTCCGACCAAAATGTCACCATTGATGCTGCCTTCTTTCCCGGCACTTGGCATGGACCTTCCTACTCCTCCAACGTCTACTGGACATCGTCTCCAGTGGTGGATTTCCCCGACGGGGCTTGGAGCGTCGATTTCAAGACTGGCTATGTCACTGGCGACTACTCCCGCAGCGACAGCTTTCATGTGCGATTGGTCCGGGTGTCAGAAGGAAATTGAGCCTGCATCGGATTGGTTCGAAGGTTATCTGTTGGCCTCTGAATTCCCTTCCCTTCCTCCAGTTGACCATGATGTACCGAGCAGCACCTTGAAAACTGGGTGTGACACCACTGAGACGGTGACATTGCCTTAAGCGCTGCTTGAGCTGAGGCCCAGTTACTTGGACGCGCTCTGCGAATTGTCCAGATCCTCAAATTACCACCCACTCAGGGAGACTGAGCATGATCAATTCCTTCGCCCCGTTGGGGTCACAAGCCAATTCCGCCCCGGCTCGGCAAGCTGCTGACCTACGCCAGGGCAAGCAGTGGGCAGCTTCCTTGGCAGCCATGCTGTTGCCTCTGGTGATGGGTGCTGTGCCCGCAACCTCCCAAGCCCAAGTCCGTTACACCGTTTCACCGGACGGCACCGAGATAGCCGACAGCCTCACTCGCTTGGCGTGGCGCCGTTGCGCTGAAGGCCAGCAGTGGGATGGCGGTACCTGCACCGGTACGGCCGCCAAATTTAATCACGAGCAGGCCTTGGCCCACGCCGGCACGCAAACAGGTTGGCGTTTGCCGAATGTGAAAGAACTGGCCAGCTTGGTCGATCACAATCGCAGTGTCCCTGCCATTAATACGGCGATTTTCCCCGCGACACCTTCGTTGTGGTTTTGGTCTTCGTCGCCGAGGGTGGGCTATCCCGACGCCGTATGGGGCGTCAATTTCAGCGACGGCATAGTTTTCGAAGTTGGGCGTGACTACAGTTCTGGCCATGTTCGCTTGGTGCGGGCGGAGTCAGGCCGTTGAGGACTTGGCGGCGTCAACATTGAAGTGCAACACCGTGCCCCGGACCATTTGGCTGCTCGAGTCGCCTGAGCCTTGATGATTTCCGTGTACACCTCGGTGGGCGTTCGGGAGTCGAGGAACTATCGGGCGCAGTCGTTGAACATGGCTTCGATGTAGGCCAGCTTCGGCGGCGTCAGATCGACAGGTTGGCGCCCTTGTGAAACCCCCGGACGGTCCACTTCAGGAGTTGCGCGCTTTGGCGGCGGCACGGGCTGCACGCTCTCAGGCCCCTGAGGCGGCGTTCGGTGCCCTTGAAACAGGCCGCGACGCAGGCTGTCATCGTGGGCAGGCGCAACTGCCTGCCCTTGGCCACGGAAGTCAGCCGGGCCATCCTCAAGGATTGGGAGCGCTTGTCGCATTCAGGCCGCTCATGCACCCGTTTCGGGACACATCTCCTTTCGGGCGGGCTGGCATCCACGCTGAGCTGTTTGGCGAATGAGCACGCTGGGTCAGTGCCCGGCGGCGGACCTGGCTTGCACCAGCGCTCAGGTCTTGGGCGCTGGCCGTGTCAAGTTGCGGTCTGACAGCGGCGCCATCGGTGCAACATGATGCGGGCATGGAACGCGAGCCGCTCATCCACCTGTTGCGTCAGCATCGGCCGGTGTTGGTCGAGCGTTTTGGCGTTCAGCGCTTGGCGCTGTTTGGCAGCTTGGCCCGTGGCACGTCCCGCCCGGGCTGTGACGTGGATGTGCTGGTGGACTTTGGCGGCCCGGCCTCGCCCGAAGCTAGTTTCGGTGCGCAGGTTCATTTGGAAGACCTGCTAGGCCAGGCTGTGGACCTGGTGACTGAGCGTGCCTTGCGCCCGCGACTCAGAGCCTGTGTCGAGCACGATGCCATTGCCATCGGGTGAGCGGGCTTTGCGGACATGTCCGGGAGTCAGGGCCGCGCTTGGCGACCGTCTGCTCCCCCACCGCGCTCAAAACAAAAAATATCGCTGCGCCATGGGCAGCACGGTGGCGGGTTCGCAGGTGAGCAGCACGCCGTCGGCGCGCACGGCGTAGGTCTGGGCGTCGATCTCCATCACCGGGGCGTAGTGGTTGTGCACCATGGCGGCCTTGTTGACGGTGCGGCAGCCCTTCACGGCGGCCACGCGCTTGCGCAGGCCGTAGCGTTCGGCCATGCCCCCGGCCAAAGCGGCTTGGCTGACAAAGCTGAGTGAGCCCCGGGCCAGGGCGCCGCCAAAGCTGCCGAACTGGGGGCGGTAGTGCACCGGCTGCGGGGTGGGGATGCTGGCGTTGGGGTCGCCCATGGCGGCCATGGCAATGAAGCCGCCTTTCATCACCAGGCTGGGCTTGACGCCGAAGAAGGCGGGCTTCCAGAACACCAGGTCGGCCCATTTGCCCACCTCGATGCTGCCCACCTCGTGGCTGATGCCGTGGGCCAGCGCCGGGTTGAGGGTGAGCTTGGCGATGTAGCGCTTGAGGCGGGCGTTGTCGCTGCGCGCCGGGTCGTCGGGCAACTTGCCGCGCTGGGCCTTCATTTTGTGGGCGGTCTGCCAGCAGCGGATGATCACCTCGCCCACCCGGCCCATGGCCTGGCTGTCGGAGCTGAACATGCTGATCGCGCCCAGGTCGTGCAGGATGTCCTCGGCGGCGATGGTTTCGCGGCGGATGCGGCTCTCGGCAAAGGCCAGGTCTTCGGCAATGCTGGCGTCCAGGTGGTGGCACACCATCAGCATGTCCAGGTGCTCGTCCAGCGTGTTGACGGTGTACGGGCGCGTGGGGTTGGTGGAGGAGGGCAGCACTTCTGGCAAGCCCACCACCTTCATGATGTCCGGCGCGTGACCGCCGCCGGCGCCTTCGGTGTGGAAGCTGTGGATGGTGCGGCCCTTGAAGGCGGCGATGGTGTCTTCCACGAAGCCGCTCTCGTTGAGCGTGTCGGTGTGGATGGCGACCTGGGTGTCGGTCTCCTCGGCCACGCTCAGGCAGCAGTCGATGGCGGCCGGGGTGGTGCCCCAGTCCTCGTGCAGCTTCAGGCCGATGGCGCCGGCGTCAATTTGCTGGCGCAGCGCGTCAGGCCGGCTGGCGTTGCCCTTGCCCAGAAAGCCGATGTTCATGGCAAAGGCGTCGGCCGCTTGCAGCATGCGGGCGATGTTTTCGGGCCCCGGGGTGCAGGTGGTGGCAAAGGTGCCGGTGGCCGGGCCGGTGCCGCCGCCGATCATGGTGGTCACGCCCGAGCTGAGCGCTTCCTCGATCTGCTGCGGGCAGATGAAGTGGATGTGGGTGTCGATGGCGCCAGCGGTGACGATCATCCCTTCGGCGGCCACGATCTCGGTGCCCGGGCCGATGACGATGTCCACACCCGGCTGCACGTCGGGGTTGCCGGCCTTGCCGATGGCCACGATGCGTGAGCCCTTCAGGCCGATGTCGGCCTTGACGATGCCCCAGTGGTCCAGGATGGTGGCGTTGGTGATGACGCAGTCGCAGGCTTCATGGGCGCCTGGGCCGTTGGGCACCTGGCTCTGGCCCATGCCGTCGCGGATGGTCTTGCCGCCGCCGAATTTCACTTCTTCGCCGTAGCCGCCGGCACGCAGCGTGTAGTCGGCCTCCACCTCCAGGATCAGGTCGGTGTCGGCCAGGCGCAGGCGGTCGCCCACGGTGGGGCCGAACATTTCGGCGTAGGCGCGTTTGTCGATCTTGGCCATGTCAGAGCGCTCCTTGCACCAGACCGCGGAAGCCGTACACGGTGCGCGTGCCGGCCAGGTCCACCAGCTCCACGGTGCGCTGCTGCCCCGGCTCAAAGCGCACGGCGGTGCCGCTGGCGATGTTCAGCCGCATGCCGCGGGCGGCGGCGCGGTCAAAGCGCAGGCCGGCGTTGGTCTCGGCAAAGTGGTAGTGCGAGCCCACTTGAATGGGCCGGTCGCTGGCGTTCTCCACCACCAGGGTGGTGGTGCGGCGGCCGGGGTTGAGGTCGAGGTCGCCCTCGTCGGTGAACAGTTCGCCAGGGATCATGAGGGGCTCCGTCGGCCTCAGGCCCACAGCAGGGACAGGCCCCAGGCGGCCGAGCCCAGGCCGGCCAGGGTGCTGAGGCCACGGTGGCCGCGGCGCATCAGGGTGCCCAGGCCCAGGCCGGCGGCCTGCAGCGCCACGGTGGTGAGCACCATGCCGGCCAGCGCAGCGGCGCCGCTGAGCTCGGCACCGTGGGCGGCCCCGTGGAACAGGGCAAAGGTCCCCACCAGCGCCAAGCCCGCAGTGCCGGGCACCACGCGGCGGGCGGCCACCAGCAGGCCCATCACCAGCACCGAGACGGCAATCATCGGCTCCACGGCCGGCAGGCTCAGGCCGGCAGCGGCCAGGCAGGCCCCCAGCAGCAGCATGGCGACAAAGCCGAGGGGCGCCGTCCACTGCGCCGACCGGGCGGTCAGGGCACTCCACACGCCGACCGCCACCATGGCCACCAAGTGGTCCACGCCGGTCAAGGGGTGCAGCAGGCCTTCAGCCAGGCCGTGGTGCTGGCCCGCGTCTGCACCGACATGCGCCCAGCTCAGGCTGGGAAGCGCCAAAGCGGCGCAGATCAGGCCAGAACGGATCTTGGAATTCATGGGATTCGCCTCGTTTTGGTGCGTGTTAGGGGGTCATGCAATGGGTTGGTGCACAGTCACCAGCTTGGTGCCATCCGGGAAGGTGGCCTCCACCTGGATCTCCGGGATCAACTCGGCCACACCGTCCATCACCTGGTGACGGCTGAGGACCGTTTTGCCCTCGCTCATCAGGGCGGCCACGGTCTTGCCGTCGCGGGCGCCTTCCATGATGGCGGCGGTGACCAGGGCCACCGCCTCGGGGTAATTGAGCTTCAGTCCACGGGCCAGGCGGCGCTCAGCCAACAGGGCAGCGGTGAAGATCAGCAGTTTGTCTTTCTCGCGGGGGGTCAGTTCCATCCGGTTCTCCTGGGGCGGCGGGCGCAAGCTGGCCGCCGGGCCTGCAGCAGCAAGGGCGATGCCAAGCCGTGGCTTCCACGCCCCTGGGATCAACCCCGAGGGCGACGGACTCGGTTACAACACGGTTTCCAAGGCAAGATGGAACAGAAGCCGCTACAGGCCTGCTGTTCCGGTAAGCGAGCCCCCAGTGAATCCCCAAGAAAAGACCCGCCCCACGACACGCAACCCGGACTGGTGGCGCGGTGCCGTCATCTACCAGATCTACCCCCGCAGCTTTGCCGACACCAATGGCGACGGGGTGGGCGACCTGCCCGGCATCACCGCCCACCTGGACCATGTGGCCCGGTTGGGGGTCGATGCCATCTGGATCTCGCCCTTCTTCAAGAGTCCCATGAAGGACTTCGGCTACGACGTGGCCGATTACCGGGAGATCGATCCGCTCTTTGGCACGCTGGCCGACTTCGACGTCTTGCTGGCACGGGCCCATGCCCTGGGCCTGAAGGTCATCATCGACCAGGTGCTCTCGCACACCTCGGACCAGCACGCCTGGTTCCAGGAAAGCCGGGGCAGCCGTGACAACCCGCGCGCCGACTGGTATGTGTGGGCCGATCCGCGGCCCGACGGCAGCCCACCCAACAACTGGCTGAGCGTGTTTGGCGGCAGCGCCTGGCAGTGGGACAGCCGGCGCCGCCAGTATTACCTGCACAGCTTTCTGGCCAGCCAGCCGGACCTGAACTTCCACAACCCGCGGGTGCAGGCGGCGCTGATCGCCGAGGTGCGTTTCTGGTGCGAGCGCGGGGTGGATGGCTTCCGTTTTGATGCTTGCAACCACCAGTTCCACGATGCCCAGCTGCGTGACAACCCCGCGGCCAGCAGTGGCGAGCAGGGCAGTGTGAGCACGGTGCGGCCGGACAACCCTTACGCCATGCAACGCCATTTGCATGACAAGAGCCAGCCCGAAAACCTGATCTTCCTGGAGAAGCTGCGGCGCATGCTGGACCTGTACGGCGCAGCCAGCGTGGGTGAAGTGGGCGATGAGAACGCGCCGCCGCTGATGGCCGCCTACACCGAGCACGGCCGCCGCCTGCACATGGCCTACAGCTTCTCGCTGCTCACCCGGGACGGCAGCGCCCGCCACATCCGCCATCAGGTCGAGGCGCTGGAGCGTGCGCTGTCGCAGACCCAGGGCTGGGGCTGCTGGGCGCTGAGCAACCATGACGTGCCCCGCGTGGCCACCCGCTGGTCGCCGCAGGGCGCTCCTGTGGAGCCGCTGACCCGCACCCTGCTGGCCCTGCTGCTGAGCCTGCGCGGCAGCGTGAGCCTGTACCAGGGTGAAGAGCTGGGCCTGCCCGAGGCTGACATTCCCTACGAGCGCTTGCAGGATCCCTACGGCCTGGCCTTCTGGCCGGAGTTCAAGGGGCGTGACGGCTGCCGCACGCCCATGCCCTGGGTGCCCGATGCCGACCACGCCGGTTTCTGCGCGCCCGGCGCCACACCCTGGCTGCCGCTGGGTGACGGCCATGCCGAGCGGGCGGTGGCCCAGCAGGATGGCGAGGCCTGGAGCACGCTGGCCTTCACCCGCCGCGTGCTGGCCTGGCGCCGGCAGGAGGCCCGCCTGCGCGTGGGCGACCTGCAGTTCCATGACGCGCCGGAGCCGGTGCTGCTGCTGGAGCGCCGCATGCCCCAGGACAGCCGTTCGCTCCTGCTGGCCTTCAACCTGGGGCCGGAGCCGGTCAACCTGCGCTTGCCCGCCTCCTTGCCCGACCTGGTGCCGGTGGCGGATGCGCCCCTGCCTTCGCCCGTGGAGCTGAGCGAGGGCGAGGAGCCCCGTGCCCGCCCGGGCGAGCGCTGGTGGCACCTGCCCCCCTTCGGCATGGCCCTGGCCGAGACCGAAGACACCCTGATGCTCGACTTCGACTGAACAAGGCGGTTTCCGGATGGCCCCTGCTCCCCGTCAAGCCCAGGCGCCTGCCGCCTGGCTGCCCGCTGCCCCTGCGGAAGATGACCTGGCCGCGCTGCTGCAGGCCCGTCACGGCAATCCCTTCGGCGTGCTGGGACCCCACCGCGTGGCCGGGGGCTGGGCGGTCCGGGTGATGCTGCCGGGGGCCTGGGCGGTGCAGGCCGTGGCCGCCACACCAGGGGCCACTGGCGATGCGGCCGAGGTGCTGGCCCCCCTGCAGACGGTGCCGGGCACTGCCCTGTGGTGCGGCATGCTGCCCGGCCGGGCCGAGGACGGGCCTCCGGCCTACCGTCTGCACATCGACTGGGGCGAACAGGCCCAGCCGCGCTGGCAGACCCTGCACGACGCCTACGCCTACGGCCCGCAACTGCGCGAGGCGGACCTGTGGCTGCTGGCCGAAGGCTCGCACCTGCGCCCCTACGAGGCGCTGGGCGCCCACCCGCTGGTGGTGGGGCCGCAGGGGCAGGGCGTGGGCGGCGTGCGTTTTGCCGTCTGGGCGCCGTCGGCCCGGCGGGTCTCGGTGGTGGGTGATTTCAACGGCTGGGACGGCCGGCGCCACGCCATGCGCCACCACCCGGCCAGCGGGGTGTGGGAGATCTTCGTGCCCGACATTGGCGAGGGCGCGCGCTACAAATTCGAGCTGCTGGGCGCCGACGGCCGCCTGCGCCTGAAGGCCGATCCCTACGCCAACCAGGGCGAGCTGAGGCCGGCCACCGCCTCGGTGGTGCGCCGCCTGCCGGCCGGGCGAGCCAGCCGTGAAGACCGCCGCCGCGCCAACGCGCTGGACGCCCCCATCAGCTGCTACGAGGTGCACCTGGGTGCCTGGCGCCGCCGCGTCGATGGCGGCTGGCTCAGCTGGGCCGAGCTGGCCGAGCAGCTCATCCCGTATGCCGCCGGCCTGGGCTTCACCCACCTGGAGCTGCTGCCGGTGCAGGAGCACCCGTTTGACGGCTCCTGGGGCTACCAGCCCACCGGCCTGTACGCGCCCACCGTGCGTTACGGCGAGCCCGAGGGCTTTGCCGCCTTTGTGGACGCCGCCCATGCCGCCGGCCTGGGCGTGATCCTGGACTGGGTGCCGGCGCACTTCCCCAGTGACGAGCACGGCCTGGCGCAGTTTGACGGCACCGCGCTCTACGAGCACCAGGACCCGCGCGAGGGCTACCACCCCGACTGGAACACGCTGATCTACAACTTCGGTCGCACCGAGGTGCGCAACTTCCTGATCGGCAACGCGCTGTACTGGATCGAGCGCTACGGCATGGACGGCCTGCGGGTGGACGCGGTGGCCAGCATGCTCTACCGCGACTACAGCCGCGGCCCGGGCCAGTGGGTGCCCAACCGCCACGGCGGGCGTGAGAACCTGGAGGCCATCGACTTCCTGCGCCGGCTCAACCACACCATTGGCGTGGAGCGGCCTGAGGCCGTCATGATCGCCGAGGAGAGCACCTCCTTTCCTGGTGTCAGCCGCCCGCCTTCGCCCGATCTGCAGGGCGGTGGCCTGGGTTTCCACTACAAATGGAACATGGGCTGGATGAACGACACCCTGCGCTACATGGCGCGTGAGGCCGTGCACCGGCCCTGGCACCAGGACGAGCTGCGCTTCTCGCTGATGTACGCCTTCAACGAGAACTTCGTGCTCCCGCTTTCGCACGACGAGGTGGTGCACGGCAAGGGCTCGATGCTCCGCAAGATGCCCGGCGACGACTGGCAGCGCTTTGCCAACCTGCGCGCCTACTACGGCTACCTGTGGGGCCACCCGGGCAAGAAGCTGCTGTTCATGGGTTGCGAGTTCGGCCAGTGGAACGAATGGAGCGAGCAGCGCGGCCTGGATTGGCACTTGCTGGAGCAGGCCCCGCATGCCGGCGTGCAACGCCTGGTGCGGGACCTGAACAACGTGCTGCGCCACTTCCCGGCGCTGCACCAGCAGGATGTGTCGCCCGAGGGCTTCCGCTGGATCCGCCATGACGATGCCGCGCACTCGGTGCTGGCCTTCGAGCGCCGCGCCGCCGATGGCAGCCGGGTGGTGGTCATCAGCCACTTCACCCCGGTGGTGCGCCACGGCTACCGCCTGGGCCTGCCCCAGGCCGGCCGCTGGCGCGAGGTCATCAACACCGACCTGGCCATCTACGGCGGCTCCGGCGTGGGCTCCGGCGAGCTGCACACCGCGGACATCCCGTGCGACGGCTGGCCGCAGTCCGTCAGCCTGACGCTGCCGCCCCTGGCCACGCTGATGCTGGTGTGCGATGCGCCGGCCGTGCCGCTGGCCGAAGCCAGCGGGGCGGCGCGTGAGGAGGTGGTTCAAGACAACTTGGAGGTGGCCGCTAGCCCGTTTACCCCGCCCAGCCCTTCGGTCAAGGATGGCGATGCCTGATTTCCCGGCCCCCACCGCCCGGTGTGGCGCGCTCCCACCGGCCGATCCGCTGGCGCTGGGCGCCACGCTGCGCCCGGACGGCGTGGGCGTGGCCGTGTGGGCGCCCGAGGCCCGGGTGGTGTGGCTGTGCACCTTTGACGACGCCGGCCGCACCGAGCAGGCGCGCCACCGGCTGCAGCCCGACGGACAGGGCGTGTGGCACGGCCTGCTGCCCACGGCGCTGGGCGGCCGCCCCGGGCTGGTCTACGGCTACCGGGCCGAGGGCCCCTGGGCGCCGGCCCAGGGGCTGCGCTTCAACCCGCAGCGCCTGCTGCTGGACCCTTACGCCACCGAAGTGGTGGGCGCCTACCGCGCGGCGGATCACGGCGCCGGGTTGGACATCCACCTGGGCCACGACCCGGCCGACCCCTCCCGCCCGCACCCGCAGGACAACGCCCCCGCCGCCCCCAAGGCCCGCGTCACCGTGCCCGCCCCCGTGGCCCGGCCGCCGCGTTGCCCGGTGCCCCCGGCACAGCGCGTGGTGGCCGAGGTGCATGTGCAGGCCGCCACCGCGCGCCACCCCGGGGTGCCGGCAGCGCTGCGCGGCACCTATGCGGGCTTGGCGCATCCCGTGATGATCGAGCACTGGCGCCGCCTGGGCGTCACCACGCTGGAGCTGCTGCCGCTGATGCAGCGCGCCGACGAAGCCCGTTTGCAGGGCTTGGGCCTGCGCAACCACTGGGGCTACAACACCCTGGCCTTCTTTGCCGCCGAGCCGCGCTATGCCAGCGGGCAGGGCGGTCTGAGCCCCGCCGAGGAGCTGCGCCAGGCCTTGGCCACGCTGCGCGAGGCCGGCTTTGAGCTGTGGCTGGACGTGGTCTTCAACCACACGGCCGAGACCGACGCCTGGGGCCCCACCCTCAGCTGGCGCGGCTTGGGCAACCGGCAGTGGTACCGCCTGCCGCCCGATGACCTGGCGGGCTACCAGAACTGGGCCGGCTGCGGCAATGTGCTGCACCTGGGCCAGCCCATGGTGCTGCGCTTTGTGATGGACGCGCTGCGCCATTGGGTCACGCACTACGGCATCGACGGCTTCCGCTTTGACCTGGCCAGCGTGCTGGCGCGCGGCAGCGATGGCCGCTTTGATGCCGGCGGCGCCTTCTTCGCCGCCCTGCAGGCCGACCCGTTGCTGCGCCGCTGCGCCTGGGTGGCCGAGCCCTGGGACCTGGGACCTGACGGCTACCAGCCGGGGGCCTACCCGCCCGGCTGGCTGGAGTGGAATGACCGCAGCCGCGACACCCTGCGCGCCGCCTGGCTGCGCCCGGGCGACGCCCGCGGCCAGCGCAGCGAGCTGGCCACCCGCCTGGCAGGCTCCAGCGACCGGTTTGCCCAGGCGCTGGGCCTGCCGCGCACGCCGCTGGCCAGCGTCAACTTCCTGACCGCGCACGACGGCTTCACCCTGCGCGACCTGGTCAGCTTCAACGAGCGCCACAACCACGCCAACGGCGAGCACAACCGCGACGGCCACCACGACAACCTGAGCTGGAACGCCGGCGCCGAAGGCCCCACCACCGACGCGGGCGTGCTGGCGCTGCGTGCCCGCCTGCAGCGTGGCCTGCTGGCCACCCTGCTGCTGTGCCGGGGCACGCCCATGCTGCTGGGCGGTGACGAGCTGGGACACAGCCAGCGCGGCAACAACAACGCTTACTGCCAGGACAACGCCCTCACCTGGTGGGACTGGGACGGCGCCGACCCCGATCTGCTGGCCTTTGCCACCCGCCTGCTGGCGCTGCGCCGGGACGAGCCGGCCCTGCACGACGCCTGCTGGCTCACCGGTCAGCCCGACCCGGCCCAGCCGGATGGCGCGCCCGACGTGGCCTGGGCCGCGGCCGATGGCCACCCGCTGGCCGCTGCCGACTGGCACCACCCCACCGCGCGCCACCTGCGTGTGCACCTGCTGCCGCCGGCCGGGCAGGGCGAGGCCCTGCTGCTGCTCAACCCCGATGCCCTGGACCTGAGCGCCGCCTTGCCGGCGCCCCGGCGCGGCAGCCACTGGTGGTGCCGGCTGGACAGCGCCCAGCCCCGTGGCCAGGGCCCGTGCGACCCGCGGCAGGCGGGCGACCTGCCGCTGCCCGGCCGCAGCGTGCAGGTGTGGACCAGCCAGCCGCCGCCTGGCGCGCCGTTGCCCCTCCCGCCTCGTCACCTTTCCCCAGAACCGCTTCCTTGATCCGCGACACCCAAACCAACGACCCTGGAGACCTGCGATGAACCTCAACCACAGCGCACAGACCCGTCATCTCGCCCGTCGCACCCTGGCCCTGGTGCTGGCCGGTGGCCGCGGCTCGCGGCTGATGTCCCTGACCGACCGCCGCGCCAAGCCGGCGGTGCACTTCGGCGGCAAGTTCCGCATCATCGACTTCGCGCTGTCCAACTGCATCAACTCGGGCATGCGCCGCATCGGTGTCATCACCCAGTACAAGAGCCACTCGCTGCTGCGCCACCTGCAGCGCGGCTGGAGCTTCATGCGCAACGAGATGGGCGAGTTCGTCGACCTGCTGCCCGCCCAGCAGCGCGTGGACGAGGACACCTGGTACCGCGGCACGGCGGACGCCATCTGGCAGAACATGGACATCATCCGCAACTCCACCCCGCCGGAGTACGTGGTGATCCTGGCCGGCGACCACATCTACAAGATGGACTACTCGGTCATGCTGGCCGACCATGTGGAAAGCGGGCGCGGCGTCACCGTGGGCTGCATCGAGGTGCCGCGTGAGGACGCCAAGGGCTTCGGCGTCATGGCCATCAACGGCGAGCGCCACATCACCAGCTTTGTCGAGAAGCCGGCCGACCCACCGGCCATGCCCGGCAACCCGGAGGTGTCGCTGGCCAGCATGGGCATCTACATCTTCACGGCCGAGTACCTGTTCCGCCTGCTCAACGAAGACGCGGCCGACCCCAGCTCCAGCCACGACTTTGGCAAGGACCTGATCCCCAAGGCCGTGCGCGAGCAGCAGGCCTTTGCCCATCCGTTCTCCATCTCCGCCATCGCCAACCCGCCGTATTCCCGCGCCTACTGGCGCGACGTGGGCACGGTGGACGCCTACTGGGCCGCCAACCTCGACCTGGCCAGCACCACGCCCGAGCTGAACATGTACGACCGGGACTGGCCCATCTGGACCTACCAAGAGCAGTTGCCGCCGGCCAAGTTCGTCCATGACGAGGGTGAGCGCGTGGGGCAGGCCATCAACAGCCTGGTCTCCGGCGGCTGCATCGTCTCAGGTGGCACGGTGCGTGACTCGGTGCTCTTCTCCAACGTGCTGGTGCGCTCCTACAGCCAGGTCGAGCGCGCGGTGGTGCTGCCCGATGTGCACATCGGCCGCCACTGCCGCCTGAAGAACGTGGTGATCGACCGGCGCTGCAAGCTGCCCGAAGGCCTGGTGGTGGGGGAGGACGCCGAGCTGGACGCCAAGCGCTTCTACCGCAGCCCGGGCGGCGTGGTGCTGGTCACCCGCGACATGCTCAGCCGGCTTTGATGCCCCCTCAATCCCCGTTGCCAGGAGTTCCCACGATGCGCGTGCTGCAGGTCTGCGCCGAGATCTTTCCCCTGCTCAAGACCGGCGGTCTGGCCGATGTGGCCGGTGCCCTGCCGCCCGCGCTGGCCGCCGCCGGCGTGGACTGCCGCGTGCTGCTGCCCGGCTTCTCGGCCATCCTGGCCGGCCTGACCGACCCGGTGGCCGTGGGCGAGCTGCCCCCGCGCGCCGGCGTACCCGGCGCACGCCTGCTCTATGGCCACCTGCCCGCCGTGGGCGTCAACGCCTATGTGGTGGACGCCCCCGCGCTCTACCAGCGGGAGGGTGGCCCCTACGCCGATGCACGCCAGCAGCCCTTCGGGGACAACCACCTGCGCTTTGCCCGCCTGGGCTGGGCCGTGGCCGACCTGGCCCTGGGGGCCGACAGCTGGTGGCGGCCCGAGCTGGTGCATGCCCATGACTGGCATGCCGGGCTGGCCCCCGCCTGCCTCAAGGCCACCCAGGCCCCGGCGGCCAGTGTCTTCACCATCCACAACCTGGCCTACCAGGGGGCCTTTGCGCCCCACCATTTCGGTGACCTGGCCCTGCCGCAGCATTTCTTCGACGTGCACGGCGTGGAGGCCCACGGCGCGCTCAACTTCATGAAGGCCGGCCTGTACTACGCCGACCGCATCACCACCGTCAGCCCCAGCTACGCCGGTGAGATCCAGGGGCCGGAACAGGGCATGGGCCTGGACGGTCTGCTGCGCACACGCGGTGCCGTGCTGCACGGCATCCTCAACGGGGTGGATCCGGCGGTATGGAACCCGAGTGCCGACCCCCTGATCGCCCACCCCTACGACGCCCGCAAGCTCATCGGCAAGACCCGCAACAAGGCCGCGCTGCAGCAAACCCTGGGCCTGGAGCAGAAGCCCGACGCCCCTCTGTTCGTGGTCATCAGCCGGCTCACCGAGCAGAAGGGCCTGCACCTGGTCTTGCACGCGGTGCCCCGGCTGGTGGAGCGCGGCGCGCAGTTTGCGCTGCTGGGCTCGGGCGATGCGGGCATGGAAGCTGCCTTCCGTGACCTGGCCAGCTGCTGGCCGGCCGCAGTGGCGGTGCGTCTGGGCTATGACGAAGCCTTTGCGCACCAGTTGGTGGCCGGCGGCGACGTCATCATGGTGCCCTCACGTTTTGAACCCTGCGGCCTGACCCAGCTCTACGGCCTGAAGTACGGCACGCTGCCGCTGGTGCGGCGCGTGGGCGGCCTGGCCGACACCGTCACCGACACCAGCCTGGAGAATTTGGACGATGGCAGCGCCACCGGCTTCGTTTTCCAGGACTTCCATGAGGACGCCATGGACGTGGCCATCCGCCGCGCCCTGGCCCTGTACCGCCGCAAAACCGACTGGAAGACCGTGCAGCGCCACGCCATGGCCCGCCGCCACGATTGGGACGTGGCCGCCCAGGCCTATGCCGGCGTGTACCGCGCCGCGCTGGGACGCTGAGCGGCGCCCCGGCGCTGTCCACCACCGCACACACGGCCACCTCTCGCCACACCGGGGCGTCAGACCCCGGGTCCCTCCCTGAGACATCCACCCACATCCCCACGCCAGACACTGCGAGCCCCACGATGGACCTCACCCAGTTCGAACACGAGTACGACCACCTGGCCAACGACGTGGCCGCGTTCAAGCGCAGCATCGCCAACAAGCTGATCTACCAGGTTGGCAAGGACCCCATCTCCGCCCGGCCCGACGACTGGCTGCACGCCGCCGCCTATGCCGTGCGCGACCACCTGGTCGGCCGCTGGATGAAGACCACCCGCGCCCAGTACGCGCAGGACGTCAAGCGCGTGTACTACCTCTCCATGGAGTTCCTGATCGGCCGCGCCTTCAGCAACGCCGTGCTGGCGCTGGAGCTCATGCCCACGCTGCGCCAGGCCCTCAAGGAGCTGGACGTGGACGCCGACGCCCTGTTCGACCTGGAGCCTGACGCGGCCCTGGGCAACGGCGGCCTGGGCCGGCTGGCGGCCTGCTTCCTCGATTCCATGGCCACGCTGGCCGTGCCGGGCTTTGGCTACGGCATCCGCTACGACTACGGCATGTTCCGCCAGCAGATCAAGGACGGCCGCCAGGTGGAGGCACCCGACTACTGGCTCAAGAACGGCAACCCCTGGGAGTTTCCGCGCCCCGAGGTGACCTACCGCGTGCGCTTTGGCGGCCGGGTGGAGGAGAGCGGGCTGGGCGCCACCTCGGTGGTGCGCTGGGTGGATACCGATGACGTGCTGGCCATGGCCTACGACACCATCATCCCCGGCTATGGCACCGAGGCCACCAACACCCTGCGCCTGTGGAGCGCCAAGGCCACCGAGGAGATGAACCTGCGGGCCTTCAACCAGGGCAATTACTTCGGCGCCGTGGAGAGCAAGAACCACAGTGAGAACGTCTCACGCGTGCTGTATCCGGACGACTCCACCGAGAGCGGCCGCGAGCTGCGCCTGCGCCAAGAGTATTTCTTCGTCAGCGCCAGCGTGCAGGACATGATCCACCGCTACCTGCGCAACCACACCAGCTTCGACCAACTGGCCGACAAGGTCAGCATCCACCTGAACGACACCCATCCGGTGCTGGCCATCCCCGAGCTGATGCGCGTGCTGATCGACGAGCACCGCCTGCCCTGGGACACCGCCTGGGCCCATTGCCAGAAGATCTTCAGCTACACCAACCACACGCTGATGCACGAGGCGCTGGAGACCTGGCCGCTGGAGATGTTCGGCCGCGTGCTGCCGCGCCACCTGCGCATCATCTTTGACATCAACGCCCGTTTCCTGGGCGACCTGCAGAAGACCCACGGCAACGACGTGGACCTGCTGCGCCGCGTCTCCCTCATTGACGAAAGCGGCGGCCGCCGCGTGCGTATGGCCTACCTGGCGGTGGTGACCAGCCACAGCATCAATGGCGTGTCGGCCCTGCACTCCGACCTGATGACCCAAAGCATCTTCTCGGACTTCGCCACCCTCTGGCCCGAGCGCTTCAACAACAAGACCAACGGCATCACCCCGCGCCGCTGGCTGGCGCAGGCCAACCCGGCGCTGTCCAGCCTGCTGGACAGCCGCCTGGGCCGCGGCTGGCGCCGTCATCTGGACCAGTTGGAAGGCCTGAAAGGCTCGCTGGAACTGCCGGGCTTCCTGGGGGCCTTCCGCCGCGCCAAGCGCGCCAACAAGGAACGCCTGGCCGCCGTGGTGCAAAAGCAGCTGGGCATCACCCTGAACTGCGACGCCCTGTTCGACGTGCAGGTCAAGCGCATCCACGAGTACAAGCGCCAGCTGCTGAACGTGCTGCACGTCATCACCCGCTACCAGCGCATCTTGGCCAACCCCGACGCCATGTGGGTGCCGCGCGTGGTGGTGTTTGCCGGCAAGGCCGCCTCGGCCTACCACCAAGCCAAGCTGATCATCCGGCTCATCAACGATGTGGCCAAAACCATCAACAACGACCCGCGTGTGGGCGACAAGCTCAAGGTGGTGTTCATCCCCAACTACAGCGTCAGCCTGGCCGAGGTCATCATCCCCGCCGCCGACCTGAGCGAGCAGATCAGCACCGCGGGCACCGAGGCCTCGGGCACCGGCAACATGAAGTTCGCCTTGAACGGCGCGCTCACCATCGGCACCCTCGACGGCGCCAATGTGGAGATGCGTGAGCACGTGGGCCCGGACAACATCTTCATCTTCGGCCACACCACGCCCGAGGTGGCGGCCCTGCGCGCCAAGGGCTACAGCCCGCGCGACTGGGTGGAGAAGGACGGCGAACTGGCCAATGTGCTCACCGCCATCCGCGATGGCGCCTTCAGCCCCGAGGAGCCGGGCCGCTACCAAGGCATCATCGACGCCCTGGTGAACTGGGGCGACCACTACCTGCTGCTGGCCGACTACCGCAGCTATGTGGACACCCAGGACCAGGTGGACGCCCTCTACCGCAGCGCCGACGACTGGACCCGCAAGGCCGTCCTCAACGTGGCGGGCATGGGCTTCTTCTCGTCTGATCGCACCATCGCCGAGTACGCCCACGGCATCTGGCGCAGCCCTCCGGTGTTGCTGCCGGGTCATCTGCCGCCTCAGCACTGAGCCGTCCGCCGGGTGAGGGGGGCGGCCAGGGGGTTCCTCGCCGTAGAATCCGCCCCCTTTTTTCACCCGAACAGACTGCGAGAGAACGCCGTGGACCTGAAGTTGCCCATCAAGATCATGGACGAGCTGGACGAGGATGTGATTGAGTCCTCCGGCATCCTGGACCTGGCCAGCGGCGAGATCTTCGACGTCAAGCTGTCTGAAGACAACGATCCGCCCTACAAGGGCTTCCCGGCCGAGGATCCGGGCTATGAGTTCACCTGCGGCTTGCTGACCAACGGCAAGAAGGACGTGGAGTTCCGCGTCGAGGTGGATGTGGTGGGCCGCAAGTATTCGGTCACCCCGACCGAGCTGCTGGAGCTGAAGGGCCGTGCCGCCCGTCTGTTCGCGGCCGCCCCGCCGGCACCGCCGGCGCCGCCGGCCAAGCGTGGCCGCAAGCCCCGCGCCTGATCCGCGTTCTTCGACGCAGGTCAGTGCGCCGCGCGGCGCAGGTCCTGTGAGGGCAAGCGCCCGAACTGGCGCCGGTAGTCCCGCGCAAACAGGCCCAGGTGCCAAAAGCCCCATTGCGTGGCGGCTTCGGCCACGGAGCGGGTGGCTTCACTGCGCAGGGCGCGGTGGGCACCGGCCAGGCGCTGGCTGCGCAGCCAGCAGGCGGGCGCCAGCCCCAGCACCTTTTGAAACGCGGCCTGCAAGGTGCGCCGGCTCACGCCCAGCGCCTGGCACAGGTCGGCCACGGTGTGGGGCGTTTCCGGGTCGGCGCGCACATGGGCCTGGGCGCGTTGCACCAGGGTCCATTGAGGCAGGGCGTCCACGGCGGGCGCCGGGCCGGCGTCCAGCGTCAGCAGTTCCAGCAGGTTGGAGCGCAGGGTGGCGCGCAGCGCCTGCCGCGTGGCCTCGCTGTCCAGGCAGTGCGCGTCCTGACGCAGCAGGGTGAGGGCACCCGCCAACCATTCACGCCAGGCCGCCAAGGTGTCCAGCGGTGCGCTGCGCAGCCCGGGCTGGGCCGCCAACGTGGCCAGGCAGGCCTGCTCCTCGGGCTGCAGCCCGGCCCCCAGCCAATCCAGCGAGACCTCCACGCCCGTCATGCGCAGGCCGCTGGGCGTGGCAAATTCAAAGCCGCCCGCGCCTGAGAAGGTGCACCAGCGGGCGCCGGCTTGCGGGCCCATCCAGTCGGTGGCGCCGCAGAAGGTGACGGCCTGGCCCGCTGTGCCCAGCTCCAGGGGGATGCCCAGGGCCAGCAGGCCCGGGGGCAGGGCGCCACGCTGCAGCAGGCGCTGGCCGGTGTGCTCCACAAACAGGTGCAGCACGGTGTGCTGCGGCCAGCCTGCCGGATCGTCCAGCCGCAGCTCTTCCACCTCGCCTTCAAAGGGGCCGGCAGAGACCTGGGCATAGTCCTGCTGCCAGCCCTGCAGCAGCGCGGCCTGCTCGTCCACGTCCTGGGCCTGACGGCGGCGCAGGGCGTGCCAGCCGGGGGTGGGGGCCGGGGCGGGCAGTGCGGCGGCGTGGGCGGCCAGGGCCATGGCGTTGCTCCTTGGGACATCGGGACTGGGGCCGGCTGTTCGCAAACCATGTGCCAACGCGGCCGCCCAAGGGTGGTGCGGCGCTGTGGGGCGAGTCCAGGCTTGGCTGATGCGGATCATTGAGCCGCTTGCCGAAATGCGATAGCCAGCGCCGGCCGCCCCGCCGCACCATGCCGCCTCATGTCGCCCCGGCTGGGGTGTGTGTGTGGACGAGGAGGTGCTTTCTGATGTCTGGAACAAGTCTGAAGCCCACGCTCAATGCGTGGCATCTGTGGGGCCTGGCGGTGGGCCTGGTGATCTCGGGCGAGTACTTTGGCTGGAGCTTTGGCTGGGCCAGCGCGGGCACGCTGGGCTTTCTGATCACCTCGCTGATGGTGGCGGCCATGTACACCACCTTCATCTTCAGCTTCACCGAGCTGACCACGGCCATTCCCCACGCAGGCGGCCCGTTTGCCTATGCCGAGCGGGCCCTGGGCCCCACGGGGGGGTTCATCGCCGGCTTTGCCACGCTGGTGGAGTTTGTGTTTGCGCCGCCGGCCATTGCGCTGGCCATTGGCGCCTACCTGAATGTGCAGTTTCCGGGCGTGGACCCCAAGCTGATGGCGGTGGGCGCCTACCTGGTCTTCATGACGCTCAACATCGTGGGCGTGAAGACGGCGGCCACCTTTGAGCTGTTCGTCACCGTGCTGGCCATCTTTGAGCTGCTGGTGTTCATGGGCGTGGTGGCGCCGGGTTTCTCCTGGGAGAACTTCACCGCCAAGGGCTGGGCGGGCAGCGATGAGTTCTCCGGCGTGGCGGTGGCGGGCATGTTTGCGGCCATTCCGTTTGCCATCTGGTTCTTCCTGGCCATCGAGGGCGTGGCCATGGCGGCTGAAGAGGCCCACGACCCGCACCGCACCATTCCGCGCGCCTACATCGGTGGCATCCTCACCCTGCTGGTGCTGGCCATCGGCGTAATGGTGTTTGCCGGTGGCGCGGGCGACTGGACCACGCTGTCCAACATCAACGACCCGCTGCCGCAGGCCATGAAGATGATCGTCGGCGAGAACAGCGGCTGGCTGCACATGCTGGTGTGGATCGGCCTGTTCGGGCTGGTGGCGAGCTTCCACGGCATCATCCTGGGCTACTCGCGGCAGATCTTTGCGTTGGCCCGTGCCGGCTACCTGCCCAAGGCCCTGTCCCGGGTGCATCCCACTTTCCATACCCCGTGGCTGGGCGTGATCGCCGGTGGCGTGGTGGGCATCCTGGCCATCTTCAGCGACGAGCTGATCAAGCTGGGCGGCCAGACCCTGACCGCCAACATCGTCACCATGTCGGTGCTGGGGGCCATCGTCATGTACATCATGTCCATGGTCAGCCTGTTTGTGCTGCGCAAGAAGGAGCCGGCGCTGCTGCGTCCCTTCCCGGCCCTGGGCTATCCGGTGGTGCCGGCCATCGCGCTGGTGCTGGCGGTGGTGTGCCTGGTCACCATGGTGTGGTTCAACCCGCTGGTCAGCGGCCTGTTCCTGGGCCTGATGGGGGTGGCCTATGGCTATTTCCGCCTGACGGCCGGCCGGCGTGCTGCGTTGGCGGCTCCTGCCGCTGTGGCCGCCGCAGCCGCCGAGGTGGTGCCTGAGCCCAGCGCGGGCTGAACTTGGGGCAGCATCGGGCCATGCAGTTTCATCACACCCTGGGCGGCCAGGTCTGGCGCTTTGACGACCTGAAGACCCTCATGGCCCGCGCCACGCCGCTGCGCTCGGGCGATGTGCTGGCCGGCGTGGCCGCCCGCACGGCGGCCGAGCGCATGGCCGCGCGCATGGCCCTGGCAGAGCTGCCGCTGGCCACCTTCCTGAACGAGGCCCTCATCCCCTATGAGGAGGATGAGGTCACCCGCCTGATCATCGACACGCATGACCGGGCGGCGTTTGCGCCGGTGGCCCACCTGACCGTGGGCGACTTCCGCGACTGGCTGCTGTCTGACGCGGCCGATGAGGCTGCGCTGGCCGCGCTGCGCCCGGGCCTGACGCCCGAGATGGTGGCGGCGGTCAGCAAGCTCATGCGCAACCAAGACCTGATCGCCGTGGCACGCAAATGCCGGGTGGTCACACGCTTTCGCAACACCCTGGGCCTGCCGGGCTGCATGGCCATGCGCCTGCAGCCCAACCACCCCACCGACGACGCCCGCGGCATCGCCCTGTCCACGCTGGACGGGCTGATGTACGGCTGTGGCGACGCGGTCATCGGCATCAACCCGGCGGGCGACGGCCTGGGGCCGCTCACCGGGCTGATGCACCTGCTCGATGAGCTGATTCAGCGCTTTGAGATCCCCACCCAGAGCTGCATCCTCACCCACGTGACCAACACCATCCAAGCCATCGAGCGCGGCGCGCCGGTGGACCTGGTGTTCCAGTCGATTGCCGGCACCGAGGGCACCAACCGCAGCTTTGGGGTGAACCTGGCGCTGCTGGCCGAGGCGCGCGAGGCGGCGTTGAGCCTGAAGCGCGGCACGCTGGGCGACAACGTCATGTACTTCGAGACGGGTCAGGGCTCGGCGCTCTCGGCTGGGGCGCACCACGGACTGGACCAGCAGACCTGCGAGGTGCGGGCCTATGCGGTGGCGCGGGCCTTCTCGCCGCTGATCTGCAACACCGTGGTGGGCTTCATCGGGCCGGAGTACCTGTTTGACGGCAAGCAGATCCTGCGTGCCGGGCTGGAGGACCACTTCTGCGGCAAGCTCATGGGCCTGCCCATCGGTTGCGACGTCTGCTACACCAACCATGCCGAGGCCGATTCTGACGACATGGACAACCTGATGACCCTGCTGGCGGTGGCGGGCGTCACCTTCCTGATCGGCGTGCCGGGGGCGGACGATGTGATGCTCAACTACCAGAGCACCTCGTTCCATGACGCGCTCTACCTGCGCCAGGTGCTGGGCCTGCAGCGTGCGCCCGAGTTTGAGGCCTGGCTGCAGCGCATGGGCCTGACCGACGCCGCAGGCCGGCTGCTGCCTGCCGGCGCCGGCCACCCGCTGCTGAGCCACCTGGCATGACCTTGGAGGTATCCACCGTGCGCGATGTGAAGCCCCGGCAGCCCACCCCCATGCCCGCGGCGGCGCCGGCCGACGGCGCTGCCGTGACGCCGGACCCCTGGCAGGCGCTGCGCGCCCACACCCCGGCCCGCATCGGGCTGGGCCGTGCCGGGGCGGGCCAGCCCACCCGCCACCTGCTGGCCTTTGGCGCGGCCCACGCCCAGGCGCGTGACGCCGTGCACCTGCCGCTGGAGGTGCCGGCACTGGCCGCGGCGCTGGCGAGCCTGCCCGGTGCCCCGCCGGTGCTGGAGGTGGCCAGCGCCGCCCCCGACCGTGCCAGCTACCTGCTGCGCCCGGATCTGGGCCGCCGCCTGGCCCCGGCCAGTCGTGCCGCGCTGCAAGCCGCGGCAGCCGGGCACGGCCCCTGCGACCTGCTGCTGGTGATGGGCGATGGCCTGTCGGCCGCCGCCGTGGAGCGCCAGGCTGTGCCCCTGGTGCGTGAGCTGCTGGCCCAACAGCCGCCGGGCTGGCGGCTGGGGCCGCTGGTGATCGCCCGCCAGGCGCGGGTGGCGCTGGGCGACGAGGTGGGCCAGTTGCTGCAGGCCGGGCAGGTGGCCGTGCTGATTGGCGAGCGGCCAGGCCTGAGCTCGCCCGACAGCCTGGGCGCCTACCTCACCCACGCGCCGCGCGTGGGCCGCAGCGATGCGGAGCGCAACTGCCTGTCCAACATCCGCCCGCAGGGGCTGGATCATGCCGAGGCGGCGCGCAAGCTGTGGTGGCTGGCGGTGTCGGCGCGGCGCTTGCAGCTCACCGGCGTGGGGCTCAAGGACCGCAGCGACGAGGCGCCGCTGCTGGGCGGCATGGCGCCGCACCCGCCAGCCTGAACCGGCCCGGGCGTCCCCTTCATCTTCACCAGACGTCGCTGCGGGTCAGCAAGGACCAGTTGCCACCCTGCAGGCGGTAGACGCTGACCGAGCCATAGCGCTGTTCGCCGTCGTCGTTGAAGCGCATGCTGCCGGTCACCGGCGCCAGCGGATCGCCCTTCTTGAGCGCCTCCACCAGGGCCGCGCCCTCCACGCCCTTGGCTTCGCGTGCGGCGTAGGCAATGGCATAGACCGCGTCGTAGGCGTAGTGGGCGCCGTACACCGGCGGATGGCGGTGCTTGGCCAGGTAGCGGGCCACGAACTCGCGGCCGCCGCCGAACTCACTGGCGCCCACGATGGGCGTGGTGGCATAGATCCGCCCGATGGCCGGGTTGATCTTGAGCAGGCCTTCGGTCTTGATGGTGTCGCCGCCCACGATGTTGAGATTGGCCACGCCGGCGCTCAGCAGCTGCTCGGTCAGGGCGATCACCTGGAAGTCCGAGAGCGTGGTCACCAGGGTGTCCACCTTGCGCTCCTTCATCTCGCTGACCAGGGCGCCAAAGTCGGTGCCCTTGTCGTCCAGCGAGACGCGCACCGCCACGTTCTTCTCCCGGCTCTTGAGCTGCGCCAGGGCCAGCTCGGCCAGGCCCTTGCCGTAGGGGGTGTTGTCGTCGACCACCGCGTACACGCTGGCCCCCGGCAACTTGGCCGAGAAGGCGCCCAGGGCCTTGGACTGCAGGGCATCGTTGGCCACCAGGCGGAACGTGGTGGGATGACCCAGCTGCGTGTATTCGGGCTTGGTGGAGATGGCCAGTTGCGGGATGAGCTGGGCCGCGTACAGCGGTGCCGTGGCGATGCTCACCCCGGAGTTGAGGTGGCCGATCACGGCCGACACGCCGGCGGTGATGAGCTGCTGCGCCGCCGCCTTGCCAGCCCCGGCATCGGCCTTGTCATCGGCCGCGACGATCTCGAACTTCACCACCTTGCCGGCGACCTTGAAGCCTTCCTTGTTGAGCTGGTCGACCGCCATCAGCGCGCCATCCAGCAGGTCCTGCCCCAGGTCCTTGAGCGGTCCCGACAGCGGTTGGGCCACGCCGATGCGGATGGTGTCAGGTACCTTGGAGCAGGCGGTGAGACCCAAAAGTCCCAGGGCCGGAACGCCGATGAGGAAGGTGCGCCGGCCGGCGTGCGGGACGGGTGAAGAAGAGGCAGTCATGGCAGCGTGCTCAGGAAGACAAGGTTGGACTTGCCCTGGCGCCAGCCTTCGATGGGCGGGTCACCGGGTCACGGATCGGCAGCGAGCATGGTTTCGGGTGGCGTGCGATTTGATTGCGCACGCAATCACGTGCCTCAGGGCCCGTGGGGTAGACGGATATCCGTCACAAGTTGCAACAGACCGGACGGCACAGCGTCGTGGCGCGTAGGCGCTTGCGGTGTGGGATCAGGGCGTCGGCGCATCGTCTGGCTCTCCGGGATGGGGGGTCTCCCCACGGGGATGGCGGTGTCTGGGCTTGCTGGCCAGGGTGGCGGCCGGCAGGTGCAGCGCGGGCAGTGGCGGGTGGCCGTGCAGACCGCGCCGCCGGCGCCCTGACACCCTGCAAGGCAAGTCGCGGGCCAGGTCCGGGGTCGACGTGCCCGGACGCCGGGCCCCAATGAAAAAGGGACCCGGCAGGGTCCCTGGAAGAGGGCAGGATGCGGCGTCATCCGGCCTGGCCTGGTGCCGCTGGCGGCCTGGTGACGGGCCGCCGGCGGGTGTCACGGATCAGGTGCCGATCAGGCCACCGTCCTTCTTGGTGATCACGATGGTGGCCGAACGCGGACGGGCCAGTGCGCCGCCGTTGCCGTAGCCGGCGTTGCCCGGCCAGTGGCTGACATAGGCGCCGGGGGTGCCGATGGCGCTGGCGCTGATCGACTCGCCCGGGTGCTGGATGTTGACGAACAGCGCGCGGCCATCAGGCGTCTCGCAGCAGCCGGTGATCTCGCAGTCCTTGGGGCCCACCAGGAAGCGGCGCAGCTTGGCGTGCGTGGGCGCCTTGCCCACCGGCGTGTTGACCACCACCGAGCCGTGGTTGAGGGTCTTCACGCTGCCGTCACCCACGCGACCGGGCACGGCAGCCAGCATCATGCAGTTGCTGGTGTCGGTGTAGGCGCCGTCGTCGGTCTGGATCCAGCAGATGCCGGTGGCCTGGCTGAACCACAGGCCGTCGGGGCTGGAGAAGTCGCGCTCGGCCGTCAGGTTGGACAGGTTGATCAGGCTGGGGTCGGCGTCGGCCTGAGCGCCGAAGACGTACACGTCCCAGGCAAAGGACTGCGCGCCGGGGTTCAGCGCGTCCTCGCGCAGGCGCAGGATGTGACCGTTGACGTTGCCCGGGGAGCCGGCGGCACCGCCGGCGTAGCTGTCGCTGTACGAGCGCGGGTTGGCGGCGTCCACCTGGCTGTGCGAGCTGCTGGTGGGCGTGACCTTGCGGTTGCTGTTGTTGGTCAGGGTGAAGTAGACCTCGCCGGTCACCGGATGGGTGGCCGACCACTCGGGGCGGTCCATCTTGGTGGCGCCCACGGCGTCGGCGGCCAGGCGGGCGTTGACCACCACATCGGCCTGGTCGGCAAAGGCGTAGCCGGCGTAGTTGGCGATCAGCGGGTTGGACAGGCTCAGCTCGATCCAGGTGCCAGTGCCGTCGGCGTTGAACTTGGCCACGTACAGCCGGCCGCTGTCCAGGTACTTGGCGCCGGCGGCCAGGCGGTTGGCAGCCTGTGCATCGGCCGCGTCCCACACGGCGTTGGAGACGTACTTGTAGAAGTACTCGTTGCGCGAGTCGTCACCCATGTAGACGGCCAGCGGCAGGCCCGGGGTCAGCAGGCTGAAGGCCGCGCTCTCGTGGGCGAAGCGGCCCATGGCGGTGCGCTTGACCGGCATGCTCTTGGGATCGTACGGGTCGATTTCGACCAGGTACCCGAAGGTGTTGAGTTCGTTGCGGTAGTCGTCGCTGCCGTCGGCCGAGGCGCCGGTGCGGCTGATGTCGAAGCGGCGGTACTTGTCGTCGGTGCCGCTGGTCTCCCAGCCGTGGCGGCTGGCGCCGCCGGCGGCGCGGCCGTAGCGCACCAGGGCTGCCACCGACTTGTCGGCACGCGCGGTGTCGTCACCGGCACCACGGGTGAAGTAGCCGGCCCAGTTCTCCTCGCCGGTCATCAGGGTGCCCCAGGGGGTCCGGCCGGTGCCGCAGTTGTTGACGGTACCGCGGCAGTGGGTGCCGGTGGGGCTGTAAAGGGTCTTGGTCAGCGCGCTGCCGGCGGCCGGGCCGCTCAGGCGGGCAGGGGTGTGCGGGGTGATGCGGCGGTTGAAGCGCGAGCTCTGGCGGGTGCGGAAGCGGCCGGCCCCCAGCGCGCCACGGTGCACCTCGACGATGGACACGCCATGCGCGGCGATTTCCTTGTCCGACTCGGCGGCCGGCCGCGGACGGGCGGTGGCGCCGTTGACGTGCAGGAAGTGGTCGGTGATCGCCTCGTGGTTCATCGCCAGCAGGGCGCGGGCGCTGGACTGGTCGTCACGGGTGCCGGCGGCCGACAGCCCGAAGTAGTCCATGCCGTCGTGGTGGTCGCCGGCCCGGGTCTCGAAGCTGGTGTCGCTGCCGTCGTTCTGGTACTCAGGCGTGTTGGCGTCCAGCGGGTCGCCCAGGGCATAGATCACCCGGGCGGTGTAGCCGGCGGGCACCGTGACCACGTCGGCCAGCGTCTTGTCCACCGAATGGAAGCCCAGGCTGGTGACGGCGGAGCCAGTGGAGGTGGCGGCCTCGGCCGGGGTGGCCACAGCACTGCCCACCACCACGGCAGAGGCGGCACCCAGGCCGCTCATCAGCACGCCACGGCGGGACAGGCGGGTCTCCAGGATGCTCTGGAAATGCGGGTTGGCGCTGTCGTTGTGGCCGATGTCATCGGGATCCACGGCGTGGGGGACGGGCGGCAGCTGGGACATGGGGAGCACTCCGTGAGGGGATGAAAGACAGCCGCTGATGCTGCGGTCGGCCTGTGACGTTGGCGTGAAATCGTTCACGCCTGGCGGTGGATGGGGGTGTCATCGCCGCGTCACGGCGCCGGGGCAGTACGCCGGGCGTTGGTGTGTCGGCCCGCACCCGCCGAACCGGGCAAGGGCGTCCTCCCGGGTGATGTGGTGGCCCGGTGCGCCGCCGGCGTGGCGGGCGCCCGCCTGCCTACAATTCCACGCTTGCAGGTCCGGGTCGACCGCTCCACGGGGGAGCGCGCCGACGCCGGGCCACGACCTTGCGCGAGTCACATGATCAAGCGACGACATTGGATGGGCGCCGCCGCGGCCTGGACCTCGGCCCTGCCAGCCGCCTGGATGGCGGGATCGGCCCAGGCGCAGTTCCGGGTGGAGATTGCCGGCATCGGCGCCAGCCAGCTGCCGCTGACCCTGTCGGTCTTCCGTGACGAGGACCGTTTGCCGGAGGCCCTGACGCCCATCATCCGGGCCGACCTGATGCGCAGCGGCGTCTTCAAGCTGGTGGACCCGGCCCCCCGTCTCGACGAGAACGGCGTGCCGCCGTACGCCGAGCTGCGCGGCCGGGGCGTGGACGCCAGCGTGGCCGGCTCGGTGACGCGGCTGGCCGACGGCCGGCTGGACGTCCGCTTCAAGCTCTGGGACGTGGTCCAGGGCACCGACAAGGGTGGACAGGGCCTGGTGGTGGGCGCCAAGGACGCCCGGCTGGCGGCGCACCGCATCGCCGACATCATTCACGAGATGCTCACCGGCGAGAAGGGCGTCAACGCGACCCGTATCGCTTACGTGACCAAGGGGGGCGGCCGCTACGTGCTGCGCCTGGCCGATGCCGACGGCGAAGGCGGACAGGAGGCGCTCAAGAGCGCCGACCCCATCATCTCGCCGGCCTGGTCCCCGGATGGCCACGAATTGGCCTATGTGTCCTTTGAGACCCGCAAAGCCGTGGTCTGGGTGCAGAACCTCACCACCGGCGCGCGTCGCCAGGTGGCCGCGTTCAAGGGCTCCAACAGCGCCCCGGCCTGGTCGCCCGATGGCCGGCAGCTGGCCGTCACCCTGTCCAAGGACGGCATCTCGCAGATCTACCTCATCTCCCGCGATGGCGGTGAACCGCGGCGGGTGACCTTCAGCGGCTCCATCGACACCGAGGCGGTCTTCACCCCCGACGGCGGCACGCTGTACTTTGTGAGTGACCGCGGGGGCTCGCCCCAGATCTACCGTCAAAGCCTGGCCAGCCAGGATGCGCAGCGCGTGACCTTCGAGGGCAACTACAACATCTCGCCGGCCATCAGTCCGGATGGGCGGCTCATGGCCTATGTCCAGCGTGCGGCCGACGGCGGCTTTGTCGTCATGTGCATGGACCTGTCCACTGGCGTGTCCACACGGGTCAGCGACACCCGCGACGACGAGTCGCCCAGCTTTGCGCCCAACGGCAAATTCCTCATCTATGCCACCCGGGACCAGGGCCGCGAAGTGCTCATGACCTCCACGGTGGACGGCAAGGTCCGCGTCCGGCTGGTCACCGCCACCGGCGAGGACATCCGCGAGCCGGTCTGGGGACCGTTCTCCCGCTGAGACACAGGAGCGAGCACATGTCACATCCAGCATCAACCCGCGGTCAGTTGCTGCGCCGCACCGGCCTGTGGGCCACCACCGTGGCGGCGCTGCTGCTGGCCGCCGGCTGCGGCAGCCGCGTACGCCTGGACCAGGAGGCGCCGGTGGAGACCCGGGCCGTGGTTCCGGCAGAAGGCGCCAGCGCCGGCACGGGTGCTGCCGGGGCCACCGGCAGTGCCGTGCCCGCCACCAGCGTGACCACCGTCAACCTGGGCGCCAGCGGCGCCGGCTCGGGCCTGGGCCCGGACGGACGCCCGCTGGGCGAGGCGGGGGGTAACACCGTCTATTTCGACTACGACAGCTTTGCGGTGCGTGAGCAGGACCGACCGCTCTTGGACCGCAAGGCGCGCACCCTGTTGACCCAGCCCAAGCGCCGTCTGTTGATCGAGGGCCACACCGACGAGCGGGGCGGCCGGGAGTACAACCTCTCGCTGGGCCAGAAGCGTGCCGAATCCGTGCAGCGCTTTTTGCAGCTGCTGGGTGTGCCCGCAGCGCAGCTGGAGGCCGTGAGCCTGGGTGAGGAGCAGCCCGCCGTGCAGGGGGGGGGCGAGAACGCCTGGGCACGCAATCGCCGTGCAGAACTGAAGGACCGTTGAAGATGCAAGCAGTGGGATCCCGGTGGAACCGTTCCGCCGTCGCCAGGGGTGTCCTGGCGCTGGGCTTGGCCCTGTCGGCCAGCATGGGCCATGCCGGCCTGTTTGAAGACGACGAGGCACGCAAATACATCCTGGAGCTGCGCAAGCAGGTCCAGCAGAACGACGAGTCCCAGAAGGCCCAGCTGGCCGCGGCCGTGCGCCAGCTCACCGAGCAGTTGCAGACCCTGCAGCGCAGCCTGCTGGAGATGAACAACCAGAACGAGCAGCTGCGCGCCGAGATCGCCCGGCTGCGCGGCCAGGACGAGCAGTTGCAGCGCGACATCGCCGAGCTGCAGCGCCGCCAGCGCGACATGTCCCAGACCCTGGAGGACCGCGTGCGCAAGCTCGAGCCCCAGAAGGTCAGCGTGGACGGCAAGGACTTCCTGGCCGAGCCCGACGAGAAGCGGGCCTACGAGGAGGCCATGGAGCTGCTGCGCGCTGGGGATTTCGACAAGGCGGGCTTCGCCCTGTCGGCTTTCCTCAAGCGCTATCCCAGCAGTGGCTACGGTGATTCGGCCCGCTACTGGCTGGCCAACGCCCAGTACGCGCGGCGCGACTACAAGGAGGCCGTGGCCACCTTCCGCGCCTTCCTGACCGCGGCACCTGACCACGCACGGGCGCCGGAGGCCTGGCTGGCCACTGGCAACTGCTACGTGGAGATGAAGGACACCAAGACCGCGCGCCGCGTGTTCGAGGACCTCATCAAGCAGTTCCCCAAGTCCGAGGCGGCGGGCGCGGCCAAAGAACGCCTGTCGGCGCTGAAGTAAGTGGACGACGGCATCGCAAACCCGTGCACCGGGGCGCTGTCCGCCAGCCCTGCGCCGCAGGCGGGCGAGCCGGCCTGGCCGGCTGACGAGGAGCGCCGCTTTGGCGGGCTGCGCCGTCTGATGGGCGCCACGGCCTATGCCCGCTTGCGGCAGCTGCGGGTGGCCGTGGTGGGCCTGGGGGGCGTGGGCTCCTGGGCGGTGGAGGCGCTGGCCCGCAACGGCGTGCACACGCTGGTGCTGATCGACATGGACCATGTCGCCGAGTCGAACATCAACCGGCAGGTGCAGGCCCTGGGGCGTACTGTGGGTCAGGCCAAGGCCGAGGCCCTGCGCGAGCGCATTGCTGACATCCACCCCGGCGCCCGGGTGACGGTGGTGGACGACTTCGTCTCGCCCGAGAACTGGCCGGCGCTGCTGCCCGAACCGGTGGACGTGCTGATCGACGCCTGTGACCAGGTCAAGGCCAAGCTGGCACTGGCGGCTTGGGCTCGCCAGGCTGGCGTGGGCCTGGTCTGCTGCGGGGCGGCTGGTGGCAAGCGCCAGCCGGAGCGCCTGGAGGTGGCCGATCTTGCGGACGCCACCCACGATCCGCTGTTGGCGGCCTTGCGACAGCGCCTGCGCCAGCAGCACGGTGCGCCGCGCCAGGGCAAGCTGCAGGTGCGCTGCGTCTTTTCCCGCGAGCCGGTCTTGCCGCCGCAGGATGGCAGCTGCAGCGTGGACGGCACCCTGAACTGCCACGGCTACGGCTCTTCGGTCATGGTGACGGCCAGCATGGGCCTGCTGGCGGCCGCACAAGCGGTCGAGCTGGGCCTGCCGATGGCCGTCCAAGCGGGCTGAAAACAGCGCGGGTGGAAAAACGCTTGCAAAAGGAATTGCCCGTGCTATGATGCACGGCTTTCCGGCGCGGGTTGTTAGCTCAGTCGGTAGAGCAGCGGACTTTTAATCCGTTGGTCGCAGGTTCGAATCCTGCACAACCCACCAGTTCTCTGGCGCTCAGGTCAAAAGCTTGGTGCCAGCGCCACTGGAGCCACTCACGCGTTGAGTGGGTTGTCGGGAAAATTGTGGGGCTCTTAGCTCAGTTGGTAGAGCAGCGGACTCTTAATCCGTTGGTCGTAGGTTCGAATCCTACAGGGCCCACCAACCATTCATATCGTCTTTCGCCCGGTATGCCAGCTTGTCTGGCGTGCAGGGCGCGGACGGGCTCTTAGCTCAGTTGGTAGAGCAGCGGACTCTTAATCCGTTGGTCGTAGGTTCGAATCCTACAGGGCCCACCAAAAATCATCTCCTTTTGCCTTGCGCGCCAGTTTGTTGGGGCGACAAGTGCAGACGGGCTCTTAGCTCAGTTGGTAGAGCAGCGGACTCTTAATCCGTTGGTCGTAGGTTCGAATCCTACAGGGCCCACCAAAATTGCTGATGAAACAAAAGGACCTGGCGAAAGCCCGGTCCTTTTTGTTTTCCGGCCGGCCTTTTGTCTTGCGGTGCATGGCCCGCCCGCCTTGCGGGCCGTGGGGCGCGAGGCCCGCGGACAGACGCAGCCCGGGCTTCAAGCCTTGGCCGGTTGCTCGCCGCCGTCGCACGTCGGCGCCGGTGGTCGGCGGCGGTCGGTCTGGGCCGACAGCGCTGCGCCGGCGCTGGCAGACATGATCAACGCGATGGCCGCCCACTGGAGCAGGCTCAGGTGCTCCTGCAACAAGGCCATGGCCAGCAGGGCCGCCACCGCTGGCTCCATGCTGATCATGATGCCGAAGGCCTGGGCCGGCAGCCGCTTGAGTGCCACCATCTCCAGGGAGATGGGCGCCGCGCTGGACAGCGCGGCCACACCCAGGGCCACGGCCCAGGTGCCGGGCTGGACCAAGGCCGAGGCGGCGGCCTCCCATCCGGTCGGCAGGGCCACCAGGGCGGCCACGCTCAGGCCCAGCGACACCGAGTGGCCGGCATGCAGATGTGCCACGCGCTTGCCCAGCAAGATGTAGAGCGCCCAGAAGATTGCGGCGATCAAGGCGTGGAGAACCCCCGTCAGGTCCAGGGCTTGGGTGTCCAGGCCCAGGGGCAGCAGCAGCGCCAGGCCGGTCACCGCCAGTGCCACCCAAGCCAGGTCCAGCGGGCGGCGCGACTGCCACAGCGCCACCGTCAGCGGTCCGGCGAATTCGATGGCCACCGCCACGCCGAAGGGGATGCGTTGCAGCGACAGGTAAAAGAAGAGGTTCATGCCACCCAGGGCCGCGCCATAGCCCAGCAGGTGCAGGCGGTCGCGGCGGTGCAGCGGCCAGCGCCAGGGCCGCCACCACAGCAGCATGAGCAGGGCGGAGAAGCCCACCCGCAGCGTGGTGGTGCCCAAGGCGCCGGCCAGCGGGAAGAGGGCCAGCTTGGCCCAGGAGGTGCCCAGGCCGAGAAGGGTGACAGAGGCCAAGAGGGCCAGCAGGGGCAGAAAGGCGTTCAGCGCAGAAGGGGACATCCCTGCACTGTAGGCCCTGGTGCCGCCCGGTCGCACCGGCGGCCCACTGCCGACGCCCGCCTCAGTGCAGCTTGAGCCGGCCCGAGACCCGCCGCTGCAGCAGGCGCGCCAGCGCCAGCACCACCGTGTTGACCCCGCCGACGATGGCGCGGTGGTGGTTGAGGTGCAGCGACATGTACATCCACTTGGCCAGCAGTCCCTCGACGAAGAAATTGCGGCCCGACAGCCCGCCCATCAGGTTGCCCACACCCTTGTTGTCGCCCAGGGAGACGAGCGAGCCAAAGTCGCGGTAGCGGAAGGCCGGGGCATGCACCCGCTCGGCCAGCAGGGCCAGGAAGACCTGCAACAGGTAGCAGGCCTGCTGGTGCGCGGCCTGGGCCCGGGCGGGCACCAGCTTGTCGCCCTCCCAGACGCAGGCGGCGCAGTCGCCCAGGGCATAGAGCCCGGGGGCGCTGGTTTCAAGCCGGTCGTTGACGATGAATTGGTGGGCCCGGTTGGTGCTCAGGCCGTAGCGCAGGTTGCTGTCGGCCGCCTTGATGCCGGCGGCCCAGACGATCAGGTCGGCCGGCACCCGGCCCTGGCTGGTCTGCAGGCCGTCGGCCTCGATGGCTTGCACCTTGGTGCCCGTCATCACCCGGACCTGTTTGCGCTGCAGGGCCACGGTGGCCTGCCGGGAGATCTTCTCAGGCAGGCCGCCCAGGATGCGCGGACCGGCCTCCACCACACTGATGTCCAGTCGAAAGCGCTGCTCACTGCCCAGACCGTCCTGAAGCTCCTGGTGGGCCTCGATCAGTTCCGCCGAGAGTTCCACCCCTGTCGCTCCGGCGCCCACGATGGCCACACCAAGCCGCTTCTCCGGGGAGAAGGCGGCGCGGGTGAACGCGGCCAGCAGGCGCTGGCGGAAGCGTTCGGCGTCGTGGGCCTGCTCCAGCACGAAGGCATGTTCGGCGCCGGGGGTGCCGAAGAAGTTGGAGCCGCTGCCGATGGCCAGCACCGCCCAGCGGAAGCTGACCTGTCGCGCCGGGATCAGCGTCTGTCCTTGCTCGTCCTGCAGGGCCTTGAGGGTGAGCCGTCGCGTCCCGGCCTCCAGGCCGTCCAGTTCGCCCAGGGTGAAGCTGAAATGGTTACGGCGTGCCAGGATGGTGTAGGAAAGCCCTTCCTGGTGGGCATCCAGGGTGCCGGCGGCCACTTCGTGCAGGGTTGGCTTCCAGATGTGGAAGGCGCTGCGGTCAATGAGCAGCACCCGTTCGCGGCCCTGACGCCGCCCCAGGCGACGTCCCAGCATGGCGGCCAGTTCCAGCCCGCCGGCGCCTCCGCCGACGATGACGATGTCGAAATGCATGACAGGTGTCCGTTTTTGGAGTGCCTCAGGGCGTCAACGCGGCGGGGTTGCAAGTCGCGCGCCGGGCTGGAGCGGGGCGATGTGACGGCTTGTGGCCGCGCCCATCGCCGGGCAACATGCCGGCATGACGATCCTTTGCTACGGCATTCCCAACTGCGACACGGTCAAGAAGGCCCGGGCCTGGTTGCAGGCCCAAGGCCTGGCCCATGAATTCATCGACCTTAAAAAGGTCGAGGTGGCCCCGCTGCTGGCGGCTTGGGAGGCCCAGGGGCTGCCTTGGGAGCGTTTGCTCAACCGGCAAGGCACCACGTGGCGCAAGCTGGACGCAGCCGCCCAGGCCCAAGCCCAGGAGGCTGCCGGTGCGGCCGCGTTGATGTCCGACCACCCGTCACTGATCAAGCGGCCGGTGGTGCGCTGGGCCGATGGCACGCTGACGGTCGGCTTTGACGCCGCGCGCTGGGCTCAGGAGCGCGTCGCCCGCTGAAGTTCAGGCGCCGGCACGGCCGGCGTCCTCGGCCGCCCGGGGGCCGTCGCACAAGGTGCGGATGTCCGCCGGCACGGGAATGGACTTGAGCCGATGGCCGCTCGCCTCATCTAACCGCACCACGAAGGCGCGGACCTCACGGCCCTCGCACAGCAGTTCGCCATCGCGCAGGATGCGGTGTTCGTGGACGAACACCTTGTGGCGCCATTCGGCGATGCGCGTGTGCACCTCCAGCACATCACCGTAGGTGGCCGGCTGGATGAAGCGCGTCTGGGTCTCCAGCAGCGGAGTGCCCACGATGCCGCGGCTGCGTTCGAGTTCGCGCCAGGGGGGCACGCCACAGGCCCGGAAGAAGGCCAGCGAGGACTGGTCCATCCAGCGGGCGAAGTTGGGGAAGAAGACGATGCCCGCGGGGTCGCAGTCCCCGAAGTGGACACTCACGGTGTGGATGTGGACGTAGCTCATGGCGGCGGTGGGTGCCGGCCCCATGGCAGCGTGGGGCCTGTGGCGGTTCAGGTGCTCAGGCGAGGGATGATGACAGAGCAGACGATGCCCCGGCCCTCTCGTTCCCGCCACTGGACAGAACCGCCCATGAGCTTGACGCGCTTGCGGATGCCCCCCAGGCCCAGCCCATGGGACCAGCGCGCCGGCTCCCGGCCCTCGCCGTCGTCCTTGACGATCACCACGAACTGCCCTTCCTGGAGGGTGCAGTCGATCTCGATGTGTTTGGCCTTGGAGTGGGCGATCACATTGCTCACCAGCTCGCGCAGGATGCGGGTGAGGGAGGACCACTGCACCACGGTCAGCGGCAGGTCCTGGTCGATGTTGGCGTTCCAGGCCAAGCTCAGGCCTGCAGCCTCCAGCCGATGGTCGATGTCGGTCTTCCACTCTGCGAGGGCCAGTGCCAGCGGATGGGCCTTGCTGGCCAGACCGCGGGTCAGGGTCTTGAGGTCCTGCAGGGTGTGGCGGACATAGTCCTCCATCTCCTTGGTGGGGGCCTGGTACATCAGGGTCAGCAGGCGCGCGCCGATGTCGTCGTGCAGGTCCTGGGCGATACGCGCTCGCTCTTCGCTGCGACCGCGCTCGACTGCACGGTCGTGGGCCACGGCCCGCATCAGCTGCTGCACGATGCGGTCTGCCAGGCGCGCATCCTCCAGGGTGAACAGGCGCTTGCCACGTTCGGCAAAACGCAGACCCACCACGCCACTGACCGTTGGCGCTTCGGTCAGGTTGGGCAGGGGCACCAGCAGCATCGCGCCGTTGCCGGTGACGCGGCTGTACTTCATCCGCCCGTCCAGCCGTTCGGTCTCCAAGGGCTCGAAGACGTGGCGCAGCAGGTCGATCATGCGGTCGGCGGCCCGCTCCGGCCGCGCCTCCACTTCGCGGGCGATGCGGTAGAGGTGCTCGAACATGCGCTCGGTGGTCAGTGTGCGCGCACCGATGATCTGGTTCATCAGCCAGTGCCGCACCGCTGCATACGCGCCCAGGGCCAGAAACAGCGAGAGCGTGAGCGAGGCGAATTGGCTGAAAGAGAAGACGGCGACGAACAGCAGGTCCACCGAGGTGGCCATGGTGCTCACACCCGCCAGCATGGCGAACTCGCGCATCACGCTCTGCGAACGGGCCACAAAGGGCACCAGCAGGATGACCGAGGCGAAGAACACCCCCCAGATCACCGGCCCGACGGCGGCCACGGGCTGGACCTCGTCGGGCAGCAGGGGCATGAGCCAGACCGCCAGCGTCAGCAGGGCCAGGGTGCCCACGGTGATCATCGCGAAGCGCCGCATCACCAGGGCAAAGGGTTGCGGAGACTGCCGGTTGGCCCAGGTGAGCACACCGATGCAGGCCAGTCCGTCGGCCACCATCAGGCCCTGGGACCACAGCCACGGCGCGTCCAGCGCCCCTTGCCACCACAGCGCACCCAGGATCCCCGGGGTCAGCCAGGCCAGCAGGGCGAGCACGCCCCCCCCGGGCAGCCGTGCTGGATGCAGCAGGCAGGCATGCACGATGGCTGCGCCTGTCAACAAGTCGAGTGCGCTGCGCAGGCCGGCCTCGTGGGCCACCAGCAGTGACGGTTGGGTGAGGGAGGGCAGCGACGACACGGCCGCCAGCGCGAGCTGGGCCACCTGGGCCTGCGCCATGGTGGCGTAGAGCAGGTTGCGGCCCTGCGGTTGCACCAGGGGCACGATCCAGCCCACCAGGTAGAGCACCAGCGCGAAGGTGCTCATGAGCCAGAACATGGCGCCCAGCCCGCCGTAGCCGCGGGGCTGTGGGCGTACGCTGACTTCCGCCCCGTCGGTGAACACCAGCCGTACCGGCCCGGCCTCCACCGCCTGGGCCGCCGCGATACGTACCTGCTGCAGCGATGCCTGGTGGTGGGTATCGGCAAACCAGCGTGCGGAGTGCGCGGTGGTCAGGACCGAGAACCTCAGCAAGCGGCCGTCGGCCGTGCGCAGGCCCTGCAGGGGCTGGCCCAGGAAAGGCTTGAGCTCCGGCAGCGGCGAGCTGGCCAGCTCCAGGCGCCCTTCAGGCGTATGTCGCCATTCGGCGGGGACCTCGGGCTGACCGGCCAGCAGCCGTGCCAGCAGGAACACCCCCACACAGCCCAGGATGGCCAGCAGCAGCAGGACCCGGCGGCGCCAGGTGATGCGCGGGCCCACCGCCAGGTTGGTCAGCTCCGGCTCGGGCAGGGGGGGCTTGATGCCCGTGTTGGTGGTGGTGTCCCCCAGCACGGAGGACAGCAGGCTGCCGTGCGTGAAGGTGGAGTCCAGGGGAGAGGGATTCACGCGCGCTTCCGGCAGCGGCCCGCCCGGCGGGCCGGGAGATCAGGACAGGTTCAGACCAAACCTTGCTTGCTGGCCAGCACGGCCGCCTCGGCGCGGCTGGAGACGTTGAGCTTGCGGTAGATCGACTTGATGTGGTCGTTCACCGTGAACCACTTGATGCCCATCAGGTTGGCGATCTCCTTGATGGTGAATCCCTTGCTTAGGTAGGTCAGCACCTCGATCTCGCGCGGGGTCAGGTGGGGCAGTTCCACCTTCTGCTCGATCTGCACCGGGGCCTTGGTGCTGGTGGCCGGGGCGGGGGCGGCCGTGAGCGAGGGGGCCAGCGGCGCGGCGCCGTCGCCCGAGCCGCCGTGGCGGAAATGCGTCAGCAGACGGCGCGCGATGGCGGGCGAGAGCGGGGGCTGGCCCAGCACGATCTTGCGCAGTTCCTCGACCAGCACTTCGAAGCGGTCTTCTTTGAGCAGGTAGCCGTCGGCACCGCACTGCAGGGCGGGGAAGAGATGGTCGTCGTCCGAATAGAGGGTGGTGACGACCTTGGTGGCGGGGTACTGTCCCAGTTCGGCCAGCAGCTCCATGCCGTTGCCATCGGGTAGCTCCAGGTCCAGGAGCATCAGCTTGAAGGGATCGGTGCCATGCAGGCCGCCGGGCCCGGTCAGGGCGATCTGGGCGCGGGCGGTCTCCAGGTCACCGGCCTCGGTGATGGAGATGGGGTCGCTGAAGGCTTCCTTGAGCACGCGGGACAGGAAGCCCCGGGCCACCGGGTTGTCTTCAAGGATCAGCACCTTGACGGTCATGTTGGGTTCTCCCTAGGGGGCGGGGCGGTTGGGTCGGGCGGTGGGGGCCGCCGGCCCCGAAGGCCGGCGGACGTTGGCCGCTACTCTAGCAGCGCACCCCCCTGGCTCAGGCCCCCCGGGCAGGGGGCTTCCCCCCCAAAGGACGGGGTTGCGCGCCCAGCTGCACGCCAGGCTCAGCACAGGGCGGGATCGATCTCCAGCACCAGCTTGCCGACCACCTGGCGGCTGGCCATGCGGGTGAAGGCCTCGGGCAGCCGCGCCAGGGGCAGCACCTGGTCCAGATGAGGCCTCAGCGCCCCTTGGGCATGCCCCTCGAACAGGGCGGCCAGGGCTTGGGTGGCGGCTTGCGGCTCCCGGCGCATGAAGTCGCCCCAAAACACGCCGACGATGCTGGCTCCCTTGAGCAAGGCCAGGTTGAAGGGCAGGGCCGGGATCTGGCCCGAGGCGAAGCCCACCACCAGGTAGCGACCGCGCCAGGCCAGGCTGCGCAGGGCCGGCTCGGCCAGTGCGCCGCCCACCGCGTCGTACACCACATCGACCCCGCGCCCTTCGGTCAATGTCGTGACCTGTGCCCGCAGCTCCTGCGGGTCGGCGGCAATGGCGGCCTGCGCGCCCAGGTCCAGGCAGGCCTGGCGTTTGTGCGGCGTGGAGGCCACGGCGATGACCCGGGCTCCGGCCTGCCGGGCGATCTGGAGGGCGGCGGTGCCCACGCCGCTGGCGGCACCGAGGATCAGCACCGTCTCTCCAGCCTTGAGGGCACCCCGGTCGATCAGGGCATGGTGGGAGGTGCCATAGGTGAACACGAAGGCGGCCGCCTCGTGCATCGGGAAACCAGCGGGCAGGGGCAGCAGCCGTTCGGCCGGCACCACCGCCTGGGTGCCCAAACCGCCGGTGCCACCTATGGCAATCACCCGTTGGCCAGGTTGCCAGCCACGCACCTGCGCGCCCACGGCATCCACCACCCCGGCAAATTCCGCCCCGGGCACAAAGGGCAAGGCGGGTCGGGCTTGGTACTTGCCCTGAGTGATCAACAGATCAGGGAAGTTCAGGCTGGCGGCGGCCACCCGAACCCGGACCTCGCCCGGGCCGGGCTCGGGGTCGGGCAGCTCCGCCCAGCGCAGGGCCTCAGGCCCGTCAAGTCGTTCGCACAGCCATGCTTGCATGCCTTGTCTCCTGTGATGGTGCGGGTGCGCGGTGGATGCTACGGGGGGGGCCCGGGCCGGGCCGTCGCGCAGGTGACCCCGCGGCCAGTGGGCCGCTATGATCGGCCGATGCGCATCCTGATCGCCAACGACGATGGTTACCTGGCCCCCGGACTGGCCGCCCTGGCCCGGGTCATGCGGAACTTGGGCGAGGTCGAGGTGGTCGCGCCGGAGCAGAACGCCAGCGGCACCTCCAACTCCCTGAGCCTGCACCGTCCGCTGTCGGTGCTGGAGGCCGCCGGTGGTGAGCAGACCGGGTTCCGGTACGTCAACGGCACGCCCACCGACAGTGTCCACGTGGCGCTCACCGGTCTGTTGGCGCAGCGGCCTGATCTGGTTGTCTCCGGCATCAACCAGGGGGCCAACATGGGCGACGACACCCTGTATTCGGGCACCGTCGCCGCGGCCATGGAGGGTCATCAGTTCGGCATCCCCGCCATCGCCTTCTCGCAGGTCGACAAGGGTTGGACCCACCTGGAGGCCGCAGCCGAGGTGGCCCTGGCCGTGGTGCGTTCGCTGCTGCCGGCGCTGCAGATGCGGGCGCCCGGCGACCGGCCCTGGCTGCTCAACGTCAACATCCCCAACCGGCCCGATGCCGCCAGCCTGCCCTGGCAGGTCACCCGCCTGGGCCGGCGCCATCCCAGCGCTCCGGTCATCCGCCAGGAAAGCCCGCGCGGTGACCCGCTCTACTGGATCGGGGCGGCCGGCGAGGCCCTGGATGCCGGCGAGGGCACCGACTTCAACGCCATCGCCCAAGGGCGCATCTCGATCACCCCGCTGCAGGTGGACCTGACCGATCATGCCGGGCTGCCCGGTTGGCGCCGTCGTCTGATGGGGGCGGTCTGAAGTTCGCCCGCCCATGGGGCAGGAGCGCGCCGTGAGCGGCGACCCCCCCCGTCAGCGACCGCGTTTTCCGGCCGGTCTGCAGCCGGCGGCTGCCGCTGCCGAACGCCGGCCGCAGCCCCTGCGGCCCCAAAGGCCGCTGGCCGAGGCTGCCCGCGACGCGCAGCGCCGCACGGCGCCCACCGGCCTGGGGCTGGACACCGCGGCGGTGCGTCAGCGCATGATCGTGCGTTTGCGTGCCGACGGGATCTCCTGCGCGCCGGTGCTGCAGGCCATGAGCCATGTGCCGCGCCATGTCTTCGTCGATTCCGCGCTGGCGGCCCAGGCCTATGAGGACACCAGCCTGCCCATCGGGCTGGGTCAGACCATCTCCAAGCCTTCCGTCGTGGCCCGCATGCTGGAGTGGCTGATGTTGGGAGACACCGCCCGCGCCCAGGGCCACCTGGGGCGTGTGCTGGAGGTGGGGACGGGCTGCGGCTACCAGACCGCGGTGCTGTGCGCCCTGGCCACCTCGGTGGTGTCGGTGGAGCGGCTCCTGGCCTTGCACGAGCTGGCCTGCCGGCACCTCAGCCACTTCCAACTGCCGGTGCCGTGCACGTTGGTGGCGGGCGACGGCATGCTGGGGCATGCGGAGGCCGGCCCCTTCGACAGCATCATCGCCGCCGCAGGCGGGGAGGACATCCCCCTTGCCTGGATGGAGCAGCTTGCCGTGGGGGGGCGGATCGTGGCGCCGGCCCGCGCGCCCAACGGCCTGGGCCAGGTGCTGATCGTCGTGGACCGGCTCAAGGACGGCTGGCGCCGCACCGTGGGCGAGGCGGTGCAGTTCGTCCCACTAAAATCCGGCGTCGCCTGAATCCCCGCTGCCGGAGGCTGCCCTGACATCGACTGCGAGCAACCCGCGCCTGTGGCGCGCCGCCACCTGCTGCTTGACCTTTTTGGCCGTGACGGCCTGCTCTTCCACCGGACCCGATGCGCCGGTGGAGCAGCGCCAAGCTGTCTCCCCGCGCGCCACCCGTCCGGCCACCGGCCCCGCGGCGGCGGGCCGTCCTGCGCTGCCCGCCTCGGCTGCCGACGTGGAGGCGGCGCCGGTGGTGCTCAAGCCCGGCGAGTACATGGTCAAGCCGGGGGACACCCTCACCCGGATCGGTCTGGAGACCGGCCAGGGCTGGCGGGACATTGCCCGCTGGAACAACCTGGAGAATCCCAACCTGATTGAGGTCGGTCAGGTGCTGCGTGTGGTGCCGCCTTCGGGCGAGCCGCAGGTCAGCCCGGTGCGGCCTACGCGCATCGAGACCCGCCCCATCGAGGCCCGTCCCCTGGAGGCGGGAAAGCCGGGGGCAGCCCCAGGGGCCGCCACGGCCGCAGCGGCAGCTCCGGCGGCCACCGGCAAGCCGCCCGCCGCCGAGCCCGCCCGCGAGGTGCCGCGCGAAGCCGACGAAGGTGGCCTGCGCTGGTCCTGGCCGGCTGGCGGCAGTGTGCTCACCGCGTTTGACGAGAAGCTCAGCAAGGGCATCGCCATTGCCGGCAAGGCCGGCGATCCGGTGGTGGCCGCGGCCGATGGGCAGGTGGTGTACGTGGGCTCGGGGGTGCGCGGTTACGGCAACCTCATCATCGTCAAGCACGGCGGTAATTTCCTCACCGCCTACGCCCATAACCAGACCTTCCTGGTCAAGGAGGACCAGACGGTCAAGCGCGGTCAGAAGATCGCCGAGATGGGCAGCTCCGATACCGACCGGGTCAAGCTCCACTTTGAGGTGCGCCGCCAGGGCAAGCCGGTGGACCCGGCGAAGTACCTGCCGGCGCGTTGAGGCGCATCGCGGGTGGCGGCGGGCATGGCCGGGCCGCCGATAATGCCGCGCCATGACACAAGCGGATGAATGGCTGAAGGTCGAGTCCCTCGACCTGGATGCACAGGGCGTGGCCCGCAACAACGAAGGCAAGGTCGTCTTCATCGAGGGCGCTCTGCCCGGCGAAGAAGCCCAGGTCACCGTCGGACGCAGCAAGAACAGCTGGGAACAGGCGGTGGTGCGTGAGATCCGGCGCGAAAGCTCGCAGCGGGTGCGACCGGGCTGTCCGCATTTCGGGCTGCACCAGGGCGCCTGCGGGGGTTGCAAGATGCAGCATCTGGACGCTGCGGCGCAGGTCGCCGTCAAGCAGCGGGTGCTGGAGACCAATCTGCAGCACCTGTCCAAGGTGCGCCCGGAACGCATGATGCGGCCCATCGAGGGGCCGACCTGGGGCTACCGCTACCGCGCACGCCTGTCGGTGCGGCACGTGGCCCGCAAGGGCACGGTGCTGGTGGGCTTTCACGAGCGCAAGTCACGCTACGTGGCCGACATCCAGACCTGTCCGGTGCTGCCGCCCAAGGTCAGCGCCATGTTGATGCCGCTGCGGGCGCTGATCGGTGACATGCAAGCCCGTGACCGTCTGCCGCAGATTGAGTTGGCGGTCGGCGAGGGGGTCACCGCGCTGGTGCTGAGACACCTGGAGCCGCTGTGCGCCGACGATGTGCAGCGCCTGCGCGATTTCGCCGCCCGGCATGACGTGCAGTGGTGGCTGCAACCCAAGGGACCCGACACGGTCCACCTGCTGGATGCCGGGGGGCCGACGCTGGAGTACCGCCTGCGCGAGTTTGATTTGCGCATGCCTTTCAAGCCCACCGATTTCACCCAGGTCAACCACCAGATCAATGAGGTGCTGGTGGGCCGGGCGCTTCGCCTGCTGCAGGTGCAGCCCAGCGACCAGGTGATCGACTGGTTCTGTGGCCTGGGTAACTTCACGCTGCCCCTGGCCCGCCAGGCCGCCAGCGTGCTGGGCATCGAAGGCAGCGAGGCGCTGGTGCAGCGCTCGCGCGAGAACGCGCAGGCCAACGGCCTGTCGGCCAAAACGCGTTTTGCCGCACGCAACCTCTTCGAGCTGGCGCCTGAGGACATCGTCGCCTACGGTCCGGCCAACCGCTGGCTGGTGGACCCTCCCCGTGAGGGCGCCTTTGCGCTGGTCAAGGCCCTGGCAGGGCTGCGCGTCCAGCGCCGCACCGACTGGCAGCCCCCGCAGCGCATCGTCTACGTGAGCTGCAACCCGGCCACGCTGGCGCGCGATGCCGGCCTGCTGGTGCATGTGGCGGGTTACCGCTGCAGCCAGGCCGGGGTGGTCAACATGTTCCCGCATACCGCGCATGTGGAGAGCATGGCGGTCTTTGACCTGGACGAAGAGGCCGTGCTGCCCGATGCCCAGGCGCTGGCCGGATGGACCGACGCCGTCGGCGCCCCCGGGGTTGTGGGGGCCGCGGACGAAGCCGCCTGAGGACAGGGCGGGGTAGGCCGGGCCGCAGGCCGGGCGGTGCACCTCCGGGCAGGGGTGCGCCGCTTGAGCCAGATCCATCTCCTTGGGGACGGCGGATCGGTGCGGGCGCAGGCTTGACTTGGCGCAACGCCCGCCGCGGGGCCGTGGGTCACATTTCGACGCAGTGTGACAGCCTGGCCCCACGTAGCAACAGCGGTACAGACCGGGCTTGCTGCCGGTGCGACCGGTGGGAACGGCTCAGCCTTGCTGGGCTGCCTGGGGCCTTCAGACGCCTATCCCCATGGACCCGATGACCGCCTGCCCGTCCGATACCGTCCTGCCCCCGGACCGCGCGCCGCTGACCCGACTGCGGGCCAGTTCCCGCGCCTTGGCCGGGAACGGGCTGGCCGATCTGCCCGCCGGGCCCCGCCACCTGCTGCCCGATGTCGGCGGCTGGGCGGCGGCGCTGGGGGGGGCCAACCTGGCGGCCCAGGATGCCGCCGCGCTCAACGAGGTGGCTCGCGGCCGGCGCCTGCCTGCCGGGGCCCTGGTCTTCTGCCAGGGGGAGCTGGCGCGGGGGCCGGTGCTGGTGCTCGAGGGCGACGTCGCCGTGGGCCACCGCCAGGAAGAAGGGGGTTTCCGGACCGAACGCCATGTGCACGGACCGGGTTGGCTGGACCTGTGCAACGGCCTGCTGGGCACCTGCTACACCGCAGACGCGCGCGCCATGACCCCGAGCACGGTGATCGAGCTGCCGTGCGAGCCTCTGATGGCGCTGCTGGACGAGCAGTCCCTGGTGTCGCGCCAGTTGCTGCTCACCCTGGCGGGCGAGAGCCGGGCCATGGCGCTCAACACCCATGACCTGATGCACCGCGACGCACCAGGCCGGCTGGCGGCCTGGCTGCTGGGCCGCTGCGGGCAGGCCAGCGTGGTGCAGCTGCCCATGCGCAAGCGGGACATCGCCTCCCAGCTGGCCATCACCCCGGAGACCCTGTCGCGGCTGATGCGCAGCTTCAGCGGCCAGGGCATGATCCGCGTGGAGGGCTACACCGTCCATGTGCTGGACGCCACGGCCCTGACCCGCTTGGCCCAGGCCTGAGCCGGCGCCCACCCGGGGGGGCTGGCTCCGGACGGCGCCGTCGCGCCTTCAGCGCGCCGGGGGCGGAGGGGCGGGTGCCCTGCGCTTGCGGGGATTGAAGTTCAGCGTGGCCTGCACCAGCTGGGCGGCCGCGCCGGACTGCAGGGTCTGCACCGGCTGCTCCACCAGCTGATCGGGGTGCCAGAGCCGCAGTTGCACCGCACCGTCGGGCACACCGCGCAGACGCACCTGACCATGTTCATCGGTCACGGCGGTCCAGGGGCTGGTGCCCACCATCACATGGCCGCGCATGGAGCCGTGGATGTGGCAGCCCAAGGTGATGGCGCCAGGGGTATCCACCTTCACGTCGGCGCTGTCGCTGCGGCCGTCGGCGAAGGCCTTGAGCCGCAGCTCGAACTGCTGTGCCGGTGGCACATTGCCCAAGGGGCCGCCGGGCATGGAGCGCACGTGGTGGTCGTAGCGGTCCTGGTTGGAGAAGCGCAGCACCGTGCCGGGCGGCACCACGGTCACATAGGGCACGAAGCGCAGGTCGCGCTGGGTGATCACCACCGGTTCGGTCGGCGGCTGGGGGGGCACGGCCCGGGCGGGCTCCAGGGCCACCACGGTGTCCGCGGCCGGACTGCCGTCTGCCTTCTGCACTGAGATGGTGAAGTCGGCGGCGGGGGCGGTGGCGGCGGCGCTGGTCAGGCTCAACAGCCAGAAAAAGCGCAAGGCGGCGGGCGAGGGGGGCAGGCTCAGGGACATGGGACTCCTTGCGTCAGACGACGTGTGGGGCGTGGCCCGGGCCGCGGAACCCGGCGCCGGCTCAGCTCATGAGCATTTTGACGGCCACGGCCAACAGCACCAGTGAGATGGCGATGCGGATCAGGTGAAGCGGTGCGCGGGTGCTGACGAGCGCACCCAGCAGCACGCCCGGCACCGAGCCGATCAGCAGGTTGACCAGCAGGCGGTAGTCCACATTCCCCATGGTGAGGTGACCCAGGCCCGCCACCAGGGCCAGAGGGATGGCATGTGCCAGGTCGGTGCCCACCAGCTTGGATGAGTTCAGGCGCAGGGGGTAGAGGTACACCAGCATCACCGTGCCCAGGGCGCCCGCGCCAATGGAGGTGAGCGTGACCAGCACACCCAGCACGGCGCCCGCCACCACGGTGAGCACCGGCTGCACATGCTTGAAGGCGTCGCTGTTGGAAACCCGGATGTGGCGGCCCAGGCCTTGCATCTGGTTCTTGAACAGGATGCCGAAGGCGGTGAGGATCAGCATCACGCCGACTGCGTCGATGATGAAACCGTCCTTGACCCGGTGGGTGCCCGACAGGCTCATCCAGGCCAGGGTGAGCGCGGCGGCGGGCAGGCTGCCCCAGGCCAGGCGACGGACCACCTGCCAGTCCACCGTGCCGTGGTTGTGGTGCACGGCGGTGCCGAAGATCTTGGTGATGGAGGCATACAGCAGGTCGGTGCCTACCGCGGTCTGGGGCGACACGCCGAACAGCAGCACCAGGATGGGCGTCATCAGGGCGCCGCCGCCCACGCCGGTGACGCCCACGACCACGCCCACGAACAGGCCGGCCAGGGCGGTGATTCCATCGATGAACACAGGGTTTCCTCCAGCAGACGCGCGCGCCCACGCGGGATGCGCGACGACCACCGGGATTGTCCCACCACGCGGCGCGGGCGCCGGGACAGCCCCTAAAAGAATATGTGTCTGAATTGGCGCGCCGGCCCTGATGCCGACGTTCAGCGGGGGGCGGGGAAGGTCTGCAGCAGCTGGGCGGCCACGGCCACCGCGATGACCCCGGGCTCCTTGCCGGTCATGCCGGGCAGGCCGATGGGGCAGCACAGGCGCGCCAGCGTGGCCTCGGGGATGCCCCGCTCACGCAGTCGGCGCTCGAATCGGGCCCGCTTGGTGGCCGATCCGATCAGGCCGAACCAGCCGAAGTCGCCGCGCTTCAGGATCGCCTGCGTCAGGCGCAGGTCCAACTCGTGGCTGTGGGTGAGCACCAGAAAGGCATCGCCCGGGCGGGCCTGGTCCACCTCGGCTTCCACCGACTCCACACACACCGGGTGCAGGTGGCTGGGCAGCGGGCCGGGGGGAAATTCCGCCTCCCGCTCATCGACCCACCAGACCTCGCAGGGCAGTTCGGCCAACACCCGGGCCAGGGCCCGGCCGACATGGCCGGCCCCGAAGAGGTGCAGCCGGAAGCGGCGCGCCGGCGCCGGCCAGTCCGCCACCCGGGCGGCCTCCAGCGGACGCAGGCGCAGGGTGAGCGCGCCCCCGCAGCATTGGCCCAGGCTGGGGCCCAGGGCCAGGGGCCAGTCCAGCGCCGCGGGGGGGCGACCCGGGGGGGCGGCGGCCAGCAGTTCGCGCGCTTTGAGGATGGCCTGCCATTCGAGGTGGCCGCCACCCACGGTGCCGGCCACGGCGCCCGCACTCACCAGCATGCGGGTGCCGTCGGGGCGCGGCACGGAGCCCCGGGCCTGTATGACCTCGACCACCAGCGCCGGCGCACCGCCGGCCAGCCAGTGCGCGGCCAGGGCAGCGTCGGCTTCGGTGGGGCCGGGAAGTCCGGGCAGCACCGGCCGGGCGGGTTCGGCGGGCAGCGGGGCGTCGTCAGACGCCAGGGGCGGCAGGGGGGGCAGGGCTTCGGACGGCATCCAGGGCGTTGAGCAGGCTCTCGGGGGTGGCAGGGGCGCGCAGTGGCGGCTGGCAGCCGGCGGGGCCGGCCGCGGCCACCGCGTCACGCAGGGCCAGGAACACCGAGAAGCCTAGCAGCAGCGGCGGCTCGCCCACCGCCTTGCTGCGGTGCACCGTGTCCTCGGCATTGCGGTTCTGGAACAGCCGGGTGTGCAAGGCGTCTGGCACATCGCCCGCGGTGGGGATCTTGTAGGTGGACGGCGCGTGGGTGAGCAGCTTGCCGCTCACCGGGTGCCACACCAGCTCCTCGCTGGTCAGCCAGCCCATGCCCTGGACAAAGGCACCTTCGACCTGGCCGATGTCCAGTGCCGGGTTGAGGGAGGCGCCCACGTCATGCAGCAGGTCGGCACGGCGCAGGGTCCACTCCCCGGTCAGGGTGTCCAGCTCCACCTCGCTCACCGCCGCCCCGTAGGCAAAGTAGTAGAACGGGCGGCCGGTGAGGGTCTGGCGGTCCCAGTGCAGGCCGGGGGTGGCGTAGAAGCCGTCCGCCCACAGTTGTACCCGCGCCAGGTAAGCCTGCTGCACCAGGAGGGCCCAGGCCAGGTGGCGGCCGTCTGGTGCCCAGGCGTGGCCGCTGTGCAATTGCACCTCGGACGCCGGCACGCCCCAGCCTTGGGCAGCCACGGCGCACAGGCGCTCGCGCAGGGCGAGCGCGGCGACCTGGGCGGCCTTGCCATTGAGATCCGCGCCGGTGGAGGCGGCCGTGGCGCTGGTGTTGGCCACCTTGCTGGTATCGGTGGCACTGCAGCGCACCTGGTCCAGCCGCAGGCCCAGCGTGTGGGCCACCACCTGGGCCACCTTGGTGTTCAGGCCCTGGCCCATCTCGGTGCCGCCATGGTTCACCAGCACCGAGCCGTCCAGGTAGCAGTGCACCAGCGCGCCGGCCTGGTTGTAGTGGTTCACGTTGAAGGAGATGCCGAACTTGACCGGGCTGAAGGCCAGGCCCCGCTTGACCCAGGGGGAGCCGACGTTGAAGGCGGCGATTTCGGCCCGGCGCCGGGCATAGGCGCTGCTGGTCAACAGCTCGTTGGTGAGCGGCTCCAGCACGTTGTCCACCACTGGCTGGCCATAAGGCGTGAGGTGGCGCTCACCCACGCCGTAGTAGTTGGCCTGGCGCACCGCCAGCGGATCCAGGCCCAGGTGGCGGGCCACGGTGTCCAGGATCACCTCGGTCACCAGGGCGCCCTGCGGGCCACCGAAGCCGCGAAACGCCGTGTTGCTCTGGGTGTGGGTGCGCGGCAGGTAGCCGTGCAGCGCCACATTGGGCAACCAATAGGCGTTGTCCACATGGCACAGCGCACGGGTCATGACGGGCGGTGACAGGTCTGCCGAATGCCCGGCCTGCCCCAGCAGGGTGATCTCCAGCGCCAGCAGCCGACCTTGGTCGTCAAAGCCCGCGGTCCAGTCGAACTCGAAGCCGTGGCGCCGACCGGTGATCAGGAAGTCGTCATCCCGGTCGGGCCGCAGCTTGACCGGCCGGTTCAAGCGCTGCGCGGCCAGGGCGGCCACGCAGGCGAACAGGGCGGACTGCGACTCCTTGCCCCCAAAACCGCCGCCCATGCGCCGGCAGCTCACCTGCACCGCATGCAGCGGCAGGCCCAGCGCATGGCCCACCAGGGCCTGCATCTCACTGGGGTGCTGGGTGGAGCAGTGCAGCAGCAGGCCGCCGTCGTCCTGCGGCAGCGCGAAGCTGATCTGGCCTTCCAGGTAGAACTGCTCCTGTCCGCCCAGGCTGAAGTGACCGGTGAGCTGATGCGGCGCTTCGGCCAGGGCCTGGTCCACGCCGCCCGGGTGGGTGGCGCGGGTCAGGTGCATGGGCGGCACCACCCAGTCTTGCGCGGCATGGGCGGCGCGCAGGTCCAGCTGTGCGGGCAGGGGTTCGATGTGCAGCACCTGGCTGGCCAGTGCGGCAGCGCGGCGGGCGGCTTCGCGGCTGTGCGCCACCACCGCAAACACCGGCTGGCCCAGGTAGCGCAGGGTGCCGTCGGCCAGGATGGGATCGTCGTGCAGGATGGGGCCCACGTTGTTCTCGCCCGGCAGGTCGGCGGCGGTGAAGACCGCCACCACGCCAGGTTGGGCCAGCAGGCGCTCGCGGTCCAGGCCGTGCAGGCGGCCATGGGCCACGGGCGACAGGCCGAGCGCGGCATGCAGGGTGCCGACGGGCTCGGGGAGGTCATCGCAATAGGCCGCGCGGCCGGTCACATGCAGTGTGGCGGATTCATGGGGCAGCGGCTGGCCCACCACTGGGGTGGCCTCAGGGGGGGCCGGTGGGGTCTGCGGTGTGTTGCGGGGCGCGGTGGGCGTGCTCATGCGGCACCTCCTTCGGCGGTGGCCAGCCACAGGCGCTGCAGCAGGGCGCGGGCCACCCGCTGGCGGTAGGCGGCGCTGGCCCGCAGGTCGCTCAAGGGGGTGAAGTCTTGGTCCAGGGCCTGCTGGGCGGCGGCCAGGCGCTCCGGCGTCCAGGGCTGGCCGCGCAGTGCGGCCTCGGCGCCTGCGGCACGGCGCACGGTGGCGGCCATGCCGCCAAAGGCCAGGCGCACGTCCTGCACCACGGGCGGCGCGCCCGGGGCCGGTGGAGGCCCGAGCTGCAAGGCCAGGCCGGCGCTCACGGCGGAGATGTCGCATTCACGGCGCTTGCTCACCTTGTGGGCCTGCACCGTCCAGCCGCGGGACGTGGCGCTGTCAAGGCCGGGCGCCGTGAGCCACGGCACCCGCACCGATTGCACGAACTCACCGGGTTGCAAGGCGTTCTGCTGGTAGCCGAGGTAGAAGTCTTGCAGCGCCAGCCAGCGCTCGGCGCTGCCGCGGCGCAGGCGCAGCGCCGCGCCCAGCGCCATGAGCACCGGGGCCGCGTCGCCGATGGGCGAGCCGTTGGCCAGGTTGCCCACCAGGGTGCCGGCGTGGCGCACCGGCGGACCGGCAAAACGCCTCCACAGTGGGCGCAGCGCGGGCCAGTGGTGGGTGAGGGCGGCCCAGGCGTCTTCCAGTGGCACGGCGGCCCCGATCTCCAGGCCGTCGGGTGTGGCCTGCAACTGCTGCAGTTCGGCCACATCGCCCAGCCAGATCAGCGGGCCCAGGGGGCGGAACTGCTTGGTCACCCACAGACCGATGTCGGTGCCACCGGCCAGCAGGCGGGCCTCGGGATGGGCCAGGCGCAGGCGGGCCAGCTCGTCGAGTTGCCGGGGGGCTTGCCAGGCGGGAGCGGCGCCTGGCTCGGTGGCCGGGGTGGGGGCGTCCTGCAGGGCCAGCAGGTGGGGCCGCAAACCGGCCAGCGGCAGGCGGGGCACGGGGTCGGCCAGCATCTGCTGGGCGGCGTCCAGGATGGGGCGGTAGCCGGTGCAGCGGCACAGGTTGCCTGCCAGCCCTTCGGCCAGCGCGGCGCGGTCGGGTGCTGGGGCCGTGGGCTGGCGGGCATGGGCCTCGTGCAGGGCGGCCATCGTCATCACGAAGCCCGGGGTGCAGAAACCGCATTGGCTGCCATGGCAGTCCACCAGGGCCTGCTGCGCGGGGTGCAGGCGGGGGGCCGGGCCACCCGGCGTCGGCGGTGGCGCCAGGTCTTCCACCGTCAGCAGGGCCTTGCCATGCAGGCTGGGCAGAAAGCGGATGCAGGCGTTGACGGGGCGGATGCGCAAGCCCTCGGCCCGCACGGCGGCGCCGTGTCCGGTGGCGCTTGGCAGGGGGGCGGCAGCCGTTGCGGCGGCGTCGGTGTCCAGTTCGGCCACCAGCACGGTGCAGGCGCCGCAGTCGCCCTCGGCGCAGCCCTCCTTGGTGCCGCACTGGCGGGCGTCCTCGCGCAGCCACTGCAGCACGGTGCGCGTGGGGTCGCCCAGGGGCACGGCCACCGGCTGGCCGCGGAAGACGAATCGCACCGGCGCGGGGCCGTCGGGCAGGGGGCTGGGGGAAGGGGTCACGGGTCTCAGGCTCCAGGACAGGACGCCAAGCGTGCCGCCTCCGGGCCGATCCGGATGACGACCTGGCGTATGGATTGCATAACGATGGGCATATGACGCCGACCCTGCCTGCCGCCAACATCGACCTCCAGCTTGTGAGGGTCCTGTTCACCGTGATTTCTGAACGCAGCGTTTCCCGTGCTGCCCTGCGTCTGGGCAGCACCCAGCCGCAGGTCAGTGCGCAGCTGCGCCGGCTGCGGGGCCTGACCGGCGATCCCCTGCTGGTGCGTGCGGGCACCGGCCTGGTGCCCACGGCGGGCGCGCTGGCCCTGTTGGGGCCGGCCGAGCGCTTGCTGCGCGAGGCCGACGTTCTCTTCGGCCCGGCCCGGGCGGGCCGGAGCTTTGACCTCGCCAACGCGACCTTGACGGTGCATCTGGCCACCAGCGACTACCTGGATCCCCTGTTCGCCCCCAGCCTGGTGCGCCGTCTGCGGCGTCTGGCGCCCGGCCTGTCGTTGGTGCTGCATCCGCTGTCGGCCGACTCTGACTACCGGGCGCGGCTGGCCAGTGGCGAGTTCGACCTGGTGGTGGGCAATTGGCTGCAGCCTCCCGGGGAGCTGCACCTGGGCCGGCTGCTGACCGACGAGGTGGTCTGCCTGGTGGGGGAGGACCATGCTGCCGTGCGGCAGCCGGCGGCCTGGACAGCCGATCGCTACCTGGCCGCGGACCATGTGGCTCCCACACCGCTGCATCCCGGTGCGCGCGGCGTGATCGACGACTACCTGGCCCAGCAGGGCTTGCGCCGGCATGTCGCGGTGCGCAGCGCGCATTTCGGGCTGGTGCCCCAGATGCTGCCTGGCAGCGGCCTGGTGCTCACCACCGGCCGCCTGTTCTGCCTGCGCCATGTGGGGCGGCTGCCGGTGCGGGTGGTGCCCTGTCCGCTGGCCTTTCCGCCCATGGCCTATTACCAGCTCTGGCATGACCGCACCCATGCCTCGGCGGCGCTGCGCTGGGTGCGCGAGCAGGTGCGCGCGGTGGCGCGTGAGCTGGTGGATGGCCCGGCGCCGGCCGAGCTGGCCGTGCAGGCGACCGATTGACTGACCGACACTTCCACCATGCCTGAATCCCTCTCCCCCCTGAGCGCGGCCCAGCCGCGCGGCCCTGTGCGGCTGGCGCTGCAGGCGGATCTGCTGGACTTTCCCCTGGCTCCGGCGCTGGAGGACACCTCGGCGCAGGCGGCGCGCTGGCGCCCCGACCATTGGCTGCTGGTCGAGGACGGCCGAATCGCCGCGGTGCTGCCGCCCGATCAGGCGCCGGGGGCTGACTGGGCGCCCCACGACCACCGCGGCCAGTTGCTGCTGCCAGGTTTCATCGACACCCATGTGCACTGCCCGCAGCTGGACGTGATCGCCAGCCACGGCACCAGCTTGCTGGATTGGCTCGAGACCTACACCTTCCCGGCGGAGCGGCGGTTTGCCGATCCGGCGGTGGCCCGGGCTGGCGCGGACCTCTTTGTGCAGGCCCTGCTGGCGCACGGCACCACCGCAGCGGTGGTGTTTCCCACGGTGCATGCGGTGGCGGCCGAGGCGCTGTTTGCCGCGGCACAGCGTCAGGGCATGCGGCTCATTGCCGGCAAGGTGCTGATGGACCGGCATGCCCCCGAGGGCCTGCGTGACGATGTGGACGGTGCCCGGGCCGATTGCGAGCGGCTCATTGCCCGCTGGCACGGCCAGGGGCGTAACGCCTATGCGGTGACGGTACGATTTGCCCCCACCAGCACGCCGGCCCAGCTGGCCATGGCCGGGGCGCTGATGCGGGACCACCCCGGCCTGTACATGCAGACCCATGTGGCCGAGAACACCGACGAGGTGCGTTGGGTGGCCGAGCTCTTTCCGCAGGCGCGCAGCTACCTGGACGTCTACCGCCGTGCCGGTCTGCTCTGTGAGCGCGCAGTGCTGGCCCACGGCATCTGGCTGGACGATGCGGACCGTGCGCTGCTGCGCGACACCGGCGCGCAGATCGCCTTCTGCCCCAGCTCCAACCTGTTCCTGGGCAGCGGCCTGTTTGACTGGGCGGCGGCCCAGCGCCAGGGCGTGCCGGTGAGCCTGGCCAGCGACGTGGGTGGGGGCACCAGCCTGTCGATGCAGCGCACGCTGCTGGACGCCTACAAGGTGCAGGCCCTGCGCGGCGTGCGCCTGTCGGCCTGGGCGGCCCTGCATGCGGCCACGCAAGGGGCAGCACAGGCGCTGGGCCTGGACCAGGAGGTCGGCCTGCTGGAGCCCGGCCGCCTGGCGGATGTGGTGGCCTGGCGCTGGGCCGACGGCCCGGTGGCCGAGCACCGCGACGCCGTCGCCCGCGGCCAGGTGCCCGGTCTGCCGGTGCAGAGCCTGCACGCCCGGGTCTTCGCCTGGCTGACCCTGAGCGGTGAGCACAACCGGCTGGCCACCTGGGTGGCCGGGAGGCGGGTGTGAGGTGCCGCCGCCACACCGCTGGAACGGAAGTTGCCCCTGAGACCGCCGCAGTCCGCCCGGCGACTCACCAATCTGGTGCGGCGGCGTTGTCAGCGGCGACAATTGCCGTCCGGCGGCGTCCGTCTGCCTTTCACGCCCCGGACCCACTCCGCGCATGACCCATACCTCCCCCATGCTCCGTCTAGAACTACAGGGCATCACCAAGCAGTACCCCGCGGTGCGGGCCAACGACAACGTCAGCCTGCAGGTGGCCCCCGGCCAGATCCACGCTGTGCTGGGCGAGAACGGCGCGGGCAAGTCCACGCTGATGAAGATCATCTACGGCGCCACCGCCCCGGACGCCGGCACCGTGCGCTGGAACGGCCAGCCCGTCAAGGTGGGCAGCCCGGCCCAGGCCCGCCAGCTGGGCATCAGCATGGTCTACCAGCACTTCTCGCTGTTCGACACCCTGACCGCCGCCGAGAACGTGTGGCTGGGCCTGGACAAGTCCATGAGCCTGGCCGACGTGACCCGCCGCATCACCGAGGTGGCCGAAGGCTACGGCCTGCCGGTGGACCCGGCCCGTCCGGTGCACACCCTGAGCGTGGGCGAGCGCCAGCGGGTGGAGATCGTGCGCGCCCTGCTCACCAAGCCGCAGTTGCTGATCCTGGACGAGCCCACCTCGGTGCTCACCCCCCAGGCGGTGGACAAGCTCTTCGTCACCCTGCGCCAGCTCAGCGACGAAGGCTGCAGCATCCTCTACATCAGCCACAAGCTCGACGAGATCCGCGCGCTGTGCCACCACTGCACCGTGTTGCGCGGCGGCCAGGTCACTGGCGAGGTCGATCCCCGGCGGGAGAGCAACGCCAGCCTCTCGCGCCTGATGATCGGGGCCGAGCCGCCGGCCCTGACCGCCCGAGACGACCGGGCTGGCGAGGTGGTGCTGCAGGTGCAGGGCCTGGACCTGCCGCAGCAGGACCCCTTTGGCGTGACGCTGCGCGAGGTCGGCCTGCAAGTGCGCGCCGGCGAGATCCTGGGGGTGGCCGGGGTGTCCGGCAACGGGCAGCAGGCCCTGATGGCCGCGCTCTCGGGCGAGGACCCGCGGGCCCCGGCGGGCAGCATCCGGCTGTTCGGCCGTGACATTGCCCGCAGCAGCCCGCGCCGGCGCCGCCAGGACGGCCTGCACTTCGTGCCCGAGGAGCGTCTGGGCCGCGGCGCGGTGCCCACCCTTTCGCTGGCGGCCAACACCCTGCTCACCCGGCGTGAGCCGGTGGGCCGCGGCGGCTGGTTGCGCACCGCCGCCATGCGTGAGCTGGCGCGCAGCCTGATCCAGCGCTTCAACGTCAAGGCCGGCGGCCCGGACGCCGCCGCCCGCAGCCTCTCGGGCGGCAACCTCCAGAAGTTCATCGTCGGCCGCGAGATCGACGCCCAACCCCGCCTGCTCATCATCGCCCAGCCCACCTGGGGCGTGGACGTGGGGGCCGCGGCCCAGATCCGCAGTGCCCTGCTGGCCCTGCGCAACCAGGGCTGCGCGGTGCTGGTGGTCAGCGAGGAGCTCGACGAGCTGTTTGAACTGTCGGACCGGCTGGTGGTGATGGCCCAGGGCCGCATGTCCCCGTCGGTGCCGGTCGCCCAGGCCACGCGAGAGATGATCGGAGAATGGATGTCAGGCCTTTGGCCCTCAGCCGGTGGCCAGGCGGCCGCCCCCCAGGCCGCGGAGGTGCGCCATGCTGCGGCTTGAAGTGCGCCCCCAGCCCTCGCGGCTGCTGTCCTACACCTCGCCGCTGATCGCCCTGGCGCTGACCGTGCTCATTGGCGTGGCACTGTTCGCGCTGTTGGGCAAGGATCCGGTCAAAGGCCTGCAGGTGTTTTTGTGGGAGCCCGTCAAGAGCGCCTATGCCTGGTCGGAGCTCAGCGTGAAGGCTGTGCCCCTGGTGCTCATCGCCCTGGGCCTGGCGGTGTGCTTCCGCTCCAACGTCTGGAACATCGGCGCCGAGGGCCAGTTTGTCCTGGGCGCCATCTTTGCCGGCGGCGTGGCCATGCAGGCCGGCCCCGACAGCTCCCGCTGGGTGCTGCTGCCCATCCTGGCGGCCGGCATGCTGGGCGGCATGCTCTGGGCCGGCGTGGTGGCCCTGCTGCGTGACCGCTTCAACGCCAGCGAGATCCTGGTCAGCCTGATGCTGGTCTACGTGGCCGACCAGGTGCTGGGCTACCTGGTCTACGGCCCCTGGAAGGACCCCAACGGCTACAACTTCCCGCAGACCATCACCTTTGCCGCGGCCACCAAGGTGCCGCGCCTGGTGGAGGGGCTGCGCGCCAACCTGGGCGTGGTGGTGGCCCTGGCGGCCGTGGGGGCGCTGTGGGCCTTCCTGTTCCGCACCTACCGCGGCTTTGCGTTGCAGGTGGGCGGCCTGGCTCCCGCGGCGGCCCGCTATGCCGGCTTCTCCTCTCGCGCCGCATTGTGGACGGCCCTGCTGGTCTCCGGTGGCCTGGCCGGGCTGGCCGGGGCCCTGGAGGCCGCCGGCCCCCTGGGCCAGCTCACGCCCTATGTGCCCGCGGGCTATGGTTTTGCTGCGATCATCGTGGCCTATGTGGGCCGGCTGCATCCGGTGGGCATCGTGTTCTCGGCCATCCTGATGAGCATGTTCTACATCGGGGGCGAACTGGCCCAGAGCCGCCTGGGCCTGCCCAAGGCCCTCACCGGCGTCTTCCAGGGCCTGCTGCTTTTTGCCCTGCTGGCCTGTGACACCCTGATCCACTACCGCATCCGCATCGGCCATCCCGGCCGCGCCGGAGGTTCGCGATGAATGAATTTGCCCTGCTGCTGGGCTCCACCTTCAGCGCCGGCACGGTGCTGGCCATCGCCGGCCTGGGCCTGCTCATCAACGAGCGCGCCGGCATCATCAACCTGGGGGCTGAAGGGCTGATGCTGGTGGCGGCCATCGCCGGCTTCGCCACGGCCGTGGGCACCGGCAGCGACCTGCTGGGCTTTGCCGCCGGCATGGGGGCGGGCGCCGCGCTGGCCGCCGTGTTCGGCGTGCTGGTCATCTGGCTCAACACCAACCAGTACGCCACCGGCCTGGCGCTCAGCCTGTTCGGCTCGGGCTTCTCGGCCTTTGTGGGCATCCGCTTCACGCAGGAGCGGCTGGGTGACCGGTTCAAGTTCGAGATCCCCTTTCTGGCGGACCTGCCGCTGGTGGGGCCGGCCCTGTTCAAGCACCATCCCATGGTCTACCTGGCGGTGGCGCTGGCGCTGGGCCTGGCCTGGTTCCTCTACCGCACCCGGGCCGGCCTGGTGCTGCGCGCGGTGGGCGAGTCGCCTGAATCCGCGCATGCCCTGGGCTATCCGGTTCGCCGCATTCGGCTGGCGGCGGTGGTGGCCGGGGGCGCGCTGTGCGGCCTGGCGGGGGCCTACCTGTCGGTGATCTACACCCCGCTGTGGGTGGAGGGCATGGTGGCCGGCCGCGGCTGGATCGCCCTGGCGCTGACCACCTTCGCCACCTGGCGTCCGGCCCGCATCCTGCTGGGGGCCTACCTGTTCGGCGGCGTGACCATGCTGCAGTTCCACCTGCAGGGCGAGGGGGTGCAGATTCCCAGCCAGTGGCTGACCATGCTGCCCTACCTGGCCACCATCGTGGTGCTGGTGCTGATCTCACGTAACCCGACCTGGATCCGCGTGAACATGCCGGCCTCGCTGGGCAAGCCTTTCTTCCCGGGGCACTGACCAACGGCGGATGGGACGCCGCCCCGGGCGCCTGATATCCGCGGTTACCTTCCCCCTGCTCTCTGACACGGAGACTTCATGACTGACTCGACCCTGAACGTCCAGAAACGCCGCCTGCTCACCCTCGCAGGCTCCGCGACCCTGGTGGCCACCGCCGCCCTGGTGGGCTGCGGCAAGAAGGAAGAGGCCGCTGCGCCGGCGGCGTCGGCACCGGCCTCTGCGGCTGCCGCCAAACCCGAGCCGCTCAAGATCGCCTTCGCCTATGTCGGCCCGGTGGGCGACGGCGGCTGGACCTTCGCCCACGATAACGCCCGCAAGGCGCTGGAGGCCGAGTTCGGCGACAAGATCGTGACCACCTTCGTGGAGAAGGTGCCCGAGGCCGCCGACGCCGAGCGCGTGTTCCGTGACCTGATCGGTCAGGGCAACAAGATGATCTTCGGCACCACCTTCGGCTACATGGAGCCGATGCTCAAGGTCGCCGCCGAGAGCGCCGACGTGCGCTTCGAGCACGCCACCGGCTTCAAGACCGCGCCCAACATGCGGACCTATGACAGCCGCACCTACGAGGGCGCCTACATGGCCGGCGTGATTGCCGGCGCCATGACCAAGAGCAACACCTTGGGCGTGGTGGCTTCCATTCCCATCCCCGAGGTGATCCGCAACATCAACAGCTTCACCCTGGGCGCCCAGAGCGTGAACCCGAAGATCAAGACCAAGGTGGTCTGGGTCAACGAATGGTTCAACCCGCCCAAGGAGACCGAGGCCGCCACCACCCTGATCAACGGCGGCGCCGACGTGCTGATGCAGAACACCGACTCGCCGGCCGTGCTCAAGACCGCGCAGGAGAAGGGCAAGCGCGCCTTCGGCTGGGATTCGGACATGACCGCCTACGGCCCCAAGGCCCACCTGGGCTCGGCCGTCATCAACTGGGCGCCGTACTACAGCAAGGCCGTCAAGGACCAGTTGGCCGGCACCTGGTCCACCGGCCAGACCTGGTGGGGTGTCAAGGAAGGCGCCATCGACATCGTCTCCATCGCCGAGGACGTGCCCGCCGAGATCAAGGAGAAGATCGCCCAGATCAAGGCCGGCCTGAAGGACGGCAGCTTCGTGATCTGGAAGGGCCCGATCGCCGACAACGGCGGCAAGGTGGTGCTGGCTGAGGGCGCCGCGGCCGACGACGCTTTCCTGAGCGGCATCAAGTTCTACGTCAAGGGCGTGGAAGGCCGCGTGCCGGGCGACAAGTGATCGTCCCCTCCCGCTGAGCGCGGGTGGCGCCCCTGCCGGGGTGCTCTGGAACGGCCGCCGTGGTCCCGGACCCGGCGGCCTTTTTTCATGGCTGGCGCCAGCGCGTGCCGCGGCAGTTCAGCCCAGCAGGCGTTTGCCGCGCAGGTACTTGACCACGGCGCAGGTGCCGTCCTGGCCCATCAGCTCGGCCTCCAGCTTGGCCGGCAGCAATTTCTCGCGCAGCTGCGTGGCGGCCTGCGGGCCCTGCGCATCGCGCACAAAGTCCAGTGCCTGCACAAACTTGCCCATCTCGGCGTTGCAGGCCTCGGCCCGCGGCGCCGCCACGGCCTGGGCCGCAGCCCCGGTCCAGGTGCACAGCCACAGGCCGACCACCAGGCCGCAGCCGCTCAGGATTTGACGCATCGTCATCGCGCCCTCCAACTCAGGGTTAACACTGAGCGGAATCATGCCGGCACCCTCATGTCGGCAATCTGACAAGTTGCAGGGGAAAGTGCCCCTGAACTGGGTAATCTTCCCGAGGGTGTTGTTTTCTTGACGAAAATCAAGTTTCGCGGGGCCTGGCCGGCGGCCCGGTGGCCGTACCTCAGGTGATGCGGTAGACGTCCAGTAGCACTTCACGCGCTTCGCGCCGACCCACCGCCAGGGCCATCACCCGGTTGAGGTGGGCCCAGGCCGGCGCCCCGGTCTGGAAGCGCATGAGGGTGCGGAAGAAATAGTCCTGCGGGGGGACCGACTCGCCGGCGGCCAGGCGGGCCATCACCGCTGCCGGGCCGTGGCGGTAGCCCTCGCTGCGCACCTCCACCAGGGCGCCGTCCGGCGTGCGGATGACGTAATGGGCGGCAATCTCCAGCACCGCGTCGGCCCGCAGGACCTGCCAGTCCACCCCGCCGGGCATCAGCGTGCCCTGCAGTTCGGGGCCCTCGACCGTGCCGTGGCCCAAGGGCACATAGCGGCGCTCGCCATGGTGGCCGGGGCCCAGCGTCACCAGGGCGGCCACCTCACAGCGGATGCGTGCCATGGGCTGCAAGCCGGGTGGGGCCGGAAAGTCCGCAGGGTAGGAGGCGAGGGCGTCGCGCGGTTCTGTCATGGCGGGCGGGATTCAGGGTGAGTCAGGATGCCGGCGGCGGGGTGGCACGCCTAGGATCGGCGCCGGATCGGGCCAAGACGCCATGTCTGTGAGCCTAGTGCCTGTCCCGGCGGCGCCTGTCATCCCAGAGGAGGACAGGTCCGCCCAAGTCCGCCTGCTTCACGCGCCCGCCTGCCCACCCTGTCGCCTCGAGCCCTCCGCCATGCACGTTTGGTCCACCGCCACCCCTGCCGTTTCCACTGCCTGGGCGGCTGCCGAGCAGGCCTGCCTGGCGGGCCTGATCGAGCAGTTGGGTGAGCACGATTTCGCCCAGGGGGCGCTGCACAGCCTGAACAAGGCGGTGCGGGCCGGCTCGTGGTCGGTGTACCGGCTGCGGCCTGGCCGCACCCCCGTGCTGCACTGCTCGGCGGCGCTGGGGGTGCCCGACACCACCCGCGATTGCTTTGCCGCCTACCTGGGCGGCCTGTACCGGCGCGATGCCAGCTTTGACCTCGTGCGTCGCCAGCCCGGCCCGCCCGCGCCCCTGGTGCTGCGCATGGCCGCGCAGGAGGCGCCCAGCGCGGAGCACCGCGAGGCCATCTACACACGGCATGACGTGGTGGAGCGCCTGAGCGTGGCCGCCCTGGAGCAGGACGGCAGCCTGTTGGCGGTCAACCTCTACCGCCACGGGACCCAGGGCGCCTTTGATCCCCTGGAGCAGGAGCGGCTGGTGCGCCTGGCCCCGCTGGTGATGGCGGGCGTGCGCCGCCACCTGGCCTTGCAGGCGCGGCTGGCGCCGCCGCCAGGTGACGCCGCTGCGGCCGTGGCACCCACCCACCGCCAGGCCCTGCAGCGTCGCTGTCCGGCGCTCACCGAGCGCGAGCTGGAGGTGTGCGAGCGCCTGCTCAAAGGCTGGAGCTATGACGGCATTGCCGCCGACATGAGCCTGTCGGTGGCCACGGTCAAAACCTACCGGGCGCGGGCCTTTGACCGCCTGGGGCTGCATTTCCGCAGCGAGCTGTTTGCCCTGGTGCAGGGCGCCGGGCACTGAGGCCTGGGCTGTCAGACTCTCGGATGACAAGGCCCCCCGGGGGCGGGCGGCAGACTGTGGACATTCCCAAGATCGCCGGAGACCTGACATGCCTGCTCGCCCGCCGTCCTTCCTGATGTCCCGCCGCCGTGCGTTGGCCGCCGCGTCCAGTCTGCCGCTGGGGGCCCTGCTGGCGGGCACTGCGCCGTTGGCCGTCGCCCAGACACTGGCCGGCCCGGTCAAGCTGGTGGTGGGCTTTCCGCCCGGCAGCGGCCCGGACGTGGTGGCCCGCACCTTGGGCCAGCGCCTGGGCGAGGAGCTCAAGCTGCCGCTGGCGGTGGACAACCGTGCGGGGGCCGGCGGACAGATCGCTGCCCAGGCCGTGGCCAAGAGCGCGCCCGACGGCGCCACCGTGCTGCTGGGGGAGGTCGGCTCCATCAGCATCGCGCCGGCGGCCTTTGCCAAGCTGCCTTACCAGCCGCTCAAGGAGTTCACACCCATCAGCGAGGTGGTGCGCTCGGACTTTGTGCTGGTGGTGCCCGTCAGTTCGCCGCACCGCCAGGTGGCCGATTTCGTCAAGGCCGCCAAGGCCGAGAAGGACAAGGTCAACTTTGGCACTTTCGGGGCGGGCACGCCCGGCCACTTTGGCGCCGAGGTCTTCGGCGAGCTGGCCGGCTTCGGGGTGGAGAGCATCCATTACCGCAGCACCGGCGATGCGGTCACCGCCATCATCGCCGGTGACGTGAAGGCCGCCTTTGTCTCCACGGCCCTGGCCATGGCCCAGGTCAAGGGCGGCAAGATGCGCGCGCTGGCCACCACCGCGCCCCAGCGCTCGGCCCTGCTGCCCGAGGTGCCCACCTTCACCGAGGCGGGCTACCCCAAGGCCGATTTCGCCGCCTGGTTCGCCCTGCTGGCCCCCGTGGCCACACCGCCCGCACTCCTGGACACGTTGCAGCGCGCCACCCACGCCGCCCTGCGGCATCCGGAGGTGGGCCAGAAGCTGCAGGAGGCGGGCTTCACCGTCACCCCCAGCACCCGGGCGGACGCCCAGGCCATGCTGCAGCGCGAGGCGGTGCGCTGGGCGGCGGTGGTCAAGGCCACCGGCTTCAAGGGGGACTGAGTCCCCGCCCGGGGCCCGGTGGCTCAGCGCGGGTTCCTGGCCCGCCAGGCCTTCACCGCCTCCATCGTGGCCTTGACATGGCCGTCCGGATCCAGGCTGCTATAAGCCAGCAGCACCTGGCCCTGGGGGCTCACCACGTAGGAGATGCGGTCGGCCATGCCGGGGGCCAGCGTGAAGCCGGCGTCGTACTGCCGGATGACCTTGCCGCCCGCGTCCGCCGCCACCGCGAACTGGTTGCGGCAGGCCTCGGTGCTGAAACGCTTGAGGGTGGCGATGTCGTCGTTGGACACGCCGATCACCGTCGCCCCCAGGGCTTTGAACTGCGGCGTGGCCTCGGCGAACAGGTGGGCCTCCACCGTGCAGCCGCTGGTGAAGGCCTTGGGATAGAAGTACACCACCACCGGGCCGCCCTTGAGCGCCTCCGCCAGGCTGAAGCGGAAGGGCTGGCCGCCCAGCGCCGCCTCCAGTGTGAAGTCGGGGGCCTTGGCCCCCGGGGCCAGCGCCGCGCGGGCCCCAGGGCTCCACAGCCCGCAGGTGGCCACCAGACCGGCTCCCAGGCCGGCCAGGGCGCGACGGCGGGCGGGGGAAGGACAGGGCAGGGCGGCGGCAGGACGCATGCGGGGCTCCAGACAGGGCGAAGGGCAAAGGTGGAAGGGCGTGGCGACCCGCAAGCCAGGCGCCGGACCCCATACGTCCCGCATCATCGCCGCGGCCCCATGTCCCCGCCACAGGCAGGGTGGCGGGAATTTCCTCATGCGGCGGTGTCTTGTCGCGCCGATGTCCAGGCCGTCCGCCACGGACAATGCCGGGGTCGCCCCTGGCGGGCGGCCCACCGGATTGCCGACATGCGCCTGCTCCTTGCTGAAGACGAAACCGCCCTGGCCACCTGGCTGGTCAAGGCCCTGGCCCAGAACGGGGCCCAGGTGGACTGGGTCAACGACGGCCGTCTGGTGCGCCGCAGCCTCAAGGCCACCCAGTACGACGCCCTCATCCTCGACCTGGGCTTGCCGGGGCTGGACGGTCGCGAGGTGCTGGCCGACCTGCGCGACGCCGGCCAGCGCCTGCCGGTGCTGGTGCTGACCGCCCGCGACTCCCTGATGGAGCGGGTGGGCAGCCTGATGGAGGGTGCCGACGACTTCCTGGCCAAGCCCTTCGAGCTGCAGGAGCTGGAGGCCCGGCTCATCGCCCTGGTGCGCCGCTCGCGCGGGGGCGACCGGCCGGCCTTCGACTGCGGGCCGCTGCACTACGACAGCGGCACCCGGCTGTTCACCCTGCGCCACGAACCCCTGACCCTCACGCCGCGCGAGCATGCCGTCCTGCGGGCCCTGATCCAGCGCCCCGGGGAGCCGCTGAGCAAGCTGGAGATCCTGGAGCGGGTGTTTTCCGACGAGCAGGACGTGCAGCCCGATGCCATCGAGGTGCTGGTGCACCGCCTGCGCAAGCGACTGGGCGACAGCCCGGTGCAGATCCGCACGCTTCGCGGCCTGGGCTACGTACTGGAGCACACGCCGTGAGCCCGGGGGCCGCCCTGCGCCGGGCGGGCCGCCTGAGCCTGGAGCGCTACCACCAGGCCAGCATCGCCAGCACCCTGGGCCTGGTGCTGGCGGCGGGCCTGGTGGCGGTGGTGGCCGGCGGCATCCTGCTGTCTTGGCGCACCGCCACCGATGCCGCCGATGCCGCCTACGACCGCTCGTTGCTGGGGGTGATCAAGGCCATAGACGCCAACGTCTCCACCGCCAGCGGCGGCCTGGGGGTGGAGCTGCCTTACACCTTGCTGGAGGTGTTCCAGCTCACGGCCGATGGCGGCCAGGTCTTCTACCGCATCGCCACCGAGGACGGCCTGGTGGTCATCGGGGACGCCGAGCTGGCACCGCCTGCCGAGCCGCTGCGCACCGGCGTGCCCCAGTTCACCAACAGCCGCTACTTTGGCACCCCGGTGCGTGTGGGCAGCTACGCCCGGCCGCTGGACCGTGCCTTCACCGGCGCCGGCGCCGGACAGCGCCTGGTCATCCAGGTGGCCGAGTCCCTCACCACGCGTGAGCGCTTCATCCGGCATCTGGTCGTGCAGGCCCTGGTGCGCGACGTGCTGCTCTCGGCTGTGGCCCTGAGCCTGTTGGTGCTGGCGCTGCGCTGGGCCCTGCAGCCCCTGATCCGGCTGAGCCAGGAGGTGGCCGAGCGGATGCCCTCGGACCTTACCCCCATTCCCACCCGTGGCCTGCCGCAGGATGTGCAGCCCCTGGTGCAGGCCATCAACCAGCACATGGCCCGCAACCTGGCCCTGTCCGATGCACAACGGCGCTTTGTCGACGACGCTTCGCACCAGCTGCGCACCCCGCTGACGGTGCTGGCCACCCAGCTGGCCTATGCCCAGCGCCAGGACGACCCCGCCGCCCAGCGGGAAGTGCTGCAGGCCCTGCGCGAGCAGCTTGACGAGACCATCCGCCACACCAACCAGATGCTTGCTCTGGCCCGCAGCGATGCTGCCGAGCTGCGGCCACGCGTGCTGGACCTGGCCGCCCTGGCCGGCGACCTGGCCCGCCGCGGCTGGCGCGAGGCCAACCTGCGCGGCCTGGACCTGGGCCTGGAAGTGCCGGGCGCACCGGTGCCCGTGCAGGCCGATCCCGACCTGCTGCTGGAAGCCCTGTCCAACCTGCTGCACAACGCCATGCGGCACGCCCCCCCCGGCTCGGCCCTGACGGTGCGGGTGCACCACGACCCGGTGTCGGCCCTGGCCTGGGCCGAGGTGGTGGACCAGGGGCCGGGTGTGCCCCCCGAGGAGCTGGCCCGCGCCGGCGAGCGCTTTTTCCGTGCCAGCAACGCCCGGCTGCCCGGCAGCGGCCTGGGCCTGGCCATCGCCCGTAGCGTGGTCGAGCGCCACCACGGTCGTCTGGTGCTGGCCAACCGGGACCCCGGCCCTGGCTTCTGCGCCCGGCTGGAGCTGCCCGCGGCCGAGGCACCATTCGCCCCCGCGCCTCCGTGAGAACCCTGAGAAAAGCCTGAAAGACATGAAAGCAGGCTGAAAGTCGCCTTTTTCTATCGTGTGTACACCGATGCCGGTCTGCCGTGTCCGCTCCGCGTGCCGTCGCCGCATCGCCGCCCCCGGGCCCAGGCCTGGCGGGACTTACCCACCACCTTGCTGGAGACACACGATGCACAAGACCCTGCTGGCCACCGCTGCCCTGCTGGCCCTGCCCCTGACCGCCGCCGCCCAGTCCACCCCCGCCCTGACCATCTACGGCAAGGTGGACGTGGGCCAGCGCCGCGCCATCGGCGAAGACAAGTTCCAGACGGCCACCGGCAGCGACAGCCGCGTCGGCTTCAAGGGCACGCATGACCTGGGCGACGGCTACCAGGCCTTCTTTGGCTTTGAGCACCGCTTCTTCCCGGACACCGGCGCCACCGACGGCGTGATGTGGAAGGGCGTGGCCCAGGTCGGCGTGCAAGGCGCCTTTGGCAAGCTGGGCATGGGCCGCCAGTACATCCCCGCCTTCTCGCTGGTGCAGAACGTGATCGACCCGTTCGGCGGCGACACCGTGGCCGCTGTGCGCGACGCGGGCCTGCGCCTGGGCATCGCCAAGGTGCGCGTGGACGGCTCCGTGCGCTATGACGGCACCTTCGGTGGCCTGTCGGTGGCCCTGTCCACCGCCGATGCGGCCAAGGCCAGCACCGCCGCCGACGCCAGCCGTCCGTTCTCCGCCGCCGTGCAGTGGAAGTCCGGCCCGCTGCTGCTGGCCGCCGGTGTGGAAGATCCTGCCGACGCCAAAGACGAGCTGAGCACCGTGGGCGCGGTCTACAACTTTGGCGTGGCCAAGGTCTCCGCCGGCTACTCCACCGGCACCACCAAGGACGACCTGAGCGTCAAGGGCTACGTGCTGGGCCTGGCCGTGCCGATGGGCAAGGGTGAGATCAAGGCCGCCTACGGCAACCAAAAGAAGGAAGGCGTGACCACTGTCGCCAAGCTGGGTCTGGGCTACCACCACGCCTGGTCCAAGCAGCTCACCGTCTACACCGACGTGGGCAACGACAGCAAGGCCGCCGCCCACAAGACCGGCTTTGACCTGGGCCTGAAGTACGAGTTCTGATCCCCGCTGCTGAAACCAAGGGCCACGGGGCCGGCTGAATGCCGGCCTCTTGCACCACCACAAGGAGACACACGATGAGCACCCGCCTGCGCTTCTGCGCCACCGCCCTGCTGGGCCTGGCCGCCCTGGCCGCCCATGCCAGCCCGCTGGACAAGACCGAGTGCATCGCCCCGGCCAAGCCCGGCGGCGGCTTTGACCTGACCTGCAAGCTGGCCCAAAGCTCGCTGATGGAGGCCAAGGCCCTGGGCGACCCGATGCGGGTGAGTTACATGCCCGGCGGCATTGGCGCGGTGGCCTACAACGCCATCGTCGCCCAGCGCCCGGGTGAGGCGGGCACCATCGTGGCCTTCTCCGGCGGCTCGCTGCTGAACTTGGCCCAGGGCAAGTTCGGCCGCTACAACGAGAACGACGTGCGCTGGCTGGCGGCGGTGGGCACCGACTACGGCGCTGTCATCGTGGCCGACAGCTCGCCCTTCAAGACGTTGGCCGACCTGGTGGCCGCCGTCAAGGCCGACCCCACCAAGGTGGTGTTTGGCGCGGGCGGCACCATCGGCAGCCAGGACTGGCTCAAGGCCGCGCTGACCGCACGTGCCGCCGGCCTCAACCCCAAGTCCATGCGATTTGTGGCCTTTGAAGGCGGCGGCGAGGCCCTGACCGCCCTGCAGGGCGGCCATGTGCACGTCTACTCTGGTGACGCCGCCGAGGCCGAAGAGAAGATCAAGGCGGGCGCCAAGATCCGCGTGCTGGCCGTCATGGCCGACAAGCGCCTGGACGGCCCGCTGGCCAAGGTGCCCACCGCCAAGGAGCAGGGCTACGACATCCAGTGGCCCATCATCCGCGGCTTCTACGTCGGCCCCAAGGTCAGCGATGCCGACTACAAGCTCTGGGTGGACACCTTCAACAAGATGATGGCCACCCCGGCCTTTGCCAAGGCGCGCGACGAGCGTGGCCTCTATCCCTTTGCCATGACCGGCGCCGAGCTGACCACCTACGTCAAGCAGCGCGTGGCCGACTACCGCAAGATCGCCGCGGACTTCGGCCTGAACGTCGCGCCCTGAGGCCGCACGCCCCGGCTGCGTGTCTGGGCGGCGTGCTGGGTGCACCCCTGATGCGCCCCTAGGCGGTGCCCCGCGCACCGCGCTGCGGACAGGGCCGGCCGCCGGCCCGCCCTGTCCGTGTCCCTCCCCCTTCTTCTGCTTCGGGCCGGCGCCGCCAGCGCCGCCCGGGAGTGCATTTCATGTCAAGTGACCGCCTGCTGGGTCTGGCCTGCGTGGCGCTGGGCGCCGCCATGGCCTGGGCCGCCTGGGGCTATGCCGCCCCCATCTCCTACGAGCCCGTCGGGCCGCGGGCCTTTCCGCTGCTGCTGGCGGCCGTGCTGGCCGGTGCCGGCGCCTGGATGGCGCTGCGTCCGGGCCCGCACGTCAGCGGCCTGGCCACCGCCCCTTGGCGCGTGCTGGGCCCGGTGATCGCCGCCATCTTCGCTTACGCCCTGCTGTTTGAATTCCTGGGCTTCGTGCTGGCCACCCTGGTCATGACCGTGCCGCTGGGCCGCGCCTTTGGTGGCAACTGGCGCCAGGGCCTCATCGCCGGGCTGGCCCTGGGCCTGGGTCAGTACCTGCTGTTCGACACCCTGCTGGACGTGGTGCTGCCCACCGGCTGGCTGTCCTTCATCTTCGGAGGCCGTTGACATGGAAACCCTGCAACACCTGCTGCTGGGCTTTGGCGTGGCCCTCACGCCCGCCAACCTGGCCATGGCCGCCATTGGCGGCCTGATCGGCACCATCGTGGGCATGCTGCCCGGGCTGGGCCCCATCAACGGCGTGGCCATCCTCATGCCGCTGGCCTATGCGCTCAAGCTGCCGCCGGAGTCCTCGCTCATCCTGCTGGCCGCCGTGTACCTGGGCTGCGAGTTCGGGGGGCGCATCTCTTCGATCCTGCTGAACGTGCCCGGTGATGCCGCGGCCATCATGACCGCCATGGACGGCTACCCCATGGCCCGCCAGGGCCTGGGCGGTGTGGCCCTGTCCATCTCGGCCTGGAGCAGCTTCATTGGCTCCATCATCGCCACGGTGGGCATCGTGCTGTTCGCCCCGCTGTTGGCCCAGTGGGCGCTGGCCTTCGGCCCGGCGGAGTACTTCGCCCTGATGTGCTTTGCCTTCGCCTGCATCACCGGCCTGATGGGCGACGCCCCGCTCAAGGCGGTCATCGCCGCCGCGCTGGGCCTGAGCCTGTCCACCGTGGGCCTGGACAGCAACTCCGGCGTCTACCGCTTCACCGGTGGCGACGTGCACCTGTCTGACGGCATCCAGTTCATCGTGGTGGTCATCGGCCTGTTCTCGGTCAGCGAGATCCTGCTGATGCTGGAGCAGCACCACAGCGCCCAGACCCTGATCCGTGAGACCGGCCGCTCCATGTTCAACCTGCGCGAGGCCGCGCACACCTGGTGGTGCACCGTGCGCTCCAGCGTGGTGGGCTTCATCGTCGGCGTGTTGCCTGGTGCCGGCGCCACCATTGCCAGTGCCATGACCTACGCCATGGAAAAGCGCCTGGCCGGCCCCAGCGGCCGCTTTGGTGAAGGCGACATCCGCGGCGTGGCCGCCCCCGAGGCCGCCAACAATGCCGCGGCCGCTGGCTCCTTCGTGCCCATGCTCACCCTGGGTGTGCCCGGCTCCGGCACCACCGCGGTGATGGTGGGCGCCCTGGCGCTCTACAACATCACCCCCGGCCCGGCGCTGTTCACCCAGAGCCCGGAGCTGGTGTGGGGCCTGATCGCCTCGCTGTTCATCGGCAACGTGATGCTGCTGGCCATCAACATCCCGCTGGTGGGTGTCTTCGCCCGCATGCTCTACACCCCCAACTGGGCCCTGGTGCCCGGCATCCTGGCGGTGAGCGCGGTGGGGGTGTATGCGGTGCATGCCACCACCTTTGACCTGGTGCTGATGAGTATCTTTGGCGTGGTGGGCTTTGCCCTGCGCAAGGCCGGCATGCCCATGGCCCCGCTGATCCTGGGCTTTGTGCTGGGCGACATGATGGAGCAGAACCTGCGCCGCGCCCTGTCCATCACCAACGGCGAAGTCGGCATCCTGCTGGAGAGCCCCATCTCCAAGACGTTGTGGGCCCTGGCCCTGGTCATGTTGCTGGTGCCACCGGTGCTGCGCTGGTGGGGCAAGCGCAAGGCCCAGGCGGTCTGACCCGCACCGGGGGGCAGGCCTCAGACGGCCCCCGCCTAGCAGTTAGACGTTGTCAATGCGCCGAGTGGCGCCGCGCGTCCACAGGGGGGTGGGCGCTGGGTTGGGCGGTTGCGCCCCGCACCGGCAGGTGGCTCAGCACCTCGTCGGCCGGCAGGCTGCGGATGGGCACGGCGGTGTCCAGCGGGATGCCGCCGCGGGCCATCAGGCTTTCATAGCGCAGGGCGCAGACCCGCAGGAAGCTGCTGAAGTTGCCCACGGCGCCGCGCTCAGTCACCAGCTCGTCGTACAGGCGCTCAATCAGCTGCACCACACCCAGGCCATCGCGGCGGGCGATTTCTTCCAGCACCTCCCAGTACAGGTTCTCCAGCCGGATACTGGTGACCACGCCGTGCAGGCGCACGGAGCGGGTGCGGCTGTCGTACTGGGCGGGGTCGGTGCTGATGAAGATGCGGCACATGGGCAGGGCCTCCGGTGCAGGAATTACAGCGTGATCTGCGTGCCCAGCACGGCCAGGAACTGGCGGATCCAAGCGGGGTGGGCCGGCCAGGCGGGGGCGGTGACCAGCTTGCCGTCGGTCACGGCCTGGTCGACGGGGATGCCCATGTATTCGGCGCCAGCCAGCTCCACCTCCACCTGGCAGGCGGGGTAGGCCGAGACCTTGCGGCCCTTGAGCAGGCCGGTGGCGGCCAGCAGTTGGGCGCCGTGGCAGACGGCGGCCACGGGCTTGTGGGCCTGCAGGAAGTGGCGCGTCCAGTCCACCACGGTGGCGTTCATGCGCAGGTACTCGGGGGCGCGGCCGCCGGGAATCAGCAGGGCGTCATAGGCCTCGGGCCGCACCTGGGCAAAGGCGAAGTTGAGGGTGAAGCGGTGGCCGGGCTTTTCGGAGTAGGTCTGCTCGCCTTCAAAGTCATGGATGGCGGTCATGACGTAGTCGCCCGCCGCCTTGTCCGGCGCCACGGCGTGCACCGTGTGGCCCACGGCCTGCAGGGCCTGAAAGGGCACCATGGTCTCGTAGTCTTCGGCGTAGTCGCCGCACAGCATCAGGATCTTGGCCATCGTCGTCGTCTCCTTGGGCTCGGGGGAAGGCACTGAGGGGATGGCGACGATTGTTGGCAGCGGGCGGGTGGGGCGGGTAGTAGCCGGGTATGGAGGGGCCTGGGGTTTGCCCGGGGTGGGCCGGGGCCCGGCCCTGGCGGCTCAGGCCACCTGCAGGCGGGGGCCGCCCGCGGTGGCGGGGGCCACCCGGCCCACCACAGCGGCCTGGCCAAAGCCGTGCCGCGCAAAGGTGGCCAGCACCGCCTCCAGCGCCTGCGGCGTGCAGGACACCAGCAGGCCGCCACTGGTCTGCGGGTCGGTCAGCAAGGCTTGGTCGGCAGGGTCAAAGCCGGCGGGCAGGGCCACCTCGGCGCCGTAACCGGCCCAGTTGCGGCCCGAAGCGCCGGTCACCAGGCCCTGGGCGGCCAGGTCGCGCACGCCGGGCAGGCAGGGTACGGCGGCCCAGTCCAGCTGCACCTGGCAGCCCGAGCCGCGGGCCACCTCCAGCGCATGGCCGGCCAGGCCAAAGCCGGTGACATCGGTCATGGCGTGCACGCCGTCCAGGGCGGCCAGGTCGGGGCCAGGCGTGTTGAGTCGGGTGGTGGTGTCGATCATGCGGGCATAGCCCGCCTCGTCCAGGCGGCCCTTCTTAAGGGCGGCCGAGAGCACGCCCACGCCCAGCGGCTTGCCCAGCACCAGCAGGTCGCCGACTTGCGCGTCGGCATTGCGTTTGACGTGGCGGGGGGGCACCAGGCCCAGCGCGACCAAGCCGTAGATGGCCTCGACGGAATCGATGGTGTGGCCGCCGGCAATGGGGATGCCCGCGGCCTTGCAGACCGAGGCGCCGCCTTCCAGGATGCGGCCGATGGTGGCGGTGGACAGCACGTTGATGGGCATGCCCACCAGCGCCAGGGCCAGCAGGGGGCGACCGCCCATGGCGTAGACGTCGCTGATGGCGTTGGTGGCGGCGATGCGGCCAAAGTCGAAGGGGTCGTCGACGATGGGCATGAAGAAGTCGGTGGTGGCGATCAGCGCCTGCTCGTCGTTGAGCTGGTAGACGGCGGCATCGTCCGAGGTCTCGATGCCCACCAGCAGTTCACGCGGCACGGGCAGGGCGGTGGTGCCCTTGAGGATGTCGGACAGCACGCCGGGGGCGATCTTGCAGCCGCAGCCGCCGCCGTGGGAGAGGCTGGTCAGGCGGGGTTCGGCGGCCGGGGCGGCGGGGGCGGGGGTCATGCGGGGTCTCCGGGAGCGGTGTCAGGGCGCCGCGCTGGGGGGCGCGCACAGGGGTGGCCCGGCGGGGCCATGGCGGGCGAGCATAGCCGCAAGCGCCTGCCGGCGCGGGTACGATGTCGGCCCTTTGCGCCGCCCGGGCGATCTGTCCCGGCGGCTCTACCCCTGCCACCCTTTGCGCCGGCGCGCCCGCGCCCCGTCTGCCATGAACCCTCGCTTCCATGCCCCGGTCGCCCTGCGCCGCACCGTGCTGCAGTCCCTGCTGGCCCTGACGCTGGCCGTGCCGGCCACCGGTGCCCTGGCGCAGCAGGTGCTGCGCGTCACCGCCATTCCGGATGAGGCGCCGGCCGAGCTGGCCCGCAAGGCGGCACCCCTGGTCAAGTACCTGGAGACCAAGCTGGCCATGAAGGTGGAGTTCACCCCGGTGACCGACTACGCCGCGGCGGTGGAGACCCTGGTGAGCCGCAAGGTGGACCTGGCCTGGTTCGGGGGTTTCACCTTCGTGCAGGCCAGCATCCGCTCGGGCGGCAAGGTCATGCCGCTGGTGCAGCGCGAGGAGGACGAGCGCTTCCGCTCGGTCTTCATCACCACCGACCCGGCCGTTCAGGGCCTGGCCGACCTGAAGGGCCGCGACCTGAGCTTCGGCTCGCCCAGCAGCACCTCGGGCCACCTGATGCCGCGCAGCTTCTTGCTGCAGGCCGGGGTGGATCCGGACAAGGCGCTGCGCCGCGTGGCCTTCAGCGGCGCACACGACGCCACCATCGCCGCGGTGGCGGCAGGCAAGGTGCAGGCCGGGGCGCTCAACATCTCGGTGTGGGAGAAGTTCGTGGCCGACAAGAAGGTGGACACGGCCAAGGTCCGCGTCTTCTACACCACACCGGCTTACCACGACTACAACTGGACCGTGCATGCCGACATGCCGGCGGCCCTGCGCGACAAGCTCACCCAGGCCTTCCTGACGCTGAACAAGTCCACGCCCGAGGGCAAGGAGATCCTGGAGTTGCAGCGGGCCACGCGCTTTGTGCCCACCCAGGCCGAGAACTACAAGGGCATCGAGGCCGCCGCGCGCAGCGCCGGGCTGATCTGAGCCCCCTGGCTGGCGGCCCACGGGATCGCGTGCATGGAACTTGAACTGCAGTCGCTGGCGCTGCGCCACCCGGCGGCACGGCCAAACGCGGCCCCGGCCCTGGGGCCGCTGAACCTGCGCGTGGTCGCGGGCGAGCAGGTGGCGGTGATCGGTCCCTCGGGCGCGGGCAAGACCAGCCTGCTGCTGGGCCTGGGCTGCGCGCTGCGCCCGGCCCAGGGCGGGCTGCGTCTGGGCGGGCAAGACCCCTGGGCGCTGCCGCGGCCGGCGCTGCAACGCCTGCGCGGCCAGCTCTTTCTGGCACCCCAGACGCCGCCGCTGCCCCCGCGCCAGCGGGTGGTCACGGCGGTGCTGGCCGGACGCCTGCCCCAGCTGGGCCTATGGGCCAGCCTGGCCTCGCTCTTCCATCCCCGCGAACTGCCCGCGGCCCATCAGGCGCTGGCGGCGTTTGACCTGGCGGACAAGTTGTTTGAGCGTGTGGACCGCCTCTCCGGCGGTGAGCGCCAGCGTGTGGGCTTGGCCCGTGCGCTCATGGCCCCGGCCCGGTTGTGGCTGATCGACGAGCCGCTTTCCGCCCTGGACCCCACCCGGGCGCGCCAGGCGCTGGACACCCTGACCGGCCAGGCCCGCCAGCGGGGCGTGACCCTGGTGGCCAGCCTGCACCAGGTGGAACTGGCGCTGGCGCGCTTTCCACGGGTGATGGGCCTGCGACAGGGCCAGTTGGTGTTTGACCTGCCCGCCGCAGACGTGACCCCGGCGCATCTGGCTGCGCTGTACGCCCAGCATGAGCACGAGCTGCAGGCCGCGCCGCCGCTGCCTGACGGGCCGCCGGCCGCGCCCCCGCCGCCGGTGATGATGCAATGCCGATGACTGCTGCCAGCGCCTCGGCCGCCGCCCTGCCGCCCCGCCTGCGGGACCCGGCGCTGCCGCGCCGCCTGGGTGCGTGGCTGGCCGCGGTGGTGGTGCTGTGGCCACTGGCGGTGGCCTGCGAGTTCCGCCCCTGGGTGCTCTGGGAGGCGGAGAGCCTGCGTCAGACCACGCTGTTCCTGTCGGGCTTCTGGCCACCGGCGGTGGGCGGCGGCTTTCTGCGCGAGGTGGCTGTGTCCACCTGGCGCACGGTGGCCATGGCCACCGCGGGCATCACCCTGGGCCTGATGATTGCCGTGCCCGCCACCCTGGCCACGGCGCGGGTGCTGTCCATCTCGGCCCTGGCCGGGCCCATGGCGGCCGGGCCGGCCTGCCTGCGCCAGGCGCTGCGTTGGGCCCTGGTGGTCCTGCGCTCGGTGCCCGAGCTGGTCTGGGCCCTGGTCTTTGTGCGGGTGGTCGGCCTGGGGCCCACCGCCGGGGTGCTGGCCATTGCATTGACCTATGGCGGCATGCTGGGCAAGGTCTACGGTGAGATCCTGGAAAGCGCCGAGGCGCCCGTGGCCCAGGCCCTGCTGCGCAACGGCAGCGGCCGTTTGCAGGCCTTCTTCTATGGTCTGCTGCCGCAGAACGCAGGAGAGCTGCTGTCTTACACCGTCTACCGCTGGGAGTGCGCCATCCGCAGCTCGGTGGTGCTGGGCTTTGTGGGGGCCGGCGGCCTGGGCCAGCAGATGGACAGTGCCATGAAGATGTTTGCCGGTGGCGAGGTGCTCACCTTGCTGGCGGTGTTTGTGGCCCTGGTGGCCCTGGCCGACCGCGCCAGCACGGCGCTGCGCCGGGCCCTGGCCTGATTCGACGCCCGGACGGACGCCGCCATGTCTTCCTCTTCTCCCGTGCCGCCCGACCTGCCGCCGCCGCTGCTGCATGCCCGCAGCGCGGCGCTGTGGTGGGGCCTGGGCCTGCTGGCCCTGGTGGGGGCCAGTTTCTGGAGCCTGGACCTGCAGTGGGCCGCGTTCTTTGCGCCGCAGGCGCTGTCGGCCATGGGACGCTTCGTGGGCGAGTTCTTCCCGCCCGACCTCTCGGCGCCCTTTGTGGCCAAGGTGGCAGCGGCCACGCTGGAGACCCTGGCCATGTCGGCTTGGGGCACGCTGCTGGCGGCGGTGGCCGGGCTGGTGCTGGCGGTGCCGGCGGCCCGGCGGGAGACGGGGCCGGAGAGTGGCCTGGACGGCGGCCGCCCCTGGGTCCGGTGGCCCACTCGCTGGCTGCTCAATGCCCTACGGGCCGTGCCCGAGCTGGTGTGGGCGGCGCTGCTGCTCATCTCCGCCGGCCTCGGGCCCTTGGCTGGTACCTTGGCGCTGGCGGTGCACACCAGCGGCGTGCTGGGCCGCTTGTTTGCCGAGGCGCTGGAGAACGCGCCGCCGGGGCCGGCCCAGGCGCTGCGCCTGCAGGGCGTGGGCCGCTGGGTGGTGCTGGCCTACGCCACGCTGCCGCAGGTGCTGCCCCAGCTGCTGAGCTACACCCTCTACCGCTGGGAGAACAACATCCGCGCCGCGGCGGTGCTGGGTGTGGTGGGGGCGGGTGGCCTGGGCCAGCTGCTGGCCTTCCACATGGGCCTGTTCCAGATGCCACGCACCGCCACCATCGTGGGGGCCATGCTGGCCCTGGTGGCCCTGGTTGACGGCCTGAGCTACCTTTGTCGGCGGTCGATGACCCGCTGAGGCGGCGGCCCTGTGGGGTGTTCGGTGACGTGGTCAGGCCGCCCGCGGCCCCAGTCGCCAGTCCACCGGGCGCGGTGCGCCCCCACTGACATGCAGCAGGCTCTGGCGCGGCGCGCTCTCGGCCAGCAGCCGGCCCCGGCGCCACACCTGTAGCCGGGTGGCGCGCAGGCGCAGGGCCTCAACCGGGTCGCTGGCCTGCAGCAGCACCAGGCTGGCCTCGCGCCCCGGGGCCAGGCCGAAGTGGTCCAGCCCCAGCAGTCGTGCCGGCGCGGTGGTCACCGCTTCAAAGCACTGGCGCATGCCGGCCTGGCTGGTCATCTGGGCCACATGCAGGCCCATCTGCGCCACCTCCAGCATGTCGGCTGCGCCCAGGCTGTACCAGGGGTCCATCACGCAGTCGTGGCCAAAGGCCACCGTCAGGCCGGCCGCCAGCAGCTCGGGCACGCGGGTCATGCCCCGGCGCTTGGGATAGGCGTCGTGGCGGCCCTGCAAGGTGATGTTGATGAGCGGGTTGGCCACCACGCCCAGCCGGGCTTCGGCCATCAGCGGCAGGAGCTTGCTGACGTAGTAGTTGTCCATGCTGTGCATGGAGGTGAGGTGGCTGCCGGTCACGCGGCCGTGCAGGCCCAGGCGCACGGTTTCGGCCGCCAGGGTCTCCACATGGCGGCTGAGCGGGTCGTCGCTCTCGTCGCAGTGCATGTCCACACGCTTGCCTTGCTCAGCGGCCAGCTCGCAGAGCATGCGCACGCTGGCGGCGCCGTCGGCCATGGTGCGCTCAAAGTGGGGAATGCCGCCCACCACGTCCACGCCCCGGCGCAGGGCTTCTTTCAGCTGGTCCAGCGCGCCGGGGCTGCGCAGCACGCCGTCTTGCGGAAAGGCCACCAGCTGCAGGTCCAGGTAGGGCGCCACGCGGCGCTTGACCTCCAGCAGCGCATCCACCGCCAGCAGGCGCGGGTCACACACGTCCACGTGGCTGCGGATGGCCAGCAGGCCCTGGGCCATGGCCCAGTCGCAATAGGCCAGGGCGCGGTCCACCAGGGCCTCCTGGGTGAGCTGGGGCTTGAGTTCGCCCCACAGGGCGATGCCCTCCAGCAGGGTGCCGCTCTGGTTGACGCGTGGCAGGCCGTAGCTCAGTGCGGCGTCCAGGTGGAAGTGCGCGTCGACAAAGGGCGGGCTGAGCAGCTGGCCCTGGGCGTCCACCACCTGGTGGGCCGGGGCGTTGGTGGCGCTGAGGTGCGGGCCGATGTCGCAGATCAGGCCGTCTTGCACGGCCACGCCCTGGCCGGTGCGGCCATCGGGCAAGGTGGCGTGGGTGATGAGCAGGTCGAGCATGGCGGGGCTCCCGAGGGGGGCGGTGGGCACGCACGGTGGCGGGCCGGGCGCGCAGGTGACTGGGCACGCCACCTGCATGCGAGGATCATGCCGGACGGGACCCCTCTGCCGGGGTGTCGCCGCCTGTTTCCTGCCTTCGAGCGCTCACCAACATGCCTGAAACCGCCGCCATGCCCCTGTCTCCCGCCGCTGTGCAAGACGACCCCGCCCGGGCCTGCACCCATCCTGTGCTGGACGCGGCCGACCTGGGCACCCAGGCCCCGGTGGGGGTGCGGCTGCTGGAGGAGGACTGGGTGCTGTGGCGCGACGCGGCCGGCCAGGCCTGGGCGGCGCCGGACCGCTGCCCACACCGGGGCGCACGCCTGAGCCTTGGCCGGGTTGGCGACGGGGCCCTGGCCTGTCCGTACCACGGCTGGCGATTCGGGGCCGGTGGCGCCTGCGTGCTGGTGCCGGCCGTGCCGGGCTGGGTGCCGCCAGCTTCGCACGGCCTGCGTGCCGTGCCCGTGCTGGACGCCTGCGGCCTGCTGTGGCTGCGTCCGGACGGGCGACCGGCCCAGCCCCCGGCCTTTGCCGCCGAGGCGGACCTGCGGCTGCGCAAGCTCAACGTGGGGCCGTATGAGGTGGCCACCAGTGCGCCGCGCATCGTCGAGAACTTCCTGGACATGGCGCACTTCAGCTTTGTGCATGCCGGCTGGCTGGGCGATGAGGCGCATGCGGCGGTGCAGCCGCATGCGGTGAGCGTGAGCGCCGAGGCGGGGCTCTGGGCCCAGGGCTGCCAGGCCTGGCAGCCACAGAGCAACCGGCTGTCGACCGAGGGGTCCTGGGTGGCGTACGACTACCGGGTGCCGGCGCCTTTCACCGCGGTGCTGGAGAAGGCGCCCGATGCCCAGGCTGGCTATCGCGAGTCCATCGCCCTGTTCATCCAGCCCCAGGGGCAAGAGGCGTGCCGGGTGTGGTTTCGGCTGGCGGTGCCGGACTTCGAGTCCGGTGACGCACAGTTGCGCGCCTTCCAGGACACGATCTTCGCGCAGGACGCGCCGGTGCTGCTCTCGCAGCGCCCCCGGCGGCTGCCCTTGACCGAGGCCGCGCCGGTGCAGGAGGTGCACTGCGCGGCCGACCGCTCCAGTGCCGCCTACCGGCGCTACCTGCGCGCCCTGGGCTGGCGCTGGGGGGTGTGCTGAGGCGGGCGGCCCGCTCCCGCGGCATCAGTGGGTGTCGAGGTCCAGGGTGTAGGCGCCCTGCGGGTTGTTGGAGACCCAGCGGACCTCCAGCACCCAGGTCACCGGGGTGGCATTGGTATTGGTGCGGCTCAGGTACTCGTCAAAGCCCTTGGCGCGCTGGCTCTTTTGCACCAGCGCCCCGTTGGCCTTGCGGTAAAGGTAGAGCTGCTGGTTGGCCTCGTTCTGCAGGTTGAGCGTGACCTGGAGCGTGGCACCGGCGGGCACCTCGATGGCGTAGAAGTCGCTGGCACCGCTGCGGGAGACCTGGCCCGTCACCGTTTGCGGGAAGACCGCCGGCAGTGTCTGAGCCGTCGCCAGGCTGCTGTGGTCGTCGTCGGTCTCATCGGTCAGGGTGGCCAGGGCCATGCGGGCGCTGCGAGCGGCCGTGACGGCCGCCTCGGCGTCCAGCAGGCCGGCGCCGCACTGGCTGCAGGTGGCCGGGAAAGCCCTGGCGCTGGAGGTCAGCAGGTTCTTGACCTCAGCCGGCGTCAGGTTGCGGTGGGCGGCCAGCATCAGGGCGGCCACGCCGCTGACGTGCGGGGCGGCCATCGAGGTGCCCTGGTAGTACTGGTAGATGTCGTTGCCCGGGCTGGTGCTGCCATCGTTGAGCGTGGAGAGCACACCGTTGGCGATGCCGGTGGACATGTCGCCCCCGGGGGCGGCCAAGGTCACGCCGCTGCCGAAATTGGAGTAATAGGCCCGGGCACCGGTGCGTCCGGTGGCCGCCACGGCCACCACGCCGCTGCAGTTGGCCGGGAAGGCATTGGCCACATCGGTGGCGCTGTTGCCGGCCGAGACGACCACGGTGCTGCCACGGGCCACCGCCTGGGTGATGGCGGTCTGCAGCAGGCTGCTGCAGCTGCCCGAGCCGCCCAGCGACATGTTGATGACCTGGGCCGGATGCGTGTTGTCCGGCACGCCACTGACCGTGCCGCCTGAGGCCCAGGTGATGCCGGCGATGATGTCCGAGGTGTAGCCGCCGCAGGTGCCCAGCACCCGCACCGGCAGCACCTTGGCGCCATAGGCCACGCCGGCCACGCCCTCGGTGTTGCGGGTCATCGCGGCGATGGTGCCGGCCACATGCGTGCCATGCCAGGTGGAGGCCCGGGCGCTGTGGGCGTAGCCGCACTGGTTGGCGCTTACCCAGTCCCCCGGGTCCAGCGGGTCGGCGTCGCGCCCGTCGCCGTCATTGCCCACGCTCGGGGTGCTGATGAAGTCGTAGCCGGCCAGCAGGTTGCCCGCCAGGTCGGCATGGGGGCGGTAGCCGGTGTCCACCACCGCCACCACCACGCCAGCGCCCAGGCTGGTGTCCCACGCGGCGGGGGCGCGGATGCCGGCGGTGCCCTCGTGGTAGTGCCACTGGCTGGCGTAAGAGGGGTCGGTGGGGGTGTAGTGGGCCGCCACGCGCAGGTCGGGCTCGGCAGCGGTCACGGTGCCGTCGGCCTGCTTGAGCTGCAGTGCCAGGGCGCGGGCCTGCTCGGCGCTCACGCTGCGGCTGAGCTTGAGCACATGGCCGCGCTGGACCACGCCGGAGCGCAGCAGGCTCAGGTCCACGCCCATGCGGCGGGCGGCGCTGCGGGCCGTGGCCAGGCGCGCCGGCTCCAGGGCGTCGTCCGCGCCGTCGCGGTACTGCACGATCAGCCGGTCGGTGGTGGCCAGCCAGGCGTCCTGCGCCGCCTGTTCGCCGGGGGTCAACGGGGTGGCCCAGGCGGGCACGGTGGCAAGGCCGAAGGCCAGGGCGGTGGCCAGACGGGTCCAGGGCAGGGCGGGGGCTCGGTTCATGGGCAGGCTGCGAGGGTGAAGATTCGTCGACGGCGGTACGCCCTGGCCTGGGCCGAAATGGGCGCTCTGCACAGTCTGGGTTGCGCATGATGCCGCAGGCCGACTCCAAGGTGAACTTTCGTTGCGGCGCGCGGCCGCGCCAAGTTGGGGGGGCGCCGGCCGATACTTGCCGCCATCTTCCTTTCACCCGAGGTCGGCCCCATGACTGCCCCCCAAGACGCGCCCTTGAAGGCGCCCTGGTCCTTTGCCCTGCCCGAGTCGGTGCACCGCGTGCCGGCGTCGGCCCTGCCGGCTCTGATCGAGCGGCTGCCCAAGGCCGAATTGCACCTGCACATCGAGGGTTCGCTCGAGCCCGAGCTGATCTTCGCCCTGGCGCAGCGCAACGGCGTGGCGCTGCCCTACGCCAGCGTAGAGGCCTTGCGCGCGGCCTATGCCTTCACCGACCTGCAGAGCTTCCTGGACATCTACTACGCCGGCGCCAGCGTGCTGCTGCAGGAGCAGGACTTCTTCGACATGGCCTGGGCCTACCTGCTGCGGGCCCAGGCCGACCAGGTGGTGCGGGCTGAGTTGTTCTTCGACCCCCAGACGCACACCGAGCGCGGCGTGCCGTTCGAGGTGGTCATCCGTGGCCTGCACCGGGCCTGCCGCCAGGCCCAAGCGTCCCTGGGTGTGAGCGCGGACCTGATCCTGTGCTTCCTGCGCCACCTCAGCGAGGAGGAGGCCCTGGCCACCCTGCAGCAGGCGCTGCCTTACCGGGACCTGTTCATCGGCGTGGGGCTGGACAGCGCCGAGCGCGGGCACCCGCCGGAGAAGTTCGCCCGGGTGTTCGCCCAGGCACGGGCGCTGGGCCTGCATGTGGTGGCCCATGCCGGTGAGGAAGGGCCCCCGGCCTATGTGTGGAGCGCCCTGGATGTGCTGCAGGTCGAGCGCATCGACCATGGCGTGCGCAGCGTCGAGGATCCGGCCCTGATGGACCGGCTGGCCGCACAGGGCGTGCCGCTGACGGTCTGTCCCCTGTCCAACCTGAAGCTCTGCGTGGTGCGCGATCTGGCCGACCACCCGCTGCCGACCCTGCTGGCCGCCGGCCTGAAGGCCACGATCAACGCCGACGACCCGGCCTACTTCGGTGGCTACCTCAACGACAACTGGCGTGCCACCTTCGCGGCGCTGCCCCAGCTGGGACCGGCGCAGGCCTATGCGCTGGCGCGCCACAGCCTGGAGGCGACCTTTGCGCCGCCCGAGGTGCAGGCCGCCTGGGTGGCGCGGCTGGATGCGGCCTTTGAGGAGGCGGCCGCGGCGTCGGCTCCCCTCAGGCCTTGAAGAGTGCGCTCGGGGTGGTGCCCAGCTCGCGCCGCACCATGGCGCTGAAGGCGCTGGGGCTGGCGTAGCCCAGCTGGCTGGCGATGCGGTTCATCGGCTGCCCGGCGGCCGCCAGGGTCATGGCCCGGGCGATCAGGGCCTGCTGTCGCCACTGGGCAAAGCTGGTGTCCAGCTCGCTGCGGAACAGGCGGGCCAGGGTGCGTTCGCTGGCAGCGGCGTCGGCCGCCCAGGCCGCCAGGGTGCTGTGGCGGGCCGGGTCGTCCACGATGGCCTCGCACAAGGCGCGCAGGCGCTTGTCGCGCGGCATGGGCAGGCCCAGGGCCACCGGACGGGCCCGCGACAGCTCGTCGAGCAGGCTGTGCATCAGGCGATCCTGGCGGGCCTGCTCGGTCGCCGTGGGGCCCGGGCCCAGGTCGTCGCCCCGGGTGTCCAGGTTCAGGATCAAGGCGCGCAGCAGCTCAGTGACCTCCAGCACCTGGCAGACCGACCAGTCCCGGGCGGCGGGGCTGGCGCCGCCCAGGTGGGCAGGGGGGGCCTCCAGCACCGCAGCCGGTCCGCAGGCGCCCGGCCGTTGTGCCAGGTAGACGGTGAAGTACTCGCAGTCGTCCAGCATGGTCACCGCGTGCTCCACATTGGGGGGCACCCACACCGCCCGTGAGGGCGGCGCCAGAAAGGTGCCCTGCGCCGCCGTGAGTCGGGTCACGCCGCTGCTGGAATAGGCCAGCTGGGCCCAGGGGTGCTGGTGCGGCACCACCCGGGTGTCGGCGGCGTGGCTCAGTCGCTTGCACCGCACCGGCCGCTGTGCGGTGGGCGCGAACAGGTGCGGGGTGGCTGGTGGTACCTCACGCGGACTTGGCATGATCTCGATAGAAGTTGACGGTCTGTCGCCAGTCTGCCGCAACCCGGCGGTGCCGTCCTTGCCTACGATGCCTGCATGGCTCAATCACCCCAAGCACTTGCCGGCGCCACACCGCCGCCCCTGGGGCAGGATGCCCGCACCATCGGCCTGGTGGGTCTGGCGCACGGCTCCTCCCATTTCTTCCATCTGCTGCTGCCACCGCTGTTTCCTGCGCTGATCGCCGAGTTCGGCTTCAGCTACTCGCAGCTGGGCCTGCTGGTGACGGTGTTCTTCATCATCTCCGGCGTGGGTCAGGCGCTGTCGGGCTTTCTGGTGGACAAGGTCGGGGCCCGGCCGGTGCTGTTTGCCGCCCTCTCGGCCTTTGTGGCGGCGGGCCTGTGCGCGGCCACTGCCACGGGCTATGGCGGCTTGCTGGCCGCCGCGGCGCTGGCGGGCCTGGGCAACGCCCCCTTCCATCCGGTCGACTTCACTATCCTGAACAAGCGCGTCAGCCAGAAGCGTCTGGGCCATGCCTTCTCGGTGCACGGCATCAGCGGCAACCTGGGTTGGGCGCTGGCCCCGGTCTTTCATCTGGGGCTGCTGGCCTGGGGTGGCGACTGGCGTACCGGCCCGGCCGGGGCGGCGCTGCTGGCCGCGGCGGTGCTGGCCATCATGGTGTGGCAGCGGGCGGCGCTGGATGACCGTGCCGGTGCGACCGTCGCGGCCAAGGCAGCCGGCCTGCCTGAGGAGCATCCCATGGCCTTTCTCAAGTTGCCGTCGGTCTGGCTGTGCTTCTCCTTCTTTTTCTGGACCACCGCGGCGCTGAGCGCGGTGCAGAGCTTTGCCAGCCCGGCCTTGCAGCAACTCTATGGCCTGCCGCTGGCGGCCACCGCCTATGTGGTCAGCGGCTACATGCTGTGCGGGGCGCTGGGCATGGTGGCCGGGGGCTTTCTGGCCGCCCGGGCCGCGCGGCTGGAGAAGGTGATCGGCGGTTCCATGCTCCTGTCGGCCGCCCTGCTGGCGCTGCCGGGCACCGGCTGGCTGCCCGGGGGCCTGGGGGCCGTGCTGGTGGCCCTGGCGGGCGTGGGCACCGGGCTGGCCGGGCCTTCGCGTGACATGCTCATCAAGCGTGCTGCGCCGCCGGGCGCCACCGGGCGGGTCTATGGCACGGTCTACTCGGGCCTGGACACCGGCTTTGCCCTGGCCGCGCCGGTCTTTGGCTGGCTGCTGGACCACGGGCATCCGGCCGGGGTGTTCTGGGGCGCCGCGCTGGCCATGCTGCTGGGCGTGGTCTCGGCCACCGTGGTGGGCGCCGGTGTGGCGCGGCGCGCGGCGCTCAAGCCGGGGGCCGCCGTGGCGGCCTGATGCGGTCCGGCGCGGCGCGCAGTGCCTCCGCACTCTCGCGCACCACGGCGTGCAAGGCCGCGGCCACTGCCAAGACCAGCAGGCTGCCCAGGCCCCAGGCCGTCCAGAGCAGCCCTTGCAGCAGCCCGCGCCAGTCGCCCAGCACCGCCAGCGCCAGTTGGGTGCCGGCCAGCCCCAGGGCCAGCAGGCTGCGCCAGCCGGGCAGCCAAGGGTCCAGGCGCTCGACCCAGGGCCATTGCGCCAGCAGGGCCTCGGCGTCAGGCACCTGGCTGGCGGTGAGCCCGAGCAGGGCGTGTCCCAGGGCGGCCAGACCCGTCCAGGCCGCCAGCGTCAACAGGGTGAGGGTCCAGAGCAGCGCACGCATGCCGGCAGCTTAACCAGGGTCGGCGCCCCGGGCACGAGAGCGCTCGCGCTGCCCCGGGCCGCCAGGGGCCAAGCCCAGTGGCCCCACGTGCGGCACGTCTGAGCGACAATCCCGCCCCCGCCGCCTTCGCGTGCCCCCGCAGGCGGCGTGTCTCACCTGTCATTGCGGGCCATGTCGAGGACAACCATGTCAAAAAACCTCAGCCGGACGCGCATGCTGCGCGCTGCCGCCGCTGTCTGCCTCTCCACCCTGTCCGGCCTGTTGGCCGTGCCCGCCGCCGTGCAGGCCCAGGCCGTCGCCCCGGCACCGCTCAAGGTCGCCTTCGTCTATGTCAGTCCGGTGGGGCAGGCCGGCTGGACTTTCCAGCACGACCAGGGCCGTCAGGCCATGGAGCAGGCCCTGGGCAGCAAGGTGCGCACCACGGTGGTCGAGGCGGTGGCCGAAGGGGCTGACAGCGAGCGCGTGATGCGCGATCTGGCGGCGCAGGGCCATCAGCTGATCTTCGCCACCAGCTTCGGCTACCTGGAGCCGGCCCTGCGCGTGGCCGCCGACCATCCGAGCGTCAAGATCGAACACGCCGGTGGTTACAAGACCGCCGCCAACCTCAACACCTACAACGCCCGCTACTACGAGGCGCGCTACCTGGCCGGCATGCTGGCTGGCTACAGCAGCCAGAGCGGTGTGGCCGGCTATGTGGCGGGCTTCCCGGTGCCCGAGGTGGTCCAGGGCGTGAACGCCTTCACCCTGGGCATGCGGGCGGTCAACCCCAAGGCCGAGGTCAAGGTGGTCTGGCTCAATGCCTGGTTCGATCCGCCCCGCGAGCGTGATGCCGCGCTGAGCCTGATCGCCCAGGGGGCCGACGTGCTGACCAACCACAGCGGTTCACCGGCCGTGCCGCAGACGGCCGAGGAGAAAGGCGTCAAGCTGGTGGCCTACCAGAGCGACATGGCCCGCTTTGCCCCCCGGGCGCAGCTGGCGGCGGTGACCCACCACTGGGGCGGCTACTACACGCAGGTGGCCCAATCGGTGCTGGCCGGTCGTTGGGCGGCCAAGCCGGTCTGGGGCGGCATGAAGGACGGCCTGGTGCGCCTGACCGCGCTCAGCCCCACGCTGCCGGCGACCACCGTCAAGGCCCTGCAGGAGCGCGAGCAGGCCATCAAGGCCGGCCGCTTCCACCCCTTCAGCGGGCCGCTCAAGGACAACCAGGGCCAGCTGCGCCTGAGCCAGGGGGTGCTGCCGGACCCGCAGATCGCCCAGATGGACTGGCTGGTGGAGGGCGTGGGCGGCAAGCTGCCCGGCCGCTGAGACCTGTGGCGCGCGCCGGCGGTGCCGGGCGCGCCCCGCAGCCTCCTAGAATCTGCACGCCCTGGCCGCCCTGGCGGCGCCGGGGCGTTTTCAATTTCCCCCCTGCAACCGACACAGCCCCCACACCGCCATGCCCGTGAACCTGCAAGCCCCCCGTCCCGAGAATCTGGCCCCCGTGGCCGGTGTCACCCTGGGCATCGCCGAGGCCGGGGTGCGCAAGGCCAACCGCAAGGACCTGGTGGTGGTGTCGCTGGCGGCGGGCTCCACCGTGGCGGGCGTCTTCACCCAGAACCGCTACTGCGCCGCACCCGTCCAGGTCTGCCGTGAGCACCTGGCGGCCTCGTCGGCCATCCGCGCCATCGTGGTCAACACCGGCAACGCGAATGCCGGCACCGGGGCCGATGGCCTGGCCCGCGCCCGCCGTACCTGCGCCACCCTGGCGGCGATGATGGACCTGCAGCCCGGACAGGTGCTGCCGTTCTCCACCGGCGTGATCATGGAGACCCTGCCCGTCGAGCGCATCGAGGCCGGTATGCCCGCGGCACTGGCCGACCTCGCGCCCACCCACTGGGGGCGCGCCGCCGAGGGCATCATGACCACCGACACCCTGCCCAAGGCCGCCTCGCGCCAGGTGCAGATCGGTGGCAAGACCGTGACCATCACCGGCATCTCCAAGGGGGCGGGCATGATCCGGCCCAACATGGCCACCATGCTGGGCTTTGTGGCCACCGATGCCGTCATCGCCCCCGAGTTGGTGCAGCCGCTGGTCAAGGCCGCGGCCGACGCGTCCTTCAACCGCATCACCATCGACGGTGACACCTCCACCAACGACAGCTTCCTGCTGATCGCCACCCACCAGGCCGGCCACGCGCCCATCACGGCGCTGGACAGCGCCGACGGCGCAGCCCTGCAGGAGGCGGTGCTGGCCGTCTCGCGCGAACTGGCCCAGGCCATCGTGCGTGATGGTGAGGGTGCCACCAAGTTCATCAGCGTGCAGATTGACGGCGGCCGCACCGAGGACGAGTGCAAGCTGGCGGCCTACGCCATTGCCCACTCGCCGCTGGTCAAGACGGCGTTCTTCGCCTCCGACCCCAACCTGGGCCGCATCCTGGCCGCTGTGGGTTACGCCGGCATTGGCGACCTGGACCAGAACCTGATCGAGATGCACCTGGACGATGTGCACGTGGTCACCCAGGGTGGGCGCCACCCGGCCTACCGCGAGGAAGACGGCCAGCGCGTGATGAAGCAAGCCGAGATCACCGTGCGGGTGAACCTGGGCCGTGGCGCTGCCAGTGCCACCGTCTGGACCTGTGACCTCTCGCACGACTACGTCAGCATCAACGCCGACTACCGCAGCTGAGCGGGAAGGGACCTGCTGTCCTGGCGGCTTTCCGGGCTGCGCACGGTGCGGGGAACGCCGGTCCGGGCTGACGTGCCGCTCCAGGTGCCGCCTGCGCTGGCTGACGCTAACCGGTGAGTTGGGGGCCGTCCTTGGTGATTGCCGTCAGCGGATGCCTCAGTGTCCCGGCGTCGTCCGTGGATCGCGCCTGGGATCGAAGGTGCGCACCGCGTCGCTGATCAAGCCGTCGATGCCCAGCGCCACCAGGCGCCGGGCTTCCTCGGGCTCGTTGACGGTGTAGACCAGGGCCCGCATGCCGGCTGCGCGCAATTGGGCCCGCAGTGTGGGCTGCATCAGCCGGTGGTGGGTGACCACCGCCACGCAGCCCAGCGATTCGGCCGTGCGCAGCCAGCCGGGTCTCAGGGTCTCCAGCAGCAGGGCCCGGGGCAGGTCCGGTGCCGCGGCCCGGGCGGCGGCCAGGGCCTGGGGTTCGAAGCTGCTGAGCAGCGGTGGGGTGCGGCCCGCCCACAGCCGGGCGACCGTGGTGGCCACCACCGTGCCGGTGCGCTCGGCCTGGCCCGGTACCGGCTTGAGCTCCAGGTTCAGCAGGAGGTCCTGAGGCAGCAGCCAGGCGGCCAGATCCTCCAGGTTGGCGGGGGGCTCGCCGGCGAAGGCCGGGCTGTGCCAGCTGCCAGCGTCCAGCCGGGACAAGCTGGACCAGTCCAGCACGCCGCAGGGGCCCTGGCGGTTGGTGGTACGGTCCAGGGTGCTGTCGTGCATCAGGAAAGGTACGCCGTCGGCCGAGAGCTTGACATCGCACTCGAAGGCCCGCCAACCCAGGGCTGCGCCGACCCGGAAGGCGCCCAGGGTGTTTTCCGGCGCCTCCAGACCCGCCCCCCGGTGGGCAATCCAGAAGGGGTAGGGCCAGGCGGGCAGGGGGGGCAGCTCGTGCAGGGACATGGGGGGCCATTGTGGTGCCTGCCCATCGAGCAACCCCGCGCCGCCTGGGGAGGAAGGGGGGTGCGATAAACTCGCGCCCCGCGTGGAAACCCGGTTTCCGCCGGATCTTCGCCACCTCCGTGACACGCTGACCGCGGCGGACTGGGCCGCCGGTGGCCCGATCCGCCGGCCAGCCCAGGCCGATGAACGCACCCCACCACCCGACCCTGACCGCCGATGCCGAGCTGCACGGCGCCGCGCCCCGTCTGCGTGAGATTCCGTACAACTACACCTCGCTGTCCGACCGCGAGATCGTCTGTCGGCTGCTGGGCGATCGCGCCTGGGAGGTGCTGGGCCGTCTGCGCGAGGAGCGCCGTACCGGGCGCTCTGCCCGCATGCTCTACGAGGTCCTTGGCGACATCTGGGTGGTCCAGCGCAACCCGTACCTGGAAGACGATCTGCTGGACAACCCGAAGCGTCGGGGCCTGCTGATCGACGCCTTGCACCACCGCCTGGCCGAGGTAGAGAAGCGCCGCAAGCCGCAGGATGACGCGGTGCGCGACGCCTACGTGGGCGAGCTGCTGGCCATGGCCCGTGCGGCGGTGGAGCGCTTCGCGCGCCGTTTCGACGAGGTGGACCTGCTGCGCCAACGCTGCCGGCGCCTGCTGGGCCGCCACACCGCCAAGGACAACATCAAGTTCGATGGCCTGAGCCGCGTCTCGCACGTGACCGACGCCACCGACTGGCGGGTGGAGATGCCCTTTGTGGTGCTCACCCCCGACACCGAGGCCGAGATGGCCGGCCTGGTGGCCGCTTGCGTCGAGTTGGGCCTGACCATCATCCCGCGCGGGGGTGGCACCGGCTACACGGGTGCGGCCGTGCCCCTGACCTGGAAGAGCGCGGTCATCAACACCGAGAAGCTCGAGCAGATGACCGAGGTCGAGCTGGTCGACCTGCCCGGCCTGGCCCAGAAAGTGCCCACCGTGTGGACCGGCGCTGGCGTGGTGACGCAGCGCGTGGCCGACGCCGCCGAGCGCTCGGGTTATGTGTTTGCGGTGGACCCGACCTCGGCCGAGGCCTCCTGCGTGGGCGGCAACATCGCCATGAACGCCGGGGGCAAGAAGGCCGTGCTCTGGGGCACGGCGCTGGACAACCTGGCCAGCTGGCGCATGGTCACGCCCGAGGCCAAATGGCTGGAGGTCACCCGTCTGGACCACAACCTGGGCAAGATCCACGACGTGGCGGCAGCCCGCTTTGAGCTGAAGTACTTCGACGCCAGCGGCAAGGTGCTGGAGCGTACCGAGATCCTGGAGATCCCGGGCCGCGTCTTCCGCAAGGAGGGCCTGGGCAAGGACGTCACCGACAAGTTCTTGGCCGGGCTGCCCGGCGTGCAGAAGGAAGGCTGCGACGGCCTGATCACCAGCGCGCGCTGGGTGGTGCACCGCATGCCGGCGCACACCCGCACCGTCTGCCTGGAGTTCTTCGGCAACCCCAAGGACTGCGTGCCCTCGATCGTTGAGATCAAGGACTTCATGTTCCAGGAAATGAAGCAGCCCGGCGGCGCCATCCTGGCCGGCCTGGAGCATCTGGACGACCGCTACCTCAAGGCGGTGGGCTACACCACCAAGAGCAAGCGCGGCGGCTTTCCGAAGATGGTGCTGATCGGTGACATCGTGGGCGACGACGCCGACCGCGTAGCCCGCGCCACCAGCGAGGTCATCCGCCTGGCCAACGGCCGCTCCGGCGAGGGCTTCGTGGCCGTGTCCGCCGAGGCCCGCAAGAAGTTCTGGCTCGACCGCAAACGTACGGCGGCCATCTCCAAGCACACCAACGCCTTCAAGGTGAACGAGGACGTGGTGATCCCGCTGGAGCGCATGGGCGAGTACACCCTGGGCATCGAGCGCATCAACATCGAGCTGTCGCTGCGCAACAAGATCGCCCTGGCCGACCGGCTGGAGGCCTTCTTCAGCCAGGACGAGCTGCCCCTGGGCAAGACCGACGAGGCCGCTGAGCTGCCCAGCGCCGAGTTGCTGGAAGACCGCGTGCAGCAGGCGCTGACGCTGATCCGGGAGGTGCGGGCGCAGTGGCAGCACTGGAGGGGCCACCTTGATGCGGTGCAGCCTGGCGAAACCCGATCCTTCTTTGATCAGCTGCAGGACCACAGCCTGCGCGCGAGCTGGCGCACCCAGATCCTGCGTCCGCTGCAGGGCCTGTTCGCCGGCGCGGCCTTTGCCCCGCTGATCGACGAGTGCCGCCGCCTGCACAAGGAAGTGCTGCGCGGCCGCGTGTGGGTGGCGCTGCACATGCATGCCGGTGACGGCAATGTGCACACCAACATCCCGGTCAACAGCGACAACTACGAGATGCTGCAGACCGCCCACGAGGCGGTGGCCCGCATCATGGTGCTGGCGCGCAGCCTGGGTGGGGTGATCTCGGGCGAGCACGGCATCGGCATCACCAAGCTGGAGTTCCTGAGCGACGACGAGCTGGCCAACTTTGCCGCCTACAAGGCCAAGGTGGATCCGGAAGGCCGCTTCAACAAGGGCAAGCTGCTGCGCGGTGAGGCCCTGAAGAAGCTGGGCGAGGACGTGCACCTGGCCGACCTGAGCCATGCCTACACGCCCAGCTTCGGGCTGATGACGCATGAGTCGCTGATCATGCAGCAGAGCGACATTGGCGACATCGCCAAGTCGGTCAAGGACTGCCTGCGTTGCGGCAAGTGCAAGCCGGTGTGCTCCACCCACGTGCCGCGCGCCAACCTGCTGTACAGCCCGCGCAACAAGATCCTGGCCACCTCGCTGCTGGTGGAGGCCTTCCTCTACGAGGAGCAGACCCGCCGCGGCGTGTCGCTGGCCCATTGGGAGGAATTCGAGGACGTGGCCGACCACTGCACGGTCTGCCACAAGTGTTTCACGCCCTGCCCGGTCAAGATCGACTTTGGCGACGTGACCATGAACATGCGCAACCTGCTGCGCAAGATGGGCAAGAAGAGCTTCCGTCCGGGCAACGCCGCGGCCATGCTCATGCTCAACGCCACCAACCCTGAAACCATCAAGTTGGCCCGTTCGGCGATGGTGGGGGTGGGCATGAAGGCCCAGCGCCTGGCGCATGACGTGCTCAAGCTCGCCGCGCGCAAGCAGACCAGCGCACCGCCGGCCACGGTGGGGGCAGCTCCGCTGAAGGAGCAGGTGATCCACTTCATCAACAAGAAGATGCCGGGCGGCCTGCCCAAGCGCACCGCGCGCGCGCTGCTGGACATTGAGGACAAGGACTACGTCCCCATCATCCGCAACCCGCAGGCCACCACCACCGACAGCGAGGCGGTGTTCTATTTCCCGGGCTGCGGCTCGGAGCGCCTGTTCAGCCAGGTGGGCCTGGCCACCCAGGCCATGCTCTGGCAGGCGGGCGTGCAGACCGTGCTGCCGCCGGGCTACCTGTGCTGTGGCTACCCGCAGCGTGGCTCGGGCCAGTTCGACAAGGCCGAGAAGATCATCACCGACAACCGGGTGCTGTTCCACCGTGTGGCCAACACGCTGAACTACCTGGACATCAAGACGGTGGTGGTGAGCTGCGGCACCTGCTATGACCAGTTGCAGGGCTACAAGTTCGAGGAGATCTTCCCCGGCTGCCGCATCGTCGACATCCACGAGTTCCTGCTGGAAAAGGGCATCACGCTTGACGGCTCCAAGGGTGGCTTCCTGTACCACGAGCCCTGCCACAGCCCCATGAAGCAGCAGGACTCGCTCAAAACCGTCAAGGCCCTGGTCGGTCCGGGCGTGGTCAAGAGCGACCGCTGCTGTGGCGAGTCGGGCACGCTGGGCGTGACCCGACCGGACATCTCCACCCAGGTCCGCTTCCGCAAGGAGGAGGAGATCCGCAAGGCCGAGGCGCAGCTGCGCGCCAGCGGCGCCGTGGGCGCCCAGGACGACCTGAAGATCCTCACCAGCTGCCCCAGCTGCCTGCAGGGCCTGTCGCGCTACGGTGACGACCTGGCCAACGGCCTGCTGGAAGCCGACTATGTGGTGGTCGAGATGGCCCGCCAACTGCTGGGGGCCAGCTGGATGGAGGACTATGTCGCCCGTGCCAATGCCGGCGGCATTGAGCGCGTGCTGGTCTGATCGACGCCTGGGCCGCTCCCCCGGACTTGCCCGATCGCGGGGCAAGTCCGGGGGGCGGTACCGGCGTTGATGCTTTTGGTTACAAGTTTTCGCCGTGTACCTTGTTTGTGGTACAAAATCGCTCTTGGACGTAAAGGCAACCGGCCCCAGACCGCAAACGTGGAAGGGATGAGCTGGTGAGAGGGAGCAGGTGTTTGGATGCCGAGCGCTTGCTCGGCAGTCATCGCCTACGTACGAGAAGAGCATGGCGGAAAGCGAACAGTGGAACCACGCCGGCGGTTGGGTGCAGGGGATGCGCTTTATCTGTCGTGCGCTGGGCGCAGTGCACCGAGGGCAGGGCGTCACCGTGTGGGTCCGGCGCGTCAGGCTGATGGTGGCCTCTGCCCGCAAGGTGCACCTGTGGCGCCCGCTGGCGCAGGCGAAGTCAGGCCCGCTGGCCGAGCTCGCGACTGCCCGGCCCGAAGTGCTGGGCATGCTGGAGTGGCCGTATCAGCATTGCGGCTGGTCTGTGGAGGAGCGCTTCCGGGCGTTTTACGGTCACTACCGCGAGCTTCAACATCTGGCCTGGCTGCGGGTTCCCTTGGGTTGTCGTTGGGTGTTGGCCCGGCTGGATGATGTGTATCCGGACCTCTCCGTGCAGCTCGACCGTCCCATTTGGTTGTTCCGCGAAGGTGAGTTGTCCCTGAACCTGTTTGTCGGGGACCTGCGCGCCTACACCTTGGCCTTCAGTTTCGACCGCGATGAACGGGGCCGGCGAGTGTCCCGCGTCGGAGGCATACAAGGCAGGTCGGTGGAGGGGGCTGCCGAGCTCTATGCGGGTCTGACCCAGGCGCTTCACGGCTGCCGGCCGCGGGATTTCATGGTGGCCTTGCTGCAGTTCATTTGCGAGGGCGCGCAAGTGGAGCAGATCCTGGCGGTATCCGACGCCAGTCGACACCACCTGCACCCCTACTTTGGCGCCGGTGCGGCCAAGGACAGGTCGTCGGTTTATGACGAGATCTGGACGGACCGCGGTGGCGTCCGGGGGGACGATGGGTTTTTTCGGCTGCCCGCGCGGCATGTGGCCCGGGACCTGGCCGAGGTGCCGGCCAAGAAGCGGGCGCAGTACCGGCGGCGGTACGCGCTGCTGGCGCGCCTGCAGGCGGATATCCGCGATATCGGACAATTGGGTCAGCCCTGTCCTGATGTCGTGACCACGCCCGCCACATGAGCCCTGATGCCTGTCCCCTGTGCCTCCTCCGCCCCGAAGACGCCGTCTGGCATGACGCGCACTGGCAGGTCATCCGGGCCCAGGAGTCCGGGTTCCCGGCTTTTTACCGGTTAGTGCTGCGCCGCCACGCGGCCGAGTTCACCGACCTCACCGCCACCGAGCGCCAGCGCTGCATGTCGCTGGTCGCCGTGATGGAGCACGTGCTGCGCGACACCCTGCAGCCCACCAAGATCAACCTGGCCACCCTGGGCAATGTGGTCCCGCACTTGCACTGGCATGTGATCGCCCGGTTCGAGGGCGACAGTCACTTTCCGCAACCGGTCTGGGCCGCGCCTGTGCGCGCCCAGGATCCCGCCGCCTTGGCCTCGCTGTCGGCCCGCCTACCGCAGCTCGAGGTGCGGATGCGCGAGGCCCTGGACGCCTGCGGCCCTTGCGCGGCGGCCTGACCGGCTCCCCGGTCCTGCCACTACAGTCTGAGGTGGGCGCTGCGCCCGGCCGCGCCGGCTGGCTTTGCGCCCATCCCTCGCCCCTTTGCCTTCCACCGCTTCCTCGTCACGCCATGACCATGCCGCAGCCCACTTCGCTCACCCTGCACCAGACTTCCCGTCAGCTGGAGATTGGTTTTGACGACGGGCAGGTCTTCCATCTGCCCTTTGAGCTGCTGCGGGTGTATTCCCCCTCTGCGGAGGTGCAGGGCCATGGCCCCGGTCAGGAGGTGCTGCAGACCGGCAAACGCGGCGTGAACATCACCACCTTGGTGCCGGTGGGCCACTACGCGGTGCAGCCCACCTTTGACGACGGCCACGACACCGGGCTCTACACCTGGGAATACCTCTACCAGCTGGGGGCCCGCCAGGCCGAGTTGTGGGCGCAGTACGAGCAGCGGTTGCTGGAGGCGGGCGTGGACCGCGACGCACCCATGCCCGAGAAGTCCGGCTCGGCCTGCGGCAGCCACTGAGCGTCCGGTCCGCCCCAGAATCCAGATTGCAAGGAAACCCATGTCGCAGACGCATTTCGGCTTTCAGACCGTGGAAGAGACGGAGAAGGCCCGCAAGGTCAAGGGCGTGTTCGACTCCGTCGCCTCCAAGTACGACGTGATGAACGACCTCATGTCTATGGGCATGCACCGGGCCTGGAAGGCGTACACCGTCGCGGTGGCCAACCTCAAGGCCGGCGACAAGGTGCTGGACATCGCCGGGGGCACGGGCGACCTCTCCCGTGCATTTGCCCGCAAGGTGGCGCCCACCGGCACGGTGGTCCACACCGACATCAACCACGCCATGCTCTCCACCGGTCGCGACCGGCTGGTCAATGAGGGCCTGGTGTTGCCCACGTCCCTGTGTGATGCGGAGAAACTCCCCTTCAAGACCGGGGAGTTCGACCTGGTGAGCGTGGCCTTCGGCCTGCGCAACATGACCCATAAGGACCTGGCACTGGCTGAGATGTGCCGGGTGCTGCGTCCGGGGGGGCGCCTGCTGGTGCTGGAGTTCTCGAAGGTGGCCGCACCACTGCAAAAGCCCTACGACTGGTACTCGTTCAACGTCCTGCCCAAGCTGGGCAGCATGGTGGCCGGCGATGCCGAGAGCTACCGTTACCTGGCGGAGTCGATCCGCATGCACCCGGACCAGGCCACGCTGAAGGCCATGATGAAGACCGCCGGCTTCGGGCATGTGGACGTGCACAACATGACCGGCGGCGTGGTGGCCCTGCACGTGGGCATCAAGTGCTGAACCCAGCCTGCGACCTCCACCGCCTTACCGAGAAAACGACATGAGCACCAAGATTCTGCTGACCGGGGCCACCGGCTACATCGCCTCACACACCTGGCTGGCCCTGTGGGAGGCCGGCTATGAGGTGGTCGGGGTGGACAATTTCTCCAACAGCTCTCCCGAGGTCCTGCGCCGCCTGACCGAGCTGTCCGGACGCACCCCCACTTTCATTGAGGCTGACGTCAACGACGCGCAGGCCATGGAGGCAGTGTTCGATGCCCATCCCATCGCCGCCGTGGTGCACTTCGCTGCCTTCAAGGCGGTGGGCGAGTCCACCGCCCAGCCCCTGAAGTACTACGAGAACAATCTCGGTGGCCTGGTCAACATGTTGCAGGTCATGGGCCGGCGCGGCGTGCGCAACTTCGTGTTCAGCTCCAGCGCCACCGTCTATGGCGAGCCGCAGTTCCTGCCCTACACCGAGCAGCATCCCCTGGCGGCCATGAACGTCTACGGCCGCACCAAATTGATGGGCGAGCAGATCCTGCGCGACCTGGAGGTGGCCGAGCCTGACTGGCACATCGCCTGGCTGCGCTACTTCAACCCCGTGGGGGCCCACGAGAGCGGCCGCATGGGCGAGGATCCCCGGGGGGTGCCCAACAACCTGATGCCTTATGTGCAGCAGGTGGCGGTGGGTCGTCGCGAATACCTGTCGGTCTTTGGCGGCGACTACGACACCCCGGACGGTACCGGCGTGCGCGACTACCTGCACGTGATGGACCTGGCCGAGGGCCATGTGGCGGCGGTGCGCTACCTGCTGGAGCGTCAGCGCTCGATCACCGTCAACCTGGGCACCGGCGTGGGTTACAGCGTGCTGGACCTCGTCCGTGCCTTCGAAAAAGCTGCCGGCAAGCCCATCCCCTACCGCATCGTCGAGCGCCGCCCCGGCGACCTGCCTTCCTACTACGCAGACGCCACCCTGGCGCGCGAGGCCCTGGGCTGGCAGGCCCGTCGCAGCCTGGAGCAGATGTGCGCGGACGCCTGGCGCTGGCAGAGCGGCAATCCTCAAGGCTACGGCGGCTGAGTCGAACCGGCCCGACGGGCACCCCAGTGCCCGCCAGGGCTGCACACCGCTGCCTACAATGAGGCGCATGGCTGATCCCCTTGCTTTTCTCACCGCGACGGTTATGCCCGCGGCCACCGCCCGCTTCGTGCTGCTGGCCAACCATGTGCTGCAGGCCGCCCCGGCGGCCACCGAACGGCTGCGTGCCCACGCCGGACGCCTGGTGCAGGTGGACGTGGAAGGCTGGCGCCTGCCGTTGCTGCCGCAGCCCCCTTCCCTGTGGCTTCGCATCACGCCCGCCGGCATGTTTGAGCAGCCGGGGCCGGACGAGCCCGGCGCGGCGCCCGATCTGCGCCTGGGTGTGGACGCGTCCCAGCCGCTGGACAGCGCCCGGCGCTTGGCGGCCGGAGAGGTGCCAGCCGTTCGCATCGAGGGCGACGCCGCCCTGGCGGCCGACATGAGCTGGCTGCTGGCCCACGTGCGCTGGGATCCGGCCGCCGACCTCGAGCGGGTGTTTGGGCCGATGGTGGCGGAAGGTTTCAGCCGTGCGGGTGGTACGGCGATGGCCGCCGTGCGGCAGGTGGTCCAGAGCGTTTCCGGCGTCGTCCGCCGACCCTGAGGCGGATCTCGGTCCCCCGTTGACCGCAGGCCGGCAGGCCGCGCTCCAACCTCGCCTGACGTGGCCCGCGCCCTGCGCGGCGCCAGTGGGCGTCCTCTTCCCCGTCCTGGCGTGTGTTGCCGGGGCACCAGCCCCCTGCGGGGGCCCCCAGAGCATCGGAACCCGCCCATGAGGTACTTCGCGCGCCTGATCCGCATCCTGTTCACCCTGTGGCGCCATGGCGTGGTGGACATGGCCCTGTCGGGGACGCCGCATGCCGGACTGCGCTGGCTGGGCCGCCTGAGCACCCTGGGCACGGAGTTGCAGGCCCCGCGTGGCGAGCGCTTGCGCCTGGCCTTGGAGGCCCTGGGGCCGATCTTCATCAAGTTCGGCCAGGTGCTCTCCACCCGGCGCGATCTGGTGCCCCCGGACATCGCCGAGGAGCTGGCCAGGCTGCAGGACCGTGTGCCACCGGTGCCGTCCGCGCTGGCGCGGCAGCTCATCGAGCGCGGCCTGGGCCGCCGTATCGAGGAGGTCTTTGCCGACTTCAGCGCTGACCCCGTGGCCAGCGCATCCATTGCGCAGGTGCATTTCGCCACCCTCAAGGACGGGCGGGAGGTCGCCGTCAAGGTCTTGCGCCCCGGCATGTTGGCCGTCATTGAGGATGACCTCGCCCTGCTGCACACCCTGGCGCGTTGGGTGGAGCGCCTCTCGGCGGACGGCAAGCGGCTGCGGCCGCGCGAGGTGGTGGCCGAGTTCGACACCTACCTGCACGACGAGCTGGATCTGGTGCGCGAGGCTGCCAACGCCGCCCAACTGCGCCGCAACATGGCCGATCTGCCTTTGATCCTGGTCCCGGAGATGCATTGGGACCACAGTACCGAGACGGTGCTGGTGATGGAGCGCATGAAGGGGGTGCCCATCAGCCAGGTGGGACGCCTGCGCGAGGCGGGCGTGGACATCAAGAAGCTGGCCCGCGATGGCGTGACCATCTTCTTCACCCAGGTGTTTCGCGACGGCTTCTTCCATGCCGACATGCACCCCGGCAACATCCAGGTGAGCCTGGACCCAGCGACCTTCGGCCGCTACATCGCCTTGGACTTCGGCATCGTGGGCACCCTCACCGAGGTGGACAAGGAATACCTGGCGCAGAACTTCATCGCCTTCTTCCGCCGGGACTACAAGCGTGTGGCCGAGCTGCACGTCGAAAGTGGCTGGGTGCCGCGCAACACCCGCATCGAGCAGCTGGAGCAGGCCATCCGCGCCACCTGTGAACCGCATTTCGATCGCCCGCTCAAGGAGATCTCGCTGGGCCAGGTGCTCATGCGCCTGTTCCAGACCTCGCGGCGCTTCAATGTGGAGATCCAGCCGCAATTGGTGCTGCTGCAGAAGACGCTGTTGAATGTGGAGGGCCTGGGTCGCGAACTGGACCCGGACCTGGACCTGTGGTCCACCGCCAAGCCCTTCCTGGAGCGCTGGATGAACGAGCAGGTGGGCTGGCGTGCGCTGCTGCGGCGCGTCAAGGAAGAGGCGCCGCTCTACGCCAAGCTGCTGCCTGAACTGCCCCGGCTGCTGCATGCCCGCCTGCACGCCGAACGCGCCGACGAGCGTCCGCTGCTGGCGGCGCTGCTGCGCGAGCAGCGCCGCACCAACTGGCTGCTGTCCGCCGTGCTGTGGAGCGGGCTGGGCTTCTTGCTGGGCGCGGTCATCACCCGCTTGGTGACCCAGTTCTGGCGCCTGTGAGCCCCGGATGGGGCAGGGCGGGGCGCCGTGGTGGCGCCCCGGGGCCTCACTTGCCGGCCTTGAACTTCTGGAAGATACGGGTCTGGACCCGGCGGATGTCCTGCGGCACGCTGTCCGGCGGGGTCATCTTGGCCATGTCTTCGGCGCTCAGGAAGACGGTGCGGTTCTCCGCCACTTCCTTCTTCACGTGCTTGAGCGAGGCCTTGTTGGGGTTGGCGTAGAACACCTTGTTCGTCAGGCTGGCATGCACCTCGGGGCGCATGATGTAGTTGATGAACAGGTGGGCGTTCTTGACGTTCTTGGCGTCTGCCGGGATGGCCATGGAGTCGAAGAAGAGGGTGGCGCCCTTGGTCGGGATCAGGGCTTCCAGCTTCACGCCGTTCTTGGCCTGCTGGGCGCGGGCGCGGGCGATGTTGATGTCGCCCGAGTAGCCCATGACCACGCACAGGGAGCCAGCGGCCATCTCCTCGATGTAGCCGGAGGAGGAGAAGCGGGTGACGTAGGGGCGCACCGACATCAGCATCTCGCCGGCGGCCTTGTAGTCCTCGGCCTTGGTGGAGAAGCCCGGCTTGCCGGTGTAGATCATGGCCACCGGCAGCACTTCGGAGGGTGAGTCCAGGAAGCTCACGCCGCAGCTCTTGAGCTTGGCTGCGTACTTGGGGTCGAACACCAGCGACCAGGCGTTCTCGGGCATGGGCAGTTCACCCAGGGCCTTCTTGACCTTGTCCACGTTGATGCCCACGGTCACATAGCCCCAGAGCCAGTCCACCAGGTACTGGTTGCCGGGGTCCACGGCCTCCATCTGCTTGAGCAGGGCAGCGTCCAGGTTGGCCCAGTTGCTCAGTTGGCTGCGGTCCAGCTTCTGGAACAGGCCGGCGGCAATTTGCTGCTTGGCGAAGTGGGCACCGGGCACCACGATGTCATAGCCCGTCTTGCCGGCCACCAGCTTGGCGTGCAGCACCTCGTTGTTGTCGTAATTGTCGTAGCGGACCTTGATGCCGGTCTCCTTCTCGAAGTTCCGGATCGTGTCCTCGGCGATGTAGTCTGACCAGTTGTAGATGTTCAGGACCTTGGAATCGTCGGCTGCCTGGGTCAGACCGCAGGCCGCCAGGGCCAGTGCGGCGGGCACGAGGCGCTTGAGCAGGGAACGCATGAAGGGAGACTCCTCAGCAATGGGGGGCTTGGGACCATGGACTGCGGCTGGAGCAGCCGCGAGCGGCCCGGATTCTAGGAGGGTGGCGCACGGATGCCGACGACCTGCGCGGCCAAGGGGGCAACCCTATAATTTCAGGCTTTCGTTCACTACAAGAAGATCGCCATGCCTATCTACGCTTATCGCTGCTCGGCCTGCGGCCATTCGCGTGATGTGTTGCAGAAACTCTCTGACGCGCCGCTCACCAGCTGCCCGTCCTGCGGCGCCGATGCCTTCCAGAAGCAGCTGACGGCCGCGGGCTTCCAGCTCAAGGGGTCGGGCTGGTACGCCACCGACTTCAAGGGTGGCGGCAGCAGCAGCACCGGCACGGCGCCATCGCCGGCCCCGGCGGCGGCCGAGCCGGCCGCCGCAGCCCCTGCGGCCTCGCCCTCCACCCCCTGCGGCGGCTCCTGCGCCTGCCATTGAGCCGGAAGCGCCCCGGGGTCGCGCATGCCCGTTCGGCGTGCCCGGCGGCGCGGTCAAAGCGCACCAGCAAAACGGGCACAATCGCCGCTCCGTTCCTCCTGACATCGCCCAAGTGAAGAAATACCTCATCGCCGGTCTGCTGACCTGGCTGCCGCTGGCCATCACCGTATGGGTGCTGCTGTGGGTGCTGGGACTCATGAACGGCATGTTCGGCACCGTGCTGTCGGTCACCCAGGCCGTCTTCCCCGCCAGCGCGCGGGAAGGCCTGGAGCAGTTACGCACCATTCCCGGCCTGGGCGTGTTGGTGATGGTGGTGGCCATGCTGCTGACCGGTGTGTTCGTCACCAACATCTTCGGGCAATGGTGGGTGCGGCAATGGGACACGCTGCTCACGCGAATTCCCATCGTCAAGTCCATCTACAGCTCGGTCAAGCAGGTTTCCGACACGCTCTTCTCCAGCAGTGGCAATGCTTTCCGCGAGGCGGTGCTGGTGCAGTACCCCCGCCAGGGCTCCTGGACCATCGCCTTCGTCACCGGCAAGCCTGGCGGCGAGGTGGCCGCCAAGCTGCCGGGAGAGCATGTGAGCCTGTATGTGCCCACCACGCCCAACCCGACCTCCGGCTTCTTCCTGATGGTGGCGCGCGACCAGGTCACTCCCCTGGGCATGAGTGTGGACGAGGCGCTCAAGTACATCATTTCCATGGGGGTGGTGGCGCCCCCGGCGTCCGCCTCCGCCTCCGGCACTTCGTTGCCGGAGGAGGCCGACCCCAATCGGCGGGGCTGAACGCCCCGCCCGGTCCCCGCGTTCAGTCCTGAGGCCCCGTGCCCGCCCCCGGCCCGGCCCCCGATGGGAGCCCCTCACGCCCCTGGCCGTGACGGCGCCCGACCTGACACCGAATCACCCGAGAAACACATCATGCGAAGCAGCTATTGCGGCCTGGTCAACGAGACCTTCGACGGCCAGATCGTCACCCTCATGGGCTGGGCCCACCGTCGTCGCGACCATGGCGGCGTGATCTTCATCGACCTGCGTGACCGCGAGGGCGTGGTCCAGGTCGTTTGCGACCCGGATCGTCCGGAGATGTTCAAGACCGCCGAAGGCGTGCGTGGCGAGTTCTGCCTGAAGGTGGTGGGCAAGGTGCGCCAGCGCATGGCCGGCACCGAGAACGCCAACCTGGCCAGCGGTCGAGTCGAAGTGTTGTGTCACGACCTCGAGGTGCTGAACCCGTCGGTGACGCCGCCGTTCCAGCTGGACGACGACAACCTCTCCGAGACGGTGCGCCTGACCCATCGGGTACTGGACCTGCGCCGCCCGCAGATGCAGAAGAACCTCATGCTGCGCTACCGCGTGGCCATGGAGGTTCGCAAGTTCCTGGACGCCAACGGTTTCGTGGACATCGAGACCCCGATGCTCACCAAGAGCACGCCGGAAGGTGCCCGCGACTACCTGGTGCCCAGCCGCGTGCACGACGGCCAGTTCTTCGCGCTTCCGCAGTCGCCCCAGCTCTTCAAGCAGCTGTTGATGGTGGCCGGCTTCGATCGCTACTACCAGATCACCAAGTGCTTCCGTGACGAGGACTTGCGCGCCGACCGTCAGCCGGAATTCACCCAGATCGACATCGAGACCTCCTTCCTCACCGAGGAGGAGATCCGCGCGATGTTCGAAGGCATGATCCGCTCGGTTTTCCGCAACGCCATGGGCGTGGAGCTGCCGGTGTACCCGGTGATGCCGTATTCCGAGGCCATGTTCAAGTACGGCTCTGACAAGCCTGACCTGCGCGTGAAGCTGGAGTTCACCGAGCTCACCGACGTCATGAAGGACGTGGACTTCAAGGTGTTTTCCGGCCCGGCCACCACCCCGGGGGGCCGCGTGGTGGCCCTGCGCGTGCCGGGTGGTGCCGAGATCAGCCGCGGCGAGATCGACGCCTACACCGAGTTCGTCAAGATCTACGGGGCCAAGGGCCTGGCCTGGATCAAGGTCAACGACGTGGCCAAGGGCCGTGATGGGCTGCAGTCGCCCATCGTCAAGAACTTGCATGACGCCGCCATCGGCGAGATCCTGGCCCGCACCGGCGCCTGCAACGGTGACCTGTTGTTCTTCGGCGCCGACAAGTCCAAGGTGGTCAACGATGCCATCGGCGCACTGCGCCTGAAGGTCGGCCACAGCGAGTTCGGCAAGAAGAACGGTCTGTTCGAAGACAAGTGGGCACCGCTGTGGGTGGTCGACTTCCCGATGTTCGAGTACGACGAGGGTGAGGACCGCTGGAACGCCTGCCACCATCCCTTCACCAGTCCCAAGGATGGCCACGAGCAGCTCATGGCCACCGACCCGGGCGCCTGCGTGGCCAAGGCCTACGACATGGTGCTCAACGGCTGGGAACTGGGTGGCGGCTCCATCCGTATCCACCGCGCCGATGTGCAGTCCAAGGTGTTCGAAGCCCTCAAGATCTCGGAAGAGGACCAGCGGATCAAGTTTGGCTTCCTGCTGGATGCGCTGCAGTACGGCGCGCCTCCGCATGGCGGCCTGGCCTTCGGCCTGGATCGGCTGATCACCCTGATGACCAAGGCCGAGTCGATCCGCGACGTGATCGCTTTCCCGAAGACCCAGCGCGCCCAGTGCCTGCTGACCGGCGCCCCGAGCAATGTGGATGAGAAGCAGCTGCGCGAGCTGCACATCCGCCTGCGCAATGCGCAGCCGGCCGCGTCCTGAGTCCGCTGCGCGTCGCCTGAGCCCGAGGCCGCGGCGCCTCGCGCGGCGCTGACCCCACGGAAGCCCGCTTCGGCGGGCTTCGCGCTTTTCTGATCGTCCTGCGGACACCGGGCGGACATCCTGCCTTGGGGAGAATGCACCCATGAACACCACCTCCACACTTCCTCAACTCAGCCTGGACCAGGTGCTGGCCGCGCTGCGTCATCCCCATGCGTGGATCGAGCTGGCAGCGGTGGCCATTGCCGTCGGGCTGGCCTGGCTGATGGTGCGCCTGCTGCGTGGCGCCGAGGCGCCCCGTGGCTCGATCTGGTTCGGCGACCGCATCGTTGACGGCGTCTTCTTTCCGGTGCTGGCGCTGGGTTTGACCTACGGCGTGCGCGCCCTGCTGCAGGTGCTGGCCATTGAGGTCAGCCTGTTCCGCATCGTGCTGCCGGTCATGGTCTCCTTTGCCGTCATCCGCCTGTCGGTGCGGGTGCTGAGCGCGGCGTTTCCCGAGTCCCGGGTGGTGCGGATGGCGGAGCGCACCATTTCCTGGGTGGCTTGGGCGGCGGTGGTGGCCTGGGTGACCGGGGTGCTGCCGCAGCTGCTGGAGGAGCTCGACCAGGTCCACTGGAAGTTGGGCACCAGCCAGGTATCGCTGCGCACCCTGCTGGAGGGCAGCCTGTCGGCCGGTTTTGTGCTGATGCTGGTCCTCTGGGCGTCGGCCGCCATCGAATCGCGGCTGCTGCAGGGCGCCACCGGGGAGCAGCTGTCGCTGCGCAAGGCAGCAGCCAACCTGGTGCGTGCGGCCCTCACCTTCGTGGGTCTGCTGCTGGCCCTCTCCGCCGTGGGCATTGACCTGACGGCCTTGTCCGTCCTGGGTGGTGCGGTGGGCGTCGGCCTGGGCTTTGGACTGCAGAAGCTGGCCGCCAACTACGTGTCCGGCTTTGTCATCCTGGCGGAGCGCAGCCTGCGCATCGGGGACATCGTCAAGATCGACCAGTTCGAAGGCAAGGTGACCGACATCACCACCCGGTACACCGTCGTGCGCGCCCCCAGCGGTCGTGAGGCCATCGTGCCCAATGAGACCCTGATCACCACCACGGTGGAGAACCTGTCGCTGGCCGACCGCCATCTGCTGCTGCAGAGCCCGGTGAGCGTGGCCTACGGCACGGACCTGCAGGCGCTGATGCCGGCCCTGGTGGAGCGGGTGCGTGCCGTGCCGCGCGTGCTGGCCGATCCCGCCCCCAGCGTGCTGCTCAACGCCTTTGGCGCGGACGGGCTGGACCTGGTGGTCTGCTACTGGATTGGTGACCCGGAGAATGGCCAGGGCAATGTCCGCTCCGATGTGAACCTGGCCGTCCTGGCCCTGCTCAACGAGCAAGGGGTGGAGATTCCCTACCCGCAGCGTGTGCTGCGCCTAGAGGGCCAGGGCACGGCGCTGATCGCCGAGCCGCCCGGCCGCTGAGGGGAGAGGCGGCCAGGCTGGCCCCCGCATGAAAAAAGGGGCGCCGTTGGCGCCCCTTTCACAGTCCAGCCCACCTGCGACGTGGTGGGGGTGGCACGAGGCGGTGTCGGTCAGGCCACCGTGACGGGGATCTTGCCGATCTTGGCCTGCCAGGTCTTGGGGCCTTCGATGTGGGCGCTGGTGCCGCCGGCGTCCACCGCCACGGTGACCGGCATGTCGACCACGTCGAACTCGTAGATGGCTTCCATGCCCAGGTCGGCAAAGCCCACCACCTTGGACTGCTTGATCGCCTTGGACACCAGGTAGGCGCTGCCGCCCACGGCCATCAGGTAGGCCGACTTGTGCTGCTTGATCGCCTCGATGGCGACCGGGCCGCGCTCGGCCTTGCCCACCATGGCGATCAGGCCGGTCTTGGCCAGCATCATCTCGGTGAACTTGTCCATGCGGGTGGCGGTGGTGGGGCCGGCCGGGCCGACCACCTCATCACGCACCGGATCGACCGGGCCGACGTAGTAGATGACGCGGTTGGTGAAGTCCACCGGCAGGGGCTCGCCCTTGGCCAGCATGTCCTGGATGCGCTTGTGGGCGGCATCGCGGCCGGTCAGCATCTTGCCGTTGAGCAGCAGGGTGTCGCCGGGCTTCCAGCTGGCCACCTCGGCGGGGGTCAGGGTATTGAGGTCCACGCGCTTGGACTTGTTGTAGTCCGGTGCCCAGGACACGTCCGGCCACAGGTCCAGGCTCGGCGGCTCCATGAAGGACGGGCCCGAGCCGTCAAGCACGAAGTGGCCGTGGCGGGTGGCGGCGCAGTTCGGGATCATGGCGATCGGCTTGGAGGCCGCGTGCGTCGGGTAGGTCTTGATCTTGACGTCGAGCACGGTGGTCAGGCCACCCAGTCCCTGGGCGCCGATGCCCAGCGCGTTGACCTTCTCGTAGAGCTCGATGCGCAGCTCCTCGAGCTTGTTCTGCGGGCCGCGTTCCAGCAGCTCGTACATGTCGATGTCGTCCATCAGCGACTCCTTGGCCAGGAGTGCGGCCTTCTCGGCCGTGCCGCCAACGCCGATGCCCAGGATGCCGGGTGGGCACCAGCCGGCGCCCATGGTCGGGACGGTCTTGAGCACCCAGTCGACGATGTTGTCGGACGGGTTGAGCATGTAGACCTTGGACTTGTTCTCCGAGCCGCCGCCCTTGGCCGCGACGATCACGTCCACGGTGTTGCCGGGGACGACTTCCATGAAGACGACGGCGGGCGTGTTGTCCTTGGTGTTCTTGCGCTCAAAGATTGGGTCGGCCAGGACCGAGGCACGCAGGCGGTTGTCCGGGTGGTTGTAGGCGCGGCGCACGCCCTCGTTCACGGCGTCCTGGATGGAGCCGCTGAAGCCTTCCCACTTCACGTCCATGCCGATCTTCATGAACACGTTGACGATGCCGGTGTCCTGGCAGATCGGGCGACGGCCCTCGGCGCACATCTTGGAGTTGGTCAGGATCTGAGCGATCGCGTCCTTGGCCGCAGCGCTTTCCTCGCGCTCGTAGGCGCGGGCGAGGTGGGCGATGTAGTCGGCCGGGTGGTAGTAGCTGATGTACTGCAGCGCGGCGGCGACGCTCTCGACGAGGTCGTCGTAGCGGATGGTGGTGCTCATGTTGCGGGTCCCGTATGGAAGGCGGAGCGGCCTGGGGAACACCGCTCCGGCGGCGAGGAGAATGCCAGCCCAGGCTTGCGCCGGGCTGGCGGGCCGGCCGGGGAGGCTGGCCGGCGCCGGCAGTGTATCCAAGCACGGTGGGCGCCGTGCGGTGTGTGCCACTCTGGCGCAGGCCGGGGGGCTTGCGTGCCAGGGCTGCTCAGTGGTCTGGGCCGTGCTGGCTGCCCGCCAGCAGCCGATCCGTCCAGGCGATGGCCAGCGCCGACGCCAGGAAGGCCAGGTGGATGAGCGTCTGCCACAGCAGCGTCTTCTCTTGGTAATTGTCGGCGTTGATGAAGGTCTTGAGCAGGTGGATCGAGCTGATGCCGATGATGGCGGTGGCCAGCTTGACCTTGAGCACCGAGGCGTTCACATGGCTGAGCCATTCCGGCTGGTCCGGATGGCCCTCCAGGTTCAGGCGGGAGACGAAGGTCTCATAGCCGCCCACGATGACCATGATGAGGAGGTTGGAGATCATGACCACGTCGATGAGCCCCAGGACCACCAGCATGATGACCGTCTCGTTCAGGCCGGTCAGGGGCTGGTCCTTCTGGACATAACCGATGCTCTTGACCAGGGTGTCCAGCGCATGCTGGTTGCCGAAAGCCGCCTCGATCAGGTGTACCAGCTCGACCCAGAAATGGAACACATAGACCGCCTGGGCCAGTATCAACCCCAGGTACAGGGGCAGCTGCAGCCAGCGGCTGGCGAAGATCATGTTGGGCAGCGGACGCAGCCGGGTGCCGTGCGGATCAGGGAGTTGGCTCATGGAGATTGGAGTTCTGCGGCGTTGGACCGGCGCGGATTCTAGGAGCCGCGCCGGGCTGGCATGTGACGTGCTCGCGACGACCCATCGGCCCGGGTGTGACACGCAGAGTAAGGCCTTCGTCAGAAGGCCAGAACAAAGTCCTCTCCGGCCGCACACCCTGACGTGCAATGGAACATCGAGACCAGGAGACACCACGATGAGTGACGATCTGAAGATCTACAACCCCTCGCCTGAATTCAGCGCCGCGGCCCACGTGTCCGGCATGGAGGCCTACCAAGCCCTCTGCAAGGAAGCCGAAACCGACTACGAAGGCTACTGGGCCCGCTTGGCCCGTGAGCTGATCTCCTGGCACAAGCCTTTCACCCAGGTGCTCAACGAGGAGAACGCCCCGTTCTTCAAGTGGTTCGAGGACGGCCTGCTCAACGCCAGCTACAACTGCCTGGACCGCAATGTCGAGCGCGGCCTGGGTGACAAGACGGCCATCATCTTCGAGGCCGATGGTGGCGAGGTCACCAAGGTCAGCTACAGCGAGTTGCTGGCCAAGGTCAGCCAGATGGCCAACGGCCTGAAGAGCCTGGGTCTGGGCAAAGGTGACCGCGTGGTCATCTACATCGCCATGTCCATCGACGGCGTGGCCGCCATGCAGGCCTGCGCCCGTCTGGGCATCACCCACTCGGTGGTCTTCGGCGGCTTCTCCGCGCAGTCGCTGCGTGACCGCATCGAGGACACCGGGGCCAAGGCTGTCATCACCGCCGACTGTCAGGTGCGCGGTGGCAAGAAGCTGCCGCTCAAGGCCATCGTCGACGAGGCCCTGGGCATGCCGGGCTGCGAGAAGATCGAGAAGGTGCTGGTGGTCAACCGCGCCGACGCTCCGGTCACCATGCAGGCCGGCCGTGACGTCTGGATGGCCGACGTGGTGGCGGGCCAGTCCACCACCTGCGAGCCGGTGTGGGTCGAGGCCGAACACCCGTTGTTCCTGCTCTACACCTCCGGCTCCACGGGCAAGCCCAAGGGCGTGCAGCATTCCACGGGCGGCTACCTGCTGCATGCCGCGCTGACCACCAAGTGGACCTTCGACCTCAAGGCCGATGATGTCTTCTGGTGCACGGCCGACATCGGCTGGGTGACGGGTCACACCTACATCACCTACGGCCCGCTGGCCCTGGGTGGCACCGAGATCGTCTTTGAAGGCGTGCCCACCTACCCGGATGCCGGTCGCTTCTGGAAGATGATCCAGGACCACAAGGTCTCGATCTTCTACACCGCGCCCACCGCCATTCGCAGCCTGATCAAGGCCGCCGAGGCCAACGACGCCGTCCACCCCAAGAGCTACGACCTGTCCAGCCTGCGCATCCTGGGCTCGGTGGGTGAGCCCATCAACCCAGCGGCCTGGGAGTGGTACCACCAGCACGTGGGTGGCGGTCGCTGCCCGATCGTGGACACCTTCTGGCAGACCGAGACCGGCGGCCACATGATCACCCCGCTGCCGGGTGTCACCCCGCTGGTGCCGGGCTCGTGCACGCTGCCCTTCCCGGGCATCCAGTTCGCGGTGGTGGATGAAGTGGGCAATGATCTGCCCTGGGGCAAGGGTGGCATCCTGGTTTGCAAGAAGCCCTGGCCGTCGATGATCCGCACCATCTGGGGCGACCCGGAGCGCTTCAAGAAGTCCTACTACCCGGAAGACTTCAAGGGCAAGTACTACCTGGCGGGCGACGGCGCGATCCGCGACGAGAAGACCGGCTACTTCACCATCACCGGTCGCATCGACGACGTGCTGAACGTCTCGGGCCATCGCATGGGCACGATGGAGATCGAGTCGGCACTGGTCAGCTGCACCGAGCTGGTGGCCGAAGCCGCGGTGGTGGGCCGCCCCGACGACACCACCGGCGAGGCTGTGGTGGCCTTCGTGGTGCTCAAGCGTCCGCGTCCCACGGGTGACGAGGCCAAGGCCATCGCCAAGATCCTGCGTGACCATGTGGGCAAGGAGATCGGTCCGATCGCCAAGCCCAAGGACATCCGTTTCGGTGACAACCTGCCCAAGACCCGCTCGGGCAAGATCATGCGCCGTCTGCTGCGCTCGATTGCCAAGGGCGAGGCCATCACCCAGGACACCAGCACGCTGGAGAACCCCGCCATCCTGGACCAGCTGTCCGAGAACAACTGAGTCCGCTGCCGGGCCCTCAGGGCCCGGCGGTCGGGTCGACCCACCGTCGACCCACCGTGACTTGGGCCCACGGCCCGCGCCAAGCCGGCACCCAGAAGAAAGCCCCGCATTGCGGGGCTTTCGGCTTTCAGGCCGCCCCGGCGGCGGCTGCGGGGGCTCGGGCGGACCTCAAGGCGCCAGCAGGCGGTTGACCGCCGTCACATCCTCGGCGCCCAGCACGCCGCTGACCTGCCGCAGGCGCAGGCCGCCGACGATCACCTCGTAGCGCGCACGCGCCAGGTCCCGCTGGGTCTGGTGCAGCTGGGCCTGGGCGTTGAGCACGTCCAGGTTGACGCGCACGCCCACCTTGTAGCCCAGCTGGATCGCCTCCAGCGCGAGCTTGCTGGACGACTCGGCGGCCTCCAGCGCCTTGACCTGGGCCCGGCCGGACTGCACGCCGAAGAAGGCGGTGCGGGTGCCCTGGGCCACGGCGCGGCGAGCGCCTTCCAGGTCGTTGCGGGCACGGTCCTCCAGCAGCAGGGTTTCCTTGATGCGGTTGTCCAGCGCTCCGCCGGTGAACAGCGGCATGTTCAGGGTCACGCCGACGCTGGCGCTGTAGCCGCCGCCGGGGAATTGGGTGGAGGTGTAGGCGGGGTACTGGGTCTCGCTGCTGCCGCCGCTGCGGCTGGCGCCCAGGCTGGCGCCCAAGCTCACCGTGGGCCGGCGGCCCGCCTTGGCCTTCTCGGTCTCCAGCCGGGCGATCTCGTGCGCCATCTGGGCTTGCTGGACGCTCACGTTGGTGGCCTCGGCGCGGCTGATCCAGTCGCCCACGGCCGGCGGGTGCAGGTCGGGCAGGGCCACCGGCTGGGCCAGTGGGCGCGGGCTCAGGGCGGTCCGACCCACCAGCTGCTCCAAGGCCAGCTGCTTGACCCGCAGGTCGTTGTCGGCCGCCAGCTCCTGTGCGGTGGCCAGGTCAAACCGGGCCTGGGCCTCGCGGGTGTCGGTGATGGTGGCCGTGCCCACCTCAAAATTGCGCTTGGCTGCAGCCAGTTGCTCGGCGATGGCCTTCTTGCCGGCCTGCACCGTGGCCAGGCTGTCCTGCGCGGCCAGCACATCAAAATAGGCTTGGGACAGGCGCACGATCAGGTCCTGCTCGGCGGCCTTCAGTCGCGATTCGGCCAGCAGCTGGCTCTGCTCGGCCTGGCTGATGCTGGCCTGGCTGGCGAGGTTGAACAGCGAGCGCTGGGCTGACACGCCCACTTGCACCGTGCGGGTGCTGGCCTGGCTGTCCACCGGGATGTGGGAGAAGGAGGCGCCGGGCTGGTCGCTGGAGGCTTCGACCGAGCCCTTGCTCCAGTTCTGCGTGGCCGAGGCCTGCAGACCCACCGTGGTACGCATCAGCGCCCGGGCCTGCTCGGTGGCGAAGCCGGCCGCCTCTGCCTGGGCGCGGGCAGATAGGAAGCCCGCGTCGTAGCCGCGCGCGGCTTCCAGCAGCTCGGCCAGGCTTTGTGCCTGCGCCGCGGCCGGCAGCAGGGCCGCCAGGGCCAAGCCCAGGGCGACGGCCTGCAGGCGGGGGGTCTTCAACGGGGCAGGGATGCCATGTCGCTGCATGTGAGTCCTCTCAAGAACGGGAGTCGGAAATCGGTTGGAGCCATCGCGGCGCCCGGCGCGACGTTGTAGCCCGTGACGGGCTCCGCTGCGCCCACCGTGCGACGCACGGCTGGTTTGGCCCCCCTGGGCTGCGTTCCGGGGCGATGGAGGGCTGTCCCCACCCGCGCCGACCGTGGCCGGCGCCGCGCCATACGCCCGGCACCGACTGCGCGGCGGGCCGCGGACGGGAGGGCAGATCGGGCAGGGCGGTGCATGGCGGCCTTGAGAGGGTGGAGGCTCAGAAGCGGAAACGGGTCGGCTCGGAGAAGCCGTCCAGGCGCGGCACCACGGTGTCAAACAGGTCGGTGGTGGTGTAGGCGGTCTCGGTCTGGCGGGTCACCAGGCGGGCGATCATGTTGGGCTCCTGGCCTTCCACGGCCACCAGGCGGCCACCGACCTTGAGCTGCTTGAGCAGCGCATCGGGCAAGGTGCCCACCGAGCCCGAGAGCACGATCACGTCGAACGGGCCTTCGGCGGCCAGGCCCTGGCTGCCGTCACCCTGCACCACGGTCACGTTGCTCAGGCCGGCATTGCGCAGGTTGTGCGCGGCCACCTGGGCCAGCGCCGGGCGGCATTCGATGGTGAAGACGCGTTGGGCACGGTGGCCCAGGAGGGCGGCCATGAAGCCGGAGCCGGCGCCGATCTCCAGCACGGTTTCGTGCTTCTGCACCTTGGCTTCCTGCAGCAGGCGGGCTTCCACGCGCGGGGCCAGCATGCACTGGCCGTCGCCCAGCGGCACCTCGGTGTCCACAAAGGCCAGTGCCCGGCAGGCCGGCGGCACGAAGTCTTCGCGCTTGACCCGTGCCAGCAGTTCCAGAACGGCAGTGTCCAGGACGTCCCAGGGACGGATCTGCTGTTCGATCATGTTGAAGCGGGCTTGTTCGATGTTCACGGTGCGGTCCTCTGGAGAGCTCTGTGTGGGTTCCGGCCTCGGTGACGACGCCACCGCCGGGAAGGCAACCCTCGATTCTAGGAAGCTTCTCCTGTCGCCGGGCTGAGGCGGCCCAGGCGTCTCAAGGTCCAGTCCTTCAGGTCGTCCAGCAGGGCGTAGGCCACCGGCACCACCACCAGCGTCAGCACCGAGGAGGTGATGACCCCGCCGATGACGGCCTGCCCCATGGGGGCTCGCTGCTCCGACCCCTCAGTCAGGGCGAAGGCCAAGGGCACCATGCCGAAGACCATGGCCAGGGTCGTCATCAGGATGGGCCGCAGGCGAACCGCGGCGGCCTGCATCAGGGCCTCGGTGCGGGGCACGCCCTGGGCGCGCTGGCGGATGGCGAAGTCCAGCAGCAGGATGGCGTTTTTGGTGACCAGGCCCATGAGCATGACCACGCCGATGACCGAGAACAGGTTGAGGGTGGAGCGCCACACCAGCAGGGCGCCGACCACGCCGATGAGGGTCAGCGGCAGCGAGCTCATCAGCGCCACCGGCTGCAGGTAGCTGCGGAACTGGCTGGCCAGGATCATGTAGATGAACACGATGCCCAGCACCAGGGCCTGCGCGGCATACGAGAAGCTCTCGGCCATGTCCTTGCTCGAGCCGCCGAAGCGGTAGCGGTAGCCCTCGGGCAGGGGCTGGGCGGCCAGCACGGCGCGGATGTCGGCCGAGACCTGGCCCAGCGGGCGGCCGGCGGTGTTGGCGGTCAGTTCCACCTCGCGCATCAGGTCGCGGTGGTGGATCTGGTTGGACAGGCCTTGCTCGCGCAGCTCGGCGACCTGACCCAGGCGCACGGTGCGGGCCTGGCCGTCGGCCTGAGGTGCGCTGAGCAGGGGCAGGCTGGCCAGCGTGGCCGGATCGGTGCGGCTGTCGGGCGCCAGTCGCAGTTTGAGGTCGTGGTATTGCCCATCCGGGCCCTGCCAGGGCTGCAGCGTCACCCCGCCGATGAGCTGGCGCAGCTGGGTGGTGATGGCGCCGACGGACAGGCCCAGCTCCGAGGCCAGGGCACGGCGCACCTCCACCTGCACGGCCGGCTTGTCCGGCTTCATGCTGGTGTCCAGGTCGGCCACGCCCGGTACCGCGGCCAGGGCGGATTGCAGCCGCTCGCCCAACACGCGCAACTGCGCCAGGTCCGGGCCCTGGATGGAGACGGAGATTGGCTTGGCGCCACCCACTGCGTCCAGCAGTCCCACATGGGTGACGGTGATGCCAGGAACCTGGGCCAGCTGCGCACGGAGCTCGGCCGAGAGCTCGTCGACGCTGCGTTGGCGTTCATGGCGGTCGACCAGACGGATGAAGAAGCCCACCTGATGGCGACCCAGCGCCTGGCCGGTGTTGACGGTGGCCACGGTGAAGCGCACCTCGGGCAGCCGGCGCAGCAAGGCGTCGACCTGGCGGGCCCGCTCTTGTGTGACCGCCAGGCTGGTGCCCACGGGGGTATGGAAGCTCAGCGAGGTTTCAGAGAAGTCCGCCTTGGGCACGAACTCGGTGCCCAGCCGGCCTGCCCCTGCCACGCTGAGCACCAGGGTCAGGGCGGCCAGGGCCAGGGTGGCGCCGCGGTGGCGCAGTGACCAGGCCAGGGCCCGCTGGTAGCCCCGGCCCAGGGCGCGGGAGAGCTGGTCCATGCCGTGGGTGAGGCGGCCCAGGGTGCGGTCGTACAGCCCCCGCGGGTGGAAGGGCTGGCCCTCCCGGTCGATGGCCGGGTCGTGCCAGACGGCGCTGAGCATCGGGTCGAGTGTGAAGCTCACGAACATCGAGATCACCACTGCCGCGACGATGGTGATGCCGAACTCGTGGAAGAACTTGCCGATGATGCCGGCCATGAAGCCGATGGGCAGGAAGACCGCCACGATGGACAGGGTGGTGGCCAGCACGGCCAAGCCGATCTCGGCCGTGCCCTCCAGCGCGGCCTGCCGGGGGGATTTGCCCATCTGCACGTGGCGCACGATGTTTTCGCGCACGACGATGGCGTCGTCGATCAGCAGCCCCACGCACAGCGACAGCGCCATGAGGGTGATCATGTTGATCGAGAAGCCGAACCACTGCATGAACAGGAAGGTCCCCACCAGCGAAATCGGCAGGGTCAAGCCGGTGATGACCGTGGAGCGCCAGGAGTTCAGGAATAGGAAGACGATGCCCACGGTCAGCAGCGCGCCCTCGACCAGGGTGCGCCGCACGTTGGTGACCGAGACCCGGATCGGACGCGAGTTGTCACGTACCACCTCCAGGGCCATGCCCGGCGGCAGCGCAGTCTGCAACTCGGCGGCCGCGCGGTTCAGGCCGTCCACCACCTCCAGGGTGTTCTCCCCCTGGGCCTTGACCACGTCCAGCGCGATCATGCGCACCCCGTTGAGCAGGGCCACGGACTCGGGTTCCTCCGGCCCGTCCACCACCTCGGCCAACTGCGCAAGACGCACCGGCTGGCCGTTGCGCCGCGCCACCACCAACTCACCCAGCGCTGCGGCCTGGCGCATCCGGCCGTCAACTTGCACGATGTGGTCGGTCTGGCGGCCGTGCAGGGTGCCGGCGGGCAGCTGCCGTGTGTCGCCCGCCAGGGCGGCACGCACCTGCTCGGCACTCACCCCCAGCGCGTCCAGGGCCTGGGGACGCAGGTACACGTTGATCTCCCGGCGGGCGGTGCCCACCAGGGTGACCGAGCCCACGCCGCGTACGTTCTCCAGCCGCTTCTTGAGCACCTCGTCGGCATGGTGGCTCAACGCCATGGGTGAGAGCTGGTCGCCGGGCGAGGTGACGGCCAGCGTCCAGATCGGGCGGGAGGCCGGATCGAAGCGCTGCACCTTGGGCTCCTCCACCTCCTGGGGGAACTGCGCCCGCACCTGAGAGACCTTTTCGCGCACGTCATCGGCCACGCGCCGCGGGTCAAGGTCCAGGTTGAACTGGATGATGACGACGGACTGTCCCTCGTAGGTGCGCGAGGTCAGCTGGTTGACCCCGGCAATGGTGTTGACCGACTCCTCCACCCGCCGGGTGACCTCTTGCTCCACGATCTCGGCAGCGGCCCCGGGATAGGCCGTGGTGACCACCACCGTGGGGAATTCGATGTTGGGGAACTGGTCCACCTTCAGGCGCAGGTAGGACACGGTGCCCAGCACCATGAGGGCCAGCATGACCATGACGGCCATGACCGGGTTGGCGATGGAGACGCGGGTGAACCACATGGGGCGAGTCCTGGGGGCGGCCGGTCAGTGGGAGGCCGCGTCGGCGGCCGGTGGCACCACCAGCTGGCCGGCGCGTACCGGGCCGGCGCGGCCGGCCACCAGGGACTGCCCGGGGGCCAGTCCGTCCAGCACCTCCACCCGCCAGAGGCCGTCGGCCCCTTGGCCGCGGGCGCCCACGCGCACGGGCTGGCGCCGCAGGGTGTCGCCTTCCAGGCGGAAGACCACGGTTTCCCCCTGGTCCTGACGCAGTGCGTCCGCCGGCACGGCCAGCACCTCGCGCGCCACCCGGGGCAGCCGCAGCTGCAAGAACAGGCCCTGGCGCAGGGCCGGGTGGCTGGGCAACGCGAAATAGGCGTTGAGCGTGCGGCTGGCGGTGCTGGCCGCCGGGCTCAGGCGCAACAGACGTGCGGCCAGCGGCGTCTCCAGTCCTTCCACCTGGGCTTCTCCAGTCTGTCCGGGCCGCAGCAGCACGGCCTCGGCTGCTGGCAGCGCCACCTCCAGCTCCAGGCTGCCCAGGTCCACGATCTCCAGCAGCCGGGTGTCGGCGGCCACCCGCTCGCCGGGCTGGGCCAGGCGCTGGGCCACGTGGCCGCCCAAGGGGGACCGCAGCTCGGCCTCGGCCCGGGCCCGGCGGGCCAGCTCCACACCCGCCTGGGCGGCCTGCAGGCTGGCGCGGGCGGCCTGCGCGTTGGCCACCGTGGTTTCCAGTGCGGTGGCAGAGATGAAGCCCTGTCCCACCAGGCCGCGGTTGTTGGCCAGGGCCCGCTCGGCAATCTCCAACTGGGCACGCGCCACCTCGGCCTGCTGTTCGGCCTGCCGCAGCCGCCAGTCCAGATCGGCGGGGTCCAGCCGCGCCACCACCTGGCCGGCGGACACGGCCTGGCCTTCTCGCACGTCCAGCATCAGCAACTCGCCCGCGGCGCGGGACTTGACCCAGGCGGTGCGCGCCGCCCGCAGGCTGCCGCTGTACTGGGCCTCTTCTCGCAGGGTCAGCCGCTCAGCGCGCACCACGTCTGCCGGCTGCAGGGCGAGCGCCGCGGGCGCGGGCGCGGGCGCGGCCGCGCCGGCCCCTGGTGACGCCCCTGCCGCGGCCGGACCGGCCGGCTGGCAGGCCGACAGGCCCATCGTCACCGCCAGGGCCGTGCCGAGCGCTCGGCAGGTCGGGACAAGGCGCATGCGGCGCCGGGCGAAGAGGGCGGACAGGCTCACGGCAAGGGTCCTCACAGGCGGGCCGGGCCCCGCCGCAGGCCGTTGACGACCAGGGCCAGGTGCTGGCGGATGAACAGCTCGGGTTGCTCCAGGGCCGGGTCGCCCAGGCCGCAGGCACCCAGTGAGTGCTTGTGCAGGCAGAGCATCACCATGGGCAGCAGCACCGAGAGCGCGGCCTGCTGCACGTTGACGTCGGCGAACTCACCGCTGGCCACCCCTTCGCGGATCAGGGACTCCACCAGCTGCGTGCCGGGCATCACCACCTCCTCGGCGTAGAAGCGGGCGATCTCCGGGAAATTGCGCAGCTCGGTGATCACCAGCTTGAACACACCCGAGGTGGGGCTGGCCAGGATGCGCTCCCACCAGTCGGCCACCACCCGCTGAAGGCGGTCGCCCGCCGGGCCGCCCATGCGGGCCAGTTCCTGGGCGCCGGCGGCGATTTCGGTGGAAAGGTTGTGCCGTATCACGGCCCGCAGCAGGTCTTCCTTGCTGGGGTAGTACAGGTAAAGCGTGCCCTTGGAGACGCCGGCCAGGGCGGCCACCTCCTCGGCCTTGGTGGCGGCGAAACCCTTCTCCACGAACAGGCTCAAGGCAGCGTCCAGCAGTTCCTGCGGGCGGGCATCCTTGCGGCGTTGACGGGTGGACACGATGGACTTCACACAATTAATGACTGACTGGTCAGTAATGCTAGCAGCCGGGGCGGCTTTCCACAATCGCTCACATCATACCCAGTTGGGTATTTTGGCGGACGATGCGTCCGGCAAGCCCCAGTCGGGCCGGCGTCACGGGGGCCGTCTATGATCCGCCTCCTTTGATTGGCTTGGCTGGTGCCCTGGTGCCGGCCCGAGGTAGACCGCGCGTGGATCTGGTTCTCTTGCTGAAGGCGGCCCTGATGGGCGTGGTGGAAGGGCTCACCGAGTTCCTGCCGATTTCCTCCACCGGGCATCTGATCCTGGTCGGCACGCTGCTGGGCTTTGCCGATGCCAAGGCCAAGGTTTTCGAGGTGGCCATCCAGAGCGGTGCCATCCTGGCGGTGGTGATCGTCTACTGGGCCCGGCTGCGCGACGCGGTGACGGGTCTGGGCAGCCGTCCGGAAGCCACGCGCTTTGTGGCCAATGTGGTGACCGGCTTTCTGCCGGCTGCGCTGGTGGGCTTCCTGGCCTACAAGGCGATCAAGGCCCACCTGTTCAACGCCCCGGTGGTGGCCGCGTCCTTCATCGTCGGCGGGCTCATCATCCTGTGGGTGGAGCGTCGGCCGCAGACGGCCGTGCGCATCCAGCGGGTCGAGCAGATGTCAGGCCTGGATGCGCTCAAGGTGGGGCTGGTGCAGTGCCTGGGCATGATCCCGGGCACCAGCCGTTCCGGGGCCACGATCATCGGCGGCATGATGCTGGGCCTGTCCCGCCAGGCGGCCACGGATTTCAGCTTCTTCCTGGCCATTCCTACGCTGGTGGCGGCGGGGGGCTACAGCCTGTGGAAGGAGCGGCACCTGCTCACCCTGGCGGACCTGCCGATGTTTGCCGTGGGGCTGGTGGTCTCGTTCCTCAGTGCCTGGGTGTGTGTGCGCTGGCTGCTGCGCTATGTGGCCACCCACACCTTCGTGCCCTTTGCCTGGTACCGCATCGCGTTTGGTGTGGTGGTGCTGGTGACCGCCGGCACGGGTTGGGTGGATTGGTCGGCGCACTGAGCCGGGCAGGTCTTCCGCCCGGTCCTGGTTGGCGGCCGGGTTGGCTTCAAACCTTGCGGAACACCAGGTCCCAGACCCCGTGACCCAGGCGCAGGCCGCGGGCCTCGAACTTGGTCAGAGGGCGGTAGTCCGGACGGGGAGCATAGCCGGGGGCGGTGTTGGCCAGGGTCGGCTCGGCGCCCAGCACCTCCAGCATCTGTTCGGCATAGGGTGCCCAGTCGGTGGCGCAGTGCAGGACGCCACCCGGCGCCAGGCGCGAGGCCAGCAACTGCACAAAGGGCGACTGGATCAGCCGGCGCTTGTGGTGCTTCTTCTTGTGCCAGGGATCTGGAAAGAACACATGCACGCCCGCCAGGGAGCCCGGGGCGATGCGCTTTTCCAGCACCTGTACCGCGTCGAACTGCACGATGCGCAGGTTGGAGATCTCCTCCTCGCCGATGCGCTTGAGCAGGGCGCCCACACCCGGCACGTGAACTTCGATGCCGATGAAGTCGGTGTCCGGGCGAGCCTTGGCAATCTCGGCCGTGGCATGGCCCATGCCAAAACCGATCTCGACGATGACGGGGGCCTGGCGGCCGAACAAGGTGGGGAAGTCCAGCAGCGACTCCTCGGCCGGCACCAGGAAACGGGGCCCCAGGTCCTGCAGGGCGCGGGCCTGACCTGTGCCCATGCGGCCGGCGCGCAGCACATAGCTGCGCACCGCACGGCGATGGCCATCTTCGCAGGCCTCGGCCTCGGCGCGGTCGGCGCCGGTGGAGGAAGGAGGGGGCAGGTCGGCGGCAGGGGGGGCGGGCAGGTCGGACATGGAGCGCTGTGGTTGGCCGGCGGCGGCGCGCCGGATTCCCGGGGCGTCGCGCCAGCGTCAAAGGGAGCGCGATTTTGCCGGAGCCCGCAGGCCTGACCACGCAGTACGCGGCCGGTGTCAAAAATGACGCTACACTCTTGGTCGCTGCGGGTGTAGTTCAATGGTAGAACGGCAGCTTCCCAAGCTTCATACGAGGGTTCGATTCCCTTCACCCGCTCCAGATGCCAAACCCGGTGACGTGCCCTGTGCATGCACCGGGTTTTTTCTTGCCCTCACGTTCCCCAGCCGCCCCGGCGGCGCGGGGGAAGTTCCGGCGCAAGCTCGTGTCTGGCGGCCGACCGTGAGGTCCGCGCCAGTGATGCGGGTTTTCCCTTCTGGCCCTTTGTCACGGCCGGGACAAAACCGGGGTGTCGGCGCTCCCAGAATCGAACGGACGTTCTGGAAGTCCGCTTCCGGCGCCTGCGGCGGTCGTCTTCTCCGGCGCCGGGGCGTTCCCCCCTCTCCACCCAGAAGTCTCGCGAGGATTTCGCCCCATGACCGCCCTGTATGAAACCCGTGGCCCGGTGGCCGTGATCACCTTGAGCAACCCGCCGGTCAACGGCTTGGGCTACAGCACCCGTGTGGGCGTGGCGCAGGCGCTGGACCGCGCGCAAGCCGACCCGGCCGTGCAGGTCATCGTGCTGACGGGTGCGGGCAAGGCCTTCTCCGGTGGCGCTGACATCAAAGAATTCGGCAGCCCCCAGGCCACTGCCGCGCCCAACCTGCTGGACCTGATCCGCGCCTGCGAGCTGTGCAGCAAGCCCATCGTGGCGGCTGTGCACTCGGTGGCCATGGGCGGTGGCCTGGAGCTGGCGCTGGGCTGCCACTACCGTGTCACCGCCCCGGGCGCCAACATCGCGTTGCCGGAGGTCAAGATTGGCCTGATCCCGGGTGCCGGTGGCACGCAGCGCCTGCCGCGCGTGCTGGGGGTGGAAACCGCGCTGAACCTCATCGTCAGCGGTGACCCGGTCAAGAGCGAGCTGCTGGCCAGCCTGCCCGGCCAAAAGCTGTTTGACCAGGTGATTGAGGGTGACTTGCTGGAAGGCGCCATCGCCTTCGCGCTGGAAAAGGCCGATGTGCGCCCGCTGCCCCTGGTGCGCGACCTGAAGGTGCGCCACGAGAACCCGGACGGCTACTTCCAATTCGCCCGCAACATGGTCAAAGGCATGGCCAAGAACTTCCCGGCGCCGGCCAAGTGCGTGGACGCTGTGGAGGCCTCGGTGAAGAAGAAGTTCGACGACGGCATGGTGCTGGAGCGCGAAATCTTCACTGCGCTGATGTTCACGCCCGAATGCAAGGCGTTGCGCCATGCCTTCTTTGCCGAGCGTGCCACGAGCAAGATCCCGGACGTGCCGGAAGACACCCCCGTGCGCACCATCGCCAAGGTGGCGGTGATTGGCGCCGGCACCATGGGTGGTGGCATCAGCATGAATTTCCTGAACGCCGGCATCCCCGTGACGATCCTGGAAATGAAGCAGGACGCCCTGGACCGCGGCATCGCCACGATCAAGAAGAACTACGAAGCCCAGGTCAAGAAGGGCAAGCTCAAGGAAGACAAGTACGCCCAGCGCATGGCGCTGCTCTCCACCACGCTGGACTACGCCGCCATCGGCGACGCCGACCTGGTGATCGAGGCGGTGTTTGAAGACCTGGAGGTCAAGCGCGCCGTGTTCCAAAGCCTGGACCGGGTGATGAAGCCCGGCGCCATCCTGGCCTCCAACACCTCCACGCTGGACCTGAACAAGATCGCTGCCTTCACCGAGCGTCCGCAGGACGTGATCGGCATGCACTTCTTCAGCCCGGCCAACGTGATGAAGCTGCTGGAGGTGGTGCGCGGCGAGCAAACCGCCAAGGACGTGCTGGCCACCGTGATGGCCTTGGGCAAGAAGATCAAGAAGACCTGCGTGGTCTCGGGCGTGTGCGATGGCTTCATCGGCAACCGCATGATTGAGCAGTACAGCCGCCAGGCCGGCTTCTTGCTCGAAGAAGGCTGCACCCCGGCCCAGGTGGACCGCGCGGTGGAGAAGTTCGGCTTTGCCATGGGCCCCTTCCGCATGGGCGACCTGGCCGGCAACGACATCGGCTGGTACATCCGCAAGCGCCGCTACCAAGAAAAGCCGGACCTGCGCTACTCCAAGACCGCCGATCTGCTGTGCGAGCTGGGCCGCTACGGCCAGAAGACCGGTGCCGGCTGGTACGACTATGTGCCCGGCAAGCGCGACGCCATCCCCTCGGCGCTGGTGGAGGAGATGATCGCCCAGCACCGCGCCGAGCTGGGCATCACGCCCCGCAAGATCGACGATGAAGAGATCGTGCATCGCCTGGTGTTCTCGCTGGTCAACGAGGCCGCCCACCTGCTGGAAGAAGGCATCGCGCTGCGCGCCTCCGACGTGGACATGGTCTACCTGACCGGCTACGGCTTCCCGCTGCACCGCGGCGGGCCGATGTGCTACGCCGACACCGTGGGCCTGTGGAACGTGGTGCAGACCATGAAGCGCTTTGCCGCCAACCCGCTGGACGACGCCAGCTTCTGGCAGCCCGCGCCGCTGCTGGCCCAACTGGCCGCTGAAGGCAAAACCTTTAGCTGAAGCCCTCGGCACGCCACACCCCCAAGAGACCCAGCACACACCGCGAGATTCAGGACCTCACCATGACCCAAGCCGTCATCGTCTCCACCGCCCGCACGCCCCTGGCCAAGAGCTGGAAGGGCGCCTTCAACATGACCCACGGCGCCACCTTGGGCGGCCTGGCCGTGCAGGCCGCCGTGCAGCGCGCCGGCATTGACCCCGGTGCCGTGGAGGACGTCATCATGGGCTGCGCCAACCCCGAAGGGGCCACCGGCGCCAACATCGCCCGCCAAATCGCCCTGCGCGCCGGCCTGCCCATTTCGGTCAGCGGCCTCACCGTCAACCGTTTTTGCTCCAGTGGTTTGCAAACCATTGCGCTGGCCGCCCAGCGCGTGATCGCCGGCGAAGGCGATGTGTACGTGGCCGGTGGCGTGGAGAGCATTTCCTGCGTGCAGCAAGAAATGAACACCCACATGCTGGCTGATGCTTGGCTGGCCCAACACAAGCCCGAGATCTACTGGAACATGCTGCAAACCGCCGAGAACGTGGCCAAGCGTTACGGCATCGCCAAAGAGCGCATGGACGAGTACGGCGTGCGCAGCCAGCAACTGGCCTGCGCGGCGCAAGAGGCCGGCAAGTTCAATGACGAGATCGTGCCCGTCACCACCACCATGGGCGTGGCCGACAAGGTCCTGGGTCTGCGTACCCAGGAAGTGACCGTCAGCGCCGACGAAGGCCTGCGCCCCGGCACCACGATCGAGGCCGTGCGCGGCATCCGCAGCGCGGTGCCCGGTGGGGTGGTCACGGCCGGCAACGCCAGCCAGTTCAGCGATGGCGGCGGCGCCTGCGTGGTGGTCAGCGAGGCCTATGCCCAGCAGAAGGGCCTCAAGCCCCTGGGCCGCTTCCTGGGCTTTGCCGTGGCCGGCTGCGAACCCGACGAGATGGGCATCGGCCCGGTCTTCGCCGTGCCCAAGGTGCTCAAAAAGCTGGGCCTGACCGTGGCCGACATCGACCTGTGGGAGCTGAACGAAGCCTTCGCCGTGCAGGTGCTGTACTGCGCCGACACCCTGGGCATCCCCATGGACCGTTTGAACGTCAACGGGGGCGCGATCGCGGTGGGCCACCCCTACGGCGTGTCAGGCCAGCGCCTGACCGGCCACGCCCTGATCGAGGGCAAGCGCCGCGGCGCCAAGCGCGTGTGCGTGACCATGTGCATCGGCGGCGGCATGGGCGCCGCGGGCGTGTTCGAGGTGCTCTGAGCGCAGGTCGCCGCCATGGACTTGGAAACCCTGCGCCAGTTCTTCCACCTCTCCCCCTTCATGCGGGACTTGGGGGTGGAGCCCACGGCGGTGTCGGTGGGGCGGGTCACGGCCGTGCTGCCCATGCAAGACCGCTTTCGTCAGCACTCCGGCCATGCCCATGCCGGGGTGCAGACCACGCTGGCGGATCACTGCATGGGCTCGGCGGCCCAAACCCAGGTGGCCGACGGGTTCTGGGTGCTCACAGCGGACCTGAAAGTCAGCCTGCTGCGGCCGGCCGATGGCGACCGCCTGGTGTGCGAGGCCTGGGTCATCAAGCCTGGCCGCACGCTCAGTTTCACTGAGGCGGAGGTCTGGGCCGAGCGTGGCCCTGAAGGCGCCAGCCAGCGCACCCTGGTGCTCAAGGCCTCGGCCACCATGGCCGTTGTGGCCCGCGACCGGGCCTGAACCCTCCCAGCATTCACCCGCACTCACCTGAACACAGGAGGGCGCCATGCGTCCCATCGTTGATTTCCTGCTGCACGACTGGCTGCGGGTGGACACGCTCACCCTGCGCGAGCGTTTCGCTGACCACAGCCGCGACACCTTCGCCCAGGTGCTGGACACCTGCGAGCGCATCGCCCGCGAGAAGTACGCGCCCTTCAACCGCCTGGTGGACACCCAGGAGCCGCAGTTCGACGGCGACAAAGTCATCCTGCCCCAGGCCACGCACGAGGCCTGGGCCGCCTACGCCGGCAGCGGCATGCTGGCGGCCGCGCAAGACTATGAGCTGGGCGGCATGCAACTGCCGTACAGCGTGGAGGCGGCGGCCAACGCCTTCTTCGGCAAAGCCTCGGTGAGTATCGGCGCCGGCATGCTCACCAGCGGCAACGCCAACCTGCTGATGGCCCACGGCACGCCGCTGCAGCAGCAGGTGTTCGCGGCCCACGAGTTCAGCGGCCGCTGGGCCGGCACCATGTGCCTGTCGGAGCCGCAGGCGGGATCGAGCCTGTCGGACATCGCCACCCGCGCCGAGCCCGATGGCGAAGGCTTTGAGGCCGACCCGCTGGGCCCACGTTTTCGCCTGCGCGGCCACAAGATGTGGATCTCAGCCGGCGAGCACGAGCTGACCGAGAACATCGTCCACCTGGTGCTGGCCAAGATCCCAGGGCCGGACGGCAAGCTGATCCCCGGCGTCAAAGGCATTTCGTTGTTCATCGTGCCCAAGAAGCTGGTGAACACCGAGGGCCAGCTCACCGGCGAGCGCAACGACGTGGCCTTGGCCGGCCTCAACCACAAGTGCGGCTGGCGCGGCACCACCAACACGCTGCTGAACTTTGGCGAAGGCAAGTTCCCGGTGCGCGGCGCGGCCGGGGCCATCGGCTACCTCGTGGGCCAGCCGGGCGAAGGCCTGCGCTGCATGTTCCACATGATGAACGAGGCGCGCATCGCCATTGGCCTGAGCGCCGCCATGCTGGGCATGGCCGGCTACGAGGCCGCGCTGGCCTACGCCCGCCAGCGGCCGCAGGGCCGGCCGGTCGGTGCCGGCGGCAAAGATGCGGCGGCGGCGCAGTCCCTGCTGATCGAGCATGCTGACATCAAGCGCATGCTGCTGGCCCAAAAGGCCTATGCCGAGGGGGCCCTGGCCCTGTGCCTGTACTGCGCCCGCCTGGTGGACGAGAAGCACACCGGCACCCCCGAAGACAGCGCCGAGGCGGCACTGCTGCTTGAAGTGCTCACCCCCATCGCCAAGAGCTGGCCCAGCGAGTGGTGCCTGGAGGGCAACTCCCTGGCCATCCAGGTGCACGGCGGCTATGGCTACACCCGCGACTTCCCCGTGGAGCAGTACTGGCGCGACCAGCGTCTGAACATGATCCACGAGGGCACCCACGGCATCCAGGCCCTGGACCTGCTGGGCCGCAAGGTGGTGATGCAGGGCGGCGCCGGCCTGAAGCTGCTGGCCACCCGCATCAGCGACACCTTGCATCGGGCCGGGCAGGACGAGGCCCTGGCGCCCTTTGTGCCCGCCCTGGCTGGCGCCTTGCAGCGCCTGGGTGCTGCCACCAAGGCCGCCTGGGCCACCGGCGTGCCGGAAGAGGCCCTGGCCAACGCCACGCCCTACCTGCAGGCCTTTGGCCATGTGGTGCTGGCCTGGGTGTGGCTGGAGCTCGGCCTGGCCGCCCGCGCCGCCAGCCCGAAGACAGAGGCCGAGCGCGACCGCGCCGCCGGCCTGCTGGCCGCGCTGCGCTTTTTCCATGTTTACGAGCTGCCCAAGATCGACGCCTGGCTGGGCGTGGTGGCCAGCCGCGAGGCCATCTGCCGCGAGATGCAGGATGCCTGGTTTTGACCTTCCCCCGCAGGAGACACCCATGAGCACCCCCATCCAACAACTCTTCGACCTCAGCGGCCAGGTGGCCGTGGTCACCGGCGGCTCGCGTGGCCTGGGCCTGCAAATCGCGGAGGCGCTGGGTGAGGCCGGCGCCAAGATCTTGCTGAGTTCGCGCAAGGCCGCCGACTTGGAGGAGGCCACCGCCCACCTGCAGGCCAAGGGCATTGACGCCCGCTGGGTGGCCGCCAACGCCGCCGTGCCCGAGGAGGGCCGCCGGCTGGTGACCGAGGCCATGGAGCGCCTGGGCCGCATCGACATCCTGGTCAACAACGCCGGCGCCACCTGGGGCGCCCCGGCCGAAGCGCACCCGCTGGAGGCCTGGGACAAGGTGATGGACCTGAACATCCGCAGCCTGTTCGTCATCAGCCAGGCTGCGGCGGTGGCCAGCATGATTCCGCGAAAGGCCGGCCGCATCATCAACGTGGCCTCCATTGCCGGCATGGGCGGCAACCCGCCGGGCATGCAGACCATCGCCTACAACACCAGCAAGGGCGCGGTCATCAACTTCACCCGGGCCCTGGCCGGGGAATGGGGCCGGCACGGCATCACCGTCAACGCGCTGGCGCCGGGCTTCTTCCCCAGCAAGATGACGCACGGCCTGCTCGCCACCCTGGGGGCCGACAAGATGGCCGCCCATGCGCCGCTGAACCGCCTGGGCGATGACGATGACTTGAAGGGCGCTGCCCTGCTGTTTGCCAGCGCTGCTGGCAAGCACATCACGGGCCAAACCTTGGCGGTGGACGGCGGTGTCAGCGCCTTGATCGGTGGATGACTGTGAGCCCCCACGCTCCCTGCCGGTCGCTGCCCCCCAAGGGGGCTCAGGCAGTGGACCGGCAAAGCCGGCTCCACGCCTGCGGCTTGGCTTTGGGTGGCGTTGTCAGCGCCTGGGTGCTGGGATGATGTCGTGATGAATACACCCACCTCTCCTTTGCCTTTCCCGGTGCACATCCCCTTCGTGGCGCACCTGGGCCTGGAGCTCATCGCCTGCGCCGATGACCGCTCCGAGCTGCACCTGGACCTGCGCCCCGAGCAGCTCAACTCCTTCAACGTGGCCCACGGCGGCGTGGTGATGACGCTGCTGGACGTGGCCATGGCCCACGCCGCCCGCAGCCGTGACCTGGCCGGCCCAGGCGTCGTCACCATCGAGATGAAGACCAGCTTCATGCGGCCCAGCGAAGGCCGCCTGCGTGCCGAAGGCTTGCTGCTGCACCGCACCGCCACCATGGCCTTTTGCGAGGCCAGCATCTTCAACCCAGCCGGCCAGCGCTGCGCGCACGCCACCGGCACCTTCAAGTACCTGCGCGCGGTGGCCGGCCATGGCCGCCGCATCAAACCCCTGAACGGCCCGGCCAGCCTGCCGGAACCGCCCCAGTCCTGAAAACTACTTGTCCCCCCCGTCCACCATGAGCATCACCAACCGCCAGATCCACCTTGTGTCCCGCCCGCAAGGCGAGCCCCGCACCGACAACTTCGCCCTGGTGGAGACCCCCGTGGCCCCGCTGGCCGAGGGTGAAGTGCTGGTGCGCAACCACTACCTGAGCCTGGATCCGTACATGCGCGGCCGCATGAACGACAGCAAGAGCTACGCCCAACCCCAGCCGCTGAACGAGGTGATGATCGGTGGCACCGTGGGCGAGGTGGTGGAGTCGCGCAACGAGCACTTCAAGGCCGGCGACCAGGTGGTGGGCATGGGCGGCTGGCAGGAATACCAGCGCGTCAACGCCAGCCAGCGCGGCGTGCTGCAGAAGGTGGACACCACCCACATCCCGCTGTCGGCCTACCTGGGCGCCGTGGGCATGCCCGGCGTGACCGCCTGGTACGGCCTCACCCAGATCCTCAACCCCAAGGCGGGTGAAACGGTGGTGGTGTCCTCTGCCAGCGGTGCCGTGGGCGGTGCGGTGGGCCAGCTGGCCAAGGCCCGGGGCGCCCGCGTGGTGGGCATTGCCGGCGGCCCGGCCAAGTGCGAAGCCGTGGTCCAGGAGCTGGGCTTTGACGCCTGCATCGACTACAAGGCCCACCCCGACCTGCGCTCGCTCAGCAAGGCGCTCAAGGAGGCCTGCCCCGATGGCATCGACGGCTACTTCGAGAACGTGGGCGGCGTGATCCTGGACGCCGTGATGCTGCGTGCCAACGCCTTCAGCCGCATCGCCTTCTGCGGCATGATCGCCGGCTACAACGGCGAGCCCATCCCCATGGCCAACCCCTCGCTGATCTTGGTCAACCGCATGAAGCTCGAAGGCTTCATCGTCAGCGAGCACATGGAACTCTGGCCCCAGGCCCTCAAGGAGCTGGGCACCATGGTGGCCACCGGCCAGTTCAAGTACCGCGAGACCGTGGCCCAAGGCCTGGAGAACGCGCCCGAGGCCTTCATGGGCCTGCTCAAGGGCAAGAACTTCGGCAAGCAACTGGTCAAGCTGGTGTGAGCCCGCCGGGGGAGGGTGGGTGCGTGCAAGGCCCGAAGCGGTGCCCACCCCAGGTAGGCTTGCCCCATGAATGCCTCTTCCTCACCTTCCTCACCCGGCGTGGCTGCGCCGACACCCGTGCTGTCCTGGACCTGGGCCCGCTTTGCCCAGCTCAGCCTCGATGACCTCTACGACGCGCTCGCCCTGCGCTGCCGCGTCTTCATCCTGGAACAAGGCCCTTACCAAGACCCCGACGGCCTGGACCGCCAAAGCTGGCACCTGCTGGGCCGTTTGGCCGAGCCTTGGGGCGAGCTGCCGGCGGGCGAGGCCGTGGCCTACCTGCGCGTGGTGGACGCTGGCGTCAAGTTTGACGAGCCCAGCATCGGCCGCGTGGTCAACCACCCCGCGTTGCGCGGCCAGGGCCTGGGCCGGGTGCTGATCGCCCAGGCCTTGCAGCGCTGTGATGCCGGCGCCTACCCCGCCCAGCCCAACCGCATCAGCGCCCAGGCGCACCTGGCAGCCTTTTATGGCGCCTTTGGCTACGCCAGCGTGGGCGAGCCGTATCTGGAAGACAACATCCCCCACATCGAGATGCTGCGTCCGGCCCAGCTTGGGGCTTGAGCCGCCGGGTTGTCTCCTGTGGGTGCATTTTTTAAAGCGACCGTGAATCCACAGGAGACTTGCCCATGAACACCTTCCAAGGACGTACCGCCGTGCTGACCGGTGCCGGCTCGGGTTTTGGCCTGGAGGCCGCGCGCCTTGCCGCCGGCCTGGGCATGAACGTGGTGATGGCCGACGTGCAGGCCGATGCCCTGGAAGCCGCCACTGCGGAGATCCGCCCCCTGGCCTCCGCCCACGGCGCGGGCGTGCTGCCCTTCCGGTTGGATGTGGCCAAGGCCGAGCAGGTGCAGGCCCTGGCGGACGCCACAGTGGCCACCTTTGGCGTGCCGCATCTGGTGTTCAACAACGCGGGTGTGGGCGCCGGTGGCCTGATCTGGGAGCACACCCAGAAGGACTGGGAATGGGTGGTGGGGGTCAACCTCATGGGCGTGGCCCACGGCGTGCGCGTGTTCACCCCCCTCATGCTGGCCGCCGCCCAGGCCGACCCGAGCTTTGAGGGCCACATCGTCAACACCGCCAGCATGGCCGGCCTGGTGAACGCACCCAACATGGGTGTGTACAACGTCACCAAGCACGCCGTGGTGGCCCTGAGCGAAACGCTGCACCAAGACCTGGCCCTGGTCACTGACCAGGTTCACGCCAGCGTGCTCTGCCCCTATTTCGTGCCCACCGGCATCCACCAAAGCCACCGCAACCGCCCGGCCGACATGCGCGAGGGCGTCAAGCCCACCCGGAGCCAGCTCATCGCCCAGGCGATGAGTGACAAGGCGGTGACCAGCGGCAAAGTCACCGCCGCCGAGGTGATGCAGCGCGTGTTCAACGCCGTGCGCGACCGTCAGTTCTACGTCTTCAGCCACCCTCAAGCCCTGGGCGGCGTGCAGAATCGGTTGGAGGACATCATGCTGGGCCGCAACCCCAGCGATCCGTTCAAGGACCGCCCGGAGCTTGGTGTCAAGCTGCGCGGGCAGTTGAGGGGCTGAGGTCGCTTGCTTGTCGAGCCGCGATCTCCAAACGCAGCCTCAAGAATAGGCCACACCTTCCGGCTCGACTTCGACCGAGATGGCGTCGGCGGGCAGGCCGTAATCGGTGGCCAGTGGAGACCGGGTGGGGCCCTGTCGGGCGCCTGCCCCGCAGCCGCTGCTGGCTGACCACGCCCTGGTGGGGTAGGCCCGGGGCCCGGCTCCTCCTACAGGCCGACCGCCAGCCGCAGCCAGTGGTGCACGCCGGTTGGGTCGGTCTCCACGGCCGTGGCGTGGAAGGGGATGCCGCACACCCGGGCCAGGTCGCGAAGCTGTTCCGGGGTGCGCAGCTGCATGGACCAGTCGCAAAAGGCCAGGTAGGCCTGTGAGGGGTGGCCTGAGGCGGTGTTGCCCAGCACCACCTGGCCGGCCCGTGGCTCCGCCAGGTCGACCAGCCGGGCCAGCAGGGCGGCCAGGCCCCGGTCGTCCAGGGTCTCCGCCAAACCGGCGCACCACACCAAGTCAAAACGTTCATGCAGCCGCATGCGCAGGGCATTGGCGAGCATGAACTGGACCCGGCCGGCATGGGGGCGGCACAGCTGGCGGGCATGGGCCAGGGCGTGGGGGTTCTGGTCCACGCAGACGAACTGCACCGGGGTGCCGGCCTGCTCCTCCAGGTACTCGAACACCTCGCGGCAGGGGCCGCAGCCGACGTTGAGCACCTTCAGGGGCCGGTGGCCGCCGCTGACACACAGCTCGTGCACCGTTTGCTTGAAGTGCGCCTTGCGCTGCTGCAGTGCGCGCACGCAGGGCTGGTCGAGCAGGAAGCGGTCCCAGGCGGCCAGCTGGGGCAGGGCGCTGATGCGCTGCAGGTACAGGTCGTCCATCAGGCGGTAGTCGCCCCCTGGCCCTTGGGGCTTGAGCCAGGCCCGACCTTGCAGGGTGTGCTCGCCCATGGCCTCGCCCAGGCTGCGCCGTAGGCCGTCCAGCTCCTGGCTGGACAGGCGCCCGGTCAACCTCGCCTGGTGCAGCTGGCCCAGGGTGTCCTGCAGCAGCCGGTACTGCGCCGGCTGCGGGCCGCCCGCCTGGGCAAAGCCCTGCAGGATGACCCACCAATGGCCCAGCAAGGATTGCCAGGCCGCCTCTTCCGACTCTGCGAACGTGCCCGTGGCCGCTCTGCCCGGTTTGTTGACCAGGTCCATGGTGTGTTCCCCCCTCTGGCCCGGGCGTGCAGGCCCGGGACCGCCAGCGTCTTGAAGACCGGCGCCTGGACCCGCGGTGCCGGGCCAGGTGACATCGGGAAGATATCCCGGGCGCCGGTGAGGCGCCTCATCAGATCTGGGGAGGTGTGCGGGCGGCGGGGTCCACCAAGTGGTGGAGGTCGGCCACCACTGCGTCGGGACTAGGGAGACGGAGTGGGGGCGGCAGCCAGGGGGGCCGCCAAGGTGTCGTGGGGGGCGAGGGCGGGCCCGGCCGGGCCGGTGTCCGGCGCCGACTCCAGGGCCCAGCGCCGGGCCTGGGCCATCAGACCTTCGGCGGTCAGGCTGTACGGGCGGGTGCGCACGGGCAGACCGGCACTCGCCAGGGCTTCGCCCACCCAGACGTTGCAGTTGCTCAGCAGGCCGTAGCGGCCTTGGGCGGCATAAAAGCGGCCGTTGCCAGGTTGCAGACCCATCAGGTCCTGGGCCGTGGCCCCCTCGGGCGGGGCCAGGGTGTCCTGCACAAAGTCCACCAGCCGCCGGGCCTGCGCCGGGCTGACTGACAAGGCCACCACCTCGCGGCCTGCGGGTTGGCCGCTGCGGGGGGGGCGTCCATAGGGCAATGCCTGCAAGGCTGGCCCCTGGGAGGCGAAGACCGCGCGCAGCGCACCTTGCCAGCCCTCGCCCTGGCCGGTGAAGAACAGGCGGTCGCCCCAGCCGAAGCCCATGTGGCTGACCGTCTCGGGCTCCTCGTCCAGGAAGCGGGTGTGGGCGCGCACGAGCGCAGCGGGCAGCACCAGGCTGGTGTGCCAGCCATCTTGCTGGACATAGACCTGCACGGTGGCCGGGGCGGGCGCCGGGGGGGCGGGGGGGGCAGACAGGCGGGTGGCGCAGCCCGGCAGCAGCCACAGGCACAACAGGGGCCAGGCGCCGCGCCAAAGGGTGCGGGCAAGCCGCGGAAGGATGAGGGCGGACACGGGGAACAGCGTTTAAGGGGAGGGGAGGTGCGCGCGGCCTGGCGGCGAACGGCAGGCCGCGGCGGACATACGGTGCCCGGATTGTCGGTGCAAGCCCGCGGCGCGGTGCCGGGGGCGCTGTGAAATGGCGCGTGGCGGGCGTGGATGGTGGGGAGAGAACGGGGCCACCCGGCGGGTGGCCCCTGGACCAGGTCTTGGGCCTGGTGCCTTCTCCTGCGGCAGACTCGGCACTCTGTGGTGGTGCCCTGGCTCCCTGCCTGCCGCAAATGCTCGCCTCAAGTGGCGGATGACAGCGTCCAGCAAGGGCCTGGGGGGTGAACCACGGTTCGATCGGCCCTTTGCTTGATGGGCCATACGTTAAATCTTGTGTGCGCCCGGCGCCTCCTCACTTTGGCGGAGACGGCACAGTGCTGGCCGGTGCCGGCCAAACCCCCTATCCTGACACCTTGACCTGACACTTTGATACAAAGAGGCCGCCTGCCAAGGGGTGGTCGCACCGGTTGGGGCAGGGCATCAGAACAGGATGGGCATGGTCCAGGAGATTTTGCGCAGGGTCCACATCCCTGCTGTGGCACAGGAGCGTCTGCGGGAGACCCGCCTGCGCATGTTCATCGTGCAGAGCCGCATGGGGACGACGTCCGCGGCCTTGGCGGCGACCTTTCTGGGGCTGCTGGTGGCCCCGTCGGTGGGGGTGGGCCGTTTTGCCCTGTGGCTGATGTTGCTGGGGGTGGGCTTTGCCGTGCGCGGCTGGGTGGTGCGGCGGCTGGCCCGGCGCGACACCCACAACGAGCGCGATGAGCGCTGGGTGACCTACTCCACCGTGGCACTGGCACTGGTGGTGGGCATGCCCGCGCCGATGTTCATGCCGCAGCTTGATGCCGAACTGCGGGCCTTGTGCACCACGGTGCAGGTGTGCTGGGTGGTGGCGGGCGCCCTCATCCTGGGCCTGTACTGGCGGGCCTACCAAGCCTATGTGGGCATCAGCTTCTCGCTGATTGCCGCGGGCTGGATCCTCAGCGCGCACTGGGAGATCGCCCTGCCCATGACGCTGCTGCTGCTGGCGGCCAGCATGGTGCTGGTCCGCTTTGCGCAGCGCCTGGCCACCATGTTCGAGGAGTCGGTCAAGATCCGCTATGCCAACGAGGTGCTGGTGGGTGAACTCACCCAAGCCCTGCAGGACACCGAGCAGGCCCAGCAGGCGCGGTCGCGCTTTCTGGCCGCTGCCAGCCATGACCTGTTGCAGCCGGTGCATGCGCTGATGCTGCTGGTGGGGGTGCTCAAGGACCAACGCACCCCCGAGGCGGTGGAGCAGACCACCCGGCGGCTGGAGACGACGGCCGGCACGGTGGCGGCCATGTTCCGTGGTCTTTTCGACCAGGCGCGGCTGGACGCCGGTGCGGTCGCGCCGCAGCTCACCCGGGTGGGCGTCTCGGCCCTGCTGCGCAGCATCGAGGACAGCAATGCGCCGCGCTGCGCGGCCAAGGGCCTGGCGCTGCAGGTGTCCTGCGAGCCGCATCTGGTGGTCTGGGCCGATGCCGGGCTGCTGGACCGTGCGGTGCGCAACCTGGTGGACAACGCCATCAAGTACACCCCGCAGGGGGAGGTGGAGGTGCGGGCCTGGGGTGACGAGCAGAGGGTCCACATCCTGGTGCGTGACACGGGCATCGGCATTTCGCAGGCCGATCAGAAGCTGGTGTGCGACCCCTTCTTCCGGGGCCAGGAGGCCAAGCGGTCCGGCGTGGACGGTGTGGGGCTGGGCCTGGCCGTGGCGCAGCAGATGGTGGGTCTGATGGACGGCACGCTGGCCTTGACCTCTAGCTGTCCCGGCGGCACGCGCATCACGGTGTCGTTGCAGCGCGCCCTAGACGGCGCGTTGGTGGCCGAGGTGCCGCAGCCCGCCTCCCCCGAGCAGCCGGCCCTGACCGGTCGACGGTTGCTGGTGGTCGAGGACGACGTCAAGGTCCGCGAAGCCCTGGTGCTGTGGCTCAAGGGCCAGGGCTGCCAGGTCTGTGATGCCGGCTGCCTGGCCGATCTGCTGGCGCGCTGCGATCCGGCCCACCAAGCCCCAGACCTGGTGCTGAGCGACCAGCGGCTGGAGCCCGGACCCGATGGCCTGACCGTGATCGCCCGCCTGCGTGAACGCTGGCCAGACCTGCCGGCAGTGCTGGTCAGCGGCGAGTCGCTGAGCGCTGAAGAGGTGCCGGAGGACGTGTTCTTTCTGCAGAAGCCGGTGTCCACACCGGCACTGCTGATGGTGCTGAAGACGATGCTGGACAAGGGAGAAGAAGATGAACGGAGCGACCGGATCGGAGGTGCCCCCTCCCCAGGATGAGCCGCCGCAGGCGGCGCTGTTGTCTGAGCGTTGGCAGGACCGTGTCCGGCGCAGCGGCACCCAGGCGCCGCTGCAGGCCGATGCGGTGGTGATCGGCTCGGGCTATGGCGCCTCGGTGGCGGCGCTGCGGCTGGCCGCCATGGGCTGGCAGGTGACGGTGCTGGAGCGTGGCGGCGAGCTGCGTCCCGGCGACTTTCCCGAGGACGCGGGCCTGGCCCTGCCGGCCCTGCGTGGCCCCCTTCCCGAAGGACGGGGGGTGCTGGGCAACCCTGCCGGCCTGTATGAGCTGCGGGTCGGCCCGGGCATGGCGGCCCTGACCGGCAACGGTCTGGGGGGGGGCAGCCTGGTCAATGCCGGCGTGCTGATGCGTCCGGAGGACGAGGTCTTGGCCCAGGCTGCATGGCCCGATGAACTGCGGCAGGACCTGCGCGCCCTGGACGAGCACTTTGCCCGGGCCGCCGCCGAGCTGGGCAGCCACAGTGCCGCCGACCTGCCGGGGCTGGACCGCCTGCCCAAGGCCGCCGCGCTGCGCCGCCTGGCCCGGGGTCTGCCCGCCGTTGTCCAAGTTGCGCCGGTGAACTTCACCGTCAATCCTGAACGATGTACCCAGTGTGGCGACTGTGCGGCTGGTTGCAACGTGCCCGGTGCCAAGCTCACCTTGCGCGACACCTATCTGCGCCGTGCCGTGGCCCAGGGGGCGCAACTCTTCACCGGCGCCACGGTCTACACCCTGCAACCCGAAGCCGGCGCCCTGGGCCTGGGCCGGCGGCCCGCGCAGGCACCGCGTTGGCGCCTGCGGGTGATGCCCACCGACCGGGTGGGCCACTACCGCAGTGAGGCCGAGGCCGCCACCCTGGCCGCGGACGGCGGCGCGGGTGTTGACCTGCTGGCCCGCTTGGTGGTGGTGGGGGCCGGGGCGCTGGGCAGCACCGAGCTGCTGCAACGCTCCCAGGCGCGGGCGCAGGGGCGCTTCTGGCTGTCGCCGGCCCTGGGGACCCGGGTGTCGGCCAACGGCGACAGCCTCAGCTTCAGCGCCGACGAGCCGGTGCCGGTGCAGGCGGTGGGCCTGGGGGCCGACACCTGGCAGCGATCCACCGCGGGGGCGGGGGTCGGCCCGGTCGGGCCGACCATCACCCTGGCGGCCGACCTGCGACAGCCGGGGCGTCCGCTGGAGCGGCGTCTGCTGGTGGAAGAGGGGGCCGTGCCGGGCGCCATCGGGCGGCTGTTTGCCGAACTGCTGGCGGCCACCCGGCTGGTGCAGACCATGGACGGCCTGCTGCCGGAGCCGCCCCGCGACCTGCAGCGCGAGCCCCTGTCCGCCGGCCATTGGCTGCACCCGACCGGTGGCCACCTGGATCCTGCCGCCAGCCTGCCCCAGCGCACGCAGGTGCTGTTGACCATGGGCCACGACGGGGCCCAGGGCCGCCTGCTGTGGCAGCCCGACCGTGACGCCAGCGTGCCGTTCTGGGAAGACCCACAAGACCTGCCCACCTACCGCGAGCAGGCCCGGGTGCTGCCGGCCGCCAGTCGCCAGGCCGGTGGCCGCTGGGTGCCCAGCCCCCTGTGGCAAGCCTTGCCGCAGCCGGTCCTGGATCTGATGGAGGGCTGGAAGCCCCGCCCGCTGATCACCACCGTCCACCCCCTGGGAGGCTGCCCCATGGGGGACGACCCCCGGCAGGGGGTGGTCGACTCCCTGGGCCGTGTCTGGCGGCAGGAGGAGGCGGTGGCCCCGGAGCGCGAGGCCGAGCGCCATTACCGCAACCTGCTGGTGGTTGACGGGGCCATCCTGCCCACCGCTTTGGGCTGCAACCCGCTGTGGACCATCACTGCACTGGCCGAGCGCGCCCTGGCCAACCCTGACCTGCCGCGTCTGCGCCTCGAGCTGGGCCACCCCGGCCCGCCGTTGCTGGCCCAGCCCCAGCCGGGACGTCCGCCACTGCGGCGGCCGTGGCGGCGCCATGCTCCGGTGCGGCTGCCGGTGGACATGCTGGAGCGCCTGACCGCCGCCGACTTGCCGGCCCGCGGCGCCCTGGCCGCCAGCCTGGCGGCGATCTCCGGCGGGTTGGACCGCCCCCCGGCAAGCCAGGCGCCCGGGCTGCATGCCGAGCTGCGCCTGAGCCTGAGCGCGCGCAGCGGCGACTGGCTGGCCTTGTGGGACGACCCGATGCACCGCCTGCAGGTCCGCGGGCAGCTGCGCCTGGAGCCCGCGGCGCCGCCCGG
>NZ_JAAGOH010000001.1 GCF_010499455.1 Ideonella livida | reverse complement strand
CCGGGCGGAGCCGGCGTCCAGGGCAGCCCCAGCCAGCAGCAGGGGCCAGGCGGCGCGGGCGCGGCAGGCAGGGGGCAGGGCGGGCGAGCGGGGCATGCCGCACTGTGGCCTGCGGGCCCGGCCGGCCGGGGCGGGAAATGCCGGCCTGGGCGGGGCCTGTTCGCCGCTTCAGCCCGGGCCGGTGCTTTCCACAATCGACGCCAGCCGGTGTTCAAGTCGTCCCGGCCCCCGCCCCATGCCCTCTCCCGTCCTGCCATGCTTGAGCGTCTGACCCGCACCCTGGACTTCCAGGCCCAGGCCCTGCAGCTGCGGGCCGAGCGCCAGCGTCTGCTGGCCAGCAACATCGCCAACGCCGACACCCCGGGCTATGTGGCCCTGGAGATGGACTTCAGCCAGGCGTTGCGGCAGGCCACCGCCAGCGGCCCCCCGGGGAGCGCGGGCGGCCCGGCCGGCACCGGCCCGGCCCACCTGGCCGCGCCCACCGGCTTGTCCCAGGCCGGCCCCGCCCAGACCCTGGCCGCCACCCAGGCCGGTCACCTGCCGCTGGACCTGCGCGAGCGCGAAGGGGCCAGCACCCTGCGCTTTGCCGCCGCCTCCCAGACCAACCTGGACAGCAACACGGTGGACATGGACCGCGAGCGCGCCAGCTTCGCCGAGAACTCGGTCAAGTACGAGGCCACCCTGCGCTTCCTCAACAGCAGCGTCAAGACCACCCTGGACGCCATGAAGAGCCACACCCAGGGCTGAGGCCGCGCGCGACCCGAACCCAGCACAGGAGCCACCCGATGAGCATGTTCAAGGTTTTCGACATCTCCGGCAGCGCGGTCAGCGCGCAGAGCCAGCGCCTCAACGTGGTGGCCTCCAACCTGGCCAACGTGGACACCGTGGCCGGGCCCGATGGCTCGCCCTACAAGGCCCGGCAGGTGGTGTTCCAGACCGCGCTGATGGCCGCCGCGGGCAATGTCTCGGCCGGACGCGACGACCCCACGCTGACCACCAGCGCCGGCGTGCGGGTGTCCACCATCACCGAGGACCAGACCCCCGGGCGCAAGGTGCTGGACCCGGCCCATCCCCAGGCCGACGGCGAGGGGTATGTGACCTACAGCAACGTCAACGCGGTCGAGGAGATGGTCAACATGATCTCGTCCTCGCGCTCCTACCAGAACAACCTGGAGGTCATGAACACGGCCAAGAGCCTGCTGCTCAAGACCATCCAGCTGGGTCAGGGCAGCTGAGGCCCGCCGTCGACCTGCCCGACACGTCCCCCCGCCGGAGCCCCGCGCATGACCACCACCTCCGTACTGAGCAGCACCAGCACCTCCACCCGCAGCAGCTCGAGCACCAGCGCGCTGGGCGGCACGACCGCGCAGGAGGCGTCCGACCGCTTTCTCAAGCTGCTGGTCACCCAGATGCAGAACCAGGACCCGCTCAACCCGACGGACAACGCCCAGATCACCAGCCAGATGGCCCAGATCAGCACCGTCAGCGGCATCGAGAACCTCAACACCACCGTCGGCGGCCTCAACACCCAATTCCTGCAGCTGCAGGCCCTGCAGGGTGCAAGCCTGGTGGGCCGCGAGGTGGCCCTGGCCTCGGACGCGCTGCGCCAGAGCGGCGGCAAGGCCGACGCCGGCTTCGAGCTGGCCGCCGCCGCCGACAAGGTGACGGTGGACATCTATGACGCCGGCAACGTCAAGATCGGCACCCTCAACCTGGGGGCCCAGGCCGCCGGTCGCCATGACTTCGAGTGGACCGTGCCCAGCGCCTACCAGGACGATTCGCTGCACTTCACCGTCACCGCCACCGCGGCGGGCAAGGAGCTGAGCACCAACACGCTCAGCTACCAGAAGGTCAATGCCGTGAGCCAGCAGAACGGCACCCTGGCGCTGGAGCTGGCCAATGGCAGCCTGATCTCCTCCAGCGACGTGTACGCCTACCTCTGAAGGCCCGACGCCGCGCGCCACCCGCCTTCCGACCCCGTTTCCCCCTGATCCCGCCCCCACCGGAGCCCCACCATGAGTTTCCAGCAAGGCCTCTCTGGACTGAATGCCACCTCTCGCAACCTGGACGTGATCGGCAACAACATCGCCAACGCCAGCACCGTGGGCGCCAAGTCCTCCCGGGCGGAGTTTGCCGACCTGTACGCTGGGGCCATCGGCGGCTCCTCGGGCTCGCAGCCGGGCAGCGGCGTGCGCGTGGCGGCCGTGGCCCAGCAGTTCACCCAGGGCAACATCACCGCCACCGAGAACCCCATGGACGTGGCCATCGACGGCCAGGGCTTCTTCAAGCTCTCCAACGGCGACGACCAGATCTTCTACAGCCGCAACGGGCAGTTCAAGCTCAATGAGCAGGGCTACATGGTCAACAACGACGGCCTGTACCTGCTGGGCAACCCGGTGGACGCCAGCGGTGTGCCGGTCAGCGGCGTGGCCGAGCCCATGGAGATCCCCACCAAGGGCATCCAGCCCCGCGAGACCGACGGCATCGAGATCGAGTTCAACCTGGACTCCCGCGCCTCCCCCACCGAGCCCACCGATCCCACCGCGCCCAAGATCGATTTCGCCGACAGCAGCACCTACAACGAGTCCACCGCCGTCACCGTCTATGACGGCCTGGGCCAGCCCATCCAGCTCAAGTACTACTTCCAGAAGGACGCCACGGCCGCCAACACCTGGAACGTCTACGTGACCGCCAATGGCGAGACGCTCTCAGGCACCGATGCCGCCCCCCAGCCCCTGGCCCAGCAGCTGGTGTTCACCAACAACGGCAACACCATCACACCCAACTCACTGACGCTGACGGACATCAGCCCCAACCCGTCCAACGGCGTGACCTACGTGCCCATCGACAGCCTCAACGTCAGCCTGGTCGGCAGCACGCAGTTCGCCTCGGAGTTCTCCGTGACCGCCCTGTCGCAGACCGGCTACACCACCGGGCAGCTCGCCGGGGTGGCCATTGACGACGACGGCACCGTCACCGCCCGCTACACCAATGGTCAGAAGCAGAACGTGGGCCGCATCGAGATCGCCAGCTTCCGCAACCCGCAGGGCCTGCAGCCGGTGGGCAGCAACAACTGGATCGAGACCCGCGAATCGGGCGAGCCGGTGGCCGGCGTGCCCGGCACCGGCAACCTGGGCCAGATCCAGGCCGGGGCGGTGGAAGAGTCCAACGTCGACCTGACCCTGGAGCTGGTGGGTCTGATCACCGCGCAGCGCAACTACCAGGCCAACGCCCAGACCATCAAGACCCAGGACCAGGTGATGCAGACGCTGATGAGCATGCGCTGAAGCACGTGCCATCCTGAGCCCTGCCTGAGCCCATCCTGCCACCGCCGCCGGAGCCCCCCGCATGGACCGCATGATCTACCTCAGCATGAGCGGGGCCAAGACCGCCATGCAGCGTCAGGACGTGCTCTCGCACAACCTGGCCAACGTCAGCACCAACGGCTTTCGCGAGCAGATGGCCGCCTTCCGCTCGGTGCCGGTGCGGGGCGATGGCGCCAGCACCCGGGCTTATGCGCTGGAGACCACCATCGGCTACAACCCCGATGCCGGCCCGGTGCAGGCCACCGGCCGCAGTCTGGATGTGGCCATGAAGGGCAACGCCTGGCTGTCGGTGCAGGGCCGCGATGGCACCGAGGCCTACACCCGCGCCGGCGCGCTGCAGGTCTCCACCGAAGGCCAGCTGGTCACCCAGGCCGGGTTGCCGGTGGTGGGCGACGGCGGCCCCATCACCGTGCCCGAGAACGCCAGCGTGCAGATTGCCGGCGACGGCACCGTCACCGCCGCCGTGGGCAATGGTCGGCCCGAGCCCATCGGCCGGCTCAAGCTGGTCACCCCCGAGCAGGCGCTGCAGCGTGGCAACGACGGCTTGTTCCGCAGCGCCCAGGGCGATCTGGAGGCCGACCCCACCGCCCGCCTGCAGGACGGGGCGCTGGAGGGCAGCAACGTCAGCCCGGTGGAGACCATGGTGGCCATGATCTCGGCCGCCCGGCAGTTCGAACACCAGATGAAGCTGCTGCAGTCCGGCGAGAAGCAGGACCAGGCCGCCTCGCGCCTGCTGTCCATCAGCGGCTGAGTCCCCGCTGACACGGCCCTGTCACGCCAGGGCCTCAAGCTGAGGGGCGCCGCCGGCGGCGCCGTCCTCGCGCCGCGGCCGGCAGAGGACGCCGCGATGATCGTCAGAGAGAACAAGCGGGGCCTGGTGGTGCGCGTCACCGAAGGCTTCCACCGCCTGCTGCAGGCCCACCATGTGTTCCAGGTGCGCGACGGCATGGGCCAGCAGCCCGGCCGCACCGACCTGCGCCGCTGGCCGCTGGGCGCGCTGGTGGTGGTGCCCCATGGCTGCCGGCTGGAGCCCTTCTGCACCCTGGGGGTGGGCGACACGCTGCCGCTGGCCTTGGGCTCGTTCTCCTCGGTCATGTCTGAGCTGCCACACGGGTCGCGGGTGGGCCGCTACTGCGCCATCGCCGCTGACGTGTCGTTCATGGGTTTCCGCCATCCACTGGAGGCGGTGACCCAGTCCTCGGCGGCCTTCAATGGCCACCGCGAGTTCATGGTGGCCTACCGGGCCGTGGCCGCTGAGCGCGATGGCCAGGCCCCCGAGGTCTGGCAGCAGCACAAACCCCGCCAGCGCGGGGCCGTGGACCTGGGGCATGACGTGTGGCTGGCCAGCGGGGCCCGGGTGGCCGGGGGGGTGCGCATCGGCAATGGCGCCGTGGTGGCCGCCGGCGCGGTGGTGACCCGCGACGTGGCGCCCTACAGCGTGGTGGGCGGCTGCCCGGCGCGCCCGCTGCGCCCACGCTTTCCCGACGCGGTCTGCGAGCGCCTGGAGCGCTTGCGCTGGTGGGAGCGTGAACTGGTGGACCTGCACGCCTTCAACCTGGGCGACCCGCAGGCCTTCTGCGACGCGCTGGAAGCCCAGTTGGAGCGGGTGCGGTCCCACCAGTTCAGCCCGCTGGCGCTGGACGAGGCGGTGCGCGCGCTGCGCGACTGAGCGGCGGTGCTTCAGTCCTTCGCCGGCAGTGCCGGGGCGTGTCCCAGCGCCAGGCAGGCCTTGAGGGTGGGCGGCGTCGGGCGGTGCTCATGCTGGATGCCGGTGCGCACCCGTTGCGCCTTGGCCCAGCCTTGGTGGCGACGACGCTTGCGGCTGATCGCATTCAGTGCCATGGCCACCACAAAAGGCCGTACCGGAGACTGCCGGTAACGTTGCCGGGCGGCCCGCAGGGCTTCCTCCAGCCCGATCTGGCCCCGGGCGATGTCCTCGACCAGGGCCGACAAGGCGCCTGCCACGCCCAGGGCCGGGCCCACGGGATGGCCGCCACCCCAGACCGGCAGCGCATGGAAGGCTTGCGGCCGCTGGGCCATCAGCAGGCGCGCATGCCGGCGGTCTGCGCCATGGGTGGGGTCGAAGGCCAGCACATGACGCACCTCAGGCTGGATCATTGCCCGCGCATCGGGCCAGAGGAAGGTCAGCGCCTGGGCCTCCTGTTGCCACCGGGTTTCGAAGTCGCCCACCCGGTCACGGGCAATCGAGACCTGGGGCGACACCGCCAGGGCGATGTCGGCGTTCAGCCAGCCGGCGGCGAGCACCGCGCCGAAGCCACCCATGCTGGAGCCATAGGTGAACACCGGCCGCGCGCCGATGCGCCGGCGGATGAGTGCGCACACTTCGGGCATGGCCGCGAACTGGTACCAGTTGCTGCGGCGCGGTTGGATGAACACGGCCGGCAGCTGGCGCTTGTCAAACAGCTTCTGGCCAAAGACCGGCGGGTGCCGGGGGTGCCGCGGCGACAGGGCCACGCAGACCCTTCCCGCGGGGGAGTGGTCGAGCCAGGCATTGGTCCAGACCTGGCAGTCGGCGTCCTCGAAGAGCAGGTGCAGCGATGATTCGGCCTTGGGGGCGTGTGGGGGCATGGCAGGGGGCGGTGGGAAGAAGCCGGGGAGCTTAACTGCGGCCGGCATCGTCCCGCCTCACTGCTGGATGCGGCCGTCCTGGTTGACGATGGACAGTTCCACCAGGCGCGAGCCGGTGCGCTGCTGGGGGCTGAAGCTCAAGCGCAGGCCCTGCAGGTCCAGGCTGCCGAAGCTCTCGATGGCCGCGGCGATGCCTTCGCGGGTGGGCTTGGCGCCCTGGCGGCGCACCGCCTCGACGATCAGCCGGCCGGTGATGTAGCCCTCCAGCATGGTGAAGCTCACCGGGGTGGGGGGCTGGGTGGCGGCGGCCAGCTCGCGGAACTCCTTGGTCAGGCGCAGCGCAATCTTGTAGGGGTTGGGCACCACCTGGGCGATGGCCAGCCCGCGGGTGTGCTGCTCGGCCAGGCGTTTGGCCAGCTGCTCGATGTCGGCGCCGGAGTGGGCGAAGAGCTGGGCGCTGCCCCCGGAGCCGCGGTAGTTCTCGATGAAGGCCGCCGCCGCGGAGCTGCTGGCCACGATCAGGATGGCCTGGGCATTGCTGCCCAGCAGCTTCTCGGCCGCAGCGCTGGCGCGTGCGGTGCCGGCCGGGTAGGCGGCCTGGCCCACCAGCTTCAGGCTGTGTTCCTTGAAGGCCGCCTCCACCGCCTGCTGCACGCCCTGGGCGCCTTCTTCATGGAACAGCGCCACGCGTTCGATGCCCACGGTGCGCAGGTGCTGGGCGAGCTTGGCCACCTCCAGGCGCATGCCGGCCCGGGGGCTGAAGACCAGCGGATGGTCCGGGTCCAGGGCGATGGCCTTGAAGCCCACCAGGGGCACCCGCTCCTGTTCGAGCAGCCCGGACTTGAGCAGGGCGCTCACCGCCTCGTCGCCCACATAACCCGCCAGGGCGATGGGCCGGGCCTCGGCCAGCAGGCGCCGGGTCTCGGCCAGCGTGTCCTCGGCGCGGTGGTGGTCGTCGGCCTTGACCAGCTGCAGGGTGTGGCCGTTGAGGCCCTGGCGGTTGGCCGCCTGGAAGGCCAGGTCCATCCCGGCGCCGTAGGCCCGGCCCAGCGTGGCCTCCAGGCCGGAGAGCGGCGCGACCTGCACCACGCTCAATTTCTCGGCCCAGGCCGAGAGGGGGGCCAGCACGCCCAGGGCGGTGGCCAGCAGGGCACGGGCGGTCAGGGAACGGCACGACGTCATGGCGGCTCCAACGGCCGGTGGACCGGCTCAAGATGTTAAAAAATGCACGCCATGCTGGCAGGACTGCGCGCCTTTGGTCCTGTGGACTTTGCGTAGGGGATGACCCTGGGCTGGGGGCGCCGGCCGCCCCGGTGCCCGGGGCGGGCTTCAGCCGAAGGTGTAGCCGAAATGCTCCACGTCGCGGGCGTAGAAGCGGGCCACCGCGTCCCGGGTCTCGGGGGTGTAGTACTCGGTGTAGTGGCGGGCCGGGGGGGGCGGGGTGGTGGGGTGGGCGGGGCCCGGTGCGGCGGCGCCGCGTTGCGCGGCGGCCGCCGCCCGTTTGGCCAGGGCGCGCGCCATGCCGGGCTTGAGCTTCTGGCCATCCGGTCCGCGCAGGGCACCCCCGCCCTGGCTGGCGCCGTGGCCGCTGACATTGCGCCGGGGCAGGCCGGTGTCGGGCAGGCCCACGCGCTGGCAGATGGTGGAGAAGTCGGCCGCCAGGTTCTCAAACCGGCCGATGAAGTCCACCAGCGGCCGGCCGCTGGCGTCCAGCAGGTACTCGGCCTGCGGCATGCGGTGCCGCTCGGGGTCGTTGAAGCGCTTGTCCACCTTCAGCCGGTGCTGGACGAAGAAGCTGAAGTCGAACTTGGCCTCCAGTCCACGGTAGCGGTATTCGGACACCAGCCGGTCCCAGGGGTTGCGCACGAAGCCGAACTTGAACCAGCGGTCAAAGTCGTCCTGCGTCACATGGCCGCAGCGCACGTATTCCTCGGCGGTGAGGTGGGCCAGGCGTTCCGGGCCGCGGGCGGGGTCGTCGTTGGCCCGCAGCAGCAACTGCCCGCGCTGGCCGAAGTGCAGGCCCAGGGCCTGCAGAAAGGCCAGCTCCACGCTTTGGCCGGCGGTCTTGGGCACATGGACAAAGAGGCACTGGTGCGTCGCGGAGATCATGGGCGTGGCGGGAGCGGGGGAGGGGTGGGGGAGTGTCCGGCGCAGTGTAGGGGCGCCGGTGGGTCGGGGGCCAGCCGCCGGGACAGGCGGGTCAGGCCCCCGCTTTTCGGCGCAGTGCGGGGCACGCGGGCCGCGCACCATCCGGGCCAGCAGTACTCAACGGCCTGGAGGCCCCGCATGATCCGCTCGCTCTGGATCGCCAAGACTGGCATGGAGGCCCAGCAGACCCAGCTGGACCACATCTCCCACAACCTCTCCAACGTGGCCACCAGCGGCTACAAGCGCTCGCATGCGGCCTTCGAGGACCTGATCTACCAGAACCTGCGCCAGACCGGCGCCAACAGCTCCGACCAGACCCTGCTGCCCACGGGCCTGCAGGTGGGCCTGGGCACACGGGCGGTGGCCACAGCGCGCGACTTCAGCCAGGGCAGCCTGCAGCAGACCAGCGGCCAGCTGGACCTGGCCATCAAGGGCAGCGGTTTCCTGCAGATCACCCTGCCCGACGGTTCCACCGGCTACACACGGGACGGCTCCTTCAAGCTCGACGCCCAAGGGCAGATCGTCACCAACAACGGGTATGCGGTGCAGCCCGGCATCACCGTGCCGGTCAATGCCGAGAGCGTGACCGTGGCGGCCGACGGCACGGTCAGCGCCAAGCTGCCCGGGCAGGTCGACCCCCAGGTGCTGGGCCAGTTCTCGCTGGCCAGCTTCATCAATCCCGGCGGCCTGGAGCCGCGCGGCCAGAACCTGTTCGGCGAGACGGCGGCCTCGGGTGCGCCCAACGTGGCGCAGCCCGGGCAGAACGGCCTGGGCCTGCTGCAGCAGGGCTTTGTGGAGACCAGCAACGTCAACGTGGTGGAGGAGCTGGTCAGCATGATCCAGACCCAGCGCGCCTACGAGCTGAACTCCAAGGCCGTCTCCACTTCGGACCAGATGCTGCAGCGTCTGGCGCAGCTGTGAGCGCCGCGGCCCGAGGGGTGCGTGCCGCGGCCGGGCCCTTGGCGCTGCTCGGTGCCGGCCTGCTGGCCGGCTGCCAGACGGTGTATCCGGTGCCGGCGGTGGACTTTCCCACGGCCACCGCGCCGGCGTTGCCGGCCAGCGGGCCCCTGGCCATGGCGCCGTTGCAGCCGCTGCAGGCGGCGGCCGAGCCCGACGCCGGCCAGCCCAGCGGCAGCCTGTTCGCCCAGGCACGCTACCGCCCGCTGTTCGAGGACCACCGCGCCCGCCTGATGGGCGACACCCTGACCGTGCAGATCACCGAGCAGGTCAGCGCCACGCAGAAGTCCAGCAGCACGGTGGACAAAACCGGCTCGGTCAGCGCCGCGCTGACGGCGGTGCCCGGCTTTGCCTCCAACTCCTTCGGCCGTGCCGGGGCCGCGGGCAACAGCTCCAACACCTTCGAGGGCAAGGGCACCAGCGAAAACAGCAACACCTTCACCGGCAGCATCCAGGCCATCGTCATCGGGGTGCTGCCCAATGGCCATCTGCTGATCGCCGGCGAGAAGCAGATCGGCGTGAACCAGAACGTGGACGTGCTGCGCTTCACCGGCCAGGTGGACCCGCGCAACATCCTGCCCGGCAACAGCGTGGCCAGCACCCAGGTGGCCAATGTGCGCATCGAGCAGCGTGGCCGCGGTGCCCAGGCCGATGCCCACGGATTAGGCTGGCTGGCCCGGTTCTTCTTGAACCTTCTGCCCATTTGAGCGCTTTCCACAATGGCCGACAGGGGGACACGCCGTCCCCGCTTCCGGATGTCGCGCCATGTTCACCACCCTGCTTGTCCACGGCCTGCGCGCCGCGCTGCTGCTGATCCTGGCCGCCGCGCTGGGGGCGGCGCTGCCGGCCCGGGCCCAGAGCCCGGCCCGCATCAAGGAGGTGGCCAAGGTGCAGGGCGTGCGGTCCAACCCCCTGCTGGGCTATGGCCTGGTGGTGGGCCTGGACGGCACCGGGGACCAGACCGCCCAGGCCCCCTTCACCGCCCAGGGCCTGAACTCCATGCTGCAGCAGATGGGCATCACCGTGCCCCCGGGCACCGCCATGCAGCTCAAGAACATCGCCGCGGTCCTGGTGACGGCCGAGCTGCCGCCCTTCTCCCAGCCCGGGCAGCAGGTCGATGTGGTGGTCTCCTCCATCGGCAACGCCAAGAGCCTGCGGGGCGGCACCCTGGTGGCCACCCCGCTCAAGGGGGCCGACGGTCAGGTCTACGCCCTGGCCCAGGGCAACCTGATCGTGGGCGGGGCGGGGGCCTCGGCCGGCGGCAGCAAGGTGCAGATCAACCACCTCAGCGGCGGCCGAGTGCCGCTGGGGGCCACCGTGGAGCGCGCCGTGCCCACGCCCTTCCTCTCGGGTGAGAGCATCCAGCTCGACATCACCAGCAGCGACTACGCCACCGCCCGGGCCGTGGCCCGCGCCATCAACGCCCACAAGGGGGCCGGCACCGCCCAGGCCATGGACGGGCGGGTGGTGCGGGTGCGGGCGCCCCTGGTGCCCGACGAGCGGGTGGCCTTCCTGGCCGACATCGAGAACCTGCCGCTGGCGCTGGAGAAGCCCGCCGCGCGCATCGTGCTCAACCCGCGCACCGGCTCCATCGTCATGAACCAGGCCGTCTCCCTGGCGCCTTGTGCCGTGGCCCATGGCAGCCTGGCCGTCACCATCAACTCCACCCCGCAGGTCAGCCAGCCCAACGCCCTGGCCGGCGGCAACACGGCGGTGGTGGAGCGCAACGACATCACCATCACCCAGCAGGGCGGGGCGGTGATGAACCTGCCCGAGGGCGCCAAGCTGGCCGATGTGGTCAAGGCCCTCAACAGCCTGGGCGCCACGCCCCAGGACCTGCTGGCCATCCTGCAGGCCATGAAGGCCGCCGGCGCGCTGCAGGCGGAGCTGGAGGTGCTCTGACATGGGCCTGGCCACAGGGGGAAGCCGCCTGCCGGCCGCCACCGGCGGCCTGAGCGGCATGGGCGGCACGCAGGACCTGCAGGCCCTGCGGCAGCAGGCCGCCCAGGACCCTCAGGCCGTGGTGCGCGAGGCCGCGCGCCAGTTCGAGGCCATGTTCATGGAGCAGCTGCTCAAGTCCATGCGCGACAGTGCCCAGGCCAGCGGCATGCTGGACAACGAGGGCAGCCAGCTGGGCACCGAGATGCTGGACCAGCAGTGGGCCGCGCGCCTGGCCGGACGCCCCGGCGGGCTGGCCGACGTGATCGCCCGGCAGATGTCGCAGCAGCTGGGCCTGCCTGACGCGAGCGGCACCCCGGTGACGCTGCAACCTTTGGAGCGGCCCGCCCGCGGCGCCGCGGCCGTGGCACCCGCCGCCAACTTGCCGGCGGGTGCGGCCCAGGCGGCCAGTGCGGCCAGTGCGGCTGGCGTGGCCGGCACCGGCAGCACCGCTTCCGGCGCCACGGTCGAGGCCAGCCCCGCCGTGCCCGGCACCCCGGCGGCCTTTCTGCAGCAGCACCAGGCCGCTGCCGAGGCGGTGGAGGCCGCCAGCGGCATTCCGGCGGAGTTCATGCTGGCGCAGGCCGCCCACGAGACGGGCTGGGGCCGGCACCCCATCCGCAACGCCGACGGCAGCCCGTCCCACAACCTCTTCGGCATCAAGGCCGGGGCAGGTTGGAATGGCCCCACCACCGACATCCTCACCACCGAGGTGATCGACGGCCAGGTGCGCAAGGTGGTGCAGCGCTTCCGGGCCTATGCCAGCCCCGCGGAGTCCTTTGCCGACTACGCCCGGCTGCTTAAGACCAGTCCGCGCTATGCCGAGGCCACCCGGCAGGCGGTGCAGACCCAGGACGCCGCCGGCTTTGCCCAGAGCCTGCAGCGCGCCGGCTATGCCACCGACCCGGCCTATGCCGACAAGCTCACCCGCACCATCAACACCACGCTGCGACTGCAGCGCAGCCTGAACACCTGATGGCCGCGCCCGTCCGCCCAACCGCCATGGGGAGTGCCGCATGAGCACCATGACCAGCATCGGGATGCGCGCGCTGTTTGCCACCCAGGCGCAGCTCAACACCACCGCGCACAACATCGCCAATGCCTCGGTGGAGGGCTATTCGCGCCAGTCGGTGGTGCTGTCCACCAGCACCCCGCGCTACGGCGGCGTGGGCTACTGGGGCCAGGGGGTGGACGTGGTGGCGGTGCAGCGCGCTCACAGCGACTTCACCACCCAGCAGGCCGCGCAGGCGCGCTCGGCCTACGCCATGGAGTCCACCCGCTACCAGCAACTCGACCGTTTGCAGGACGCCTTTCCCCCGGGCGACCAGGGCCTGGGCCATGCCATGGGTGAGTTTTTCTCCGCGCTCTCCGACCTGGCCACCGTGCCCGCCGACGCCTCGGCCCGGCAGGTGGTGCTGGCGCGCGCTTCGGATGTAAGTGCACGGTTCAACTACACCGCCGGGCAGATCGACACCCTACAGCAAGAAGTCTGGGCCGACCTGCGCACCTCCGCGGGCACCGTCAACGGCCTGGCCCAGCAGATCGGCGACCTCAACAGCCAGATCCTGCGCCTGCAGAGCACCGGGCAGACGCCCAACGACCTGCTGGACCGCCGCGAAGCGGTGGTGGCCCAGCTGGGGGAGTACGCCGAGGTCAGCACGGTAGAGTCCGCCGACGGCTCCTTTGGCGTCTACATCGGCGGCTCGCAGTGCCTGGTGTTGGGCGAGCAGGTGTCGCAGCTGAAGGTGGTCGGTGATCCCGCCGACCCCAGCCGCGCCAGCCTGGCCCTGCAGAGCGGCAGCACCACCGCGGCGCTCAGCCAGAACGACCTGACCGGCGGCAGCATGGCTGCCCTGGTGCAGTTCCAGAACGAGGACTTGGTGGACGCCCGCAACCTGGTGGGACAGATGGCCGTGGCCCTGGCCGGTGCCGTCAACCAGGCCCAGGCCCAGGGCCTGGACCTGCGCGACCCCGCCCAGGCCGGCCAGCCCCTGTTCAGCCTCGGCGCGCCCGAGGTCATGGCCCATGCCAGCAACGATCCGGGCGCCGAGGTGTCGGTGGCCATCGCCGACGCCAGCCAGGTGCAGGCCAGCGACTACGGGCTGCGCCTGGCCGACGCCGGCAGCGGCGGCACCTATGAGCTCACCCGGCTGTCCGACGGCACCCGCTTCTACGTCGACAGTGGCGACACCGTCGACGGGCTGACCGTCACCGTCGGCCCCGCGGGCCTGCAGCCCGGCGACAGTTTCGTGCTCAAGCCCCTGTCGCTGGCCGCCAGCGGCATGCAGCGTGCGCTGGATGATCCCGACGGCCTGGCCGCGGCGTTGCCTCAGACCGTGGTGCTCGATCCGGACAACAAGGGCACCGCCACAGTGGCCGAGCTCTCGGTGAGCGGCGCCATCGACGACAGCCTGAGCACGGTGGTGACCTTCAACACCGACCCGGCGACCGGCAAGTTCAACGGCACCTACACCTGGTCCCTCAACGACCGGGACACCGGTGCCCCCATCAGCGGCGGCACGAAAGCCTGGACGGCGGGGGAGGCCATCACCGTCAACGGCATGTCGATCGTGCTCAACGGCCTGCCCGCCGGCGGCGACGCGCTGACCATGACCCGCACCGTCCACCCCGAGGCCAACAACGGCAACGCCCTGGTGCTGTCCGGCCTGGCGGAAAAGGCCCTGGTGGGCCGCACCACCCTGAGCACCGGTGCGGTGGGGGCCGGCGCGACCTTCACCGACGCCTACGCCGCGGCCATGGCCGACGTGGGTGTGCGCGCACAAAGCGCCGGCGCCATGGCCGATGTGGCCGACACCGCCCGCGAACAGACCACCGCCTTGCTGGGCGCCCAGTCCGGCGTCAACCTCGATGAGGAAGCCGCCAAGCTGATCCAGTTCCAGCAGGCTTATCAGGCCGCTGCCAAGGTGTTGCAGGTGGCCCAATCGGTGTTCGACACCGTGCTCGACATGGCCCGCTGAGGTCGGTCCGTGATGCACGCTTGACGGAGAAGCCCGATGTACACGCGAGTCAGCTCCAGCACCGTCTACGCCCAGGCGCTGGATCGCCTGCAGCAGCGCCAGGCCGACATGAGCGACGCCCAGCAGCGCATGACCTCCGGCAAGCGGGTGCTGGAGGCCAGCGACGACCCCACCGCCGCCGCCCGTGCCGAGCGCGCCCGGGCCATGCTGCAGCGCGCCGAGGCCGAGCAGCGCGCGGTGGACGCCAGCCGCAACGCCATGACCCTGTCGGAGTCCGCCCTGGGTGATGGCGTGGACCTGCTGCAACAGGCCCGCGAGCTGGTGGTCTCCGCCGGCAACGCCACCTACAGCGATGCGCAGCGCCGCGACGTCGCCCAGCAGCTGGAGGCCCTGCGCAAGCAGCTGCTGTCCATCGCCAACCGCAGCGACGGGGCCGGCGGCACCATCTTCGGCGGCCAGGGGGCCAGCGATCCGCCCTTCATCGACGAGCCCGGCGGCGTGGGCTTCCGCGGCCTGGGTGGTGAGGTGGTCACCGCGTCGCGCGATGCCCTGCCCCTGACGGTGGACGGCGAACAGGCCTTCCTCTACGCCACCACCGGCAACGGCAGCTTCGAGACCGTCAACGTCGGCTACCTGGACGCGCTGGACGCCAGCCCCTCGGCCTCCGCCGCCCCTGCCGCCTGGATCGACGGCGGCCGCGTGAGCGATGCCAACCAGCTGCCCGCCGACGGCTTCTCCTACACCCTGACCTTCAGCGTCTCCAGCGGTGTCACCCAGTACACCATCGACCGCGGCACCCTGCCGCCGGTGGGCCCGGTGGATTACCAGGCCGGCAAGGCCATCGAAGTGGACGGCATGTCCTTCGCCATCTCCGGCCAGCCTGCGGATGGCAACCAGTTCCTCATCCGAGACGCCAGCCCCGCGCTCAACATCTTCTCCGCCCTGGACCGGATCGTCGCTGGCCTGCGCCACACGCCCAGCAGCACCGCCACCGTGACCCAGACCGTCCAGAAGGGCCTGGGCGACATCGACGCCGGCATCGACAGCCTGCAGTCTGCGCGCAGCCGCTGCGGTGAACTGCTCAACCGCATCGACGGGGTGGACAGCCGCCTGCAGGACCAGGTCCTGATGGGGGAGAACACCCGCAGCGACGCCGAGGACCTGGACATGGCCCAGGCCATCTCGGACTTCGAGAACCAGCAGACCGGCTACAACGCCGCCCTGCGCACCTACGCCAGCGTCCAGCGCATGAGCCTGTTCGACTACCTCAGCAGCTGACGCCCTCCGCCTGGTGTCCGCCCTTTCCGAACCCCCCACCGGAGCGTCCCGCGTGACCCCTGAACCCAGTCTCCACGACCGCCTGGCCCTGGCCGCCAGCGCCTGGTTCGACCGTCAGCACCAGGCGGTGGCCACCCGCCTGTCGGTGGCAGCCCTGCCGGGCGTGGCGCCGCCCCCGGCCGGCGCCCTCTGGGCCTGGCTGGCGGCCCAGTGGCCCGCCGGCCTGGGCCCCCTGGTGGTCAACCCCATGCGCGAAGACTGGGTGGACGCCACCGCCCTGGCCGCCTGCCAGGCCCCCCAGCTGCGGCTGGAGGCGCCGGCCTTCCTGGCCCCCGCGCTGCTGGACCCGCAGGCTGGCCTGGCCCCCGACCAGCGCGTGCTGCGCCTGGGCGCCCCAGGCACCGTGCCCCCCGGCACGGGCTGGTGCGTGCTGCCGGCCGCCCCTGGGGCCGGGCAGGTGGCGGGTGTGGCCTGGGTGCTGGCCGGCGCCGACCAGCCCGAGGCCGCGCTGCAGGCCCTGGCCCAGGGCGCGGCCGCCGTCCAAGGCTGGCCGCTGGAGGACGTGGCCGCGCCGCGTCCGGCTACCGGCCGGCGTGCGCCCAACGCCGAACTGCGGGTGGTGACCGACCTGCTGCAGCGCCTGGACCGTGACGAATCTCCGGCCCGGCTGGAAGCGGTGCTCAAGGGCGCGCCCGCCCTGGGCTTCCGGCTGCTGCGCTACCTCAACTCGCCCGGCTTCGGCCTGGCGGTGGAGGTGCAGTCCTTCCAGCATGCGGTGATGCTGCTGGGCAGCCAGCGCCTGCGCCGCTGGCTGGCCCTGCTGCTGGCCAGCAGCGCCGACGACCCGCGTGCCCGCCCGCTGATGCTGCTGGCCGTGCGCCGCGCCCTGCTCATGGAGTCCCTGCTGCCCGAGGGCGACCCGCTGCGTGGCGAGGCCTTCCTCTGCGGTGTCTTCTCGCTGCTGGACCGCATGCTGGGCCAGCCGATGCCCCAGCTCCTGGCCGACCTGCCGGTGGCCCAGGCGGTAGGCACCGCCCTGTTGGACCGCCAAGGCCCGCTGGCCCCTCTGCTGGCCCTGGCCGAGGTGGCCGAGCGCGAGGTGCCGCAGGACGTGGTGGAGGCCGCTGCCGACCTGCTGCTCACCCCGGGCGAGGTCAACCGTGCGCTCTGGCGGGCCCTGGTCCTGGCCCAGCGCCTGCTGGCCGGCTGAGCCCGGCCGCCACCCGACGATGAACCCGCCATCGCCCCCGCACCGCGGCCCGCCGGCCCGCCGCCCTCCGATGCGGTGGGGCCCGCCTGTTCAGCGGCGCCCAACCGGCCCAGAATGGTGGCATGAGCATCAAGCCAAGCTGGTTGACCGGCCCCCGCGGCCCCGCCGAGCCGCCCCGATTGCCACCGGCCAGCGCAGGGGTGCTGAGCGTGCGTGACGACCTGGCCGACTGGTTCGAGGTCGCGCCGCTGGCGTTGCTGCAATGCGACGTGGCCGGCCGCGTGCTGCGGGCCAACGCCGCCATGCAGGCCCTGCTGGGTCCGGACGTGCCCAACCTCAACATGGCACCGCCGGCCCTGCGGCAGTTCCTGCGCTGGCCGCAGGAGCAGCCCGCCGCCGGCCAGACCGTGCGCCGCGACGCCTGGATCCGCCTGGACGGCCACCCCGCCCGCCACCTGCGCCTGACCGTGCGTGGCGGCACCGGCGTGGGCAGCCGCCGCTGGCTGTTCCAGATTGAGGACCTGCTCACCGAGGACCGGCTGGAGCTGGCCCAGCGCGAGATCCACGCCCTGATGGGCCGACACGGCATCGGGGTGGCCACCTACGATGCCGCTCAGGGCTGGGTGACCGCTGCCGCGGGCGACGACGGCGGCGACAGCATGCTGCCGGCCCGCGCCGGCGCCGGCGCAGGCATGTCCGGCTTTGCCGTCACCCGCGAGATCGTCGAGCCCGACAGCCTGGCCGACTATGAGCTGCTGCAACGGGCCCTGCGCCAGCGCGAGCGTGCCGAGGTGCGTTATGCCGTGCGCCATCCGCAGCTGGGTCGGCGCTGGCTGCTCACCCGCGTGGTGCCGGGGGAGCTGGGCGGCGAGCGACCCAGCCTGACCGTGGCCACCCTGGACGTGACCGAGGACGAGGAGGCCCGGCGCCGCAACGACCAGCTGCTGCACGAGATGGGCACCATCCTGGACGTCAGCCCGGCAGGCATCGCTTATGTGCACCAGCAGAAGGTGGTGCGCTGCAACACCAGCTTCGAGCGCCTGCTGGGCGTGCCGGCCGGCGAATGCCTGCAACTGGACCTGCAGGGCCTGCTGGGCCACTGCGGCGTGGGCACCCGCGAGGCGCGGCAGCTGCTGGGCCGGCTGCAGGCCGAAGGCCAGGCCGATGTGGAGTTCGTCCCCGAACATGCGGCCAACCGCTGCTACGCCCTGGCCCTGCGCCGCTCCGGCGGGGGCGAGCAGGGGCTGGATGCGGTGGTCGTGCTCTCGGACGTGACCGGGCCGCGTGCCCAGCAGGAGGCCCAGGCCGCCCGCGACGACCTGGAGCGGGAGCGCGAGCTGATGTTCAGCCTGCCCGACGTCGGCATCGTCCACCAGGTGGAGGGCCGCATCGTGCGCACCAATGCCGCCATGGCCGAGCTGGTGGGCATCGCCCTGTCCGACCTGAAGGGCCTGCCCCTGGCCGAGCTCTACGAGGACGAGCGCGCTTACCTGGAGCACGCCGCCCAGGACCGGCGCGAACTGGCCGAGCAGGGCCGCGCGCGGGGAGAGCGGCGCCTGCGCCGGCGCATCGGCGGCGGCGAGGGCGAGCTCATCCACGTCATGGTCAGCCAGCGCCTGCTGGACCCGGACGAGCCGGCCCAGGGCACCATCGCCTGGTACGTCAACGTCGACGAGCGCCACAAGGCGCGCGCCAGCCAGGTGCGCCAGGAGGAGCAGATCCGCGCCATCCTGGACTCGGTGCTGGTGGGCATCATCAACGTCGGCGCCCAGGGCATCGTCTGGATGAACCGTTCGGCACGCCGCATGTTCGCCGGCGAGCTCTCGGACTTCTTGGGCCGGCCCATGGCCGCGCTGGCGCCCGAGGAGTCCGACCACGCCCTGCGCCACGACTGGCTGGGCCAGCTCGACGAGGGCCAGTCGGCCATGTTCGAGTGCCGCCTGGTGGGCCGCGACGGCCGTGCCTTCTACGTGGTGGGCAACGTGGTGGCCACCGGCGCCACGCCCGAGCAGCGCGTGCTTACCTTTGCACTGCTGGACATTGCCCGACGCCGTGAGGCCGAGACCCGCATCGCCCAGGCCCGTGCCGGCCTGCAGCGCATGATCGAGACGGCACCGCTGGCCATCGCGCTGTTCGACGCCCAGAACCAGTGCGTGCTGCAGCTCAACCAGATGATGGCCGAGTTTGCCGGCCGGCCCGCCGCCGAGATCGAGGGCCGCCAGCCCGCCTACTGGCTGCCCGGCCCCGAGGCCGCCGGCCTGACCGCCGACCTGCACGAGGCCCGCGCCCGCCACGAGCCCCTGCACCGCGAGCTGCGCCGCTCGCCGGCCCGGCCCGACGGGGCGGCGCGTGTGTGGGACATGCGCATCGTCTCCCTGGTCGACCCCGACGGCGTCAACGAACAGCTGCTCCTGGTGGCCAGCGACGTGACCGAACAGCGGGCCGCCGACGAAGCCCGGCTGCAGTCGGCCATCCAGCAGCGCGACATGCTGGTCAAGGAAGTCCACCACCGCATCAAGAACAACCTGCAGGGCGTGGCCGGCCTGCTGCAGCAGAACGCCCACCGCCACCCTGAGGCCGCCGCCGCGCTGGCCGAGGCCATCGGGCAGGTCCACGCCATCGCCCAGGTGCATGGCCTGCAGGTGGGCGCCGGCGGGGCCCTGCGCCTGGAGAAGGTGGTCGAGGCCATCTGCGCCTCGGTCACCCGCATGTTCGGTCGCACCATCGCCTTTGCCGCCCACGGCAGCGGGCGCGAGCATTACGCCCTCAGCGAGGGCGACTCCATTCCCGTGGCGCTGACCCTCAACGAGCTGCTCACCAATGCCATCAAGCACGGTGGTGCTGGGGGTGACATCAGCTGCCAGCTCCACCTGGAGGGCGGGCAGGCCTGCATGGCGGTGGCCAATCCCGGCCTGCTGGCCGAGGGCTTTGACCTGGCCAAGGTGCCGGCCGGCATCTCCGGCCTGGGCCTGGTGCGGGCGTTGCTGCCGCGCAAGGGTGCGCAGCTCCAGCTCACCCAGCAGGGGGGGCATGTGGTGGCCGATCTGCGGCTGCAGGCCCCCGCCGTGGTCTTTCATGAAGGCTGAGCCCATGCCCCCGGCCCGCCTTGCATCCGCTGCGCCTTGCAGGACAATCCGCCCATGACGCTCCATGCCGCTCCGTCCCACCCCAAGGGCAAGGTCCTGGTGGTGGACGACGACCGTCTGGTGCTGGCCACCGTCACCCACGGCCTGGCCACTGCCGGCTTCGAGGTCATCGACGCCGACAACGGCGACGACGCCATCCTGCTGGCCCGCGCCCACCGCCCCGACCTGGCCCTGCTCGATATCCGCATGGAGGGCCTTACCGGCTTTGACGTGGCCGCCTACCTGCGTGAGGCCCTGGGCACGCCCTTCATGTTCCTCTCGGCCTTTGCCGACGAGGAGACCGAGCGCCGGGTGCGCGAGCTGGGGGCGGTGGCCTACCTGATCAAGCCGCTGGACATCGCCCAGATCGTGCCGGCGGTGGAGTCGGCACTCAAGGCCCAGAAAGCCCGCCATGCCCTCGGGCAGCCCAGCGGCGCCCCGCTGGCGGGCTTGCCCCCCGACGGGGTCAACCCCCCGCCACCGCTGCCCGCCAGCGTGGTCACGCGGGCGCCGGAGCCGGCGCTGCCGCCAGCCGGGTCCGTCCCGGCGGTGGCCCCGGCCGTGCGCACCGTGTCCTGGTCGCCGGACCCGCTCACCGACCCGGTGCCCCTGGCCGTGGGGGTGTTGATGCACCGCTACAGCCTCTCGCGTCAGGACGCGCTGGAGCGCCTGCGCCGCACGGCGCTGGCCGACCACCGCACCGTCACCCAGCAGGCCGCGGCCCTGGTGGACGCGGTGGAGCTGCTGGCCCGTCCGGGCGGCCTCTGAGCCCCAGGCCAACGGCTGCGGCCGGCCCGATGCCGGGCCCTGCTCAGCCTGTGTGCTCGCCCAGGGTGAAGTAGAAGCGGGCGCCTTCGTCCGGCGCCGACTCGGCCCAGATGTCACCCCCATGGCGGCGCACGATGCGCTTGACCGAGGCCAGCCCCACACCCGTGCCGGCAAAGTCCTTGGGGCTGTGCAGGCGCTGGAACACCCCGAACAGCCGGTCGGCAAAGCGCATGTCAAAGCCTGCACCGTTGTCGGCCACCACCAGCACCGGCCGGCCGTCCTGTTCCTCCCGGCGCAGGCTGATCTCGGTGACTTCGCGGCGGGCGCTGTACTTCCAGGCGTTGCCCAGCAGGTTCTCCAGCGCCATGCGCAGCAGCGTGGGGTCGCCCTGCACCGTCAGGCCGGGCTCGATGTCCAGCCGCACCTTGCGCTCGGGCGCCTCGCGCTGCAGCTCCTCCATGATGAAGGTGGCCAGCTGCGAGAGGTTGACCGGCCGGCGCTGCAGCGCCTGGGATTGCAGCCGCGAGAGCGAGAGCAGCGCCTCGATCATGCTGCCCATGCGGGCGGCCGCGGCCGCCACCCGGTCCAGGTGGTCATTGCCCACCCGGTCGAGGTAGCGGGCGTAGTCCTCCTTGAGGATGCGGGCAAAGCCGTCCACCACCCGCAGGGGCGCGCGCAGGTCGTGCGAGATCGAGTAGACGAAGGAGTCGCGCTCGGCGGCCAGCTCCTGGTCCTGCGAGGCGTCAGCCGGCACGGTGGGCTTGGGCCGCAGCAGCAGCAGGCGGCGTTCGCCCTGGTCGGCCCCGGCGGGCAGGGCCAGCATGCTGACGTTCCAGTCGCCAGCCTGGCGGCTGACCAGGGCGCCGGCATCGGCCAGCAGTTCGGCCAGCACCGGCACCAGCGGGGCCGGCAGGCGGTCCTGCACCTCCAGCCAGCCCGGCCAGCTGGCCGGTTGGGGCCCCAGGCCCAGCAGGGCCTGGCCCTCGGGCGTGGCGCGTTCGATGCGCCACCAGGAGTGGCCGGCGGGTTGGCCGGGCGCGGCTTCGGCGTGCACCGCCACCAGGCCCAGGGCCGGCAGGCCCGCGGCCGGCCACAGGGCCTGCAGCCAGGCTTGGTCGGCGTGGCACAGTTCCTCGGCCCCCACCGGCTGCAGGCTGCCCAGGTGGCCGGCAAAGCGGCCTTCCTCATCCTGCTGGGGCAAGGCCGCCAGCAACCAGGCCCCCTGCTGGGGGGCGTCCCGGCGCCAGACGCGCAGGCCCTGCAGCCGGGTGCCCGTGCGCAGCCGGGCCTCCAGGCTGCCTTGGCCGGCCTGCCGGGTCTCAAAGCCCAGCCACAGCGGGGAGGGGGGGCCGCCGGTCCAGTCGCCCTCGGCGGCGCCGGGGGGAGGGCGCCAGAGCTGCAGCTGGTGGTCGGCGTTGCTGCGCCACAGCCACTGGGGGGCCAGTTCTTCCAGGGCCTGCCGGTCGGCGGCGGCACGGCGCAGCTCTTCGCGGCGTGCCTGGCGACCGGCCTGCCAGCCGGCCCAGGCGGCCAACGCGGCCACACTGACCACCGTCAGCCACAGCCAGGCCCCCAGGCCCGGTGCGCCCATGCCGGCGGGCCATGCACCCGGCCACAGGGCCGGCAGCACGGCCAGCACCAGGCCGGCGGCGGCCGCCAGCGGCCACAGCCAGCCCGCCCAACGGGCGTGGCGGCTTCCTGAGGCTGGCGTGCGACCCATGCGGACCATTGTAAGGAGCGCCTGCCGGAACCCGGCGCCGGGCAAAGCCCGCAACTCCACCACGCTGACGCCGCATTTCTCACTTGACGGGTGCGCCCGCCCACGGGGATCCTTGGGTCCCGGAAAAGGGTGACGCGCCGTGCCCGCTGCGCGCCCGACCGGGCGGTGGCAGGCTGCCGTGCTGCCGCCCGTCCGGCTGCCCCTTCGTGCCGTCTCTGTCCCACGCCTTGCCATCGACCGCCCCGTCACTGCACGCCGCCATGAACGCCACCGCTGACCCTGCCGTCCTGCCTGAACGCCTGGCCGACCTGCAAGTCGATCTCCCGGGCCACCGGCCTGCTGCACGGCCTGCCGGCCGCAGTGCCGCCGCGCCCGCCCCGCTGTCGCTGGAGCCCCGTGCCCTGGGGGAGCTGGAGGCGCTGGGCCGTCACCTGACGCCCGGTTTCGTGGGTCGGGTGCTGCGGGCCTTTGAAGCCTCACTGTGCGACCACCTGGACAAGCTGGGGCCGGCGCTGGCCGCGCAGGACGCCCAGGCTGCGGCCGCCTGCGCCCACGCGTTGCGCCCGTCGGCCGCACAGGTGGGCGCCCCAGGGCTGGCCGCTGCCTGCGAGGCACTGGAGCTGGCGGTGCGCCGTCCTGGCCTGCCGCCGCAGGCCGTCAGCGGCCTGATGTCGACGCTGCTGGCCCAGATGCAGGCCACGCTGCCCGCTGTGGCCCGGGCCCGGGAGACCTGGCCATGAACGCCACACCGCCCCACGGCCGCATGTGGCCCGCCGCGACCGCGGCCTCCGCTGAGCGGCCGCGGCTGCTCCTGGTGGACGACGAGCCGGTCAACCTGCTGGTCACCTCCGCTGCCCTGGAGGGGCTGGGCTTTGAGGTGCGCACCGCCGGTGACGGCCCGCTGGCCCTGGACCTGGCCTTGGCCGAACGGCCCGACCTGGTGCTGCTGGACGCCCGCATGCCCGGCATGGATGGCTTCGAGACCTGCCGGCAGCTGCGCCAGCTGCCCGGCCTGCACGAGGTGCCGGTGTTGATGATCACCTCGCATGTGGACAACGAGGTGGTTGACCGTGCGTTTGCCGTGGGCGCCACCGACTTCTTCATGCGCACCGACACCTGGGCCTTGCTGGCGGCGCGCCTGCGCCACATGCTGCGCGCGGCCCTGACCCAGTCGGAGCTGCAGCGCAACCGCGGCCAGCTGTCCCGCGCGCTGGAGGTGGCCCGCATGGGCACCTTCGATTGGCACTGGACGGGAGGGCGGCCGGGTCTGCGCGGCTTTGTCTTCTCCGAGGAGGCCCAGCGCCTGCTGGGGGGCGACATCATGGCGCCCCTGGGGCCCCGTGATCTGCTGCGGCAGGTGGCCTACGGCGACCGCCATCCTTTTTTGCACCTGCTGCGCATGCGGATGAACCGGCGCGAGCCCCTGTCCACCGAGCTGCAGTGTGTGGTGCATGGCCGGCGCCGCCGCCTCTACATCGAGGCCGAGCCTGAGGTGGGGGACGACGACCAGTGCACCGGCTACTCCGGCATCCTGCAGGATGTGACCGAGCGCCACCTGGCCGAGCAGTCCATCCGCCGTCTGTCCTACAAGGACACCCTGACCCTGCTGCCCAACCGCAATCAGATCACCCTGCGCCTGCGCCGGGCCATTGAGGCGGGGCTGCGCCTGGGGCACGACGTGGCCTTGCTGGTGGCCGATCTGGACCGCTTCAAGAAGATCAATGAAACCCTGGGCCACCACGCCGGTGATGAGCTGCTGATGGAGGTGGCGCGGCGCTTTCGGGCCTGCGTGCGGCATTCCGACCTCTTTCACGAGGTGCCGCAGGACGGCGAGGGCCTGCGCGGCTACCGCCGCACCGAAGGCGTGGGGCGTCTGGGTGGCGATGAGTTCGCCGTCTTGCTGGCCGAAGCCTCCGAAGAGGACGCACTGCGTGTGGCGCAGCGCCTGCACAACGCGCTGCGCTCCCCGGTGTGCCTGGACGGGCAGGAAATTGTGGTCTCGGCCTGCATCGGCATGGCGCTGGGTCCGCGCGACGGCACCACCGCCGAGTCCCTGATGCAGGCCGCCGATGCCGCGCTGACCGCGGCCAAGCGGGCCGGCCGCCACCAGACGGTTGCGCACAGCCCGTCCATGATCCAGCAGGGCCGCGAGCGCCTGGCGCTGGAGACCGCGCTGCACCATGCGATCGAGCGCCAGGAGCTTCGCCTGCACTACCAGCCCAAGGTCAGTGCCTGCGGCACCCGTCTGGTGGGGGTGGAGGCGCTCATGCGCTGGGACCGGGGCGCCGCCGGCGGGCTGGTGTCGCCGGGCGCCTTCATCCCCCTGGCCGAGGAGAGTGACCTGATCGAGTCCCTGACCGAGTGGGCCCTGGAGGAGGCGGCCCGCCAGGCGGCGCTGTGGCGGGGCCGTTGCGGCTTCGGGGGAACCGTCGCCGTCAACATTCCCTCGCGCATGTTCGCCCGCCAAGACCTGCCTGCCCTGGTGGACGGCGCCGTCGAGCGTCACGGCATCCCGCACAGCATGCTGGCGCTGGAGATCACCGAGAGCGGCCTGATGGAGGACCTCGAAGGCATCCTGCCGCTGCTGCACGCGCTGCACCGGCGCGGGGTGCAGATCTCGGTGGACGACTTCGGCACCGGGTATTCCTCGCTCAAGTACCTCAGCGAGCTGCCGATCTCCGAGCTCAAGATCGACCGGTCCTTTGTCATCAACATGAGCGGCAACAGCCGGGCCATGGCGGTCATCACCTCCATCATCTCCTTGGCCAAGGCCCTGCACCTGAAGGTGGTGGCCGAGGGGGTGGAGGAGGTGGCGCATGTCCAGACCCTGCAGCAGCTGCACTGCGATGTGTTCCAGGGCTACTTCTTCAGCCGGCCGCTGCCGGCCGAGGAGCTGGATCCCTGGGTGAAGGCGCCGCTGCCGCTCCGGCTGCCCCCCGACGCCACCGCGCTGTCGGCCTGAGCGCCTTGCGCCCGGCGGCCAGCAAGGGCGGGGCCGTACCCTCCAACCCGGCGCCAGGGCCAGCGGACCCCGGCGCCCCAGCCCACAGCCACCACCATGGGAGCGATGAATCCTCCGGGCGGGACCGCCGCCCCCAGCGCGGCCGAGACCGCCAAGGCCACGCTGCGGCGCCTGGCGCTCTCGCGCCGCGAACCCACCCCCGAGCTCTATGCCCAGGCCTGGGCCGAGGAGACCGGGCAGCCACCGGCCCTGAGCAGCTGGCCGCCCCGGGTGCGCCAGGCCCTGGACCGGCTGCTTGCCGGTGCGGGGGCGCCGCCCGAGGGGCGCGCCCAGCTGGTGCAACAGCTGGCTGCGGGCCAGTGGGACGCGGCGCTGGACAGCACCGAGAAGTTGCAGCGCCACCAGGAGCGGCAGGCCCGGCAGTGGAGCGAGCTGCTGGAGCGCCTGCAGCGCGGCACCGAGCGCGCCTCGCGCACCTGGAGCGCGGCCCGCCGTAAGGACAGCCTGCAGCGGGTCCTGCAGTCCAGCGGCTCTGACCTGGGGCGCCTGCAGCACCGCCTGCAGCAGTTGTTGCAGGCCTGGGAGGGCGACGCCGAGCTGGCCCCGGAGACGGTGGAGACCGCCGGCGTCGAGTCCGAGGCCGGCGCGCCAGCGGCTGAGCACCCGCCAGCCATCGTGGCCGCCCTGCAGGCCTTGCAGCCCAGCGCCGAGGCCGATGGTGCGCCGCCCTGGCACCAGGCCTTGCAGCCCCTGGCCCGCACCCTGCGCCTGGCCTTGCCCGAAGACGTGCAGGTGGCGCTGCAGCTGGCCGACGAGCTGGCCCGCGTGGCCGACGAGATGGCCATGTCCGGCCTGGACCGCGCCCGGCTGCTGGCGCTGGAGGGCGTGTGCACCCGCGCCGGGCAGCTGCTGTCGCATCGGCACCACCTCATGCGGCAGGTTCATCGCCTCAGCCAGGAGCTGGCGGCCAGCCTGGCCGAGCTCAGCGAGGACGACAGCTGGGTGCAGGGCCAGTTGCAGCTGCTGGGCGAGCACCTGGCCCAGACGCCCAGCGCCCGGGGGGTGGAGCAGGCCAGCCAGCTGCTGGGCCAGGCCCGCCAGCGCCAGCTGGGCCTGCGCAGCCAACGCGATGAGGCCCGCGACGCCCTGCGTCAGCTCATCCACCAGATGCTGGCCGAGCTGGCCGCGTTGGACGAACACACCGGCCGGTTTGGTGACGGCCTGGCCCGCCACAGCCAGACCATCGAGCAGGCCGGCTCCCTGGCCGAGTTGGCCGGCGCGGTGCGCAGCCTGCTGGATGACACCCGCAGCGTGCACGGCGTGGTGCAGGCCACCCGCGAACGCATGAACCAGGCCCATGGCCGTGCCCAGGCGCTGGAGGCCCAGGTGCGCGACCTGGAGGCCGAGCTGCGCAAGGTCTCCCAGGAGCTGAGCACCGACGTGCTCACCCAGGTGGCCAACCGCCGTGGCCTGATGCTGCGCTTCGAGGAGGCGCAGCGTCAGCTCGAACGCGAAGGCGGCACGCTCAGCGTGGCCCTGCTGGACATCGACAACTTCAAGCGCCTGAACGACACCCTGGGCCATGCCGCCGGCGACCAGGCCCTGGTGGCCCTGGCCCAGCGGGTCAAGGCCAGCCTGCGGCCGCAGGACAGCCTGGCGCGGTTCGGTGGCGAGGAGTTTGTGGTGCTGTTGCCAGGCACACTGGCCGACGAGGCCCAGCAGGCGCTGACCCGGCTGCAGCGCAGCCTGAGCGCCAGCCTGTTCATGCACGAGGCCCGCGAGGTGCTGGTCACCTTCTCGGCCGGTGTCACCGCCTACCGCACCGGCGAGAAGCTCGACGAGGCCCTGGAGCGGGCCGACATGGCCCTCTACGAGGCCAAGCGAACGGGCAAGAACCGCACCTGCATCGGCTGAGGGGGCCTGCGCCCAAGGCCCCCAGCACGTCAGCGCGGCTTGCGCAGGCTTTGCAGCGACACCGTGGCCACGGCGGGCGCCGCGGCATGGCCATGGTCGTGACCGCAGCCCGGGCCGTGCACGTGGGCCGGGGCGGGGGCCTGCCCATGCGCATGACCGTGGTGGTGCCCGTGGTCGTGGTCGTGGTCGTGGTCGTGGTCGTGGTCGTGCCCATGGTCATGGCCGCAGCCGGGGCCGTGCACATGCGGGGTGTCGGCGGCGGGCGCCCGGGGCGCGGCGTGGCCGTGCCCGTGGTCATGCCCGTGGTCATGCCCATGTCCGCCGGCCGCGTAGGCACCACCCTCGGGCTCAAAGGGCGCCTGCGTGGCGGTCACCGTCAGGTGCATCTGGCGCAGCATGTCAGCCAGCACATGGTCGGGCTCCAGCGTCAGGCGGTCGCAGGCCAGGGCCAGGGCCACGTGGCGGTTGCCCAGGTGGTAGGCCGCGCGCACCAGGTCAAAGGGCGTGCCGTGCTCGGCGCAGGGGCGCACCTCCAGCACCGGCTGCGGCGCTGCCAGCACGCGGATGAGCGAGCCGTCCTCGGCCACCAGCACATCGCCGCCGCGCACCACCGTGCCGCGGGCCAGGAACACGCCGACATGGCGGCCCTGGGAGTCGGTGGCGTCAAAGCGGCTCTTCTGGCGCACGTCCCAGTCCAGCTCCACCGTGGCGGCGCGCTTGAGCAGCACGGCGGCCAGGCCCTGGCCGCGGGGGATGAGTTTCTGCACAGTCAGCATGGGGGGTCTCGCAGTGGGTCGCCGGGGCCTGACCCGGCGGGCAGCTATGGTAGCGGGATGCCGTTGAACTGCCTGCCCTGGGGGCGCCCCGCCGCGCACGCCGCCGCCCTCCTGCTGCTGACCCTTTGCGCCCGCCTGGCTTGGTCGCTGCCGGCGGCGTCGGACCCACCCTTGGCGGTGCCGGAGCTGGCCGACCTGGGCCCCTGCGAACCTTCCGGGCGTGGTCGTGACTACCCGGTGGGCACCGCGCCGGGGCAGCTCAGCCGACTGCAGGACGTGCCCTGGGAGCGGCTGCGCGCCGGCGACACCGTGCGCATCCACTGGCGGCCGGAGCCCTGGGCCGGCAAGCTGCTGCTGATGGCCCAGGGCCGGCAGGACGCGCCGGTGCGGCTGTGCGGCGTGCCCGGCCCGCAGGGCCAGCGTCCGGTGGTCACCGGGCAGGGGGCCCGCACCCGTCGGGCCCTGGGGCCCCACTACGGGGGCAACGAGTACGCGCGTGTCATCCACGAGTCGCGGGCCGTGCTCACGCTCAAGAGCTCGGCCCGCGGCGCCTGGACCGAGGTACCCACCTGGCTGGTGGTCGATGGCCTGGCGCTGCGTGGCGCCCATCCGCGCCACCACTTCGTCGACAGCCAGGGCGTACGCCGGCCTTTCGAGGCTTTCGGTGCCTGCGTCTGGGTCGAGCGTGGCCACCATGTCCGGCTGGAGAACAATGACATCAGCGACTGCACCCATGCGGTGTTCAGCCGCAGCACCGACGACGGCGACTTCGCCGTGACGCGTGACCTGTGGCTGCGCCGCAACCACTTGCACGGCAACGGCGTGGCTGGAGACGAGAAGGTCCACACCACCTACCTGCAGAGCGTGGGCGTGGTGGTGGAGTTCAACCACTACGGTCCGCTGCGCGACGGTGCGCTGGGCAATGCGCTCAAGGACCGCTCGGTGGGCACGGTGGTCCGCTACAACCGCATCGAGGGTGGCGCCCACAGCCTGGACCTGGTGGAGGCCGAGGACTACCCTGCCACGGCCCTGGCCGACCCGGCCTACCGCCAGGCCTTCGTCTATGGCAACCAGATCCTCAAGGATGGGCGCACCGGCAGCGCCATCCACTACGGCGGCGACCACTACGGCAGCGCGCCCGGTGCCGCCTGGGGCGAGCCGTTGTTCCGCCAGGGCACGCTGCACTTCTTCCACAACAGCGTGCGCCTGACCGGCGGCGACGGCACCCTGCTGCAGCTCTCCACCACCCTGGAGCAGGCCGAGCTGTGGAACAACATCATCCATTTCGAGCCCGCCACGCCCCATATGCGGCTGCGCGCCAGCAGCGAGGTGGCGCCGCCCTGGGTGGCCGGCGGGGTGGTGCGCCTGGGCGCGCACTGGCTGTCCGCCGGCTGGGTGGACAGCGATCCCTGGCATCCCGTGCCGGGCCAACTGAGCCTGCAGGCCACGCCGGTGCTGGGGGAGACGCTGCCGCTGCGGCCCGACAGCTGGCGCCCCCTGGCCGACGGCGGTGCGGTGGATGCCGGTCAGCGCGGCGCCCCAGCGGCCGCGCAAGGGCATCCGGTGCGCTGGCAGCTCGACGCCCAAGGCCGGCCTGAGCGCCGCCGCCTGCGTGGCGGTGCCCCAGACCTGGGGGCGGTGGAGCGCTGAGCCACGGGCCACCCGGCCCGCGCTGCTAAGCTCGCGGCCCATCCCGGCCGCCATGGCCGTCCCAGCCTGTCAGGAAATCCATGTTCACCGGCATTGTTCAGGGCGTGGCCCGCATCGTCGCCCTTACCGACCGTCCCGGTCTGCGCAGCTTCCGCTTGCAGTTCCCCGCTGGCTTTGCCCGGGACCTGGCCATTGGCGCCAGCGTGGCCTGCGACGGGGTCTGCCTCACCGTCACCGCGCTGCATGGCGAGGACCAGGCCGACTTCGACGTCATGCTGCAGAGCCTGAACCTCACCACCCTGGGCCGCTTCCAGGTGGGTGACGCGCTCAATGTGGAGCGGGCAGCCAAGGATGGTGCCGAGATCGGCGGCCATCCGCTGAGCGGCCATGTGGACTTCACCGCCACGCTGCAGAGCATCCGCCAGCCCGAGAACAACTACGTGCTGCGCTTTGCCGTGCCCGAACCCTGGATGCGCTACGTGTTCGCCAAGGGCTACATCGCCCTCAACGGCGCCAGCCTGACCGTGGCCGACGCCGACCGCCGCGCCGGCTGGTTCGAGGTCTGGCTGATTCCGGAGACCCTGCGCATGACCACCTTCGGCACCCTGCAGCCAGGGCAGCCCCTCAACGTGGAGATCGAGCGTGCCACCCAGGTCTTCGTCGACACCGTGCGCGACGCCCTGGACGAGCGCCTGGGGCCGCTGCTGCCCGCGCTGGAGGCCCTGCTGGCCCAGCAGGGCCAGAGCACCGACGCGCTGCTGGCCCCGCTGCCCCGCACGTCCCGCTGAGCCTGCTGCCAGGCGCGCATGGACACCCTCTCCCACGCCCCGCTGCGGGTCGGCCACGGCCCGCATCCCGTCTTCTTCTTGCCCGGCTGGCTGGGGCCCGACCTGTCCTGGGGGGAGCTGCACCGCTGGATCGATGGCCAGAGCTTCACCGCGGTGTTTTTCGAGCCGCGCGGCATGGGCGCCCGGCTGCAGGAGGAGGGCGACCACTCCATCGTCGAGATGGCCTGGGACGTGCTCGCCCTGGCCGATGAGCTGGGGTGGCCTGAGTTCTCCCTGGTGGGCCACGACATGGGCGCCATGGTGGCCCAGCGGGTGCTGATGGAGGCCCCCGAGCGGGTTTTCCGCCTGGTGGGTGTCTGTCCCGTCCCGGCCAGCGGCTTTCCGCTGGATGCCGGCAGCCAGGCCTGCTTCATGCAGGCCGCCGACGACCTGCAAGTGCGCCGGGCGCTGCTGGACCTGCTCACCGCCAACCGCCTGCCGGGCACCTGGCTGGACCAGCAGGTCCAGCATTCGGCGCTGCAGCTCCAGCCCGAGGCCTTCCTGGGCTATGTGCAGGCCTGGACCGGCCAGGACTTTGCCGTGGTGGTTGAAGGGGCGCCGCACCCGATGCTGGCCCTGGTGGGGGCGCACGACCCGGCGCTGACCGAGGCCTTTGTGCGCGAAACCTGGATGGAGGCCTTTCCCCATGCCCACATCCGCATCCTGCCCAGCGCCAGCCATTACCCGGCGCACGAGACGCCGCTGCACCTGGTGCAGGTGATCGAACGCTTCCTCAGCGCAGGGCGCTGATCGGCGCGCGCCCACCGCCGGGCGGATCTCCCCCGCCCGAGGGCCCCCGGTGGGGGGATGCCGGCGCCGCCGGAACTTCCCAAGATGCCTGCGGGCGCTGGTCTGCATGCGGGCCGTCCGCCGTCCGCTTGCCTCATCAGCCGGGAGTCCTGCCATGACCTGCTACCGCCGCCCACCGGGCGCCACCAACCCGTTCACCCCCTGCAACCGCCGCGACTGCCTGGGCCGGCTGGCCGCCTGGGCTGGCCTGGGTGCGGGCGCACAGGCCGGGGCCCAGCCGTCGGCCCCGCCAGGGCTGTCCCTGGCCAGCACCTGGGCCGACGGGGCCGACCCCCGGGACTGGTGGGTCAGCGAAAAGCTCGACGGCGTGCGTGCCTTCTGGGACGGGCAGCGCCTGCGCCTGCGGGGCGGTGGCGAGGTGGCCGCGCCGGCCGCCTGGCTGGCCCGGCTGCCGCCGGTGGCGCTGGACGGGGAGCTGTGGGGCGGGCGTGGCCGCTTTGACCTGCTCTCCGGCCAGGTGCGCCAGCAGGCCGCGGATCCCGCCGCCTGGTCGCAGGTGCTTTACCGGGTCTTTGAAGCGCCGGGCCAGCCCGGTGGGTTCACCCAACGCCTGGAGGCCTTGCGGCGCTGGCTGCCCGAGGCCCCGGCCCACGACCCCGTGGCCGATGGCTGGCCCGTGGCCCTGCTGGGCCAGCGCCGGGTGGCCGATGCCGCCGCCCTGCGCGCCTGGCGCGACCAGGTGGTGGCCCAGGGCGGCGAGGGGCTGGTGCTGCACCGTGCCGACGCCCTCTACCAGGCCGGCCGGCTGGCCACCCTGGCCAAGTACAAGCCGGTGGAGGACGACGAGGCCCGGGTGCTGGCCCACGAGCCCGGACAGGGCCGCCTGGCGGGCCGGGTGGGCGCGCTGCGCGTGCAGGATGGGCAGGGGCGTGTCTTCCGCCTGGGCAGCGGCCTGACCGACCGCCAGCGGGAGGACCCACCCCCCGTGGGCAGCTGGGTCACCTATGCCTACCGTGGCCGCACCCCATCGGGGCTGCCGCGCTTTCCCACCTTCGTGCGGGAGCGTCCGGCGGGCTGGTGAGCCCGGCCGCTGCGCTATCGTGCCGGGCATGAGCACCTTCAGCTTCCTCTGGCACGACTACGAGACCTTCGGCCGCGTGCCGCGCCGCGACCGACCGGCCCAGTTCGCCGGCATCCGCACCGATGCCGACCTCCAGGAACTGGGCGAGCCGCAGATGTTCTACTGCCAGCCCCCGCTGGACACGCTGCCCGACCCCGAGAGCTGCCTGCTCACCGGCATCCTGCCGCAGCACTGCCAGGAGCATGGGCTGCCCGAAGACGAGTTCGCCGCCGCCATCGAGGCCCAGCTGGGCGAGCCCGGCACCGTGGGCGTGGGCTACAACTCGATCCGCTTTGACGACGAGGTCACCCGCCACCTGTTCTGGCGCACCCTGCGCGATCCCTATGCCCGGGAGTACAAGCACGATTGCGGCCGCTGGGACCTGCTGGACACCGTGCGCTGCATGTACGCGCTGCGGCCCGAGGGCCTGCAATGGCCACGCCACCCCGATGGCCGCCCCTCCTTCAAGCTGGAAGACCTGACCCGGGCCAACGGCCTGGTGCACGAGGCCGCGCACGATGCCTTGTCCGACGTGCGCGCCACCATCGCGCTGGCCCGCCGCATCAAGGCCGCCCAGCCCCGGCTCTGGGACTTCTGCCTGCGCATGCGGCGCAAGGACGAGGTCTGGGCCGAGATCGGCGTGGGCCGGCCCTTCCTGCACGTCTCGGGCATGTACGGCCCCGAACGCGGCTGCATTGCCGTGGTCTGGCCCCTGGCGCCGCACCCCACCAACCGCAATGAGCTCATCGTCTGGGACCTGGCGCAGGACCCCGCCGAGCTGTTCACCCTGGACGCCGCGGCCATCCGCCAGCGCCTGTTCACCCGCACCGAGGACCTGCCCGAGGGCATGACCCGGCTGCCCTTGAAATCCATCCACGTCAACAAGTCGCCGGTGGTCATCGGCAACCTCAAGACCCTGAGCCCCGCCCTGGCCGAGCGCTGGGGCGTGGACATGGCCCAAGCCCTGCGCCACGCCGAGACCTGCGCCCGCCAGGGCGTCAGCATGGCCGGCATCTGGCCCGAGGTGTTCAGCCGTCCGGCGGCCGCCGGGCCCGTGGACGTGGACGAGGACCTGTACGGCGGCTTCCTCAGTCCGCAGGACCGCGGCCGGCTGGACCGCTTGCGCGCGCTCAGCGGCGACGACCCGGCCTGGGCCCGGGCCGGCTTTGACGACCCCCGCCTGCAGGAGCTGGTGTTCCGCTTCCACGCCCGCCACCACCCCCAGGCGCTGGACGACGCCGGCCAGGCCCGCTGGCATCAGCACCGGGTCGACCGCCTGCACCACGGGACCGGCGGCGGGCTCACGCTGGCGGCCTTTTTCGAGCGCGTGGACGCCCTGCAGGCCGAGTGCGAGGCCCGCGAGGACGAGGCCGGCATGGACCTGCTGGCCGCGCTCTACGAATACGCCGAGAGCATCGCGCCGCCGCTGCGCTGACGCCCCACCGGACCGTCCCGGGGGCGGGCAAGCCCTCAGCCGGGGGGCGGTGGCTGGCGCTATCGTGCGCGGCACGGTCGGTGCCGCCGGCCTTGGTCCACCCACAGGAGACAGACGTCATGTTCAAAGCCGGCATCGATCAGGATGCGCTCATCGAGCAGTTCGCCCAGTCCAGCGCGCGCCACAGCCAGGCGCTGCGCCAGCAGGTCACCGAAGTCACCCTCAAGGCCCTGCAGGGCCGTGAGATGACCCTCAAGAACATCAAGGGCGTGGTCAAGTCGGTGACCGAGGCCGCCAGCGCCGGCGCGGCCCGCAACCCTGCGCCCGCGGCCGATGTCGAGCAGATGCTGGCCACGGCCGTGGCCGGGGTGGACGATGCGCTGCTCAAGGCGGTGGAGGCCAACCGCGTGGCCCTGGAGCGCTTCGTCGAGCATGGTGTGAACCTGGGCGAGAAGCAGATGCAGAACGCCCTGGAGGAGCTCGACAAGTTCGACACCCTGCTGCTGGGCGTGGTGCGCAAGGCCGCCGGGGCCGAGCATCCCGCCGCCAGCGCCTGGCAGCCGGTGCTCGACCAGATGAAGCTGGCCGGCACCGCCTCCGGGCAGCAGGCGGCGGCCACGGTGGTGCAGGTCACCGAACAGATGCAGGCCGCCATGAAGCAGGGCCGCCAGGCCGGTTTGAAGGCTGCCCAGAGCCTGGCCGGCAGCTACCACGCCCTGGTCAGCGGGGTGCTGATGGGCCTGTCCGATGCCATGCGCCAGGTGCCCCCGCCCGCCCCCGAGCCGGCTCCCGCGCCCCGCCGCGCGCCCGCCCGCAAGCGGAGCTGAGACCGCCGCCGAGGCCGCCGGCGGGTCGCCCGGGGCGCTTGCGGCCCCCAGGCCCGGTCCAGACGGTGACAGCCCGCCGCCCGGTGCGGCGGGACAATCCGCCCTTCTTCTGCCTCTTTCCCCTGCCATGTCCCAGTCCCCTGTCGTCATCAGCGGCACGGGCCTCTTCCAGCCGCCCGAGGTCATCACCAACGCGGAACTGGTCGAAGCCTTCAACGCCTACGTGGCCCGCCACAACGCCGAACACGCCTCGGCCATCGCCGCGGGCCAGCGCGAGGCCCTGCAGCCCTCCAGCGTCGAGTTCATCGAGAAGGCCTCCGGCATCCAGCGCCGCTACGTGATGGAGAAGTCCGGCGTGCTGGACCCGGCCCGCATGTACCCGCGCCTGCAGCCCCGGCCCGACGACCAGCTCTCGCTGCTGGCCGAGATCGCCGTGGACGCCGGCCGCCAGGCCCTGGCCGCGGCGGGCAAGACCGGCGCCGACGTGGACGCGGTGCTCTGCGCCGCCTCCAACATGCAGCGCGCCTACCCCTCCATGGCCATCGAGATCCAACATGCCCTGGGCGCCGGCGGCTACGGGTTTGACATGACCGTGGCCTGCTCCTCGGCCACCTTTGCCATCGAGCAGGCGGTCAACGCCGTGCGCGCCGGCACCGCGCGCTGCGTGCTGGTGGTCAACCCCGAGATCACCTCGGGCCACCTGGAGTGGCGTGACCGCGACTGCCACTTCATCTTCGGCGACGTGTGCACCGCCGTGGTGGTGGAGGCTGCCGCCACCGCCACCGCCGCCGACACCTGGGAAGTGCTGGGCACCCGCCTGGCCACCCAGTACTCCAACAACATCCGCAACAACTTCGGCTTCCTCAACCGCAGCGAGGACAGCGACCCCCTGGCCCGCGACAAGACCTTCCGGCAGGAGGGCCGCAAAGTCTTCAAGGAAGTCGTGCCCATGGCGGCTGCCCACATCCAGCAGCACCTGCAGGGCCTGGGGTTGAGCCCCGCCCAGGTGCGCCGCTTCTGGCTGCACCAGGCCAATCTGGGCATGAACCAGCTCATCATCAAGAAGCTGGCCGGGCAGGAGGTGCATCCTGACCTGGCGCCGCTCATCCTGGACGAGTACGCCAACACCTCCTCGGCCGGCTCGATCATTGCTTTCCACCACCACCGCGCCGACCTGCGTCCGCAGGACCTGGGCGTCATCTGCTCCTTCGGGGCCGGCTACTCCATCGGCAGCGTGGTGGTGCGCAAGTGTTGAGAACAAGGAATCCCATGTCCCCGTTGAAACCCCTGACCTCGCCGGCACTGCTGCCGGCGCTGCTGCTGGGCCTGGCCCTGGTGGCACCGGCCGCCCAGGCCCAAGGCAAGACCGGCACGCTGGGTGGCCAGCCCCCGGCCGCCGGCGGCAAGATCATGACCAAGGACGAGCTGCGGGCCTGCCTGGGCCAGCAGGACGGCCTGACCCAGCGGCGCAAGGCCCTGGAGGAGGCCATCGCCCGCCACAACCAGGTGCGTGAGCCCCTGGACCGCCAGCGCGAAGCCCTGGCCGGCGAGCGCGCGGCCGTGGAACAGGTGATGCAGGCCCTGCGCAGCCTGCGCGCGCAGGAGGCCGAACACGACGCCCGCCAGCGGGACTGGCAGCAGCGCCTGGCCCGACTGGACACCAACCCGGACGGCCTCTCGCGCGGCCAGATCGAACGCCAGCGCGCGCAGCTGGAGCAGGAACGCCTGGCGCTCAACAAGGCACGCCACGACTGGGCCAGCGACTACGAGCGCCGGGCCGGCGAGGCCGACGCCCAGGTGGCCCAGTTCAATCAGCGCAGCCAGGGCCTGGACCCGCAGTTCTCGGCCTGGAACGCCACCAAGGCGCAGCTGGACCAGCAGAGCCAGGACCTGGACCTGGACCGCGAGGAGTGGCGGCTGAGCTGCGGCTCGCGCCGCTTCCGCGAGGACGACGAGAAGGCCCTGCGCGCCGGCAAGTGAGGCCGGGGGGGGACGCCGTCGTCCCCTGTGTGACAGGTTCACCTCCGGACCTACCCCAGCTTCCCGGGTTTGCCCCCGGACGCCCGCTGTGGCGCCCTCCTACAGTCTCCACTTGAAAAGCGAACGGTCGTTCGTTTTTGGTGGTGATCAAGTGAGGAAGTCATGAAGCAGATGCGTCGGTGGCCGCTGGCCGTGGCGGTGGGGTTGATGTTGTCCGCCTGCGGCGGCGGGGGAGACGGTGACCAGGCCCCGCGCGCCAGCTACGGCAAGCTGGTGTCCTTCGGCGACAGCCTGAGCGATGTAGGCAGCTACGCCACCACCGGCCTGGTGGCGGCCACCGGGGGCGGCAAGTTCACCGTCAACGGCGGCAGCGATTCGCGCATCTGGGTGCAGCGCCTGGCCGCGCAGCTGGGCGTGGACACCCCCTGCGCCTACCGCACCGGCCTGGAGTCCAGCGGCAGCCTGGCCGGCTTTGCCCAGACCGTCACCACCCACACCGGCTGCCACGCCTATGCCCAGGGGGGCGCCCGCGTCACCCATCCCGTGGGCCCGGGCCACAAGCTGCTGGGTGACGCCATGGGCGCCACCACCGTGCCCCTGGTCACCCAGGTGGCCGACCACCTGAGCCAGAGCGGGGACCGCTTTGCCGCCGACGACCTGGTGACGGTGCTGGGCGGGGCCAACGACCTGTTCATCCAGCTGGCCACCTTCTCGGCCACGGTGGGGGCCGGGGGCAACGCCACCGTTGCCGCCACCACCGCCGTCACCGCCATGGCCACCGCCGCCACCGAGCTGGCCACCCTGGTCAAGGACCAGATCCTGGCCAAGGGGGCGCAGCGGGTGGTGGTGGTGGAGGTGCCCGACGTCAGCCAGACCCCCATGGCGGTCGGGCAGGGCAGCAGCGCCCAGGCCCTGATCCTGAACATGGTCACCACCTTCAACACCACCCTGCGCACCGCCCTGGGCAGCAGCGACAGGCTGCTGGTGGTGGACGCCTTTGCCGTCAACCAGGACCAGTTGGCCCATCCGGACCAGTACCAGCTCTCCAACGTCAGCGACACCGCCTGCAACCTGAGCGTGGTCTCGTCCTCGCTGGTGTGCTCGCCGGCCACGCTCAACACCGGCGACACCTCCCGCTACCTGTTCGCCGACGCCGTGCATCCGACCCCCTACGGCCATTCGCTGCTGGCGCAGCTGGTGGCCATCCGCATGGCCCAGCGCGGTTGGCTGTGAGCCTGGCGCCCGTGCGAAACCCAGATCCCAGGAGTCCCCCCATGTCGCGAACCTCCCTGTCCCTGGCCGGCCTGGCGCTGCTGGCCGCCGCCATGCCGCTGTCCGCCGCTGCCCAGGCCCTGCTGCCATCCGGCTGGTCGCTCAAGCTCGGCCTCAACCAGATCGCCCCCCAGCTCGGCAGCGGTGACCTGTCCGCCCCCAGCCTGCCTGGCACCCAGGTGGACGTGCGGGCCAACACCCAGCCCATCTTCACCCTCACGGTCCCCCTGGGCGAGCATTTCACCGTGGAGGCCTTTGGCGGCCTGCCCTACACCCACGACATCGTGGGCGACGGCGCCATCGCCGGTTCCGGCAAGATCGGCAGCACCAAGCAGGTCTCGCCCACCGTCTTCGGTCAGTACCGCTTTGCTGCCGTCGGGTCCAGCGTGCGGCCTTACCTGGGTCTGGGCCTGACCTATGCCAAGTTCTACGGCGAGGAGGGCAGCGGCGCCCTGACCGCCATGACCAACGCCGGCGGCCCCCCCACCCGCCTGAGCATCGATGCCGCCTGGGGCCTGTCGGCCCAGCTGGGCGTGACCCTGGCCCTGGGGGAGCGCTGGTTCCTGGACGCCGCCCTGGTGCAGACCAAGCTCAAGACCACCACCCACCTCAGCAGCGGCCAGCAGATCGACACCCGGCTCGATCCGCGCTCCACCGCCGTGGCCGTCGGCTACCGTTTCTGAGCGCTGCTCCCGCTGGCCCACAGCCCCCGGCCCCCCAAGGGCTGGGGCATGCATGGACAATCCGGCCCATGCTCAAGGCTCCTGAACTGCTGCTGCCCGCTGGCTCCCTGGCCAAGATGCGGGCGGCCTACGACTTCGGCGCGGACGCGGTGTATGCCGGCCAGCCGCGCTACTCCCTGCGTGCACGCAACAACGAGTTCCGCCTGGAACAGCTGGCCCAAGGCATTGCCGAGGCCCACCAGCGCGGCAAGAAGTTCTTCGTCACCAGCAACCTGATCGCGCACAACGACAAGGTCCGCACCTACCTGCGTGACATCGAACCCGTCATCGCCCTCAAGCCCGACGCCCTCATCATGGCCGACCCCGGCCTGATCCTGCAGGTGCGCGAGAAGTGGCCCGAGGTGGACATCCACCTCTCGGTGCAGGCCAACACCACCAACTGGGCCACGGTGAAGTTCTGGCAGCGGCTGGGCGTGCGGCGCATCATCCTCTCGCGCGAGCTGAGCCTGGATGAGATCGCCGGCATCCGCCAGGAATGCCCGGACATGGAGCTGGAAGTCTTTGTGCACGGTGCGCTGTGCATCGCCTACTCCGGCCGCTGCCTGCTCAGCGGCTACTTCAACCGCCGCGACCCCAACCAGGGCACCTGCACCAACGCCTGCCGCTGGGACTACAAGACCCACGCCGGCACCGAGGCCAACGACAGCGGCGAGGTGCAGCCGGTGCAGCTGATGCGCGACTTCGACTTCCGTAAGGAGCAGGAGGAGGCCGACGCCAGCTTCGCCGCCTGCGGCGGCGCGCCGCGCCACCCCCTGGCCGACCAGGTCTACCTGCTGGAGGAAAGCCAGCGCCCCGGCGAGCTGATGCCGGTGATGGAGGACGAACACGGCACCTACATCATGAACAGCAAGGACCTGCGCGCCGTGGAGCAGGTGGAGAAGCTGGCCAAGATCGGCGTGGACTCGCTGAAGATCGAAGGCCGCACCAAGAGCCAGTACTACGTCAGCCGCACCGCCCAGGTCTACCGCCGCGCCATTGATGACGCCGTGGCCGGCAAGCCCTTCAACCCCGAGCTGTTGCTGGAGCTGGAAGGCCTGGCCAGCCGCGGTTACACCAGCGGCTTCCTGGAGCGCCGCCCCTCGCAGGACTACCAGAACTACATCACCGGCCACTCGGTGGGCGAGCGCAGCCAGTTCGTGGCGGAGGTCATCGGCCAGCGCGCCGACGGCTGGACCGAGGTGGAGACCAAGAACCGCTTCGCCGTGGGCGACCGGCTGGAAATCATCCACCCCGCCGGCAACCGCATCGTCACCCTGAGCGCCATGCACAACCAGGAGGGGCAGCCCATTGAGGTGGCCCAGGGCAACCCGCTGCGCGTCTTCCTCCCGCTGGAAGGGCCCACCGAAGGGGCGCTGATCGCGCGCATGCTTTGAGCGGTGCGAACCCCGGCGCCTGCCCTCCGGACGGCGGCGCCGACGTCCTGGCGCACTTCAGGCGGCTGAACACCTGGCGCCGAGGTGACGTCCGCGCCCCGCACAAGCCCCTGTTGCTCCTGCTGGTGCTCGGACGACTTCACCGTGGTCAGCGCCAGCTGCCCTTCACCGAGTGCGAGACGGCGCTGTCCGCGCTGCTGAGGGCGTTTGGCCCCGGTGCGAAGACCCTGCATCCGGAATATCCGTTCTGGCGCCTCCAGCACGACGGCCTGTGGGTGGTGTCCGCCAGCCGCCACGTAGCGCTCCGCTCGCCTCGCCACGACCCGACCAAAGCTGAGCTTCGTGCCGCGCAGGCGGTTGGCCAACTGGCGTCCGACGCCCTGATGGCGCTCGACGGTTCACCGGAGAGGCTCGACCAGGCCGCGCAGGTGCTGCTGGATGACAACTTCCCCACGACGCTGCATGCCGACATCCGCGCGGCCGTCGGGCTGGATGAGCTGGACGTGGCCGACGCAGCGCGCCACCGACGGCGGCGAGATCCCCATTTCCGCCAGGCGGTTTTGCAGGCCTACGGGTTCCGGTGCGCGGTCTGTGCGCTGGACCTGCGCATGGGCGAGCTGAGCCTCGGGCTCGAGGCGGCGCACATCCAATGGCACATGGCCCATGGCCCGGACAGCATTGACAACGGATTGGCCCTGTGCGCGATGCACCACAAGCTCTTTGACCTTGGGGCGCTGACCGTGGCGGACGGCCACCAGATCTGGGTATCCGACCATGTGCAGGGCGGCGAGCGCTTTGAAGAGGTCTTGATGCGCCACCACGCCCAGCCCCTGCAGGGCCCCATCCTGCCTGAGCATCGGCCGGCCCCACCGTATGTGGCCTGGCACCGCGCGCAAGTGTTCAAGGGGCAGCCCAGCTCCGGCCGGTAAAAAAAAGGCCGCTGTGGTGCAGCGGCCTTGGGGTGTTGGGGTTGGTGGAGACGAGGAGGATCGAACTCCCGACCTTCGCATTGCGAACGCGACGCTCTCCCAGCTGAGCTACGTCCCCACAAACGCTGCGGAGTGTAGCACCGCCCATGGCGTCTGGGGGCAAGGGCGGCTTTGGGCCTGGGGCTTCAGGCCGCGGCCGGCCGGCGCAGGCGCCAGACCGTCTCGCCGCTGTAGATCAGCAGGGCGGTCCAGATGAGGGCGAAGCCCAGCAGGCGGTCGGGCTGCAGGGGTTCGTGCAGCACCCACACGCCCAGGGCGAACTGCACGCTGGGGCCCAGGTATTGCAGCAGGCCCAGGGTGCCCAGGGGGATGCGCTGCGCGCCATAGGCGAACAGCAGCAGCGGCACGGCGGTGAAGGGGCCGGCCAGCAGCAGCCAGCCCCAGGTGCCGGCGCTGGCGTGCGCGCTGTCGCCACCCTGCAGCAGGGCCCAGGCCAGGCCGCCAAAGGCCAGGGGCGCCAGCAGGCCGGTCTCCAGCGCCAAGCCTTCCAAGGCGCCCAGGGGGGCGAGCTTCTTGAGCAGGCCGTACAGGCCGAAGCTGGCCGCCAGCGCCAGGGCGATCCAGGGGGGGCGCCCGGCCACCCAGCCCAGCCACAGCACGCCCAGCGCGGCCAAACCGATGGCGGCCCATTGCACCGGCCGGGGCCGCTCGCCCAGCACCAGCACGCCCAGCAGCACGTTGAACAGCGGGTTGATGAAGTAGCCCAGGCTGGACTCCAGCACTTGACCGTGCTGCACCGCCCACACGTAGAGCGCCCAGTTGGACGACAACAGCAGGGCGCTGACGGCGAACACGCCCACCGTGCGTGGCTGGGCGAGCACCGGCCCCAGCCAGGCCCAGCGCCGCTGCCAGGCCAGCAGCAGGCCGACAAAGACCAGGGACCAGGCGGAGCGGTGCAGCACCACCTCCACGGCCTGGACCGAGGCCAGGTGGTGGAAGTAGAGCGGGAACAGGCCCCACATGAGGTAGGCGCTGGCGGCGGCGAGGAGTCCGGTGCGGGGCATGGTGGGCAAAGGGCGAAACCGCGGATTGTGGCGGTTCGGCCTGGGCCGGGGCGTCAGCGGGGGCTGGGGGCGGCGGGGGCTGGCTCGATGTCCAGGGTGGCCAGGGCGTCGGCCCAGGCGTGCAGGGCATCGGGCCCGTGGGCGGGCGGCAGCGGGGGCAGGTCCGGCTCCACGGTCCAGCCGGGCAGGCCCAGCAGGTGCGCCCATTCCGGGCCGGGTGCGGCTTGCAGCGCCAGGGGCCGGCCGTCGGCGGGATGGGCCAGGCGCAGGCCCAGGGCATGCAGCCACAGCCGCGGGTGGCCCGTCCAGGCGGCCACGGCGCGGTTGTGCTGGCCCTTGCCGTGCGTGCTGTCGCCCACCACGGGATGGGCCAGGTGCTTGAGGTGGCGCCGGATCTGGTGGCGCCGGCCGGTCTGGGGCTCGGCCAGGACCAGGGCATAGCGGCTGCCAGGGTGCCGCGGGTCGGTGGTGAAGGGCCACTCGACCCGGGCGAGCCGGCGCAGCCAGGTGCTGGCGGCGAGTTGGACTTGCCCCTGGCTGGGGCGCTCAGGGTCGCGGGCCAGGGGATGGTCCACCCGGGTCTGCAAGGGCGGCCAGCCGCGCACCAGGGTCAGGTAGCGGCGGTGGGGGCGGTCCGGGCGCGGGGCGTCCGGTGCTGCGTGGCCGGGGTCGAACTGCAGGCCCAGCGCCTGGGCGGCCGCACGTTGGCGGGCCAGCACCAGCAGGCCTGAGGTGCCCTTGTCCAGTCGGTGGGCCGGCGCCAGGAAGTCTTGTGGACCCAGCCCCAGTTGGCGCTGCAGGCGCTCGACCAGGGTGTCGGTCTCATGGGCGTCCAGGGCGCTGCGGTGGACCAGCAGGCCAGCGGGCTTGTCCACGACCAGCAGGTGGGCGTCGTGGTGGATCAGGGCGATGGGCGCCGTGGTCATGGGCGGCCGGGGTCCAGGTCGCCGTCCACGTACAGCCAGCGGCCGTCCAGACGCTCGAAGCGGCTGCGCTCGTGCAGGCGGTGGGCGCGTCCGCCCTGCTTGCTGCGGGCGACGAATTCGACCTCGGCCCGCTGCGCGTCCGTGGGCCGGTGCTGGCGCACCTCCAGGCCCAGCCAGCGCAGGCCGGGCTCGTGCAGGTCGAGGTGGGCGGGCCGGGTGCGGGGGTGCCAGGTGGCCAGCAGGTAGTCGGCCAGGCCGAGCACGAAGGCGCTGTAGCGCGAGCGCATGAGGGCCTCGGCGTCGGGCGCCTGCAGGTGCAGGGGGCCGGCGTGCCAGCGGCCGCAGCAGGCGGCATAGGCCAGGGGCCGGCCGCGCCCGTCGGGACGGCCGCAGGGGCAGGGGGTTGGGGTCATGCTGGCATGTTGCCGCATGTGGCCCCGCAAGGGGCAGGCGGGAAGGGCGGGGTGGGCAGGGTCGGGGCGGGCTTCGCGCGGACCGTGCCGGTGCCGCCGCTCAGAAGCCCAGGCTGGCCAGCAGGTCGTCCACTTCGCCCTGGTCGGTGACGACGTCGGTGCGGCCTTCGGCGTTGACCACCGGGCCCTGCAGCACCGTGGGGTCCACCTTTTCCCGTTGTTCGGGGGGGACCACCTGCACCAGCAGCTTGACCAGGCTGTCTTCCAGGTCGTTGGCCAGGGTCACCACCTTGGCCACCACCTGGCCGGTGAGGTCGTGGAAGTCCTGGGCGAGCATGATGTCGGTGAGGTGGCCGTCGATGCGGGCGGTGGCCTGTTCCACGTCCTGCACGAAGTTCATCACCTTGCCGGAGGCGACCGCGCGCACGGGATCGGCCACCAGGGCGGCTGCCAGTTCGCGGGTGGCCGCTGAGATGTGGGCGTGGTCGGCCTTGGCCTGATCGACCGAGTTCAGGACCTTGTTGGCTGCGTCGGCGGTCTTGTTGGCGATGTAGGTCAGGCGGCTGCGCGCGTCGGGCAGTCCGTCGGTGGCCACCTGGAGCTTGGGCATCACGCCCAACTGCTGCATGGTGTCGTGCAGCAGCCGAGTGATGGAGCCCAGCTGCTGAAACACCTCCGGCGAGACCGTCATGGGCTCGCTCGGGGTCAAGGTGGTGAGATCGTCCAGTTTCATCGTCGTCTCCCTGGCATGGGGCGGAGGGCGGCAGCCTCAGGCCGTGGCGGCCATCTTCTGCATGATCTTCTGGACCTTCTCTTCCAGGGTGGCCTTGGTGAAGGGCTTGACGATGTAGCCGGCGGCGCCGCTCTGGGCGGCCAGGACGATGTCTTCCTTGCGTGCCTCGGCCGTCACCATCAGGACGGGCAGGTGCTTGAGGCTGGGCTCGGCCTTGATGGCCTTGAGCAGGTCAAAGCCGTTCATGTTGGGCATGTTGATGTCGCTGACGACGAAGTCGAAGCGCGCGCTCTTGAGCATGTGCAGGGCCACGGCACCGTCCTCGGCCTCTTCCACGTTGTTGCAGCCCATCTCCTTGAGCAGCCCGCGCACGATGCGCCGCATGGTCGAGAAGTCGTCGACGACAAGGAATTTCAGGTCACTGGGGTTCATGGTGGGTCCTCGTGCGGAGTTGGCGCGGTCTCGCTGGAAGGGTTATCGGGTGCTGACGGGGGGAGTTGAGGGGAGTTGCTCGCCTTCGTCCTCGCTTTCGGCAACGGGCTGGGGCTTGAACACCCGGTCCACCGCCTCGCGGTTCATCACGATGATGCTGATGCGGCGGTTGAGCGGGCTGCCGGGCTCGTTCTTCTCGAAGGGTTGGCTGGAGGCCAGGCCCTGGACCCGCAGGATGCGGTTCTCGGCCAGGCCGCCGGCCATGAGTTCGCGCCGCGAGGCGTTGGCCCGGTCGGCCGAGAGTTCCCAGTTGCTGTAGCCCCGGTCGCCGCCGGGGAAGGGCGTGGCGTCGGTGTGCCCCTCCAGGGTGATGAGGTTGGTCACTTCGCCCAGCACGTCGCCGATGCTCTGCAGCAGCTCGCGCATATAGGGTTTGACCACCGCACTGCCGGAGTCGAACATGGGCCGACTCTGATCGTCCACGATCTGGATGCGCAGGCCGTCGCGGGTCATGTCCAGGCGAATCTGGCTGCTCAGCCCTTTGAGCTTGGCGTTGTTGGCGATCTCGTTCTCGATCTCGCTTTGCAGGGCCTGCAGGCGCTGGGTCTCGGCCCGCGCATGCTCGGCCTTGAGGGCCTTGAGGTTGAAAGTCTTGCGTGGCGAGTCGATGTCGCCCTTCTTGACCTGGCCGCCTTGGCGGGTCAGGTCCTCACCGCCGCCCTTGACGACGTGCGAGGCGTCGCCCGAGCCGCTGCCGCCCATCATGGCCACCTTCAGGGGGGAAGCGAAGAAGTCCTGCAGGCCCTTCTTGTCGCCTTCGGTGGTGGAGCCCAGCAGCCACATCAGCAGGAAGAAGGCCATCATGGCGGTGACGAAGTCGGCGTAGGCGATCTTCCACGCGCCGCCATGGGCGCCGTGGCCACCCTTCTTGACCTTCTTGACGATGATGGGCTGGAGCTTCTTGGCGTCGCCGGCCATGGCCGCACCTCACTTCTTCTTGACGTGGGCTTCCAGCTCGGAGAACGATGGCCGCTCGGTCGAATAGAGCACCTTGCGGCCGAACTCGATGGCGACCTGGGGCGCGTAGCCCTGCATCGAGGCCAGCAGCGTGGTCTTGATGCACTGCAGCTCCTTGCCGTCCTCGTCGATCTTCTGCTCGAGCAGGCCGGCCAGCGGCTCGGCAAAGCCGTAGGCCAGCAGGATGCCCAGGAAGGTGCCCACCAGGGCCGAGCCGATCATGCCGCCCAGGATGGCCGGCGGCTGGCCGACCGAGCCCATGGTGTTGACCACCCCCAGCACCGCGGCCACGATGCCGAAGGCGGGCAGCGCACCGGCCAGGCGGGCAATGGCCGCCGCGGCGGAGTGGGCCTCGTGGTGGTGGGTCTCGAGCTCGGTGTCCATCAGCGACTCGATCTCGTGGGCGTTGAGGTTGCCCGAGACCATCATGCGCAGGTAGTCGGTGATGAACTCCACCGCATGGTGGTCGTTGCCCACCACCGGGTACTTCTGGAAGATGGCCGAGCTGTGGGGGTCCTCGACGTCCTTTTCGATGGACATCAGGCCTTCCTTGCGGGCCTTCTGCAGGATGTCGTAGAGCAGGGCCAGCAACTCCATGGCGCGGGCCTTGGAGTACTTGCTGCCCTTGAAGCAGGCGCCCAGGCCCTTGGCGGTGGCCTTGAGCACCTTGGGCTGGTTGTTGGCCACAAAGGCGCCCAGCGCCCCGCCGAAGATGGTGATCATCTCGAAGGGCAGGGCCTTCAGGATGACGCCGATGTTGCCGCCGTGCACGATGTACACGCCGAAGATGCAGCCAATGGCGACCAGCCAGCCGACGATGACAAACATGGTGTGAGGGGCTTTCCGTCAGGTCCCGGCCGTCCCTTGGCGGGATGGCCTCTGCCGGTCTTATCGGCCCGCCGGCCCGCCGGCTTGAGGGGCGGGCCGGCGGTGCAGGCCCTGTCGTGAAGTCGCGCGCCCAAAGAAAAGGGGCGGGCTGAAAGCAGCCCGCCCGAAGAAGCACAAGGTGTGCTTAAGGAGGAGACGAACACGAACACAAAACCACTGCCACGAGACCTGTCGACTCCCGTCGCCGCCGTGCCGGGTGGCCTGTCGGCGGCGGGAGGTGGTGGTGCCAGCCACTGTGTTGTCGGCGGCACCGCCGGAAAACTTGAGGGGCGACCGCTGAAGTGCGGTGCGGCCCGTTGTGCAGCCCCGGTGGCGGCCGGCGGGCCGGCCTGCCGGGCTGGGGGGTCAATCGTCCAGACCGGAGGGGCCGGCGGCCGACAGCTCGCGCTCGGCGGCGTTGGGCAGCTGCAGCGAGCCGGCCTGGCGGCCCTTGCCTGCCCGCGCCGGCGGGTTGCACAGGCCGCAGATGTAGTGCTTGGCGATCTCGTGCGGATGGGTCACGTAGTGGCCCCCGCAGCGGGTGCAGCGGGTCATGGTCAGCATGCCGTTGTCCACGAACTTCACCAGGCGCCAGGCGCGTGTCACCGACAGCATCGGCTCCAGCTGCTGCACTTCCACATGCTCCAGGTAGAGCTGGTAGGCCTTGATGACGGTGTCGATCTCCTCCATCTCCGCGGTCTTGTTGAGGTACTCGTGGATGTTGAGGAAGAGGCTGGCGTGGATGTTGGGCTGCCACGTCATGAACCAGTCGGTGGAGAAGGGCAGCTGACCCTTGGAGGGGCTCTTGCCCGACACCTCCTTGTACAGCCGCAACAGCCGTTCGTAGGAGAGGTCGGTCTCCGACTCCAGGACCTGCAGGCGGGCGCCCAGCTTGATCAGCGTGACCGCACGTTCGATCTGCCGCTGTTCGTCAAGGATGCTCTTGGTGCGTGCCATGGCGGGGCTCCGTCTGGGAGGCGTGGAGGTCGGTCGGAGGCGTCAGGGCAGGCCGCTCAGGCGGCTTCCTGGTGGCGGCCGGCCATCAGGATGGAGGCGTGCAGGCGGCTGACGCTGTCGTTGGCGGCGGCCTTGCCGTGGCTGGTCAGCAGGCTCCAGACCAGCTCGTCGTCCATGCGGAAGCGGCACAGCAGGGTGTTGCCGCTGGCGATCTTCATCATCTGCGCCGGCGTCAGGGTGTTGAGCAGGCTGGCGGTTTCCTCCGAGATGCCCAGGCGGAACAGGGCCTGCTCGCGGTCGGCGCGGATCAGGCTCTGCGCCAGCATCAGGTAGGACAGGTTGGCTTCGCGGATCTCGGCGAGGATTTGAGAGGTTTCCATGGTGCTTCTCCTGGGGCGTGTTGCGGTGGTGTTGCGTTGGAGTGAACTTTACGGAGCGACACGGGGGCGAAACATCGGCGGCGTTCGGTGACTGGAGTCCCGGTTTCTCCAATGCCCGTGTCAGGCAAATTCCTACACAGCCTGTCATCCAAGGCCTCGAACTGCGGGGTAAAGACCGTCCAGTTCCGCGCCGAAACCCCGGCCTGCCCCGGGGGCTTGGCAGGACTGCGGGTTTTTGCCTAGGCCTGATCCGCCAGGTTGAAAGTGCGCTGAAAGCCGTCAGCACTGAACATGCCACCGCTGCTGCCCCGCCGCGCATCCCTTGCAGCGCCTGGCGCAGCCCACAACCACAGGAGACCCACCCCATGCAACGTCGACATCTTCTGCAGGCCGCCGCCCTGGGCGCCCTGGCCCCCCGCCTGGGCCTGGCCCAGGAGACCTATCCCAGCAAGGTCATCACCTGGATCTGCCCCTACGGTGCCGGTGGTGGCGCCGACATCCGCTCGCGCCAGATGGCCAAGCTCATCGGCTCGCAACTGGGCCAGACCATCATCGTGGAGAACCGCGCTGGCGGCGGCGGCAACGTGGGCACCGATGCCATCGCGAAGGCCAAGCCCGACGGCTACACCATCGGCATGGGCAATTTCGCGCCCCTGGCGGTCAACCATGCGCTGTTCAAGAAGCTCAGCTACGACCCCTTCAACGACCTGATTCCGGTGATGCTGATCGAGCGCGGTCCGCTGATCCTCACCGTGCGGCCGGACTCGCCCTTCAAGACGGTCAAGGACATCGTCACCGCCGCCAAGACCAAGAACGCCAAGCTCAGCTACGCCTCGGGGGGCATCGGCGGCTCGCACCACCTCAGCGGCGCGCTGTTCGAGCACAGCGCCGGCATCGACATGACCCACGTCCCCTACCGCAGCGGCGGCGCGGCCACCACCGACCTGATGGGTGGGCAGGTGGACATGATGTTCGAGCAGATGTATGCGGCCATGCCCTCGCTCAAGGCCGGCAAGCTGCGCGGCCTGGCCATCACCAGCAAGGAGCGCTCGCCGCTGATGCCGGACATCCCCACCATGGCCGAGATGGGCTATCCCGAGGTGGAGTCGATGAACTGGCAGGGCCTGGTGGTGCCCAAGGGCACGCCGGCGGCCATCGTCGCCCTGCTCAACAAGGCGGCCAACACCGCCCTGAAGGACCCGGTGCAGCGCGAGCTGATGCTGGCCCAGGGCAATGAGATCGGCGGCGGCACGCCCGAGGCCTTCGCGGCCTTCATCAAGTCCGAGGCCGCCAAGTGGGGCAAGGTGGTCAAGGCCGCCCGCATCGAGCCGGAATGACCCGGGAGGGTCGGCGGCAGCGCCCCGGGCCGGGGTGGCGCCGCCGGCGGCTGCATCTGCGGGGCCTTCGCCCTGCAGTTCGGCGCATGGCCGACCGGCGCGGCTGCCTACAGTGGGTCATCCCCTGCCGCCACCCTCTGCCATGTCCGACGCCCCCCCCCTGAGCGAGCGCCCCTACCTCATCCTCTGGCGTGCCGGTCCCGGCTCGCTCCATCCGCAGGCCATGGCCGGCCTGGCGCAGCAGAACTTCGACGTGGCCTTCTCGTGGTACGGCGATGAGCCGCCGGCCGAGGCCGATCAGGCGGTGTTCACCCACCTGGTCAAGGGGGCCAAATGGCCTGGTCTGCAGGCCACCCTGGCACAGCACTGGGACACCGTTTCCCGCTACCAGTACGTCTGGATCCCCGACGACGACCTGGCCTGCACACCGGAGAACGCCAGCCGCCTGTTTGCCATCTGCGCCGACCTGCGGCTGGAGCTGGCCCAGCCGGCGCTGAGCCACGACTCCTACTTCGCCCACCCCATCACCCTGCAGCATCCGGCCTTCCAGCTGCGCTTCACCAACTTCGTGGAGATCATGGCGCCGGTGCTGTCGGTGGATTTTCTGGCGCGGGTGTACCCCACGCTGGACGGGGCGATCAGCGGCTACGGCCTGGACAGCCTGTGGCCACGCCTGAGCGCGCTGGGACGGCTGGCCATCGTTGACGACACCCCCATCCGCCACACCCGCCCGCTGGGTGGCCCCAACTACGCCTTCAGCCAGAAGGCGGGCCGCTCACCGCTGCAGGAGGACGGCTGGGTGTGTGCCACGCATTTCATCGAGTCCGCCTCGGACCAGCACCTCAGCCTGGGTGGCTTGCTGCAGAACGGCGACGCCGTCTGCCTGGGGGCCAGCCCCACCGAGCTGGATGTGATGCTGGAGGCGGTGCTGGCCAGCCTGCAGCCCCTGGTGGCCCAGGGCCGGCTCAGCGCGGCGCAGCTCACCCGCTACCTGGGCCACCACCTGGCGTGGTGGCAGGGGGGCGAGCAGGGCCGGGTGCGCTATGGCCGGCAGTTTGTGCGCGCGGTGCTGGAGCAGGCGCTGGCCCCGGCCGGCCTGCACTTTGGCACCCCGGCCGCCCGGCCGGCGGTGGAGGCGGGCAGCCTGGCCCGGGCGGAGATGTTCCCGAGCTACCGGGCGCATTGAGCGCTGCCGGGTGCAGCCCGGTGCGGTGTGGCGCTCAGGCGGCGGCGGCGCCGGGGGCCGATGCCGGTGGCGTCTGGTCCTTGGCCTGCAGCGCCTCACGGCGGCGCTGGATCTGCCGGCGCTTGGTCCGCTTGGCCTCGCGTTGGGCGCGGCGCACCGCCCGTGCCAGCTCGACACCGCTCAGCAGCGCAGGGGCTGGCTGGCCCGATGCCTCGGCCTCTAGACGTCGCCAGAGTTGGAACAGGGCGCCTTCCAGGACCGGCAGCGGCGCATCCTCGGCCAGCGGCGTGCCCAGCTGTGCGGACAGCCAGCGCACCGCCTCGGGCCCGGGCCGCAGCAGGTCGGCTTCGGTGGCCACCTGGCGCAGGCCTGCGGAGGCGGCCTGCGGGGTGTCCAGGGGGATGGCCACCCGCGCCTGCGCCCATTCAATCTCGTCGCGGTGCTGGGCCATCAGCCCGGCCACCAGCACCGGGTCCAGGGTCATGCGCGGGCCTTGCAGGCGGATGAGCTGCTGGATCAGGCGGTCGCGGATCGCCCGCGTGTCCTTTTGCTTGGCCGGCACCAGCGCCGCGTGCTGGAGGACATAGAGCAGGGACAGGGCATCGGCCGACAGGCGCTCGTTGACCCGGGGTTGGGCCCCGGGCAGGGGCGTGAGCCCCAGGCGCTGCAGAAAGTCCTGCACCACGCAGCCGTCGGGGAAGGTGGACGGCTCATAGGGCCAATACTGCACCTGGTCACGGCCCAGCACCCGCTCGAACTTCTCCAGCTGGGTGCGGTAGCGCGGAAAACTGGCCGAGGGCACGAAGCGGTGGCCGCCGCCGCGGATGAGCTGCTGCTGCGCGCTGTCCATGTGGCTGGCCACCGGGCGCAGGTAGCCCACGGCCTGTACCACGTCGACATGCCGGCGCAGGGTCTGCACCAGGGCGTCCAGCTCCGGCTCCTGCAGATGGGTCAGGCCCTCGGCGGAGAGGATGAGGGTGTCGGCCGGGGCCTGCGCCAGGGCCTGCTCCAGCTGGGCTTGCAGCCGGGCCTGGGCGGCAGCCAGGCGCGCCGGGTGGCCTCCGGCGCGGGCGATCTTGCGGGTCGCCTGGCGGGAATGCAGCTTTTGCACCGACCCGCTGCTGTTGGCGTGGCCAAAGTGCAGGTAGGTCCAGCGCGTGGGGTCGGTGGGCGGATGCTCGAACAGGTAGGACTGGATGGCGGAGCTTCCGGTCTTGTGCATGCCGAAGTGGAGGATGCAGCGGCGCATGGCGGGCTTTCAGTGGGACAGGGGGCGCGGGCGCCGGTCCGGGCCGCGTGCTGTCCCATGGTACCCAGCGTCTGTGGCACCCGGCGGCTGGCCGGCGCTGCAGGTGCCGGGGCTACGGATGCTAACCGTGGGGGGCGGTCGGGCGCCGCGCCGGGCCTCAGCCCGGATAGCCCAGCAGCCGGGCCAGTTCCGGCATGCCCAGGTCTTGGTAGGCCGCTTCGGCCTGTGGCGTCCACAGCGCTTCGCGCGGGATGGGAAAACGCTGGCCCACCGCCTTGGTCTTGTTGTCGGCGGCCTTGGCGCGGGCGTGCAGGTCCAGCAGGTTGGCGTCGTCCAGCCGCTGGCCAAAGGCCCGGGCGATGGTGCGCAGTGCGGGCAGGGGGTCGGCGCCCATCAGGGTTTCGAAGTCCACGGCGGCGTACTCGCCGATGGGGCGGGTGCGCACATACCAGGACGACTGGCGCAGCTGGTGGTAGGCCACCCAGGTGGCCACGATGTCGGCCATGACCGGGCCGTGCTGGCGCAGGTACAGGGTGAAGGCGGCCAGGTGGTCGGGCACGGTGCGGGGATGGATCCAGCGCACCAGCTCGTCGTCGCGCCGGAAACGGAAGTCGATGAACTCCGAGACCAGGGCCTCGCGCGGGTGGCGCCGGCAGGCCAGCACCGCCACCTCGGCCTGGTGCGGACGGTTGAAGTACAGCGGGGGCATGTGGCCCACGCACAGCGCGCCCGCCGGCAGCTCGGCCAGGGTGCGGGTGAAGGGTTGCTGGCGACGCACGGCCGAGGGGTTGTGCGCGTTCTCAGCCAGGCTCTGGGCGGCGGTGTCCAGGTAGTGGTCCTCACCCAGGTGGATGCCGCTGTGGTACCAGCCCAGGCGCGAGGCCAGCTCGGCCAGGAAGTAGGTGCCGGCCTTGGGCAGGGTGAAGACGTAGAGCTTGCTGGCCTTCATGCGACGGGCCAGGGGGCTGCCGCCAGAGGGGGCGGGAAGCGCCTCGGCCGCGGCTTGCTCCGGGGGCGCGGGGCGTTCCAGCAGGGCCAGCACCTGGGCCTCGGTCAGGGGCTGTCGGGGGCGGCGGGCCTGGCGGGTGGGCAGGTCGATGACGGTCATGGTGCGGCCCTGGCGTGCTTCAGGCGGCCATGGCCAGGCGATAGTCCTCCAGGCGCTTGGCCACCACCTCGATCAGTTCGGGGGCCTGTTCGCGCAGGTGGGCCACCGCGGCGCCGTCGGCCAGGCGCAGCCAGGTGTGCAGGGCGGCCTCGGCCTGTCCGGTGGCCTCCTGGCTCATGGCCAGGGTGTAGAGGCTGCAGCCATGCTCGGGCTGCAGCTTGAGGGCGTGCTGCGCCAGCGTGGCGGCTTGCGCAGGTTCACCGTGGCTCAGGGCCAGCGCCGCCAGGTCGGAGATCACCTCCACCTGGCCGGGCCAGCGCTGCAGGGCCTGGCCCAGCAGGGCTATGGCGCCGTCCAGGTCCCCGGCGCGGCTGGCGGCAAAGGCCTGTTCGCGCACGTCGGCCAGCTGGCAGGCCTCGTCTTGGGCTGGGGTTTGGGGGCTGGCGGCGGCCGGGGTCTGGGCCGGTTCGGTGGCGAGCTGCAGGCTGGCGGCCTGGCCCAGTGCAGGCAGGCGCAGGCAGGGCTCGCCGAAGAAGTGCAACCAGGAGCGCTCGAACATATAGCCGTAGGTCTCGTAGCTGCGGCTGAGCTGGCGCATCTTGGGCAGGCATTCGCCCTGCTGGCGCACGAAGTCGTGCAGGCGGGCGTTGCGCACCGCGAAGATGGCGCCGTAGGAGAACACCCCCAGGTCGGCCTGTGCCGCCTGTGCGGCCAGCGTGTGCAGGCCGCACAGGTGCCAGAAGTGCGCTCCGATGTGGGTGCCGGGCTTGAGCCCGTGCATGTTGTGGTACGCCAGCCCGATCTTGACCGCCCCCACGTCGTGGAAGGACAGCGGCGCCCAGGTGTGCAGCGAGTAGTGCTCCGGCCGTACCGGCACGTCCTCGATCCAGTCGCGCTGGTCCTCCTTGACCAGGCGGCCGGGGGGGATCTGCTGCTCGGCCAGCCACTGCACCGACAGGGGCTGCACGTCGCGCCAGTGGTCACGCAGCTCCACCAGGTCCAGCAGCCAGGGGGCGTGCTCAAAAGGGCCGCCCTGGGTGAACAGGGTGAAGCCCTGCGGGTCCATGTCCAGGTCGTGCATCAGGTGGTGCAGGTAGGTATCGCTCTCGCGCCCCTGGTTCTCCAGCGGGATGACCCGGGCGTTGGCGGGCAGCACGCCGGCGGCCAGTTCCGGACCCTTGTTGTAGACCAGCAGGCGGGCGTCGGCGGGCAGCTGGTGCAGCCAGCCCAGGTCTTCCTTGTAGCGGGCGATGACGACGGTGAGCATGCGGTTTCTCCGGGAGGGTGGTGGGGTCTGGGGCAGGGCACCGTAGGGTGGCGCCGGGATGTGGGGAGGACTCTAGGGGTCGGGGTCGTGGACTTAAGGCCGGATCAGGTGGGCGGAGCCCGGGTTGTTCGGGGGCCGTCGGCGCTCAAGTCACTTGAGGCCGGTCCGAGGGGGTGGGCGGTGGTGCCAGGCCGTGGTGCAGGGCCAGGCGGCGGAAGGCCGCCCGGGGCAGCGGCCAGCCCGGATGGGCTGGCGCCGGCGGGCGCAGGGCACTGGCCCAGCCGGCCGGCTGGGGCCAGGGCGGCAGCTCCAGGGCCTGCAGCAGGCGTTGCCAGGCGGCGCTGGGGTCGTCCCGGGCGGCGGGCACCTCCAGCAGGGGTTGGCGGCTGCGCCGCAGCTGGGTCAGGCGCAGACCGAAGACGAACAGGTACTGCTGCACCGGGTCGTCCATCACGTGGAGCCGCCAGGCCTGTTCCGGCGCCAGGCTGTGGGCCCACAGGGCCAGGCGGGGGCGCTGGCGCACCTCCCACAGGCCCAGCAGGGCGGGGGCCTCGGGGCTCAGGCCCCAGGCTTCGGCCTCGCCGGCCCAGCGGTGCAGGAAGGCGGTTTCCGGGTCTTGCAGCAGCACGGCGCCGCGCCAGCGGTGGTGGGGCAGGAACATGCCCGGGCCCAGCAGCAGGTGGGTGGTGTCGGGCCGCAGGGCCGGGCCCAGCCAGGCTTGCACCAGCGGGCGGGGGATGCGGTTGGCGGGCCAGGCGCCCAGCAGGCAGGCGGCGCTGCGCAGGTCGGGCTGGCCCGGGGGGCCGCGCCGGCTGCCCACCCATTGCACGCCTGGCAGCTGGCCCAGGGCCTGCAGCCAGGCGGTGCGGGGGGTGTCCAGGCTGGCCGCCAGGTGGATCAGGCGCAGGGTGGCGGGCATGGTGGCTTGGCGCGGGGGAGGCGCGGCGTCGGATGTGGACTCAGACCGGGCAGACCGCGGTGCTGACGCCGCGGGGCAGGCGGGGCGCGCGCCAGGCGGGCGTGGGGGCACCGGCGCCGGTCACCACCTTGAGCGTGGGCGCGCCCAGGCGCAGGCGCTGGCTGGCGGCTTCTTGCTGGTCGGCGTCGGCGGGCACGTGGCTGTCTTCGGCCTGCACCCACTCGATCATGCGGCTGGCCCAGTTGTGGCGGGCCAGCACCGCCTCGCCGGGGCTGCGGGCCAGGGCCGGGCGGTGCAGCCAGCCGGCCTCTTCCACCAGGGTGGCCAGGTCCGGGCGGTTGGCGTCGTAGCGCCAGACCAGGGACTCCGGCAGGCCGGCGGCGTCCAGGCCGCTGTTGTGGTTGGTCAGCACCGGGCAGCCCATGGCCGCGGCGGTGTAGACCCGGTCGTGCACGCCATGGGCCCAGTTGGGGTCGAAGTTGACCAGGGCCTGGTAGTGCGGCAGCAGCCGGGCGATGTCGCCGTGGGCGATCTGGCCGACGTGGCGCCAGTGCGGGCCTGCCGGCAGCAGCCGGTCCCAGCCGGTGCCGAAGAAGTCCACGGGCAGCTCGCGCAGGCTTTCCACGGCTTGCAGCCGGCGCTCGCGCTTGACCCAGGAGTCGATGGCCACCAGGGCGGCCAGGCGGTCGCGCACCAGCACCTCGCGCGGGCTCCAGCACAGGGCGTCGGCCACGGTGCGGGCGGGCATGGCGTGGGCGTGGGGCGCGCGCAGGGCCTCGGCCACGCGGGCCCGGGCGGTGGCGTCGGTGAAATGCTGCAGGGTGCGCTGCAGCAGGGCTTCCAGGCTTTCGCCGGCCTGGCCGCCGCCCAGCTCGTTGCCCACGTGACCGACCACGCACAGCCGTTGCTGCGGGGCCACGGGCTCGGCCAGGGCGCCCAGCGCCGGAAAGGCGCCAAAGGGCAGGTGCTGCCAGCGTACCGGCACCGCCTCGGCCAGCCACTCGCGGTAGCCGGCTTCCGGGGAGATCAGGCCCAGGCGGCCGTCGGCCACGGCGTCGGCCAGGAAGTCGCGCATCACCGGCACCCGGGCCAGGTCGTAGAGCACCGCATCCAGCAGGTAGACCGACACCGGGACCTTGAAGCGGCGCCAGAGCACCTCACCCTCGACCCGGGTGGCCAGCGGCAGGGGGCCCAGGGAGAGGATGCCGGCCACCTGCTCGCTGCCCAGGCGTGCAAGCTCGGCGGCGTCGGCGGGCAGGTGCAGCACGCGGGCGTTCAGGCCCAGGCAGGTCAGGCCGGCGGCCATGCGGCCGGCCACGCTGCTCACCGCCTGCTGCGGGTGGTCAAAGCTCAGCAGCAGGAATTCCTTGGTGGGGGCGGTCATGGGGGCTCCTTGTCTTGGTGGGCGGGCGTGGCGCCGTTTCAGGCGGGCTGCGGCCGGGTGGCGGCCTGCAGGGGAGGGGGCGTTGCGCTGCCGGCCGCAGGGGCGACCTGCGGCGGGGTGTCGGGGGTGGGGTCGGCCGGCCAGTCCTGCGGCAGGCCACCGAAGTCGGGCTGCAGGGTGCGGGCCAGGGTGCGCTCGCGCGGGGTGGTGGCCACCTTGCGCAGGGTGAGCTTCATGAAGGCGGCCTGGTCGCGGGTGCAGGGCCGCAGCTGCTCGTCCAGCCACTGGAACTGGGCGGTCTCGAAGCGGTGTTCAAACCAGCCCAGGTACCAGAACCATTCGGTGTAGTAACGCCAGGACGCCTCATTGAGGGCACGCACGTGGGTGGGGTCCTGCCAGGCGGTGCAGGCGCCTTCGTAGGGCACCTCGATGTGGAACTCGCCGCCTTCGCGCAGCAGCGTCAGCACATTGCCCATCAGGGCGGGCAGGTCGGGCACGTGTTCGAGCACGTTGTTGGCGTAGACCAGGTCCACCGACCCGGCCTCCAGGCGCACGGTGGCGCCCAGCGGGCCGGTGGCCTGCAGGGGCCACTGCCGGGGCTGGCCCAGGTCCAACACCAGGTCGGGCTGGGTGCGTTCCAGGATGTCGAGGTTGAGCCAGCCGGGCCGGTAGTCCTTGCCGGAGCCCAGGTTGATGCAGCGCGGCCGCCAGGGGCCGGGGGCCGGCCGGGCCCGGGCGTAGGCCTGGGCGTAGCCGGCGGCAAAGCCCAGCAGGCCGGCGTAGGCCTGCTGCAGGGCGCTGTCGGCCGCTTGGTCGTGGGCAAAGGCGTGCAGGCGGGCCTGGGCGCTGGCGCACCAGGCGGGCGAGCCGAAGTCTTCGCGCAGGAAGCGCGTCAGGGCCAGGTCGTCGGCGGGCAACCAGTCGACCGCCGCCTCGAACACCGGCGCGGCCTGGGTCAGCGGGCCGCGCTCGGACAGCAGCGGCGTGCCCAGCGACAGCACGTGGAAGGCCCGCACCTGCTCGAAACGGCTGGTGGCGTAGAAGTGGCCGTTGAGCACGGCCTTGGCCTGTCCGATGAAGTGGTCGCGCTCCTGGGCATAGAGCGGGTGGTCGAACTGGGTGACCTGCAGGCCGGCGGCCTCGATCCGGGCCAGCAAGGCACGGCGGCGCTCGTTGAGGCTGCCAAAGAACAGCAGGTCGATGGGCCGCTGGCCCAGGGGCAGGGGGTCGGTCGGCACCAGGTAGGAGGCGGGCCCGAAGCCGATCACGGGCACATCAGCCGGATCGCGGGCATAGGCGGCCAGGTTGCCCGTGTCGTAGTCCACCACCGCGCTGCGCTGCAGCAGGGCCAGGTAGTCCGGGGCCACCGGGGCGCCGCCAGGGCCGAGCTGCTCCAGGTTGACGACCAGGCAGCAGTGGCCGTCCAGCAGGTCCGGCGGCAGGGTGGGGTGGCGGCCCAGCAGGTGGGCGCCCAGCACCAGGTTGACCGCGTCGTGGCGCAGGCGGTTCTTGGCCAGGCTCACGCTGGCGCCCTGGCGGCGCAGCTGCCAGCGCAGGTAGCGGGCGGCATCGACCAGGCCCAGGGTGTGCACGTAGCCGGGGGGCTGCAGCAGGCACAGGTGCAGGGCCGGGGTGGGCGCGGCGTCGGGCCAGGGCAGGTCGTGGGGATGCATGTGCGGGCCGTGTGGACAGGGGGCTCAGCCGCCCAGGGCCGGGCCGGCCTCGTCGGGCAGGCACTGGGCAGGCAGGTGGTCGGGGGGCAGGCCGGCGGCGTGCCGGGCGGCCATGCGTTCGTACAGGGCGTCCAGCGCGCCGGCCAGTCGCGGGGTGTTGAACAACGGCAGGCGAAGGCGCCGCCGCTCCAGGAAGGCCTTGATGCCCGCCAGGGTGTCGGGATTGCGGGCCAGGGAGACGGCGCGTGCCACATAGGCCGCCTCGTCCTCGCACACCAGCGCACCCAGGGCGCAGGCGTGCACCAGGCTGGCGGCCACGCGGGAGGCGAAGGTCCGGCCGGGCACGGTCAGCACGGGGACGCCGGCCCACAGCGCCTCGCTGGCGGTGGTGTGGGCGTTGCAGGGCCAGGTGTCCAGGAAGAGGTCGGCCTGCCGCAGTCGGGCGATGTGCGCGTCCAGCGGCAGCTTGGGCGCCCAGGCCACCCGCGAGGCGGCCACGCCCCGGGCGCCCAGCTCCCGCATCAGGTTGACCTGGGCGTGCGGGTTCCAGGCCAGCATCCACAGCACGGTGTTCGGCGCGCGGGCCAGGATCTCGGCCCACAGGTCCAGCAGCCTCGGGCTGATCTTGTAGGCCTGGTTGAAGCTGCACAGCACCACCGCGTCCTGCGGCAGGCCCAGCGCCGCGCGCGGCGGGGCGGGTGGCAGGGCACGGTGCCGGTCGTTGGGCTGGTAGGCGTAGGGCAGCTGGGCGATGCGCTCGCTGAAGTCGTCCGCGTGTTCCAGCGGGGTCACCACCGGGTCGCCAATCAGGTAGTCGATGAAGTCGGCGCCGGTGGTGGCGGGGTAGCCCAGCCAGGCGGCCTGCACCCGGGCCGGTCGCCAGGCCAGCAGTTCAAAGCGGCTGCCTCGGGTGTGGCCTTTGAGGTCCACCGCGATGTCCAGGTCGTGGGCCCGCATCAGGCGGGCGATGTCGCCATGCGAGGACTGGCTGACGTCGTGCCAGTGGTCTGCCGCGGCGCGCACCCGCGCCCCGATGGCGCTGCCGTCGTCGGCGCCATGCGAGTAGAGGAAAACCTCGAAGCGGCTGCGGTCGCGCAGCTCCAGCAGCTCGGCCAGCAGCACCGAGGTGGCGTGCTGGCTGAAGTCGCAGGACAGGTAGCCCAGCCGCAGCCGGCCCGGCTGGCGCGGCCCCGCCGGTGGCAGGGGCGTGAGGTGGCGGGTGAGGCCGCGTACCCGCAGCGCGCCGCAGCGGCGCTGCTGCTCGGGGGTGGCGTCGATGGCCAGCAGGGCAAAGGGGGACAGCAGCTGGGCGTCGGTCTCGTCGGCGCTGTCCACCGCAGCCAGCAGGGCGGCGGTGTCGGCCTCGGTGTGGGTCCAGTCACAAGTCTGCCGGCCTTCGTGCACCAGCAGGGACAGCGCCAGCGCCCGGGTCGGCCCCTCGCGGTCCAGTTGCACCGCCGAGCGGAAGCACTCGGTGGCCTCGCGGGTCAGACCCAGGTCCTTAAACGTCAGGCCCAGGCGGTAGTGGACCAGGGCGTCGTCCAGCCGCAGCTGCAGCGCGGCCATGTAGGCGCCCAGCGCCTCCTGCAGGCGACGGGCCTGGAAGAGCAGGTTGCCGTGGGCGTTGTGCCAATCGGCGTCGCGGGGGGCGTGCGCCGGCAGGGCGTCCAGCAGCCGGGCCGCCTCAGCAAAGCGGTGCCGCTGGCCCAGGATTTCGCCCAGCAGGCGGCGCGCCAGCGGGCTGTCGGGGGCCACTTCCACCGCCTGGCGGGCGCTGGCCTCGGCCTCCTCCCACTGCCCGGCGGCCAGTTGGGCACGGCCCAGGTTCAGCCAGGGCAGTTCCTCGGCTGGGGCCTCGGTGGCCGCCCGCCGGAAATGGGCCACCGCGGTCTCCCAGTCTTGCGCCTTGTATGCCCGCAGGCCGGCCAGGCGGTGGCGTTCGGCGGCCACGCCGGCCATCACGCCGCCGTCGCCGGGCGCCGCAGGCGCAGCGGTGTGGGGTGACGGGGCGGTCGCGCTCATGGTGCAGCCACTGTAGAAAGGCCTTGAGGCCGCCTAGCCCTGGATAAGCGGGGTGGGGGCGGGGTAGTTCGGCGCCCGCACGGGCCTAGACTGGCCGGCAGTCCACTCCCCATGCCCTCAGGGTGATCCATGACCGCTCCCGCCTTCACCTTGCGCCGCGCGACCCCGGCCGATGCCGAGGCTTTCGCCCAACTCTTCGGGGACGAGGCCGTGCAGGCCGGCACCCTGCAGCTGCCCTGGCCATCGGTGGAGGCCTGGCGGCAGCGCCTGACTGAGCCGGCAGCCGCCGGGCCGCAGCGCGCCGACCTGCAGCTGGTGGCGCAGGCGGTCGGGCCCTCAGGGCTGCCGGAGGTCATCGCCTCAGCCGGGCTGCACACCGTTTCGCCGCAGGTGCGGCGGCGCCATGTCCTGGGCCTGGGCATCAGCGTGCGCGGGGCCTGGCAGGGCCGGGGCGTGGGCGCGGCGCTGATGGGGGCGCTGTGCGACTACGCCGACCGCTGGGCCGGCGTGCTGCGCCTGGAGCTCACCGTCTACACCGACAACGCGCGCGCCATCGCCCTGTACCAGCGCTTCGGCTTCGTGCAGGAGGGGGTCATGCGGGCCTATGCCCTGCGCGATGGCCGGTACGTGGACGTGCTGGCCATGGCGCGCCTGCATCCTGACCCGCCCCGCAGGGCCTGAACGGCCGTCTGGTCTCCGCCCGACAGGGGCTCATGCGAAACTGCCGCCCTTTGTTCACCCTGTCCGGAGACCCCATGGCGCCGACTCCCGTGCCTGAAACCCAAGATTCCGACGTCGAGGCGCTGGAGGCCGTGTGCGAGCGCATGGTCGGCTTTGACCCGATGGCCAACCTGGAGTGGCTGGACGGCTACATGGCCGCCCTGGCCGCCGGGCCGCGCCGGGTGCCGGTGGAGGAATGGCTGCCGGTGTTTGCCGACGGGCTGTTTGCCCGCGTGTTCGCCGATGAGGCCGATGCGGCCCCGGCCCGGCGCCTGATCGCCAAGCGTTATGCCGAGCTGTGCTGGCAGCTGGACGCCGAGGCCATCCTCGATGCACCTGACGAGCTGCGCATCGACCCGCTGATGTACAAGTTCGACGCCGACACGCCCGAGGACGCGACCCCGGCCGAAGGCGACGCGCCGGCCGAGGGGGCCGCCCCCGCGCAGGACGAGGCCGTGGCGGTGCCCGCCGAGCCGGTGCCATCGCAGGAAGCGGCGCCGGCGGAGGACGAGGCGCTCACCCCGGCCGACTGGCCTGGCGACGGTGTGTACTGGGCGCTGGGTTTTGGCGATGCCATCGCCGACTTCGCCGACGATTGGGAGGAGCCGGACGAGGACGCGGAGGACGCGCAGCTCTTCCACGACCTGCTGGAGTCCATCGCCTTGCTGGCCGAAACCGAGGGAGAGGCCCGCCAGGAGACCATGCACCGCCTCTACGACGGCGTGGACCTGGACCGCGACGAGCTGATCCATGAAGCCCTGTTTGCCACCCAGGAGCTGCGCATGTACTGGCTCAACCACGCGGCCAAGCCGGCCCAGCGCCGGATCGAGCCCAAGGTCGGCCGCAACGACCCCTGCCCCTGCGGCAGCGGCAAGAAGTACAAGAAGTGCCACGGCGCCGAGGCCTGAGCCCCCGCGCCGCCTGACCTCACCGCACGCAAGGACGAGACACGCCATGACCTGTGCTGCGCCTGCTCCCGGGGCGACCGCCGGCGCCGAGCTGGCCGGCCGCCACATCGTCTTGGGCCTGAGCGGCGGCATCGCCTGCTACAAGGCTGCCGACCTGACGCGCGAGCTGGTTAAGGCCGGCGCCACCGTGCAGGTGGTGATGACCGCCGCGGCCGAGGCCTTCATCACCCCGGTGACCCTGCAGGCCTTGTCCAACCGCCCGGTGTTCACCAGCCAGTGGGATGCGCGGCCGGACAACAACATGGCGCACATCGGCCTCTCGCGCGAGGCCGATGCGGTGCTGATTGCCCCCGCCAGCGCCGACTTCATGGCCAAGCTGGTGCAGGGCCGGGCCGATGACCTGCTCTCGCTGCTGTGCCTGGCGCGGCCGCTCGAGCGTGTGCCCCTGCTGGTGGCTCCGGCCATGAACCGCGAGATGTGGTCCCACCCGGCCACCCAGCGCAACGTGGCGCAGCTCCGTGCCGACGGCGCCACCGTCCTGGGGCCCGGCGCGGGCGACCAGGCCTGCGGCGAGGTGGGTGACGGCCGCATGCTCGAGCCGGCCGAGCTGCGGGACGCGCTCATCGCCTTCTTCCAGCCCAAGCTTCTGGCCGGCCGCCGGGTGCTGATCACCGCCGGCCCCACCTTCGAGCCCATCGACCCGGTGCGCGGCATCACCAACCACTCCAGCGGCAAGATGGGTTTTGCCATCGCCCGTGCGGCGGCCGAGGCCGGCGCCGAGGTCACCCTGGTGGCCGGGCCGGTGCACCTGCCCACGCCCGCGGGCGTGCGCCGCTTGAACGTGCAGAGCGCTCAGCAGATGTTTGACGCCGTGCTGCCGTTGGCGCCGCAGCACGGGTTGTTCGTGGCCACGGCCGCCGTGGCCGACTGGCGGCCCGCCGCCCTGGCAGGCGAGAAGATCAAGAAGACTGCCGAGCAGCGTGTGCCCACGCTCAGCCTGACCGAGAACCCTGACATCCTGGCCGCTGTGGCGCGCCTGCCCGCAGGCCAGCGGCCCTGGTGCGTGGGCTTTGCCGCCGAAAGCCACGACCTGCTGCGCCACGCCCGCGAGAAGCGCGAGCGCAAGGGTGTGCCCCTGCTGGTGGGCAACATCGGCCCGGCGACGTTCGGCCAGGACGACAACGCCTTGCTGCTGGTGGACGCCCAGGGCGCGGTGGAGTTGCCGCGTGCACCCAAACTGACCTTGGCGCGCGCCCTGGTGGCCGAGATCGCCCGGCGCCTGGCCAACGCCCCGACGTTTCCTTCCCCGACCTGACCATGACGACCATTGACGTGAAGGTGCTGGACGCCCGACTGGCGGACCAGCTCCCGGCCTACGCCACCCCCGGCAGCGCCGGGCTGGACCTGCGGGCCTGCCTGGACGCGCCTCTTGAACTGGCACCGGGTGCCACCGCGCTGATTCCCACCGGCTTGGCGGTGCACCTGGGCGATCCCGGTCTGGCGGCGATGATCCTGCCGCGCTCCGGGCTGGGCCACAAGCATGGGATCGTGCTGGGCAACCTGGTGGGGCTGATCGATTCCGACTACCAGGGCCCGCTGATGGTGAGCTGCTGGAACCGCGGCCAGACCGCCTTCACCGTGCAGCCGCTGGAGCGGATCGCCCAGTTGGTGATCGTGCCGGTGGTCCAGGCGGCTTTCCGTGTGGTGGACAGTTTCGACGCCAGCCAGCGCGGCGAGGGCGGCTTCGGCTCCACCGGGCGCGGCTGAGGCGCCGCGCCTGTCGAGGCTCAGTGCAGGGTCTCGCCGTCCGGGGCGGCCTGCACCACGGTAAAGGGCGACTCGTTGCCCACGCTGCCGGCCTCGATCTCCTCCTCGGTGGCTTCGCGCACTTCCAGCACCTTCAGGTGCAGGCGCAGTGCCAGGCCGGCCAGCGGATGGTTGGCATCCAGCACCACATGCTCCGGATACACCTCCGTCACGGTGTAGACCAGGCCCTCCGGCATGTCCTGGGTCTGCGCCCCTTCAGGCAGGCCCTCGAACTGCATGCCCGGGGCGATCTCGGCGGGAAACAGCGCCCGCGGCTCAAAGCACATCAGCTCGGCACGGTAGTCGCCAAAGGCGTGTTCGGGTTCGAGGTGCAGATGGGTCTCGAAGCCCTCGGCCTGGCCGCCCAGGGCCTCCTCGACCTTGGGCAGCAGGTCTTCGCCACCAAAGAGAAATTCGACCGGTTCGGCCAGTTCGTCGATGAGCTGGCCCTGCGCGTCCGAGAGCACCCAGGTGAGCGTCACGACGCAGGGAGAAGTGATGTTCATCAGGCAATCATGGCATAGGGCGGCGGCCCGCCCGGTGGTGCGGATGCCCCCGCACACGCCCTTGATCTGCGCCAAGAGGCGTGCATGGCCGGCTGGCCCCGGCCCGGCTGGTGCGCCGGGCAAGGGACAATCGTCCCCATGAGCATCGACCCCCAAGCCCCGCTGCCCTTGCTGGGCGGCCTCTCGCCCGCGCAGTTCATGCGCCAGTACTGGCAGAAGAAGCCCTGCCTGATCCGGCAGGCCCTTCCCGGCATCACCCCGCCGCTGGAGCGCGCCGCCCTGTTTGCACTGGCGGAGCGGGACGACGTGGAATCCCGTCTGGTGCGCCAGGATGGTGAAGCCTGGAGCCTGGCGCATGGCCCCTTCGCGCGCCGGCAGATTCCCGGTCTGGCCAAGCCGCGCTGGACCCTGCTGGTGCAGGGGCTGGACCTGCATGTGCCAGCGGCCCACGCGCTGCTGTCGCAGTTCCGTTTCGTGCCCGAGGCCCGGCTGGACGATCTCATGATCTCCTACGCCAGCGAGGGCGGCGGTGTCGGACCGCATCAGGATTCGTACGACGTGTTCCTGCTGCAGGTCAGTGGCCGCCGCCGCTGGCGCGTGGGGCCGGTCAAGGACGCCACCCTGGTGCCGGACATGCCGGTCAAGCTGCTGGCCCATTTCGAGCCCGAGCAGGAGTGGGTGCTGGAGCCCGGTGACATGCTCTACCTGCCCCCGCGCTGGGGCCACGACGGCATCGCCGAGGGCCCCGACTGCATGACCTGCTCCATTGGCTTTCGCACCCCCACGCCCACCGATCTGGCGCGTGACGTGCTCCAGCGCATGATCGACAACCTCGAAGCGCCGGCCAAGGAGCCGCACTACCGGGATCCGGCCCAGACCGCCACGGCCACGCCCGGCCTGATTCCGGCCAAGCTGCAGGAGTTTGCCCAGAAGGCGGTCATCAAGGCCTTGAACGACAGTGCCAGCCTGTCCTGCGCCCTGGGCGAATCGCTGACCGAGCCCAAGGCCAATGTGTGGTTTGAGGGCGGTGAGCCGGTGCCTCGCGGCCTGGGTGTGCGCCTGGATGCCCGCAGCCGCATGATGTATGACGACCATTTCGTCTACATCAACGGTGAGTCCTTCCGTGCGGGGGGGCGTGACTTTGAACTGATGCGCCTGCTGGCCGACCGGCGCGGGCTGGACGCCGCCGGCCTCAAGGCCTTGAGCCGTCCGGCGCGGGAACTGCTGGACGAGTGGGCCTGCGATGGCTGGGTGCACGGCGAGGCCTGATGGCGGCGGGCGGGCTTTTCAGGCAAGCCTTCGACTCTCGGCCGAAACCCTGGCGGTCACAAGCTTGAAACCCTAGGGAGCTTCCCTAGTATGCTTATAATCGTCAGCTAGGTGCAGGAACTGTGTCGCACTGCGCGCGTGTGCGGAGCGCCTGACCTGAACTCCTTGAGAAGGAGGCCTGAGCGAACAGCGGGCTTCCAGAACTACCCGGTCTTTTGTTCGACCCCTTTGCTTTTGAGGACACCCATGAACAAGTCGCTCCTGCTGGCCGCCCTGATCGCCGCTGCTGCCCTGTCCGCTTGCGGCAAGAAGGAAGAGCCGGCTCCGGCTCCCGCCCCGGTCGCTTCCGAGCCCGCTCCCGCCCCGGCTGCTGCCGCTTCGGAAGCCGCCCCGGCCGCTTCGGAAGCCGCTCCGGCCGCTTCGGAAGCCGCTTCCAAGTAAGCAGCCCGCACGGCACTGGACTGGAGGGCCACGGCCCTCGTCCAGAAGCAAGAAGACCGCCCACGAGGCGGTCTTTTTTTTGTCCGGCGGTGGCTCAGTCCAATCGGGCCCTGCGGGACCGAGCGCCGGGCGTGGGCCCGGTCCCGGCCGCGCCAGATGTCAGCGCTTGAGCTCCTCGACCAGGGTCTGGACGATGCGCTGGGCGCTGGCGCTGTTGTCCGGCCGGCCCTGCGGGGTCAGCACACGCACGGTGCAACGTTCGGCACCGTCGGCCTGGATGACCACGCGGTAGCGGCCCAGGGCTTCCTTGAGCGGATCCTTGGCGCCGAACATGCGGGCGAAGAAGCCCGGTGCCTCCTGGCTGGAGATCACCGGATCGACATAGCGCACGGCGTACAGGCCCAGCGCGCGGTCGCGTTCTTCCACCGTGAAGCCGGTGCGGTCCAGGGCCTGGCCCAGGCGACGCCAGCCCCGCTCCAGGGTCTCGTCAAGCTGCAGCGCCGCGCCCTCCTGGCTGGCGAGCGCGCGGGCGCGTTCCGGCGCGACCGCGGCCGCGCTGGCGGCTGGTGCAGCGGCCGCCGGTGCCGCTGCGGCGGCGTCCACTGCGGCGCGGGCGCCAGCCTTCTCGGCCCCCAGGGCCACCATCAGGCGGGCCATCATCTCGGCCTCCAGCTCCGGATCGCTGGGGCGCAGCGTCCAGCGCGTCTCATGGCGGGTCGGAGAGTCGCCCGCCTCCACCTCCACCAGGCCTTCGTGGCGCAGGTGGATCTCGGTGAGCTCGCCCACACGTTCCAGACGGATGCGGTAGCGGTCGCGCTCGCCGGTGGAGTAGACGCTGTCGATCAGACGTCCGAGGGTGCGCCGGATCAGGTCCTGCGGCAACTTGGCGCGGTTCTCGGCCCAGTCGGTCAGCAGCAGGCCGGTCTGGGGCTCTTCGGTGGTGAACTGGAAGCCTTGTTCGGTCCAGAAGTCCCGTACCTTGGGCCACAGCAGTTCCGGTGCTCGCCCCACCCGCAGCACGCGCCGGGAGCCTTCGCGGACCACGTGGGCGTCACCCAGGCTGCTGAGCGCCACGGTGGGCGTGCCCGCCGCGGTGACGCCGGCCGGCACGGCGGCCCGCGGCTGCCGCAGCGAGGAGGCACTGACCACGCCGCTCTGCGGTGCGTACCGCGCGTCGGTGCTCAGGGCGGTGAGGTCGGGGGGCACGTCCAGGGGCGCCGTCTTGCGCGCGACCGTGCGGTAGTCGATGGTCTCGTTGCTGTCGCCCAGGGAACTGCAGGCCGCCAGGCTGCCCGCCAGGGTCAGCAGCAGGCCATGGCGGAGCGGGGGGAGGATGGACTTCATGGAGGGCGGCTTGGGGGGCGGCGGTGACCAGGTTGGTGCGCCGCCCGGCGGGACGGGAGACGGACGGAGGAGGTGGCTCAGAGCAGCCCGGCGTCGCGCAGCGCGGCATCCACCGTGGCCTGGCCCTGGGGCGTCATCTCCACCAGAGGCAGACGCACATTCGGGCGGCAACGGCCCAGGCGGTGCAGGGCCCACTTGGCCGGGGCCGGACTGGGCTCGCAGAACAGCTGCTTGTGCAGCGGCAGCAGGCGCAGGTGAATCTCGCGGGCCTTGGCCACGTCGCCCGCCAGGGCGGCGGCGCACAGCTCGTGCATCAGGCGGGGGGCCACGTTAGCGGTCACGCTCACATTGCCGTGGCCGCCCAGCAGCATCAGGGCCACGGCAGTGCTGTCGTCACCCGAATAGACCTTGAAGCCGGCGGGAACCTGCTTGATCAGCCAGGCGGCACGCTCGATGCTGCCGGTGGCCTCCTTGATGCCGAAGATGCCGGGCACCTGCGCCAGACGCAGCACAGTGTCATGCTGCATGTCGGCCACTGTGCGGCCGGGCACGTTGTAGAGCATCACGGGGATGTCCACGGCCTCGGCCACGGTCTTGAAGTGGCGGTAGATGCCTTCCTGGGACGGCTTGTTGTAGTACGGCACGACCTGCAGCGTGCAGTCGGCGCCCACGCGCTTGGCGTGGCGGGACAGTTCGATGGCCTCGGCGGTGCTGTTGGCGCCGGCGCCGGCCAGCACGGGCACACGGCCTGCGGCGTGCTGCACGGCCACCTCGATGATCCGGCAGTGCTCTTCGACGCTGACGGTGGCGGATTCGCCCGTGGTGCCGACCACGCCGATCACGTCCGTGCCTTCGGCAATGTGCCAGTCGATGAGCGACTTCAGGCCCTCATAGTCGACGCTGCCATCCTCGTGCAAAGGCGTCACGAGGGCCACGATGCTGCCATCAATCGGTGTCATGGAGATTCCTTGAAGAACGAAGATTCTAGCCAGCGGCCGCCGGGGACGGCCGCAGGGGTGGGGTGAAGGCGGTGAGGGGGCCGGGGCGCCGTGCCGCGATGCGCTGCACGATGCGGTCCGGGCCCTGCAGCAAACCTTCCTCGAACGCGATGACCTGCCATCCGGTGCACACGCGCAGGAGTTCGCCGGGCTGCAGCAGGAAGTCGGGGCGGCTGGGCCGGCCCAGGCGTTCATGGCCGGCGGCGAAGGTCTCATACAGCAGCACGCCGCCGGGGGCCACGAGGTCGAGCAACGCCGGCCAGCGGGGCCGCCACAGGTAGTGGGTGACCACCACGCCGTCGAACTGCCGCCCGGCGAGCGGGTAGGGGCCCTCGGCTTCCAGATCGGCCTGCACCACCGTGGCCCCGCAGGCGGTCACCTGGTGCAGGGCCTGGACATCACGGTCCACGGCGGTGACCGCCAGGCCCTGTGCCTGCAGCCATCGGCTGTGCCGGCCGCTGCCGCAGGCCAGGTCAAGCACTTGCGCGCCCGGGGCCAGCAGTGGCGTCCAGCGGACGATCCAGTCGGAGGGGGAGGTGTTCAGGGCGTGCATGGTCGGCGGCCTCGGGTGGGCCCGGGCAGGAACGGCAATGTCAGAAGCAGGCCCAGAGGCGGCTGCCCAGGTCGAAGACCATGCCGGGGGCCAGGTAGGCGAGGAAGACCAGGCTTAGCACCACCGCGGCGGCCACGGCCACCAGCAGGCGGGCCAGGCCGGCACCCCACGGCGTGCGGCGGCGCGGGGCGGGCGGCGGCAGGCGGGCGGGGGCGGTGGACATGGGCGGTCGGGCGTGGCAGTGCTCAGGTCGTGGCCAGGCGGGCCAGCGGCTGCTCGCGCACGGGCTGGTTGGCCACGGCGGCGAACAGGCCCAACCCCACGGCAATCCACCAGACCACGTCGTAGCTGCCGGTGGCGTCGTACAGGCGCCCACCCAGCCAGACACCGAGGAAGGAGCCAACCTGATGGCTGAAGAACACCAGTCCTCCCAGCATGGACAGGTGCTGTACGCCGAACACCTGGGCGACCACGGCATTGGTGGGCGGCACGGTGGACAGCCACAGGAAGCCCATGACGGCTGAGAAGACATAGACGCTGGCAGGCGTGAGCGGCGCCCACAGGAACAGCACGATGGCCACCGAGCGCCCCAGGTAGATGAACGACAGGATGTGCCGTTTGGGCAGGCGCTGGCCCAGGCTGCCGGCGGCATAGGTGCCGAACACGTTGAACAGGCCGATCAGCGCCAGCGCGGTCGTGGCCACCTCGGGGCCCAGTCCCTGGTCCTTGAGGTAGCTGGGCATGTGCACCCCGATGAACACGACCTGGAAGCCGCAGACGAAGTAGCCTGCGGTGAGCCAGCGGAAGCTGGGGTTGCCCAGCGCCTCGCGCAGGGCGGCGCCGATGCCCTGGCTGGGGCCGGTGCTGGCCGGGCCACGGTCGGGTTCGCGCAGGCCCAGGGCCAGGGGCGCGATGGCCAGGGCCGCACAGGCCAGCAGGAAGAGGGCGTTCTGCCAACCCCAGTGGCCGATGAGCCAGCTCTCGACCGGCACCATCAGAAACTGTCCGAAGGAGCCGGCGGCGGCAGCCACTCCCATGGCCCAGGAGCGCTTTTCGGGAGCGACATTGCGCCCGATCACGCCATAGACGACGGCGTAGGTGGTGCCCGACTGGGCCATGCCCAGGATCAGGCCAGCGCTGCCGGTGAAGGCCAGCCCCGAGGTGGACAGCGCCATGAGCACCAGCCCCAGGCTGTAGAGCAGGGCCCCGCCGACCAGCACCCGGTAGGCGCCGAAACGGTCGGCCAGCATGCCCGCGAAGGGGCCGGCCAGGCCCCAGGCCACGTTCTGCACGGCCAGGGCGAAGGCGAAGGTTTCGCGTGTCCAGCCCCGATCGGTGGTGATCGGGGCGAGCCACAGGCCGAAGCCGTGGCGGATGCCCATGGACAGGGTGACGATCAGCGCGCCACACAGCAGGACTTGCTGCAGGGACAGGCGTGGCTGGGGCGCGGGAGAAGCGGTGGGGGGCATGGTGCGCGGCACTGTAGCGAAAAGCGCCGCGCCCGTCTGTCGCCGGGGCGCGGCCCCGGCGCGCCGCCGGTCAGAAGCGGAAGCCCAGCTTGACGCTGTAGGCGGTGTTGTCGCCGATCTTGTCGGCCTGCAGGCCCACGTCCATGATCACCAGGTTGATGTTGGCGCCGACGAAGGTGCGGGTCTGGTTGTAGGTCTCGCTGGCGAACTTGCCGCTGTCGTCAGTGGCCTTGGTGCGCATGACGCCCACGCCGGCATAGGGCTTGAAGATGGCGAAGCCCTTGGAGATGGACAGGTCCACGCCGGTGCTGGTCATGCCCATGTCGGTGATGCCGGAGACCTTGGAGCCGTAGGCGCGCACGGCCACGGCGGGCATGACCATGCTGCCGCCGAGGAAGGCCCACTTGATCTCGCCACCGAAGGCGGACACGCCGGCGGTGGGGATGGTCTCGTAGCTGGCGCCGATGTCGATGTCAAAGGGCAGACCCTTCTGGGCGCGCACGGCCACGGTGGGCAAGGCAGTGGGCACGCTGCTGGTGCCGGCAGCCTGCTCCAGCACCTTCACGCTCTGCAGTTGGGTGGCATGGGCGCTGAGGTTCAGGTCGAAGCCGGTGATGCCCAGGCCTTCGGCGGGCGCGAAGGACTTGTAGGCCATCGCGGCGCTCACGTCCTGGCTGAACAGCTTGAAGTTGGCCTGGGTGCCCAGCAGGTCGGCCGGCTTGAATTCGTAGGCCTGGGCGGAGGCGGCGGCCAGCAGGGCGGCGGCGGCGAGGGCGTGACGCATCATGGTCGGGTTTCCTTAGAGGAGTGGACGTCGGGCGGGGGCGCCGGACAGGCCGACAGGCTCAGGCGCGGCGGGGGCCGGGCGGGGTGTCGGGCCGTGGCGGGCGCGGTAACGCCGTGAGTATCGCCGAGGGCCGGGGCGGACCCGCTCCCTACAATCGCCCGCCATGGCCACCAAGTCCCCTGCCAGCAACACCGCGCCCGCCTATGGCGAGGCCTCCATCCGCGTCCTCAAAGGCCTGGAGCCGGTCAAGCAGCGGCCCGGCATGTACACCCGCACCGACAACCCGCTGCACATGGTGCAGGAGGTGATCGACAACGCCGCCGACGAGGCCCTGGCCGGCCACGGCCGGCGTATCGGGGTGACGCTGCACGCCGACGGCTCGATCACCGTCGAGGATGACGGACGCGGCATTCCCTTTGGCCTGCACCCCGAGGAGGGGGTGCCGGTGGTCGAGATCGTTTTCACCCGGCTGCATGCCGGCGGCAAGTTCGACAAGGGCGCCGGTGGTGCTTACAGCTTCTCCGGCGGCCTGCACGGTGTGGGGGTCAGCGTGACCAACGCCCTGGCCACCCGGCTGCAGGTCAGCGTGTTCCGCGAGGGGCAGGTCGCCAGCTTGGCCTTCTCGGGCGGAGACGTGATCGAGGCGCTGGCCGTGCGGCCCCGCGCGCCCGGTGCGGGGGGCGACCGCCGCCAGGGCACCACGGTGCGGGTCTGGCCCGACGCCCGGTACTTCGACAGCCCCGACCTGCCCCGGCATGAGCTGGTGCACCTGCTGCGCAGCAAGGCGGTGCTGATGCCCGGGGTGACCGTGACCCTGCATACGGAGAAGACCGCCGAGACGCTGACCTGGCAATACCAGGGCGGTCTGCGTGACTACCTGGCGCAGTCACTGACCCACGATGCGCTGATACCGCTGTTTGAGGGGGAGCACCATGCCAGTGCCGGCGAGACCGAGAACTTCGCTGAGGGCGAAGGCGCGGCCTGGTGTGTGGCCTTCACCGAAGAGGGGGGGCTGCTGCGCGAGAGCTACGTCAACCTGATCCCCACGGTGGCCGGCGGTACCCATGAGGCAGGTTTGAAGGACGGTCTTTTTGGGGCGGTCAAGGGCTTCATCGAGCTGCATTCGCTGCTGCCCAAGGGCGTCAAGCTCATGCCCGAGGACGTGTTCTCGCGGGCCAGCTTCGTGCTGTCGGCCAAGGTGCTGGACCCGCAGTTCCAGGGGCAGACCAAGGAGCGGCTCAACAGCCGGGATGCGCTTCGTCTGGTGGCCACCAGCGTCAAGCCGGCCCTGGAGCTGTGGCTTTCGCAGCATGTCGAGCACGGCCGCAAGCTGGCTGAGCTGGTCATCCGCCAGGCCCAGACCCGCCAGCGCGCCAGCCAGAAGGTGGAGAAGAAGAAGGGCTCGGGCGTGGCCGTGCTGCCCGGCAAGCTCACCGATTGCGAGAGCCGCGACCTGCTGGCCAACGAGCTGTTCCTGGTGGAGGGCGACTCGGCCGGCGGCTCGGCCAAGATGGGCCGCAACAAGGAAACCCAGGCCATCCTGCCGCTGCGCGGCAAGGTGCTCAACGCCTGGGAGGTCGAGCGTGACCTGCTGTTCAAGAACAACGAGATCCACGACATCTCGGTGGCCATCGGGGTGGACCCGCATGGCCCGGCCGATCACCCCGACCTCTCCGGTCTGCGCTACGGCAAGGTCTGCATCCTCTCCGACGCCGACGTCGACGGCTCGCACATCCAGGTGCTGCTGCTCACCCTGTTCTTCCGGCACTTTCCGCGGCTGGTGGAGGCCGGGCATGTGTACATCGCCAAGCCGCCGCTGTTCCGGGTGGATGCGCCGGCGCGGGGCAAGAAGCCTGCACTCAAGCTGTACGCCCTGGACGAGGGCGAGCTGGAGGCCATCCTCGACAAGCTGCGCAAGGAAGGCGCCCGAGAGGGCAGCTGGAGCATCAGCCGCTTCAAGGGTTTGGGCGAGATGAGCGCCGAGCAGCTGTGGGACACGACGCTCAACCCCGATACCCGGCGCCTGCTGCAGGTACGTTGGGGTGAACAGGGCTTCGAGCAGACCGTTGGGCTGTTCAACCGCCTGATGGGCAAGGGCGAAGCCCAGGCCCGCCGTGACCTGATGGAGCTGCACGGCGATTCGGTGGAGGTGGACATCTGATGGCAGGCCGCCGGCGGTCGGTGCCGGCCTGGCGGCATGCCCGGCGGTCCGTGGCCGCCCTGGTCCTGGCCGGGCTGGTCGCTCCGGTGGGTGCCACGGACGCCGGGGGCCGCGCCGCAGCGGGACTCCCACCGGCTCCGGCCGGGGCGGCGGTGGCCGCCAGCATGGCGCCGGCGGCCGCACTGGGCGCAGAGGCGCCGGTGCGCTGGTGGGGCTTCGTGGACGCCCGGGGGGTGGCCCACCTCTCACCCGAGCCGCTGGACTCGCGCTACGCACCGCTGCTGCGCGAGCCCGGTCATGAGACCGGCCGGGTGGCGGGCAAGACCGCCGACCGCCACAGCCTGCTGACCTGGCTGGAGTTTGCCCCGGAGGTCAAGGTGCTGCAGCCCGTGCTGCGCGAGGCTGCACGCGCCACCGGCGTGGATGCGGAACTGCTCAAGGCCATCATCGCGGTCGAGTCCGGCTATCGGCAGGGCCTGGTGTCGCCGCGCGGCGCCATCGGCCTGATGCAGATCACCCCGGTGACCGCCGACCGCTACGCCACGCCGCAGGAGCGCCAGCGTCCGGCCGAGGAGCGCCTGCTGGAGCCGCGCACCAACGTGCTGACCGGCGCCCGCATGCTGGCCGACCTGAGCCGCCGCCTGGGCGGCATCGACCTGGCCCTGGCGGCCTGGAACGCCGGGGAGGGACGTGTGCGCCGCGCCGGCGGCCGTCTGCCCGATATTGACGAGACCCGTGCCCATGTGCACCTGGTGCTGGAGCTGTACTGGGCGCTGCTGCAGCAGACCCAGCACCGGCAGGCACGCAGCCTGAACCTGGCGCCTGCCGCCCGCTGAGGGCTGGCCCGGCCGCGCCCGAACTGAACACCATGAGCGACACCGACCTCTTCTCCCCCCTGAACAGCCCGGCTGGCGAGCCCATCTCGCTGGCCCAGTACGCCGAGCGGGCTTACCTCGAATACGCCTTGAGCGTGGTCAAGGGCCGGGCCCTGCCCGATGTGTGCGACGGCGCCAAGCCGGTGCAGCGCCGCATCCTCTACAGCATGCAGCGCATGGGGCTGGGCTTTGGTGGCTCGGGCGGGGCGCCCAAGCCCGTCAAGAGCGCCCGGGTGGTAGGCGATGTGCTGGGCAAGTTTCATCCCCACGGCGACACCGCCGCCTATGACGCCATGGTGCGCATGGCGCAGGACTTCTCGCTGCGCTACCCGCTGATCGACGGGCAGGGTAACTTTGGCAGCCGTGACGGCGACGGTGCCGCCGCCATGCGCTACACCGAGGCCCGCCTGGCCCCGATCGCCCGGCTGCTGCTCGATGAGCTTGACGAAGGCACCGTGGATTTCGTGCCCAACTACGACGGCTCTTTCGAGGAGCCGCGGCAGCTGCCGGCCCGCCTGCCCTTTGTGCTGCTCAACGGTGCCTCGGGCATCGCCGTGGGCCTGGCCACCGAGATCCCCAGCCACAACCTGCGCGAAGTGGCCGGTGCGGCGGTGGCCCTGATCCGCCAGCCGGAGCTGCCCGATGAGGCGCTGTTCCGCCTGATCCCCGGGCCGGACTACCCCGGGGGGGGGCAGATCATCTCCAGCGCCTCGGACATCCAGGACGCCTACCGCGGCGGCCGGGGCAGCCTCAAGGTCCGCGCCCGCTGGAAGATCGAGGACCTGGCCCGCGGCCAGTGGCAGCTGGTGGTGCATGAGCTGCCCCCGGGCACCAGCGCCCAGAAGGTGCTGGAGGAGATCGAAGACCTCACCAACCCCAAGGTCAAGACGGGCAAGAAGGCGCTGACCGCCGATCAGACGCAGCTCAAGGGGGTGATGCTCTCGGTGCTGGATGCGGTGCGCGACGAGTCGAGCAAGGACGCCCCGGTGCGCCTGGTCTTCGAGCCCAAGAGCAGGACGGTGGAGCAGCAGGAGCTCATCACCACGCTGCTGGCCCACACCAGCCTGGAGACCAACGCCCCGATCAACCTGACCATGGTGGGCCGCGACGGGCGCCCCACGCAGAAGAGTCTGCGTCAGATGCTGCAGGAGTGGGTGGCCTTCCGTCTTGACACCGTGCAGCGGCGCAGCCGCCACCGTCTGGACAAGGTGCTTGACCGCATCCACGTGCTGGAGGGGCGGCAGCTGGTGCTGCTCAACCTCGACGAAGTCATCCGCATCATCCGGGAGTCCGACGACCCCAAGGCCGCGCTGATCGCCCGTTTCCGCCTGAGCGACCGCCAGGCCGAGGACATCCTGGAGATCCGGCTGCGCCAGCTTGCCCGGCTGGAAGCCCTCAAGATCGAGCAGGAGCTCAAGGAGTTGCGCGGCGAGCAGGCCCGTTTGGAGGACATCCTGGGCAATCCCGCCTCGCTGCGCCGGACCGTCATCAAGGAGATTGAGGCCGATGTGAAGGCCCACGGCGATGACCGCCGCACCTTGATCCAGGAAGAGCGGCGCGCGGTGGCCGAGGTCAAGGTGGTGGACGAGCCGGTGACTGTGGTGGTCAGTGACAAGGGCTGGGTGCGGGCCCTCAAGGGCCATGAGGTGGATCCGGGCAGCCTGGCCTTCAAGAGTGGTGACGCCTTGCGGGCCCACTTTGCCTGCCGCACGGTGGACACCCTGGTGGTCTTGGGCAGCAACGGGCGGGTCTACAACGCCGCCGTCTCGGCCCTGCCCGGCGGACGTGGCGACGGCCAGCCCATCACCAGCCTGATTGAGCTGGAGAGCGGCACGCAGCCGGTGCACTACTTTGCCGGCGCTGGCGAGACCACACTGCTGCTGGCCAACAGCGGTGGCTTCGGCCTGCTGGTGCGCGCGACCGACCTGCAGACCCGTCAGAAGGCCGGCAAGTCCTTCTTGACGCTGGATGAGGGGGAGCAGGTGCTGCCCCCGGTGGTGGTGGGGGCGGGCCAGACTCAGGTGGCCTGCCTGTCGGCTGGCGGGCGCATGTTGGTCTTCGGGCTGGCGGAGCTCAAGTTGCAGCCCAACGGCGGCAAGGGCCTGACCCTGATGGCCTTGGAGGATGGGGAGACGCTGACGGGGGTGACAGGCTTTGCCGATGCCGTGCGCGTGCTGGGCACCGGCCGCGGCGGCAAGCCGCGCGACGAGCTGGTCAAGGGCAGTGCGCTGGCCAGCCATACCCAAAAGCGGGCCCGCAAGGGTGCGAAGGTCGAAGGGGTGCTCAAACCCAGCCAACTGCTGCCCGGCAGCCTGGGCTGAACCCCCAGCCTTACCCGCCTGCCCACCCCGGCAACCGGCATGTCAAAACCGCGCGGCGGCCCCCCCGATTTGCCGCCCCAACCCGAGGGCAAACCGCCTGCGCGGCCGGTCCCACAACCATGGCCGGGCGAGGAGCGCCTGAGGCGCCTGGCCGCCTGGGCGGCCCAGGCCCTGGGGGGGCGGCTCCGCCAGATCACCCCGCCCGGGGCCACGCCCAATTTCTGGACGTGCCAGCTCGACCTGCCGGCGGGCCGCGTGCTGCTGCTGGTCACCGAGGAGGGCGCCTGGGCCCTGGCCGGATCGGCGGCGCCCGGGGCCCTTGAGTTCACCTGGCACGAGGGCCTGGCCACCTTCCTGGCTGCGCAGGGGGTGAACTTGCTCACCCCTGCGCAGTTGGCCGGGCCGGTGGACCCCGGGTGGCCCGGGTGCGCCGCCGCCGACCTGCACTACTGGCGGCCGACCCAGCTGGGTCAGGCGTTGTTCCATTGGTGGGACTGACGCTGGTTTCACCCAGGGGTGTGTGCACTATGGGGGTGCACGCCGACATCCCCAAATGGTGCGTTCCCTCGGCCTGCTGGCGGCCTTTGGCTTGATCTTGGTGCATTCTTGGTGCCGGCACTTGGTGCGCGCCTGCACCATCTGGGCACATGGTTTGCTTTCGTGGTGCGCTCTGGAGTGATCTTGGTGCGCCCTCTGGCGGGTGACACCGTTGGAGGAGTCGAAATGGATCAGGTCAAACAGGGCACGGACGCCTTGTTCATTCTGCTGGGCGCCATCATGGTGCTCGCCATGCACGCAGGGTTCGCCTTCCTGGAGCTGGGCACCGTGCGCAAGAAGAACCAGGTCAATGCCCTGGTCAAGATCCTGGTGGACTTCGCCGTGTCCACCATCGCCTACTTCTTTGTGGGCTACACCGTGGCCTATGGGGTGGACTTCTTCTCCGGCGCCGGCGTGCTGGCGCAGAAGAACGGCTACGAGCTGGTCAAGTTCTTTTTCCTGCTGACCTTTGCCGCGGCCATCCCGGCCATCGTGTCCGGCGGCATCGCCGAGCGCGCCCGTTTTGGCCCGCAGCTCATCGCCACGGCCGTCATCGTGGCGGTGGTCTACCCGCTGTTCGAGGGCATGGTCTGGGGGGGCAAGTTTGGCGCCCAGGCCTGGCTCAAATCCGTCGCCGGTGCCGAGTTCCATGACTTTGCGGGCAGTGTGGTGGTGCACGCCGTGGGGGGCTGGATTGCCCTGGCGGCGGTGCTGCTGATGGGGCCGCGCGCCAACCGATACCGCAAGGATGGCGCCATGAGCGCCCATCCGCCGTCTTCCATTCCCTTCCTGGCCCTGGGGGCCTGGATCCTGGCGGTGGGCTGGTTCGGCTTCAATGTCATGAGTGCCCAGACCATCGACAAGATCTCCGGCCTGGTGGCGGTGAACTCCCTGATGGCGATGGTGGGGGGGACCCTGGTGGCCGTGCTCATGGGCAAGAACGACCCCGGCTTTGCCTACAACGGCCCGTTGGCCGGTCTGGTGGCGGTGTGCGCGGGCTCTGACCTGATGCATCCGGCCGGTGCCCTGGTGGTGGGTGGCGTGGCCGGCGCGATCTTTGTGCTGCTCTTCACCCTGACCCAGAACAAGTGGCGCATTGACGATGTGTTGGGCGTCTGGCCGTTGCATGGCCTGTGCGGTGCCTGGGGCGGGATCGCCTGCGGCCTGTTCGGCCAGGAGGCCCTGGGCGGCCTGGGTGGCGTGTCGCTGGTCGCGCAGGTGCTGGGCACCCTGGCGGGCGTGGCCTGGGCGGGCCTGGGTGGCTTGGTGGTCTATGGCTTGGTGCGTGCTGCTTCGGGTGGCCTGCGGCTTTCCCAGGAAGAGGAATATGAAGGCGCGGACCTGTCCATCCACCGCATCGGTGCCACGCCCGATCGCGAAGTCAGCTGGTGAGGGCCGGGCGCGGCGGTGGGCGTGTGGCCTGCCCGCCCAGGGACGTGGCCACTTACCGGCTTAGGGAATCGTCCCGGGCCTGTCATCAAGATGGGTGCCGAAACTGTATAAACTATTTATATCGTTTCAAAGGAGGCCTCCATGTCTGACACCCCGACGCCCGCTGAAGTCATCCCCGCAGCCGCCACGCCTGACGCGGCAGCTGCCCGCGCCGAACGCAAGGCCAAGCGCGAGGCCCGCAAGGCTCGCCAGCTCGCTGCGGCAAGCGATGCCGGCCCGGCTGCCGCTGAAGCCGTGGGCACCGGCACCGCCAAGGCGGGGGCTGAGCGTTTCAAGGTCAACGGTGAGCGCATGGTGCGCGACAGTTTCACCATGCCGCATGAGGACCATCGCCTGTTGCATGCCCTCAAGCAGCGCAGCGTGGCCTTGCAGCGTCCGGCCCGCAAGAGCGAGCTGCTGCGCGCCGCGCTGCAGGTGCTGCAGGCTCAGGGCGACGAGGCCCTGCTGGCCGCGCTGCAGGCCCTGACCGTGGTCAAGGCCGGGCGCCCGGCCAAGAAGAAGGTCAAGGGCGACAAGGCGGAAAAGGGCGAGAAGGCTGGCAAGGGTGCAGGCAAGGCCCGCCGTGCGGCCCGCCTGGCCGCCAAGGCGGGCGAGGCGCCTGCGGCCTGAGGTCTCCGGCCATTGCCACCCTCCCGGCTCCGGCGAGCGGCTCGGCCCGGGAGGGCCATCACGCCGCTGGCATCTCCCGCAGCTTGCGGTAGAGCGTGTTGCGGCTGATGCCTAGCCGACGGGCCGCCTCCGACAGGTTGCCCTCGCATTCCTCCACCACCCGACGGGTGGTGGCCAGTTCCAGTCGTCGCAGGTCGGCCGGGTCTTCGCTGGCGTGGCGGCCCGTGGCCCGGGGCTGACGCAGGTCTTCTGCCAGGTCATCGGGCAGGTGGGCCCAGTCGATCTGCCATTCATGCGACTCCATCAGCGCCGTGGCCGTGCGCAGCGCATTGGCCAGCTGGCGCAGGTTGCCCGGCCAGCGGTAGGCAGCAAAGCGCTCGGCCAGCTCGGGTGACAGGCTCAGGGCGCGACCTGGCGCCGTCTCACGCAGCAGCCGCTCGATCAAGGCCGGCAGGTCCTGGCGCTCCCGCAGCGCTGGCAGCTGCAGCGTCAGGCCGTTGATGCGGTAGTACAGGTCTTCGCGGAATCGGCCAGCCTGCATCGCCTCGCGCAAATTGCGGTGGGTGGCACAGATGAGCTGGATGTCCACCGGCACCGGCTTGCCGCCACCCAGGGGCAGCACCTGGCGCTCCTGCAGCACGCGCAGCAACCGGCCCTGCAGGGCCAGCGGCATGTCGCCGATCTCGTCGAGGAAGAGCGTGCCGCCATCGGCTTCGCGGATGCGGCCGGGCGCGCCGTCACGGCTGGCGCCGGTGAAGGCACCCGGGCGATAGCCGAACAGTTCCGCCTCGATCAGGTTCTCGGGCAGGGCCGCACAGTTGACCGCCACCAGGGCCTGGTCACGCCGGGGGCCACTGGCGTGCACCGCCCGGGCGAACATCTCCTTGCCCACGCCCGACTCACCGCCCAGCAGCAGGGCGATGGGCTTGTCGAGGACCCGGCGGGCCCGGTCCAGGGCGGCGCGCAGGGTGGGGTCGCCCGTGTCCAGCGCCCCCAGCGCATCGACGCTGGGGAGTGGTCGGGGAGGCGGGTTGGCGGTGCGCAGGCTGGCCTGTGGGCTGGGAGCGGCCACGGTCACGCTGCGCAGCCCCGGCTCCAGCCGCATCCACAGTGTCTGGCCGCGGCGGTCACGCACCAGCACGGGCGGGTTGCCGGGTCGACCCAGCAGGTCTTCCAGTGCCCCGGGCGCGATGTCCAGCCACTGGCCGATCCGGCTGGCGCCGATGTCGTGCCAGGCCATGTGGAGCAGACGCAGGGCGGGCTCGTTGGCGCCGATGACCCAGCCGTCCTCGGACAGGGCCAGCAGGCTCTCTGTCAGGGTGCCGATGCCTTCAGCCTGCGCATGCAGGCGCAGGCGGATGCCGTGGCCGTGGCGGGTGTCGAACAGCCGGTGCTCGATCATGCGCACCGCCGACTTGACCAGGCCCAGGGTGTGCCGGTGGTAGCTGCGGTGGTCGCCCGAGAGGTCCAGGGCCCCCAGCAGGCGGCCGCAGGGGTCGTGGATGGGGGCAGCCGCGCAGGTCAGAAAGCCGTTGCGCTCCAGATAGTGCTCCCCGCCATGGACCACCAGGGGCGCCCCCTCGGCCAGGGCGGTGCCGATGGCGTTGGTGCCGCGCCAGCGCTCCTGCCAGGTGGCCCCGGGACGCAGCGCCACCCGCTCGGCCCGCTGCAGGAAGCCGGCATCTCCCAGGGCCTGCAGCAGCATGCCGTCGGCGTTGGCCAGGATGACTATGCTGTCGGTGTCGCGGGTCTGCTCATGCAGAAACTCCATGACCGGCCGGGCGTGGGCGACCAGCTCGCGCTGCAACTCCAGCGCCCGGGCCAGCTGCGGGGCCGAGGCATGGGGCGTGCCGGTCGCGCGGCCCGCCGGGGTCAGGCCGGCCTGCGCGCTGCGCTGCCAGGAACGGGCCAGCACGGGCCCCAGCAGTTCAGCGGAAACCTCGCCATGGTTGTTCAACTGGCGGCGCGCCTCGCGCAGCTGCTGCGGGGCCAGAGGGGGGGTGAGGGCGTGGTGCATGGTGGAGGGTGTGTCGGCTCAGGCCACTTATGCAAGCTCTTTCATGAGGGTCCGCACCAAGCGCGGCTGACCCGCTGGGTTGCTTGTGCAACTTCTCGGGGCTGTTCTGTTCTGGAACGTGACAGCTGTGACGTGAACGTGGGCCATGGGGCCCGTGTTCGCAGGATTCGGGCCTGGTTTCTGCCGTGAAGGCCGGCTTTGACGCTGAAACCGGTGCTGGCACGGGCTGTGCGAAAGACGGCCGTCCGGACGACGGGCCCACTCAGGGGGAAGCGTCGATCCGGGGGAGATCCGATCCACCACTGGACTGCACAGGAGACATTCGATGATCTACGCGTTCCCCGGCGCCGCTGGCGCCAAGGTGCAATACAAGAGCCGCTACGACAACTTCATCAACGGCAAGTTCGTTGCCCCGCTCAGTGGCGAATACTTTGACGTGATCACCCCGATCACCGGTCGCCCCTACACCCAGGCCGCCCGCTCCGGCGCTGCCGACATCGAGCTGGCGCTGGACGCCGCCCATGCCGCCGCCGACGCCTGGGGCAAGACCCCGGTGGCCACCCGCGCCAACATCCTGCTGAAGATTGCCGACCGCATCGAGCAGAACCTGGAAGTGCTGGCCTACGCGGAGACCGTGGACAACGGCAAGCCCATCCGCGAGACGCTCAACGCCGACATCCCGCTGTCCGTCGACCACTTCCGCTACTTCGCCGGCGTGCTGCGTGGCCAAGAAGGCGCCCTGTCGGAAATCGACGAGAACACCGTCGCCTACCATTTCCATGAGCCCCTGGGCGTGGTCGGCCAGATCATCCCCTGGAACTTCCCGATCCTGATGGCGGCCTGGAAGCTGGCTCCCGCCCTGGGCGCAGGCAACTGCGTGGTGCTCAAGCCTGCCGAATCCACCCCCATCAGCCTGTTGGTGCTGGTGGAGCTGATCGCCGACCTGCTGCCCCCGGGCGTGCTGAACGTGGTCAACGGCTTTGGCCGCGAGGCCGGCATGCCGCTGGCCACCAGCAAGCGCATCGCCAAGATCGCCTTCACCGGTTCCACCGCCACCGGCAAGGTCATCGCCCAGGCCGCCGCCAGCAACCTGATCCCGGCCACGCTGGAGCTGGGTGGCAAGTCGCCCAACATCTTCTTCGCCGACGTGATGGAGAAGGACGACGGCTTCCTGGACAAGGCCATCGAAGGCATGGTGCTGTTCGCCTTCAACCAGGGTGAGGTGTGCACCTGCCCGAGCCGTGCTGTGATCCAGGAGTCGATCTACGACCGCTTCATGGAACGTGTGCTGCCGCGCGTGGCCGCCATCAAGCAGGGCAACCCGCTGGACACCGAGACCATGCTGGGTGCCCAGGCGTCGCAGATGCAGATCGACAAGATTTCCTCGTACCTGTCGGTGGGCAAGGAAGAAGGCGCGCAAGTGCTGATCGGTGGTAACCGTGCCCACCTGGGCGGCGACCTGTCGGGCGGCTACTACGTCCAGCCCACGCTGTTCAAGGGCCACAACAAGATGCGCATCTTCCAGGAGGAGATCTTCGGCCCGGTGCTGGCCGTGACCACCTTCAAGGATGAGGCCGAGGCCCTGTCGATCGCCAACGACACCGTCTACGGTCTGGGCGCCGGCGTGTGGAGCCGCAACGGCAACGTCGCTTACCGCATGGGCCGCGCCATCAAGGCCGGTCGCGTGTGGACCAACTGCTACCACGCCTACCCGGCGCACGCCGCCTTCGGTGGCTACAAGGAATCCGGCATCGGCCGCGAGACCCACAAGGTCATGCTCGACCATTACCAGCAGACCAAGAACCTGCTGGTCAGCTACAGCGAGAGCAAGCTCGGCTTCTTCTGAAGCCCGGCCGCCAGCACAACGGCCATGCCGAGGGGGAGCCAGGGGCTCCCCCTTTTTCATTGGCCCACCGATTTGCCCACCGGACAGGACCTGACATGCCCAACCTTTCCTCTGAACGTCCCACTGCGCTTGCGCAGACCTCCACCGGGCCAGTGCCGCGGGTCGTGGCCAGCCCTGCTGCCTGTGCGCTCATCGACGCGCTTCGCCAGCGCCATGGCGATTTCCTGATCGTGCAGTCCCACGGCTGCTGCGACGGCAGCACCCCGATGGGTCTGCTGCCTGCCGAACTCACCCTGGGGGCGCATGATGTGCAGCTGGGGACGGTGCAGGGCGTGCCCTTCTGGGTCAGCCGCAGCCAGTGGCAGTATCTGGAAGGCGGGCAGGTTGTCCTGGATGCCCGTCCGGGCAGCCTGGGGACCTTCTCGCTGGAGGACGCCCTGTTGCAGCACTTCACCTCCACCCAGCGCCTGTGGACCGAGGCCGAGTGGGCCTGGCTGCAGGCCCATCCGCTGCCGGACGTCGCCTGAGCCGGGAGCTGCGACCCCAGCCTGCGCCTCAGCTGCGGCCGGCGGCCTGCTCGAAGAAGCGCAGCCGTTCGGCAGGGGCGGGATGGGAGGCAAAGCCCAGGGTCTGGAGCACGTCGGCTCCCGTCGCCGCGGGGGGCGCGCAGTCAGCCGGCGGGGGGGCGCAGGTCCGCCCCGCTGCCAGGGCCTGGAACAGCCTGACCATGGCCCGCGGGTCCAGACCGTTGGCCTGCAGCAGCCGCAATGACCAGGCGTCCGCCTCCCGTTCTGCCTCACGGGAGTAATCGGCCTGGCCCCACCACAGCGGCAGTGCGCTGACCAGGCTGCTGGGATCGCCCCACAGGCTGCCCACCAGCACGCTCAGCAGCCCCACCTGGGCCGCCATGCGCAGACCATGGCGGTGCTGCACATGGCCCTGCTCATGGCCCAGCACCCCCAGCAGCAGGGGCATGTCCTCGCCCGCCAGGGCCACCAGTTCGTCGGTGATCACCACGGTTCCGCCTGGCAGGGCCATGGCGTTGGGCCCCAGACGGCTGGCATGAAAGCGCAGCGTCAGCGCGGGTGAGGCCGGTTCACCCTGCCGGGCCAGCGACCTGTCCAGCCGCTCCTTGGCCGCTTCCCAGGCCGCGGTGATCTCGGCTTGCCTGGCCGGGGGCAGCCGGGTGGGGCTCAAGGTCGGAGGTCCCAGGCTGTCGATCACCGCCGCCTCCAGCGACTGGTCCACGCTGCGTGGCATCGGCTCCACCAGCGCGCGGGCGGCCCAGGGCACGCCCCACTGCTGGGTCAGCACCGCCAGCAGCACCAGGCCCGCCAACGCCAGCAGGGTGGCCCGCCAGCTGCCTTGCAGACGGTCTATCCAGCCAGGGCCGCCCACATGGACCTCGCACCAGCCGTCCCAGGCGGTGTTGTCCAGGGCATGCAGGCTCATGCCGTCGGGCAGCTCGGCCACCCGCCGGCCCTCGCGGCTGCGCTCGGGCCAGCGTACCTGGTCCAGGGGCCAGCGCCACTGCCGTTCCCCGGCCTGGGCCAGCAGTTGGTTGCCCTCGCGGCGCAGCTCCACTTTCAGTGCCCGGGCGCTGTGCCCGTCGAACAATCGGGCGCCAAGCGCCCCGGGTGGGGGCAGGCTCACAGGCCCAGGTCCACGCCGAAGGCATCGCCGGCGGCTTCCCCGGCCGCCTCCTGCGGGCTGGCGCGGGCGACGACCAGCAGGCCTTCCAGGTCCACCCGGCTGCGGATCTGCACCGACTGCAGACGCATGCGCGCAGTGGCCACGGCGGCAAAGGGCCGGTACAGGCCCAGGGTGAGGGCGGTCAGCAAGGCGTTGCGCCATTGCAGCAGCAGGTAGGGCCACAGGCGCAGGCGGCTGATGAACCGCAGCTGGGCGCTGCCCGTTTCGGTCCAGACGAGGTTCTGCATGCGCACCTGCCACCAGGGCCAGATGGCGCTGAACACCGCCAGTCCTCCCGCCAGGGGCAGCGCCACCCCCAGCACCATGGCCAGCACCGGATGCCCGCCAGCGGCCAGCCAGGGGGTGAGGAGGACGATGACGCCGGCGATGAGCGCACCGCCGGCCAGCAGCATCAGCAGAAAGCGCAGGGCCAGACCGTAGAACTCGCGCGCCGTGGCCCGGAAGCCGGTGCGCAGCCCGCCCAGCATGTAGTGCCGATGCTGGTAGGCCTTGAGGGACCACCACTGCGCCGGCGCCAGCACCACCACCAGGCCCAGGAGGCCTAGCGCCCCCCATTCCCAGGGGCCCAACTCGTCTTGAGGCGGGGCGTCCTGCGGCGCCAGTGTGCCCAGCAGCACCAGGCCCAGCAGCGGCAGCAGAAAGGGCAGCACGGCGCGGTAGGCCTCGGGCAGGCCCCCGCAGAAATGCAGGCGCAGGCCGCGCCAGCTGGTGTTGCCAAGCTTGAACACCATGCCCGAGCGGAAGAGCGCGGGCCACAGGCCGGCCACCGCCAGCAGGGCCACCACACCACCCAGCACCGAGAACTGCCCGGCCACGCTGTACAGCAGGAAGAGCACGCCGATCAGGGCCTGGCCCTTGAACATCTGGCGCGGGTTGCCGTGGTAGGCCAGTGGCTCGCCGCCCACCAGGGTGTGGGACCAGAAGTAGCGCAGGCGACGGGCCTTGGCCCAGGGCCAGTACAGGCCCAGGGTGAGGGCGGTCAGCAGGCTGCTGACGATCCAGATGCGGAAGTACTCGCCGCCGTTGCCGGTGAAGCGGACGTCCAGCGTGTGGTAGTTGCGCAGCGCCGCCTGCAGCGAGGAGCTGGGGTCCCGCGGATCGCGGGTGATGGGGGGCGCGGGCGCGGGGTCGTGCTGGGGCATGGCGGGTTCCCTGGTCTCCCTGGACGGCTGATTATGGGGAGTCGTGCCGCTGTGGGCCAGCCCGGCGGCCGCAGGGGCGGACCTTCGGCCCCGTCTCCGTCCCAGACGGGGCGCCGGCAGGCGCAAAAAAAGGCCCGCCGGCGGGACCGGCGGGCCTGGGGTGCCCGTGGGGCTTCTTTTTCGCGGCAGGCCAGGCGCCGCACGGGGCGGCGCGTGGTCCTCAGCCTCAGGCGTTCACGCCCTTGGCGGTCTCCACGTACTCCTCGATCTGGTCGAAGTTCATGTACTTGTAGATCTTGTCGGCGTTCTTGGTCACCACACCGATCTCGGCCATGTACTCCTCCACGGTCGGGATGCGGCCCAGCTTGGAGCACACCGCAGCCAGCTCGGCCGAGCCCAGGAACACGTTGGTGTTCTTGCCCAGGCGGTTCGGGAAGTTGCGGGTCGAGGTCGACATGGCGGTTGCACCTTCCTTGATCTGTGCCTGGTTGCCCATGCACAGCGAGCAGCCCGGCATTTCCATGCGGGCGCCGGCGCCGCCCAGGGTGGCGTAGTAGCCTTCCTTGGTCAGCTCCGAGGCGTCCATCTTGGTCGGCGGGGCCACCCACAGACGCACCGGGATGTCCTTCTTGCCCTTCAGGATCTCGCCGGCGGCGCGGAAGTGACCGATATTGGTCATGCACGAGCCGACGAAGACCTCGTCGATCTGGGTGCCGGTGACTTCGGACATGAACTTGGCGTCGTCCGGATCGTTCGGGCAGCAGACGATCGGCTCCTTGATGTCGGCCAGATCGATCTCGATGACGGCAGCGTACTCGGCGTCGGCATCGGCCTTGAGCAGCTCGGGCTTGGCCAGCCACTGCTCGACCTTCTCGATGCGGCGGGCCAGGGTCTTGGCGTCCGCGTAGCCGTCGGCGATCATGTTCTTCATCAGCACGACGTTCGAGCGCAGGTATTCGGCGATCGGCTCGGGGTTGAGCTGCACCGTGCAGGCGGCGGCCGAGCGCTCGGCGGCGGCGTCAGACAGCTCGAAGGCTTGCTCCACCTTCAGGTCGGGCAGACCCTCGATCTCCAGCACGCGGCCGGAGAACACGTTCTTCTTGCCCTTCTTCTCGACGGTCAGCAGGCCGGCCTTGATGGCGTACAGCGGGATGGCGTGCACCAGGTCGCGCAGGGTGATGCCGGGTTGCATCTGGCCCTTGAAGCGCACCAGCACCGATTCGGGCATGTCCAGCGGCATCACGCCGGTGGCCGCACCGAAGGCCACCAGGCCGGAGCCGGCAGGGAAGGAGATGCCGATCGGGAAGCGGGTGTGGCTGTCACCGCCAGTGCCCACGGTGTCGGGCAGCAGCAGGCGGTTGAGCCAGCTGTGGATCACGCCGTCACCCGGACGCAGGGCCACGCCGCCGCGGTTGCTGATGAACTTGGGCAGCTCGCGGTGCATGCGCACATCCACCGGCTTGGGATAGGCGGCGGTGTGGCAGAAGGACTGCATCACCAGGTCGGCCGAGAAGCCCAGGCAGGCCAGGTCCTTGAGCTCGTCGCGGGTCATCGGGCCCGTGGTGTCCTGGCTGCCCACGGTGGTCATCTTGGGCTCGCAGTAGGTGCCCGGGCGGATGCCCTGGCCTTCAGGCAGGCCGCAGGCACGGCCGACCATTTTCTGCGCCAGGGTGAAGCCGGCGTTGCTGGCGGCCGGCGCCTGGGGCAGACGGAACAGGGTGGAGGCGGGCAGGCCCAGGGCTTCGCGGGCCTTGGCGGTCAGCGAGCGGCCGATGATCAGGTTGATGCGGCCGCCGGCGCGCACTTCGTCCAGCAGCACTTCGCTCTTGAGGGCGAAGTTGGCCACGGTCTCGCCGTTCTTCAGCAGCTTGCCGTCGTACGGCAGCACTTCGATGACGTCACCCATTTCCAGCGAGGTCACGTCCACCTCGATGGGCAGCGAGCCGGAGTCTTCCTGGGTGTTGAAGAAGATCGGGGCGATCTTGCCGCCCAGGGTGACGCCGCCGAAACGCTTGTTCGGCACGAAAGGGATGTCCTGGCCGGTGGCCCAGATCACCGAGTTGGTGGCCGACTTGCGGCTGGAGCCGGTGCCCACCACGTCGCCCACGTAGGCCACCAGGTGGCCCTTCTTCTTGAGGTCCTCGATGTACTGCACCGGACCACGCACACCGTCCTGCTCAGGCTTGAAGGCCGCGTCGGGGCGGGTGTTCTTCAGCATCGCCAGGTAGTGCATGGGGATGTCCGGACGGGTCGTGGCGTCCGGCGCCGGCGACAGGTCGTCGGTGTTGGTCTCGCCCGGCACCTTGAACACGGTCACGGTGATGCTCTTGGGCACTTCCGGACGGCTGGTGAACCACTCGGCATCGGCCCACGACTGCATGACTTCCCGGGCCTTGGCATTGCCGGCCTTGGCCTTGGCGGCCACGTCGTTGAAGTAGTCGAACATCAGCAGGGTCTTCTTCAACCCTTCTGCGGCCACGCCGGCCACGGCGTCGTCGTCCAGCAGTTCGATCAGCGGCTGCACGTTGTAGCCGCCCACCATGGTGCCCAGCAGCTCGGTGGCCTTGGCGCGCGAGATCAGGCCCACGGTCAGGTCACCATGCGCCACAGCGGCCAGGAAGCTGGCCTTGACCTTGGCGGCGTCATCCACGCCCGGGGGCACACGGTGGGTCAGCAGGTCCAGCAGGAAGGCCTCTTCGCCAGCCGGCGGGTTCTTGATCAGTTCGATCAGGTCGGCGACCTGCTTGGCATCGAGCGGCAGGGGCGGGATGCCGAGGGCGGCGCGTTCGGCGGCATGTTGGCGATAGGCTTGCAGCATGAGGTGCTCCGTGCAGTGAAGGGGGGTCCACGGGGCGGCCGGATGCATTCCGGCTCGCTACGGGAAACTCCGGTATTTTATGTCTTATATAAGACTTGCCAAGAGAATTCGCACCGCCCGGACGCCATTCGCCCGCGGGTGATCCCTGGCCATGTGCAAGTTTGCCAGAGGCAGGCCACGCGCAGCTGACGGGTGCGTGGCCGGCCAGGGGGTGTGGCTCAGCCGCTGAAATAGGCCTGGCGCACCGGCTCCGGCAGGCGTCCGGTGCGCTCGGCACGTTCCAGCACATGCCAGAAGTAGCGGAAGCTGGCGCGGTCGTGCAGGGTGTCCTGCCCGCCGTGGTGGTGGCGGATGGGGCCCCATTGCGCCGCCTGGGCGGCCTGCAGGATGTCGGCGGCCAGGGCCACCTCGTCGGCCTCGGGGGCGAAGGCGTCGACCAGCGTGCGGATCTGGTCGGGGTGGATGCTCCACATGCGGGTGTAGCCGAATTCCCGGCCGGCACGGAGTGCCGCCTCACGCAGCGCTTCCAGGTGGCGGAATTCGGTGACCACACAATGTGAAGGCACCTTGCCGTGTCCATGGCAGGCGGCGGCGATCTCCAGCTTGGCGCGTACCACCAGAGGGTGCTGGAACTGGCCCTGCACCGACATGGCCGACCGGGGCACGGCCCCGCGGTGGTCCGAGACGAAGTCCATCAGGCCGAAAGACAGCGATTCCACACGGGGGTGGGCGGCCAGGGCCTGCACCTCACGCAGGGCGCCGTGGGTCTCGACCAGGGCATGGACCGGGATCTGGCGGCCCAGGCCGTGGTGCCGGGCGGAGGCATCGATGTGGTCGATGGCACGCTGGAGGTCCTGCAGGCCGCGGGGTTTGGGGACCATCAGGTAGGCCACGCGCTGGCCGGCCTGTGCCACCACGGTGTCCACCATTGCCTCGAAGGCGGGATGGTCCACCGCCTGCACCCGCACGCCCACCCGGTCATGGCGGTTGTCCGCGCCCATCACCAAGCTGGCCATGAGGGCGGCGTGCTCGGCCTCGCCGCCCACCGGGGCGCCGTCCTCGCCGTCCAGCGTGATATCAAAGACCGGACCCAGTTCGGCCTGCAGCGCCAGGCTCTTGCGCATGCGTGCCTCCACGCCGCAGTAGTGGTCGCACACGGGCAGCGAGGGCGGTGGCGGGTCGTTGGCGTCGAACAGGGCCTGGCGAGGGTGGACTCCGGTGCTCATGGTGTGGGTGGAGAGGAGGGACGTGAAAAAGGGGCCAGAGGCCCCTTGTCGTGTGCCGGTCGCCGCGTGACGCCGGAGTGCACTGGTGAGCGGCGGAGCGCGGGGTCGAGACCGCCGCGCACCGGATCACAGCAGGTGCTTGACGCCGTCTTGTTCGCCTTGCAGCTCGGCCAGGGTCTTGTTGATGCACTCTTGCGAGAAGGCATCGATTTCCAGGCCTTCGACGATCTTGTATTCGCCGCCTTCGCAGGTCACGGGGTAGCCGAACATGACGTCCTTGGGAATGCCGTATTCGCCGTTCGACGGGATGCCCATCGTGACCCACTTGCCGTTGGTGCCCAGGGCCCAGTCGCGCATGTGGTCGATGGCGGCGTTGGCGGCCGAGGCGGCCGACGACAGGCCACGGGCGGCGATGATGGCGGCGCCACGCTTGCCCACGGTCGGCAGGAAGGTGTTGGCGTTCCAGTCGTGGTCGTTGATGGTGTCCTTGACCGATTGGCCGTTCACGGTGGCAAAGCGGTAGTCGGCGTACATGGTGGGCGAGTGGTTGCCCCACACGGCCAGCTTCTCGATGTCACCCACGGCGCAGCCGATCTTGGCGGCGATCTGCGAGGCAGCGCGGTTGTGGTCCAGGCGCAGCATGGCGGTGAAGTTCTTGGCCGGCAGGTCCGGGGCCGACTTCATGGCGATGTAGGCGTTGGTGTTGGCGGGGTTGCCGACCACCAGCACGCGCACGTTGCGCGAGGCCACGGCGTTCAGGGCCTTGCCCTGGGCGGTGAAGATCTGGGCGTTGGCGGCCAGCAGGTCGGCGCGCTCCATGCCGGGGCCGCGGGGACGGGCGCCGACCAGCAGGGCGTAGTCGGTGTCCTTGAAGGCGGTCATCGGGTCGCTGTGGGCTTCGATGCCGGCCAGCAGCGGGAAGGCGCAGTCTTCCAGCTCCATGATCACGCCCTTGAGCGCGTTCTGGGCCTTCTCGTCGGGGATCTCCAGCAGTTGCAGGATGACGGGCTGGTCCTTGCCCAGCATTTCGCCGGAGGCAATGCGGAACAGCAGGGCGTAGCCAATCTGGCCAGCGGCGCCGGTGACGGCCACGCGAACGGGGGTCTTGCTCATGTCGAGGTCTCCGAGGAGGGTTTGGGGAGCGGTGGGAAGTGTCGTGCCCCGTGCCATGGCGGGCGGATCAGCCCCGGGGCTCGCCCCGGACGCGTCTGCCGGCCCTGCGGGCGGGTGCCAAGCGCCTTCCCTGCTTTCAGGGAAAACGAGAGTCTAACTCCCGAGTCTAGAAGTGAACCTTACAAGACGTCAAGGATCTTATGTCTTATATAAGACAATTGATGTCTGAGGGTGGACGGCAGTCGTCGCCCTGTGCTGCAATGTCGCCCCATGCCTTCCGCCTCCCTGCCTGAACCCCCTGAGACCGACGCCCCGGCGGCATCGGCCGGCCCGGCGTTCAGCCCGCTCTACCAGCAGATCAAGGCGCTGCTGGTGCGCAGCCTGCAGAGTGGCGAGTGGAAGCCTGGGGAATCCATTCCCAGCGAGATGGAGTTGGCCGCCCGCTTCAAGGTCAGCCAGGGCACGGTGCGCAAGGCCATTGATGAGATGGCCACCGAGAACCTGGTCGTGCGTCGCCAGGGCAAGGGCACCTTTGTGGCCACGCATGCCGAGGAGAACATCCAGTACCGCTTCCTGCGGCTGGCCCCCGATGACGGTGTGGCCTCCGGTATGGCGCGCCATTTCCTGGAGTGCAAGCGCATGCGGGCCCCGGCCGATGTCGGCCGCGCGCTAGACCTCAAGGCTGGCGAGAGCGCGCTGGTCATCCGCCGCACGCTGTCGCGTGCGGGCGTGGCCGTGGTGCTTGACGAAATCTGGCTTCCGGCTGGGCCCTTCAAGGGGCTGACCGCCGAGCGCCTGGCCAGCTACGCGGGCCCGATGTATGCCCTGTTTGAGACCGAATTCGGTGTGCGGATGATCCGTGCCGAGGAAAAGATCCGGGCGGTCGTGGCGGACGCCGCCTCTGCCGAACTGCTTGGCGTGCCCGTTGGCGCGCCCTTGCTGAGCGTGGAGCGCCTGGCCCACACCTACGGTGATAAGCCGGTGGAGCTGCGCCGCGGCCTGTACAACACCAACGCCCACTACTACCGCAACGAACTCAACTGATGCACGTCCGCGACGCGGTGCCAACCCGACATTGAACGTGCCCATTCGCGACACGGACACTGTGGCAAGCCCTGAGAAAGCTTGTTGCGTTGCAATAAAATCCTTTGGTTTCACCGTGATTACCCCAGGGTATTGCGGGAAAACCCGGACCCTGGTCCATCCCCCCTCCTGACCGTCACACGAGCGCCCACAACAAGGACACCCCCATGGCAGACACGCTCAAGCAACGCCCGGAGTTCCGCAACATCAACGCGTTGTCGGATCTTCCCCACTACCGGCTGCCGCCGGCGGGCATTGTTTCCATCCTCCACCGCATCAGTGGCCTGCTGATGTTCTTCCTGCTGCCGCTGGTCATCTGGCTGTTCGACACCAGCGTGTCCTCCGAGGTCTCCTTCGAGTCCTTCCGCGCAGCCTTTGTCTCGGGCATCGGTTTTGTGCCGGCGGTGCTGGTCAAGCTGGTGACCCTGGCGTTGATCTGGGCCTACCTGCATCACCTGATGGCCGGCGTGCGCCATGTCCGCATGGACATCTCGCACACCGTCAGCAAGGAACAGGGGCGCCAGTCGGCCCTGGTGGTGCTGGCCGCCAGCGTCACCCTGACCGTGCTGCTGGGCGCCAAGCTCTTCGGCCTGTACTGATTCTCTAGAGGCAGACTCCAAATGGCAGTTACCTTCGGTTCCAAGCGCACCGTGGTCGGTGCGCACTATGGTCTGCGCGACTGGCTGGTCCAGCGCGTCACCGCCGTGCTGATGACCCTGTTCACCCTGGTGGTGCTGGCGCAGGTCCTGATGCCCGGTGAGATGAGCTACGACAAATGGTCCGGCATCTTCTCCGCCCAGTGGATGAAGTGCCTGACCTTCGCCGTGATCGTGGCGCTGGCCTGGCACGTCTGGGTGGGTGTGCGCGACATCTGGATGGACTACGTCAAGCCGGTGGGCCTGCGCCTGGCGCTGCATGTCTTCACCCTGGTGTGGCTGGCCGGTTGCGCCGGCTGGGCCGTTCAGGTCCTGTGGCGCCTGTGATGGCCGCCCGCCGCTGACCTGACAACAGATTGTGAGTACCCCCATGGCCCAGAACATCTCCAAGCGCAAGTTCGACGTCGTCATCGTCGGTGCCGGTGGCTCCGGCATGCGCGCGTCGCTGCAGCTCTCCCTGGCCGGCCTGAATGTGGCCGTCCTCTCCAAGGTCTTCCCGACCCGCTCGCACACCGTGGCCGCCCAAGGCGGCATCGGTGCCTCGCTGGGCAATATGTCCGAAGACAACTGGCACTACCACTTCTTCGACACCGTCAAGGGCTCCGACTGGCTCGGCGACCAGGATGCGATCGAATTCATGTGCCGGGAAGCGCCCAAGGTCGTCTACGAGCTTGAGCACTTCGGCATGCCGTTCGACCGCAACCCCGACGGCACCATCTACCAGCGTCCGTTCGGCGGCCACACCGCCAACTACGGCGAGAAGCCGGTGCAGCGTGCCTGCGCCGCGGCGGACCGCACCGGTCACGCCCTGCTGCACACCCTCTACCAGCAGAACGTCAAAGCCCGCACCAACTTCTTCGTGGAGTGGATGGCACTGGACCTGATCCGCGATGTGGACGGCGACGTGGTCGGCGTCACCGCGCTGGAGATGGAGACCGGGGACCTGCACATCCTCGAAGCCAAGACCGTGCTGATGGCCACCGGTGGCGCCGGCCGCATCTACGCGGCCTCCACCAACGCCTTCATCAACACCGGTGACGGCCTGGGCATGGCGGCACGTGCCGGCATCCCGCTGGAGGACATGGAGTTCTGGCAGTTCCACCCCACTGGCGTGGCCGGTGCGGGCGTGCTGCTGACCGAAGGCTGCCGCGGTGAAGGCGCGATCCTGCGCAACAGCAATGGCGAGCGCTTCATGGAGCGCTATGCGCCCACCCTGAAGGACCTGGCCCCGCGTGACTTCGTGTCCCGCTCGATGGACCAGGAGATCAAGGAAGGTCGCGGCTGCGGTCCCAACAAGGACTACGTGCTGCTCGACATGACCCACCTGGGCGCCGAGACGATCATGAAGCGTCTGCCCTCGGTCTACGAGATCGGCCACAACTTCGCCAACGTCGACATCACCAAGGAACCGATCCCGGTGGTGCCGACCATCCACTACCAGATGGGTGGCATCCCCACCAACGTCAACGGCCAGGTGGTGGTGCCCAAGAATGGCGCGCCCAACGAGATCGTCAACGGCCTGTACGCCGTGGGCGAATGCTCCTGCGTGTCGGTGCACGGCGCCAACCGTCTGGGCACCAACTCGCTGCTGGACCTGGTGGTTTTCGGCCGCGCCGCGGGCAATCACATCGTGGCCGCTGCGCTCAAGCAGAAGAACCACAAGCCGCTGCCGGCCGACGCAGCCGACAAGACCCTGGCCCGCCTGGCGCGCCTGGATTCGGCCAAGAACGGCGAGTACGCCCAGGACGTGGCCAACGACATCCGCTCGACCATGCAGAAGCACGCCGGCGTGTTCCGCACCCAGGCCAGCATGGATGAAGGGGTCCAGAAGATCCTGGAAGTGGCCGAGCGCGTGAAATCGATTGGCCTGCAGGACAACTCCAAGGTCTTCAACACCGCCCGCATCGAGGCCTTGGAGGTGGAGAACCTGATCGAGGCCGCCAAGGCCACGATGACCTCTGCCGCCGCCCGTCCGGAGAGCCGTGGCGCCCACGCGCACAACGACTTCCCGAACCGCGACGATGCGAACTGGATGAAGCACACCCTGTGGTACTCCGAAGGCAACCGCCTGGACTACAAGCCGGTGAACCTCAAGCCGCTGACCGTCGAGTCGGTGCCGCCCAAGGTCCGTACCTTCTGATACCGCAGCGATAGGACGAAGTAATCATGGCTGACAAGCGCACCTTCCAGATCTACCGCTACGACCCCGACAAGGACGCCAAGCCCTACATGCAGACCATCGAGATCGAACTCGAAGGCAATGAGCGCATGTTGTTGGACGCCCTGGTCAAGCTCAAGAAGGTCGATCCGACCCTCTCGTTTCGTCGCTCCTGCCGTGAAGGCGTGTGCGGTTCGGACGCGATGAACATCAACGGCAAGAACGGCCTGGCCTGCCTGACCAATATGCGGACCCTGCCGCAGACGGTCGTGCTGCGTCCGCTGCCGGGCCTGCCGGTCATCCGCGACCTGATCGTGGACATGACCCAGTTCTTCAAGCAGTACAACAGCATCAAGCCCTACCTGGTCAACGACACGCCGCCGCCCGAGAAGGAGCGTCTGCAGTCGCCCGAGGAGCGCGAGGAGCTGGACGGCCTGTACGAGTGCATCCTGTGCGCGAGCTGCTCCACGAGCTGCCCGAGCTTCTGGTGGAACCCGGACAAGTTCGTCGGCCCGGCCGGTCTGCTGCAGGCTTACCGCTTCATCGCGGACAGCCGCGACCACGACACCGCGGCGCGCCTGGACAACCTCGAGGACCCGTACCGCCTGTTCCGCTGCCACACCATCATGAACTGCGTGGACGTGTGCCCCAAGGGTCTGAACCCCACCAAGGCCATCGGCAAGATCAAGGAACTGATGGTCCGCCGCGCGGTGTAAGCCACGCCCCAGGTCCTTCTCCCGCTTCACTCCCTTACCCAGATGGACAACACCCTGGTCGACGCGCCCACCATCAGCCGCCTGAAGTGGCGCTGCCGCCGGGGTCTGCTGGAGAACGATCTGTTTGTTGAACGCTTCTTCCGCCGCCACGAGTCCACGCTGACCGTGGGCCAGGTGGAAGGGCTTCAGCTGCTCATGGATCTGGCCGACAACGATCTGCTGGACCTCTTGCTCGCCCGCAAGGACCCCGAAGGCACGCTGGACCAGCCCGTGGTTCGCGAAGTTCTGGCGCAGATGCGCCAACCCGGTTGACGATTTCTCACAAGAAAGGACTCGACGATGACCCCGTCCGACGTGAAAGCCACCCTGTCGTTCTCTGACGGCAGCCCCAGCATGGACCTGCCGATCTACAAGGGGACCGTGGGCCCTGACGTGATCGACATCCGCAAGCTCTACGGCCAGACCGGCAAGTTCACCTACGACCCGGGCTTCCTGTCCACCGCGTCGTGCCAGTCCACCATCACCTACATCGATGGCGACAAGGGCGAGCTGCTGTACCGCGGCTACCCCATTGAGCAGCTGGCCGTGCACTGCGACTACCTGGACACCTGCTACCTGCTGCTGTACGGAGAGCTGCCGAACTCCGAGCAGCGCGGCACGTTCCACCAGCGTGTGCTCAACCACACGATGGTCAACGAGCAGATGCAGTTCTTCCTGCGCGGCTTCCGTCGTGATGCGCACCCGATGGCCGTGATGACCGGTCTGGTGGGCGCCCTGTCGGCGTTCTATCACGACAGCACCGACATCAATAACCCTGAGCACCGCGAGATCGCGGCGATCCGTCTGATCGCCAAGATGCCCACGCTGGTCGCCATGGCTTACAAGTACTCCATCGGCCAGCCGTTCATCTACCCGAAGAACGACCTGTCCTACGCCGGCAACTTCATGCGCATGATGTTTGCCACCCCGTGCGAGGAGTACAAGGTGAACCCGGTGATCGAGCGAGCGCTCGACCGCATCTTCATCCTGCACGCCGACCACGAGCAGAACGCCTCCACCTCCACCGTGCGTCTGTGCGGCTCCTCGGGCACCAACCCGTTCGCCGCCATCGCCGCCGGTGTGGCCTGCCTGTGGGGCCCGGCCCACGGTGGCGCCAACGAGGCCTGCCTGAACATGCTGACCGAGATCCAGGCCAAGGGTGGCGTGGCCAAGGTCGGTGAGTTCATGAACCAGGTGAAGGACAAGAACAGCGGCGTCAAGCTGATGGGCTTCGGTCACCGCGTCTACAAGAACTACGACCCGCGCGCCAAGCTGATGCAGGAAACCTGCAAGGAAGTGCTGCTGGAGCTGGGCTTGGAGAACGACCCGCTGTTCAAGCTGGCCATGTCCCTCGAGAAGATCGCGCTGGAAGACGACTACTTCGTCGCCCGCAAGCTCTATCCGAACGTGGACTTCTACTCGGGCATCGTCCAGCGCGCCATCGGCATCCCGGTGCAGCTGTTCACCGCCATCTTCGCACTGGCCCGTACCGTGGGCTGGATCGCCCAGCTCAACGAGATGATCAGCGACCCCGAGTACAAGATCGGCCGTCCGCGTCAACTGTTCACCGGCGCCGCCGCCCGTACCGTCAAGCCGGTCGAGCAGCGCTGAGCACGCGGCCGCCTGTGTGCGCGCCGCCAGGCGCCGCACCGGGTGTCCATTGCCGACCAAAGGGCCCTACGGGGCCCTTTTTTCATGGCCGCGCGCTGGCGGGGAGCGTGTTCGTGGTGGCGGTGGTGGTGGCCGGCGGCGTCGCCGCGGGTGGGACGGAGCCCGGCGGGGTGGGCGCCAGCGGGCTGGCGGCCCCTTCCAGGCGGATCACTTTGGTGGGGGCTTGCTGCTGCAGGGCCTGCCAGGCGGCGTCGGTCTGGGCTTGCCAGTCCTCCTCGCTGCGGATGATGCTGGGACGGATCAGGACCACCAGCTCCTTCTTGCGGGCGCTGTTGCCCCGGTTGCCCAACACGGTGGCGCCCAAGGCGCTGCGGCTGCTGCCCGGCAGGCCGGAGGTCTGCCGGCTGGCCGACTGCTCCATCAGGCCACCGATGGCGACGATCTGGCCGTCGGGGATGCGCACCACGGTGTCGGTCTCGTTGATGCTGCTGGAGGCCAGGGGCAGCTTGTAGCTGCCCAAGGCGCCCAGGTCCACCTGCTTGGAGCGCTCGCTCACCGTGCTCACCGAGGGGTGCACATGCAGGGTGATCATGTGGCCCTCATCGATCTGCGGCGTGACGTCCAGGGCGACGCCCGAGAAGAACGGGGTGAGGGTCAGCGTCGGCAGGGTGGTGCTGTTGTTGGTGCCGCCGCCGGCGTTGTTGTTGACCGTGCCGCCCGAGACGTTGGTGACGAAGTAGTCGTCCGTTCCCACCTTGAGCACGGCCTTCTGGTTGTTGAGCGTGGCCAGGCGGGGGCTGGAGAGCGTCTGCACCTCCCCTTGGGTTTCCAGGAAACCCAGCACCGATTGGAAGGCGGTGGTGCCGATGGACAAGCCGAACAGGCCGCCGCCGGCGCCAGGCAGACCCAGTGCGCTGCCGGCCACCGTGCCTGCGGGCAGCACCGGCAGTCCGGCGTCGTTGGCCAGGAGTGCGTTCTGGCCACTGCCGCCCAGGCTGCCCAGGGCGGCATTGCCCTTGAGCAGGGACCAGTCGATGCCGCTCTGGAAGCTCTCGCTGAGCTCCACCTGCACGATCTTCACGTCCAGCATGACCTGCCGCTGTATGGCCAGCCGGGTGGCACGCAGCAGCTGCTCGATCTGCCGCAGCTCTTCGGGCATGGCGCGCACCGCGATCAGGCCGGTGTGCGGGCTGACGATCACGCTGCGGCCGCCGTCCCGGCCCACCAGGGCCTTGACGGCGGTGTCCAGCTCGGCCCACAGGTCGGCGCGCACTTCGGTGCTCAAGGCGCTGCTTTCAGGCTGCACCATGGCATTGGTGCTGCCGGCCGCCCCCGGTGCGGCGGTGGGGGCGGCGCCGCTGCTCACGCGCACCTCGCTGCGGCCCTTGCGCTGGGAATGCAGGTAGTTGACGGTGAACACCCGGGTTTGCAGCTGCGGGGGCAGCACGGTGATGCGTCGGCCCTCGAAGCGGAAGTCGTAGCCGTGGACTTCGCGGATGGCCTCCAGGGCCTCGCGCAAGGTGACCCGCCGCAGCGTCAGCGAGAGCTGTCCCCCCAGATCGGGATGGACCATCAGGTTGTACTGGGGTGACTCCGCCACCAGGGCGAGGAAGACATCGCGTGCGTTGGCCTGGTTGACGATGAGGTCAAAACGTGGCTCGGGCGGTGCTGCCGGCGCGGGGGGGGCGGTCGTGGCGCTGGCGACCCGGGCCGGGACGGGGGCCGGCACGGCAGCGGCGGTGCGGGGGCCCGGGCCCCGTTCACCGGCCCCCGGGACGGCCGCGGGGGCGGCGGAGGTGGTGCCCTCAGCCAGCGGCCGGGCCCGGGTCTGCAGCACGGTCTGCACCGGGTCCTGGCGCAGGGCTTCGGGCCGTTCGGTCATGGGCAGTGGCGCGCAGCCGCCCAGCAGGTGCAGCAGCAGCACCAGCGCAGCCCCGGCGGCCGCGCGAGGGGGGCGTGGCGTTCCGGCTTGGGAGGCGGCAGCGGTGTCCGGACACGGGCGTGGACGGTGGAGGCGGGGGCGCGGCGTCATGGTCGGGCTTCCTTGGCGCCGGGCGTGGGGGCCGGCTCTGCTGGTCGTGAGGAGGGTTGCAGCGTGACCCCGGGATAGAGCGGCCAGCGCTGGAGCTGGCCCTGGGGGTCGCGCAGCCACAGGGCCTGGGGGTCCACCCGCTCCAGCTGGGTGTCTCCCAGGCGTTCGCCGGGCCGGCGTGGCCAGCCACGCTCCACCACGCGTGGCACGCCGTCCATCACGATCACCAGCCGTGGCGGGCGGGAGGTCGTGGGCGAGGGGGCCGGGGTGGCGGCACCGCCGCCTGGGGAGGCGGGGTCACCGCCTGCGGCCGTCAGTGCCGCCGCGGGCGGTCGCAGGGGGTCGCGCGGGAGGGTGGCCGGCGGCGGCGGGAGGGCGGTGGCCGTGTGCTGTGCGCCGACGGCTGGCGTGCGAACGACGGCATGGGACGCGGGCGTGGGGGGCGTGGGGATGCGGCCCAGGGCACGGGGGCCGGAGGCCGGGCCGGGTGGCAGCGCCTGTCCGTTGGCGGGGCTTGCCAGCCCGCCCGTCACCAGCCCGCCCGTCACCAGCCCGCCCACGACCCAGGCGGTGAGCAGCCGACGCAGGGCCGGGCGCAGAGGCGCCGGCACGCCGCAGGAGCAGCCCGGGTGGCCGGGATGGAGGGTGGACCGCGGGACGGGGGTCATGGTGCCGGCTCCTGCGGCGTCCACACCCGCAGACGCAGTTGAGGCGGGCCGTCGGTGGTGGTGGGGGGGGCCTGCAAATGGGCTTCACCCCAGCGCAGCTGCGGGAATCCAGTCTCCAGCGCCTGCAGGCTGCTGACCAGGGCCGCGTAGGGCCCGCGCAGGCGCAGCTCGGTGGCTTGCCATCCCGGAGGGCCGCCAGCGGGGTTGGCTGAGGTGGCGGTGGACAGCGCTGCGCCCGGTGTCTGGGCCAGGGGGGTGGTGGCAGTGGCGGCCGGGGCCGCGGTGAGGGGCGCGCGGGCCTGCAGTTGCAGGGCTTCCAGCACCACCTGCGGGTGCTGGCGCATCAGCAGCTGGCGCAGCAGGGCGGGCAGCTCGGCCGCGGCGGCGGCCACTACGGCTGGCGATGCCTGTCCGGACGTTGCCGCGGCGTGGCCCGCTTGCCGGCGCTGTGCCTGGGCCAGCGCCTCGCGCAGCGGGGTCAGTTCGCGGGCGCGTTCGGAGCCGTCGTCCCGCGTCAGGCTGGCGAGCTGCTGGCGCAGGCGTTGCAGCTCGTCGGCCTGCTGGCGCAGCAGCGCCTGTCGCTGGGCGCTGGCCTGCAGGGCGGGTTGCACCACGGCCTGGTCCAGCAGTGTCAGCAGCAGCACGATGGCGGCCACGAAGCCGACCACCCGCTCGCGCAGGCTCAGTGCGTCCAGGCGGCGCGCCCAGCGCCGCAAGGTGGCCGTCATCTTGGTCTTCATGGCGAGCCTCCGGGGGCGGCGGCGGGCGGTGGCGCATGTTCCGGTGGCGTGTGGCGGGCGGCCCGCAACCGGAAGGCCCAGCTGCCGGGGGGCAGTCCGCCCGTGCTCAGTGGGGGGCTGGACCCCTCAGGGCCTCGGCTGGTCCCGGCCGGTGGCACCTGCTGCACCGTCAGCTCCCGCCAGGGCGTGCTGTGCAGGTCGCCACGGCTGGCCAGCCGGGCCAGCCAGCGTTGCAGGCTCAGGGTGTCCAGGGTGGCGCCTTCCAGCAGCACCTCGTCTGGGGCGAGCTGGAGCTGACGCAGCCAGACCGCGGGCGGCAGTTCGCGGGCGGTCCAGGCCAGCAGTTCGGCATGGCCCTGTCCGGCGGGCAGCATCTCGTGCAGGTTCACCTGCCGGGCCTGGTGCCATTGGCGCTCGGCCTCTTGCAGGCGGGCCAGCTCTTGGCGCAGGGCCTGGGGGTCGGCGGTACGTTCGGCCTCAGCCAGGGCAGCACGCAGCTGGGTCAGCTCCAACTGCTGCCGGGCGGCGGTGGCCTGGGCTTCCTGGGCGGCGCGGTGCTGGTGGCCCAGCAGCACGCCGGTCAGCCCCAGCAGGCCCAGGGCCAGAACGCCCAGGGCCGTGGCCATGGTGCGGGCCGAGAAGACCCGCACCGGCTGCAGCAGGATGGGGGTGTGGAGGTTGATTTGCTGGGCCATGGTGTGCCGGCTCAGGGCTGGACGAAGGGTTGGCGCCGCAGCAGGCCCAGCAGTGGCAGCAGTTGCCGGCGGGTGACGGCGGACAGATCGGCCCACTCGGGGGGGGCCTCGGGCACGCTCAGGGGCAGGCAGCGCATGCCCAGCTGGTCTTGCAGCCAGGGGGCCAGGGTGGGGGTGTCGTCCTGCAGGTCCAGCCAGAGCAGGCTCATGGGCAGGTCGGGCCAGGAGCGCTCCCATACGTCAAAGGAGCGTTGCAGTTCGATGAGCAGGCGCGGGGCGCCGGCGTCGTCCAGGCCGGTGTCCCGGGCCCCTTGGGCCGCGGCCGCCTGGGCGGGCAGGCGCTCGTCCCAGGCCAGGCGCCGGGTGTCATAGAGCTCCTCGCCCACGCACAGGGTCAGCAGGCACTGGTCGGCATGGCGGACCAGGCAGGCGGTGGCCCGGTCGCTCAGGTCCAGCGTGGCGGAGGCGGCGGTGTGCAGGTTGCGTTGGGCCAGGTCGCTCACGTCGACCACGGACAAGGCCCAGCCCGCCCGGCGCGCCAGCTCGCCGCAGGCTGCCACCCGCGGGTTGGGGGCGGCGACCACGAACAGGGGCTGCGGGCTGCTGCCCGGGCCGGGCGGCGGGCCGACGTGCAAGACGTCCAGCGTGATGTCGTCCACGTGCCCGTCGACCAGCTCGCGTATGCGCCAGCGCGCGGCCGCTCGCAATTCCTCGGGGGGCACTGGCGGGGCCTCGATCTGCAGCAGCTGGTAGTCGGCCAGCGGCAGCACGGCCATGGCCGGGGTGGCGGGGCGACCGATCTCGGCCAGGGCCTCGCTCCAGTCGGCCTCGCCCAGGGTGTCGGGGCGCTGCAGCAGGCCGTGGCGCACCACCTCGGGGCCCCCGGGGCTGGGGCGGCTGCGCAGCCACACCAGGCCCTGCGGCGTGGGCATGAAGCACAGCTGCTGGGCAGAGGCGTCGGGCCGGCGCCGGGCAAAGAAGGGCCAGCGCATGTCAGTACCGCTCCCGCATGTCGATGAGGTGGTCGGCGCCGCGGCTGCCGGTGAAGGTGGCGCGCGCCCAAGGGTCCAGGTCCAGGCTGGTGCTGCCGCACCAGGCGCCCCGCAGGGCCTGCAGGTTGGCGCCGGTGGTGGTCAGGCTGAGGGGCACCCAGGGCTGCAGGCAGCTGGCGTCACTCAGGCCGGCGCCCAGGTTGAGGGCGATGTCGACGGTGCCCTGGCGCCCGACACCGGGCGCGGCCAGCACCAGGTTGCCGCGGCCGGCGCTCAGGGCAAAACTGGTTCCCGACAGGCGGGTGGTGCTGGCGGTGAGCTGGCGGGTGAGGTGGCCCAGGGCGACGGCGCTGGCGGGCACCCGGGTGCAGCTGTCGGCGATGTTGTCGGTCCAGCCGCTGCCGCTCCAGTGCTGCGCCGCCAGGGGCAGCAGCAGGGGGCTGGTGGGGGCGCCCTGGGCGCTGTCGAGTTTGAGCCGGCCGTGGCGCAGGTCCACGCTGGCCAGGCGAACCCGGTCCGGCGTGCCGTTGAGGTCGGTGTCCAGGTCGGGGGTGGCCAGGGCCACCCCGTCGGGGTCGGTGGCACTCACGCCCAGGTCGGCGGCCAGGGGCGCCTCCACGCTGGTCGCCCGGGCCACGGCAGCCACCAGGCTGACGCTGGCGGTGCCGCCGCTCCAGCTGCCGCTGGCGCTGCGCACCTGACTGCGTGCGCCGGCACCGCTGGCCGGCAATGGGGTGGTGCCGGCCACGCCGGCCAGGCTCCAGCTGGCCGTGCTGGCCAGTGCGAGACGGGCGTAGGCGCCGCTGTAGTTGAGGGTGGTGGCGCCGCCGGTGTTCTGGGCGGTCAGGCCCAGGTTCAGGCTGAAGGACTCGCCCAGGTAGGAGAAGGTGGAGGCCGGGCTGCAGGCCGCGGCGCTGCGGTGGGTCAGCGCACCGGGGGTCACGGCCAGCCTGGCGGGCACGAAGCGGCCCACATGGCCGCTGGCGCCGGTGTTGGCGATGCGGCAGCCGTAACGGCCGTTGACCAGGGTGTTGCTGGCGTCGGCAGTGCAGTCGCCGTTGGCCGGGTCAGCGGATGTGGTGGTGAAGCTGCTGTCGACCACCGCCCCGGCACGCAGGCGGAAGTAGCCCACCTCGCTGTAGCTGAAGCTGCCACTGGCGCCGTTGCCGGTGCTGGCGCTGGCGGCGGTGGTGAAGGCGCCGCTGAGTGTGCCCACACCCGGCGCGGGTCGTCCGCCACTGGGGGCGCCGGTCCACTCCAGCAAGGTGGCGTCCACCTCGGGGGTGCCGGCATATCCCGGGGTGCCGGTGCCGGCGCCCAGGGTGAAGGGGCTGCCGGCGGGGGCCGTCGGGGTGGCGGTGGCGCTGCTGCCGGTGGCGTCGGCCACCAGGCTGGCGCTGAGCGTGGTGAAGGCCGGCGGCCGCACGCTGAAGCGGTCGCTGCCGCAGGCCACCACGGGGCTGCCGGCATTGGCGTCCGTCACGCGGCACAGCAGGCTGGGGTAGGCGCGGTTGAGGGTGAAGTCCGCGCTGAGGGTCTTGCGCCCGCCATCGCCGGAGACGTAGGTCAGGGTCTGGCTGGCCACCGGCGAGGACAGGGCCGCGCAGGCGGCGCCGGTGGTGGCGTCAAACAGTTCCACCGTGACGGTCTTGGCATAGCCGCCGGCAGCCACCATGCCATCTTCCAGGGCGCCGCTGGATTTGAGTGCGGCGACGTCGAAGCGGAAGGGGGTGCCGGTGAGTTTGGTGAACAGCGGCTTGCGGGCGCTGGCGCTCCAGACGCTCAGTTGCCCAGTCTCCAGGCATTCAAAGCTGGCGGGGTTGGCCGAGCTGCCCACGGCGTTGATGCGGTTGGCGCAGATGCGCACGTTGTCGATCTCGTGGATGTTGGTCAGGTCGCCGGTGGAGGCGGCCAGGGAGAGCAGCAGGTCGCCGGGGATGCGCGACTGCCCGCTGCCGCTGGCCATGACGTTGAAGCTGGGCACCAGCGTCACCCAGCTGCTGCCGTAGAGGTATTCCACCTTGGCCCACACGCCGCTGCCCACGCTGTTGTCCACGGTGAAGCGGAAACGCCAGGGCGAGGTGGAGGAGGTTTCCATGGTGCCCAGGTCGCCGGTGCTGGCCAGCAGGGCGTAGCCGGTGGTGCCGCTGCCGCTGCCGCGCACTGCGATGGCGTCGGGCTGCCAGCCGGGGGCCTGGTTGGCGCCGGCCGGGGCGCTCCAGCCCGTGGGGTAGCCGCCGCGGCCTTCGGTGGGATTGGCGTAGTTGCCGAACTCATCCAGTCCGAAGCCCAGCCAGCCGCCATTGAAGCCATTGCCGCCGGTCTTCTGGGCATAGCCCAGCGAGCCCCCGGGTGCCCCGGGGAAGGGGGGAACGCTGGCGTCGGACAGGACCAGGCCCACGCCATCCGCGCCACCGCCCCCACCGCCGTAGGCGTAGAAGTCGAACTCCACCGTGATGCGGTTGCTGGAGGCCGGGAACCAGCGCCGCAGCTGGGTCATGGTGGCGCGGTTGTTGCCGTTGTCGGTCAGTCGCAGGCGGTACAGGGGGCTGCTGGGGCTGCCCACGTTGACCACCTGGGGCAGGAAGCCGGTGCCCGCCACGTTCCACAGGCTGGCGTTGAGGGTGCCGCTGGAGAAGTCGTCGGTCAGGCAGGTCTGGGCGTGCGCCGGCTGGACCGGTGCCCCGCCGATCAAGCCGCCCAGCACCCAGCCCAGGGCCCAGCCCAGCACCCGGCGCAGCCCCAGGGGGCTGCCGCGGTGGTGTGAAGGTGTCGCGTTCATCGCACCACCTGCCAGCTGAGCTGGCGCTCCACATAGGTGTCGCCGGGGTTGGGGTTGGGGCAGACGCCCGCAGCCGGCTGGTTGCAGGCGGTGGCCTGCAGGGTGAAGAAGACCAGGCCGGTGGTGCCATCGAGCACCGTGCCGGTGGTGGGCGTTCGCGTGCACTGCACGCTGACCACCAAGCCGCTGAGGCTGCCGCCGGGGCTCAGTGTGGTGGTGGCAAAGCAGGCCGGTGCGGCCGATGGCGGCGCCGGATTGCGCATCACTTGCCAAGTCCCCCATTCCAGACCGGCGCGGGCGGTTTGCAGCGCGCGCGCGCCATCCAGCTCGAGTGCTGCCCCCAGGTGCTGCGAGGTGGCCACACGCGCCATCGCCGCGCCCAGGGCGGAAAGCACCACCAGCAGAAACAGGGCGCTGACCAGGGTGAAGCCCTGGCCGCGCTCAGGGCAGGTTGTCCACATGGAGGGCGTGATGGAGGGAGAGGCTTTCCTGGCCGGAGAGGGCGCCGCTGGCCCCCAGGGTCAGGCGCAGTTGCACCAGGGCGTTGCCCTGCAGGCCAGGGTCGAGGCTGAAGGCGCAGGCGGTGACGCCTTCGGCCAGCACATGGGCGGTGCCGGCCGGTGGCACCGGCTGGCTGGCCTGGAAGCCGTAGGCGCTGTGCCGGGTCAGGCGGCCGGTGGCCAGGTCGCAATGGAAGCTCACCGGCTGCAGCACGGCGAAGACGCGGTAGGGCGGGCTGATGGTGCCGGTGGGCAGGGGGGCCAGGCTGAGCAGGCTCAGGGTGCTGGTCAGGCCGGCCAGGTTGAGGGCCTGGCGGCGGTTGGAGCTGAGCTGTTCGAGCAGCGTGCCGTTGGGGGCGTAGGCGTCCTGGCCGGGCACGGCCGCGCCCAGGTTGCGAAAGACCAGCTGCTGGTTGGCGCTGCTCAGGTTCAGCCCCGGGCCCAGCACACTGAAGGTGGGGGTGAGCACGCCGTCCAGCAGGGCACCCAGGCCCTGGCTCTTGTAGCGGGCGCCGGCGGTGGTCGGAATGAATTCCACGGTGCGCCCGTCGGCGCTGACGCGCACGCTGTTGGGCAGGGCGGCCCGCAGCTCGCGGCCCATGCCGCGCAGGGCGGTGTCGGCCATGTCGCCCAGCCGGGCGCGGGCCGACAGGGCCAGGTAGGCCTGCACCGGCGCGACGATGAACTGGCCGGCCAGCGAGGCGACGATGCCGGTCAGCACAATGACCATCACCGCCTCCAGCAGGGTGAAGCCCCGCTGCGGGCGGGCTGCCAGTTCAGAGCGCGGTGTTGGGCGCATGGCGGCTCCGGTAGCCTTCCAGGCTCAGGCTGATGCCGCCCGGGCCGCTGACCTGCACGGTGATGCGCAGCAGGTCACCGCTGGCGGCGGTAAGGGTGCCCAGGCTGGCCGGGGCCACGCTGACCCGGGCGGTGTAGGCCGACAGCTCCGGAATGAGCGCCCCGGCCAGGTCGGTCACGCCGTTCATCACGTAGCCGTGGAAGTCGCTCACATGGTCAAAGCGCAGGCTGCCAAAGCGGCTCTCGCCGCTCTCCGGCCCCAGGGCCTCGGGCAGGGTGGTGCAGCCGGTGAGGGCGGTGACGGTGGCCACCAGCGGGTCGTCCGGGTCGCACCAGGTGAAGGGCAGTCCCTCGATCTCCTCGAGCAGGGACTCGGCGATGGCCAGGGCCTGGCGCTGCACCTGCGGGTCGGCACTGCGCTGGGCGGTCAGGCCCATCACCGCGGCCACCCCCGCCAGCGTGACGCTGACGATGACGATGAACAGGATCAGTTCCAGCATGGACAGGCCGTGCTGGCGGGCCGGGCCTGCCTGGCGGCGCCACGCGCCCAGATCCTGGCGCGCATGCGGCAATACAGCGGTGGCTGAAGGGAGGAGGGCGGCGGGGCTGGGCATGGCGGACAGGGCGGATCCTGCTGGGCATGCTAGGCAGCCGCCGCCTACCCGTTGCCTCAAAGAGCCGCGCGAATCAGGCCTGTTTCGGTCTCCAGCGTCAGGCGCTGGACCTCCGCGCCGCTGGAATCCCCCACCCGCAGGCCCAGCGCCGCGCCGGTGCTGGTGAGGGCGGCGCCGGTGTTGTCCGCATTGAAGGTGATGCTGGAGGGCACCTGACCGCCCAGGCAGCTGGGCACGCTGGAGGGGCAGGGCAGGCTGCGCAGCACCGCGCCGCCGGCGGTGCTGAGCTGGTAGCCGGTGGTCGTGAAGCGGGCGGTCAGCGGCCGGCGCTGGTGCAGGGCCATGCGCCGGGCGGTCTGCACCTCGGCCACCAGGCTGTCGGCCCAGGCCCGCAGCCGCCAGCCGTCCAGGTCCGGCAGCCGCGGCAGGGCGACCACGGCCAGGGCACCCAGGATCACCAGGACGGTGACCAGCTCCAGCAGGGTGAAGCCGGTGCCGTGGCGGCGGCTCCCCGCACCCCGGGGCGTGGCGGCCATGGTGGGGGTGGCGAGCCTGGCCGCGTCAGTTGATGCCGGTGGCCGAGAAGGTGGCGGTGTTGCCGGTGGCCGATTGGGTGAGGGTGCAGGCCACGGTGGCGTTGGCCGCCACCGTGGCGGCGGTGATGGCGTAGCCGCTGGGCATGCCGCCCTGCAGCAGGCCGGCGACATCCGAGCAGTTGGCCACGGCCGCACCGTTGGCGCCGTTGGCCTTGCGGGCGGCGTAGTTGACGGCCGAGGCGGACGTCAGCGAGCCGGCCACGCTGGACAGGGCGGCGGACTTGGCGTCGGCGCCCAGGTCCACGAACTTGGGGATCGCCACCGCGGCCAGCACGGCCAGGATGACGATGACCATCACCAGCTCGATCAGGGTGAAGCCGGCATGGCGGACGCGGTGGGAGGCAGGCAGGGAAGACATGGTTGACCTTTCATCTGGGCGCACGTGGCACGGCCTTCAGGCCGGTGGGGACGGGACCGGGGCGACGTGTTTGCCGGTCACTCCGTCCGTTATCGGCGGTGGCTGCCCGGGGTTGAGGGGGTGTTGATCCATAGGGTCCTCCGCCGTGTCAGTGCGGCCGGCCCATGGCGGCCTGGCCCATGTTCCACATGGGGGTGAAGACGCCCAGGGCCAGCACCAGCACCAGGGTGCCGATCACCAGCAGCAGCACCGGCTCGATGGCGCTGGACAGGCCCTTGATGGCATGGTCGGTCTCGCGCTCGTAGAGGCTGGCGATGTCGTCCAGCAACTCGTCCAGGGCGCCGGTCTCCTCGCCCACGGCCATCATCTGCATGACCACCGGGGTGAAGACGCCCGAGGCGGCGGCCGCCCGCGACAGGCTCTCGCCGCGCTCCACCGCGTCGCGCATCTGTTCGACCCGCGCGGCGACCCAGTGGTTGTCCACCGTCTCGGCCACCACCGTCATGGCCTGGCTGACGGGCACGCCGCTGCGCGAGGCCAGCGAGAAGCTGCGCGCAAAGCGCGCCAGCGTGGCCTTGAGCACGATGGGCCCGACGATGGGCAGCCGCAGCTTCAGGCGGTCCCAGCGGTAGCGCCCGGCCGGGCTGTCCAGTGCCGCGCGCAGGCCCAGGACCAGGGCGGCTGCGGCCGCGCCCAGCAGCGGCCAGTGGCGCACCATGGTGTCGGAGACGCCCAGCAAAAGCCGGGTCAGCGGCGGCAGCTCCGCCTTCATGCTGGCAAACATGTCGGCGAAGGTGGGCATCACGAAGAGGTTGATGGTGACCAGCGCCGCCAGGATGGCCACGCCCACCATGGCCGGATAGCGCAGCGCCTGGCGGATGCGGGCGCGCACCTCCAGTTCGAACTCCACATGGCCGGCCAGGTGCCGGAAGACCTCGGTGAGCCGGCCGGTCATCTCCCCCACCCGCACCATGGCCACATAGAAGGCGTCAAAGGCCTCGGGGTGGCGGGCCAGGGCGGCCGAGAGGTCGCGTCCCTGGTCCAGGCTGGCCCGCACATCGGCCAGCAGGGCGGCCAGGGCGGGTTTGGCCGCCGAGGCCTCCAGGCCCACCAGGGCGCGCAGCATGGGCACGCCGGCCTTCTGCAGGGTGAAGAGCTGGCGCGAGAGGATGAGCACGTCCTCGCCGTTGACACGCTGGGCCAGCAGGCTCTGCGCCAGGCTGGGGCGTGGCTCGGCGCTGGCCTGGCCGCGGCGCCGCAGCTCCACCGGGGTGACGCCCGAGGCGATGAGCTGCGCGGCCAGGCTGTCCTCGTCGGGCGCGTCGGCTTCGCCGCTGACCTTCTCGCCGCGGGCGTTGCGGCCCTTCCATTGGTAGGCGGGCATGGCGCGCCTCAGTCTAGGTCAGTGGCCACGCGCATGGCCTGGTCGACGCTGGTGCGGCCGGCGCCCAGCAACTCCAGGGCGTGGTCGGTCATGGTGCGGCCGGCCATGCGGGCCCGGGCCGCTGCCAGGAAGCGTGTGGGGTCGGCCTGGGTGGCGGCCTGGGCCAGCTCGGCGTCCATCTCCAGCATCTCGTAGACGCCCTGGCGGCCGTGGTAGCCGGTACTGTTGCAGGCGGTGCAGCCGCGCCCGCGCAGCGGCCGCAGCGCGTGGGCACGCTCCCCGGCCACGCCCTGCAGCCAGGCCCGCTGCTGCGGGCTCAAGGGCTGGGGCTCGGCGCAGTGCGCGCAGACCGTGCGCACCAGGCGCTGCGCGATGACGGCCTGCAGCGAGGTGGCCACCATGAACCCGGGCACCCCCATGTCCAGCAGCCGGAAGGGTGTGCTGATGGCGCTCTTGGTGTGCAGGGTGGAGAAGACCATATGCCCGGTCATGGCCGCGCGCAGGCCGATCTCGGCCGTTTCGGGGTCGCGCATCTCGCCCACCAGCATCACGTCGGGGTCCTGGCGCAGGCAGGCGCGCAGCACCCGGGCAAAGCTCAGCTCGATCTTGTCGTTGACCTGCACCTGGGTCAGTCCGGGCAGGCGGTATTCCACCGGGTCCTCCACGGTGATCACCTTGTGGGTGTCGGCGTCGATCTCGGCCAGGGCGGCGTACAGGGTGGTGGTCTTGCCCGAGCCGGTGGGCCCGGTGACCAGCACCATGCCCGAGGCGCGGTGGATGATGGCGTCAAAGCGCTCCAGCATGGCCGCGGGCATGCCGATAGAGCCCAGCCGCCGCACCGACTGGTCCTGCCCCAGCAGGCGCATGACCACACTCTCCCCGTACTGGCAGGGCAGGGTGGACAGGCGCACGTCCAGCGTGCGCTCCTTCAGCCGCAGGCTGAAGCGACCGTCCTGCGGCAGGCGCTTCTCGGAGATGTCCAGGCTGGCCATGAGCTTCAGGCGCTGGGTGAGCGCCGCGGCAATGCGCTTGTCGGCCTGGGCCTGGGTCTGCAGCACCCCGTCCACCCGGTTGCGGATGAGCAGCTCGCGCTCTTGCGGCTCCAGGTGCACGTCCGAGGCGCCCACCTGCACCGCGTCCTCGAACAGCGACTGCAGCAGGCGCACCACCGGTGCGGCCTCCTGGCCCAGGCTGGCCTGCAGGGTCCCGAAGTCCAGGGCGTCGCCCACGTCCTTCTCCAGCGCCTTGGCCAGGCCGGTGATCTCCTCATTGCGCCGGTAGTGGCGGTCCAGCACGGCGGGCAGCTGGCTCTCGGCCACCACCACCATCTGCAGCGGCCGGCGCAGCAGGCGGGTGAGCTCGTCGTAGGCGAAGAGGTCCAGGGGATCGGCCATGGCCACCGTGAGGTGGTCGCCCTTGTCCTCCAGCACCACCGCGCGGTGGCGCCGGGCCGGGGACTCGGCCAGCAGGCGCACCGTCTCGCTGCGCAGCGGGAAGGTGCGCAGGTTGACGAAGGGGATGCGCAGCTGGGTGGCCAGGGCCTGCACCACCGCGTCCTCGGTGACCTGGCCGCGCTCGATCAGCAGCCGCCCCAGACGCTTGCCGCTCTGGCGACCCTCCTCCAGCGCCTGCTGCAGCTGCTGCTCGGAGATGAGCTTCTGCTGCACCAGCACATCGCCCAGGCGCAGGCGGGGTGGCCGGCCGGTGGCGGCGTCGGTGGCAGCGTTGGGGACGGGGGCGGTGGGCATGACAAGCCCTGGCGGGCCAGGAAGGTGGGGGTGGCCACGATGCTAGGCAGCGCCGGGTCGGCCGATGCGGCGATGAGCGGGGTGGCCGCAGCCCTGTTCCGGGCAGCGGCGGGCCGGGTGGCGCTGCCCGGGCCGCCGGCTGTCCAAAGCCGGTTAGTCTTGCGCCCTTTTTTCGAGAAGAGGAACCTGAATGAAGTTGGCGCCTGCAGCCTGGATCGTCACCACCTGCGTACTGAGCCCCGCCTTGACCGCTCCCCCGGCCCGCGCCGCCGATCCCCAGGACGGCCTGTGGCGGGGACAAGCCGGGGCGTCCCTCAACACCACGACCGGTAACACCAGCACGCAGAACCTGCTGCTGAATCTGGACCTCTCCCGCCAGACCGTGGACACCAAGCTGAGCCTGGTGGGCGCTGTCACCGAAGGCCAGAGCCGGGTGGAGGGCACCTCCACCACCACCGCCGGCAAATGGGCCCTGGACGGGCAGTACGACCACAACATCACGGCCGACTGGTTCGGATTCGCCAAGCTCGGCGTCGAGCATGACCGGGTGACCGACCTGTCGCTGCGCACCCTGGTGGGTACCGGCCTGGGCCACCACTGGGTGAAGACGCCGCAGCACACCTTCGACGTCTACGGCGGTGCCAGCCGGACGCTCGCGCGCTATGGGCAGCAGCAGCTCATCGACGGGCGCCTGCAGTCCTCCTTTGCCACCACCAGCGTGATCGTGGGCGAGAACTCCGCGCACCAGCTGACCGAGACCGTGTCGTTCAACCAGCGGCTGGAGGCCTACCCGGCGGTGTCGGGCACCAAGAACACGCAGGCCAAGCTCAACGCGGGCCTGACCGTGTCGGTGACGCGCACCCTCTCGCTCAACCTGGGCCTGATCCAGACCTACAACAGCGAGCCGGCACAAGGCACGCGCATGCTGGACTCGACCTTCTTCACCGGCATCAACGTCAAGCTGGGCCCCTGAGCGGCAGGGCCGGGGGCGCGCCGGCCGGGCGGCCTCAGGCGCTGGCCGCAGCCAGCCCGTTCTCGAAGTGGCGCTTCATCAGCTGCGCCGCCTGCGCGCCATCACGGCGCTGCAGGGCCAGCATCAGCGCTCGGTGCTCTTCGAGCGACTCGGCCAGCCGGCCCTGGCGGAACAGGGAATGGTGGCGGTTGAGCTTCATCATCTTGCGCAGGTCGGTCACGATCTGCTCGCGCCAGCGGTTGCGGCCCATGGCCAGCAGGCGCATATGGAACTGCTCGTTGGTCTGGAAGAACTGGTCGCGCTGGCCGGCCTGGGCTTCCAGCTGGCGGTGTAACTGGTCCAGCTCGGCCAGTTCGGCCGGGCTGGCGCGCTCGGCCACCTCGGCGGCGCCGTCGCTCTCCAGCAGGGCCAGCAGGCGGTAGACCTGGGTCACGTCGGCCGGGGACATCTCGGTGACATAGGCGCCGCGGCGCACCTTCATGGTCACCAGCCCCTCCACCGCCAGCACCTTCAGGGCCTCGCGCAGGGGGGTGCGGCTGATGCCGTAGTCGCCGGCCAGCTTCTGTTCGTCGATCCAGCTGCCGGGCTCCAGCTCGCGGTTGAAGATCTGTTCGCGCAGGCGTTCAGCCACCTGCTGGTACAGGGCGCGCGGGGCGAGCGAGTTGTCGGTGTCGGACATGGCGGGCAGGGCGGAGGCCTGGGAGGGCCGCAGGGGCCCGGATTGGAGCCTTGAGTCAGGTCAACGTCAACCTTGAATTCATAATTATGCATCATGTATCATGGTGATCGACGCGCTGCAGGGTCTGCCCGCAGCCGGCCTGACCGCCCACAGCGCCCCCGTTTTGCGGTGGCGGCACCCCCCGACGGCCCCTTCCTTGGGGAAGGGACTGTCGCCGCCCCGCCCCTGTTCTGGAGTTTTCCGCATGTCCGCATCCCAAGAGTTCAACCCCGCCTCGCTGGAACAGTGGGCCAAGGCCGCGGCCAAGTCTGCCGGCGGTGACCTGGACAAGCTCAACTGGGTGACGCCCGAGGGCATCACCGTCAAGCCGCTGTACACCGCTGAAGACGTGCAGGGGCTGCCCTTCACCAACACGCTGCCGGGCTTCGAGCCCTTCATCCGCGGCCCGCAGGCCACCATGTACGCGGTGCGCCCCTGGACCATCCGCCAGTACGCCGGCTTCTCCACCGCCGAGGAGTCCAACGCGTTCTACCGCAAGGCCCTGGCCGCCGGTGGGCAGGGCGTGAGCGTGGCCTTCGATTTGGCCACCCACCGCGGTTATGACTCTGACCACCCGCGCGTGACCGGCGATGTGGGCAAGGCCGGCGTGGCCATTGATTCGGTGGAGGACATGAAGATCCTGTTCAACGACATCCCGTTGGACAAGGTCTCGGTCTCCATGACCATGAACGGCGCCGTGCTGCCCATCCTGGCGGGCTATGTGGTGGCCGCCGAGGAGCAGGGCGTCAGCCAGGACAAGCTGTCCGGGACCATCCAGAACGACATCCTCAAGGAGTTCATGGTCCGCAACACCTACATCTACCCGCCGCAGCCGTCGATGAAGATCATCGGCGACATCATCGAGTACACGGCGCAGAAGATGCCGAAGTTCAACTCGATCAGCATCTCCGGCTACCACATGCAGGAAGCGGGCGCCAACCAGGCGCTGGAAATGGCCTTCACCCTGGCCGATGGCAAGGAGTATGTGAAAACCGCCATCGCCAAGGGCATGGACGTGGACGAGTTCGCCGGCCGCCTGAGCTTCTTCTGGGCGGTGGGCATGAACTTCTACCTGGAGATCGCCAAGATGCGTGCCGCCCGCCTGCTGTGGGCCCGCATCATGAAGGGCTTCAACGCCCAGAACCCCAAGAGCCTGATGCTGCGCACGCACAGCCAAACCTCGGGCTGGAGCCTGACCGAGCAGGACCCCTACAACAACGTGGTGCGCACCACCATCGAGGCCATGGCGGCCGTCTTTGGCGGCACCCAGAGCCTGCACACCAACTCGCTGGACGAGGCCATCGCGCTGCCCACCGAGTTCTCGGCCCGCATCGCCCGCAACACGCAGCTCATCATCCAGGAAGAGACCCACATCACCAACGTGGTGGACCCGTGGGCCGGCTCCTACCTGATGGAAAAGCTCACCCAGGACATGGCCGACAAGGCCTGGGCCATCATCGAAGAGGTGGAGGCCATGGGCGGCATGACCCAGGCCGTGGACAGCGGCTGGGCCAAGCTCAAGATCGAAGCCAGCGCGGCCGAGAAGCAGGCGCGCATCGACTCGGGCCGTGACGTCATCGTGGGCGTCAACAAATACAAGCTGGCCAAGGAGGATCCGGTCGAGATCCTGGAGGTTGACAACGTCAAGGTGCGCGAGGCGCAAATCGCCCGCCTGCAGCAGATCCGCGCCTCCCGTGATGGCGCCGCCGTGCAGGCCGCCCTGGACGCCCTCACCGCCGCCGCGCAGTCGGGGCAGGGCAACCTGCTGGACCTGTCCATCCGCGCCATCCGCCTGCGCGCCACCGTGGGTGAGGTGAGCGACGCGCTGGAGAAGGTCTATGGCCGCCACCGTGCGGACATCCAAAAAGTGACCGGCGTGTACGCCGCCGCCTATGACTCCGCCGAGGGTTGGGACAAGCTCAAGGGCGAGATCGCCGCCTTTGCCGATGAGGCCGGCCGCCGGCCGCGGGTGATGATCGCCAAGCTGGGCCAGGACGGCCACGACCGCGGTGCCAAGGTGGTGGCCACCGCCTTTGCCGACCTGGGCTTTGATGTGGACATGGGCCCGCTGTTCCAGACGCCCGAAGAGTGCGCCCGCCAGGCCATCGAGAACGACGTGCATGCGGTGGGCGTGTCCACCCTGGCCGCCGGCCACAAGACGCTGGTGCCGGCCATCATCGCCGAGCTGAAGAAGCAGGGCGCCGACGACATCATCGTTTTCGTCGGTGGCGTGATCCCGGCGCAGGACTACGGCTACCTCTGGGACGCCGGCGTCAAGGGCATCTACGGTCCGGGCACGCCCATTCCGGCCAGCGCCAAGGATGTGCTGGAGCAGATCAAGGCCGCGCAGGCGGCCAACTGAAGTTGGAATGACCCGGGCCGGCGGCGCGTGATACTGGACACATCTCGTCTTCGTAGACCGCCTGCCGGCCTCATTGCCATGCCCACCACCGACCGCCCCGACCTCAAGCTTGCGCCCGCTGGCGAGGACGACTTCGACGCGCTGCTGTCCCTGCGCCTGGCCGCCATGCGCGAGAGCCTGGAGCGTGTGGGCCGTTTCGACCCCCAGCGTGCCCGCGAGCGCCTCTCCCGCGGCTACCTGCCGGCCTACACCCGCCACATCCTCAAGGACGGGGCGCTGGTGGGGTTTGTGGTGCTGGTGCCGCGCGAGCACGACTGGCTGCTGGACCACCTCTACATCCACCCCAGCGCCCAGGGCGAAGGGGTAGGGGCCTGGGTGCTGCAGCAGGTGCTCAAAGAAGCTGACGAACAGCACAAGGCCGTGAGCGTGACCGCGCTCAAGCACTCCGACGCCAACCGCTTTTACCTGCGCCACGGCTTCGTGCTGCAGGCCGAAGGCGAGTGGGACCTGTACTACCTGCGCCCGGCCCGGTCCGCGGCGCGCTGAAGCGGCCTCGCCCCACCGACTGCCCTGCGGGCCTTGCGCCCCGTCTTCTCCACCATGCCCATCCCGCAGGACCCTTCCGCTGCGCCCGCCGCAGCCCCCGCGCCGCTGCCCGAGGCCGACCAGCGCCTGCACGACCAGATCCTGACGGCAGAGATCGCGCCGCGCCGGCGCGCCATCGCCAAGACCATCACCCTGCTGGAGTCCACCCGGCCGGACCACCGCGCGCGGGCGGACGAGCTGCTCAACGCCCTGCTGCCCCACACCGGCCGCAGCTTCCGCTTGGGCATCTCCGGCGTGCCGGGTGTGGGCAAAAGCACCTTCATCGAGGCCCTGGGCCTGCACCTCATCGCCCAGGGCCACCGCGTGGCCGTGCTGGCGGTGGACCCGTCGTCCACCGTCTCGGGCGGCTCCATCCTGGGCGACAAGACCCGCATGGAGCAGCTGTGCGTGCAGGAAGCCGCCTACATCCGCCCCAGCCCCAGCAGCGGCACCCTGGGCGGCGTGGCCGAGCGCACCCGCGAGGCCTTGCTGGTGTGCGAGGCCGCCGGCTACGACGTGGTCATCATCGAGACCGTGGGCGTGGGCCAGAGCGAGACGGCCGTGCACGGCATGGCCGACATGTTCTGCCTGCTGCAACTGCCCAATGCCGGCGACGACCTGCAGGCCATCAAGAAAGGCGTGATGGAGCTGGCCGACCTGGTGGTCATCAACAAGGCCGACATCGATCCCCATGCCGCCACCCGCGCCCGGGCGCAGATCACCTCCGCCCTGCGCCTGTTCGGCCAACAAGGGCATCCCAGTCATGACACCGGCAACGCCACGCTGTGGCACCCGCGCGTGCTGGAGATCAGCGCCTTGAAGGGCACTGGGGTGGATGCCTTCTGGACCACGGTGAACGAATACCGCCAGCTGCAGACCGCCAGCGGCCACCTGGCTGCGCGCCGCCGCGCCCAAGACGAAGCCTGGATGTGGGAGCGCATCGACGCCGGCCTGAAGGCGCGCTTTCGTGCGCACCCTGCCGTGCAAGCCCAGCTGGGCGGCTGGGGCGCCGAGGTGCGCGCCGGCCGGCTGGCCGCCTCGGTGGCCGCACGCCGGCTGCTGGACCTGTTTTCCTGAGCGGCCCCGTGCCGCTCACCCCCTGACCTGTTTCCCGAAGACGAACGAGGAGCCCCTCCAAATGCAAGACATCCTCCAGATGCTGGAAGAAAAGCGTGCCAAGGCCCGTCTGGGCGGTGGCCAGAAGCGCATCGACGCGCAGCACAAGAAGGGCAAGCTCACCGCCCGCGAGCGTCTGGAGCTGCTGTTTGACGAGGGCACCTTTGAAGAATGGGACATGTTCGTCGAGCACCGCTGCGTGGACTTCGGCATGCAAGACAACAAGATCACCGGCGACGGCGTGGTCACCGGCTACGGCATGATCAACGGCCGCCTGGCCTTCGCCTTCAGCCAGGATTTCACCGTGTTCGGCGGTGCACTGTCCGAGTCACACGCCGAGAAGATCTGCAAGGTCATGGACCAGGCCATGAAGGTCGGCGCCCCGGTGATCGGCCTCAATGACTCGGGCGGGGCGCGCATTCAAGAAGGCGTGGCCAGCCTGGGCGGTTATGCCGAGGTCTTCCAGCGCAACGTCATGGCCAGCGGCGTGATCCCGCAGATCAGCATGATCATGGGCCCCTGCGCCGGCGGCGCGGTGTACAGCCCTTCCATGACCGACTTCATCTTCATGGTCAAGGACTCGTCCTACATGTTCGTCACCGGCCCCGAGGTGGTGAAGACCGTGACGCACGAGGACGTGACCGCCGAGGAGCTGGGCGGTGCCATCACCCACACCGCCAAGTCCGGCGTGGCCGACCTGGCCTTTGAGAACGATGTGGAAGCGCTGCTGATGCTGCGCCGCTTCTTCAACTACCTGCCCTTGAACAACAAGGACAAGCCGCCGGTGCGCCCCAGCCAGGACGTGGCCACCCGCCTGGACCATTCGCTGGACACCCTGGTGCCGGAGAACCCCAACAAGCCCTACGACATGAAGGAGCTGATCCTCAAGGTCGTGGACGACGGTGACTTCTTCGAGATCCAGCCCGACTACGCGGCCAACATCGTCATCGGCTTTGCCCGCATGGACGGTGCCACCGTGGGCATCGTGGCCAACAACCCGCTGGTGCTGGCCGGCTGCCTGGACATCAAGAGCAGCATCAAGGCGGCGCGCTTCGTGCGCTTCTGCGACGCCTTCAACATCCCGGTGATCACGTTTGTGGACGTGCCCGGCTTCATGCCCGGCACCAGCCAGGAGTACGGCGGCATCATCAAGCACGGTGCCAAGCTGCTCTACGCCTACGCCGAGTGCACCGTGCCCAAGGTCACGGTCATCACCCGCAAGGCCTATGGCGGCGCCTATGACGTGATGTCGTCCAAGCACCTGCGCGGCGACGTGAACTTCGCCTGGCCCAATGCCGAGATCGCGGTGATGGGCGCCAAGGGGGCGGTGGAGATCATCTTCCGCGAAGACAAGGGCGATCCTGAGAAGCTGGCCGCCAAGGAAGCCGAATACAAGGCCCGCTTTGCCAACCCCTTCGTGGCTGGCGCCCGTGGCTTCATTGACGACGTGATCCAGCCGCACGAAACCCGCAAGCGCATCTGCCGCAGCCTGGTGATGCTCAAGGACAAGAAGCTGGACAACCCGTGGCGCAAGCACGGCAATATCCCCCTCTGATCACGCCGCGCGGAGAAAAACAAACATGTTCAAGAAGATCCTGATTGCCAACCGCGGCGAGATCGCCTGCCGCGTCATCGCCACGGCCAAGAAGATGGGCATCGCCACCGTGGCGGTGTATTCCGAGGCCGACAAGGAGGCCCGCCACGTGGCCCTGGCCGACGAGTCCGTGCTGCTGGGTCCGGCGCCCAGCCGCGAGAGCTACCTGGTGGCCGACAAGATCATCGCCGCGGCCAAGTCCACCGGCGCCGAAGCCATCCACCCCGGCTACGGCTTCCTGTCGGAGAACGAGGCTTTTGCCAAGCGTTGTGAGGACGAAGGCATCGCCTTCATCGGCCCGCGTCACTTCAGCATCGCGGCCATGGGCGACAAGATCGCCTCGAAGAAGCTGGCCAACGAGGCCAAGGTCAACACCATCCCGGGCTACAACGACGCCATCGACACGCCCGAGCAGGCCGTCGAGATCGCCAAAGGCATCGGCTACCCGGTGATGATCAAGGCCTCGGCGGGCGGCGGCGGCAAGGGCCTGCGCGTGGCCTTCAACGACAAGGAGGCCTTCGAGGGCTTCTCGTCCTGCCGCAACGAGGCCCGCAACAGCTTCGGCGACGACCGCGTCTTCATCGAGAAGTACGTGCTCGAGCCGCGCCACATCGAGATCCAGATCCTGGGCGACAGCCACGGCAACGTGGTTTACCTCAACGAGCGCGAGTGCTCGATCCAGCGTCGCCACCAGAAGGTGATCGAAGAGGCGCCGAGCCCCTTCATCTCCGACGCCACCCGCAAGGCCATGGGCGAGCAGGCCGTGGCGCTGGCCAAGGCGGTGAAGTACCAGTCGGCCGGCACGGTGGAGTTCGTGGTCGGCAAGGACCAGGACTTCTACTTCCTGGAGATGAACACCCGCCTGCAGGTGGAGCACCCGGTGACCGAGTGCATCACGGGCCTGGACCTGGTCGAGCAGATGATCCGCGTGGCGGCCGGCGAGAAGCTGGCCTTCGGCCAGGCCGACGTGAAGAAGGAAGGCTGGGCCATCGAGTGCCGCATCAACGCCGAAGACCCGTTCCGCAACTTCCTGCCCTCCACCGGCCGGCTGGTGAAGTACGCGCCGCCGGCGGCCAACCTGGCGCAAGGCACCGAAACCCTGCAAGGCCCGGCGTACGCTGACGGCCGCTTTGGTGGCGTGCGCGTGGACACCGGCGTGTACGAAGGCGGCGAGATCCCGATGTTCTACGACTCGATGATCGCCAAGCTCATCGTGCACGGGAAAGACCGAAACGACGCCATCGCCAAGATGCGCGAGGCCCTCAACGGCTTTGTCATCCGAGGCATCAGCAGCAACATCCCCTTCCAGGCCGCGCTGCTGGCCCACCCGAAGTTCGTCACCGGCGCCTTCAACACCGGCTTCATTGCCGAGCACTACAGCAAAGGCTTCAAGGCCGAGGACGTGCCCCACGACGACCCGATGTTCCTGGTCGCCCTGGCCGCCTTTGTGCGCCGCAAGGCCCGCGAGCGCGCGGCCGGCATCAGCGGCCAGCTGCCGGGCCATGAGGTGGCGCACAACGATGAGCTGGTGGTGGTGCAACTGGGCGCCGAAGGCCAGCATGTCTACCACCCCGTGACCCTGGGTGACTTCAACCCCGCTGCTGGCACCGCCCCGGTGAGCGTGGCGGGCAAGACCTACCTCATCCAGAGCCACACCAAGCTGGGTGAGGTGCGCATGACCGGCACGGTCAACGGCGTGCCCTTCAGCGCCCAGGTGGAGCGCGTGGCCGGCAAGAACCCGCTGGCCATCCGCGTCATCCACAACGGCACCCAGCTCGATGCCCTGGTGCTGCTGCCGCGCGCGGCCGAGCTGCACAAGCTCATGCCCTACAAGGCACCGCCGGACCTCTCCAAGTTCCTGCTCTCGCCCATGCCCGGCCTGCTGGTGCAAGTGGCCGTGCAGCCGGGTCAGAAGGTGCTGGCCGGCGAGAAGCTGGCCGTCATCGAGGCCATGAAGATGGAGAACATCCTCGTGGCCACCCAGGACTGCGTGGTCAAGGACGTGCAGGCCAAGGTGGGCGAGAGCCTGTCGGTGGACCAGTCGATCATCTCGTTTGAGTGAGGCCCGCCATGAGTGCCACCCCCAAACCCTTCAAAATCCTCGGCATCCAGCAGATCGCCATCGGCGGCACCGACAAGCAGCGCCTTAAAAGCCTGTGGGTCGATGTCTTCGGCCTGTCGGTCAAGAGCACCTTTGTCTCCGAGCGTGAGAACGTGGACGAAGACATCTGCGCGCTGGGCACCGGTCCCACCGCCGTGGAGGTGGACCTGATGCAGCCGCTGGACATCGACAAGAAGCCCGCCGTGCACGCCACCCCGCTCAACCATGTGGGCCTGTGGGTGGACGATCTGCCCAAGGCCGTGGAATGGATGACGGCCCAAGGTGTGCGCTTCGCCCCGGGCGGCATCCGCAAGGGGGCCGCGGGCTTTGACATCTGCTTCATCCACCCCAAGGGCAATGACGAATTCCCAGTGGGCGGTGAAGGCGTGCTGATCGAGCTGGTGCAGGCCCCGCCCGAGGTGGTGGCGGCCCTGGGCTGAGCAGACCCCACGCAGGCCCCGGTCGGGCCTCGGCAGAGGTCACGGGCCGCGGGGCCTACGGCGCCGCGGCGTTCTCAGCGTCGCCCGGGGCCGACGCAACGCACCACGCGCCCCTTGGGCGGTGCCGCGGGGCCTGCGGCCGCCGCGGCTGGCGCCGGCAACGGACCCACATAACGCGCACGGGGGCGGATGAAGCCGCCGCTGTGCCGCTGCTCGCGGGCATGGGCGATCCAGCCGACGGTGCGACCCAGTGCGAAGAGCTGGAAAGCCGCGCCGCGCGGCAGCCCCAGGGCGCGGCGCAGGGCGACCAGGGCGAAGTCCAGCGACGGTGCCAGCCCGGATTGGCGCACCACCTCCGCCAGCAGACGGTCTAGCGCCGGGTCGGCCGGCAGCGCAGCCAGCAGCGCGGCGGCGCGCGGGTCTCCCTGCGGGTAGAGCACATGGCCAAAGGCCACGCAGCCGGCCGCCAGTGGGCCCCGGTCGGCCAGGAGCTGGCGCACCACGGCGGCCAGCGCCCGGGCGGTGCCCTGGGCCGCCTGCAACCAGCGGTCCCAATCGGCTTCGATCAACGCCGTGGCGCCGCCATGGCGTGGGCCGGTCAGCGTGGCCAGCGCGGCGGCCACGCAGGCCGCTTCGGGGGCGCCGGTGGCGGCGGCGCAGCGGGCCACGAAGGTGGAGGCGTTGAGTTCATGGTCGGCACACAGCACCAGGGCCTGGCGCAGGTGCCCGGCCCAGCCGGGTTGGGAGGGCACGCCCCACCGGGCTGCCAGGGCCAGGTGCAGGGGGCCATCGGGCAGGCCGGTGGGCGGAGGCGGCGCTGCCGGTGGCGCGCCGGCCGCCAGCAGGGCCTGGGCCACCTGCCGCACCAGCGGCCAGCCGGTCAGGTCGGGGGGCTGGCCGCCCAGCGCACGTTGCACGGCCTGCAGCGCCTGTGCGGGTGTGCAGGACAGCAGCGGGGCGCTGGCGGACGGCCCGTCGTCCGGGGTGGCTGAGGGGCCGGGCGATGCCACCGCCTCGCCCCACAGCAGCTGGGCCGTGTCCTCCAGGCTGGCGGTCTGCGACCAGGCCACGGCGTCCTGGTCGCGGTAGTGCAGCCGGCCCTGCCACAAATGGCTCAGGGCGGAGGACAGCACCGGCTGGCCCCAGTCCAGCGCGGCGCCGGCCACCTGCGGGCCACCCCGGGCCTGGCGGCGTTGCGCGGCCAGGCGGCGCACATCGTCGGCCCGGTAGCGCTTGCCCCGGCCGCCGGGAAGGGGATGGGCTGGCAAGAGGCCGCGGCTGACATAGCTGTAGAGGCTGGTGCGGCGTACGCCCAGGTGGGCGGCGGCCTGATCGGCCGTCCACCAAAGCGGGGCGTCGGCGGTGGGGAGGTCCTGGGTCATGGGGCAGGGCAGGGGGGGCGGCGTGCCCGCCCAGCCTAGCGCGTGGCACCGCCCCTGCCCAGGTGGATCGATTGCGTCCATCTGGACGGGCGTTGGCCGCCGGCCTGAAATGCGGCCGGTCACTTCCTTACCCGCCACACCGCCATGCTCGACGTCCTTGGCCATCCTCCTGCGCCACCGGCCCCTCAAGGGGCCCCGCACCTCCTGGCCTCACTCTGGACCGGCTTGGGCCTGCCCCCAGCGGCACTGGACCAGGTGACGCTGACCGGGCCGGCAGCCGTGCTGCCGTCCTCCTTTGCGGTCACGGTGGCGGCGCAGGCCAGTGTGGCGGCGGCGGGCCTGGCAGCTTGGCTGGCCCTGGACTGGCGGGCCGGAGCCGCCGTGGCGCAGCGCAGCCGCCTGCGGGTGGACAGCTGGGCAGCAGCCCGGCTGTTCGGCAGCCATCTGCAGGTGGACGGCCAGACGCCCCCGGTGTGGGACCCCGTGAGCGGGCTCTACCCCTGCGGGCAGGCCCGCGGCGCCCCGGGCTGGGTGCGGGTGCATGCCAACTTTGCCCATCACCGGGACCGGTTGCTGGCGCTGTTGGGCTTGCCCACCGGCGCGCTCACACCGCGTGAGGCGGTGGCGGCGGCCCTGGCCGGCTGGTCCGCACCGGCGCTGGAGGCCGCGCTGATGGCCGCTGGCGGCGTGGGCGTGGCCCTGCGGACCCCGGCGCAGTGGGCGGTCCATCCGCAGGCCGTGGCGCTGGCCGCCCGCCAGGACTTCACCCTGCCGGTCCAGGTCCGCCGCCTTCCCACCCCCCCCGGCCAGCCCGAGGCGCCGCCCCGCCGCTGGCCCGCCCTGCAGGGACCGCACGCGCCGCCCTGGCAGGGGCTGCGCGTGCTGGACTTCAGCCGCATCCTGGCTGGCCCGGTGGCCGGCCGGGCCCTGGCCTGGCTGGGGGCCGAGGTGTTGCTGGTCAACGGGCCGCACCTGCCCAACATCGCCGTGCTGCCGGAGACCAGCCGGGGCAAGCGATCGGCCGTGCTGGACCTGCGCGCGCCGGGCGACGCCCAGCGCCTGCGCACCCTGGTGGCCGGCGCCCACGTCTGGCTGCAGGCCTACCGCCCGGGCGCCCTGGAAGCCCGCGGTTGGACGGCCGAGGCGCTGACCCGCCTGCGGCCCGGCTTGGTGGTGGCCCGGCTTAGCGCCTGGGGCCAGGTGGGCCCCTGGGCGCAGCAGCGTGGCTTTGACTCCCTGGTGCAGAGCGCCCTGGGCCTGAACCACGAGGAGGCCGAGGCCGCCGGGCAGTCCACGCCCCGCGCCCTGCCGGTGCAGGTGCTGGACCATGCGGCCGGCCACCTGCTGGCCCTGGGCACCCAAGTGGCGCTGTGGCGCCAGCAGCAGGAAGGCGGCAGCTGGACGGTGGACGTGAGCCTGGCCGGCGTGGGCCAGTGGCTGCGCCAGCTGGGCCGCACGCCGCGGGACCTGGCGCTGCCGCCCCTCTCGCCCGAAGGCCACTGGCAGGACGAGGCCAGCGGCTTTGGCCCGCTGCGGGTGATGCCCAGCGCCTGGGACTGGTCAGCGCCCTGGGCCACACCGTGGCGGCCGGCCGTGCCGCCGGGGACCGATGCGCCGGTGTGGGCGAGCGCGCCCTGAGGCGACGGCGCGCCCCGTCTCAGGCGTCCATCCAGCCGTTTTGCCACGCCAGGCGCGCCAGCTCGAAGTCGCTGCGCGTGCCCAGCTTGGCCTTGATCTGGTAGTGCAGGTTGTGCACGGTCTTGGGGCTGAGGTGCAGGGCCTCGGCGATGTCGGCCACCTCGCGGCCCGCCACCAGAGCGCGCAGCACCTCAAACTCCCGGGGGCTCAGGCCGGCCGGGGCGCCGGTTTCGGCGCCTTGGGCGTCCAGCAGGGCGGTGGCCACCTCGGTGGCGATGTCGGGGCTGATCACGCGGCGGCCGTCGTGCACCGTGCGCACGGCCTGCACCAGGGTTTCGGGTGGGCTGCTCTTGGTCACATAGCCCAGCGCGCCGGCACGCAGGGCCTGTGTGGCCCAGACGGGGTCGCGGTGCATGCTGAAGGCCAGCAGGCGGCAGCGGGGCTCACGCTGGCGCAGCCGGGTGATCAGCTCCAGCCCGCCCAGGCCGGGCAGGGCCAGGTCCACCACGGTCACATCGGGTTGGGTGTGGCGCCAATCCTGCAGGGCCTGCTGGCCGTCCCCGGCTTCAGCCACCACCTGCAGGTCGCCCTGGCATTCCAGCAGGCGGCGGTAGCCCTCGCGCACCACGGCGTGGTCGTCCACGAGCATCACTCGGATCATGCGGGGCTTTCAGGTGGGGGCGTGGCGGCGGTGGGGGCGCTGGCCGGTGTGGGGCGGGGGCAGGGCAGGCGCACGCTCAGGCACAGGCCCCCGCCCTCGGGGTGGGTGCAGCGCAGCGTGCCGCCCAGGGCGGCCACCCGTTCATGCAGGCCCAGCAGGCCGTGGCCGGGCTGCACCGGTTGCAGCGGGCTGGCCTGGCCATCGTCTTGCACGCTGAGGTGCAGCAGGTCGCCGTCCGGGCGCAGGCTTACCGTGGCGTGGCGGGCAGCGCTGTGCCGCCAGGCGTTGGTGAGCGCTTCCTGCACGATGCGGTAGACGTGGATGTCGTGGTCGGCCGGCAGCGGGCGCCAGGGCTCCGGCAGCTGCAGGGTGACGGTGAGGGGGGTGCCATCGGCATGCAGGCGGGTTTGCCGGGCCAGGGCCTGCAGGGCGCTGGGCAGGCCAAAGCGGTCCAGGGCCTGCGGGCGCAGATCGGCCAGCACGCGCTGCAGGCCTTCTTGCATCTGGGCCAGCAGGCGGCGCATGGCCTGGGCGCTTTGGGTCAGGGCGGGGGCTGTGCCGGCGGCGCCGGCGCTGACCAGTGCCACCACGGCGGCTTCGGCATGCAGGGCGGTGAGGCTTTGGCCCAGCTCGTCATGCAGCTCGCGGGCCAGGCGGCGGCGCTCTTGCTCCCGTGCGTTCAGCAGGTGGCTGGCCAGTTGCTGCTGCTGCCGGTGGTCTTGCGCCCATTGGCGGGTGGCGGTGCGGGCGATGTGCAGCAGGCCGGCCAGCAGGGCCAGGCCGCCCAGGGCGATCAGGCCCAGGTGGCGGCCGAGTTGGCCGGCCTCGTGGGTCCAGTCGGGCTCCAGCTCCAGCGTGCCCAGCTTCAGGCCTTCGGGCAGCACCAGGGTGTGGGTCTGGCTGGCGGGTGCACCGCCTGCCGTGGCCAACCAGCGGGCGGCCCGCGCCGGCCAGGGCCAGTCGGCTGGCGACGGCTCAGCGCCGACCAGCAAGAGGCCGAAGTCCGCTGGCGGACCCGCCGCCCCGGTGAGCGAAGCGGGCGGCAGCCGGGGCAGGCAGCCCTGGTCCATCAGCCGGCCCTGCAGGTTGCGCAGTTCGGCGCAGAAGGCGGCGCGGCGCGCCAGCGGGGCCAGGGGCGCCAGCGTGGCGGTGAGCTGGGGGCGGTTGAAGGCGCCCGCCCGGCCCGCCAGGTCGTCATGCAGCAGTTGGCTGGCCAGCTCAGCGGTGGCGGGCAGGTCGGTGGCGAGTTGCTCGCGCCAGTCGTGCCAGGCCATCCAGAGCAGGGCCAGCAGCAGCAGCGTGGTGGCGCCGACCAGCCGCCACAGCAGGCGGCTGCCCAGCCGCAAGGCGGGGCCAGTGGCGGGCGGTGGCAAGGCAGGCAGGGTCATTCAGGCACAAACATCATGCTGCCGTCGGGCAGGCGGTAGGCCACGCCGGCACGCACGCCCTGGCCACCGCCGCTGTCCGTGGGCGGGGCGGATTCGGCCCGGTAGTGTTCCAGCTTCTGGCCTTTGCGCGTGATGATTTCCATGTCCGCCTGGCCCGGGCGGCGGATCAGGGTGTAGTCCTCCTCCTGGGCAAAGGGCCGCAAGGGGTGCTGGCCCACCGCCAGCAGCAGGGCGGCGATGATGACCAGAAAGACGTCGATGAGGTTGACCAGCGAGAGCACCGGGTCCTCGTCCTCGTCGTGCAGCAGGCGTTCGGTGATCATGCGCTGGCCTCCTTCACCGGGGTGCCGGCGGGCTCCGCCTGTGGCTCACCCGACTGCAGCCACAGCAGATCGCTGGCGTACCAGCGGCGCCGCACCTGGGCCACGCTGTAGGTGATGGCCGCCGCGATCAGCGCCAGGATCACGGCGGAGAAGGCCACGGTCAACCCCTGTGCCACTTCGGCCATCTGGCCGCCGGCCATGGCTTGGAGTGCGGGCCCCATCGGGATCATGGTGGCCACCAGGCCCAGCATGGGCGCCACCCGGGTGGCAATGCGCACGGGTTCCAGGCGCTTGAGGGCCAGGAGCTCCAACGCCGCCGGGCTGGGGGGAGGTGGCTGGCGGCCGGCGTGGCGCAGCTCAAAGCCGGCGGCCTGCCCGCGATGGCGTTGCCAGGCCTGCACGGCACAGGCGCCCAGGGCGACGAAGGCGTAGGCAAACAGCAGGCCGATGGCCAGCAGCACCGGCAGCAAGAACAGTTGGCTGATCCCGTGGAGGGCGTGTTCCAGAGAGGTGGTCATGGGTGGGTCTCGGGGGTCAGGTCTTGGCGGTGGCGGGGCGGCGTGGGGGGGCGGCCGTGGTGGTGGCCGTGGTGGTGGCCGTGGTGGTGGCCTGCCACTGCCGCCAGCCGCCCAGGCCCAGCAGGGCGCACAGGCCGGCCAGCAGTGCCCAGGTGGCCGACAGGTCGGGCAGGGCAGGCAGCGCGGTCTGCACCTTGCGCAGCAGGCGCTGTGCCGTGCTGTCTGCACCGGGCGCCTGGCCCACGCCGCGGCCGAAGGCATCGCGGGAGGCGGTGTGGTGGCCTGTGCGCAGGAATTCCTTGGCGTCGTCACTGCCTTGGGCGGCGGCGGCCTCAAACCACTGGCGCGCGGCGGCTTCGTCGCGGGCGACGCCCCGGCCCTCCAACAGGGCGCTGGCGTAGTGCAGCTTGCCCAGGGCGGCGTATTGCTCGTCCTCGCTTTGTGAGGCCTGGCGGAACAGCGCGGCCGCCTGGCCCAGGTCGCGCTCCACGCCGTGGCCGTTCTCCAGCATGTGCGCCTTCCAGATCATGGCGCCGGCATAGCCCTTGGCCATGCACTTGTCGAAGATGACGTTGGCGGTGGCGTAGTCCCCGCACTTGGCCGCCAGGTAGCCGGCGCTGCAGGTGATGAGGCTGGCGGGCTGCTGGGCGGCATGGGCGACGGAGAGGTCGTTGGCCGGGTCGCTCAGCGCCTGGCCGCAGCTGCCGCTGCCGGCTTGCATGTCGGCCCAGGCCGCTGGCAGGGTGAGCGTGGTGGCGAGCAGGGTGACCCCCGCCAGGGCCAGCGTCCGCGCCGGGCGGGGCATGCCGGGGCCCGGCGTGCGGTGGAGGGAGGGTGGGGGAGGGGGGCGCATCGTCGGGTGCGGCGGCAGGCCGGGTGGTGGGTGGGAATGACCCAGACGATAGGCAGGCGAGCGGTGGGCGCCCAGGGTGGCTCGCCCGCCGAGGACCGGGCAATTTGCCCGCCGTGATTCGCCCCATGATCTGCTGGTGGGGTGACTGGCGTTCCTGCCGGGCAGGGGTCCCGGGGGCCGTTTCCCTTGCGTCAGGTCAAGCCCGCCCGGTGGGTGACAGGCGCCTGTCAGGAGCATCATTTTGAATTATGAATTCACGCTGGTGCGCCCCAGACCCCGCGGTCTGCGCCCGTCCCCAATTCTTGAGAGTCCCTTGAGAGCCATCCGCCAGGAGACAAGACCCATGACGAGCTATGCCGACTTCCACCGCCGCTCCATCCAGGACCGTGACGGCTTCTGGGCCGAGCAAGCCCAGCTGATCGATTGGCACCAGCCCTATGCGCAGGTGTGCGACTACCGCAACCCGCCGTTTGCCAAGTGGTTCGCGGGTGGGCAGACCAACCTGTGCCACAACGCGGTGGACCGCCATCTGGCCACCCGGCCGGACCAGAACGCGCTGATCTTCGTCTCCACCGAGACCGGCACCGAGAAGGCCTACAGCTTCCGCGAGCTGCATGCCGAGGTGAACCGCATGGCGGCGATTTATCAGCAACTGGGCGTGAAGAAGGGCGACCGGGTGCTGATTTACATGCCGATGATTGCCGAGGCCTGCTTTGCCATGCTGGCTTGCGTGCGCATCGGCGCCATCCACTCGGTGGTGTTCGGCGGCTTTGCCAGCCACTCACTGGCCAGCCGCATTGACGACGCCCAGCCCACGGTCATCGTGAGCGCGGATGCCGGCATGCGCGGCGGCAAGAGCGTGCCCTACAAGCACCTGCTGGATGAGGCCATCAGCCTGGCCGGCCACAAGCCCGCCAAGGTGCTGATGGTGGACCGGGGCCTGGCCGAGTTCGCCAAGGTGGCGGGCCGTGATGAGGACTACGCCAGCCTGCGCGCTGGCGTGATGGATGCCCAGGTGCCCTGCGAGTGGGTGGACAGCACCCACCCCAGCTACATCCTCTACACCAGCGGCACCACCGGCAAGCCCAAAGGCGTGCAGCGGGACACCGGCGGCTACGCCGTGGCCCTGGCCGCGTCCATGAAGCACATCTACATGGGCAACCCCGGCGAGACCTACTTCTCCACCAGCGACATCGGCTGGGTGGTGGGCCACAGCTACATCATCTATGGCCCGCTGATCAACGGCATGGCCACCATCATGTACGAGGGCCTGCCCATCCGCCCGGATGCCGGCATCTGGTGGAGCCTGGTGGAAAAGTACAAGGTCAGCGTGATGTTCAGCGCGCCCACCGCCGCGCGCGTGCTCAAGAAGCAGGACCCGGCCTTCCTGACCCAGTACGACCTGTCCAGCCTGAAGGCGCTGTTCCTGGCCGGGGAGCCGCTGGACGAGCCCACCGCCACCTGGATCGCGGGCGCCATCCACAAGCCCATCATCGACAACTACTGGCAGACCGAGACCGGCTGGCCCATCATGGCCATTTGCAACGGCGTGGAGACCGCGCCCACCAAGTTCGGCTCGCCGGGCAAGGCGGTGTACGGCTACGACGTCAAGCTGATCGACGAGACCACCGCCGAGGAGATCACCGAACCCGGCAAGAAGGGCGTGATCGCGGTGGAAGGCCCGCTGCCCCCGGGCTGCCTGCAAACCGTGTGGGGCGACGACGCCCGCTATGTGAAGACCTACTGGTCCAGCATCCACAACAAGGTGATGTACAGCACCTTTGACTGGGGCATCAAGGACGCCGACGGCTACTTCTTCATCCTGGGCCGCACCGACGACGTGATCAACGTGGCCGGCCACCGCCTGGGCACCCGGGAGATCGAGGAAAGCATCTCCAGCCACCCCAACGTGGCCGAGGTGGCGGTGGTGGGCGTGGCCGATCCGCTCAAGGGCCAGGTGGCCGTGGCCTTTGCGGTGCTGAAGGATCCGTCCAAGGCGGCCGACGTGGCCAGCGCCAAGGCGCATGAGGCTGAGATCATGAAGGTGGTGGACGGCCAGCTCGGTGCCGTGGCCCGCCCGGCCATGGTCAAGTTCGTCTCGGTGCTGCCCAAGACCCGCTCGGGCAAGCTGCTGCGCCGTGCCATCCAAGCCGTGTGCGAAGGCCGCGACCCCGGCGACCTGACCACCATGGAAGACCCGGCGGCGCTGCAGCAGGTCAAGGACCAGGTCAAGCCGGCTTGAGGCCCGTCGGGCCTGCATGTCCCGCCTGGCCGGACTCGCCCGGGCGCGGCGCCGGCTGCAGGCCAGCCGCCCCGGCTTTCTCTCCGTCACCGCCGTGGCGGCGGGGCTGCGGATCCGCCATGCGCGCCAGGTGGCCCGGTTGCGGCCGGCCATCGCCCGGCTGCGCTGACCCGCCTGCGCATGGGGTCGGGGCGGGCTCCTATCATCGTGGCATGAGCATGCCGTCCGACGCCGCGCCCGAAACTTCGGCCGCCGATTCGCCCCCCATGTCGCCCACCCCGGCCCCGGTGGCCAAGCCGCCAAAGATCCCCCAGTCGGTGCTGGTGGTCATCCACGACCCGGACGGCCGCGTGCTGCTGCTGGAGCGGGCCGATGTGCCGGGGTTCTGGCAAAGCGTGACCGGCTCCAAGGACCGGCTGGACGAACCCTGGGCCGAGACCTGCACCCGAGAAGTGGCCGAGGAAACCGGCATCGTCGTCGGCACTGCCGCCGTGCCCCCCTCGGCGCTGGTGGACTGGCAGCTGGCCAACGTCTACGAGATCTACCCACGCTGGCGCCACCGCTACGCTCCGGGCGTGACCCACAACACCGAGCAGGTCTTCGGCCTGTGCGTGCCGGCGGGCACCACGCCGGTGCTGGCCCCGCGCGAGCACACCGCCTGGGCCTGGCTGCCCTGGCCCGAGGCGGCCGACCGCTGCTTCTCACCCTCCAACGCCGAGGCCATCCTGCAACTGCCGCGGCGTCTGGCGCTGCCGCCCTGCGCACCATGAGATACGAGGCGTCAGGCGGGTCGGCGACCACGCTCTCGCGCCTGCGGGTGGTCAGCTACAACATCCACAAGGGCGTGCGCGGGGTGGGGCCGCGCAAGCGGCTGGAGATCCACAACCTGGGCCGCGCCATCCACGGCCTGCAGGCCGATCTGGTCTGCCTGCAGGAGGTGCGGCTGTTCCATGCCGGCGATGCCCGCCGCTTTGATCACACCCACCTGGGCTGGCCTGACCAGGGGCAGGCGGACTTTCTTGCGCCCGAGGGTTTTGAGTCGGTCTACCGCACCAACGCCGTCACCCGGCAGGGGGAGCATGGCAATGCGCTGCTCTCCCGTCTGCCGGTGGGCCAGGTGCGCCACCATGACGTGTCCGACCACCGACTGGAGCAGCGTGGCCTGCTGCATGTGCAACTGCAGTGGGATGGGCGGCCACTGCATGTGGTGGTGGCCCACTTTGGCCTGATCCACGGCAGCCGTGTGCGCCAGGCCCGGCGGCTGGGCGACTACCTGCGGCGTGAGGTGCCGGCCGATGAGGCGGTGCTGGTGGCTGGCGACTTCAACGACTGGTCCGAACGGCTGGACCAGCACCTGGCCGCCGCGGGCCTGCTACGGGCCCAAGCCAGCGCCGGGGCGGCGCGGGTGCTGACCTTCCCCTCCCGGCTGCCCTTGTTTGGACTGGACCGGATGTACCTGCGCGGCCTGCGCTGCGTGGCCCTGCAGTCTCCCCGCGGGCCGGCCTGGGCCCGGCTGTCGGACCATCTGCCCTTGGTGGCGGAGCTGGCGCGGGCCTGAGGGCTGCCGCGTGTGGCCGTCACCTCCACCGCTGGACCATGTCCACGACGCCACCTCCCACCGCCGAGACGGGTGCCCCCCCTCAGGCCTGGACCGCCTCCCTGGGCTGGTACGCCGCCGCCCGCGCGGTGTACCAGGACGGGCACGAGGTGACCTTGCTGGAAGGCGGGCAATCGCTGTTTCCCGCCATGGCCCGCGCCTTGGCAGGCGCCCATCATGAAGTGTGGGTGGCCACTTACATTTTGGCCGAAGATTCTGCGGCTGCTCAAGTGCTGGCGGCCCTGCGGCGTGCCGCCGTGCGCGGCGTGCGGGTGCGCCTGGTGGTCGACGGCTTTGGCAGCCTGGCGGCGCTGGACTGGCTGGCCGCCCAGCTGCACGGCAGTGGCGTGGATTGGGTGGTCTTTCGGCCCTTGCGCCGCTGGTGGCACTGGTTGCAGCCCAGCCAGCTGCGCCGGCTGCACCAGAAGCTGTGCGTGGTCGACGGCCAGGTGGCCTTCGTCGGCGGCATCAACCTGATCGACGACTGCCACGACCTGACCCATGGTTGGAGCGAGGCGCCTCGTCTGGACCTGGCCGTGCGGCTGGAGGGGCCGGTGGCCCTGGCGGTGGAGCAGACGGTGCGGGCCGTGTGGACCCGCGCCATGTTTGGCCACGACTGGCGCCAGGAGGTGGTGCAGCTTTGGCGCGCCGCCGAACCCCTGCACCAGGCCCGCGCCCTGTGGCGGCAGGTCCGCATGGTGCTGCCCCGGCCCGAAGCCGCCGCAGGGCCGGCGGTGGAGGCCACCCCCGGGTCGGCGCCGAGCCTCGGCGTGTCGGCCGCCTTCGTGGTGCGCGACAACCTGCGCCAGCGCCGCACCATCGAGCGGACCATGATCGAGGCGATTCACCAGTCGCAGGCCAGCATCGACCTGGTGACGCCTTATTTCTACCCCGGGCGGGTGTTTCGCCGGGTGCTGCTGCGCGCCGCGCGCCGTGGCGTGCGGGTGCGGCTGCTGCTGCAGGGCAAGCTGGACTACCAGCTGGCCGGCTGGGCCGCCCGGGCGCTCTACGCCGAGCTGCTGGCCGAAGGCGTGGAGATCCACGAGTACACCGCCGCCCACCTGCATGCCAAGGCGGTGGGCGTGGACGGCCGGTGGGCCACGGTGGGCTCGTCCAATGTCGATCCCCTGTCGCTGCTGCTGAATCTGGAGGCCAATTCCGTGGTGCGCGATGCCGCCTTCGCCGCCGGCCTGCGGGCCTGGTTCGACCGCGCGCTGCAGGGCGCCCGCCAGGTGGCGCCGGCGGCGCGGCCACGGGGTTGGCGCGCCTGGCTGGGCCGTGTGGTCGTGGCCTGGGTGGCGCGGATCTACCTGCGCACGGCCGGCCTGACCGGACGCTACTGATCCTCCGCGGCCGGCGGTGACACTGCGCTGTCACCCGCGCTGCCTACATTGCGGCTGCGTCGCCCTCTGGGCTGCCGGGAGCTGTCATGCGGGCTGCGCGTTTGCGCCATCTGGGAAGGGTTGGGGGACTGGTGCTGGTCCTGCTGTTGGGCGGTTGTGCCGGGTGGGTGCAACGGCCCCTGGCCGATGCGCTCGCGTCCCAGGGCGCCAGCCCGGAGGATGACCCCCAGCTGGCCCGCGAGGCGGCAGCCTTCTACCTGAAGCTGTCGGAGTCGGTGTTGCGCGCGCAGCCTGACCACCTGCCGCTGGCCACCGCGGTGGCCTCAGGCCTGACCCAGTACACCTACGCCTTCGTGGCGCTGGAGGCCGAGCAACTCGAGCAGCAGCAGCCGCGGCGGGCCTTGGCCCTGCGCGAGCGCGCCGCCCGACTCTACGACCGCGCGGCCGGGCAGGCCCTGCGCACGCTGGAGGTCGGGACCCCCGGGCTGCAGGCGGCGCTGCGCGAAGGTCGGCCGGTGCCGTTGCGTGCCGAGCAGGCCGAGCTGGCCTATTGGGCGGCGGCCGCCTGGGCCGGTGCCATCTCCTTGCGCAAGGGCGAGCCCGAGCGCGTGGCCGAGCTGCCGGCCGTGGTGCAGCTGGCCCGGCAGGCCGACGCCCTGGCGCCCACCCTGGCTGAAGGGGCCCTGGCCAGTCTGCTGGGCACGCTGGAGGCCGCCCTGCCCAACGGCAACCGGGCACGGGCTGACGCCTATTTCAGCCGGGCCCGGGCGCTGGCCCAGGGCCGCCAAGCCGGCGTGCCCCTGGCCGAGGCCGAGGCCCTGGCCTCCCAGGACCGCGACCGCTTTGAACGCCTGCTGCGCGAGGCCCTGGCCATTGCCGCGCAACATCCCTCCCTGACCCATGCCGTGATGCGCGACCGGGCGCAGTGGCTACTGGATACCCTCGATGACCGCTTCTAGACGACAGCTGCTGGGCGCCGGCCTGGCCACTTTGCCCTGGGCTGCGCCCTTGCGCGCCCAGACGCCCGCCGTGCAGCTGCGCATCGCCAGCGTGGTGCCCAAGCACTCGCTCTACCACCAGGAACTGCTGGAGTTGGGTGAGGCCTGGCGCGCCGCCCAGGGCCCCGGCGCGCGCTTTGTCGTGTTCACCGACGGCAGCCAGGGGGGCGAGGCCGAAATGGTCCGGCGCATGCGCATCGGCCAGCTCCAGGGCGGGCTGATGTCGGTCGTGGGTCTGCGCGACATCGAACCTGGCATTGCGGCGCTGCAGAACCTGCCCTTGCTATTTCGCAGCTGGGAGGAGCTGGACTATGTGCGCAACCGGATGCGCGCAGGCATGGAGAAGCGCTTCCTGGACAAGGGCTTTGTGGTCCTGGGTTGGGGAGACGCGGGCTGGGTGCGTTTCTTTAGCACGCAGCCGGCCGTGCTGCCCGGCGACTACAAGGGCCGGCGCTTCTTCGCTTGGGGCTCCGAGCCCGAACAGCAGGCCATCATGAAAGGTCTGGGCTACACGCCCGTGCCCCTGGAGACAGGTGACGCTCTGGCCGCCATCCAGACCGGCATGATCGACGTGCTGCCCAGCACCCCGTACTTTGCCCTGGCCAGCCAGGTGCATGGCACCGCCCGGCACATGCTGGAAATCAACTGGGCGCCCATCGTCGGGGCCCTGGTGCTCACGCAAAGAGCCTGGGCTGCGCTCAGCCCGGCGGGCCAGCAGGCCCTGCTCCAGGCCGGTGAGAAGGCCGGTTTGGCCATGCGGACCCAGGCGCGCAAGGAGGTGGACGAGGCCACCGCCGCCATGGTTCGACGCGGCCTGACCGTGAGCCGTCCCAACGAGGCGCAGCTGCGCGAGTGGCACCAGCTCGCCGAACAGCTCTACCCCCGCATCCGCGGCACCATGGTGCCGGCCGAGACCTTTGACGAGGTCTTCACCCATGTCCGCGCCTACCGCGCGGGTCAGCGATGAGTCCGGTCGCGCCCGCTCAGCCCACGGCCCGCCCGCCATGGCCTGACGAGGTGCTGGCTGGGTTGGCCCTGGCGCTGATGGTGGGCATACCGCTGGCTGAGATGCTGGCGCGACCGCTGCTGGGCGCCGGTGTGCAGAACGCCTCGGTGCTGGTGCAGCACCTGGGCCTGCTGATGACCATGGCCGGCGCCCTGGCCGCCGAGCGCCACGGCCACCTCAGCGCCCTGGGCAGCAGCCTGGCCCGGTGGGGTACAGCCCGCGTGCAGGCCGGGGTACGGGCGCTGGTGCTGGCCGGCACAGGCACCTTGTGCGGCCTGCTGGCCGGCGCCAGCGCCCGCCTGGTGCAGTCCGAAATGCAGGCGCCTCAACCGTTGGCCTACGGCATGGCCGTGTGGTGGGTCCAGGCGGCGATGCCCCTGGGCTTTGCCTGGCTGGGTCTGCAGTTCACCCGCCGCGTCGAGGTCCGGCCCACGGGGTGGGCGCTGCCCTTGCGGGTTCTGCCGGCGCTGGGCGCCTGGGCCGCGTGGTCGGTGGGGGGAATGGACGGGGCTGGCCCGGCCGCGCCGCCGCTGCTGCCGGGCGCGCTGTGCCTGCTGGTGCTGCTGCTGGCCGGGGCGCCGGTGTTCGCCATCCTGGGCGGCCTGGCGCTGCTGCTGTTCTGGCATGAAGGTCTGCCTTTGGCCTCCGTGGCGCTGTCGCACTACCAGATCACCGTCAACGCCTCCCTGCCCGCGCTGCCGCTCTACACCCTGGCGGGCTTGGTGCTGGCCCGCACTCAGGCGGCCCAGCGCCTGTCGGCCCTGTTCGTGGCCCTGTTTGGGGGGGGCGCACGTGGCACCGTGGTGGCCGCGGCCCTCCTGTGCTCGGCCTTCACCGCTTTCACCGGCGGCAGTGGCGTGACCATCCTGGCGCTGGGCGGCCTGCTGCTGCCGCTGCTGCGTCAGGCGGGCTATCCGGAGCAGCGGGGCATTGGCCTGGTGACCAGCGCCAGCGCGCTGGGGGTGCTGCTGGCGCCTTCGGTGCCGCTCATCCTGTACGCGGTGATCGCCCGGGTGCCCATCGCCGAGATGTTCTTGGCCGGTGTGGTGCCCGCGTTGCTCATGGTGGTGGTGCTGCTGGTGCTGGGCGGGTTCCTGCGCCGCGATGCTGGTACGGCCCCAGCCCCGGCTTCGGCCCCGGATGCTCGCGCCGCGCTGCGTGCGGCTTGGATCGCCCGCTGGGAGCTGGCCGCACCGGCGGTGGCCCTGGGGTCGCTGCTGGGGGGCTGGGCCACGCCGGTGGAGAGCGCGGCGCTGACCGCCGCCTATGCGCTGTTCACTCAGGCCGTGCTGCGCCGGGAGCTGGGCGCGGCCGCGGTGGGCCGTGTGCTGGCCGAGTCGGCACAGATCATCGGCGGGGTGATGCTGATCCTGGGCATGGCCCTGGCGCTGACCAACTTCCTGGTCGATGCCGGGATTCCCGACCTGGCGGTGGACTGGGTGCAGTCGGCCATCCCGGACCGTACCCTGTTCCTGGTGGCGTTGTGCGCCTTCCTCTTCGTGGCGGCCGCGCTCATGGAGATCTACGCCGCCATCGTGGTGCTGGTGCCGCTGCTGCTGCCCCTGGCCCGGGCCTATGGGCTGGACCCGCTGCACTTCGGCATCATCTTCCTGGCGGCGATGGAGGCGGGGTTCCTGTGCCCACCCGCGGGCATGAACCTCTACTTTGCCTCGGCCATGTTCCGGCAGCCGCTGCGCACGGTGGCGGTGTCGGTGCTGCCGGCCATGGGCGCGATCTTTGTGGGCACGGTGCTCATCGCCCTGGTGCCGCCCCTGGCCACGGGCCTGCCCGCCTTGCTGCGGCCCTGAGGCGGCCTCGGGGTGTCCGGGCTCAGGCCGGCGGGGGGCCGTAGTCGTTGGGGCCGGCGTCGCCGCGCAGGCAACCGTTGTCGATGAGCAGCCACAGCCAGCCCACCACCGGCACCAGCAGCACGGCCATCCACCAGCCGGAGCGGTTGCGGTCGTGCCAGCGCTTGACCGAGACGGCCAGCATGGGCCAGGCCAGCACCAGGTTCATCAGGCCCTCGGCACGCTCCAACGGCAGGCCGGCAATGTTGAGCAGGGCGGTGCCCACCACCAGCACCAGCAGCAGCGGCAGCACGCCGCGCTGCCAGTAGTCGCGCCGGCGCAGCCGCCCCTCCAAGCTCAGGAACAGGCGGGACGGTGGCATGGGCTCGATGGGCAGCCCGGCGGTGGAGGCGTTCAACAGGTCGTTCATGGCGGCGGCGCGGGCAGGCGGCGGCCTGATGGGGGTCAGCGCAGGGCGTTGGCGGCCCGGGACTGGGCTTGACGGGGCCGGGCGGCGCCGGCTTGCTTGCGGGCCTTGGCCGCCTTGGCCGCCTTGGCCGCCTTGTCGGCCTTGGCAAGCTTGGCCGCCTTGGTGGCCTTGCCTGGCTTGTCCGCCTTGGGCGATTTGCCGGCCTTGCCCGCCTTGGCGGCCTTGCCGTGCTTGGCCTTGGCGCCGGCCTTGGCCCCGGCGGCCTTGCCCACCTTTTTGGCCCCGGCCTGGCCGGTGGCCTTGGCGGCGGATTTGCCGGTCGCCTTGCCGGCCTGGGCACCGGCGCCGGCTGCCGGGGCGACTGCCTTGCCGGGCGTGGCCGGCGGGGTTGCCGCCGTGGCCTGCTGGCCCGCCGTCGGGTTGGCGGCCGGGGTCGACATCCCGGTGGCCGGGCGGCCGCCGGATTCCTGGCTGCGCACCTGCTCCGGCGTGGGTGGCAGGATGGGGGCGCGCGCAGGCGCGGTGGGTGCTACCGGGGCGGCCGGGGCTTGGGCCTGCGAGGCGACCGGGATCAGGGCCCAGGCAGCCAGGGTGAGCAGGCCGGCGCGGGTCAGGCCGCGCCAGCTGGGGATCTGAAAGGGGTTCATGAGGGGCTCCTCCTGTCGTCGTCGCCATGCGGCGCGGCCGAGATGGTACGCCTGCCGCACCGCCGCTGAATTGCCGCAGACCCGCCACGGATCGTCCCCGATCCCGCTGCCAGGCCCGGCGGCCCGGCCGGGCCACCGGTCGGCGGGGCTCAACGGCCGGGCGGCTTGCCCTTGACCGGCTTGGCGCGGGTGCCGGCCCGCGGTGGCAGGCCGGTGTGCTGGGTCAGCAGGCGTCCGGGGGCGGCCGCCTTGGGGGCCGCAGGCCGGCTGGCCGTCTGCGCTCCGGCCGACGCCTTGCCCACTGGGGTGGAGTTGCTGCGCCGCGCGCTCTGGTAGCCGCCGTCGGTCTGGGGCTGCCACAGCGGAATGAGGTGGTGCTTGCCGTTGCCGATCAAGTCGGCACGGCCCATCTCCTTGAGCGCCTCGCGCAGCAGCGGCCAGTTGTTGGGGTCGTGGTAGCGCAGGAAGGCCTTGTGCAGGCGCCGGCGGCGCTCGCCGCGCACGATGTCCACCTTCTCGCTCTTGCCCGCCTGGCGGCTGATGCCCTTGAGCGTGTTCAGCCCGCTGTGGAACATGGCCGTGGCGGTGGCCATGGGGCTGGGGTAGAAGGTCTGCACTTGGTCGGCACGGAAGCCGTTGCGCTTGAGCCAGATCGCCAGGTTCATCATGTCCTCATCGCTGGTGCCCGGGTGGGCGGCGATGAAGTAGGGGATGAGGTACTGCTGCTTACCGGCCTCGGCGCTGAACTGGTCGAACAGGGCCTTGAAGCGGTCGTAGGTGCCGATGCCCGGCTTCATCATCTTGGACAGCGGGCCGCCCTCGGTGTGCTCCGGCGCGATCTTGAGGTAGCCGCCCACATGGTGGGTGACCAGCTCCTTGATGTACTCGGGCGACTCCACCGCCAGGTCGTAGCGCAGGCCCGAGCCGATGAGAATTTTCTTGACGCCCTTGAGCGCGCGGGCGCGCCGGTACATCTGGATCAGCGGGCCGTGGTCGGTCTTGAGGTTGGGACAGATGCCGGGGTAGACGCAGCTGGGCTTGCGGCAGGCGGCCTCGATCTCGGGGGAGCGGCAGCCCAGGCGGTACATGTTGGCGGTGGGGCCGCCCAGGTCGGAGATGACGCCGGTGAAGCCCTTGACCTTGTCGCGGATGGCCTCGATCTCGTGGATGACCGAGTCCTCGCTGCGGCTCTGGATGATGCGCCCCTCGTGTTCGGTGATCGAGCAGAAGGTGCAACCGCCGAAGCAGCCGCGCATGATGTTGACCGAGAAACGGATCATCTCCCAGGCCGGGATCTTGGTGGCGCCGTCGTGGCTGCCTTGCGCGTCGGCGTAGCGCGGATGGGGCGCGCGGGCGTAGGGCAGGTCAAACACAAGGTCCATCTCGGCGGTGGACAGCGGTAGCGGCGGCGGGTTGATCCACACGTCGCGCAGTGCCGGGCCCTCGCCGTGGCGCTGCACCAGCGCGCGGGCGTTGCCGGGGTTGGTCTCCAGGTGGAGCACGCGGCTGGCGTGGGCGTAGAGCACCGGGTCGCTCTTGACCTGCTCATAGGCGGGCAGGCGGATGACGGTCTGGGCACGTGGTGTGGTCACCGCCCGCCCGTCGGTCTTGGCCAGCGGCTGGCGCACGATGCGGATGGGCTGGGCGCCGTCGGCCGGGGAAGGCGTCGCCGTCCCGTCGGGGGCGGCTTCGCTGCGGGCACAGCTGGCGCCGGCCTCGCCGGCCTGCTCCTCCAGCGTCAGGTAGGGGTTGAGCAGGCGGTCGATCTTGCCGGGTTGGTCCACCTCGGTGGAGTCGATCTCGTACCAGCCGTGCAGCGAGGCCTCGTCGGGCTTGCGCAGGAAGGCGGTGCCGCGCACGTCGGTGATGCTCTCCAGCGGCTTGCGCTGGGCCAGGCGGTGGGCGATCTCGACGATGGCGCGTTCGGCGTTGCCGTACAACAGCATGTCGGCCTTGGCGTCCACCAGGATGGAGCGGCGCACCTTCTCCTGCCAGTGGTCGTAGTGGGCGATGCGACGCAGCGAGGCCTCGATGCCGCCAATGATCACCGGCACGTCCTTGAAGGCCTCGCGGCAGCGCTGGGTGTAGACCAGCGTGGCCCGGTCGGGCCGCTTGCCGGCCACGCCGCCCGGTGTGTAGGCGTCGTCACTGCGGATCTTCCGGTCCGCGGTGTAGTGGTTGATCATCGAGTCCATGTTCCCGGCCGCCACGCCGAAGAACAGGTTGGGCTTGCCCAGCGCCTTGAAGGCCTCGGCCGAGGACCAGTCGGGCTGGGCGATGATGCCCACGCGAAAGCCCTGGGCCTCCAGGGTCCGGCCGATGACCGCCATGCCGAAGCTGGGGTGGTCCACATAGGCGTCGCCGGTGACGATGATGACGTCACAGCTGTCCCAGCCCAGCTGGTCCATCTCCTGGCGGCTCATGGGCAGGAAAGGGGCCGGGCCGAAGCGCTTGGCCCAGAAGGGACGGTAGCGCGACAGCGGCTTGGGACGTTCGGGCGAAAGGGCGGCGGCGTGGCTCATGGCGGTGCGCAAGGCTGGGGAATCGGGCCGGCCGCAGTCGGCCTGCGGCTCGGCGAGCCCGGTCAGGGCAACCCGCCATTGTCGCTGCTGGGGCTTGGCCCCACTTGCGCCACGGTCAGTCTGCCGGCGGGCGGCACCGGCGCGGCCGGCTTCAGCCGGGCGCCGCGCTGGCCGCCGGTACCGTCAGGGGGTCGGCGTCGGGCAGTGCGGGGTGGCCGTCATGGCGGCTGCGTCGCGGGGCCAGTGGACAGGCCCCGAACCCCTGGGGTTCGCGGTAGCACCCGCGCAAGGCGTTGAGCTCCTGCGGGCTGGAGGGAAACAGCAGGGGCAGGGGCTCGGTGGCCAGGCAAAGCGAGGGCTGCTGGCCCACGCCCGAGACCGTGGACAGGGCGCTGCCCAGCAGGTGGGTGGGGGCGCTGGCCACGGCCAGGGCCACGCCGCTCAGGCCGCCCACCACGCGGTCGCGCAGGTCGTCGGCATTCAGGCCGGCGGCCACCTCGGCATAGTGCTCGATCTCGGTCACCAGCCGGGCGCAGGGGTCGGTCATCAGGGCGCCGCGGTCGCGCACCACGCCGAAGAGTTCGTGCTCCACCTTGGGCAGCCGCGTGGCGATGAGCTTGAGGTTCCACGACAGGGCCTTGTCGCACAGGCGCGAGGGGCTGCCGTTGGCGACGTAGCAGATGTCGTGGAACTGGCAGGCCCTGTCCACGTCGTCCACCGGGCTCAGGCCCAGCAGGAAGCGGATCTGGCCCAGGGGGCCTTGGGCGGGATCCAGCGCCGGGTGGTCCTTGCCACAGAACTGGCCGTACCGCCAGGTGGTGCTGATCTCGGGTGGCTGGCCATCCAGGGCCTCGGCTTCCGGGCTGCGCACTTGCAATTGCAGCCCGGTGCAGCCACTGAGTGCCGCGGCGGCCACCAGGACCAGGGTCGTCCAAGCGCGGGCGGGCACCCGGGCGGCCCACCGGCAGCGGCGTCCGCCGGCGGGACACGGGGAGGAGGGATGCTCAGACGACATCGGATCAGCGTAGGCGCGCCGCGCGACAGTGGCGTGTCGGCGGGGCGGTGGGGGACGGGCGGTCGGGACGGGGCGGTGGGTGTTCAGCGCTGGCCCAGCAGCGCGTCGCGCAGGCCGGTGTCCACCGAGGCCGGGCCGAACCAGATCTTGAGGATCATCTCGAAGAACTCCGCATCCCCCACCGGGCCGCCCTGCGCCTGCTCCTGGATGTAGAACTGCGTGCCCTTGTCGGGGATGAATTCCATGGTGAAGGTGTCGCCCGGCATGAGCTTGTTCTTGCCGGAGAAGATTTCGATCAGCCGGGTGGAGGAGGTCGTGTGCTTCTGCACCTGTTCCTTGGTGGAGTTCGCTTGCAGACCCTTGAGGAACAGCAGCCCCAGGTCGGTGCCGGGCAGCTCCCGCAGGGCGGCGAAATGCAGCTTCTTGGCCCCGCCGAGGTTCAGCAGGTCCTGGGTGGTCGACACCTTGCGGGTGGTGTAGAGCGCCATGTCGTAGACCTTGAACACCGCGCGCACCCGTGTGCCGGTGCCGTTGAGCAGCAGGGCCTGACCCTGCACCTGCGTGGTGGGCTCGAACCGGGTGGTGGTGGGGGCGGCCTGGACGGCCGCGCTGGCCAGCGCCAGTGTGCAGGCGGCCAGCCACCGGCGGGTGGCGAGAGAGGTGTGGGGTTGGACGATCACGACGGTACTCCTGGGCTGGGCACACCGCGGCAGTCAAATGCTCCGCAGGGGCCATGGGGCTGTCAATCTGTGCAGACCCTGTGGCCGGTGGCGGAGCGGAGTTTCCGCCAAACTCGGGCCTGCCTCTCCCCTCCGGCGGGGGATCCCGGCCCTGATCCCCCCCTGCTTGGCACCGCGCAATGGGCGCAGGCCCCCCTGTATTCGACTTCACCCGCTCATGAACGCCCTTGTCCGCTCCCCGGCCCCGTCCGTGCCCCTTCGGGGCGTGGACTTCAGCAGCGCGCCCAGCCGGCGCAAGCCCATTGTGGAGGCCCAGGGTTGGCGCCAGGGGTCGGTGGTGCATCTGCAGGGCTGGCGCCGGCATGCCAGCCTGCCTGACTGGCAGGACAGCCTGCGGGAGCCCGGGCCGTGGATCGGTGGCTTTGACCTCCCCTTTGGCCTGCCCCGCGAGCTGGTGGTGGCACAGGGCTGGCCCCTGTCCTGGGCACCCCTGATGCGGCACTACACCTGCCAGCAACGGGACGACTTGCGGGCGCGTTTTGCCGCCTTCTGCGCTGGGCGGCCCGCCGGTGGCAAGTTTGCCCACCGCCGCTGCGACGGTCCGGCTGGGGCCTCGCCATCCATGAAGTGGGTCAACCCGCCAGTGGCCTGGATGCTCCATGCCGGGGTGGCGGGCCTGCTGGCCGCGGGGGTGAGCCTGCCCGGCTTGCACGACGGCGATCCCCAGCGTCTGGCGCTGGAGGCCTATCCCGGCCTGCTGGCCCGCGAGGTGCTGGGCCGGCGCTCCTACAAGAGCGACGACGTGGCCCGGCAGACGCCTGACCGGGAGCAGGCCCGTGGCGAGCTGCTGCAGGCGCTGCGGGCCGGCTGCACCCGCCTGGGCCTGCGTCTGCAGGCCTCACCTGAGCAGTGCCAGGCCTTGTGTCAGGAGCCCCGTGGCGATCTGTTGGACGCGGTGCTCTGCCTGATGCAGGTGGCCTGGTCGCTGGACCAGCCGCGACATGGCTGGCCGCCCGAGGTCGATCCGCTGGAGGGTTGGATCCTGACCGCACCCTGGGCGGCGGCGTGAGCGCCGCGGTCTTCCGCGGCCCGCGCGCCGCCCTGCAGGCCTGGTTCGAGTCGCGCGGCTGGCAGGCCCACGGCTTCCAGCAGGAGGTGTGGGAGGCCATGACCGAGGGCCAGAGTGGTCTGCTGCATGCCACCACCGGAGCAGGCAAGACGCTGGCTGTCTGGGGCGGTGCCCTGCTGCGCGGTCTGGCGGCGGGTGCCGGTGCAGCGGGGGCTCGCACGGCGCCCCCGCTGGGGGTGCTGTGGCTCACGCCCATGCGCGCCCTGGCGGCCGACACCCTGCTGGCCCTGCAAGCTCCCTTGAGCGCCTTGGCGCCGGGCTGGACCTGCGGCCTGCGCACCGGCGACACCCCCTCGGCCGAGCGGGCGCGTCAGGACCGCCGCTGGCCCACCACCCTGGTCACCACCCCGGAGTCGCTGTGCCTGATGCTCACCCGCGCCCGGGCCTCGGAGGAGTTGGCCAGCGTGCACACCGTCATCGTCGACGAGTGGCACGAGCTGCTGGGCAGCAAGCGCGGCGTGCAGGTGCAGCTGGCGCTGGCCCGGTTGCGGCGCCTGAACCCGGGGCTGGTGGTCTGGGGCTTGTCGGCCACCCTGGGCAACCTGGAGGAGGCCATGGCCACGCTGACCCATCCGGCCCCGGCCCGTCTGGTGCGGGGGCGCCTGGACAAGTCCCTGGTCATCGACACCCTGCTGCCGGCCGAGCCCGGGCGCTTCACCTGGGCCGGGCACCTGGGCGCGTCGATGCAGGCGGCGGTGGTGCGGGAGATCGAGGCCCAGCCGGGCACCACGCTGGTCTTCACCAACGTGCGCTCGCAGGCCGAAGCCTGGTACCAGCTGCTGCTGGACGCCCGGCCGGACTGGGCCGGCCTGGTGGCCCTGCACCACGGCTCGCTGGAGCGTGGCGTGCGGGAGTGGGTGGAGCAGGGACTCAAGGACGGGCGGCTCAAGGCGGTGGTGGCCACGTCCTCGCTGGACCTGGGCGTTGATTTCCTGCCGGTGGAGCGGGTGCTGCAGATCGGCTCGCCCAAGGGGATCGCCCGCCTGCTGCAGCGCGCGGGGCGTTCGGGCCATGCGCCGGGGCGCCCCAGCCGCGTGACGCTGGTACCCACCCACACGTTTGAGCTGGTGGAGGCCGCCGGGGCGCGTCGCGCCGTGGCCGCCGGGCGGGTCGAGTGCCGCCGCAGCCCGCAGGCGCCGATGGACGTGCTGGTGCAGCACTTGGTCACGTTGGCGCTGGGGGGCGGCTTTGAGGCCGACGCCAGTGGGCCCGGGGGGCAGCCTGGCGCGGCTGCCCTGCTGCAGGAGCTGCGCCAAGCCTGGGCCTACCGGCAGCTGACGCCCGATGCTTTTGCCTGGGCGCTGGCCTTTGCCAGCCGTGGCGGTGAGAGCCTGGCGGCCTACCCGGAACACCACAAGTTGCAGGTGGTGGAGGGCCGCTGGCAGGTGCCTGATGCCGGCATCGCCCGGCGCCACCGGCTGCAGGTCGGCACCATCGTGGCCGACGCCGCCATGAAGGTGGCCTGGTTGCATGGCGGCACCCTGGGCACGGTGGAGGAGAGCTTCATCGCCCGGCTCTCGCCCGGTGACGCTTTCGTGTTCGCCGGGCGGGTGCTGGAGTTTGTCCGCAGCCGCGAGCTCACCGCCTATGTGCGGGCGGCCAAGTCGCCCAAGGGCCGGGTGGTGGTGTGGAGTGGGTCGCGCATGTCGCTCTCCAGCGAGATGGCCGATGCGGCGCTGTCCCTGGTGCACGAGGCGGCTCAAGGCCGCTTTGACGAGCCCGAGCTGGTGGCCGCGCAGCCCATGCTGCAGGCGCAGGCGCGGCTGTCGGCCCTGCCCCTGCCGGGCGAGGTGCTGGTGGAGACCTGGCGCTCCCGGGAGGGGCACCACCTCTTCTTGCACGCCTTCGCCGGTCGCAGTGCGCACCTGGGCCTGGGGGGGCTGCTGGCCTGGCGCCTGGGACGGGACCGGCCCAACACCTTCTCCATCGCCGTCAACGACTACGGGTTGGAACTGCTCTCGGCCGAGCCGGTGGTGCTGGACGCCTTGTGGCGTGGCGAGCTGCTGGAGGAGGGGACACCGCAGGCGCTGCTCGACGATGTGCTGGCCAGCCTGAACGCCAGTGAGCTGGCGCAGCGGCGCTTTCGCGAGATCGCCCGGGTGGCCGGCCTGGTGTTCACCGGGTTTCCGGGGGCTGGCAAGGGGGTGCGGCAACTGCAGGCCTCGGCCTCGCTGTTCTACGAGGTCTTCCGCCAGCATGACGCCGGCAACCGCCTGCTTACCCAGGCGCAGGCCGAAGTGCTGTCCCAGGAGCTGGAGGTGGAGCGGTTGCGTCAGACCTTGGCGACCTTGCGGGCGTCGCGCCTGCGTGCCGTGGCCTTGCAGGCGCCCAGCCCGCTGGCCCTGCCCCTGATGGTCGAGCGGCTGCGGGAGCGGCTGAGCACCGAGAAACTGGCCGACCGGCTGCGGCGCATGCTGGACCAGGCGGACCAGGCGCTGGACGCCGAGGCGGCCCCGCCGGTGCCGCGGCGCCGGCGGCGTGCCTGAACGCTCAGCGTGTCACTTCACCGCGGCCAGCATGTGCTCCACGGCGGCGGCCACCTGCTCGTCGGTCAGCTTGGGATTGCCGCCGCGGGCCGGCATGGCGTTCTTGCCTGCCAGGGCGGCTTTCACCAGCGCTTCCTTGCCTTGTCCCAGGCGGGGACCCCAGGCGGCCTTGTCGCCGAACTTGGGCGCATTGGCCAGGCCCGGCACATGGCACATGGCGCAGTTCTGGTTGTAGATGGTCGCGCCATCGTTGGCCTGGGCGGCGGTGCCCAGCAGGGACAGGACGGCGGCGGTCAGCAGGAAGGACTTGCGCATGGGGTTGTCTCCAGGTCAGGTGTCAGGATGACGCTTGCGGTGCAAGCCATGTGCCCGGCGGCTGCCCCGCTATCGGCCAGTCTCGGGGGGGCTGTCATCCGGGATCTCCCCAGGGTGTGCCACGCGGGCCGTGTCAGCTTGGCGCGCCGGCGCCCCCTGGCCGTGGGCGCGGGTGTGCCAAGCTGAGGCCTCCGGTGGACCTGTGGCCCACCGCGGGGCGCGGCGGCGCCGGGCGAGGCCTGTCCCGCGCCGGCGGGACACCGGCGGGCAAACCGCCGGGAGAAATCTGGCGACTTCGGGTCAAATGGTGGATGGCCAAGATTCCCGAGACAGGCAAGGCATGGGCATGACCCCGCGATGGTGGCGTTGGTGGCAGCGCGTGAGTGCGCCCGGACTGGCGCTGAAGGTGATGGCATTGTGGAAACTGGCGCACCATGGCCACACGCCGCGCGGGGTGCGCTGGCTGGCCTTCCTGGTGCTGGCCTACGCCTTGAGCCCCCTGGACCTGGTGCCCGACTTCATCCCGCTGCTGGGCCAACTCGACGACTTGCTGATCATCCCCTTGGGCATCTTGCTGGTGGTGCGCCTGACACCCCGCCCCTTGTGGCAGGAATGCCTGGCCCAGGCGCAGGCCCACATCGGCCGCCTGCCGCACTTTTTCCGCGGCGTCTGGCTGGTGATCCTCACCTGGCTCTTGCTGCTGGCCGCGCTGGCCTACTGGCTCTGGGGGCTGGCCGCCTCGGCCTGGGGTGGATGAGGGGCGTGCTGCCAGGGGAGGCCACCAGGATGGCAGCCGGCGTCGGGGCCGGCGTGCTGGCATTGGCCGCAGGGCTGCTGACGGCACCCGCCGTGGCGTCGGCCCGGCCGGCAGAGGTCTGGACCGGCACGGTGACCCATGTGACCGACGGTGACACCTTGTGGGTGCGCCCGGCCCGCGACGGTGCGCCGGTCAAGATCCGGCTGCACGGGGTGGACGCCCCCGAACGCTGCCAGGCCGGGGGGCCGGAGGCCACGCGCTGGTTGCAGACCCATGCGCAGGGCCGCAAGGTCCAGGTGCGCTCTCGGGCGCGGGACGACTGGGGGCGGGTGGTGGCCGTGGTGAGGCTCGCTCCCGGGCGGGAGGACCTGGGCGCGGCCCTGGTGGGCGCCGGCTGGGCCTGGGACGCCGGTTGGGGCCGGCGGCCGGGTCCTTACCAGCAGGCGGAGGCGGAAGCCCGCCGGGCCCGCCGTGGCTTGCATGCGGGGGCCTCCCCGCAGCGCCCGCGCGACTTCCGCCGTCAGCACGGCAGCTGCCCGCGCTGAGGCCGGCTCAGGCCCGCATCAGGGTGCTCTTGCCGAACAGGCTCTCGATCAGGTCCACCGCCAGGGCCGCCGTCTTGTTGCGCACATCCAGCGCCGGATTGAGTTCCATCACGTCCAGGCTGCCCAGCCGGCCGGTGTCGGCGATCATCTCCATGCAAAGTTGGGCTTCCCGATAGGTGGGCCCCCCCGGCACGGTGGTGCCCACGCCCGGGGCGATGTCCGGGTCCAGGAAGTCCACGTCAAAGCTCACATGCAGGTGGGTGTTGGCGTCCAGCGTGGCCAGGGCCAGTTCCATGGTGTGGCGCATGCCCATCTCGTCGATGAAGCGCATGTCGAACACCTCCAGCCCCTGCTCATGCACAAAGCGCTTCTCGCCCGGGTCCACACTGCGGATGCCGATCTGACGCACCCACTTCGGGCTGATGGCTGGCACCTGGCCGCCAATGCCAGTCAGCTCCTGCGGGCCATGCCCGCACAGGCAGGCCACCGGCATGCCGTGGATGTTGCCGCTGGGGGTCAGTGCGCTGGTGTTGAAGTCGGCGTGCGCGTCCAGCCAGAGCACCCGCAGCTTCTTGCCGGCGTCGCGGCAGTGGCGGGCGACGGCGCTGATCGAGCCCAGGCCCAGGCAGTGGTCTCCGCCCAGCAGAATGGGCAGGCGGCCGACGCGCAATTCGGCATACACCGCCTCGTGGACCTTGCGGTTCCACTCGGCCACTTCGGCCAGGTGCCGGTAGCCGTCCACCGGGGGCAGCCACGGGTTGGCCGGACCGGAGAGGTTGCCCCGGTCCAGGACGTGCACGCCATGGGTTTCGAGGATGGGACCGAGCTGGGCCACACGCAGGGCTTCCGGCCCCATGCTGGCGCCACGTGCGCCGGCGCCGATGTCCGTCGGAGCGCCGATCAGGGAGACGAGGGTGTTGTGCATGGGGTGGATTGTGTCCAATGGGCCAAGACCCCGGGATGGCACCGGGGCGGGATTTGCCCCGATCATCCGTCTCATCGGCTGGCGCTGCGCCGGCCCGGCGGACCCCTGACTGTTCCGGAGATTGCCCAATGCCCACCTTGACCCGAGTTTCCGCCCTCCGCTCCCTGGCCCTGGCCGCCTGCGTGCTCGCCCTGGCCGGCTGCGCTGCCACCGCCCCTGGTGGGGTGGGGCCTGCACGGGAGGTGGCGCTGGCCGTCACCGCCTCGCATCAGCTGGTGGCCTTCCACGCCGCCCAGCCCCAGCACCTGCTCTGGCGCCGACCCCTGCAGGGCTTGCAGCCCGGCGAGACCGTGCTGGGCCTGGACCACCGGGTCAAGAACGAGACGTTCTACCTGCTGGGCAGCTCCGGCCAGCTCTACACCCTGGACCCGGACACGGCTGTGCTGACCCCCTTGGGGCGGCCGGTGGGCGCGCCGCTGACCGGCCGGCATGTGGGCTTCGATTTCAACCCGGTGGCCGACCGGCTGCGGGTGGTGAGCGATGCCGGCATGAACCTGCGCTTGCATCCGGACACCGGCGAGGCGGTGGATGGCAATGCCGAGTTGCCCGGCTGGCAGCCCGACGGGCCGCTGCAGGCTGTGGCGGGGGATCCGCTGCACGGCCGGCCGGTGTCCCTGGTGGCGGCGGCCTACAGCTACAACAAGGCCAATCCCAAGATCACCACCAACTACGTGATCGAGGCCTACCGCGGCCTGCTCATGATCCAGGGCAGCCGGGAAGGCGCCACGCCGGTGGTCTCGCCCAACACCGGGCAGCTGCGCACCGTGGGGCCGCTGCTGGCCGGGCCCTTCGCCTCGGCCCAGATGGACATCGACATCCTGACCGACCAGGCCTACGCGGCACTCAACCCGCTGGAGGGGGGCGCGCCCCGCTGGGTGCGACTGGATGTGAACACCGGCCGGGCCACGGTGCTGGGCACGGTGGGGGTGACCGAGCCCTTGCTGGCCATGGCCCTGGACCCGCAGCCGCAGTGAAGCATGGACGGGCCCGGGAAGGGCGGCTCGTTCCGTGCCGCCACCCATCCAGGGCTCAGACGTCGTCGGCGAAGTGGCCCGATTCGTCCGGGCCCGGGTCCAGGCCGTAGTCCTGCGCCAGTACCTGCCAGGCCTCCTCGGCCGTCTCGACAAAGCGGAACAGGCCCAGGTCGCCCGCGCTGATCATGCCGGTCTCCACCAGCCAGTCGAAGTCGAGCAGGCGGGTCCAGAACTCGCGCCCGAACAGCAGGACCGGGCGCTTGCGGCACTTGCCCGTCTGCATCAGGGTCAGCGTCTCGAACAGCTCGTCTAGCGTGCCGAAGCCCCCGGGGAAGCACACCAGCGCCACCGAGCGCATGAGGAAGTGCATCTTGCGCAGGGCGAAGTAGTGGAACTGGAAGCACAGCTCCGGGGTGATGTAGGGGTTGGGCGCCTGCTCATGCGGCAGGACGATGTTCAACCCCACGCTCTTGCCCCCGGCTTCATAGGCACCGCGGTTGCCGGCCTCCATGATGCCAGGGCCGCCGCCGGTGCTGACCACGATGGGGGTGGTCAGTTTGCGCGAGCGCTCGGTGACGAGCCGAGCGAAGCGCTGGGCCTCGGCATAGAAGCGGCTCATGCCCTGTGCGGTGCGGGCCCGGGCGATCGCCGCCGCGTCGCCATCGGCCTGGGCCTGGGCCAGGCGCGCCGCGGCGTCGTCCGGCGCCGGAATGCGCGCACTGCCGAAGATGACGATGGTCGAGTGGATGCCCTGGGCCTGCTGCACCAGCTCCGGCTTGAGCAGCTCCAGCTGCATGCGCACCGGCCGCAGTTCCTGACGCAGCAGGAAATCGGTGTCGGTGAAGGCCAGACGGTAGGCGCTTTGCGGACCGTCGTAGTTGGGCACCGGCCGGGCCCGGGCGGCTTCCTCCTGCGCGGTGGGGAAATTGGGGGCGGTGAGCGGGGAACGGTCGGTCGTCATGGCGGGTTGGAGGTGACGGACATCCAGGGCCGGCGCGCGTGGGCGACGGGCCTGCTCAGGCCGGGTGGCCGCAGACCGGGCAGTGGGGCTGACGGCCCAGGCGGACCTCATCCCAACCCAGGTTGCGGCCATCGAGCATGAGCAGGCGGCCGGCCAGCGAAGTGCCCACACCGGCCAGCAGCTTGAGCGCCTCGGCGGCCTGCATCGTGCCGATGATGCCCACCAGCGGCGAAAACACGCCCATGGTGGCGCAGCGCACCTCCTCGAACGTGGTGTCGGGTGGGAACAGGCAGGCGTAGCAGGGATGCTCGCCACTGCGGCTGTCGTACACCGAGATCTGGCCGTCAAAGCCGATGGCCGCACCCGAGACCAGCGGTTTGCGGTGCGCCACGCAGGCGGCATTGACGGCATGGCGGGTGCGGAAGTTGTCGCTGCAGTCGATCACCAGGTCGACCTGTGGGACCCAGGTCTGCAGGAAACCCTCGTCCGCCCGGGTCTGCAGCGCCAGCACCTCGACCTGCGGGCAGATGGCCTGCATGGCCGCGCGTGCCGATTCCACCTTGGGCTGGCCCACCCGGTCATAGGTGTGGGCGATCTGCCGCTGCAAGTTGGTGGCATCCACCGTGTCATGGTCGGCCAGCACGATGCGGCCCACGCCCGCGCTGGCCAGGTACAGGGCCACGGGGGAGCCCAGGCCGCCGGCACCGATGACCAGCACCTGGCTGGCCAGCAGCCGCTCCTGCCCTTCAATGCCGATCTCGTCGAGCAGGATGTGGCGTGAGTAGCGAAGCAGCTGGTCGTCGTTCATGCCGGCTCCGTGGGGTCAGTCGTTCTGGGTCGGCTCGGCCTTGCGCTCGCCGGCCGTCTTGCTGGCCTGCACCGGTTTGCCCTTGAGGTGGTTGAGCGCCTGCTGCAGCGGGAAGTCCTCGGCGCTGCCCAGCTCCGGCAGGGGCTTGGGTGCCTCGCGGGTGCGCTGGTACTGTTCCTCCAACTTGCGGCGGGCTTCCTCACGGGCACGCTCGCGGGCCTCATCACGCTCCTCGCCATTGGCCAGGTGGCCGCCCAGGTCGGCCTCGCGGGTGCGCAGTGCGGCGTAGACATTACCCTCGGCGGTCTCGTCCAGCCAGATGTCGGGCACGATGCCCTTGGCCTGGATGCTGCGGCCGCTGGGGGTGTAGTAGCGCGCAGTGGTGATCTTGAGTGCGGTGTCCTTGCCCAGCTCCCTGACGGTCTGCACCGAGCCCTTGCCAAAGGTCTGGGCGCCCATGACGGTGGCGCGCTTGTGGTCCTGCAGCGCACCCGCGACGATCTCGCTGGCCGAGGCCGAGCCTTCGTTGACCAGGACCACCAGCGGGATGTTCTTGACGTCCGCCGGCAGGCGGCGGATGGGGTCGACGCCGCCGCGGCGCAGGTAGAACTCGGGCGACGCTCGGAAGGTGGCCTTGGCGTCTGCCACCTGCCCGTTGGTGGAGACCACCACCGCGTTGGCGGGCAGGAAGGCGGCGGAGATGGCCAGGGCACCGTCGAGGTAGCCGCCGGGGTCGTTGCGCAGGTCCAGCACCAGGCCCTTGAGCTTGGGTTCGCTGCGGAGCAGTTCGTCGAGTTTGCGGGCGAAGTCCTCCACTGTGCGTTCCTGGAACTGCGACACCCGCAGCCAGCCATAGCCCGGCTCCAGCACCTTGGCGCGCACGCTCTGCACGCGGATTTCCTCGCGCACGATCGTCACAGTGAAGCTGCGGCTCTCGCTCTTGCGGAAGATGGTCAGCACCACCCGGGTTTCGGGCTCGCCACGCATGCGCTTGACCGCCTGGTCCATGCTCAGGCCCCGCACCGGCGTCTCGTCGATGCGGGTGATGAGGTCGCCGCTCTTGAGGCCGGCGCGGTCGGCGGGCGAGCCTTCGATGGGGGTGACGACCTTGACCAGCCCGTCTTCCTGGCCGATCTCGATGCCCACGCCGACGAACTTGCCGCTGGTGCCTTCACGGAAGTCCTTGAAGGACTTCTTGTCGAGGTACACCGAGTGCGGGTCCAGCCCGGAGACCATGCCGGCGATGGCGTCACGCAGCAGCTTGCGCTCGTCGACCGGTTCCACATACTCGCTGCGCACGATGTCGAACACGGCGGAGAGCTGCTGCACCTCCTCCAGCGGCATCGGACCATAGTTGCTGCGGGCCACCGCCTGAAGCTGGATGGTCACCAGGGCTCCGGCGACGGCCCCCAGGCTCAGCAGGCCCATCATCTTCAGCTTCGCACCCATCTTGGACATCCACTCATTCACGGTTTCGGGGGTGCCGCGCGGTGCCGTTCACACCGCCTCGCAGCACGGAGAATCAGTATAGGCGCCGGGGCCGTCGTCCCTGTCGGCGACGCGGGTGTGACAGGCCGGGAGATTCGGCGGCGGCCGCGGCCTCATGCCTCGTGGTCCTCGCGCAGCGGGCCGTGCAGCCGGGTCAGGCACTGCTGCTCCAGGTGGTCCAGGGCGGCCATCAACCGGCGGCTGGCGTCGGCATAGCCGGTCTTGAACAGTGCCCGGGCGCGGGCGCTGGCCCCGCTGTGCTGGAAGCTCAGCACGTTGGAGGCCTGCAGGTGCACCATCTGGTGCTGGCGCACCAGCTCCTTGAAGCCCGGTAGGCGGCCGAAGCGGCGCAGGCCTTCGCCGTGAACCCAGTCGCCACAGGGGCAGCGGTCGTCAAAGCAGGCCTCCTCGGCGCGCATGGCCTCGGGGCTGGCGCGTCCCAGCAGTTGGTTGACCAGGGCCTCGTGCCACAGGCGGTGGGCCTGGCGGCCGTTTTCCAGGCTGCGGGTGAGCACGGAGGCGCGCAGCGCCCGGCTGGGCCGTTCCGGCGCGCCGGACGTGGCCGGGCGCAAGGGAAGCAGTCGCATGATCATCGGAGGTGGGCGGTCCGGGAAGCTCTATGTGTCCCTTATCGGCCAAAGCCGCCAAAGGACAAGGCAGGGCCAGCGGCGCAGTCCTGATTCCGTGATCCCTCCACAGCACCAGCGTGACCGATCCGACCCTTGGGGTGAATGACGGTGGATTCTTCCGCCGGTGACTGACAGCCTTCTGAGCCGGTCGGGCCCGGCGGTGACCGGTGCCTGCAGCCACGCGTGCACGCACACCGCAGTTGGGTGTGGCGCCCCCAGCAGGAATCGAACCTGCATCTGAGACTTAGGAGGTCCCCGTTCTATCCATTGAACTATGGCGGCACTTCGGGCCGGCGATGAACGGCGGATGGCCGCCGCCGGCGCGAACCCTGCATTTTGGCATGAGCGCGTGGGGCGTCCGCTGCGGGTGGCGGGCTCAGTCCCAGCGCCAGGTCCAGACCAGGTCCAGCGACCGCTCCTCGGTGCCAGACTGCGCCCGGACGGTGTAGCGCTGCGCGGCGCGGTAGATGAGCTGCCAGGTGCCGGCGGTGGCGTTGACGCTGCGCTCGTAGCCCACGTACCAACGGCGCGTCAGTTGCTTGCCCACACTGACCACGGTAGCCCGCACGTCGCCGTCGGTCTCCTGGCGCACGGCGAAGTCCGACAGGCCGAAGTTCTTGATCAGGCCTTCCACCACCCCTTCGCCTTCGCCGGCCAGCAGGGCCAGCGCCGCCTTCTGCAGCAGCTCCACGTCGGCCTGTCCCAGGCCGTCGGTGGCGCGCCCCAGCAGCAGCCAGCTCAACTTCTCGGGGTCGGTCATGTCGGGCTCACTGGCCAGGCGCACATGGGGATTGAGCGCCGTGCCGGTGATGGCCACGCCCACCTTGAGGCTGTCGAGGTCGGAGCGCACGGCGAAGATGTCCAGCCGCGGGTCTTCGAGCGGGCCGTAGAACAGCACCTGGCCGCGGTCCACCCGCAGCTTCTGACCGTAGGCGGCGTAGGTACCGCCCTGGGTGTTGACCTCGCCTTGCAGGCGCAGGCGGTTCTCGGGGGTGGTCAGGCGCAGCGTGCCGCGCAGCTCGCTGTCCAGGCCGCGGCCGCGCACCACGAAGTTTTCGCCCAGGTCCAGGGTGAGCGCGACGTCCTGCTGCAAGTTGGTGCGTCGGGGGGCGCGGGCATTGGCCGGCGCGGTGGTGGCGTCACTGTCCGCGCCCAGGAGCTCCACGTCGTCATCGAGCTCGGGGGCATTGCCGTGGCTCACGTCCACATAGCCTGAATCCAGACGCAAGTCGCCGCGGGCCTGCAAGGCATCGGGCCGCAACGCCAGCTGGATCTCCCCGCTGGTGACCAGGCGGCGGTCCACCCGGCCTTGCAGCTGGAAGGCCCGCGCTTGCACCGTCAAGGCGGCGCGCGGCGTGCCGTCCAGCCAGGCGCGTCCCTGACCGTTGACCTCGCCCTGTCCGGACTCGAAATGCAACGCGCGCAAGGCGATCTCGGTGCCCTCCAGCGTCAGGTCCACCCGGCCGCGCTGGAAGTGGAGGCCTTGCAGCATGTGTCGGAAGGACAGGCCTTCGCCCTGCACGGTGCCGGTCAGCTGGGGCTGCCCGAGGGTGCCGGCCAGCTGGGCCTGGGCATTGACCTCACCGCCCAGGCGCCACCCGGCAGGCACCCAGGCCGACCAGACGCCCAGGCTGGCCACCCGCCCCTGCATGACGCCGGAGACCGGGGTGTCGGCCGCCGGCCAGGCGCCGGGGTCGCCAGGCTGGGCCTGCACAGCCAGGGCCAGCTCGCCCAGGGCCTGGCCGGCCAGACCCAGCGAGCTGCGCCACTGGCCGCTGTCGGCATCCAGGCCCAGTCGCAGGGCGTTGAGCCCGAGCGCCTGCGCCCCCTGACCGGCGGCGCGCAGGTCTTCGGCCAGGCTCAGGTCGCCAGACAGGCGCTCCAGGCTCAGCGCCAGCCGCGGGGCACTGCCGGGCTGCAGCCGCACCCGGGCCTGGCCACCCAGCAGCAGGTCGCCCTGCCAACCCATTTCGGGCATCAGGCGCTGCAGCCAGGGCGCGGCGGCCAAGGGGTCGAGCTGCACGTCGGCTCGCACCAGATCCAGTCCGGGTCCTGGCCGGGGCTGCCACTGCAGCTCGCTCCAGCGCAAGCTGGCGCCGGCCAGCGCCAGGCCGCCGGGCGCCAGGGCCAGGCCCAGGGGCCGGCCTTCTCGGTCCAGCGCCAGGTTCAGCTGCAGGCCCTGGGCGTCCAGCCAGACGGGGCCGGGGGCGTCCGGGCTGTCCAGCTGCAAGCGTTTGAATTCCGCCTGCCAGCGGCTGCCGGCCGTGTCGCCCACGGGCGTGACAGCCTCCCCCGGGGCCAGGGGGGCGGTGGATGGCGGGACGGTGGCGGCCGCCAGGGCTGCTGGGGCCTCGCTGCGGGTGGGCTCGGCCTGCCAGCGGCCCGCCAGCTCCAGGCGCAGGCGGCTTTGGCGGGCCAGGGGACTGCCCAGCAGGCGCCGCCATGGCTCTGGCGGCGCCTGGTCGGCCTGCATCGCCAGGCTGATCTGGTGCTGCTGGGGGCTGCCCTGCCACTGCAGGCTCAGGGCCTGCAGGGCGGCGGGCCAACCTGGCGAGGCCAGACGGTCGGCACTCAGGGCCCCCACGGTCTGGAGGTGCTCGCCCTGCCAGCGGCCTTCGCTGTGCAGCCGCAACGCCTGGAGCTGCAGGTCGCGGGCCTGCCATTCCGGGGCCTGCAGCCGTGCGCTCCATTGCAGCTCACCGGGCAGGCCCTGGGCCTGGGCCTCGGCCAGCAGGGCGCCCTGGCGTGGCCAGTAGCGCTCCCGCACGCTGGCTGGCAGCAGGACCTGGGCCAAGGCGTCGAGCTGGTCCGGTTGCGGCAGGTCGGCCTGCAAGGTCCAGCGCGGGGGCAGGTCGGGCTGTTCAGGGTCGGTGGGCAGCTGACCCCCGAGGTCCAGCTGGTTGCGGCCCACCTGCAGCTGCAGCCGGGCCTGCGTGCCCAGCGCGGCGCGTTGCCAGTCCAGCTCACCCTGCCATTGCACGCCCTGCCATTGGCTGCGGCCCAGCGCCACATGGGCGCTGCCTTGCAGGCCCTGCTGCAGGCGCTGCTGCCAGGGTTGGTGGCTGTCCAGCAGGCGCGACAGGTCCACGCCGGCTTGGCTGCGGGCTTCCAGGTTCCAGCGCTGTTCGCCGCGGCCCAGCGAGGCGGCCAGTCCCGCGGGCAGCCACAGGCGGGGGTCGAAGGCGGTCGTGCGGGCCTGGAGGTCCCAGCGCCAGCGCTGCCCCGCCTCGCGCTGCACCTGGCCGCTGAGGTGGGCGCTGGCCTCGCCCGCCTGCAGATGGAGTTGGCGCAACTGCAGCGACCGCGGCCCCAGCAGGGCCTGGGCGCTGACTTGCAGGGGCAGGGCCGCCGCGGTGGGGGGGTCTTGGCCGGCCGGGGCGCTGGCGGGCTCCGGGGTCAGGGCGCCGGTCAACGCGGCCTGCAGGCGGGCTTCCCAGCGTCGGGCGTTGCCGGCCGCGGGGCGGCCTGGGGAGGGCGGGAGGGGGCCGGGTTGGGCCTCTAGGGTGGTGGGCGGCGGGGCCAGCCAGCTGGCCGGCGTGGGCAGGCCGTGCAGGCTGAGCTGCAGCGGGCCGTCCAGCCGCATGTCCGAGAGGGTGGGGCCGACGGTCTGCACCCGCCAGCGCTCCAGGGCCAGCCGGAGGCTGGCGCTGCCCTGGCCGCCCTCGGCACCGTAGGCGCCGCTGCCCCGCAGGCGTCCGCCGCGACCCTGGCCGTCGTCCCAGTCCAGGTCCAGCTGGCGCAGCTGCAGGGCCTCCAGCTGGGGGGCGCCGCCGCCCGCCGGCGTGCTCAGGCGGCTGTCCAGCGCCAGGTCCAGGCGGCGCAGCGGCAGCTGGCCGGCGTCCAGGCGTCCGGGGCGGCGGTTGTCCAGGCGCAGGCGCGCTTGCACCGGCTGGTCCGGGCCCTGAGCCTGCAGCTCCAACCGGGCGTCCAGCCGCGTGGCCGGCCACGGTGTGGCCAGGGTGTTCAGGTCCAGCTCGCGCGTTTCCACCCACAGGCGCTCCACCGGCCACGGGCGCAAGGGCTGCAGCACCGCTTCGGCTTGCGCGCGCTGGAACAGGCCCTGCCAGCGGCCCTGCAGGCTGGCCCGCAGGGTCGGACGCGCCAGCGGACCGTCCAGCCGGGCCTGGGCGTTCCAGGCCAATGCATGGCCGGCAGCCGGGGAACGGCCGCGTGCCTCCAGCTGCAGGGAAACGGGCAGGGGTGCCAAGGCGCCCAGCGTCAGTTCACCTTGCAGGCGGGCCTGTGGCAGGTCCAGCTGGCGCAGCTGCAGGCGGTGGTGGTCGGGCTGCCCATGGCCGAGGTCAAGCTCCGCCTGCAGGCCGGTGAGGGCGGGGGCCTGGTCCACCTCCAGGCGTTCCACGGCGATCTGCTCGATGCGCAGGGCGGCCGGCAGGCGCAGGTCCGTTGGGGGGGCGGAGGGCGTGGTGTGGTCTGCGGGTGCGCTGCGCCAGGTGACTTGCCGGGCGGCCAGCAGGTCCAGCTGCAGGGCGGGCAGGCCCCAGGCGGTCCAGTCCAGGGCCTGCAGGCGCACCTCCAGCGCCTGCACCTGCAGCTCGCCGGCCTGGCCTTGCCATCGCAGCCGCTCGACGGTCCATTGGCGGCTGCCCAGCAGGGGCTGGGCCAGGCCTTCCACCTGCAGCCCCGGCACGCTGGACAACAGCCAGCGGCTGCCGGTGGCCGTGCCCAGGAGCGCGGCCAGGACCACCACGGGCAGGGCCAGCAGCAGGGCCAGGCGGGTGATGGCCCCGCCCAGGGTCTGCACCAGGGCCTGCCACACGCGCCGGGCGCGGGTGGGGGGCGACGGCGGCGGTGCCCCGGTGGGCCCGGCCGACCCGGGCACGGGCGGCGCCGTGGGTGAGGTGGCCGGCCCGTCGGGCGCAGGGGCGGGCCCCAAGGGGGCGGTGTCGTCAGGGACGGGAGAAGGAGCCGGCATGGCGCGTCAGAAAGCGATGCCGATGTTCAGGTGCAACCGGGCGTGGCCCAGTTCCTGACCCCAGGCCCAGTCCAGCTTGAGCGGGCCCACCGGGCTGCGCCAGCGCACGCCCAGGCCGTAGCCCCAGGCCGGATCGGCGTCGGTCCAGTGGTCGGCGGCGCGCCCGGCGTCGACGAAGGCCGCCCACCAGAAGGCGGGGGTTTCACGGGTGAAGGGGCGGGCAATCTCCAGGCTGCCGGTCCACAGCACGGTGCCCCCGCGCACGGTGCCGCTGTCGCTGAGCGGCGCCAGGGAGCGGTAGGCGTAGCCCCGTACCGAGTCGTCCCCACCGGCGCGGAAGAGCTGGGAGTCGGGCACCTGCAGGCCGGTGCGGCGCAGCACCTGGCCGGCCTCCAGCTTGCCTTGCAGGTACCAGTTGCGGCCGGTGGGCCAGTAGCCGATGACCCGGCCGTAGAGCCGGCCGAAGGGGCCCGGGTTGGAGTCGTTGCCATCGGTGGCGCCGGCGCCGAGCTGCAGCTGGGCGCTGTAGCCGTCTGTGGGCAGCAGCACACTGTCGACCCGGCGCCAGATGCGGTGGCGGTTCAGGGACAGGGCGTTGAGGTCTTCGCAGTGGAAGCCGACGCCGCTGGCGTTGGCGTCGCATTCGCGGGCGCGTTCGGCCTCGATGAAGTTCAGCCATTCGTCGGCGGTGGTGTCGTGCGCCAGGCCCAGGCGCCAGCGCTGGGACAACACGATCTCCGCGTCGTCGGTCTCGCGCTTGACGACCAGGCCCAGCAGGCGGCGCTCAAAGCGGGTGTCCAGGTAGGTGGAGAGTTCGCCGTCGATGGTCTGCTCCGAGGCGGCCCAGCCCAGCTTGACCCGTGAGGTCAGCGGCCAGCCCAGCACGCGGCGGTAGCGGTGCTCCACCGTGGCTTTGGGGCCCACATTGCTGGTGTAGCCCACCGAGAAGGTGGCGCTCTGCAGGGTGGACTCCTGGAGCCGCACTTGCACCGGCGCGGCCGCCGCCGACGCCTGGGCCGGCACCACGGCCACGCTGACCTGGTCGAACAGGCCGGTCTTCTGCAGGCGCTCCTGGTAGGCGATGAGCCGGGCCTCGGTCAGGGCCTGTCCCGTGGTGAAGCCCGCGAGCCCCCGCACCTGGGCCAGGTCGTGGTGGACCAGCCCGGTGACTTCGATGTCGCCCGCCCGGTAAAGCGGGCCGCTGTCGAGCACCAGGAACAGCCGTACCGAGCGGCCGTCGGTCTCGACCTGGGCGCTGGTGCCGCTCCAGGTGGCGCTGAGGTAGCCGGCCGCCCGCAGCTGGGCGATGACCGCGGTCTTGGCGTCGCCCCAGGCGGCGTTGGTGAAGTCGCTGCCCTCGGGCAGGCCCCAGCTGCTGCGCAGGCGGTCGCGCACCTCGCGGGCCTGCTCGTCACCCTGATCGGCGGCGCTGCCCAACTCGCCTTGCACGTCCAGGGCCAGGCGGCGCACCCGGGCCTTCGGACCGGCCTGCACCTTGAGCACCACCCGGGTCACGGCGATGGCCTGGCGCGTGTCCGGCACCGCCTGGCTGGCGGTGGCGGTGGACGGGCCCGGTGCCGTGGCGGCCGGTGTGGGCGCGGCGGGCTCTTCCATGTCCGGGCCCACCTCCACGCTGACCTGGGCGCTGAAGCGGCCCAGCACCCGCGCCAGTTCGCGGGCCTGGGCCGGGGCGGCCTCGATCAGGCGGGTCCATTCGGCCGGGTCCACGCTGGCCGCGTCGGGCAGGCGCATGGCGCGGGCCAGGTCCAGGTGCTGCTCCAGCAGCGCCCGCAGGTCGGACGGGGCACGGATCTCCAACCGCGGCAGCCGTCCTTCGGCGTCCCGGGGCAGGGTACTGGCCGGGGCGGAAGCGCCGGCGGCGGGGGAGGGGAGGGCGTCGCCGTCGGCGGGGGCAGCCGGTTGGGGGGGGCCGTCGAGCAGGGCGCAGCCTTGCATCGCCACCATCCCGCCCGCCGCCAGCAGGGCTGCCCGCGCCAGGGCGAGCAGGCGTCGCCACGGTCGGGCGGCGCAGCTTGCCGGTGCACTCATTTGCTCAGCAGCCTCATGGCCCCTTCCAGGCCCTGCAGCGTCAGCGGGAACATGCGCTGCTGCATGATCTTCTGCACGATGGCGATGCTCTGGTGGTACTCCCACACCCCCTGGGGCTCGGGGTTGACCCAGGCGAACTTGGGGAAGGCGTGCGTCAGGCGCTGCAGCCACTCGGCACCGGGTTCCTCGTTGTTGTATTCGACGCTGCCGCCGGGCTGCAGGATCTCGTAGGGGCTCATGGTGGCATCGCCCACGAAGATCAGGCGCCAGTCCTTGTTGTACTTGCGGATGATGTCCCAGGTGGGGGACTTCTCGGCGTAGCGGCGGCGGTTGTTCTTCCACATGAAGTCATAAACACAGTTGTGGAAGTAATAGAACTCCAGGTGCTTGAACTCGCCCTTGGCGGCCGAGAACAGCTCCTCCACCCGGTGGATGTGCTCGTCCATGGTGCCGCCCACGTCCATCAGCAGCAGCACCTTCACCTTGTTGTGGCGCTCGGGCACCATCTTGATGTCCAGCAGGCCGGCGTTGGCGGCGGTGCAGTGGATGGTGTCGCCCAGGTCCAGTTCCAGGTCGGAGCCCTCACGCGCGAAGCGCCGCAGCCGGCGCAGGGCCACCTTGATGTTGCGGGTGCCCAGTTCCAGGCTGTCGTCGTAGTCGCGGTAGGCGCGCTGTTCCCATACCTTCACGGCGCTCTTGTGGCGCCCGGGCCCCCCAATGCGGATGCCCTGCGGGTTGGTGCCGCCGTGGCCGAAGGGGCTGGTGCCGCCAGTGCCGATCCACTTGCTGCCGCCCTCGTGGCGCTCCTTCTGCTCTTCCAGCCGTTTCTTGAGCGTCTCCATCAGCTCGTCCCAGCCCATCTTCTCGATGGCCGCCTTCTCCTCGGGACTGAGCTCGCGCTCCAGCACCTTGCGCAGCCAGTCCAGCGGGATCTCGCGGCCGAAGTCGGTGAGCATCTCCACGCCCTTGAAGTAGGCGCCGAACGCGCGGTCGAACTTGTCGAAGTGGGCCTCGTCCTTCACCAGGGTCATGCGGGCCAGGTGGTAGAACTCGTCCACCGAGGGGCCGATCACCCCGGCGCGCAAGGCCTCCAGCAAGGTCAGGAACTCCTTGACCGACACGGGCAGCTTGGCCGTGCGCAGGGTGTAGAAGAAGTCGATGAGCATGGCCGTTCCGGTGGCGGGATCGGTCCATTGTGCCCAAGGGCGGCGCCGGCCGCAGCGCCTGGTTGCGGTGGACGCCCACTGGGAGCAGGACCGTCTGTCACCGACCGGTGGCAAGATGTGGCTTGCGGACGGATACGCCGGGCCGCATGTGGGGGGCGGATGTGAGCGACGACGGGGTCTATCACCTGTACGTGGCCGTGGCCTTGCAGCAGGCGCTGTACGGCCTGGGCTGGGCCGCGGGGGCACGCCTGCTGCCTGCCAGCCGACCGGCCATGCGGGCCTGGGCGGCTTTCTCCTTGTGCACCGCGGCCGGCCTGGGTCTGGCGGTCATGCGGCCGCTGCTGCCCCCCTGGGTCGGGGTTGTGGGGGCCAATGTGTTCCTGCTGCTGCCCTTTGTGCTGGTGTGGCGGGCGGTGGAGCTGTTCTTCGGGCTGCCACCCCATCGAGGCTGGCAAGGTGCCCTGGCACTGGGGCTGCTGGCCACGCTGGTGTACCTGGGGCCGGCGCCGGAGCAGTCCACCACCCGTGCGTGGGTGATGCTGCTGGCCATCGGGGGCATCATCGGCGCGGCGGCCCTGCGCAGCCACGGGCCCATGCGCCACGAGTTCGGCCCGGTGGTGGCCTGGGTGGTGCACCTGCCCGGGCTCCTGGCGGCCCTGGTATTGCTGGCGGTGCTGGCCGGCGTGGCCGCTTCGCCCCATCGCCATCTGCAGGACCTGGCCTCCCTGGACCTGGCCCTGCCGCTGGGCTACGGCATGCTGCTGGCCTGCAACGGCATCCACCTGGCCTATGGCGGCATGCAGCTGACCCGCCTGGCGCGTCGGCTGCTGCACCTCTCCCGCCATGACGGGCTGACCGGCCTGCTCAACCGTCGGGCCATGCACGACGTGCTGCAGGATGAATGGCAGCGCCACCTGCGCTTGGGCTCGGGCTTTGCGTTGCTGATGCTGGACCTCGACCATTTCAAGCAGGTCAACGACCGCTGGGGCCACCACGCCGGCGACCTGGCGCTGGTGCACACCGCCCGGCTGCTGGACCGGCAGCTGCGGCCCACCGACCGGGCCAGCCGCCACGGCGGTGAGGAGTTCCTGCTGCTGCTGCCGGGCGTGGATGGCCTGACGGCCTTGCAGGTGGCTGAGCGGCTGCGTCAGCAGCTGCAGGCCGATCCGGTGGCGCTGGACGACGGCATGCGCTTGGGCTTGACCGTGAGCATCGGCGTGGCCGGCCTGGCTCCGGGCGACGACGGGGTGGCCGCGCTGTTGCGCCGCGCCGATGCCGCGCTCTATCAGGCCAAGGCCGACGGCCGCAACCAGGTCAGCCTGGCTCCCGATCCGCCGCCGCCGCCCCAGGGGCCACCCAACCGCCAGCGGCTGGCCCAGGGCAGCCGCCGCGCGCGGGCCGACGAGTTTTAGCGCCGCCGCCGCGCCCGGCCTTCAGCGGTGGTGGCGCTGCATGAAGATCAGCTTCTCGAACAGGGTCACGTCCTGTTCGTTCTTCAGCAAGGCGCCCACCAGCGGCGGCAGGCTCACGGCGCTGTCGGTGCTGCGCAGGGCCTCGGGCGGGATGTCCTCGGCCACCAGCAGCTTGAGCCAGTCGACCAGTTCGCTGGTGCTGGGTTTCTTCTTGAGGCCCGGCAGGTTGCGCACCTCATAGAAGCTCTTGAGCGCGGCCGCCAGCAGCTCCTGCTTGAGGTCCGGAAAGTGCACGTCCACGATCTTCTTCATCGTGTCGGCGTCGGGGAACTTGATGTAGTGGAAGAAGCAGCGGCGCAGGAAGGCGTCGGGCAGCTCCTTCTCGTTGTTGCTGGTGATGAACACCAGCGGCCGGTGCTTGGCACGGATGGTCTGGCGCGTCTCGTAGCAGTGGAACTCCATGCGGTCGAGTTCGCGCAGCAGGTCGTTGGGAAACTCGATGTCGGCCTTGTCGATCTCGTCGATCAGCAGGGCCACCGGCTCGTCGGCCTCGAAGGCCTGCCACAGCACGCCCTTGACGATGTAGTTGTGGATGTCCTTGACCCGTTCGTCGCCAAGCTGGCTGTCGCGCAGGCGGCTGACCGCGTCGTACTCGTACAGGCCCTGGTGGGCCTTGGTGGTGCTCTTGACATGCCATTCCAGCAAGCGCAGCCCCAGGGCCTTGGAGGCCTCCTCAGCCAGCATGGTCTTGCCGGTGCCGGGCTCGCCCTTGACCAGCAGCGGCCGGCGCAGGGTGAGGGCGGCGTTGACCGCCAGCATCAGGTCGTCGGTGGCGACGTATTGCTCGGTTCCTTGGAATTTCATGGCGTGCTCGGGGAAGCGGCAGGGGCGGCCAGCGGGCCGGATGGGGCCGTTTGAGTATAGGGTCCGGGCCTGTGGCCCCGCGTCGCCTGGGCGATGCCCCGGCACAGGCCGGGCAGGCGTGCGGCGGTGGCTCAAGCCCGCGGGCGGCGGGCCGATAGACCCTGAAGCCGCCCTCCTGCCCCTTCCACCTTTCTTACGGCCGCCCTGCGCGCATGCTCAAGAAGATCCCCGTCCACCAGGTCCGTCTGGGCATGCACATCCATGGCCTGGAAGGGGCTTGGCTGGACCATCCTTTTTGGAAGAGTCGCTTTGTCTTGCAGGACCCGGCCGACCTGGCCAAGCTGCAGGGCAGCCGCCTGGAAGGGGTGTGGATCGACACCGGCCTGGGCGAGGATGTGGCCCCGGTGGCCGCGCCGCCGGCGCCCGCGCTGCCGGTGGCGGCGGCGGCTGCCGCCGCGGTGCAGCCGCCTTCCCCGGCGCCGTCGCCGGCCGAGCCTGTCCGGGCCCCGCGGCCCGGCCGGCCCCTGCAGGAGGAGCTGGTGCAGGCGCGTGCCCTGGTGCGCCAGGGCCAGGAGCAGGTCAGCGCGATGTTTGCCGAGGCGCGCATGGGTCGCGCCATCGACGCCGAGCAGTGCTTGCCGCTGGTGCATGAGATCGCCGAGTCGGTCTCGCGCAACCGCCAGGCGCTGGTGAGCCTGTTGCGGCTGAAGACCCTGGACGACTACACCTACCTCCATTCGGTGGCGGTGTGCGCGCTGATGATTGCCCTGGGCCGTGAGCTGGGCCTGGACGAGGACCAGCTGCGCGTGGCCGGCCTGGCGGGCCTGGTGCACGACGTGGGCAAGGCGGTGATGCCGCTGCACATCCTCAACAAGCCGGGCAAGCTCACCGACGAGGAGTTCCACGTCATGCGCAGCCATCCGGTGCGCGGTCACGAGATGCTCAGCCAGGCCCGGGCGGTGGGCCCGGAGGCGCTGGACGTGTGCCTGCACCACCATGAGCGCATGGACGGTACCGGCTACCCCTACCGCCTGCCGGGCACAGCGCTCAGCCAGCTGGCCCGCATGGGGGCGGTGTGCGATGTGTATGACGCGGTCACCTCCAACCGCCCCTACAAGAAGGGTTGGGACCCGGCGGAGTCGCTCTCGCGCATGGCCAGCTGGCAGGGCCATCTGGACCCCTACATCTTCCAGGCCTTCGTCAAGAGCGTGGGCATCTACCCGGTGGGGTCGCTGGTGCGCCTGCAGTCGGGTCGGCTGGCGGTGGTGGTGGAGCAGCAGTCCGGTCGGCTCACCACCCCGTGGGTGCGGGTCTTCTACTCCACCCTGCAGAAGCTGCCGCTGACGCCGGAGCTGCTGGACCTGTCGCAGGCCAGCGACCGCATCGTGGCCCGGGAGAACCCGGCCCAGTGGGGCTTCCCGCAGCTGGACCTGCTGTGGGCCGGTGAGGCCGCCAAGGGCTGAGCCCGGCTGCCGGGCTGACCGCAGGGGCCGACTCAGCGGGCCGGGGGCTCCACGGCTGCATCGCCGTCCCCGGGGCGGTCCGCCGTGGCTGGCGGCGGTGGCTCGTCCACCTCTTCATACAACGCCTGCGCCACGTCCGCGCCCCGCTCGGGGCCGAAGCGCCGGCGCAGTTGGGCGGCGATGGCCTGGGCCATGGCCGTGGCTTCGTCCGCGCCCAGGTTCAGCACCGCCCGTGAGGTGACCACGTAGTGCATCTCCAGCAGCTGGCGCAGCTTGTCGAAGGCGCGGGGGTTGTGCTGGGTGCAGACGCCGCTGTCGCCATGCAGCAGCCGGGTGATGACGTAGGGGTCGTGCAGGTGCAGTCCGCAGACGCTGGCCAGCCGGACGATCTCGCTGTCGATGTCCTGGATCGGTCGGGCCAGGTGCTCATGGGGCAGGGGTGGCAGGTCGGCGGACATGGTGGGCGGTTGGGGGGGCGGCAGAGGGCTCCAGTCTACGGACAAAGGCTGCGGGTTAACCCTTGAATTTCAGGGTCGTCAAGCTTGAGCGCGCTCAAGCCTGAAATGGCCAGATGGTTGCCGGTTGACTTTCCGGATTGGCAGGGTACTGGCCGGCTGGCCTCCGGTCCTGTCGGGAGCGCGTCGGCAGACGCGTAAAAAGTCCAGTGTTGACAGGTGCTTGGGCGCGCGCCTCCGGACATACCCCAGACCCGCCGCCGCGGGCACGGGCCTTGAGACTCAGCACGCACGCCGCGTCTGGCGGGGTCGTCACGGAGTCCGGAGGAGATGGAACACATGGAAACCTTTTACGAGGTGATGCGGCGGCAGGGCATTTCCCGCCGCAGCCTGCTGAAGTACTGCTCGCTCACCGCCACCTCGCTGGGGCTGGGGCCGGCCTTTGTGCCGCAGATCGCGCACGCCATGGAGACCAAGCCGCGCACCCCGGTGCTGTGGCTGCACGGCCTGGAATGCACCTGCTGCAGCGAGAGTTTCATCCGCAGCGCGCACCCGCTGGCCAAGGATGTGGTGCTGTCGATGATCTCGCTGGACTACGACGACACCCTGATGGCCGCCGCCGGCCACCAAGCCGAGGCCATCCTGGAAGAGATCATGGCCAAGTACAAGGGCAACTACATCCTGGCCGTGGAAGGGAACCCGCCGCTCAACGAGGACGGCATGTTCTGCATCCAGTCGGGCAAGCCCTTCATCGAGAAGCTCAAGCGCGTGGCCAAGGACGCCAAGGCCATCATCGCCTGGGGCTCCTGCGCCTCCTGGGGCTGCGTGCAGGCCGCCAAGCCCAACCCCACGCAGGCCACGCCCATCCACAAGGTCATCACCGACAAGCCCATCATCAAGGTGCCGGGTTGCCCGCCCATTGCCGAGGTGATGACGGGCGTGATCACCTACATGCTGACCTTCGACAAGATCCCCGAGCTGGACCGTCAGGGCCGACCGAAGATGTTCTACAGCCAGCGCATCCACGACAAGTGCTACCGCCGGCCGCACTTCGACGCCGGCCAGTTCGTCGAGGCCTTTGACGACGAGTCCGCGCGCAAGGGCTACTGCCTCTACAAGGTGGGCTGCAAGGGCCCGACCACCTACAACGCCTGCTCCACCGTGATGTGGAACGAGGGCACCAGCTTCCCGATCAAGGCCGGCCACGGCTGCATCGGCTGCTCGGAGGACGGCTTCTGGGACAAGGGCTCGTTCTACGACCGTCTGACCACGATCCACCAGTTCGGCATCGAGGGCACGGCCGACCAGATCGGGGGCACGGCCGCCGGGGTGGTGGGCGCCGCCGTGGCCGCGCATGCCGCGGCCTCGGTCATCAAGCGCGTGGCCTCCAAGCCCGACATGAGCGAGACCGGCAAGTAAGCCTGGCGTCCCCGCCTTTCCTGACACGCATTCACGAGGAACCCCATCATGGGCGTCATCGAAACCCAAGGCTTCAAGCTGGACAACAGCGGCAAGCGCATCGTCGTCGACCCCGTCACCCGCATTGAAGGCCACATGCGCTGCGAGGTGAACGTCGACGCCAACAACGTCATCCGCAACGCGGTCTCCACCGGCACCATGTGGCGTGGGCTGGAGGTCATTTTGAAGGGCCGCGACCCGCGCGACGCCTGGGCCTTTGTGGAGCGCATCTGCGGCGTCTGCACCGGCTGCCATGCCCTGACCAGCGTGCGCGCCGTGGAGGACGCGCTGGGCATCAAGATCCCGCTCAACGCCCACCTCATCCGCGAGATGATGGCCAAGACCCTGCAGGTGCATGACCATGCGGTGCACTTCTACCACCTGCACGCGCTGGACTGGGTGGACGTGGTCAGCGCCCTGAAGGCCGACCCGAAGAAGACCTCCGAGCTGCAGCAGCTGGTCTCGCCCAGCCATCCGCTGTCCTCGCCCGGCTACTTCCGCGACGTGCAGACCCGGCTCAAGAAGTTCGTCGAGAGCGGCCAGCTCGGCCCCTTCATGAACGGCTACTGGGGCTCCAAGGCCTATGTGCTGCCGCCCGAGGCCAACCTGATGGCCGTCACCCACTACCTGGAGGCGCTGGACCTGCAGAAGGAATGGGTCAAGGTCCACACCATCTTCGGCGGCAAGAACCCGCACCCCAACTACCTGGTGGGCGGTGTGCCCTGCGCGATCAACATCGACGGCAACGGTGCCGCCGGCGCGCCCATCAACATGGAGCGCCTGAACTTCGTTGAGGCCCGCATCAAGGAGATGATCGAGTTCAACCAGAACGTCTACATCCCGGACGTGTTGGCCATCGGCACGATCTACAAGCAAGCCGGCTGGCTGCATGGCGGCGGCCTGTCGGCCACCAACGTGGCCGACTACGGCACCTACGAGAAGGTGCCCTACGACCACGCCACCCACCAGCTGCCTGGCGGCGTGATCCTGAACGGCAAGTGGGATGAGATCCACCCCATCGACCCGCGTGACCCCGAGCAGGTGCAGGAGTTCGTCAGCCACAGCTGGTACCAGTACGCCGACGAGACCCAGGGCCTGCACCCCTGGGACGGCGTGACCGAGCCCCACTTCAAGCTCGGTGCCGGCACCAAGGGCACCAAGACCCACATCGAGAGCCTGGACGAATCGGCCAAGTACAGCTGGATCAAAGCCCCGCGCTGGCGTGGCCATGCCGTGGAGGTGGGCCCGCTGTCGCGCTACATCCTGGCCTACGCCCATGCCAAGAAGGGCAACACCTACTGCCAGCGTCCCAAGGAGCAGCTGGAGTTCTCGGCCCAGATGATCAACAGCGCCATCCCCAAGGCCCTGGGCCTGCCCGAGACCAGCTACAGCCTCAAGCAGCTGCTGCCCACCACCATCGGCCGCACCCTGGCCCGGGCGCTGGAGAGCCAGTACTGCGGCGAAATGATGATGGACGACTTCAAACAGCTCGTCGCCAACATCAAGGCCGGTGACACCGCCACCGCCAACGTCGAGAAGTGGGATCCGAGCACCTGGCCCAAGGAGGCCAAGGGCGTGGGCACGGTGGCTGCGCCGCGCGGCATGCTGGGCCACTGGATCAAGATCAAGGACGGCAAGATCGAGAACTACCAGTGCGTGGTGCCCACCACCTGGAACGGCTCTCCCCGTGACCACAAGGGCCAGATCGGCGCCTTCGAGGCCAGCCTGATGAACACGCCCATGGTCAATCCCGAGCAGCCCGTCGAGATCCTGCGCACGCTGCACAGCTTCGACCCCTGCCTGGCCTGCTCGACCCACGTCATGAGTGACGAAGGCGCCGAACTCTGCACCGTCAAGGTCCGCTGAGGCCCCGCCGCACAAGGAGACACCCGATGAAGAAGATCCTCATCCTGGCGGCCCTGCTGGGCGCCGCCGCCTCGGCCTCGGCCCACACCGGGCACGGCACCCACAGCTTGTTCGAGGGCTTGGCCCATCCCCTGGGGCTGGACCACCTGCTGGCCATGGTCGCGGTGGGCGTCTGGAGCGCCGCCGCGCTGCAGGGCGCCCGCCGCTGGCTGGGGCCGGCGGCCTTTCTGGCGGCCATGACCCTGGGCGCCGCCGCCGGCGCCGCGGGCCTGGGCCTGCCCGGCACCGAAGGCGCCATCGCCCTGAGCGTGGCCGCCCTGGGCGCGCTGCTGCTGGCCGGGGCCCGCCTGCCGACGGCCGCCGGCCTGGGGGTGGTGGCCGTGGCCGCCACCTTCCACGGCCTGGCGCACGGCGCCGAGCTGCCGGCGGGCGGCACCTTCGCCGCCTACGCCCTGGGCTTTGGCGTCACCACCACCGCCTTGCACGTGGCTGGGCTGGGCCTGGGTCGCGCCCTGCGCCAGGCCCAGGCCTGGGTGTGGCGCACGGCCGCCGGGGCCCTGACCGCCGTCGGCCTGCTGCTGCTGGTGCGCGCCTGAACGTCCGAGCCTGAACGCCGGCCTGCCGGCCGGCGCCCCACCCCTGCGAGGAGGAGACCCGCATGTCATCCACATCGATCGACAAGCTCAACGACGCCCGGGGCACCGACCCCGGAGCCATTGAGCACGGTGCCACCATCAAGGCCGTCTACGTGTACGAGGCGCCGGTGCGCATTTGGCACTGGATCAACGCCCTGGCCATCACCGTGCTGTGCGTCACCGGCTACTTCATCGGCAGCCCGTTGCCCACCATGCCCGGTGAGGCCAGCGACCACTTCCTGATGGGCTACATCCGCTTTGCCCACTTCGCCGCGGGCTATGTCATGGCCGTCGGGCTGCTGGGTCGGCTGTACTGGGCCTTCGTGGGCAACCACCATGCCCGCGAGCTGTTTACCCTGCCGGTGTTCCAGAAGGTGTACTGGCAGGAGGTCATCACCATGCTCAAGTGGTATGCCTTCCTGATCCCGCAGCCCAGCCGCTATGTCGGTCACAACCCCATGGCGCGCCTGGCCATGTTCTGCGGCTTCTTCGTGTTCTCGGTGTTCATGATCCTCACCGGCTTTGCCATGTATGGCGAGGGCCTGGGCGCGGGCTCCTGGGCCGACCGGCTGTTTGGCTGGGTCATCCCGCTGATGGGCCAGAGCCAGGACGTGCACACCTGGCACCACTTCGGCATGTGGGGCATGGTGATCTTCGTCACCCTGCATGTCTACGCCGCCATCCGCGAGGACATCATGGGCCGCCAGAGCATCGTCAGCACCATGATCTCCGGCTACCGCACCTTCAAGAAGTAAGCCGGGCGAACGCCGCCATGGACACCCGGGTCCCGTCTGCCGCTGCCCATGCTTTGCCGCCCGAGCCTCCGGCTGGCGTGCCGCTGCGGCTGCCGGTGCACCCGGGGCGTTTCCTGGAGCGGCAGTTCCTGCAGCCCCTGGGCATCAGCCAGACCCGCGCTGCGGCCCTTCTCGGCGTCTCGCGCCGGCGGGTCAACGAACTGGTGATGGGCCACCGGGCCATGTCGCCCGATACCGCGCTGCGCTGCGCCATTGCCTTTGGCACCACGGTCACCTTCTGGCTGCATCTGCAAGTGCAGTGGGACGCCTGGCAAGCCTGGCGCGCCCTGCGTGGCCAGGTGCGTGCCGGGCAGCCCTTGCCGCCGGTGGTGGTGGCAGGCGCGTCCGGCCCTTCGCAGGCCGCGGCCCGGCGCCTGCGCCGCCGGGCCGCGGCGGCGCCGCACACCGCGGCCTGACGCCGCTGCGGCCTCTCCCCTCCATTTTCTTGACGAGTTACCGCCCCATGACCTCCCGCCTGCCCGTTCCACCCTGTAACCCCCTGGGTGACAGCCCGGCCGCCGACATGGCCGATCCCGACGACCTCATCGTGGTACTGGGCATCGGCAACGTGCTCTGGGCCGACGAGGGTTTTGGCGTGCGCTGTGTTGAGGCCCTGCAGCAGGGCTGGGACTTCGCCCCCCATGTGCGCCTGGTCGATGGCGGCACCCAGGGCCTGTACCTGCTGCAGCAGGTGCAGGCCGCGCGCCAGCTGCTGATCTTTGACGCGATTGACTACGGCCTGGCCCCCGGCACCCTCAAGCTGGTGGCCAACGACGAGGTGCCGCGCTTTCTGGGCGCCAAGAAGATGAGCCTGCACCAGACCGGCTTTCAGGAGGTGCTGATGCTCTCCGTGCTGACCGGCCACTACCCCGAGCAGGTGCTGCTGGTGGGCTGCCAGCCCGAGGAGCTGGAAGACTACGGCGGCAGCCTGCGCCCCAGCGTGAAGGCCGCCATGGGCCCAGCCCTGGCGGCGGCCGTGCAGCGGCTGGCCGACTGGGGCGCCCGGCCGCGGCCGCGCCAGGCCGCGCCCGCCGGCGCCGAATGCGTGACCGTGCCCACGCTGGCGCTGGCCGCCTACGAGAGCGGCCGCCCTGGCGCCGACCAGGCCTGCCGCCTGGGCGACGAGCGCTTTCTGGTCCAGCGGACGGGACAGGAGGCCTGAGCCATGTGCGTTGGCATACCCATGCAAGTGCAGGCCGTGGAGGCCGGCTGGGCCCAGGTGGCCGGCCGCGGCGAGCGCAAGCGGGTGAACTGCGTCTTGCTGCCGGAGCCCCCCGCCGTGGGCGACTGGCTGCTGGTCTTCATCGACGGCGCCCGCGAGGCGCTCAGCCCGGCCCGCGCCGCCGAGGTCAACGCTACCCTGGACCTGGTGGCCGCGGCCATGGGCGGCTGGGCCGCGGGGGCCCAGGCCGACGCCGCCTTCGCCCTGCCTTCGGCCATGGACCCGGCCCAACTCGCCGCCCTGACCGGGGGCCCCGCCGTGCCTTGAACCCCCCGGGCCTACCGCCCCATCCCCGTCACCTCGGCATCTCCACGCCTACCGTCCCACCGCCACCGTTTCATACCCCACGCCATGACCACCGCCATCGCCCCCGTGCCCCAGCCCGCCGCCTCCACAGACCGGCCCACACCGCTGCGTGCCCCCACCGAGCACGCGCTGGTCTGCCGCCTGGCCGATCAGTTCGGCGCCGACTGGATCACCCCTGACACCCTGGCCGCCTTCACCGTCCGGGGCGGCGACCAGGTGCTGTTCTTCAGCGGTGATCCGGTGCGATTTCCCGAGGGCCTGGACGTGGCCGTGGTGCTGCCCGAGCTGCAGAAGGCCTTTCCCGGCCGCTTCAGCGTGGGGGTGGTGCGCCGGGAAGGCGAGGACGAGGTGGCCCGGCGCTACGGCGCCCAGCGCTGGCCCTCGCTGGTCTTTCTGCGCGATGGCCAGTACGTGGCCACGGTGGCCGGCATGCTGGACTGGACCGACTATGTGGAGCAGGTGGGCCGGGCCCTGGCCACCCCGGCCAGCCGCCCCCCCATTGCCTTGGTGAGTGGCCACGGCGCCGCCAGCGGCTGCCACTGAGACCACCGCCGCCGTCCTGCAACGCCCACGCCCCGCACCTCACGCACCCGGAACCCCCCCAATGAACCCCGACTTCGCCGCCAAGCCCTTTCCCATCCCCGTCGTCGCCCTGGGCGCCGGCAGCCAGCCCACTGAGGAGGGGCTGGAGGTGCTGCAAATGCCCAGCGGCATGGCCACCTACCGCGCGCCTGTGCTGCCCGAGCCCGAAGACCTGGCCGGCCACGACGGCGCGGTGGGGGTGCTGCGCCAAGCCTTGGCCCACCTGCACCAGGCGGTGGCCGGCCAGCCGGTGAGCGCCATCGACCTGGGCGGCCTGGCCCCGGCCGACCTGCAGCTGGTCAACCAGGTGCTGGGGGAAGGGGAGGTCAGCGCCCAGGTGCTGCGCCGGCCCGGCGACATGGCCGGTGGCGCCCAGGTCCGGGTGCAGGAGTCGGTGTTTGCCGGCGTCTGGCGGGTGGTGCTGCAGGCCGACGACGGCCGCCAGCACGACTGGATCGAGATCGGCCCGGTGCCCGAGGTGCTGGTGCACGCCGCCCAGGAGGACGGCCGCCATGCGCCTGCGCCACTGCCCCTGCCGCCCGGGGTGCTCAACGCCCGCTCGGTGCTGACCGAGCTGGCTGCCCACCGCCAAACCTGGCGGGCCGGCCAGCCGGCGGAGGTGGTCAACCTCTCGCTGCTGCCGCTGGCGCCCGAGGACATCGCCTACCTGGACGCTCAGATCGGCACCGGCCGCGTGCTCATCCTCTCGCGTGGCTACGGCAACTGCCGCATCACCAACGCCTGCGTGCCCCACACCTGGCGGGTCGTGTACTACAACTCCCAGGACACGGTCATCCTCAACGCCGTGGAGGTGGTGCGCATCCCCGAGGTGGCCTGCGCCGCCCCCGAAGACCTGGCCGACTCCGCCGAGCGCCTGCACGAAGTGCTGGCCTGGGTGGAGCAGGGCTGACCGCCCGGGAGCACCGCATGGACGCCACCTCTCCGCGCTTTGAAGGCAGCTACCTGGGCGACCGCAGCCGGCTGGACCCGGCCTCGCGCCTGGAATGCAAGATCTGCTGGTGGGTGTACGACCCCGCCACCGGCGACCCGCAGTGGCAGGTTCCCCCGGGCACCGCCTTTGCCCAGCTGCCCGCGCATTGGCGTTGCCCCCAATGCGATGGGGCCGCCGACCAGTTCATGGTCTTGGACTGAGCGGCGCAAAGGCCGTGCGTTCTTCACCCCTGTCCGCCATGACCCCGAACTCTTACCCCGATGCCCTGGCGCCCGCCCAGCGCCTGGTGCACCGGCTGCAGGTGATGGAGGCGCACTACCGCCACATCGCCACTACCCGCATGGCCGGCATGCCGCTGCTGCACCCTGGCCTGCGGGTGCAGGCCCTGGGCTTTGAGCTGCAGCCGGCCATGGTGCAAGAGAACGAGCGCCTGCCCTGGGCCTGCGGCGTGCTGGTCACCCCCTGGTTCATGAACCTGGTGCGCCTGCCCCTGCTGCGGCAGGACGCGGTGGCCGCCGTCACCGCGGGCTGGCTGGCCGCGGGTGAGCGGGCTTGGCGCCGCCTCGGCGGCCACGAACTTGACTTCATCGGCGCCTTCGAGGGCAGCGGCATGGCCGGTGAGCTGGGCGCCCTGGAGGTCTGTTCCCTGTTCTCGCCCATGCAGGGCTTTGCCGACCATGGCGCCGCCGTTGCCACCGGGCTGGAGGTGCTGCGCCAGCTGCGGCAGGCCCCCATGGCCGGGGCGGCCGCCCCCGCCACGCCAGCCGCCACAGCCCTGCCACCGCCGGCCTTGCCCCCGGTGCCAGCACGGCGCGGCTTTTTGCTGGGCCGCTCCGCCCTGGGACCGCAGGGGTCGGCATGAACGCGCCCGACCTGCCCCTCACCGACCAGCGGGCGGCGCCCGGCACTGGGCCGGAGGCGTTGGCCGGCCGGGTCACGCTGCGCCCGGGGCCGGGGCCCCGCGCTGTGGTCAGCACCCGGCCTGACTGGGTGCCGCGCCTGGCGCGGGGCCAATCGGCAGCCGCCTGGCCTGGCCTGCTGGCCACCGTCTTCAGCCTGTGCGGCCATGCCCACCGCTGGGCCGCGCAGCAGGCCATTGCCGCCGCACAGGGGCGGGCCCCGGTGCCCACCGACGAAGCCCGGCAGCGTCACCGGCTGGCCACCGCGCGGGAGCAGGTGCTGCGCATCACCCAAGACTGGCCCGCCCTGCTGCCGGGTGAACCCGCCGCCCCTGCCGCCGCCGTGTTGCTGCGGGCCTGCCCGCTCTGGCGCGACGACTGGGCTCCCGCCGACCGATTGGCCGCCTGGCCCGACTGGCTGGCGCAGAAGTGGCTCGGCCAGCCCCCGGCCGACTGGCTCAAGGCCCACGAAGACCGCCCCGACGGCGCCGCTGCCCTGGCCTGGGCGCAGCGGCAGGAGCACGCACTGGCCCGCCTGTTGCGGCGTCAATGGCCTGCCCTGGTCACGCTGACCACACCCGCCTGCGCCCTGGCGCCGCTGCGTGAACCGGCGGTGGCCCTGCCCTGGCTGGCCCAGCGGCTGCATGAAGGCCACGCGGCGCCGGCCGGTGCTCCCGCCTTCGCCCAGCAGCCGCATTGGCGGGGGGAGGTGCCGGACACCGGCCCCTGGTCGCGCCATGGCGACCCGCTGTGGGCCCCGGCCCACCATGCCGGCACCCGCCTGCTGGCGCGCTTGGTGGAGGTGCTGCGCCTGGCCGCGCCGCAAGGCGCGCACTGGCTGGACCTGGGGGCCATGCCCCTGGGCCCCGGCCGTGGCATCGCCTGGATCGAGATGGCCCGGGGCCTGCTGGTGCACCATGTGGCGCTGGACCCGACCGACCCCGGCCGCCTGCTGGCCGCCCAGGTGCTGGCCCCCACCGAGTGGAACTTTCACCCCCAGGGCGTGCTGGCCCAGGCCCTGCAGCGCCTGCCCGCGGCCGATGCCGACGGCGCGCGCCGTTTGGCCGTGGCCTTTGACCCCTGCGTGGCCTTTGACATCGACGTGAACCGGAGCCCCGACCATGCATGAACTCAGTCTGGCCGGCGGCGTGTTGCGCCTGGTGGAGGACGCCGCCGCCCGCGAGCGCTTCACCCGGGTCAGCCAGCTGCGCCTGGAGGCCGGTGCCCTGGCCGGCGTGGAGGTACGGGCGCTGCGCTTTGCCCTGTCCACCCTCACGCCCGGCACCGTGCTGGCCGGCGCCGACATCCTGATCGACGAGCCGCCCGGCACCGCCTGGTGCCTGGGCTGCAACAGCAGCGTGCCCATCCGCAGCCGGCTGGACGACTGCCCGAGCTGCGGCAGCGCCCGCCTGCAGCCCACCAGCGGCACCGAGCTGCGCGTGGTGGACCTGCTGGTGCACGATGACCCGGCGCCCGCCACGCCCTGAGCCCTTTTCCTCCCCCAACACCCCAAGCCTCGATTTCAGGAGCTGCCCCATGTGTGTCGTCTGCGGTTGCGCCCCCGGCGCGGCGAACGCCCCCCACGAACATGACCACGGCCATCCGCATGCCCATCCGCATGCCCATGACCACGCCCATGCGCCGGCCCCCCCCGCCAGCGTGGCCGCCGTGCTGCCCAATGGTGACCTGCACTACGGCGCCGGCGCGGCCCGCGTCTCGGTGCCGGGCATGAGCCAAGCCCGCGCCATCAAGCTGGAGGCCGATGTGCTGGGCGAGAACAACCGCCTGGCCGCGCAGAACCGGGCGCATTTCGCCGCGCACGGCGTCACCGCCTGGAACCTGGTGTCCAGCCCCGGCTCGGGCAAGACCACGCTGCTGTGCGCCACCATCCAGGCGCTCAAGGCCCGCGCCCCCGGCCTGCCCGTGGCCGTGATCGAAGGTGACCAGCAGACCAGCCACGACGCTGACCGCATCCGCGCCACCGGCGCCCCGGCCATTCAAGTCAACACCGGCAAGGGCTGCCACCTGGATGCCCAAATGGTGGGCGAGGCCTTTGGCCGCTTGGACCTGCATGGCCATGCGCACGGTCACGACCACGACCACGACCACGCGCACAGCCACGCGCACAGCCACGACCACGACCACGCCGGCCCCATCCTGTTCATCGAGAACGTCGGCAACCTCGTCTGCCCGGCCATGTGGGACCTGGGCGAAGCCGGCAAAGTGGCCATCCTCTCGGTCACCGAGGGTGAGGACAAGCCCATCAAGTACCCGGACATGTTCGCTGCGGCGCGGCTGATGATCCTCAACAAGGTGGACCTGCTGCCGCACCTGGACTTTGATGTCGCCCAGTGCATGGACTACGCCCGGCGGGTGAACCCCGGCATCGAGGTGCTGTTGGTCTCGGCCCGTACGGGCACCGGCATGGACGCCTGGCTGGACTGGCTGCTGCAAGCCCCCACCTCGGCCGCCACCGCTGCGCCTGCGGCGGCCGACCCCTTGGCGGCCGAGCTGGCTGCCGCCCGCGCCCGCATCGCCGAGCTGGAAGCCCGGCTGCAGTCGCAGGGCTGACCCCCTACGCCCACGCCGCGCCGTACCCCCATGGCCCAGGACCCGTCCACCCGTTCGCCCGCCGCCGCGCTGGCCCCCGCGCCGGCGCTGTCCCGCTGGGCGGTGGCCGTGCAGGGCGCCGTGCAGGGCGTGGGCTTTCGGCCCTGGTGGGTGCGGCAGGCGGCGGAGTTGGGCCTGAGCGGCTGGGTGCGCAACGGCGGCCAAGGCCTGCGGCTGGAGCTGCAAGGCCCCGAGGCGGCCTTGCACGAGGCGCTGCGCCGCCTGCGCCAGTGCCCGCCGCCGCTGGCGCGCATCAGCGCCATCCGCCAGCAGCCGCTGCCGTTGGACGCCGCCGCGCCGGCGGGCCGTTTTGAGATCCACGCCAGTGAGCAGGGCGCCACCCCCGGCACCGGCCTGCCGCCCGACACCGCCCCCTGCGCGGACTGCTTGCACGAGTTGTTCGACCCCACCAACCGCCGCTGGCGTCACCCCTTCATCAACTGCACGCAGTGCGGGCCGCGTTTCTCCGTCACCCGCGCCTTGCCCTATGACCGGCCGCAGACCAGTCTCGCCGGCTTCGCCCTGTGCCCGGCCTGCGCGGCCGAATACGCCCACCCCGCCGACCGCCGCCACCATGCCCAGCCCATCGCCTGCCCAGCCTGCGGCCCGCGCCTGGCGCTGTGGACGCCCGATGGGCGCGAATGCGTGGAGGCCGGTGACGCCCTGGCCGCCGCCGTCGCCTGCCTGCGTGCCGGCCAGGTGCTGGCCATCAAAGGCGCAGGCGGCTACCACCTGGTGGCCGATGCGCTTCAGCCCGAGCCCCTGGCCCGCCTGCGCGCCGCCAAGCAGCGCGCCAGCAAGCCCTTTGCCCTGATGCTGCCCACCGTGGCCAGCGCCGCCCTGTGGGTGCAGGCCGGTCTGGGCCTGCCCGCCGGGGCTGTGCGTGAGCAGGCGGCCGCTGAGGTGCTGGCCACCTTGACCAGCCCGGCCCGCCCCGTCCTGCTGCTGCCCTGCCAGCCCGGTGTGGCGGCTGCCCACCCCGGCGTGGCCCCGGGCCTGGCCGAGTGGGGCGTGATGCTGCCCGCCACCCCGCTGCATGAGCTGCTGGTGCATGAAGCCCTGGGCCGCCCCGCCGGCACCGCCTGGCGTCAGCAGCCCCAGCCCGGCCTGCTGTGGGTGATGACCAGCGCCAACCCCGGCGGTGAGCCCTTGGTGACCCGTGAGGCCGAGGCCCTGAGCCGCCTGGCCGCGCTGCAGGCCGACGGCCGCCCCCTGGTGGACGCGCTGCTGGTGAATGACCGCGAGATCCTGGGCCGGCTGGACGACAGCGTGCGCCGGCCGATGGTGGCGGTGTCCACGCCACCGACGGGGCCTGCCACGGGTCCTGCCACGGGGGGTGGCCCTAGCCGGGGCATGGAGGCGGCCGCCCCCACCGTCCGCTTCCCCTTCGTGCGCCGCGCCCGGGGTTACGTGCCCGACCCCATCCCGCTGCCCGCCTGGGCCGCCGAGGCGCCGCCCGTGCTGGCCACAGGGGGTTGGCTCAAGGCCACCGTCTGCCTCACCCGGGGGGCTGAGGCCTTTTTCTCGCCTCACGTGGGCGATTTGGGCAGCGTCGCCAGCCGCCAGGCGTTGGTGGAGTCGGCCGAGCGCCTGTGCCAGTTCTTGGCGGTGCGGCCTGCCGCCGTGGCCCATGACCTGCACCCCGACTTTTTCAGCACCCAGCACGCCCAGGCCTTGGCCGCCGGCTGGGGCGTGCCCGCCGTGCCGGTGCAGCACCACGCCGCTCACGCCGCCGCTGTGCTGGCGGAACACGGCCACGCCGGCCCAGCCCTGGCCCTGGTGCTGGACGGCACCGGCCTGGGCGATGACGGCCAGGTCTGGGGCGGCGAGCTGCTGGCGCTGGCGCCCGGCGCGGCGGCTCCGGTGCGGCGGCTGGCCCACCTGCCGCCGCTGCCCCTGCCGGGGGGCGACAAGGCCGCCACCGAACCCTGGCGCCTGGCCGCCGGCCTGCTGGCCCAGGCGGGCAGGGGGGCGGAGCTGGTGCAGCGCTGGCCCACCGTGCCCGGCGCAGGCGCCTTGGCGTCGTGGCTGCAGCGCCAAGCCAGTACCTGGGGCCCGGCGGGGCAGGGCGGGGCGGTGGCCTCGGTGGCCGCCACCCGCAGTGCCCTGGCCGCTGCCCGTTGCACCAGCGCCGGCCGCTGGTTTGATGCCGCCGCCGCCTTGATCGGCGGCCTGAGCCACCAAAACCATGAGGCCGAGGCCGCCATGCGGCTGGAAGCCTGGGCGACCCAGGCCGGTGGCTTGGCCGTGCCGCCCTGGCCGGGCGCGTGGCAGGTGGATGCGGCGGGCACCCTGCATTGGCCGGGCCTGGTGGCGCGCTTGCTGGACGCCGCCCCGGAGGTCGCACCTGGGGTTCCCTCCGGGGGGGCCGCAGCCGAGGTGCCAGCCCCTCAAGCCCAAGCTGCCGCCGCTTTCCACCACACCCTGGTCCAGGCCCTGGCCGCCTGGGTGCAACACCATGCCTGCGCCCAAGGCGTGGGCACCGTCGCCCTGGGCGGCGGCTGTTTCATCAACCGCCTGCTCAGCCAAGGCCTGGTGGCCCGGCTGCAAGCCGCTGGCCTGCTCGTGCTGCACGCCCAGGCCGCCCCGCCCGGTGACGGCGGCCTGAGCCTGGGCCAAGTCCAAATGGCCGCTTGGCGCCTGGCGGCCCGTCCCTGAACCCACACCCCTCATCCGCGAGACCCCACCACCATGTGCCTGGCCCTACCCGCCCGAGTGATCGAATGCCGTGAGGACGATCAACTGCTGATCGACCTGGGCGGCATCCGCAAAACCGTCAGCGGTGCGCTCACCCCCGGTGTGCAGCCGGGCGCGTACGTCATCGTCCACGTGGGCCATGCCATCGGCGTGATCGACGCGGAGGAAGCCGAGCGCACCCTGGCCCTGTTCGCTGAAATGGCCGCGCTGGACGCCGCCGCGCCAGGCGATATCGCCACTGCCCCGGGAGCCGCCGCATGAAGTACATCGACGAATTCCGCGACGGTGCCCTGGCCCAGGGCCTGGCCGGCCGCATTGCCGCCGAGGTGCAGCCCGGCCGCCGCTACCACTTCATGGAGTTTTGCGGCGGCCACACCCACGCCATCTCACGCTACGGCATCACCGAGCTGCTGCCGGCGGCGGTGCGCATGATCCACGGCCCTGGCTGCCCCGTCTGCGTGCTGCCCATCGGCCGGGTGGACCAGGCCATTGCGCTGGCGCTGGGCCCCGCGGGCGACGGCACCGACGGCGTGATCCTCTGCACCTATGGCGACGTGATGCGGGTGCCGGCCAGCCAGAGCCTCAGCCTGATGAAAGCCAAGGCCCGCGGCGCCGACATCCGCATGGTCTATTCCGCCGCCGATGCGCTGAAACTGGCCCTGGCCCATCCCGACCGTGAGGTGGTGTTCCTGGCCATCGGCTTTGAGACCACCACCCCGCCCACCGCGCTGGTGGTGCGCCAAGCGCAGCAGCGCGGCGTGGGCAATTTCAGCGTGCTGTGCCACCACGTGCTCACGCCCAGCGCCATCACCCACATCCTGCAAAGCCCGGAGGTGCGGCAGTGGGGCACCGTGCCGCTGGACGGTTTCATCGGCCCGGCCCATGTGAGCATCATCATCGGCAGCGGCCCCTACGAGCACTTTGCCGAGGAGTACCGCAAGCCCGTGGTCATCGCCGGCTTTGAGCCGCTGGACGTGATGCAGGCGGTGCTGATGCTGGTGCGCCAGGTCAACGCCGGCCGCGCCGAGGTGGAAAACGAATTCACCCGCGCCGTCACGCCCGAGGGCAACCTGGCCGCCCAGGCCGTGGTGAGTGAGGTGATGGAACTGCGCCCCAGCTTTGAATGGCGCGGCCTGGGTGAAGTGCCCTACAGCGCGCTGCAACTGCGCCCGGCCTATGCCGCGTTTGACGCCGAGCGCAAATTCGGCCTGCGCTACCAGCCCGTGCCCGACCACAAGCAGTGCGAATGCGGCGCCATCCTGCGCGGCGTCAAGCGCCCCACCGACTGCAAACTCTTCGGCACCGTCTGCACGCCCGAAAACCCCATGGGCTCCTGCATGGTGTCCTCCGAGGGCGCCTGCGCCGCCCACTACAGCTACGGCCGCTTCCGCGACATTCCGGTGGTGGCGGCGTGATGACTTACTTGCGCAGCGTGGCGTGGGATCAGGCGGGCGGGTGGCCCTGCGCCGCTCATGTCCTCCGACCCTCGCCTGCGGCGCGGGTCTCCCCCTTGACTTCGCTCTGCAGGGCCACCCACCCGCCTGATCGGGTACGCCCTGTGGCCTGCCCACCGTGGCCAGCCTCCAGCCGTCGAACACAGGTGAGGGGTGTGCCGTGGGGCGAGGTCAAGGAGGAGGCCGCAGGCCGGGGGACACGAGCCCCATGGCGCACCCCTCGCCTGTGCACGCCCACCTCTGCCTGATGCCCAGCCCCCACACGACCTGAATCCACCCCACCCCATGACCGCCAAAAAAGACTACGTCCGCCCCCTGGACTTCAAAACCGGCCGCGTGGACATGAACCACGGCGCCGGCGGCCGGGCCAGCGCCCAGCTCATCCGCGAGCTGTTCGCCAGCGCCTTTGACAACGAATTCCTCCGCCAAGGCGACGACGGTGCCGCGCTCCCCGCACCGCCCCCGGGCCACCGCCTCGTCATGGCCACCGACGGGCACGTCATCTCCCCGCTGTTCTTTCCTGGCGGCGACATCGGCTGCCTCAGCGTGCACGGCACCTTGAACGACGTGGCCATGATGGGCGCCCAGCCCCTGTACCTCTCCGCCAGCTTCATCCTCGAAGAAGGCTTTCCGCTGGCGGATCTGAAACGCATCGTCCAGTCCATGGCCGCTGCGGCGGCCGAGGCCGGCGTGCCCATCGTCACCGGCGACACCAAGGTGGTGGAGCAGGGCCATGGCGACGGTGTCTTCATCAGCACCACCGGCCTGGGCGCGCTGCCGCCGGGCCGGCAAATGGGCGGCGCCCGTGGCCGGCCGGGTGATGTGGTGCTGGTCTCGGGCACGATGGGCGAGCATGGTGTGGCCGTGCTCTCGCTGCGTGAATCGCTGGAGTTTGAGACTGCCATCACCTCCGACACCGCCGCCCTGCACACCTTGGTGGCCGACCTGCTGGCCGCCGTGCCCGAAGGCGCGGTGCGCACCCTGCGTGACCCCACCCGCGGCGGCCTGGCCACCACCCTCAATGAAATCGCCGCACAAAGCGGCGCCGGCATGCTGCTGCAAGAAGCCGCCATCCCCATGCTGCCCCAGGTGGAAGCCGCCTGCGAGTTGCTGGGCCTGGACCCGCTCTACATCGCCAACGAAGGCAAGCTGATCGCCATCGTCGCGCCTGAGGCGGCCGACGCCGCGCTGGCGGCCCTGCGCGCCCACCCCCTGGGCCGCCAGGCTGCGCGCATCGGTGTGCTCACCGACGACCCGCACCACTTTGTGCAGATGGCCACCCGCTTTGGCGGCCAGCGCGTGGTGGACTGGCTCAGCGGTGAGCCCCTGCCGCGCATCTGCTGAACCCGTTACCCCCACAGGAGCCTGCCGCCCACCTGACCTGCCTGCGCCGGCTCGGCCCGCCGGCCCCGCCACACCCACAAAAGAGGAGACCCCCATGGCCCTGCTGTCCGAGACCATCTTCCGCAAGACCGCCGCCGGGCAGGCCGCGCTGTCGCGCCACGACGCGGCGCAGGCCGCCACCGTCAGCCTGACCCCCCGGCTGCGGGCGCTGCTGGTGATGGTCAACGGGCGGGATGCGGCCGGCAAACTGCTGCTGCAGGTGGCCGAGGCCGGCTCCGAGCGCCAGGCCGAGGCCCGGCAGGGCCTGCGCCTGTTGCAGGAGGCGGGATGGATAGAAGCCGCCGGTGTGGCCGTGGTCGAGGTGAACAGCCGCAGCTTCGGCTCCCGCCTGCGGGCGGGGCCCGACACGGCGGAACACCAGCCACCTGAGGCGCCAGCCGACGCGGCGACCCTGGCTCAGGCCCGCCAGGCCCTGATGCCCCGCTTGTTGGAGCACTTTGGGCCCGACGCCCCACGCGTGGCGCAGCGCGCGCTGCAGGCCACAGGCTGGCGCGAGTTCAACGCCGGGCTGGACGACATTGCCGCCCGGCTGGCCATCCACATGGGCCGCAAGGCCGCCCGGGCCCTGTTGGCCGATCTTCACCACTGAGACCCAAAGACCGTGTGGGCTGAGACCTTCCCCGCGGCGGCGGGCCGCCCGCTGCGCCTCCTGCTGCTGTGCCACAGCTTCAATGGCCTGAGCCAGCGCTTGTGGGCGGACCTGCGCGCGGCCGGCCACACCGTGTCGGTGGAGCTGGACATTGCCGACGCCGTGACCGAGGAGGCGCTGGCGCTGTTCCAGCCCGACTTGCTGCTTGCGCCCTTTTTGAAGCGACGCCTGCCCGAGGCGATCTGGCAGCGCCTGCCCTGCCTGATCGTGCACCCCGGCCCGCCGGGTGACCGCGGTCCCAGCGCGCTGGACTGGGCCGTGCTGCGCCCGCCCGGCGCCTGGGGCGTGACCGTGCTGCAGGCCGACGAAGGGCTGGACACCGGCCGCGTCTGGGCCAGCGCCGGTTTTGCACTGCGCCCGGACGTGCCCAAGAGCAGCCTGTACCGCCATGAGGTGAACGTCGCCGCCAGCCGCGCCGTGGCCCGCGCCCTGGCGCGGTGGGTGCAAGCCCGCCGCCAGGCCCCGTCGGTCACGGCGGGTGAGGGGGCCCCGTCCCTGCCTGGCGGTGCCCAAGACTGGCGCGCTGACCTGCCCGACGCCCTCGAGCCGCCCGCCACCCTGGGCTGGCAACCCCTGCTGCGCGCGGCCGATCGCACCCTGGACCTGGCCACCGCGACGCTGCCCGAGTTGCGGGCCCACTTGAACGCCGCCGACGGCCATCCCGGCCTGCCGGCCACCCTCTGGGGCCAGCCCTGCCGCATGTTTGACGGCCATGCCGCCACGGCCGCGTCCCTGGCCCAGGCCGTGGCCGCCGCCCGCGCCCGCGGCGTGGCGGCCCACCCCGGGCAGTTGCTGGCACGGCGCGGTCCGGCCGTGCTGCTGGCCTGCCGCGCCGGCGACGGCGCCCTCAGCCCGGACGCACTGCCCTGGCCCGCCGATGACGACGGCCAGCCCCTGGCCGGCCTGTGGGTGGGCCAGGTGCGGCGCCCGCAGGCGCCGTGGACGGCCGGCGCCGCCCCCTGCGGCCCGGCGGCCGGCCTCAAGCTGGCCACCACCCTGGCGTTTGATGCGCAAGCCGCCGCGCTGCCCGAGCTGCCCGTGCCGCTGCAGCGCCCCAGCCACCCTGCGGCCGGCGGCCTGCCGGAGCCGCTGGAGTGGGACGAACTGCACTACCAGCGCCTGGGCCCGCCTGGCGCGCAGGTGGGCTGGCTGCGTTTTGCCTTCCACAACGGGGCGATGAGCGAGCGCCAGTGCCGGCGCCTGGCCGCCGCCCTGGCCGAGGTGGCGCAGGACGACACCCGGGTGCTGGTGCTGGCCGGCGGACCGGATTTCTTCAGCAACGGCATCCACCTGCATGAGATCGAGGCGGCGGCCCACCGGCCGGGAGACAGCGCGGCCGACGCCTCCTGGCGCCACATCGAGGCGATGGACGATGCCGCACTGGCCGTGCTGCAGTGCACCGGCAAGCTCACCGTGGCGCTGCTGCGCGGCAATGCCGGAGCGGGCGGTTGTTTTCTGGCCCTGGCCGCGGACCAGCTCTGGAGCCATGCCGGCGTGGTGCTCAACCCGCACTACAAGAACATGGGCAACCTTTACGGCAGCGAGTACTGGACCTACACCCTGCCGCGCCGCGTGGGCGCCGAGCGGGCCCGTGAGATCACGCAGGGCCGCCTGCCCCTGGGGGCGGCGGCCGCGCAGGCGCTGGGCCTGCTGGACGCGGTGCTCACCCCCGCCAGCGCCGGGCTGGAGCAGGCCGCCCTGGACCGTGCCCTGGCCTTGGCCGCCGACCCGGCGCTGCCCGCCACGCTGGCGGCCAAGCAGGCGCGCCGCGCCGCCGATGAGGCCGCCAAGCCCCTGGCCGTCTACCGCGCCGAGGAGCTGGCGCGCATGCGCCGTAACTTCTACGGCTTCGACCCCAGTTACCACGTGGCGCGGCATCACTTTGTGTACCGCAGCCCCGAGGCCTGGACCCCGCGCCACCTGGCGCTTCACCGCTGAGCGTCCCCCCTGCGGGTCCGCCCGGGCCCGCGCCCCGGCCCCCCGCCGGCACAATCGACCGACCCGCCGTCTCCCCATGTCCGCTGATTCCTTCCTGCCGCCTCCTGTGCCACCGGCCGACGACCTGCCCCTGGTCCTGGTGGTGGACGACGAGGTGCGCTCCCAGGACGCCATGCGCCGCACGCTGGACGAAGACTTTCGCGTGCTCACCGCCGGCAGTGCCGACGAGGCCCGCGACTGGCTGCAGCGCCAGGAGGTGGACGTCATCCTCTGCGACCAGCGCATGCCCGGCCAGACCGGCGTGGCCTTCCTCAAGGAGGTGCGCGAGCGCTGGCCCGAGACGGTGCGCATCGTCATCAGCGGCTACACCGACAGCGAGGACATCATTGCCGGCATCAACGACGCCGGCATCTACCAGTACATCCTCAAGCCCTGGGTGCCCGACCACCTGCTGCAGACCGTGCGCACCGCGGTGGAGGCCCGCCACCTGCAGCGCGGCCTGAGCCGCCTGGAGCTGGACCTGCGCGCCGGCGCGCCTGCCCTGCGCGAGCGGCGCCAGCGCCGCCTGGGCGAAGCCCGGGCGGCCTTCGACTTCGAGCGCATCGTGCGGGCCCCGGGCAGTCCGCTGGACGGGGTGTGCGACATGGCCGCCCGCCTGGCCCGCTATGACCTGCCGGTGCTCATCCTGGGCGAGTCCGGCACCGGCAAGGAGCTGCTGGCCCGTGCCCTGCATTACGCCAGCCCGCGCCATGCGGGCCCCTTCGTGCTGGAGAACTGCGCTGCCATCCCCGACACCCTGCTGGAGAGCGAGCTCTTCGGCCACAAGCGCGGTGCCTTCACCGGCGCCTTTGAGGACCATGTGGGCCTGTTCCAGCGCGCCCACGGCGGCACCGTCTTCCTCGACGAGATCGGCGAGACCTCGCCCGCCTTCCAGGTCAAGCTGCTGCGGGTGTTGCAGGAAGGTGAGCTGCGCCCGGTGGGCTCGCCGCGTGCCGTGCCGGTGGATGTGCGCGTGGTGGCGGCCACCCACCGCCAGCTGGAGGAGGAGGTGCGGGCCGGTCGCTTCCGCGAGGACCTGTACTACCGCATCGCCGGCGTCACCCTGCAGATGCCCGCCCTGCGCGAGCGTCCGGGCGACGTCGCCCCCATCGCCCAGCGTCTGCTGCAGGACGTGGGGGCCGAGCTGGGCCGGCCGGGCCTGCGCCTGGGCGACGATGCCCTGGCCTGCCTGGTGGCCTACCCCTGGCCCGGCAACATCCGCGAGCTGCGCAACGAGATCGCCCGCGCCATCGCCCTGAGCGAGGGCGCCGAGCTGCCGGCCGCCGCCTTCTCGCCGCGCGTGTTGCGGGGCCGTGCCGGCACCCGCCTGCCCGATCCCGCCGGCCAGCCGGGCCTGCCCGCCAGCGGCACCCTGCAGGAGCGCCTGGAGGCGGTGGAGGCGATGGTGCTGCGCGAAGTGCTGCTGCGCCACCGCTGGAACAAAACCCGCGCGGCGGCCGAGCTGGGCCTCTCGCGCATGGGCTTGAGGGCCAAGCTGCAACGCCTGGGCCTGGACGAGGCCCCGTTTCACGCAGGAGCGTCCGCATGAATCTGCTCTGGCTGCAATCGGGGGGCTGCGGCGGCTGCAGCATGTCCCTGCTCAACGACGAGACGCCCGACTTCATGGGGCAGCTCCAGGCCGCCGGCATCCGCCTGCTGTGGCACCCCTCGCTGTCGCTGGAGAGCGGCGACGAGCTGCTGGCCGTGCTGGAGGACTGCCTGCAGGGCCGGGTGGCGCTGGACGTGCTGGCGGTGGAGGGCTCGCTGCTGCAAGGGCCGCAGGGCACCGGCCGCTTCCACCTGCTGGCAGGCACCGGCGTGCCCATGGTGCAGTGGGTGCGGCGCCTGGCCGGCGTGGCCCGCCATGTGGTGGCCGTGGGCGCCTGCGCCGCCTGGGGCGGCGTCACCGCCGCCGGGCCCAACCCCACCGAAGCCTGCGGCCTGCAGTACGACGACGACGTGCCCGGTGGCCTGCTGGGCGCTGATTTCCGCGCGGGGGACGGTCTGCCGGTGGTCAACATCGCCGGCTGCCCCACCCACCCCGGCTGGGTGATGGACAGCCTCATGGCCCTGGCGGCCAACCAGTTCAGCGCCGCCGACCTGGATCCGCTGCAGCGCCCGCGCTTCTATGCCGACCAGCTGGTGCACCACGGCTGCACCCGCAATGAGTTCTACGAATTCAAGGCCAGTGCCGAGAAGCCCAGCGACCTGGGCTGCATGATGGAGCACATGGGCTGCAAGGGCACCCAGGCCCATGCCGACTGCAACACCCGGCTGTGGAACGGCGAGGGCAGCTGCACCCGCGGCGGCTACGCCTGCATCAGCTGCACCGAGCCCGGTTTCCAGGACCCCGGCCACCCCTTCCATGCCACGCCCAAGGTCGCCGGCATCCCCATCGGCCTGCCCACCGACATGCCCAAGGCCTGGTTCGTGGCCCTGGCCAGCCTGAGCAAGAGCGCCACCCCCAAGCGCGTCAAGACCAACGCCACGGCCGACCATGTGGTGACGCCCCCCGTGGTGCGCCGCACCCGCCTGAAGTGAACCCCCGCCCCGTGCCGCCCATGCCCGATCCCGATGCCCCCGCGACCCCGCCCGCCGGCACCCGCCGCCTGCTCATGGGCCCTTTCAACCGCGTGGAGGGGGACCTGGAGGTGCAGCTGACGGTGCAGGACGGCCGGGTGGCGGCCGCCCAGGTCAATGCCACCATGTACCGCGGCTTCGAGCAGATCCTGCCCGGGCGCGACCCGCTGGACGCGCTGGTCATCGTGCCCCGCATCTGCGGCATCTGCTCGGTCTCCCAGTCGGTGGCCGCGGCCCAGGCCCTGGCCGACGCCGCCGGGGTGAGCCCGCCGCCCAACGGCCTGTTGGCCACCAACCTCATGCTGGCCTGCGAGAACCTGGCCGACCACCTGGCGCACTTCTACCTGTTCTTCACCCCGGATTTCACCCGGCCGGTCTATGCCGACCGCCCCTGGCATGCCGAGGCCTGCCGCCGCTGGTCCGCCCCCAGCGCCGCCGACCGCCTGGCCGCGGTCGTCCAAGACGGGCCTGGCGGTGGCGGGCCGGCCGCCCCCTGCGGCCAGGGCCTGCATGCCCGCCAGGCCCTGGCCGCCCGCCAGCGCTGGTTCACGCTGCTGGGCACCCTGGGCGGGCGGTGGCCCCATACCCACGCCGTGCTGCCGGGCGGCAGTTCGCGGGCCCTGGAGCCGGCCGAGCGCATCCGGCTGCTGGCCAAGCTGCGGGAGTTCCGTGCCTTTCTGGAGCAGGTGCTCTTTGCCGCCCCGCTGGAGGAGGTGGCCGCGCTGGCCGACGAGACCGCCCTGGCCGCCTGGCAGGCCCGGGACCCCGGCCGCGGCGATCTGCGCCTGTTCCTCACCGTGGCCGCCGACCTGGGGCTGGACCGCCTGGGCCCCGGGCCCGGCCAGACCTTGAGCCTGGGCGCCTACCGGTTGCCCGGCGGCGGGCATGCCCTGGCCGGCGGGGTGTGGCGCGACGGCGGGCTGCAGCCCGTGGACACCGGCCGCATCACCGAGGACTGCACCCACGCCTGGCTGGCCGACGCCGGCGGCCCCCTGCACCCGGCCCGGGGCCTCACCCGGCCCGATCCCGACAAACCGGGGGCCTACACCTGGAACAAGGCCCCGCGCCTGGCCGGTCAGGTGGTCGAGACCGGCGCCCTGGCCCGGCAGCTGGCCAGCGGCCAGCCGCTGGTGGCCGCGCTGGTGGCGCGGGCCGGGTCCTCGGTGCTGGCCCGGGTGCTGGCGCGTCTGCTGGAACTGGCCCGGGTGCTGCCGATGATGGAGGGCTGGCTGGGCGCCATCGTGCCGCGTGAGCCGTTTGCCGTCCCCACGGTCCTGCCCGAGGAGGGCCAAGGAGCCGGCTTCACCGAGGCCGCCCGCGGCAGCCTGGGCCACTGGCTGCGCATCGAGGGTGGCCGGCTGGCGCACTACCAGATCGTGGCGCCCACCAGCTGGAACTTCTCGCCCCGTGACGCCGCAGGCCGCCCCGGGGCCCTGGAGGCCGCGCTGGCCGGCGCCCCGGTGCGACCGGGTGAGACCCAGCCGGTGGCGGTGCAGCACATCGTGCGTTCCTTCGACCCCTGCATGGTCTGCACGGTGCATTGAGACCGTCCGGCCCGCGTCGGCGGCCGGGCGGCCCCCACCGCCGGACGGGCGTTGCCGCCATGATCTGTCCGGTCGTGGCAGCATCGGGCCTCTGCCGGTCCCAAGAGGCCGCGCGTTGAGGAGACACGAGGCGTGGGACGTCGATGGAGACGCGCATGAGCGACAGCACCGGTGGACGCACGCCGGCCGCGCAGCGCCGCTGGGCCGGGCGCGTGGCGTTGGCCTTTGGGGTGGGCGCATCGGCCTGGGTGCTGCTGTCCGACCTGCTGCTGGACTGGCTGGTGGACGACCCGGGCGTGCTGGCCGGATTGGACGGGCTCACGGACTGGCTGGCGGTGGCCGGGGTGACGCTGGGCCTGTACCTGGTGCTGCGTCGCCCGCAGGCCGCGGCGGGGGCCGAGCCAGCCGGCCGCGTGCCTGTCGTGCGCCTGCCGCTGGCCATGGCGGTGCTGGCGGTGGGTGTGGCCGCGGCGGCCACCATCGCGCTGGCCTTGAGCCACCACCAGGCCCTGCAGCGGCTGGTGCCCCAGTTGCAGGATTACAGCGGCCAGCAGGCCCAGCAGGTGGCCGGCTGGCTGGCCGACCGGGTGAGCCAGGCGGAGTTTGTGCGCGGCAGCACCTACATGGCCGACTTGCACCGGGACTGGCAGGGCGGTGGCTCGCCCCAGGCCGCCGAGCGGCTGATGGCTCGCCTGGTCGATGCCCGCACCATCAACCACCTGCAGGACGTGACCCTGTTGGATGGCCAGGGCCGGGTGCTGCTGCGCGAGGTTGGCAGCCACCATGAACTCTCCGAACAGATCCTAACCCTGGTGCGCCAGGCCGCCCTTGATGGCCAGACGCGGCTGAGCGGGCTGCGCACCGACGGCCACGGCGGCCTCGACCTGGTGGTGCCCCTGGTGCGCACCGGGCAGCCGGCCGGGGCCGTGGCCCTGTTCCATGCCGTGCTGCCCGCGCACCTGCTGCCGGCCCGGGCCGTGGGGCCCGGCGGCGGCCTGCCGGTCCACACCGAGCTGCTGCGGGTGGAAGGCGGGCAGGTGGTGCGGCCGGGCCAGCTGCCCGCTGCCTTGGCTGCGCAGCCGCCCCTGTGGCTGCCCGGGCGGGTGGCCCGCGGCGAGCTGGCGCTGGGCGAGGTGCGTGAGGGCCACGACCAGGACCGGCAGCCGGTGCGTGGCCTGGTCACCCCCCTGGCCGGCACCGACTGGTGGCTGCTGACCAGCGTGCGGGAGGCTGACCTCTGGCAAGGGGTGCTGCACGATGCGGTGGCGCTGGCCGCCGCGGTGCTGGCGGCCATGCTGTGCGCCGGCATCGCGGTCTTTCTGCTGCGCGAGCGCCGCGCCCTGGCCCGGGCCGAGGCCCAGAACCAGCAGCAAGAAACCGAGCTGCGCAACCTGCGCCTGCTGGAGTGGCTGGCCGGAAGCAGCACCGACATCCTTTTTGCCCAGGACACGGCCGGCCGCTACCTGTTGTTCAACGCCGCGGGGGCCCGGCTGGCCGGGCGGCCGGCCGAATCGGTCATCGGTCAGGACGACACCCACCTGCTGCCGCCGGTCCAGGCCGCGCAGCTGCGGGCCGAGGCCCAGGCGGTCATGCGCGATGGCGGCCAGCGCCAGTTCGAATTCACACTGCCGCTGGCCGACGGGCTGCGCACCTTCCACACCACCTTGGGGCCGCTGCTCGATGGCCAGGGCCGGCTGATGGGGGTGGCCGGCATCGCCCGCGACGTGACGGCGCAGCGCGAGGACGAGCGGCGCCTGACCGACAACGCCGAGCTGCTGGGGGCCATGAGCCGCCTGGCCAAGATCGGCGGCTGGCGCTTTGACCTGGTCAGCGGCGTGGGCCACGCCACCGAGGAAGTCAACCGCATCGCCGACCTGTCACCGGGCGCGCCCTTCACCGGCCAGATGCTGGAGACGCTCTACCAGCCCGAGGGCATGGCCGCGACCCGTGAGGCGGTGGCCCGCGCGGTGCGCCTGCGCGAGCCCTACGACCTGGAGCTGCCCCTGGCCGACCACCTGGGCCCCAACCGCTGGGTGCGCACCGCCGGCCTGCCGGTGGTTCGGGGCGAGCGCGTGGTCGCCCTGCAAGGCTTCACCCAGGAGATCACCGAGCAGCGGCGCCTGCGCCTGGAACTGGAGGCCCACCGCCACCACCTGGAGGAGCTGGTGGCCCAGCGCACCGCGCAGCTGGCCGAGGCCCGCGAGCGCGCCGAGGCCGCCAACCGGGCCAAGACCACCTTCCTGGCCAACATGAGCCACGAGATCCGCACGCCCATGAACGCCATCCTGGGCCTGACCCGGCTGCTGCGGCGCTCCGCGGTCAACCCCCAGCAGGCCGACCGGCTTGACAAGGTCAACACCGCCGCCCGCCACCTGCTGGCGGTGCTCAACGACATCCTGGACCTCTCCAAGATCGAGGCCGGCCGGGTGGAGCTGGAGGGGCGCGACTTCTGTCTGCAGGCCCTGCTCGACGAGGTGCAGGCCCTGCTGGGGCCCCAGGCCGCGGCCAAGGGCCTGCGGCTGCGGGTGGAGCCGGCGCCGCCAGGGCAGCCGCTGCATGGCGACCCCACGCGTCTGCGGCAGATGCTGCTCAATCTGGTGAGCAACGCCGTCAAGTTCACCGACCGAGGCGAGGTGTGTCTGCGTGCCCTAGCCGGTCCGGTCCAGGCCGATGGCCACTGGCTCCTGCGCCTGGAGGTGCAGGACACCGGGATGGGCGTGGCCGAGTCTGAATTGCCCCGACTGTTCTCGCCCTTTGAGCAGGCCGACAGCTCCATCACCCGGCAGCACGGGGGCACCGGCCTGGGCCTGGCCATCACCCGCAAGCTGGCCCAGCTCATGGGCGGTGACGCCGGGGCCAGCAGCCAGCCCGGGCAGGGCAGCACCTTCTGGTTCTCCGTCCGCTTGCGCACGGGCTCCCAGGGCCTGCCAGCACGCCTGCCCACCGGACCGCTGGCCACGGCCGAGCAGGCCGTGCAGCAGCTGCTGGCCCGCCAGCCGCCGGCCCGCGTGCTGCTGGTGGAGGACAACCCCGTGAACCGGGAGGTCACCCAGGACCTGCTGGCCGACTTCGGGGTGCAGGTGGAGACGGCGGCCGACGGACGCCAGGCCCTGGCCCTGCTGGCGCGGCTGCCGGTGGACCTGGTGCTGATGGACATGCAGATGCCGGTGCTGGATGGACTGGCCACCACCCGTGCCCTGCGTGGGCCGCCGCTGCAGCTGCGCCTGCCGGTCCTGGGCCTGACCGCCAATGCCTTTGCCGAGGACCGGCAGGCCTGCCTGGCTGCAGGCATGGACGGCTTCATGACCAAGCCGGTGGACCCGGACCTGCTGGCCACCGAGCTGCTGCGCTGGCTGCCCGGGGCCCACGCGCCGGCGGTCCCGCCGCCTGACATGCCACCAGGCATGACGATGGCCGCCACCCCCGGCAGGGACCGGGCCGTGTCCTTGAGCGCCGCCGAGACGGCGGCGCCGGCCTTGCCCGATCCCGTGGCCGGCGGGGCGCGGCCTCCGCCGGCCTGGCGCGGGGTGCAGGCCCTGTCCTGGTCGCGTGGCCTGGCCCACTGCGGTGGCCGGGTCGACCTGCTGCTGCGGGTGCTGCGCGCCTTCCGGGCCCACCATGCCGAGGACGGCCCCCGGCTGCGGGCTGCCCTGGCCGCCGCCGACGGCGAGGGCCTGCTGCGCCTGGCCCATGCCCTCAAGGGCGCGGCCGGCACCGTGGGGGCCGAGGCGGTCCAGCAGGCGGCGGGCCGTCTGCAGCTGCTGTGCGAGACCGCGCCCGAGCCCCGGGCCCCGGCGGCCACGCCGGGCGTGCCCGAGGCCGTGGCCACCCTGGAACAATGTTTGCAGCAGTTGCTGGACCAACTGGCGGTGGCGGATGCCGCTGCCCCTGAGCCCCCCGCCCCAGGAGTCTCCTGATGCCTCCCGCCCCCCGACACGCCAGCCTTCTGCCTCCTGCCGCACCGGGCCTGCCCGGACCGGAGCTGGAAGGCGTGGACGAGTCCACCTGGCTGGACGTGATCCACAAGATGGACGAGGTCTACTCCCAGCTGGTGGCCGACGAGATCGCCCTGGAGCACAAGAACGCCGAGTTGGAGCAGAGCCAGCAGTTCATCTTCAGCCTGCTCACGGCCATGAGCGACGTGCTGGCCGCCTGCAACGAGGCGGGCTGCATCGAGGAGACCAATGCCGCCCTGTGTGAGCTGGTGGGGCGGCCCGAGCAGGCCCTGCGTGGCCTGCCCCTGACCGAACTGGTGGCCGACGAGGGCGGCGCCGCGCGCATCCGCCATGTGCTGGCCACGCCGGCACCGCAGCGCAGCGGCACCGTGGTGGAGGTGGAGCTGACCGACGCCCAGGGCCAGCGCGTGCCGGTGGACTTCAACTGCACCCCGCGCATGGACGCCAGCGGGCGGCGGGTGGGCATGGTCTTCGTGGGCCGGCCCATGGGCGAGATCAAACGGGCCTATCACCAGCTGCGCGAGGCGCATGAGGCCCTCAAGCGCACCCAGCAGCAGCTGCTGCACAGCGAGAAGATGGCCTCGCTGGGGCGGCTGGTGGCGGGCGTGGCCCATGAGCTGAACAACCCCATCAGCTTTGTGCTGGGCAATGTGCACGCCCTGCAGCGCTACACCGAACGGCTGCGCACCTATCTGGGTGCGGTGCATGCGGGGCTGCCCGAGGCCGAGCGGGCCGCCCTGAGGGTCAAGCTGCGCATCGACCACCTGCTGGCGGACCTGCCCTCGCTGATGGATGGCACGCTGGAGGGCGCGCAGCGCACGGCCGACATCGTCAACGGGCTCAAGCGCTTCTCGGCCATGGACCGGGGAGAGCGCGCACCGCTGGACCTCAATGGGGTCATCGAGCGGGCCATCCACTGGGTGCGCAAGGGCACGGCCCCCGGCTTCGAGGTGGTCTGGACGCCGGGGCCGCCGTGTATGGTCATGGGCAGTGCCGGCCAGTTGCTGCAGGTGATGATGAACCTCATCCAGAACGCCTGGGACGCCGCCAGCGGCCGGCCCGGTGTGACACCCCGGCTGGAGATCAGTGGGCACGGCGACGGCCGCTGGACCCGCCTGGCCTTTGCCGACAACGGCACCGGCATCCAGCCCGAGCACCTCACCCGGCTGTTTGACCCCTTCTTCACCACCAAGCCCGTGGGCAAGGGCACCGGCCTGGGCCTGTCCATCAGCTACGGCATCCTGGAGCAGCACGGCGGGCGGCTGTGGGCGGAGAACCGTCCCGGCGGCAATGGGGCCGTGTTCCTGCTGGAGTTGCCGCACCTGCAGACCGCCGCCCCGGCCTGAGCCCGCACCGGCCCCGCTGGGGCGGGTGCAGCGTTGGACGCCGCAGGGCATTCCCCGATGTCTTGAAAATGAACAAGATATTAACGTTCAATTGTTTTGCAATGAACGTGAGGGTGTATGCCAAAGACACTGCCGCCGCAGGCGGTCCGACCCGCGGCCCCGGGCCGCCTGTGGCGCTGCGCCGCCCTGGCTGGCAGCCTGATGGCCGGATCCCCGGCCGCCCTGGCCCAGCTGACCGTGCTGCAGGTGGCGCCGCTGACCGGCGTGGACGGGGGACTGGGGTATCACGTCCGCCTGGGGGCCCAGATCGCCTTTGACGAGGCCAATGCCCAGGACCCGGTGCCGGGCGGGCCGGTCAGCCTGTTGACCCTGGACGAGCAGCGTGGCCAGGTGGTGCAGCAGGTGCGCCAAGCGCTGGCCCGTCAGCCGGTGGCCCTGTTCGGTCTGGTGGGCCGCCACAGCGTGCAAGAGCTGGCCCAGGGGACTCCGGGCGGCTGGCTGACGCAGTGGCAGCTGCCGTTGGTCGGGGTTTTCAGTGGCAGCGTGCAGGCCCTGGCCCCGCTGCCGGCGGGGGTGGTCCTCACCCGGGGCAGTTATGCCGATGAGGTGGAGTCGGTCTTCCGCCACCTGGGCACCATCGCCAGCCGGCGGGTGGCCCTGGTGACCACCGACGATGCCGACGGGGAGGAGGTCAGCGCCCTGGTGCGCCAGCAGGCCCAGGCCGAGAAGGTGGGGCTGCTGGGGGTGCACACCCATCCCACGGGCAGCGCCGAGGTGATGGCGGCGGCCCAGACCCTGGCCGGGCAGGGCGTGGATGCGGTGATCCTGGCCTCCAACACCGCGGCGGTGGCCAACTTCGCCAAGCTCTACACCCAGGCTGGCGGGCGGGCGCAGCTCATCGCGCTGTCGTCGGCCGAGGCCACGCAGCTGGCGGCGGTGGTGGGGCCTCAGGCCGCGCGTGGGGTGTTGATCTCGCAGCTGGTGCCCAACCCGCGGGACCCCAAGCGCCTGCTCTCGCGCGAGTTCCTGGCGGCCTACAAGCGGTGGGGGCCGGCCGACCTGAGCCCGACGCTGGCGATGACGGAGTCCTACATCGCCGCCCGGCTGCTGCTGGACAGCCTGCGCCGCAGTGGCCCGCGCCCCACGGCGGCCGGCGTGTGGCGCACCCTGGCGGGTCTGCCGCCACAGGTGCAGGTGGCCGACCTGCCGGTGGCGGTCAACCGGCGGGCGCCGGGCTACCGCAGCCTGTCGATGATCGGCCGCGACGGCGCCCTGGTGTACTGAGCCCCGGCGCGGCCTGCACCGATCAGGCGCCGCGGGCGGCCCGGAAGGCGCGCACGGCGTCCAGGGCGGCGCGGATGGTCACGTCCATGTCCATGTAGCGGTAGGTGCCCAGGCGGCCCACGAAGGTCACGCCGGCTTCGGCGGCGGCCAGCGCCTGGTAGCGCTTGAGCACGTCATCGCCCTGGGTCAGGTGCACCGGGTAGTAGGGGATGTCGTCTTCGCCGCAGCGGCGGCTGAACTCGCGGTAGCAGACCGAGCGCGCATGCGTCTCCCAGGGGGCGAAGTGCTTGTGCTCGGTGATGCGGGTGAAGGGCACGCTGTCGTCGCAGTAGTTCAGCACCGCGCAGCCCTGCACGTCGCCTTCGGCGTCGAAGCGCTCGAAGTCCAGGGTGCGGTAGGGCAGGCGGCCTTCGCGGTGGCCGAAGTAGGCGTCCAGCGGGCCGGACCAGAACACGTGGTCGTACTGACCCACCTGCGAGGTCTCCAGGCGCTGGCCCAGGTGCACGGTGATGTTCGGGTGGTCCAGCATGCGCTCGACCATCGCGGTGTAGCCCTCTTCGGGCATGCCCTGGTGCTTGTGGGCGAAGTAGTTGTCGTCGTAGTTGAAACGTACCGGCAGACGCTTGAGGATGGACGCGGGCAGGTCTTTGGGGTCCACCTCCCACTGCTTGAGCGTGTATTGACGGAAGAAGGCCTCGTACAGGGGCCGGCCGATGAAGCGCAGCGCCTGCTCCTCGAAGGTCTGCGGGTCGGTGATGGAGGTGTCGGCCTGGGCCTCGATGAAGGCGCGGGCCTGGGTCGGGTTGAGCGTCTGACCGAAGAACTGGTTGATGGTCAGCAGGTTGATGGGCAGCGAGAACACCCGCCCGCCGGTGACGGCCTTCACCCGGTTCACGTAGGGCATGAAGCGCATGTAGCGGTTGACCAGCGCCCAGACCTCGTCGTCGTCGGTATGGAAGATGTGCGGGCCGTAGATGTGCACCATCACCCCGGAGTCGGCGTCACGCTCGGTGTGGCAGTTGCCGGCCACATGGGGGCGGGCCTCGAACAGGGTGCAGCGGTGGCCGGCCTCGGCCAGCTCGCGGGCAATGACCGCGCAGGACAGGCCGGCGCCGGCGAAGCCGTAGTGGCGCACGGCGGAGGGGGTGTCAGACATGTGGATCTCCCAGTGGGTGTTTGTAGGACGTGGGATGCGGGCGGCCGCGGTGGCCGCCTCAGGGGCGGCGGGCCAGGGCCCGGGCCGCCTCGGGCACCAGGGCCGAGCCCCGGTAGATCAGGCCTGAATAGACCTGCACAAGGTCGGCGCCGGCGGCCAGCTTGCTGCGGGCATCTTCGCCGCTGAGCACGCCGCCGGCGCCGATGATGGGGTAAGCCGCGCCCAGCGCGGCGCGCAAGGCGGCGATGACCCGGTTGCTGGCGGCCAGCACCGGCGCGCCGGACAGGCCCCCGGCCTCCTGGGCGTGGGGCAGGCCCTGCACCGCCTCCCGGCTGAGGGTGGTGTTGGTGGCGATCACCCCTTCCACGCCGTGCTTGCGCAGCGTGGCGGCAATCACACCGATCTGGGCCTCGTCGAGGTCGGGCGCGATCTTCAGGAACATGGGCACCTGCCGGCCCTGGGCCTGGCTCAGGCGGGCCTTGCGCTCGGTCAGCGCGCCCAGCAGCCCGTCCAGCGCCTCGTCGCTCTGCAGCGCGCGCAGGTTTTTGGTGTTGGGGCTGGAGATGTTGACGGTGATGTAGTCGGCATGCGGAAACACGCCTTCCAGGCCGATCAGGTAGTCGTCCACCGCGTTCTCGATCGGGGTGGCGGCGTTCTTGCCGATGTTCAGGCCCAGCACGCCGCCGGCGGCGCGGAAGCTGTGCGCCCGCTTCACATTGGCCAGGAAGCTGTCCAGCCCCTCGTTGTTGAAGCCCAGGCGGTTGATCAGGGCCTGGCGCTCGGGCAGGCGGAACATGCGCGGCTTGGGGTTGCCGGGCTGGCCCTTGGGCGTGACGGTGCCCACCTCGATGAAGCCGAAGCCCATGGCGCCCAGGCCGTCGATGCAGCGGCCGTTCTTGTCCAGGCCTGCGGCCAGACCCACCCGGTTGGGGAACTTCAACCCCGCCACGGTCACCGGGTCGCTGACCCGGGGCTGCGCCCACAGGCACTGCAGCGGCGTGTTCTGGAACTGGGCCAGGCGCTGCATCGTCAGGTCGTGCGCAGCCTCCGGATCCATGCCGAAGAGGAAGGGGCGGGCGAGGGCGTAGGGGATGAGGGCCATGGGGCGGGAGCGGAGGCGGAAAACCCTTGATTTTCGCCGAGTTGGGGATAATCGGCGCATGACGCAAGACGAACTCAAGGCCCTCGTGGGCCAGGCTGCCGTGGCCCATGTGGTCCCGGGCAGCATCGTGGGGGTGGGCACGGGCTCGACGGTGAACTGCTTCATCGACGCGCTGGCCCCCCTGAAGGACCAAATCGCCGGTGCGGTGTCGTCCTCGGTCAAGAGCACCGAGCGCCTGCTGGCCCTGGGCATCAAGGTGCTGGACGCCAACGAGGTCTCGTCCATCCCGGTCTACATCGACGGCGCCGACGAGATCGACCATGGCGGCCACATGATCAAGGGCGGTGGCGCAGCGCTCACGCGCGAAAAGATCGTGGCTGACCTGGCCGAACGCTTCATCTGCATCGCCGACGCCAGCAAGCTGGTGGACACCCTGGGTGCCTTCCCGCTGCCGGTGGAGGTCATTCCCATGGCCGCCACCCAGGTCATCCGCCGCTTTGGCCAGGCCTATGGCGGGCAGGCGCAGGTGCGTGCGGGCGTGACCACCGACAACGGCAACGTCATCGTCGACGTGCGTGGTCTGCAGATCACCGACCCGCTGGCCATGGAGGCCGAGGTGAGCCAGTGGCCTGGCGTGGTGACGGTGGGCATCTTTGCCCGTCACAAGGCCAAGGTCTGCCTCCTGGGCACGCCCGAAGGCGTGCGCACCCTGACTTTCTGAAAGCGCGTCCCGGCTTCAGGCCGGGGCATCGCCGCCGCCCGCATCGGCGGGCGGTTGGCCCTTCGTCGGAGGCCGGCGCGCCGCCCGGGCGATGAAGCGTGCCGGGTCCACCGCGTCCAGCAGGTCGGCCGGCAGGGGGTTCGGGGCCCCGGTGATGCAAGCGGCCAGCGCCTCGCCCAGCAGCGGGGCCACGGTCAGCCCGCGTGAGCCCAGGGCGGACAGCAGGTAGAGCCCGGGCTGCCGCGGCACAAAACGTGGCTGTTCCAGCCGACGGGCCCCCTGGGCGGAAAGGGTCCGCGCGGGCAGCGGCACCGGGCCCATCAGTGGCAACCGGTCATCGACCATCAGCCGCCAGCCCACTTTGCCCCGCGGGCCGGCCGCCAGTGCGGCCTCGCGCTGGGCCTGGGGCAGGGGCGCCGCCAGCAATTCCCCCAGGCGGTCCAGGTTGCGGGCATGGTCGGCGACGCGGACCTGCGGATCGTCGTCTTCCCGTTGGTTGGTGGCGCCGCAGAGCAGCCCGCCGCCCAGCGCGGGCGGCAGGGCCAGGGCGTAGCCGCCGCTGGCCAGCGGGCGCGAGAGAGTGGGCAGGCTGACCGCGCTGGCCGCCTCTTGCGGCCACCAGCTCACCTGGCCACGGCTTTGCCCCCAGGGCCAGCCCTCCACGTCGGGCAGCAGCGCGTGCAGCAGTGGAGCCAGCCCCCGGGCATTGGCCAGCACCACCACGTCGGCCTGGGCCAGCACGGCGCCCTGGGCGTCCCGGGCCTGCCAGCCCGTGGGCGTGCCGTTGCTCTCGCCGTCGGGGGATGGCGGGTGCAGCGCCGCCACCTCAGCACCGGTGCGCAGCGTCACGCCGGGCAGGCTCAGCCAGTGGTGGACCAGCACCGCGGGGCTGACCCAGCCGGCGTCCTGGAAATGCCAGGCAGGGCCGGCCAGCGGCTGGTCCGCCAGGGCCGAGGCCTGAGGCTGCGCCAGGGCTTGCACCCAGTCGGCCGGCAGGCCGTGCCGGGCGATGAGTGCCTCCATGCCTGGCAAGGGGTCAGCCCCAGGGGGGCCGTGCGGGTCGGTTTCGCCCTCGTCGGCGGCTTGGGTGCCACGCAGCAGGCCGTGGGCCTCACCGGGCAGGGGAGCGCCCTCGGCCAGGGCGGTGCGCAGCAGTTGGCAGGTGCGTCGCGCGCCCGCCCGCAGCAGCTGGGCATGGGCGCCGTCGTGGGCATGCACCACGGGGTGGAAGATGCCCGCGGGGTTGCCGGAGGTCTCCCGGGCGGCGCCGGCGCACCGCTCCAGCACCGTCACCCTCAGGCCCTGGGCGGCCAGGGCGCGCGCGGCGGACGCACCCGCCAGGCCCGCACCGATCACCAGCGCGTGCCGGGCCGGTCGACCGGTGTGCGCAGCGCTCCACCGCCCCGGCGGCACCCGGTGGGCCAGGGGAATGTCCCGTGCGCGCCGTCCGGCCACCGTCATGTCGCGCTTGCCACCAAAGCCGGGCACCCGCCGCACCTCGAAGCCCGCGGCCGACAATCCGTCGCGCACGGCACGCGCGGCGCTCCAGGTGGCGGCGGTGGCGTCGGGCGCAGCCAGGCGGCCGCAGGCCTGTAGCAGGCGTGCGTCCCACATCCGCGCGTTGGCGGCCGGGGCGAAGCCGTCTAGGTAGAAGGCGTCCACCTCGGCCACCCACTGGGGCAGCCAGGTATGGGCATCGCCCAGGGCCAGCAGCAGGGTTACGGCCCCACCGTCGAAAGTCAGGGTGTGCAGGTCGTGGGTCAGGGGCGGCCACTGCGCCTGCAACGCGTGGGCCAGCGCCGGCGCCGGGCTGTGGGCATGGGCGCGTTCCAGGTCTGCCGCGCGCAGCGGGTGCTTCTCCACGGAGAGAAACACCAACCGGGCGGGGCGCTGCGGGTCTTCGCGCCACGCCTGCCAGGTGGCCAGGAAGTTGTTGCCCAGGCCGAAACCGGTCTCGGCGATGACAAAGCGCTCTCGGCCTGCCCAGCGGGCAGGCAGGCCGTTGCCACCCAGAAACACCTGCCGCGCCTGCGCGAAGGCTCCAGCCTTGGCGTGGTAGACGTCGCCGAAGTCGGGGGCGTAGGGGGTGCCACCGTGTGCCGGATCGTCAAAGGCCACCTGGGCGGGCTGGATCGGATGGGTCTGCATAGCCTGCTTCTCGATTCAGCGCCAGGCGGCGGCCGGTCCGGTGCCCAGGCGGTCGTCCAGGGGGCGGGCTTGCCCGGACAGCCAGTGCAGCAGGCGGTCGCGGGCCGGGCTCAGGCTGCGGTAGTCCAGCACGGCGGGGCTCATCGAGGCCAGGCTGTCATGCAGACGCTGGGCCTGTTCGGGGGTGAAGGGCACTTCCGGCAGGCGGGTGCTCTGCACACGGATCGTGAAGACCGCCTGGCGCCGTTCCGGCAAGGGGATGAAGGTCTGGCGCTCGGTGCGCCACCAGCACTGGGCAGCCAGCGCGTCCGGCGTGACCGTCTCGGGCCAGGGAGCCGGGTCGCAGCGGTCGGGATGGGCGTGCAGACGGGGATGGCGGGTCAGGGTCCAGACAAACCGCTCCCAGCGCTGCGGGCCGCTGACCAGGGCCATGAGGTGCGCCCCCGACTGGCGCAGCAGCTCGGCGTCGGCCACCGGTGCGTGCACTTGGGCAAAGTGCTGCCCCAGCTTCTGGGCCGGCGCCCAGTGCGAGGGCAGGCACACCGCCAGCCACGGCAGCGTGGCGCTGGCCCCGTCGACGATGGCGAAGTCCTCCTCGAAGGCCAGCGCCAGCAGTGCGGCCCGGCGCCAGGCGGTGGGCAAGGCGTGCAGGGCCTGGGCAGGTTCCACCCAGGCCTGGGGCAAGGTTTGCAGGCTGCCGTCCGGCCGGACTGTGCAGCCCAGGGCGCGGGCCCGCCAGCTGCCGTCCGGGTCCACCGTCCAGGCCTGGGGGTGTTCTGCTGCGGCGTGGGTGGCCAGTGCCTGCAGGGCGGGCTCGGCGTCAAAGTCCGGCAGGGTCAGCAGCGCCTGGTCCGGCCAGTTCAGCAGCACGGCGAGCTTCTCGCGCAGGTGCCGGGCGCCTGCACGCACCGGGGTGAGCTGCACGGCCCCTTCGGGCAGCCGGCGCAGGCCTGGCTGCATGCGGAAAGGCACGGTCAGGGCGTGCGCGAAGTCGAAGGCGGGCGGGGTTTCGACGGACATGGGCGGGACCGGACGCGGGCTGCAGGAATGAAAAAGGGGCACCAGCAGGTGCCCCCATTCTTGGGCCGGAAGCGGACTTCCAGCCGGCGCGGGATCAGACGCGCTTCTTGTATTCGTGGGTGCGGGTGTCGATTTCGACCTTGTCGCCGTTTTCCACGAACAGCGGCACCGCGATTTCGAAGCCGGTGCCGACGATGCGGGCGGGCTTCATGACCTTGCCGGAGGTGTCGCCCTTGACGGCGGGCTCGGTCTCGATCTCACGCACCACGGTGGTGGGCAGTTCCACGGAAATGGCCTTACCGTCGTAGAAGGTCACTTCCACGGCCATCTCGTCTTGCAGGTAGGAGATGGCGTCGCCCATGTTGTCGGCTTCCACTTCGTACTGGTTGTACTCGGTGTCCATGAAGACGTACATCGGGTCGGCGAAGTAGGTGTAGGTGCAGTCCTTCTTGTCGAGGATCACCAGGTCCATCTTCTCGTCGGCCTTGAACACCGTCTCGGCGCCGCCGCCGTTCAACAGGTTCTTCATCTTGATGCGCACGGTGGCCGCGCCGCGGCCGCCACGGCTGTATTCGGTCTTCTGGACGACCATCGGGTCCTTGCCCTGCATGATCACGTTGCCGGCGCGGATTTCCTGAGCGAGTTTCATGGTGCGGTTCCGTAGGGAATGACCGCCCGGTGCGGGCGGTGTCGGCCGGGCGTCCGGGCGGCGGAAGTTGCCGGCGGGCACGGGGCCAGGGTGTTGAGGTTCAGCTGGGAAGGTTCTGGCGGGCGCCCGGTCCGGACCGCCCCCTTGGGGCTTGGCCGGCGTATCGGGCGGTTCTGGCCGTCACGCCCACCCGGCGCCTGGATGGGTCCGTGCAAGACCCCGCCGGTGCCAGATGCCTGGAGAGGCAGCCGAATTCCGCAAAACCCGGGATTTTACCCAGATTGGGTGACAAAGCGCAGCAGCTGGCTGGTGAGGTCGTCCTGCAGGGCCAGACGGGACCGCCACGACCGTGCCAGCGTCTGCCAGTCTTGCAGCGCCGGAGGCGCCCAGACACCGCCGGTGGGCATGCCATTCCAGCGGTGGTGCAGGTGGCGCACCGCGTCCGCCAGCGCCGGGGGAGCGTCCCGGGTCAGGAGGTCGAGGAAGGCGTCGAGCTTGGCGGCATGCGCCCCGTCGTCCTGGGCGTAGATGTGCCAGAGCATCGGCCGGCCAGCCCACTGGGCGCGCACGAAGGAGTCTTCGCCCCGCACCAGGTTCAGGTCGCAGGCGGCCAGCAGGCGGTCAAAGTCTGGCTGGGTCAGCCAAGGCAGTGGGTGGACGCGCCAGCCCGGTGGCGGGCCGTCAGGCCAAGCCTGTGGCCAGGCCCGGGTGGCTGCGCCGGGGGTGAGCAGCAGCAGCACGGGCTGTGACTGCAGGCCCAGCAGCGTGGGCAGCTCCGCCAGCGGGGCGTGGGGGTAGCAGAACAGGCTGACCACGGTCTCGCCAGGTCGCGGCGTGGCCCCCGCCTGCTGCCACGGCGGCGGCGCAGCCGCCAGCCGTGACAACAGGCCGGGCTCGCGCAGCAGGCCACCGGTGGCAGGGGTGAAGCCGGGGTAGAAGAACCACTTCACCAGGCCCTGTGCCGGCGGCCGCCACTGTGGCGAGGGCAGACGGTGGGAGCGCTCCACGTAATCCTCGGCGCTGAGGTACTCGAGGTTGATCCATACCGGCGGGTGGCCTTGGGCGCGCTGCCGGTCCATCGCGGCGACGAATTCCGTCGGCGGGTCGCAACCAAAAGCTTCGACCACCACGGCGCCAGGCGCCGGCCAGCAGGTGTGCGCATCCCAGCGGCCCACCCGCACCCCCGGGTGGCCCCCTGGAGCCATCCAGGCCAGGGCGCCCGGGTCGTCTACCCACAGGCGCACCGGCTGGCCCCGGTCGGCCAGGTCGGCGGCCAGCCGCCAGCACACGCCGATGTCGCCGAAGTTGTCGATCACCCGGCAGAACAGGTCCCAGGGGCGCGGGGCGGTGGGGGAGGGGAGTGGGGGGCTGGCGGGCGCGGCGTCGGGCATGGGCCGGGCATTATCCCGGCGGCACAATCCGCGCCTGATGACTGCCTCCGACCCGGCCGCAGAAGGCCTGCCCCCCCCGCCCGGTGACGTCCCGGACCCCAGGCCCGCCGAGCCGACCGCGCCCGCCCCCAGCGCGGCGCAGCGTGAACGCCTGCTCGCCGAGGTGGCGGCCCTGCCCGGTCTGCCCGGGGTTTACCGCTATTTCGACGCCGCCGGGCAGGTGCTCTATGTGGGCAAGGCCAAGGACCTGAAGAAGCGTGTCTCCACCTATTTCCAGAAGGACCTGGGCGGCACCCGCATCGGCCTGATGGTCTCGCGCATTGCCCGGCTGGAGACCACGGTGGTGCGCAGCGAGGCCGAGGCCCTGCTGCTGGAGAACAACCTCATCAAGGCGCTCAATCCACGGTTCAACATCCTCTTCCGCGACGACAAGAGCTACCCCTACCTCAAGCTGGCCAGCCATGCCTTTCCCCGGGTGGCCTACTACCGGGGCGCAGTGGACCGGCGCCACCGCTACTTCGGGCCCTATCCGGGGGCCTGGGCGGTCAAGGAAACCATCCAGCTGATCCAGAAGGTCTTCCGGCTGCGCACCTGCGAGGACACGGTGTACGCCAACCGGTCACGCCCCTGTCTGCTGTACCAGATCAAGCGCTGTTCGGGGCCTTGCGTGGGCTTCATCTCGCCGCAGGACTACGCCCGTGATGTGCGAGATACCGAACGCTTCCTGCTGGGTGAGCAGCAGGAGGTGGTGGAGGCGCTGCAGGGCCAGATGATGGCCCATGCCGAGGTGCTGGAGTTCGAGAAGGCGGCCGAGATCCGCAACCGGCTGGCGGCCCTGGCCAAGGTGCAGCACCAGCAGTCGGTGGACGAGAGCAGCCTGTCCGGGGCCAGCCGCGACGTGGACATCCTTGCGGTCAAGGTGGCCGGTGGCCGGGCCTGCGTCAACCTGGCCATGGTGCGTGGTGGGCGGCACCTGGGTGACCGTGCCTTCTTTCCGGCGCATGTGGACGACGCGACCACCCTGGAGGCCGACGAGGCCGTCGCCCTGCAGGACGGGGAGGCCCCGGCGGCCGCGTTGAGCGCCGAGGAACGGCTAGCCCGCGCCGAGCGGGCGGTGCTGCATGCTTTCATCGCCCAGCACTATCTGGACGGTTTCACCCCGCCGCTGCTGGTCTGCAGCCAACCTGTGGACAAGGCCCTGCTGGCGGCCGTTTCGGCCCAGACCGGCGTGCGCCTGACCGCCCAGCACCAGCCCCGCGACCAGCGGCGCATCTGGCTGGACATGGCCATCACCGGCTGCGACCTGGCCCTGGCCCGCCTGCTGGCCGAGGAAGGTTCCCAGAAGGCGCGCACCCGTGCGCTGGTGGATGTGCTGGACCTGCCGCTGGAGGACCTGGATACCTTCCGCGTGGAGTGCTTTGACATCAGCCACACCGCCGGCGAGGCCACCCAAGCCTCCTGCGTGGTCTTCCAGGGCCACAAGATGCAGAGTGGCGAGTACCGCCGCTTCAACATCGAGGGCATCACCGGAGGCGACGACTACGCCGCCATGCGCCAGGTGCTGACCCGCCGCTATGCCAAGCTGGCCGACCAGGTGGCCCAGGAGGGGCCGCCGCCTGCCACCGCCAAGGTCCGCCTCCCGGATGTAGTCCTGGTGGACGGGGGCAAGGGCCAGATCGGCGTGGCACGCGAGGTCTTCGAGTCCCTGGGCCTGCCACTGTCCCTGCTGGTGGGGGTGGAGAAGGGCGAGGGCCGCAAGGTCGGACTGGAGGAGCTGGTCTTCGCCGACGGCCGCGATAAGCTCAGCCTGCCGCCTGATTCCGCGGCCCTGATGCTGGTGGCGCAGATCCGCGACGAGGCGCACCGCTTTGCCATCACCGGCATGCGTGCCAAGCGCGCCAGTGTGCGCACCGGCGGCAGCCGGCTGGAGGAGATCCCCGGCGTCGGCCCCAAGAAGCGCGCCCGGCTGCTGCAGCGCTTTGGCGGTGTGCGGGGCGTCACCGCCGCCAGCGTGGACGACTTGGCCAGCGTCGAAGGCATTTCGCGCGAGCTGGCCGAGGACATCTACAAGGCCCTGCACTGACCCGGCCGGGGCCGTCGCCCGGTGCTGGCGCCGGCTTCGATTCCCTTGGCCTTGCGCCGCCCTGGGCCGCCCGATCGGGCGACACAGGGCTGAAGGAATCCCGCGGCACAATCCTGTCCATGTTTTTCACCGTTCCCACGCTGCTCACCTGGGCCCGCATCGTGGCCATCCCGCTCATCGTCGGGGTGTTCTACCTGCCCTGGGAGGCCGCCACCCGTAACCAGGTGGCGACCGTGCTGTTCGTGGTCGTGGCGCTCACCGACTGGCTCGACGGCTACCTGGCGCGTCGGCTCAACCAGAGCTCGGCCTTCGGCGCCTTCCTCGATCCCGTGGCCGACAAGTTCCTGGTCTGCGCGGCGCTGCTGATCCTGGTGCAGCTGGACCGCGTCAACGCGCTGATCGCCCTGGTCATCATCGGCCGCGAGATCGCCATCTCTGCCCTGCGCGAGTGGATGGCCCAGATCGGCGCCTCGCGCAGCGTGGCGGTCCACATGCTGGGCAAGCTCAAGACCATGGTACAGATGGTGGCCATCCCCTTCCTGCTCTTCGACGGGGCCCTGTTTGGCGTCGTGGACACGCGCATCTGGGGCACGGCCTTGATCATCGCGGCGGCCGTGCTGACCATCTGGTCCATGGTGTACTACCTCCAGAAGGCCCTGCCTGAGATCCGAGCCAAGGCGCGTTGAGCGCCGCTGCGGATCTTTTGTCCCTCTTTCATGACCTCTTCCTCTGCCGCGGGCGCACTGCCCCCCCAGGTGGTGCGGCTGATGCCGGCCGTGTTCGTGCTCATCTGGAGCACGGGCTTCATCGTTGCGCGCTATGGCATGCCGCATGCGCCGCCCTTCACCTTCCTCTGCCTGCGCTACCTGTTCTCCGTGCTGGCTTTCTGCCTGTGGGTGGCCTGGGCGCGGCCGGCCTGGCCGTCTGACCGCCGGCAACTGCTGCATCTGGCCGTCACTGGGGTCCTGATGCACGCCGGCTACCTGGGCGGGGTCTGGGCGGCAGTCAAGGACGGCATGGGGGCCGGGACCTCGGCGCTCATCGTGGGCCTGCAGCCCATCCTGACCGGGCTGTGGCTGTCTTGGTCGGGTGGCCATCATGTGGCGCGTCGTCAATGGGTCGGACTGGCCCTGGGGTTTGGCGGCCTGTTCATGGTGGTGGCCCACAAGCTCGGCGGCGGTGAAGTGCATGCCGCCAACTTGGCCATGGCCGTTACCGCGCTGCTGTCCATCACCGGGGGCACGCTCTATCAGAAGCGCTTTGTCCGCCCCTGCGACGTCCGCACCGCCGGCATCGTGCAGCTCACCGCAGCGGGTCTGGTGAGCCTTCCGCTGGCACTGCTGGAGCCGGAGGCTGTCGACTGGGCGCCCGAGATGATGGGGGCCCTGGCCTGGAGCGTGGGCGCGTTGACCCTGGGGGCCAGCTCGCTGCTCTACCTGCTCATCCAACGCGGGGCGGCCACGCAGGTGGCCAGCCTCATGTACCTGGTGCCCCCCTGCACCGTTGCGCTGGCCTGGTGGCTCTTTGGCGAGACCCCGGGTGGCTGGGCCCTGCCGGGCGTGCTGCTCATTGCCTGTGGCGTGGCGCTGGTGGTTCGTGGCGCAGCGGCCCCTGCCCCAGCTGCAAAGTGAAGTAACATACACGCCGCTCAGCGTTGCGTCGGGTCCAGGCCTGCGATGCTAAAGCGGCCGCAGGCGCCACACGGCCCATGAACAAGACTGAACTGATCGACCATCTGGCCCGTCAAGCCGACCTGTCCAAGCTGTCCGCCACCCGGGCTCTGGAGGCCGTGCTGGAAGGCATCACCCAGGCCCTGGCCCGGGGGGAGTCGGTCTCGATCCCAGGCTTCGGCAGCTTCAGTCTCAGCCAGCGCGAGGCCGGCACGGGCCGCAACCCCCGGACCGGCGAGCCGGTGGCCATCGAGGCCGCCAAGCTGCCACGCTTCAAGGCTGGCAAGGGCTTGAAGGACGCGGTCAACAGTCCCCAGAAGGACTGAGACCCAGGAGACGGGTGCTTAGCTCAGTTGGTAGAGCGGCGCCCTTACAAGGCGTAGGTCAGCGGTTCGAGCCCGTTAGCACCCACCACCGTCTCCCAGAAAAAATACAATGAAATCAACGGCCTGGAGCGATCCGGGCCGTTTTTCTTTGTGCGTTTCGCCCGCCGAATGACCCGCCAAAGCCAGTCTTGACCAACCAAAATTCAGACTTCACCAACTGAGCTACGCCTAGAAACGGCGTAGAGTCTCGGGATGGCAGGAAAGAAAAAGACCCCAAACGGAAAGTGGCAATACGTCTTCAAGCGCTCTGGGGTGCTGGACCGGCCGCTCTACCTGACGTTCGACTCCGAAGAGGAGGGGGACGCGTATGCGGCCAAGCTTGATGCGCTGCTAGACCGAGGGATAGTCCCGACAGATCTTGAGCGGCCGGTGTCCGTGATGGTGCTGCGCGACCTGGTGAGCGAGTACGAGCGACAGGCGCACCCCAGTGACAAAGACCAGCAGGCCTTGTCCGCCGTCCTCCGGAGCAGAGGTGATACCCCGCTGAGGACCATCAACGCGCAATGGGTGGACGCGTGGATTGCTGACATGAAGCGCTTGGAGGCGCTTGCGCCTGCGTCCATTCGGGCCCGCGTTGGTGCTGTGGCCCGGTGCACAGACTGGGGCATGCGCAAAGGGTTCCTGACTTTGCCAGATCACCCGCTGCGGACGTTGCCGGACGGCTACGCCCAGTACAGCGTGGCGGACGTGCAGGCATCAGGCGGGGTGAAGCGGGAAGACGTTGAGCGGGACCGCCGGCTGGAGCCTGGCGAGCACGAGGCCATCCTGGCGGTCATAGCCTCCGGGGTGCTGCATAGGTCCCACAGGCCCCTGGCGATGGAGCATCCAGCCGCCCATCGGTTCTTGTATGTGCTGGCCGTCGAGTCAGCAATGCGCCTGCGTGAGATGTACACCCTGACGCTCCCCCAGATCGACAAGGCCCGGCGGACGGTGTTCCTGGACCGGACCAAGAACGGGGATAAGCGACAGGTCCCGCTGTCATCTGTTGCGCTGGCAGAACTCGAGATCTACACCGAGGCGCGGACCCCAGACCCGGATCAACCTCCCGACATCCTGTTCCCGTGGTGGGACGGAACCCATGACAAACGGCACCTGGTCGCGGTGTCGGACTACCTGTCCAAGCGCTTCGCTGGGGTGTTCAACCAGGCCGGCGCCAAAGGCCTTCGGTTCCACGACTTGCGGCACGAAGCAACGTCGCGCTTGTTCGAGCGCACCCGCCTGTCCGAAGCGCAGATCATGAAGATCACCGGGCACAAGTCGCATCGGATGATGATGCGATACGCCAACTTGCGGGGTTCGGACTTGGCAGCGCAGTTGTGGTGATCCGGAGAGAAAAATATTTGTATTGGTTTTTGTTCGGGCGTTTCGAGTTATTGTGATGGTCTTCAAACCAACGTGGTTGAACCACCATGAACGATCCTGTATTCACTGCTCAAAAGCTTGGCGAGCTTATTCAGCTTGCAAGGGAGGCGTCAACCTCCTTTGAAAAGGCGGCTGTATTTGCCGCTGTGACTGCACTGGGGAAAGAGTTTTGCAGCGCTACCGAGGACGGGTACGCTCGTGAAAAGGCAAGCTACGTCGTCCACTGGCTTTCGTGTGCGCTCGGCTTTGAAATGTCGAATCGCGACTGCTATGGGGATTTGAATGCAGCTGAAGGCGAGTTTGAAAGCCTCATGATGGCGCTCAAGCGACCTTCGTGATGTAGACCCCGACGGCAACTGGCCTGTGCATGCGCCGTAGCCTTCTTTTGGGCTGACATGTCGAAATTCAGCCAGAAAATCGACATGTCGCGGTGATGTGTCGATTCCCTGAACTTGTCGCCGCTTCAGCTGGCCCCTTTGTTGCAGTCGTTGCAGACTGGCGTCTCAACCGTCACGGCCGTCGGCCGGCGCTTCACCACGCGCGTCATCTCTGTGCGGTCAACCGTTGCGCTCAACTGCTGCGGGTAGTGCCACAACCCGCACCGGCCGCATTGCTTCTGCCGCAGGCCAGCTTTGTGCTGCACCTCGGCCCATTCGTGCCACGCCAGGTAGCCATCGGGGGCCTGGTCACCTGGTTTGTAGGTTTCCTGCCCTAGGATGCACGCAACACGCATCAGCAGCTCCCGCCGCAGTCCGGGCACGGCAACAGGTAGTCGTTCATTGGGTCGCGGCCATCGTCTCCGCAACGCTCGCACTCCGGCTCGCTGTCATCAAGCCATGAGTCGTCAACGTTGTCGCCCACATCAAGCGGGCAGTGCCGCCCAGTGGCGTGCGGTTCGTTGTCTCGCAACTGCGGGCAATCTGCGTGGCAGCAGTCTCCGTCGCTATCGGCTTGGCACCGGCCCAGCTCTGCGGTCGACCACACATGCCCGTCTTCTGCCGGATTGGTGTCGTGGTCAGTCTTGGGCATGGTGCTCACCTTCGGCGTTGGGCGCTTGCAGCACGCGGCGCATTTCTTTGCGCAGCACTTGCACCTCGTTCGTCGTCTCTTGGTCGCTCATCGCGGCTTCTTTCAGCCAACCCACCGCCACTTACCGCCCACGAGGTCATCGCCAACGGGCTCGGCCGTCCGGCCGGGGCGGCTATGCCACATCGCGGCGCTTCCGCCCGCGTCCTCTTTGTCGATCCTGAATCCAGCGGCCCGCAAACTGGCGCCGCCCTCATCGGGCAGCGTGTAGGTGTAGATCGGTGCATGCCCAAGGGCACGCGCAGCGCGGCGGGCAGCCCCGTAGAGCATGCTGCATGCGTTGCGCGTGCCATCGGTGCAAAGGCGGGTCACTTCGGCGGCCTTGCCGTTGTCCAGGCGCGGTGCCACGGGGCGCCCCACAATCGCCACGCCCACCAATTCCCACTGTTCGCCTTCAACGGTGCGCGTGCAGGCCTCCACGCCTACCGCGAACTTGTGCCCCACCACGGGCCGACTGTGCCGGTGCAGTTTGCGTACAAAATCGTTCGCGGTCTTCAGGTCGCAGGGCACCACGCGCAGCAGTGTCTTTCGCATTCCTTGTCCTTTCGCTTCGTGCACCATGCCTAACTCTGCGTTGCAGCGGACGGCCATCGGCTGTCTGCAAGGGTGGGCGGCTCGTTTAGGTTCGCAGCTGAACTTAGGCGTTCGGCCTCAGTCCTCGTCGCCACCGTCGCGGGTCAAGCAGGTGAGCTTCACACCTTCTGGCGCCTCGATCACCAGTGCCGGCTGGAATCCGTTGCGGTAGTTCTGCGCCTCCAGCCGCATCGGCCAGCGCGGAAAATCGCGGTCGCTGTAGTCGGGGTCGTGGTTCGCCACGCCGATCATCCAGCTACCGCTGGCGCCGGGGCAGTGCTGGCCCGTCACCACAATGCCCAAGCCCGTGGCCGGGTCGCTCACGAGGTACTCGATCGGTCGGCCGCTGGCGCAGTTGTCGTAGTCGTCCTTCGTGTGCAGCACCTCGCCGAATGTGTCGTCGCTGTAGCCCTCGAATCTCAGTGTCGGCATGTCTGTCCTTTCGCTTCGGCACCAGAGGCCGAACAGGCGGGTCAACCGGACCCGCTACGGCGTCCCGCCTACGCGGGCCGGTTACCCTTGGCGTTGGGCCTCACGCTGCCTGCAGCCGCTTGGGCCGCACGCGCTCGATGGCTTCTTCCATCGTCGGGTGCCGGTCGTAGCTGCTGCCGGTGCGGCCGGCGCGCTTGTGCAGCACCAGGCCGATGCGCCCGGGGCCGCTGCTGACCACTTCCACCCGCACGCAGGCGTCATGGGCCAGCACCACAAGCCGCGTCAGGTAGTCGAAGTCGAACGTCGAAAGCCGGTGACTCTCGGCGTGGCACTTGATGCCGCGCCCGAAGGCATAGATGCGCTCGGGCGCGTGGTGCTCGCCGTGGAACACGTCGCACAGCAGGTCGTGGCACGCGCGCTGGGCCTCGGTCATCGTGGACCGGGTCAGTCGTTGCAGTTTCTCTTGCATGGTCTTTCTCGCTTCGGGTGGGGTGAGCCACAACACTTCATGCACCGAACACCGTGTCTGCGCCGGTGATGGCGGCGCTCTGCCTCTCACTTCGGGGCCCTCCCCAGCACGCGCCGGGCCGGCGACTTGGCCACCACACCGGCAGTCGGGAGCCCAGACCGTTGGCGGGCGGCAACGCGGGCCGCCGTTTGCTCCATGACGCTGCGGTCCACCAGGGCCATCACATCGGCCGTGCGGATGACGTAGCCACGACCAAGCTGGCCAGCGGCAAGCTCCCCGGTCTGGATCATTTCCCGAACACTCTCCGGGTGGACCTTCATCAGCTCGGCTGCGCCAGCCAGGTCAACGGTGGGCGGGGCCTGGATGACGATGAATTGCGTGCTGGGCTGGATCTGGCTGTTCATGACTGACATGTTCTGCCGCAAATGGGGTGGGCCTGCCGCTAGTACCCCAGGCGAACTGGGGCGTCTCTGGTCAGGCGATGTTTCCTTGGGCGACCATCAGTGCTGCAACCGTGGGGCGGACCCACACGGGAGCCATGGACAGGGCGAACGTCTCCCCGCTCCAGGCCAGCAGCAGGGTGCGGCCCATCTCGCTGGCGATGGCCTCGGCTGCTGCCGGCGGGACGCCGTTGCCAATGCGCTCACGCCATGCTTGATCGCTCAGCCCGTCCAGTTCGATCTGTTCCTCCGGATCGACCAGACTTTGAAGAGCGGCAAGCTCCAGAGTGGTGAACGGCCGGTGCCAGGTGGCGTCCTCAGACAGGATGACGGCGGCCAGGTGTTCGGTGCACACCGGCAGTCGGTGGTCCGCAACGCTCCAGCGCCCGTTGTCGTGGCAGGCGGCGGCACTGACTGCTCCGCTCGGCTCATCCCAGCGCAGCACGCCGTAGTGCCCGCCGGACTGATAGGCCTCCCGGTCGGCTGCCATGCCGCTTCGGGGGTCGGCCACGGCATATGCGCCCTGTCCCGTCGTGCTGCCTGCAATCACCGTCCCTGCGGCGGACTCCCAGGGGGCCACGGCGTACTTGCCGAATGCCGGGCCGCTGCGCCGCGGGTCGGCAACGCAGCCGCCAACTGAGCCTGTGCCGCCCGTGACGGCTTGGGCGTGGTCGCTGTACCGCACGACGCGGAATGCGTTGTTGTGCAGCACGTTCGGGCAACGCGGATCAGCGACAGAGTGAGAGCCACCGCCCGGCGCAGATTGGCCTGTCACGGCGCCGCTGGTGTCGCTCCAGCGGCGGACGCCGTACTGCTGGTACTGGGCTGCTCCCCGGCGGGCCCGCGGGTCTGCCACGGAAAACGAGCCGGCCTCCACGTCAGCGAAAGTCCCGCTCGGGTCATGCGCCATCACGCCAATCTGGCCGTTGTGGTGACCAGGGACGATCAGGTAATCGCTCAGCACGCCATCAGCGACGGCCAGACGGTTGAGGCTGCGCCAGTCGCTGCCGGCCTCGACAAAGGCAAGACGAACCCAGGTCTTCCACTGCAATGAGGGGACGCGGTGCATCGGGCCAGCGCGCAGGTCTCCGGGAAGGGGCATCCGCCCCAGCACATCGCCCACAGCACGCAGCGGCCGGGTCTGCGGTTGGTAGAGCAGGGGGGGCACCTTCTCCAGGTGGCGAGCCACCAGCAAGAAGCGCTTGCGGCTCTGGGCCAGGCCGCCCAGCTCGCCGCAGTCGTGTGTGGTCTCGGCCGTTGCGTAGCCGTAGGAGCGCAGCATGGCGGTGATCTGGTCCAGCAGGGCCCGGCCACGGGTTGCCAGGCGGGGCACGTTCTCGAACAGCACCAGTTCCGGCGGGTCTTGCTGCCAGGCCTCCAGCATCAGCCACACGCCGCGCAGCGTGAGGCGGTTCAGCGCCTGGTACTTGTCAGTCTTGCTCTTGCTCTCGCTCAGCAAGCCACTGAAGCCCTTGCACGGGGCAGAGAGGAACACGATATGGGGCCGCTCATTGCCCGCGGCCCGGTGAATGTCCTGTGGGGTGGCTTCGCGCCAGTCTGCCGGCGGCTCCTCGCCGTGGAAAGCGCGGTACTGCTCCCGGTCGAAAAGGTCCATGACAGTGCCCGGGACGCCGGCCACGCGGCCAAAGTCACGGACGGCGGCGGGGTCCACATCGATGCCGCCAAGGCACCGGAACTTTGCGGTCAGGTTGCCAACACGGGCACTGCCACGGTTGAACCCCTTGGCGCCCATGCCGATGCCAGAGAAGAGATGGAAGTGGCGGATTTCAACGTCTACGCGGTTCATGGTGATTTCTCTTTCGGTCGCGCTGCCTTCAGGCGGCGGGCGCGGCACGCCGGGAATCGAAGTAGGCCCGAATGGCGTCCGCCACATGCTGCGGGTCGCAGATCGACCCGCCCGGGACACACTCCGAAATCAGGTGATCCAGGTCCAAGCGCTCGGCTTGCGCCTGGGCCGGCGCGGCAGGGGCGGCGGCGAGCCGGCGCGCGACACCATCAGCTTCCGCCAACAGGCCCATGATCGCGTCCTTGATGACGAATCGCTCGGCTTCGCTCGGGACATGAAGCGCGTCACGACCTTCTTCGTCGTTGCCCAAGCGCTCGTAGCCCTCAAGGAACTCGTCCACGAACTGCTCAGTCAACGCATCCCATGCGGCTTCACCTCGCGTGACGAAAGGCGCCGCCACCATGTCATAGAGCACCTGCATGCGGGAAACCAACGCCCGCAGATCGCAGCCGCGTTTGATCGTGACATGCCCGACTGTCACGTCGCACGGGAGCGGCCAGTCCAGCGGGTCGGCAGGCACCGCCACCGGATGCGTGGCGATCCGCGTGTAATGCCTCTTGATGTTGCCGGGTTGCTTTTCGTACTGCGTCTGCGTCAACGGCCTGAGCCCGCCGGCCTTGCATTCCCAAACGGCCACCGGCTTGGCTCCTTCCTGCGCGGCCAGGGCCCGGCGCATGTCGTGCATGAGGTCGGCAGTCGGCCCTTCCTTCAGCCACTTCCACTGCGGCGAATCCCAACGCTCGAGCACCGCCTGGGCGGCTTGGGCCAGGGTCTTGGTGGCGTCAGTCATGGATGGTCCCCGGTGGCTTTGGCGATGGCGGTGGCTTTGGCGATGGCTGCCTCCTTGATGTTCTGCGCACGCTTCTCGTGCATGCGCTCGGCTTCCACTGCGTTCTGCGCCGTGACCGCGTCCAGTGCCGCGCCTTGCTGGCGGCACTCGTTGATGGCCTGGCGGACCTGGATCCGCATGCCTTCGCCGAACTCGGCGCCGAACTGCGCCTCCAGCTTCTGGAGGAGGAACCCGGCGCCATGGGCCACCTTGCGCGCCTTGGCCAGCTTCTTGAAGACGCCGCTGCTCATGCTGTGACTCCTTCCAGTTCCAGAGCCAGATCCGCCTGAGCGGAGGTGTTCGCTTCGGCGGCGGTAGGCTGCACATGCCAGCCCCACATTTCGGTGTGGCCGCCGGTCTTGCTGTTGCGGAAGCTGGCCATCCAGTGCCAGCCGGCCCGGGTCAGCACGGCCTTCTGCCGCTCGTTGGCGCCGTCCACGGTGCAGATGCTGAAGTCGTACAGGCGCTCGCGCAGGATGCGGTTCTGGTGGGCCTTGAGCTGGTGCCCGAAACCTTGGCCGCGCTTGGCGTGGTGCACAAAAAAGCCGTGGCACAGCGCAACCTGGGGTTGGCTGGGCATGGGCCCGATTTCGAAAGCCCCGTAGGGGGTATTGATGCGGTCGCTCATTTGGAGTCGTCCTCAAAGAGTTGGGGTTTGCATGCCGCCTCTGCCATCCGCTGGGCATCGATGGCCGCCTTCAGTTCACGATCTCGCTGGCGCATGCGGTCGGTGATCGCCTGGTACTCGCCGGAGGCCACGCGCACTAGGTAGCTGAAACACACCGGATTGCGTGGGCCGGTCCACGTCGCCCATTTCGCGTCAATCTCGTCCCGTTGTTCTTGGGTGCACGCGCGGTACTTGGCCCTTGCATTTCGCCACTGCGACGCGTGGAGGTTGCGCATGGAGCTCTCCGCCGATGTCATCCGGGCTTGGCGGGCCCGGAGTTCAGCCGCCGGATCCCTGGCGGGAGGAGGTGCCTCCAGCACATCAGCCAGCAACGGGTATTTCGCGGCCTGGCTTGCTGCTTGGCGCGCGGGCTTGCTCATGTGCATCGCCAGCTTGCGCGGGGTCCAGGTGGCGGACTCCCATCGCACGACTCGGTCGAACTTCACGGCTTCCTCAGGCCTGCAGCGGGCCGCCCATGGCGTCCACCAGGTCATCAATCAGCATGGACAGTTCGCCGGTGGTGATGGCCACATCGGCGTCGAAGTGGTCGACGTCTTGCGACTTCTGCTCGTACACCACATCGGCGAAGTCAATGCCCTTGAAATGGAAGTTGTCCTGCAGCTTGAACCCAACGCGGCCATGCCAGGACAGCTCCAGTGAGGTGACGTACTTTCCCTGCTCCAGGTGTTCGCGCACCTCGTCAATGTCCAGGGCGTGGCGGGCATAGCGAACCATGGCCCGGGTGGCTTCGTGAGCTTTCAGGGTGCAGGAGCGGCCCAGCGCAAACGGGGTTTGGGGGCCATGCTGGAGCCAGCCGGCCATGACCAGGCTGGGCGGCGTGTGGGGTTGCAGGTTCTGCACAGTGACGCCAGGCCAGGCCTTCACCAGCAGGCCGATGATGTCCTCGCAAACCGCAGGGGAAGCGTCAATCACCATGCGGCTGGCCTTGGGGTCGATCCAGACCAGGCAGCCACGCTGCCGCACAAAGGCCTGCGGCATCAGCTCCTGAATGGCCTGCTCCTTCAGCTCCCGGAGGGCCTTCTTGCCGGGGGTGCGGCCGGTGTTCCGCTCCATTTCTGCAGCGAGTTCAGCCGTGCGAGCCTTCACCACGGATGCGGGCAGCACCTTGGTTTCAATGCGGACCCGCAGGATCCACTGAGAGTTGACCGACTCAATCAGCGGGCCGTGCTTCTCGCCACGCGGCGGAACCCAGCCGATGGACTGAGCTTGGGACGGGCCGCAGGGGAGGAAGGCCTGGGGCGCAATGGCGGCGCTGTCGCGGTCCAGATCGAAACCGTTTTCAGCGGCCAGAGCGAAGATGATGGCGGACTTGATCATGGTTGGTTCCTCGTTCAGGCGGAGACGGCGGCGGCCCACTTGGCAATGCCGGAATCGATGCGGGCCTTCACGGCTTTACCGATGGCTTGGACTTGGTCAGCCCGGTACAACTTGGCGTTGCGGCTGTTCTCCCCGGAGTGGTGGGCAAAGCCCAGGTCAAGGAGGTCGCCCGCCGTGAGGCTGACGCCCAACACGGCGCACAGTTCGGCCAGCTTCAGAGCCGGAGCGCCGGAGAGGTTGGGGCCCGTGGGCTGGGCCACAGTGACCACAGTGGCGGAGGGGGGTTCTGCTGCTGCAGCCGGCTCGGCAGGCGCAGGGTCTGCGGGGACTTCCTGCGCAATGTCGTCCATGGTTTCCCGCGTGACGGGCTGCATCGGGATCGGCGCGGGGTCGGTCTTGGCCTGCTCTTCCAGCCACAGCGCGCGGCGTTGGGCAGCCTCGCGCTCTTGCTCTGCCTGCTGGGCCTGCAGCAGGATCGCCATTTCCCGGAGTGATGCCTTCAGGGTTTCGCGGTCCTTGGCCTGGACCAAGTAGGACTGCAGCTCGCCGATGATTTCCAGTTTGACGGTCTCAGCCCTCTTGGAGAACTCCTCCCAAACGGCCGGGTCAATGGCGTAGCCCACCAGCTTGGCGATGGCGCCTTCCAGTTCGCTGGGGGTCTTGGTCAGGGCATCGGCGGGGATCAGGCGCAGGCCCTGCAGCTGGGCCAGGCGCTTCTCGTGGGATTCAACCCGGGCGCGCTCCTGGGCGGCCTTGCGGTCGTCCCATTCGTCGCGGATCACCAGCAATCGCTGCTCTTCGGGCTGCACGATGGCGATCAGGCGCTTCTCTTCGGCGATCACCGCCTTGGAGAAGCTTTGGGCGTCATCACGGGCGGCCTTGCCCTTCTTCTCCAGATTGGTGCGGGCGGTGCGAAGCTGCATCGCAGCGCGGTGCACCTGATCGCGGCCGGCGTCGTCGGCCACCGCAGTCAGGCCTTCGCTCAGGCTCACCAAAGCCCGCAGCTCGGTTTCTGCCCGGGTAGAGCCCAGGGCCAGCACGGCGCGTGCGGCGGGGGTCAGGTCGGTGGAGGGAGCCGGGCGCTCCAGGGTCGTCGTGGTGTCGATCATTGCGGGATCCTCAGAAGAGGGAAAGGGGGAGTTCGGTGGTGGTTGCGGCCTGCGCAGCGACAAGCTCGGGCTGTTCGGTCGGGGCGCCGTGCCGGATCGCCGGCGGGAGCCCCAGGGAAATCAGTTCGTCCTGAAGTGGGGGCGCACGGAAGATGGCTTCGAGCCCGTCAACGCGGCGCATGAACCGCCACAACTGCTCTTCCATTTGCTCCAGCTCGTCGTCGTCACGCCAGATCCGCCAAGACCAGAAATGCTTGTTGACGGACTCCATACTGGGGATCCAGACAATCAGGTCCAGCCAAGCCCGGTTGGTGAGCCAAAGCCCGCCCTTGCACTGCGGCTTGAACTGACCCATGGCCCATTCGCGCTTGTCGGGGGCACACAAGAACTCAGCGATCCGGCGGGCGCTTGCAAGGCTTTTGACTTCAACAAGGCCAAGGCCGTGCCTGTCTTCGGCCTCGCCGTCGGTGGAGTACCCGAATTTGCGGTCGTCGGTCAGGATCAGGCCGGCGTCATCAGTCGCAATGCCTGTGCGCTCCAGGTACTCGATCTTGGCCATGGGCTCCTGCTCATGGCCAAAGCTCGTCCACTCGTTGTCCAGCAGCGCGCGGTAGGGTTTGCCGGAGATCCGCTCGCACGCCAGGATGGCCGCCAGTTCTTCCGAGGATGCCGTAGCGTCTCCACGGGTCCGCCCAGCAGACCCCCTGGAAGTGGTCCCGATGGCCTGGGCAAACAGGGAGGCAGTCAGCACGCCGCACCGCGCCTGGTGCCACTCCGGCGACCCCTGCGGGGAGGGGTCTCGGATCACGCCGCGGCCTCCTGCAGTACGGCCAGGCAGGCGTGGTAGGTCGGCAGGAACTTCTGGCGAACGGACGACGGGATGCCGTTCATCACGCGGGCCAATGCCTGCGGGTTGCGGCAGGCCTCAAGGTTGCGCTTGTAGTCAACAGCCTCTTCTGCCGCACCAGCGCCCTTGGCTTGGGTGCCCGGAGTGGGAGCCGCGGTCCGCCCATCGTCGTCAGCGCCATCGCGCGGCGCCAGGCCGAAGAAACCAAGAAGTGTGTACCGGCGCAGGTAGGAGATCGTTGAGCCGCTGGCTTGGATCGTGTTCTTCGACCCCGAGTCGTCCTTCGGCGCGGAAAGGGTGGAGCCCTTCTCTTCGTGGCCGTCTGCGTGGCCCACGTAGCAGGTGCAATGCACCGTGGTTCCCTCGGTGCGCTCTTCCCACCGGTAAAACAGACCGTGCTTGGCCATCGCAGGGCGAATGGCGTCCGTGACCGACGTGAGGTCAGCGAAGTTGTAGCTCACGCGCCCGTTCTTCCCAGGGAAGTCCGCCGTCTTGTTCTTCAAGACTTCGATGGGCTCACGGCTGAAAGCGGCCATGGCGCGAGACCATGCGGCCTTCTTGGCGTCGCGGGCCATCCGCTCCGCCAGTGCGGCCAGCTGGTCGATTTGCTCGCTTGAGCAGCCGCGCTCTACGGCCTTTGCGATCAGGTCAAGGCCCGCAAAGGCGGGGGAGGCGGGTTGTGTTGCGGGCAGGCAGGGCTCCGCCTGCACCACCGAGTTGGCGGTGTTGTTCATGTTCTGACTCCTTAGCGGGAGAGGTCGGGGCTCGGGGCGGTCAGGAACGCCCAGAGACTGCGAAGAAGGGAAGGCCGGCGGTAGCTTCCGGCCAGGGTCACGGGAATCCGTGGCGCCGTCCCGGCCGCTCGGCGGCGGGACTCAGCAAGCAGCCCAGCGATATGGGCTTCCGGGTTGCGGGTGAAGACGACCACCCGGGCGGCCTGGGCCTTTGCCGCGGGGGTCACAGGATCGCCTCCAGGGGGGCGAATTCCTCACGGCCCTGGGCCTGCAGGGCGGCCAAGGGGGCGGCCGCTTGGCGGACCAGTGCAGCGATCACCTGGTCATCCAGGTGCTCGCTCATCTGCGAGCCCATGTGCCAGACGGCGAATCCATCTTCTTCCTCGGAGACCTCGAAGACAACGCCGTTGTCCTCGACCTCCACCCAGGGGTTGGCGGTCTTGGGCGCCAGTTCGGCGGCGGCAGCCTTCACTGCTCGCTCCAGGGCCTCCAGGCGGGCCGCCGCGACTTGCCCGGGGTCGTTGGAGACCCCGGCTGCCTTGCAGTGCCGGTCCGCTGCGGCGCGGCTCTTGGCGATCAGCTTTTGCGGGTTCAACTGCTCTCCTTCCTGTCGTTGGATGCGATGGAAGAAGTTTAACTCGTTTAAGTCGAAGAGTTAAACGCGTTAACATTGTTGACAAAAAAACAGGGCTATTCCGGGTGTCGATGAGTTTGACTTTCGTCCGAGGGCCGCCGATGACTCGGGGATGCTGTACCAATTGCCGTTTTTGGTAGTCCACATGCTCGCGGCGGCGGGCGTGTTGGCAAACTCGGTCTGGGAGGCGGCGCTGCCGCCATTGACCGTCATCTCACTGTCGGTTACAAGCGCCCTCCTGGCGATTTGCCAGTTAGGGAGAACCATGAGATCGGATGTCATCGCGAACCTCTCGACCCGAACGGGCCGGGAGGTTTCCGCCGGTGGGCAAGTGCCACCGGCCGACCCGCGCCCAGCGCAGACCATCACCATCCACGGCGGTCAGGTCATCATCAATGCAGAGACAGTGCATTGGTCGAAGGCCGAGGCGAGCCACGGATCAGGTGTGGCGCGCGAGGAGCGTCGAGCGGCGTGACGTGGACTAGGAGGGATGGCTACTCGCGTGGTCGTCCAGTCACCCGATCAAATTAGCAACGGCCGCGGCCGTTGCTGGGGCCTCATCCAGGGATGGATGGGGCCTTTTTACTTTGCTTTGCGCGTCAGATCGGGGAGCTTGGGCACCTCGGCCAGCATGCCGCCTTCGCCCTTTGCCCGCATCTCATCTACGAGATCCACGAAGTCCTGCCCTGTGCCCAGCCATTCCGGGTTGAGACGGAGTGCGACGCTGCGGGCGGTTTCCTCCCAGGTCTGCAGATAGCGGAAGTAGCTCTTGGGCTCAAGGCAGGCCATGACTGCTGCGCAAGTCTCCTCGCGGTCGTCCGGCTCCTCGGCCAGCATGCGCAGCAGGGCTGCAAGCTGGGCTCTTTCGACACGCGTTCGGTGCGCCACTGCTCCGGCCAACAGCGTCAAGGCCGCCCCTAGGTCTTGTTTCTGGGTGGCGCTCTGTCCGACCAAGCGCGCGTCTTCGACATCGCGCACGAACTTTGGGCCTTCGCCGATTGCGATCCAAAGGGCCGAATAGCCCGACTCGCGCGCTAGGGCAACGGCAGCGCCGAGCTTGTGCATCTCGTTGATTTCTTTGGACCCCTTCCCGAGCCACTGGGACACGAGGGATTGCGACTGTCCGGTGATCCGGAGCAGGTCGGAGCGGGTCCACTTTTTTGCGGCCATGACCTCTTCCAGCCGCTCGCGAAGTGAACTCATTTCACGGATTAGAACAGCGGGGCAGTTAAGCGGGCTTGTCTGCATAGAGTTAAACGCGTTAACATCCAGGGCATGAAAAAAGCGCAAGCAATCCATCTCCTGGGTGGGTCCGTGAAGAAGGTCGCCGCGCTGACTGGCCTCACACCATCGGCTGTTAGCCAGTGGCCTGAAGAGTTGCACTCAATCGCTGCCGACAGGGTCGTGGCGGCCTGGGCCCGAATGCACTTCGGGGCGGAACTCGCTCGGGCATGCAGCGGCTCCACCAAGCTGGCCACCCGTCAGCCGGCAGTGTTGAGCCGGGTCAGTGTCCAACAAAAAACCAGCAGTTAAGGGGTTGCCATGTCCCGAGATCCTTGGTGGCCCCGGTGGCTGTCGGTCCTGATCGTCCCGCTCCTTGTGGTCGTTGCCCTGTTCGCCATTGCTGTGGATCCGGACTGGGGGACTGACGGGGGTGAGTCGTGACGCGTCATGGAACTGCTTCCAGCGCCGCGCAATGGCCCGCCGCGCGGCCCGTGTCACACCGGGTCACCGCGGTTGATGCGCTCCATGACGCGCACCAACAGGCGGATAAGCGCCCGACGCGCCCACAGGGCTTCGTCTTCAGTGATGACCACGGGGACCGGGATTCGCGGGGTCGAGTGCTTTCTGTTCATGGGGCCGGACTGTCGCCCTGTGTCGGGGATCGGTCTATTCCAGCAGGGCAGGGGGTGCTGCAATGAGCAGGGCAGCGCTTGAGCGCGCGTTGTATGACCTGGTGCACAACTCCCCAGGAGTGAGCGCCCAAGACATCGCCGATTGGCTCGGGAAGCCGCGGGACACCCTCTACAAAGAGGTTGACCCGAGGAACCGCATGGCCAAGGCCGGCGCCGTGGATGTGGTGACTGCCACTCAGTACACGGCCAACTGGGTGTTTCTCAATGCGTTCGCGGCCGAAGTCGGGGCGGTTGTCGTCCCTATGCCCGGCGGAGCGGCTGCAGGAACTGGCCACGCTCACATCGCGGAGCTGGCCAAACAGTTCGCCGAACTGGTGGCCAAGGTGAGCTCGTCTCTGGCAGATGACGACATCACCGAGAACGAGCTGCACGACTGCCAGCGCGAGGCTGGCGAGTTGATCGCTGCCGTTCAGGCCGCACTCGCATTCATCCAGGCGATGCGGGCCAGGAAGGCGGATTCACTGGAGCGGCGCGCCTACGCGCTGCGCGAGTTGAGCTGAGGGTGTGATGAGCGGCAGTCGCGTTGACAGAGGTTCCCGTGATGCCGCCGCGTCTTGCGTGGGCAAGGTTGCCCATCGCTACCTCGGGAGAGCCGAGAGGGCTGCCAAGCGGGCCCGAAGAAATCGAGAGCGCAGCGACGGTCGGGCGTCTCCGTACCTCTGTCGTTGCTGCGGGCTATTCCACGTTGGGACTGGCATCCGTCAGTCGAAGAAGGGATTCCGATGATTGAAGAGAAGGGCCCGGCACTGCGCCGGGAGGGCTCCGCTGTGCGCGGGTCTTACGTACCGACCCACGGCAAAGCGCTGATTCCCCAGGACAAGGGCGTGACTGTGTGGTGCCTGGACTGCAACCGTTACCGCCCGATTGGCCTCTGCCGCAAGCGCAAAGGACTCCAGGGCGTCTATCGCTGTGGGGACTGCGCAGCGGCACGGCAGTCGCTCAAGCCGCCCGCCGTCATGACCGCCAAGAACAAGGGGGACTGACCCATGGCCAGCATCAACAAAGTCATCCTCATCGGCAACCTGGGGCGCGACCCCGAGGTCCGCTACACCCCCAGCGGTTCGGCGGTGTGCAACCTGCGCCTGGCCACCACCCGCAACTGGAAGAGTCGCGACAGCGGCGAGCGCGTGGAAGAAACCGAGTGGCACTCCGTCGTGCTCTATGACCGCCTGGCCGAAGTGGCCGGCGAGTACCTGCGCAAGGGCCGCCCGGCCTACATCGAGGGCCGCCTGAAGACCCGCAAGTGGCAGGACAAGGACGGCAAAGACCACTACACCACCGAGATCGTGGCCGAGCAGTTGCAGCTGCTGGGCGGCCGAGAAAGTGAAGAGCCTGAGGGTGAGCCTCGTAGCCAACAAAGGGCCACCCGCCGGCCGGCTGGGTCGCCTGAGGACCGTGGCGGCGGCCGGACGCATGGCGAACGGATGGCAGAGCGCCGTCCCGTGGCGCCTGCGCCCGCACCCAGGGGCCCGGCCAAGTCCGGCTCCAGTTTCGAGGACATGGATGATGACATCCCCTTCTGAGGTGAAGGCATGAAGAAGATCAACGCACTGGTCAACATCCTCGCCTGCGTCTACGCTGGGTCTAAAGCCGGCGGCTTGTCTGGGCTGGACGTTTCCGAGCAGATTGGGGGAGCGTGCATCCAGCACCTGCAGCGGATCCTGGTCCGGTTCCACGCAGATGGCTTGATCTCCATCCACGGGTGGACCCGACGCAAGGGGCGCGGGCCCTACAGCCCGGTGTGGGGCGCGCCAATCCCAGAGGATGTGGCTTACCCCGGTGAAGTTGAGCCAGACTTTCTGCGCAGCAAAGCTGCGGCGGTGGTATGGCCTGACCTGATCGCGTTTGGCGCTCTCGTGAAGCGCCTGCGGGCAGGTCCAGCAAGCGTTGCCGACCTGCACCATGCGTGCGGCCTTACGCCCGCTGCGATTCGAAGCAACCTCAACCGGATGAAAGGGCTTCGGCTCGCATCCGTGGTCGAGTGGGTTCGCCGCGAAGGCTGGGGCGGGTCTCCAACGCCGCTTTGGGGCATGGGTGTGCACAACGTTGAGCGCCCGATTGCCTACACCAATGCTGAGCGATGCGCCCGCTACCACGTGCGTACCAAGCTCAAGGCCAATCCCCGGAGCGCGATCCGCGCAACCTGGGAGGACGCTCTGGCGGCGCTTCGGCAGGCCAAGTCCCAAATGACGAGCCCCGGCCTCGCTGAGGTGCTCGGGGTGGATCCTGACCTCATTCCCAACCTGGTGGAGCCGGGATTGCGCAACGGCAAGATTGCCCAGCTCCGCGGCACTGAGGGCCAACTGGTGTTCAGCGCCCCAGAAATTCCCGTATTCAGCAAGGTGGGCGTCAGGCGGAAGGCGGTCGCCAGGGGCGTCACGGTTGTTTCCGGCGACGACGTGCCATTGTCTCGCTCTGTAGTCCCGCATGCCAGCGTACCGCGTAGCGTTTGGGAGTTGGCTGGAGGGCTCGCCAATGCATGACGCGCCCGAAATGTCTCCCTACCGCAAGGTTTCGGTGCAGACCTGGTCTGACCGCAAATTCAACGCGTTGAGCCCGCTGCACGCCAGCGGGCAGGCCCTGTGGATGGTCCTGCTGATGGGGCCGCAGACGACCAACATTCCCGGCCTGCAGCCCGTCGGGCGGGCGGGCCTGTCCGAGATGCTCGGGTGGGAAATCGAAGACTTTGACAAAGCCTTCGCTGAAGTCTCTAAGCAAGGCATGGCGCTGGCCGACTGGAAAGCCCGCCTCATCTGGGTGCCGAAGGCTATCGTCTACAACCACCCCCAGAGCCCCAACGTCGTCAAGAGCTGGGCGGCGACGTGGTCGCGCATTCCTGAGTGCCCGCTGAAAGAGGAGGCCTGGAAGGTGCTTCGCGCTGCCCTGCGCGAGTTGGGCCCATCCTACGAGCGAGCATTCGTAACCTCCTGCTATTGCTCGGCTTTTGATGGTGTCGTGCCCGGGGAAAGGCCGGATCACCCACCAGTTCAGCCGCCGCGCGGAAAGACACCCGGAAAGGCTTTCTCCAAGCCTAAGAAAAAGACTACCGGGAATCAGGAGCAGGAGCAGGAGCAGAAACAGGAGCAGGAAGAGAAAGGTATTAGTTGTTTGCCGGGCGAATCGGCCGATTCGGCGCAAGAGGGCGCAGATTCGAGCCGCGATGTCACGGCCCCCGGCGCTGCCGCGCCGGCAACAACTGAGTTTTCCGAGGACGTGCCCGTCAACGGCGATGGCTATGATGCCGACCCAGACGCTACCGGACCTGAGGCGGCAGGGCCCGGCAAGGCGTCGGCACGTGGGGCCCGCCTCCCGGGGGACTGGTCGCTCCCGAAGGCTTGGGGCTTGTGGGCGCTGGCTGAGTTTTCGCAGTGGGATGAGGCCAAGGTCCGGCTGGAGGCGCAGAAGTTCCGGGATCACTGGTGTGCCAAGACCGGCAAGGATGCGACCAAGGCGGACTGGCTGGCCACTTGGCGCAACTGGTGCCGGAGCCCCATGGCCCATCAGGCTCCGCGGGCCGCCGGGTTTCAGCCCTCACAGGGAGAATCGCCGGAGAAGGCTGAGGCCCGGCGTGAAGCCGGGCGGGCGGTGTTGGCTGAGATCGAGCGCCGGCATCGTGAGGCAGTGCCGCCTCCTGCCTCGCTTCGTGAGCGACTCCGACGGAGTCCTGAGCCGAACGAAGAGGAGGCTGGAGCATGAGCGCCCCTCGTTCGGAGTGGACTGCGCGGGCTAGGGACTGGGGGCTGAAAGATCGCCGCTGGTTCCGGGTCTCCGATGTGCTCGCCGCAATCGGTGAGCCATCCAGCGAATCGGCGCCCAGTCGACTCCTGCGCAATGCAGTGGGGACTGGCTGGTTCGAGGCCCGAGAGGCGCGGATCGGGGACCGGATGTACCTGGAGTACAGGGCTATCCCAGACGGCGCTTCGCGGTGGACTGTGGCCGACACGATCAACAGCATCTGGGCGTTGGCGTCCCGATATGCCGGGGCCATGTTTACGGGCCCCACTGCGGGAGAGCAACTCCACCTGATCGCCCCAGCGGACGGCAAACCACCGACCCGGACGACAAGGCGCGCGGCTGGGGTATCAGGGCGCAAGGAGGCGGCAAATCAGCTTACCTTCCAGTGGCATGACCAAGCCTAAGCAGACGATCCCCGGCGTTCTGCGGTGCGCGCTCTGTGGGCGCGGACTGCTGACACCTCTCCCGAACGGTGTTCCCGTCGGCCGGCACTGCGCCAAGCGTGCAGGTATCCCGGTGGGCAAGGGTCGCGTGCCGGTGCGCAAGCGCTCCTCGCGTCGGGCGGGCGAGTCTCAAAGGTCTCAGGTCTGCCGGCGTCAAGGAGCCGGCCAAGACGCTCCGGTTCGGGACGAATCCCAGCGGGACTGGGTGGATGAGTTTGTGGCTGGCCAGGCGGCCATGATTTGAAGGACCCAACAATGCAACAACTCGTTGAGGCCGGGGGCATGTCCGGCATCGCGCCTGTGACCATGACCAGCCGTGAGATCGCGGAGTTGACAGGGAAAGAGCACAAGCACATCTTGCGTGACGCACGGGTCATGCTGAGCGAGCTGGGGCTGGCGGAGCAGGGGTATGCCCAGAACTGGACCGACCCCCAGAACGGCCAGAGCTACCCGATGCTGGCGCTACCCAAGGATTTGACGATCACCCTGGTGGCTGGCTACTCGGTCCTGATGCGTCATCGGATCGTGGCGCGCTGGCAGGAGTTGGAAAGCGGAGTGGCGCTGATCCCACGCTCGCTATCTGCGGCGCTGCGCCTGGCCGCCGACCAGGCCGAGCAGATCGAGCGCCAGCAGAGGGCGCTTCAGCTTGCCGCGCCAAAGGTTGAGTTTGCAGACCGGTATGCGACCGCATCCACTGGGTCGCAGGGCTTCCGCCAGGTGGCCAAGTTGCTGGGCGCCAAGGAAGGCGAGTTTCGTGATTGGCTGCTGGATCGACGGGTGATGTACCGCCTGGGCGGTGATTTGACGGCCTATGCCGAACACATCGGCGCCGGCCGGTTTGAGGTTCGCACTGGCGCGAAGCACGGGCATGCCTACACCCGGGCCCGATTCACCCCGAAGGGCGTGGAGTGGGTGGCCGGGGAGTGGGCCAAGCACCAGGCGCGCAAGGCAATAAAGGAGGCTGCATGAGGGACGTTGAACATGCCATGCAGGCGGCCTTTGTCCGCTGGACCTCCGTCTGCCGGATCCCGGAGATTGAGCTGTCTCACGCGGTGCCCAACGGTGGCCAGCGGAGCAAGGCGACGGCCGGAAGGCTCAAGGCTGAGGGGGTCAAGCCGGGCGTGCCGGACTGGCAGTGGCCTGTGGCGCGCGGCGGTTACATCGGCTTGGCCATTGAGTTCAAGAGCCCTGGAGAGGGCCCGACCAAAGAGCAGCGCGACCGTATCAACGCTCTGCAGATGGCCGGCTGGCTGGCCGTGCTCTGCTGGGATTGGGAGGCCGCCTCTCGAGTGGTCAAAGGCTACGCGGGGATGATCAAACTGGAGTTCTCTTGATGGAATACCGAGATTTGGCCAGCCGCCTTCGCGGCATGCATGCGGCTGCGGTCCCGGCGGGATTCCAGGGCGTGCTGCGTGTTCTTGCGACGCCCGAGCGGATGGCGGACCTGCTGGTCGCTGCCGATGCGCTGGAAGCCCAGGCCGCGCACCCCAAGCCCCTGGACGATCCGCGGCTGCAAGAGCTGTTCATGTCCGCGATCACCGGGGCACTGGCTTTCGGCTCCCAAGACACCAATCCGCCGCCTGTCGGGCACTGGCTGAAGCCAGCGTGGGACATTGGGCGCGTGGAAGCCGTGATGCGAGAGCAAGAGGTCACCCGTCGCATCCAGGCTCAGCAAGAGCGCATCGCCGCCGTGGAGGCGCGGGACTGTGCCGGCATCGAGCTGCGGCGGGAGTTCCGGGGTCAGCTGCGCGAGGCGGCGCGGGAAGAGCTGGAGAAGATCGGGCCGTTCGGTCCCGTGTACGGCGAGCGCTCTCAGGAAGCCGTTGCCGGCGTGCTGAAGCGCCTGGGGGTGGAGCTGTGAGCATCGAACTCCCCACCCTGGCCGAAAAGATCGCCGACGCCCGCCGCACGCTGGCTGAATACGATGCCCGCATCGCCAAGGACGCCACCGCACTGGCCGAAGCCGAGTGCGTGGTGAGGGAGCGCCGCAAGGATCTGGCGGACAGGAAGAGGATAGCGGCGCCCCTGCGCAAGGCGCTGGACGATTGGGACCGGCAGTATGCGGACAAGAGCCGGGGGGTTGATCCATGACGAAGGCTGCGAAACCGACCAAGCCTCTTGGAACGATCTGGATCCTGAAGCTCTACGACTTTGCGCCGGCGCAAGCGATGGAGATACCGGTCTTGAGCCTGTCTAAGCAGTACATCGTCGCCAAGTCCCCCGCGGGGATCGCCGCATGGCGGCCAGATCTTGGGCGGGATGTTGCAGTCCCATCGAAGGGGATTCGCTACCCGCTCGGGCTCATGGCATGGGCGACACGCGAGGATTTGGTGCGCAGCGTGGAGGCCGAGATGCTCCTGCGCCGGCTGTCTGCGTCCATCAACGCCGGGCTCGCTCGCAAGGATCTGGAGCCTGCGCACGTCCGCCAGTGCTTTGCGTGGCTCGGGATTGAAATTCCAGAGGTTCTCAAGTGAGCGACGACAAATGACCGCGCGACCCTGCCGCTGCGGCCCAGAAGGCTGCACAGACTCCCGCTGCCCGGGTCGTGTGTCCCGCCGGCCCGTCGGCCAAGTGGCACCCGTTCCGGGCCAGTGCCTGCGATGCGACCGGGGGCCGGTCGACTGCCTTGTGCCGCTGGGGGGGTTGCGCGTTGTGTGGGTCCAAGATGGCCGTCCGCTGGTTCGGTGCACAGAGTTCAAGTCCCACCCGATTCCAGAGAGCGTGTTTCCGTGATGGCCTTCAGTTTCCTGGATATCTGGGTCTCCGTCACCGGGCTGAGTGCGCTGGCGGGCTCCCTACTTGGCGGCCCCAGGAGCCGGCGCATTGCCCCGTTCCTGGGGTTGGCTGGCCAGCCTGCGTGGCTTTTGATCGCCTGGACCGGTGGGCATTCGGGCATGGCCTTGGTAAGTGGCGCCTACACCCTGGTATGGGGGGCCGCATGCTGGCGAGCGCTGAAGCCAACCCCCACTCATGCAATTCACACCCAGAACGAAGGACGGCGCCAGAACCGCAGCCAAGCGTGTTGAGGCCGTCGCCCAGCAAATGCTGCAGCGCGGAGGCCGGCCCTTGATCTCCGTCGAGGAGTCCCCAGCAGGGTGGAGCCTGCCGGCCCTGCGGTACTACTGGGGCGTGATCCTGGCTCAGATCTCGGAGCAGGCCCGCGTGTCTGGCGCGCGTTACACGCCCGAAGCGTGGCACATCCACTTTGCCGAGGTGTTCTTGGGATGGGAGTTCCAGACGGTGGCCGGCGGCAAGGTGCGGCGCACCCGACGTAGCACGGCCAAGCTGACCAGCTCAGAGCGCGCGGACTACCTGCTGCAAGTCCAGGCCTACGCCGTCACGGACCTGGGTGTCGTGTTCGATGATGACGAGGAAGGATTCCCGGATGAAGAGAACGGCCCTGCAGCGCAAGACGCCACTGAGGGCGAAGCCTGCTGCGATGGCTGCGGCGCGGATTCGGAAGGTTCCCACGCCGCTTTCGAGTCCAGCGTTGATGACTGCCCGGGCCAGGATGGCGACGGCTCATGATCTCCAAGATGCCGCATCGCCGGACCCCAAGCGGATAGCCGTGAGGCACGAAGGCTACCGGCGCCTGGTGGCCGCTATGCCGTGCAAGCGCTGCGGTGTCCATGGGTACAGCCAGGCCGCGCACCCGAACACCGGAAAAGGGGCGGGCATGAAGGCGGACGACAACCTCTGCTTTCCCTTGTGCACGGTGCACCCCGGCCTCGGTGGCGCACTGGTGGTCGGCTGTCACGGCCTGTTTGATCAGCACGCTCTCTACTCCAGGCAGGAGCGCCGGGCACTTGAGGTCACATGGGGCATTGAGACGGCGCTGGAAATCCTCGCCTCTGGCGCATGGCCGGCTGGGCTCCCATGGCCAGATGGCTACCCTCGCGAGACGATTGCTTTGTTGAGCGCACCGACAACGGCCTCGGCAAACGCCCGCTGATGGCTCCTGATTGCATTGACCTCGCCTGAGTTCGTCGTCATCGCCACCGTGTACCAGGTCTTCTGCAGCCGCCAGATCACCGCAGCCAGCAGCACGAACAGGACGGTCATTTCAAGGTGAGGCGCGTACAGGCCGGGCAGGCCCAGAGCGCCCACAGCGATGGGGGGCACACGGTTCGGCTTGACGACGCTCACCCTGACAGAGGTGATGTTCGCCATCGCGTAGGTTTGGCCGTCCACAACCAGCCGGGCGTTCGTCACCATCACGCCGTTGTGCTCGAAAAACTTCAACTCGCTCATGCTGCGCCGCTCTTGTCCGGTAACCGCTGAACTTTAGCCTTAATACCCCAGGCAAGATTTCCAAATAATCCGCGCCCATCAACCACGTTGGGCCCGAAAAATGCAGCCTGATCACCCCATTGACGCTGGCATGCAGAACAAGGCTCGCCGCCTGGCGTCCGAGCAACAGATGCGAGAGCTCACCAAGCTCGTCGGAGAGCGCCTGGTCGCAGCTCGCGAGATCGCCGGAATGCAGCAGATCGAAGCAGCCACAGCCGTAGGCTACAAGACCGCTGTCCAGCTCTGCATTGCAGAGTCCGGCTCGCGCCTTCTCGGGGCGGACAAGATGGTGAAGCTCGCTCGCCTGTACGGCACCACGCTGGACTACCTTTTCGGCCTCGCCGAAGACTCCGACAAGGACCCCGCAGCAAGCGCCCAGCGCCAGATCGCCTCCTATGTCACCTCCCAGCTGGGCGAACTGGCGAAGGCCATGGTCTCAACCAACGTCGCTGCAGTCCGGACGATGGGCGTGGACATCGCTGAGACCATGCGCCTGAGCGCCGCCACCCTGGAACTTGATCGGGCCATCGCCACGATGCGCCGCCTCAACCCAGACCTTGACGACCAGGCCAAGGGTCTCGCGACCGTCATCCTCAAGAGTGAGGCGGCCTCAGAACTGGCCAGGGTCATCGTCGCTCGCCGTGATCGAGCGCACCGCGCCCTGGCCCACCGCACCAGCCGCGCAGCTCCCGACCTGCTGTCCGGCCTGACCGCTGCCGCAGCGAGCCTGCTCGTCACCCATAAGGAGCCGCAATGAGCGCAAGTAAGCCAACCGACAAGGCTTCCTCCAAGCCTTTCGACAAGCCATCGCCCAAGACCAAATCCAAACCTACCGACAAGCCACCGAGCAAGACCAAAGGCAAGAAACAGCGAAAGCCTTTGCGCAAGCCCCCATCGGTCGAACTGCCTTCCGCCATTGACGCGAGCGGGGAAAGGCTTCCTGTCGGGCTTGAGCCCGGATGGGATGCTGCCCTGTCCGGATCGAAGTTCGCCCGCTGGAGAACCTTCATCCTTCACTACCTCGTCGACCGCAATGGCCTGCAGTCCGCGATCAAGGCCGGGTTCAGTCCGAATGGGGCCAGCGTCACCGCATTCCGCTTGCTATCGGACCCTAAGGTCAAGGCGGTAATCCAGGCCCACGAGGCGGCCCTGGCCAAGCATTTGGGGATTTCGATTGAAGAGTACGCCCGGGAAACCATGGCGATGGCTACGGCGGACCCCCAGGAGTTGATGCAAATGCGGCGGGTCTGCTGTCGCTACTGCCATTCGCCGGACCCTACCAAGCCGCTGATGAAGCCCAGCGAGGTCACGGCGGCCCGGCAGGAGCATGAGGCCCGGCGGGCTGAACTGCTGGCCAAGTCCGGCAAGGATGTGATGCCGGAGTTTGAGGAGCCGGTCGCTTGGTACAACCCCAAGCAGGACCCGAATCCGGAGTGTCTGGAGTGCCGAGGGGAAGGGGAGGTGCAGCCGTTCTTTGCTGATACCCGGGCGCTCAAAGGGTCGGCCCGTAAGCTCTTCCGTGGGCTGCGTGTCGGTAAAGATGGGCTGGAGATGAAGACCGCAGATCAAGATGCCCACTGGGCCAACATGGGTCGGATCATCGGCGCGTTCAAGGATCGGGACCAAGAACCTGATGCCACTGATGTGGCCTCTGCTGCAGCGTTGGGGGCCACCTTCGGCGCCGCAATGGCCAAGTCCAGAGAGACCGCCGAACAGGTTCGGTCTCGTCGCGCGGCGTCCGGGATGGATGGCGATTGATGGCGAAGCGCGCACGACGGCCGTTTGTGCCGAGCAAGCCGAGCCCCCTGCAGCGCCTAGTGGCTCAGGCGACGGCGATGAACGCAAAGGCGCGGATTGAATCAGTCCGGACGAAGCTCTTGGAGCAGTCCCCGGACGATGAGTTGGTGCCTGATAGCAAGCGCCTGGAGGTGGTCGGGGTCATGGCAGCAAGTCTCGCCCGAGCCCGGGCGGGGTGCGCCGCGGTGGAAGACTGGCGTGTTTTGGCTGACCTGGTGCAGCACATCCGCACCATGGAACAGGCCGGGAATCTCCAGCGGGCAGAGACGGACGAGCACATGACTCGCGCCTTTCGCTGCCTTGCGCTGGCGTCGGAGTCGTGCCGAACTGGTGGAGGCTTGACGTTCGACTCCTGCGGCCTTGAGGCGCTGGAGGACCTACTTGCGGTCTATGACCAGTCCCTTGCGTTCCTGAGCCAGCGTGAGGCCCTGGAGATTGGCTTTGCGACCGCGGCAAGAGTGGCCCGGGAGTCTGCGAGCCTGGATGACACGTCGAGCGCCCTCTGACTGCTCTGGGGTATCGGCGCGGGGTTGGCGCCAGTCTCGCCGGAGACTGAGGCCCTGTTTCTTTCAGGAGTCAGTCATGAGTTTCAAAGTCGGCGATTCGGTCTCTTGGTCCAGCCAGGCCCAGGGCAGCACGAAGCAAAAGTTTGGCGAGGTGGTGGCAGTGGTCCCCGTCCGAGGAGCCATCCCCGATGGGTTCCAGATCACCGGCGCCGGCTCGCCCCGGGACCACGAGAGCTACATCGTCGCCGTGAAGTCCGGCAAGACCGACAAGGCCAAGCTCAAGCTGTACTGGCCCCGTGTGAACGCCCTGTGCCGGGTGGCGAAGCGGGGCAAGGTCGCCAAGGCGTGACTGCGCAAGACGCCGCCAACCGCGGCGCCGCGGCTCTGTACATGTTCGCCCTGGTGGCCGTCTGCGCGGCCGTGGGGCTACTGGTGGGGTGTCAATGATGACGTTTGACGATTGGCTGAGAGAGACCCAGCCGGCGGGCTGTGTGGGCGACATGAAGCGGGGGTGGTACGCGGCTTTGGTATCCCTGGCTGCGCAGCCGGTGGTGAAGCAAGATGAGCGCTGGCCCGGTGACGACAACATCGCAAGCCCGTTCAACGGCTGCCAGCATCGGGGCTACTGCCTTGACCTCAAGGCCAATGCGCGGCGGTATTTGTTCATCCGTCAAAACCAGACTGCCAGTCGAGCCGAGGATGAAGAGTTCGATCTTGGCGGCTTCTCGTCCATCCTTGTTGGCGAGGGTAACGGGCGCGCGTCAGCACCTTTTCCCGAAGAACTGGACGTTGCCATTGACGCTGCGCTCGGTGTCAGCTCTCCGGCTCCGCATCCCGACAATTTGGCCGTGGACCGCTTCGCCGGGATGCTCAAGGCCAAACTGGCCAAGGCCCGCGCCAAGGGCCGAAGCGGCTGGGACGATCCGGCGTGGCCCGCCGCTGACATCAACCGCCAGTTGCATGAGCACGCGGCGAAGGGCGATCCGCTGGACGTTGCGGCCTATGCGATGTTCCTGGCGCTGCGTGGTGAGGCGACGACTGGCGCGCAGCCGGCCGCAACCCCCGGGGGATCGGCTATCGCAAAGCTAAACGGCGGCCCACCAGGGCCGTCCGTTTGAGCGACCTGTTGTGCGGCCCTAACCGAAGCGAAATGATCCACTATCACGGCACACCACTGACGCCACGAGCACAGCTCCTGAAGATGGGCGGCAAGTGCTTTTGCGTGAGCGCAGCCGAACCGCGCGACTTGGACGTGTGCCTGCGAATCGGCCAGTCTGTGATGCTGGACAACGGGGCATTCAGCGTGCACACGCGCGGCATCCCGTTCGACTTGCCCGGCTTCTACGAATGGATCGAGCCGCACCTGGCGCATCCACATTGGGCAGTTGTGCCCGACGCAATAGACGGCACCGTGGAGCAACAGCGCGCGATGGTCAAGACATGGCCGTTTAGGCGCAGCCTGGGCCTGCCTGTGTGGCACATGGGCTTGCCGGTTGACTACTTGCTGGAGCTGTGCGACGAGTGGGAGCGCGTGTGCTTTGGATCGACTGCGCAGTTCTGGCAGATCGGCACCGACGCATGGTGCCGGCGCATGGACGAGGCATTCAACGCGCTGGCCAAGCGCGGCCCGCTGCCGTGGGTTCACGGCCTGCGGATGCTTGGCCAGTCTTCTGGCCCGTGGCCGCTGGCCAGCGCTGACAGCGTGAACGTGGCGCGGAACTTCAAGGACTACGGCAAGTGCGCCGACTGTATGGCCCACCGCATTGATTCAACCAACCCGCCGACTCTGTGGACGGAGCGGCCAATTCAGGAGGCCCTGTGCTGACTTTCGCAATCGTGATCTACGCCGCCGCGATGACGCTGGCGAACCTTTCCGTCGCCACCTGGGGGCCGGCAGTCTCGCCCATCAATGCCTTCGTGCTGATCGGGATGGACCTGGCGCTGCGCGACTGGCTGCACGTTCGGCTGAAGGCGTGGCAGATGTTCGCGCTGATCGTTGCGGCCGGCGCGCTGACCTACCCGCTGAATCCGGCGGCCGGGAAGATCGCGGTCGCCAGCTCAGCCGCGTTCACGGCTGCGGCGCTGGTTGATTGGGCCACCTTCGCCCGGCTGCGCGGTTCGTGGTTGTTCCGGGCCAACGGCTCAAACGTGGCGGGCGCGGCGGTGGACTCGCTGATCTTCCCGACGCTGGCCTTTGGTGCGTTGATGCCACAAATCGTGGCGCTGCAGTTCGTGGCAAAGATCGCGGGGGGCTCGCTGTGGGCCTGGGTGCTGGCACGCACGGCGCAGCGAGTTGCCGCGTGACGCACAACGCAGAGTTCAGGGGCTGAGGCCGGCTTGCCGGATGAGGTCCCGCTGCAACGACGTGTTATGCAGCGCCTGGTGAAAAGCGCGGCACAGATGGAGTGAGCATGAAATTCGAGAAGCTGAAGCCCGGCATGACTGTCTATAGCGTTGGCCGGCACAAGATGGGCAACACCACGATGAGCACTGTTGCTGTTTGGCCCGTGCGGATCGTTGAGGTTGATTCCGAGCAGCGCCGCTGCATGGCATCCTGGAATTGCAACAAGCCGCGCTTGTTCTTTGAGCGCGACGTTTCCGGCTGGCGCGAAAAGGAGCCGATGCTTGTCAGCTCCGGCCTTGGGCGCAGGCTTGCCACGAGGGAAGAACAGAAGGCGGCGCGGGCGGCTGTTGGCGTTGCATGACAGCGCAAGAAGTGGCGGCAGTGGGACGCCATCGGCGCGCACGGTTCGCAACCGTGGGTCCGGGAGAGCTGGGGAGGTCAGGAATGAGCGCAGCTCGGGCTGAGGGGGTCGCGTGGTGAGCGGAGCCTCCGTCGTCGTGAGCGGGCTTGGCCGGTGCGGCTCAAGTCTGGCCATGCAAATGCTGTTCGCTGGCGGCATCCCGTGCGTCGGCAGTTTCCCAGACTTCGAGGAAGACCGGGCTGCCTTGCCCATGTCGCCTGAATTCCTGGGCGCCTGCGCAGGGCGTGCGGTCAAGGTCTTGGACCCGCATCGCGTCGGGCTCCCTGACGACTGCCGCGTGATCTGGCTGGACCGGGATGTGCGGGAGCAAGCGAAGTCCACGGCCAAGTTCCTGTGCTTGATGACGGGGACTGTGATTGACCGGGAAGGCCGGCGCAAGCTCGAGCGGAGCCTCCCGGAAGAGCGGCGCAAGGCCATGCGTGTGATTGGCGGCCGGCCAGTGCTGGTGCTCAGCTTTGAAAGGCTGCTGGCATCGCCTACGGAATCGGCCAGGGCCATCGGGGCATTCATCGGGTCCCCCGTGTTTGATGCCGAGCGCGCGGCTTCCGTGGTTCTTCCGAGGGCTGCGCGATGCCGGCAGGGTATGGACATGGAGCGTGCACTCTTGCGGGGCGGCTCCTTCAAGGAGGTGTGAACATGGACATGAATTCCTTTCTCCCCACTTGGCTGGCCCTGGCCATCGGGCATGGCCTTTCCCTCGGGCTTGGCTTGCTGCTCATGGCCTTCGTGCTCCAGCAGGGGGTGAATGCCGTCTGGCGGGCGACCCGCCGGGCCTACTCGCTGGCCGTGCTGCGGCAGGCGCTCAAGGAGTGTGAGGGCCGCATGCCGATGATGAGCGAGGACGACAAGTGACCGCCGACCTGAAGGCCCTGGCCGACAACCTGGAGGCCTTCAATCGGTGGCGCCGCGGCGAAGGCGCAGAACAGCCGGACCCGAAGGCCGTCGGCCAGTGGGTCGACCAGGCGGTGGCGTTTCTTCGGGCAGCCGCCTTACCCAGCGTCAGAGCCATCGAGAGCGCGCCTCGGGATGGTCGGTCCGTCCTGGTTGCGCACGACGGGCAGTGGGTGGCCGCAGTCTGGCTGCGCGCGCCTGGGCTGTGGGAGGGTTGGGCCTTTGAGGACGAGATCATGAGGGACGCCCTTCCGCAAGGGCCGTCTCCGGCGGTCTGGCTTGATGCTCCCCAGGCCGTTGATGCACTGATTATGTGAATAATCTGTATGTGCAAATCGTCTGCTTTTTGAATAGATAGCCAACCGGAAACGCCGGCAAATCCGGTAAGTCCGCACCAAAGCGAGCTTTTCCGCCGGCACATTTGGCGCCGTGGCGAAGAAAGACCTACTCCGAGACCGGCGCTATCGGCCGTTCATTGAGCGCTATCACGCGGACCCGCTGGCTTTTGCGGTGGAGGTCTGCGGCATGGTCCCGTCTGAGGATCAGACAGATCTTCTGCAGTCCATGGTGGACCCAGCGGTGAAGGTCTCCGTGGTGTCCGGCACAGGCACCGGCAAGACCGCGTGCTTCGCGGTCATCGCCCTCTGGAGTCTGTTATGCCACCCCTACGCCTACTACGACGGCAAGGTGGAGGTGGGGTCCAACACCTACATCGGCGCACCTCGCATCCAGCAAGTTGCCGACGGTGTCTGGAAGGAGCTGGGCGACCGGCGAATGGCCATCGCTCAGGGGCCGCACGCCTGGATCAACGCCTACTACACCATCAGCAAGACCCGGGTCCGGGTCAACGGATACGCGGATCAGTGGTTCATCGGGCAGGTGGCCATGCAGGCGGGCCAGGCCGTCGGCATTGCCGGCAAGCACCGGTACTGGCAGCTCATCATCGTGGACGAGGCCGCGGGTGTGCCAGACGAGCACTTCGACGTGATCGACGGCACCCAAACCCAGGCGGGCAACCGGACGCTGATGGCGTCCCAAGGCGTCCGCAGCGCCGGGCGCTTCTACGACTCGCACCACGAATTGAGCCGGGAGGCCGGAGGAACATGGTTGCCTCTCCGGTTCTCGTCCGAGCGCTCGCCCTTCGTCACTGACCAGTGGCTCAAAGATCGCGCATTCGAGTGCGGCGGGCGCGACACTGTCGAGTACAAGGTCCGGGTTCGCGGGCTGTTTGCTTCGGACACCAGCAACATCCTCCTCACTCGCGAGGAGGTTCAGACCATCCTGGCAGGTCGCAAGATCATCGGCGAAGACGAGCCGTATGGTGTGGTCCTTCTGGTGGATGTGGCGGCCGGCGAGTACCGAGACGACAGCGTCCTGGTGATGGCCAAGATCATCGGCAGCGAGGACCAAGGCCAGGATGCCCGTCGAGTGGAGTTCTTCGCGTTCCCGGTAGTCAGCAACACCCGGGATGAAGTGGACCTAAGCGGCGACATCGTGGAGATCTTGCGCGGCGCCAGCGACATCCTCGCCTACACCGATGCGGGCGGTATCGGGCATTCGGTGATCAAACTGGTCGAGCGCTCAGGATTCAGCGTGACCCGCATCAACTGGGGAGAGCCTTGCTTTCGCAAGGAGTTCCGGGATCGATACTACAACCAAAGAGCTTGCGCGCAAGTTCGGTTCCGGGATGCGGTCAGGCAAGGGCGGGTCAGCGTCACTGCGGCCCTGCCGCCGGTGCACCGCAACAAGATCACCAAGCAGGGCTCAAACCTGCCGTACCACTTTGTCGAGCACGGCGGCCTGAAGTACAAGATGGCCTCGAAAGAGGACATGGCCCGAGACGGGATCAAGAGCCCGGACATGATCGACGTCATGTCGTTCGCCTTCCTCGAAAAGGTCGTCTACATCCCCCGCGAGCCGGCGGCTCGCTTGTCGCCATCTCCCGCCGCGCCAGTGATTGGTGCATCACTCACGACGGATCCTGCTGCGGACGTGATGGCTCACCTGGCGGAGCTGGTCGGAGCATGATCAGGGCAGTCGTGACTGATGCGGCAGCCGCAGCGGCTTGCGCCGGGGCGGTAGTCCTTTGCGCTGTGCACACCGCTGCAAGCCTGTCGCTGGCCTTGCCCACTCTGGTCCTGGCGGTCGCGCTGAACCGGTATGTCGAGCGGCTGCACGCCAGTGTCTCCCTGCTCAGACGATCCATAGCTGCCGAGGAGGAGGAGCGGAGGGGTCGGTAAGTTGGCGGCAGGTCGTCCCCAGCGGGGGCCGACCATCTCGTCATGTTTGATTCGCCCGCATCGCCCGCACGGACTGCCGCAATGGTGGCCCATTGGGTCAGCACCCCAGCCTGGGGCTACCTCGGTAGCCCCTACGGCTTCGACGCGCCGGCCTTGCTCATGCGCCCATTGGCCTCGGGTGCCGGGACAGTCATGGAGCAAAAGCTGCGGGAGGACGTGCCCATTGTCGGGATGATGCCCGCGGCCGCGGTTCAGATCCTGGGTGAGTCGACAGGCCCCGACAACCTGGCCTTGACCCTCCAGGTCAGTGCGGCAGAGGTGCAGGCCTACATCGACGCTGGGGGCTCCGTCCGTGTATCTCAAGGCTGACTTTGATGCGGCCATCGCCGCAGCTGCTGCCAACTATCCGGCTGCCAAAGCTGCGCTGGCGGCCAAAGACCCCACCTTCCTGGCTTCGCTGGACGCCATGGCGGCCATGCTGGCCATGATCTCTGCTCAGGTGTCCATCGCGGAGACCGAGTGGGCGACGAAGGCCCGTGACGGGACAGTGCTGGCTGACGCCGCCCTGCGGGGCGTCCTGCCACTGGCCAAGCCGGCTCGGGTCGAGATCATCGCCACCAACTCGGGGCCATCGGCCGTGACCCTGGCCACCGGCCGCGGGTTCTCGGATCCCAAGGGTCGGACCTACGCGCTTGAGGGGGGCGCCACTGTTGCCCAGGGCGGCACTGTGCAACTGACCCTCCGGCAAACCACCTCGCGGACGTTCTCGCACTCGGTCTCGTCTGTCGCCCCGTTCGCGGAAGTGATCGTGCCTGAGAGCGCAGACGACGCATTCCTGGTTGGGCTGTCCATCGCCGATGCCGCCGGCAACACGTATCGGTACGTCCCTGGCTTTCACGGGGTGGAGGAGGGGGAGCGAGTCTTCGCCGTCGAAGTTGACGAGTACCGCCGGGTAGTCGTCCGGTTCGGTGCCACAGGAATCACTGGCTACAGCCCGATTCCCGGCGAGGTCTTGACCGTCACCGTCACGGAGTGCCTTGGTGCCGTTGGCGACCTTGCGGACGGCGCAGCGTTCGCGCTGGACTACCTGTCGTCCTCAGCTGATGGATACCTGGACTTCACGCTCGCCGATGTGGTCGACACCGGGGCCAACCCTCCGACCATCGCCCAACTGCGGGTGATGGCGGCGTATCCCGGTGTGCACGACGACAACCCCGTCTACCGCGGGCAATGGGACTACTACCTGCGTCGGCACCTGGGCGGGAACCTGCAGTTCCTGGCCGTCTGGAATGAGCAGGTTGAGGAACAGGCGCGGGGAGCCAGCCCCAGCAACATCAACCGACTGTTTGTGGCAGCTTCCGTGTCTGGGCAGTCCGCGGCGGCAACGAATGCCCAGGTGGCCGCGATTGTTGGGCGGGCAGATGACAGCTATCAGGTCAGCCATGTTGAGCCACGCGAGTGCCAGATCCCCGTAACGGTGACGGCAGCCGTCCCCGCCATCTTCGACCCCGCGGATGTAGAAACGCAGATCCGGTCTCTGCTGCTGCAGCACTACGGCAAGGGCACGGCCAATGCCTCCCAGGGCCTGGCCAAGGCGCCCTGGCGCCAGCGGGATGCCTATGCGCTCCTGGGGGCCAACATCGCGGCGCTGAAGGACACCGTCAGCGACTACTCCGTGTCCGTGGGGGCCTACGGCGCCGTCTTGCCCGAAGACTGGCGATATGTCGCGGATGCCAGCATCACCGTCACGGTCTCCCGCGTGTCGGATAGCTCGGGGCTTTGGACCCAATGACCGAGTTTGAGCCATCCCCCCTGACGCCCGCCCAGGAGATCCCCCCTGCGCTCGGGCCCTTGCGCGAGAGTCACGCCGCAGACGCCCGAGAGGAAGCCCTCAAGGCCATCTTCAGCGAGGTCTTCTCCGCCATGATCCGCCCGTCCCTGACCGCGGTGGAGTCTCAGGCCATCCCGCACAGAGCACACATGAGCGTGCTGAGGCAGGCGATCACGGCCGACGGCCTGGCGTTTGACCGGCCGGGGGCCGAAGAGGCGTACACCCGGCAGCTCTACCGGCAGTGGAAGGCGCGAAACCCCCGCCGTGGCCTGCACATGCTCACCCAGTACCTGCAGATGCTCTGGCCTGACATGTGGGAGTGCGCCCAGCTCTGGCACGACGCCGCCAAAGCCTACCCCTCCGGACTGGCCCTGACACCAGCTGCCGGGCGTTGGCTCACCAGCCGTGTGCTTGTCCAGATCAACGGCGATGACGCCAGTGGCGCAGACCTGCTCCAAACCCGCGGCAGCTTGCGCTCCCTCCTCGCGGCTCGATTCCTCCTACTCGTGGCCCTGCTTCGCAAGGCGGAGCGGGAAGTCGGGATCGCAACCCTTTACCGGGCCGTTGACGTGTATTCGGCCCCCAGCATCATCGCGAGAAACTGATGGCCAAGGACCTGAAGATTGTCAAGCGCCGCGCCTACGTCGCAGCGTCAATGGAGGAGCGTGACGCTCTGCGCGAGGCCATCTATGCAGTGTCATCGGAACAATTCGACAACCACAAAACCACACCCCACGCCACAAGCGCTCAGGTTGCCGCCGGAGTGGTGGCGGTCCTTGGCGTCACGGCGGATGGCCGGTTGATCGACGCAGATGGCAACCAGGTGCAAAGCCTTGGCGAGGACGGAATTCAAGGTCCCCCAGGACCTCAAGGGCCCGCCGGGCAGAGCGCCTATGCTGCGGCCTTGGCGAATGGTTTTGAGGGGACTGAATCGGAGTGGTTGCAATCGCTCCATGGGGCAGATGGCGACGCGTCTGGTGCGCTTGCGTCTCACGACGGGAGCAGCTCAGCCCACCAGTCGCTGGTCGCCAAGATCACTCAGGATCGAGACGCTGCAATCGCTGCCGCAATCGACCGCCTGGTGGGCACCAGCCCTGCTGTGCTGGATACCGTCGAGGAACTGGCTGCCGCGCTCCTGGGAAACCCAGAGATCATCTCCGACCTGCTGACCCTCATTGGAGGGAAGGTGTCCGCGGCCGATTTGACACAGATTTTGACGGGATACGTCACGGGCGCCGCGCACAGTGCCGCTGTTGCGGCCCTTCAGGCCGCCGTGGATACCCTGGAGCAGACGAAGGCCGGGCTTTCGACAGCAAACACCTTCAGCCGAACCCAGTCCGTCGGCATCACGGACCTGGGGGATGTCCTCGGCGCGGTCGCCCTCAACCTCGCCACTGGCACAAATGTGTTTCGCATGCGGCTGATTGGCAATGCGAACGTGAGTCGGCCCACAGGTGCAATTGGATGTCCCGCGATCACGTTGCATGTTCTGCAGGACGAAATTGGCGGGCGCGTCCTGACCTTTGACCCGGCCTTCCTCGTCACCTTGGGGGATGCGCCCGTGGCGGCGACATCAGCTGGAGGCCGAGACCTGTTCAGCTTTGTTCGGGATTCGGTGGATGACGTGTGGGTTGGAGGTCATGGCGTTCGGGAGGCTGCGTGATATTCGGTGCCCCGCTTCCCCTCTGCGGCGTCCTGCGCAGTGAGGTGCAGACCAGCCTCCTCTATCCCGCCAACGTCACCACCGATTCCGTTGTCCCGCAGATCGAGGTGGGTGGGCTTCGACTGATTGATGGGACGGCTTCGGTCGAGCCGGATGCGATTACTTCCGCAATCTCTCTGGGGGGTATCGTTCTTAGAACTTCGCTGCTGGACGCTGGCACCACGACGGAATCCGTCGTGCCCGCCTTCTCTGTCGGCGGCGTCGTTCTTCGGGATGCTCTGATTAATGCCGGCACCACGACTGAGGCAATTTCCGCCTCATTTGCAATTGGCGGCGTCGTTCTTCGGGATGCTCTGATTTCGGCTGAAATGCAAGTTGAATCCATCAACCCAAGCGTGTCTATTTCTGGAATCACACTGTCATGAGTGAAATCAATATCCCCGTCTGCTTTGGCGTTCAGGGCATGATCTGCGCGACTGTTCGCGACAAATTCGGGAACATCAAGCAGCAGCTGGAGTGGTTCCCCAACGTCATCACAGACGCCGGCTTGAACAGCATGGCGACGAACTCACCGCATCCTCAGTGCCATATCGGCACTGGCACTGCAACCCCGGCCGTTACCGATTCGGCATATTCCAATGTCGCTGCCACGGCCACTTCGGTGTTTTCTTCAACCAGCGGTGTCACGACCACGGCGCCCTATTACGGGTACACGACCCAGACCTGGCGATTTGCAGCAGGAGCCGGCACCGGGAATCTGACCGACGTTTGGTTCGGCACGGCAACGGTCCCGTTCTCGCATGCGCTTTTCAAGGACTCGAACGGGAACCCGGTGACGATCACGAAGACGGCGGAGGACAGCCTGGATGTGACCTACCAGCGCCGCGTCTACGTGCCGACAGAGGATGTTGTGGTGCCCGTCACCGTCAACGGAGTGGCCGCCGGTAGTGCGACGATCCGAGCTGCGCGCTGTGCTGAATCGACTTACTGGAGCGGTTCACTCGCCGCCATCAGTATGTCCTCCAACATGTGGAACTACTCGGGTACTCTGGGGGCGATTACCGGGACTCCGAGTGGAACGGTGCTCTCCATGTCCTCCGCCAATTGGACCTACGTGGCCACAACATACGTGGCAAATTCGCTCAGTCGAACTTGGAACGTCACGTGGGGCCTCACCCAGGGGAACAACGCCACAGGCGGCTTCAGAAGCATCGTGCACACGATCACAGGCCTCGGAACTTTCCAGGTTGAGTTCCCGGCAACGCTCAACAAGGTTTCGACCAACGTTCTCACCTATTCCGTCACTGCCACCTGGTCGCGCTATGCTGGTTGATCCAGTGGTGACGATTGTTTCGGCGGCTGGGCAGTTCAGGTCTCCAGACGATTGGCCGAGACCTACGCCGACAACTGACTTCGAACTCGGAGGCCAGGCCATCTCCGACTCCTCTGCCGGGCATGAGGTCCGTGTGTGGCGCGCATGGTTGGCCGGTGATTCAGTAATGTGCGCGCCGGAAGACGACATTGCCGAGGCGACTGCGCTGTTTTCCAGGCCTGGTATCTGGCACATAGGGCTTGCCTTCGACCAACTTATGCGGCCATGTGTCACGTTCATGGACCGTGCTGGTGCATGGCTTTGGTGGTATGACCCTCTTGAATCATCAATGGTTTTCCTGCCAATCCCAGGGGCCACGTCCCCGCGTATTTCGCTTGACGACAAGCGGGCCGAATTCATTTCGGGAAGTGACGTTGTCCTTGCCTATGTTCGGGATGGTTGGCTGTGCGTTCGATTGCAACGCGAGCGATATTCCAACGAAAACCGCATTTATCTGCTGCCGGCTGGCGTGTCCCGGCTGGACAGAATTGGGATGAGCCTCGCTTGCCGGATGCAGTACAAGCTCTCAAGCTGACCAGGCGGTAACTGCTGCAGGTTTATCAGGAGCGGCGGCCGCATGCTTCGCACTCATCATTCATATTGAAAGAGAAGCGCTATGAGCGTTGCTGTGACCTACCGAGCCTTCGTGAGCCGTCAGGCCTTGATCGATGCGATCAATGGCGTCCTGGCGCCAGCAGCCAAGGGCCTGCGGGTGTTCTACGCCATCCCCGTGGACCCGTCTTACCCGCTGGCTGCCTACGGGGCCTTCATCACCACGGTCGGCGGCCTGGGGGGCAATGTGGACGGCTCCGTCCATGTCCCCTATGCTGCCGGCTCCGTGTCCGTCAATGGGGACCAGGTCGCCGAGTACAACGGCGGCCAAACCTACGCGGTGGGAGATGCCGTCATGGGCCCCGTCGTGACCTGCGCCCCCGGCGCCAGTCCCGGCGAGGCAGATGGTGCGGGTGAGTGGTTCAGGCTGGAGGGCCTGTCCCTCCAGAGCGGCGTCAACATCAAGTTCAACACGCTCACTGGGTTGCACCAGGACGACTGGATTGAACTGAAGGAACTGGCGTTCACGCGGTTGTTTGACTGACCGCTGCCCCGGTAATCCGGCGGGGTCTGTGTCTACTCGTGCCATGACAGTCGAGTCATGGCGCTCCCTGTCACCCCGATCCTGACCACCGTTGGCAAGGCTGCCGCATCGGCGGCTTATGCCGCGGGTGAGTCGATTTCCGTTACGCACGTCGTGCTGGGCAAAGCGGCGGGCTACGTGCCCGCCCAGTCTCAGACCTCCTTGGTCCAGCCGGTGGAGGTGTGCCAGATCACCTATGGCGCGTCGACTGGCAGTTCTGCCACTCTGACGGCCCTTGCCAGCGGCTTCGCTGGGGCGCAGTACCAAGCGACCGAGGTGGGGTTCTACATCGGGGGGGCGCCGTCTGCTGGCGGCGTGCTGTTTGCCGTGTACTCGGCCCCGGGTTGGGTTTGCGCCCATCGTGGCGGGGCTGATGTGGACCTTGCATCGTCCTGGACGCTTGACCTGAGCGAAGTTCCGGCGGGTAGCGTGACGGTCACGGTTGACCCCTCATCGGGCTATGACGCCTCGGTCATGCATGCCCACACAGAGCACGCGGACCCGCACGGGCAGTACGTCCGCCACGATGCCCCCCAGTCCCTCTCCGATGTGAGTCAAGCTCAGGCCCGGGCCAACGTGGCAGCCGAGAAGGCTGGGACGATGGCCCTCGCCATGGCCGCACACGCGGAGTCCCCGGGGCACGATGGGCTTTACCTGCGCCACGATGCGATGCAGTCGCTGGACGTGACGGCAAGGTCCCGGGCGCGAGCCAACATCAATGCTGCTGATGACGCCGAGGTGGTCAAGCGCGATGGCAGCGTGGCGATGCTGGGGGCGCTGCAACTCCCCGGCAATGCTTCGGCGGCGTTGCATGCGGTTCCCAAGCAGCAGTTGGAGGCCTACGTCGCCTCCCAGTTGTCGAGTCTCCCAGGGGACAAGTACCTGCAGGGGTTGGCGAGCTACAACCAATGGAGCAACGTGCTCACGCTCGCCATGAACGATGGCACCACGGTGGATGTGGACATGACCGAGTTGCTGGCAGATGCGGCAAGCACTGCCATTGGGCAACACACCGGCGAGACGGCGCACCTGAGCGTCTCGCAGGTGCAGGACATGATCAACGCCAGTGTGGCGGCCGCGGTGCGGGCGTGCCGGCCGGTTGGCCAGGTATTTGGGCACTACGGCGAGAGCGCGCCCGCCGGGTCCGTCGAGATCGCCGGGCAGTTGCTCGCCCGAGACGGCCAGTACGGGGAACTCTGGGGCCACGCCCAGGCGGCCGGCAAGGTCGTTTCAGACGCGGTGTGGCTGGCTGGTGGGGGGAGCCACACCATGTTCAGTTCGGGCGATGGCTGGAGCACTTTTCGCATGCCGCGCTTCGGGGGCGAGTTCGCTCGATTTGCCGACCGGGGCGCTGGTGTTGAGCCGGGGCGCGGGATCGGCGCATGGGTGGGCGACAAGCTGCGCCTGCACGGCCACCCGTACATCGCGGGCACTGGCAACGGCGACACCGACCCGGACGGCGGTATTGCGACCGAGGGCAACGGCACCGTGTCTGTGCACCCAGCGTACACCGGCGCCCCGGAGAACAACTCTGGCCAGGCCAAGCTGATTGGCGGCACCGGCGAAAACGAAACGGCCCCCCGCAGTGTCGGCCTGCTGGCCTGTATGTGGTACTGACAAAGGACGCATCATGCTGCGACTCGATCCAATCAAATTCAACGTCAAAGACCGCGGGCGAAAGCATCGCGGACTCCCGCGGGCATTTGATACTGCGCGGCTGGCGCAGATCATCAACAGCCCCGCCGTGCAAGAGCGGGTGCGAAACCGGGATCTGCGCGGCTACCTCGGGCACTGGACGCGGGAGCGTTGGGGGATGGAGCCCAAAGAGGCCGTGATCGACCAAGGCAAAGTTGTCCCGCTTGAGCCTGCGGTGGTCACGGTGCGCCTGGAGGCTTCGCCCGAGGGTGAGATCCTCCACCAGACCGAGTTTCTGGACACCCTGACGGGGCGCACCGCCGCCAGTATGTGGGCGTCTAAGGTCGGTGGCTTTTCCTCCGCCATCTCGCTCGCGGCGGGACGGACGGACTGTGACTACCCCACCAACTTCCACGGCTTCGACTATGTGAGCGAGCCGAACTTCACCACCAACCGCGGATACGCGCTGGACTCGGCTCGCGAAGGGGCGGGCGTGGACCTATCCGCCTTCGACGGCGTGGTGCAGCAGCATGCCGAAGAGCTCGCCGCCCTGGATTCGGCCCTGGCTCAGACGCGCGGCGAGCTGGAGCGGGTGATGGCTGAACTGGCCACCATGTCCGGGGAGCAGTCCTATCTGCTGGGCCTGCTGGCTCGTCGGCCTGATGCTGCGGCGCTGCGCCAAGCGCTCGATTCCGCCCACAGTTTCCAGCGGCCGTCCATGACCCCTGCAGGCGCCTCCTTTGCGGACAAGGCGGCGGACTTCTCCGGCATGCTTCTCGCCCGGCGCGAAGAGGCTCCCTCGGAGAACGCCTCCGTTGAGACGCAGTCCGCGGCCAGCCTGGCCGGGGCGATTTCGCTGGTGCACCGCCGTGGGTGACGGCCCCTTCCTGCCGGTGAAGGCCGGCTTCGCTCGGTGGATCCTCCAGTTCCGCTCGTCGTGGTACATCCCGACGACAGAAGCGGGGAGGCATTGGGCTACGCGGGACAACGGGCAGCCAGCGATTGCATTCGTCCCGGACCGCATGATCGATGCGGTCTCGGACATGCTCGGGGCGTGGCGCAAAAACTCCAACCGCCCTGGCGGCGCCACGTCCGCATTCTTGCCGGTGATGTTCTTGGCCTTGGCGAAGGACACCCAGCCGGCCCCAGCGGAGGAGGGTGGCGTCAATGTCGCCCGCCCTCAGTTCGTTCGCCTGGACGATGGCCGCTGGGTCAAACTGCGCACGACTCGGGCCATGCGCCGGGCTCAGGTGGTGATCGTGGCGGCAGAGTCGGAGACGGCAGCCGACATCGCGGCGCAGTTCCTGGCCTGGGTTGCCGACGTGCAGGGCCAGTCCTTCCGTTACGAGGCGGCCGCAGGTGCTGGCCTGTCATGGCCGTGCTCTGTCCGATCCGGCGACGCCTACGCCAGTGCTGACGCCCAGGAGCAATTCAGCACCACGGTCCTTCACATTGATCTGGACCTTGTGGCCACGCTGCCGCACATCGATGACAACAGCGGCGCAGGCTACCCGTCCGCAGGCCTGTCCGTGGTGGAGCAGTTGGGCGCGCCGATGGCCATCTCGGAGGACACGCCTGCAGCGGTCATGCTCTCTCTGGACGGTGCCGACTACCAAACCCTGTTGGACGGGCTACTGATGCTCGGGGACTTCCCCATTGCGCTCGAGACCGACCTTTTGGGGCTCCAGTGATGAGCAAGCTTCATGCGATGCAGGCCACCTTCGTGACCTTTGGTCGGGAGCCGGTCACGATGGTGGGTGCGGTGGACATGGAATCCGGCGCACTCCGGGTGGTTGGCCCTGCTACCGGGATCCTTCTCGACCGCTCGCGCCCTGACGTGGCGTTCGTCACTGACCGGTGGGATTGTGCTGACTTCGATTGGCTGTACGCGCAGGAGACCGTGGGGCCCTCTGTACTCGCACTGCGCACGATGGAGTCCATGGGCCGGCTTGCCATCGACAGCAAGGCCCAGCGGTGGAACCCAGGCAATGCGGTGCAGTTCGATGGTCTGGACACCGACGGCAAGCCCAAGATTCGGATGGACTCGACCGCCAACAACGGCCACATGGCCATCCTCGCGCTGTGCTGGATGGCAGAGCAACTGATGACCTTTGCCCACGTGCTGCGGGCTGGCGATGACCTCACGGCCGCCAGCGCCCAGGCCGTCGCTGCCACTTTCCGAGCCCGAGGCGCTTCATCTCCTCTTGCGGGCAGGCCGTCGGCCGGCACGGGGGAGTTTTCGGGGATGCACTTCGCGCACGGGCAGCCGAGGTTCTGATGGCGACCAGGTACACCGCAGCGGCACAGTTCTTTGCCCTGGTCCGGCGATTTAGCCAGACGCAGCCGGAGTGGGCTGATTGCATCGCGAAGGAGGTCCCGCCGGGCTACGAGTGGAATGGGCTGCACAGGATCGCGCACGAAGTCTATGGGGACGTGGGAGAGTGGCTGACCATTCAGGCCGCGGCAGGACTGGACTCGCCTGAGCAGCCCCTCTCGCCACGCCGGCTCATCCTGCCGACGCCTGCCCAACTCCAGCGGATCAAGGTGCACACGGGGCTCGTCACCACCTCCTGGCAGCGAGACGGCACGGAGGACAACCCTCTCAGCACGGGCGCATGATGGCCACCACACCCAAGAGCAAGACGCTGAACCTCTCCAAACTCTTCGGCGTGCGCGGACACCAGGCCGCCGTAGAGCGCGCCAGCAAAGCGGAGAGGGCGGATCGCTACACCGCCGGCACGAAGTCCAAGATCCTCGCCAACACCGACGTGGGCGGGGAGTACGACGCTGAGCGCTTCCTGCTGACCACGCTCGGCGGCAAGTCACGCCCCATCACCCACGACGACATCAGGACCTTTCGGGAGTTCTCGCGCAAGCTGGGCGCCCGCCTCAAAGGCGGGATCACGGCGCAGCAGGCCATCAACCTGTCGCGACCAGAGGACCGAGAGCGGGCAAACGAGGAAATCCGGATCGCCACTGTCGTTCAAGCCTGGCCAGCCGGCCCGAAGGCCGGGACTCTCCAGTTCGTGACCAACTCCGGCCCCGATTCAGACGTGGCGCGCCACTACGTGCACGTTCGATTCCATGAGCGGGATTGGGCTGCCTACGTGGCGGCCCCGGGCAAGCGCGGCGCCGATACGAAGACCCTCGCAACGGACCTGCTCAAGCGACAAATACGCTTTGAGTGCGATTGCGGGCGCTTCCGGTACTGGTTCCGCTACATCGCGACCATCGGCGGGTTCGTCCATGGCCGGCCCGAAGAGGGCTACCCTGACCAGCGGAACCCGCAGCTTCAAGGCGTGTGCTGCAAGCACCTCCTGCGCGTGATGCGGGCCATGACCCATGATCCAGCCGTTCGCGGCCGGGTCTCCGAAATGCTGGAGCGAGCTCGCACCCAGGTGGAGGTGGAGGCCCCCATTCGCGTGACCGCCAAAGAGGCGAAGGAGGCCGCCCGGCGCCAGGAGGCCGAGGCCAAGCGCGGGCTCGTCAAGTCGCGTGTAGAAAGCACGCAGGAAGCCGCCGACCGCAAGGCAGCAGCCGCCAGAACCCCGGCAGGGCAGAAGCGGGCGTTGGACCGCGCGGCCAAGCTCGCTCAGAAGCGGGCTGAAATGCAAGCGCGTGACGCCCAGCTTTCGAGCGCCGCCGAAAAGCTGAAGTCTCTGCTGGGGACCGTCTCAAAACAGGACGCCAAGCGCCTGCTGGACCTCCTCTCCGCACAGAAGGCCTGAACACCATGAGCCTTTCCCCAGTCGCCGCCAGCCTGCAGCTGAGCGCTCGGATGATCACCCTCAACCACCCCGCAGCGATGGACTGTCAGGTCTACCGCAAGTCGGTATCCCGCACAGCCCACACCGACGCGCCAGGCGAGACAATCGGCGGGTTGCCCCTGCTGGGCGGGGTCCCGGTTCTGTCCGACGAGGACGAGGCGGATGTTGACTGGGATCCAGTCCTGCCCGAGGACCAGATCCATGCCAAGTGCCTACTGCTGGGCGGCTACTCCGGCTCGTCCATGCTGGACAACGGCCAAGGCCCCGATGCCCCCGCACTGCAGGAGGCGAGGATTGAGCCCCTGGCGGCCCCAGGATCCCCCGGCTACTTCGAGCTGAGCAAAGGGGACCTGATCATGGTGATGCCGGGCGGCGGGGTCGTCTTCACGTTCGCCGTGCAGGACTTCAGCAACACCTTGATGCTCCCGCCCTATGTGCCCAAGGTCATCCTGGCCGCCCAGGGCGATCTGACCTACATCCCGAGCGTGTCCGCTGCCGTCGATAATCGGTAACGAACAATCAACCGGCACTGGTATGAACCGCATCACCTCCTCGGCAATCCTTGCTTCGCTTTCGGTCTGTTTGCAAGGCGTTGCCGCACAAGATCTCACGCTCTTCAAGTACGCTGAGCGAGGACACGTGGGCGACCTTGTGGTCCTCAATGAAGAGGCGGTCGGTACTCCTGTTGTGCCGATTGCCATCTCGCTTCGCTCCGGGAACCAGAGAACGCGCCACATGTGCGAGTTCCGGGCAGTTGAGCTCACCGGCGGCAGAATCCAGTCAGCCAGCGAAACCGCCGTAGTCATGCAGGTCGTCGACTCGGACCTGAAGCCTGTCAAGGGCGAAGTGTTCCAGGCCACGTTCACCAGGGCGGGGGCCATTCTGTCGGGCAAGCCAAATTCCTACTGCGGTGCCTCAGCAGTCTTCTCCGGGAGATGGATTCGAGAGGACGTGCCCGAGGATGCCAAGTAAATCCACGTGGCTTGCAGTTCCGTCGTTGAGGGGCTACGCTACCGCCGTTCCCGAAAAAAACGGGAGCCGGGCTTGGCAGCCCGAGTAGCATTCGCGGCGCAAGGCCGCCCCTCCCGCAGGGATAGCGGCCTTTTTCGTGCCTGAGCACGCCTGTTTCTATGGCGGCCCGGGTGGAGAGGGCTGCGAAGCCCTGCCGGTTTCCCCGTGGATGCACCGGTCTGCCAACTCCGCTTCGGGCTGCCGCCTCTACGTTTGGCGACGCGGTGATCCCCGCAGCGGATTCCATTCAAAATTCTCGGCTTCAACAAGCCAAGGGAGAAGCGAATGGGAACCGTGAAACAGGTGGACGAGCAACTGCAACGAACGTTGAGGGAGGCTCGCAATCTGCTGGCGAAGATTGGGCGCAAGCAAGCCGAGCTTCAAATGCTTCGCCAGTCCTTGCCACTCAGCCAGGAAGATCATCGCGCCGAGCTGACCAAGCTCCAAGGCGAGGCCACCGAAATGATCGGGGAGCTTCGGGCCAACATGAAAGCTGCCGACTTGGTGGCACGCAAGATCGAGGGGCACCTGCTCTGGAAGGAAGCTGTTCGCTCCGTGTGGGGCGAGGATGGCTTGCAGCAGTGCTACGCCAAGATGCGCGAGTTGGAGGCGCAGCGTGCCGAGGAATACGACCGGGACGACTTGCGGCCCCGCTGAACTCGCCATATACTGCGCCCCGGAGACTGAAAACTCCAGCAACCGGGGCCACGACCGTAACGACGTGGATTTTTTGCGTCCGCGCCAGATTCATTTTTGGCCGGGAGGGCGACGGCCATACAACACCCGCAAGGGGAAAACCGTCCGCCGACTGTTGCTCGGTTTTCAGCCTCCCGGCCGCCTTGCGACTGGTTGCGACTGAAAACGCTTCCGACTGCAAGGCTCTTGAAGTCTCGCAACAGGAGCGTTCCATGTCGCAATCCGTCTCCACCCTCATCTTGGGCGATGCCTCAGTTCGTCAGCTCGACGGGCTGTTCTCCCTGAACGACCTGCACGCCGCCGCTGGCAACCTCCCGAAGGACCGGCCTCAGCAGTTCCTGCGCCGACAGGAAACCCAGGCGCTAATTGCCGAGCTGGGGGCCTGCGCGAATTCGCGCACCCCCCTGCGCACTATCAACGACGGCCAGAACAACGGCACCTACGCCTGCCGCGAGCTGGTCATCGCCTACGCCGCCTGGATCAGTGCAGCCTTCCATCTGAAGGTCCTGCGGGTCTTCTTGGCCTCCACTGAGGATGGCCCGGCGAAGGTCACTTATGAAGCCGTCCCGGAACGCATCGCGTCGGGTGATGTGCCTGTTGAGACTGTTGGGGCCATCAAGAAGGCATGCGAGGCCTTCACGGAGTTGGTGCCTCCTGGTGGACTGAGGTCGACCCCGCCGCATGCTGAACGCATGGGCGACGTGACCGTCCAGTTCGAAGGCAGCAAACTGTATCTCGTCGGGGTTGATGGCGTCCCCTACGTTCAGGTTCGTAGCGTGTGCGTTGCCGTTGGCATGAGTGCGGCAAATCAGATCGTTCGCTTGAAGTCAGATCTTCTGCGCTACAAGGCCAAGGAGCTTCCGGTCTGGACTGACACGAGCGGGGTGCAGCAGAGTTGGTGCATCCCCGTTGCGACCCTGGACGATTGGCTTACGTCTGTTGGCAGTTGGAAGGTTTCCTCGGCTACTCGCAGTCGGCTGTCCAAGTTCATCTCAGCCTGCGCCGCGCGACTGCAAGAAGCATGGAACGAGTTCAATGTGGCGAATCGTGCGCCCCAGGCCGCCCAGCTTGGCCGAGGGGATCAAAAGCAGGTTCCGTTAGCCCTGCAGGCGCCTCAGTCGGGCGCCGGCAAGCTGACCAGCGCACAGATTGAAGAGATCAACACGACGCTGACTGACGCCTTCCGCCATCTGGCGGAAGGTGAGGGAAAGTCGTTCATGAGGATGGAGACTGTGCTCCTGGCGCATCACTTTGGTGTGCCTCGGATGGAGGACATCCCTGCCAGGATGTTTGGCGAAGCCCTCTCCTGGCTTGCCCGACAGATCGCGAGACGCATGCCTTCGGGCCCGGCGCCGCAGCTTTCCGCCATCCGCCCTGGAGACAGGTTCGTCGCGACGATGGGGAGTGCTGGCAACTTCAGCCTTGAGCCGATACCAGCTGGCAAGTCCGTCTTGGACATTGATGACCTGTCAGGCCTCATCCATGCGGGCAAGGTTCCCCTGCAGGATGTTGTGGCTTTGACTCGAGTGGCCAACGAGCACCTTGCTCGCGCGGCGCTGCGACTCAACTGTCTCGCCTGCTGACACCAACTCCCGCCTGACAGCCTCTCGCCCCAAAAGTCTGGGGTACTGGCGGAGCCGTTGGCGGGGAAATCCGAATACTCAGCGCAACCCAAGCGCATGGAGTGGATATGCGAACCCAGAATGTTGAAGGGCAGAAATTCGACTGCCCGCGGTACGTGGTGCGGGTCCGGGGCGGATGGCAAGTCCGGGTCCCCGGGGAAAAGACCCGGTTTTTCGGGGACGGAGGCCACGGTTCAGTAGCCGCGGCTCACGCAGCAGCGGTGGCCGCTCGAATCCAGGCCATCCCTTTGAGCAGCGAACCCATGACGGGATTCGCTCAGGTGGAGCGCCGCACCAAGAAAGACCCGCTGGGCGTTCCCGGCGTTTTCCTGGTCCACCAGGGCCGGCGCGGCAAGCGCACGCCCAGCGTCTACCTGCACGTCATCACCAAGGGGCTGCCCACCCGGGCCATCTACGTGGGGACGGAGAGCACTTGGAAGGGCCGATTCCAGGAGAAGCTTGCCGAGGCAGCAGCGCTGCGCGATCAGCGGGTGAAGCAAGTTGCAGAGCAGCGGGCGGAGGTGGTGGCATGAGCGACGCACACGACAACAGCGACCCGGCCTTTCCAGCTCCGGAAGCTGGAGTGCACCACTTCAGCGACCCGGCGGCCTACACCGGCATGAGCCTGCGCGACTACTTCGCGGCACACGCCCCGTCAGAGCCGCAGACGTGGTTTCAGCCGGTTATGCCGATGGAGCGCCCGCAGTTCCCATTTGCACTCAAAGACATAACAAAGGAGGAACGCCGCGAACTCGATGGATACGAGGAGTGGTTGGGTTTGGGTGACCTCAAAGAGCTTCGCGTAATCGCATACGTGCAGGCCCGAGATGAGTACAAGCGCAAGAACGCTGTTTGGGAACGCTTGCTTTTGAAAGAGCGCTTCACGCAGTGGCCGTACGCTTGGGCAGACGCCATGCTGGCCGCCCGCGCCAATCCCAAGGCGGCCGACCCGGTGCGCGATGCGGCGCATGAACTGCTGGAGGCGCTCAAAGAAGCGCGCGCCTGCATCATGACCGATCGCACGTCACTTGCAGACGCCCACATGGACCCGGTTACCAACCGGGTGGACGAAGACGGCGAGGCTGCGCTGGAAGAGTACGACGCGGTGCTGGCGCAGATTGATGGAGCCATCGCGGCAGCTACCGGGGGTGCAGCATGAGCCGGCTTAAATCCGCATCACTCAGCGCGATCCTGGCGGCCGTTGGGAAACCGACTGTCGAGGAAGCACAAGAGCAAGCGCGTCAGGCCGAGCGAGACCGCATTGCCGCGCAGATCGCCATGGCGCCGCATCTGAACAGTCAGCAGCGCCGGTCGCTGCGCAAGACGCTGGCCAAACAATCATCCAAGGCCACCGGCCAGGAGGTGGCGCTGTGACCCTAACCAAAGAGCAGTTCCTCAAGGACGTGGCCGACCACCGGCTGCAGATCCTGCACGAGGATGGCGTCTACCGGCACCTGCGTTTCAAGCGTCCCGGCACCGTCTGCATGCACTTCGACATCGTGACGTGGCCCGGCTTCCTGGCCTACAGCGGTGACATGGGCACGTTCGTCTTCCAGCGGTTGCACGACATGCTGGAGTTCTTCCGACCGAGCGAGCGCGCCGCAGAAGACCCGTTCCGATGGATCGACCGCAGCTACTGGCACGAGAAGCTGCAGGGCGCTGACCGTGGCGAAGGCGCGAAGGAATTCGACCACGAGCGCTACCTGCAGGTCATCAAGGAATGGCGCATCGAAAAGATCCGCAACGTGATGCGCGGGCATGTCGGTCATCGTCACTACACGAAGGAGCAGCGCCGCGCTTTCTGGGACGATGTCGCGGAGAGCTTGCTGGACGACTTCCTCGACACCGGAGAGCACGCCTGCATGCAGCGGGCTCACGACTTCCGGCACAACGTGTATGTCGGCCACCGATACGACAACACATTCGGGCTCAAGACTGGACCAGTCTTCCAACTGGAAGACTTCTGGGAGCACAACTTTCACAGGTGGACCAACCGCTTTGAGTGGTGCTGCTTTGCGCTGCGCTGGGGCGTGATGACCTATGACCGGGCGAAGGCCACCGGCCAGGAAAGCGGGGGGCAGCATGGCTGAGCTGATTTCGCTGCCCGATGGCGATTGGCTGGGCGACCACTCCGAGTCCGCCTGGCGTGAGCTGCTGGAGAGCCGTGGTGGCTGCTCCTGCTGCACTTCTCCGCCTTGCTCCAACTGCACAGATCCACCGACCGAGCAGGAGCTGAACGCTGTTGGCTTCACCTACGAACCAGTCGGGAACCAGGAGGCCGCCAATGGCTGACCCCAAGACGCTGCGCGGTGCGCTTTCCTCAGCTTGGAACGACCTGCCCGATGTGCTGCGCTGCCATCCGGGTCTGAAGCGGTACAACGCGGCAGTCAACGCCCTGGCCGCCCAGGCCCAGGCCCAAGCCGAGCCGGTGGCGGTGCCGCAAAGCTGGAAGTTGGTGCCAATAAAACCAACTCGGGCAATGATGCGCGCCGCCAAAAACGCGGACATGGATCACTCCACGCATGCTGAGTGGATGGATGTCGTTGGCGACGATCTTCTGCTCATGTGGGCCGCCATGCTCGCCGCCGCCCCGCAGCCGGCCCAGGCCGCAACCGCAGTCAGCGACGACGACATCCGCCGGGTCTTCCTGGCCAACGGCTTCACGATCAAGCCGGGTCAGTCGGACTTGAAGGGCTACGTGTTCGCCGCAGCCCGCGCGCTGCTGGCGGAGGCCAACCAGCAGCCGGCCCGGTCCGAGCGCATCCCCCTGACAGACAGCCAGCGCGAGGCCCTGCTGGTGAACATGATGCTGCACGGCAAGATGTCCAAGCACACCGCTCGCCAGATCCTGGCCCTGGTGCTGGATGGCGTCCATCCGGGCGACTTTGAAGCAAAGGGCGGTGCAGCATGAGTGTCTGTGCTTTTGGCCCAATCGCTTCCCCCCCGCAAGCCAATCAGCCGCCACCCGAGGCAACGCACTTCCGAGTTGGAGACTGGTGGGTATCTCCGTGCGGGTCTCGCTTCCTCATCACTGGGAAAGTAGGCGGGAAAGTGTCGATGCGCATTGGTGGTAGTGGAAGGCAGCGCTGGAGGATGTGGGACGCCACCGGCGCCCATTCCGTTAGGCCGTGGGTGCGGGAAAGCTGGGGAGGCGAATCGTGAGCGACAACCTGAAGGCCTACATGGTCAGCGAGTCAGGCGAGGGTCACGCCTGCGTGGCGTTCGCTGTCAGCGGCGCTCCGGCGCGCCAGGCCGGCGCCGGCGAGCTGGGCACCGACTGGGACGGCATCGAGTCCTGCCGCCGCGCGCCGGAGTTCGACGCCTACGCGCCCGGCCCGGTGCCGAAGCGCGCCCTCTACGACGCCGGCTGGTGGTTCGAGTGCGGGCACTGCGGCCACCGCGTGAGCATCAACGAGTACCACGAGTACCGCTCGGACGACGAAGGCAACGATGCGGCCCCAGAGGACTTTGGCTTCTTCGAGCGCGGCCGGCAGGTCTACTGCTGCAGGGCCTGCATGGCAAAGGATGAAGCCGATGACCGTACCCGAGCCGCTCACGATGCCGCCCTGGTGGAGCTGGTGGCCCTGAAGTATCCAGAGGTGCTGGTGGTGAGCTATGCCTACTGGAACATCCCCGAGCCGAAGAGGTCGGAGGTCCGGTTCACGCTGCCCGGGTTGGAGGGCATGGTGCGATGGATCATCGGCGAGAACACCGTGTCAGTGGAGCGGCGCGATGTGGAGAACTTCAAGCGCCTGTACTCTCCTGGCACATCGGCGACTCCTGAGATTCAGCCGGCCAGACCGCCATCAGCGTTCATTGCGAGCAACTGACGTGATGACGCCACTCTAAAGACGGCTGATTATTGACCAACAGCCCGGCTCACGCAATGAGCCTTTTAATTGCCAATTTGGGCGGTTGGGCACTACAGCTAGTGCTTGAACCGATTGTCGCCACTAGATACAGTGGTGACTCCCCAAAAGGAATAGGGACCAGCTACCACACCGGTCCCTTTCCGCCCGACCGTTACCAGAGGGGTATGCTTCTGGCGAAGCGTTTACGCAAAGCGATATTGCCATGGAGTGTGCTGCGGGGCACCTGGTGACTTAACGCACTGCATGGAGATGCGATGCATCGATTGACAAACGGCGAACAGCCGGAGTCAGGCGTAGCCAAGCCGAAATTGGCCAACCGTAGGGGGTTGCGCAGTTCTGACGCATTCCACCGAATCCGAGTCCAGCTGAAATCGGTTCATGTGCGTGAGTACGACCGTTACTCGCGCATTCGACGCCGATGGGAACATGTCCGGAGCCATTGGCGCAGCCACCCTGGCCAAATGACGTTCAGCGGCCCCGGATTTGACCTAGAGGGAGGCCAACAGCTGTAACCTGCAAAGGGCCCCGGGCGACTGGGGCCCTTCTTCTTTCACGGCCCGTTCCCATGACACAGAGCTTCTTGATGCAGTCTGACCGTCGCCCCTGCTGGGAGTGCCAGCACTGGGGTGGATTGGCTTGGGGCGGCCCATCTGGGCGGTGCAACGACCCGAAAGGCTCTCCGGTCAAGGCGCAACCTGAAGCCGGGTGTGCGTTTTGGGAGCGGTCTCTCCGGGCTACAGACAAAGGTGCCAAGTTCAATGGGGCGCTGCATGACGATCAGGAAGGCTGACGCTTTGCGAGGCGACAAGTCCGTACGTCAATCTTGGTCTTGAATCGGTGATCGTCCACATAGAGCCATTGCATGTTTTCTGGCGTGTCTGGCCCGCCGGCACAGAGCGGGACAACATGATCCACCTCCCACCCTGGGCAGCGCCCAGTGTGGAGTCCGGTAGCGGGGCAGGCTGACGACGCACGGAAAGTGGCAACGGCGGCGCGTGAGCGTTCGATCTTTGCCAGCACAGCGGATGGGGCGAGCCAGAGCGCAACGGCCACTAGGAGCACTGAGGGTGCATGCATGGTGGCGATGGTGCCCCGGTAACTGGATCGATGCATCCCCCATCCTGGCGGGGACCATGTCGGCATGGCGTCCCCAGACATCAATGCCCGGCTTCGTGCGCTCCAGCTTCGCCGGACAGGCGGTGGTGATGCGTTTGCGCGCCTGCACGCGGGGGCAAGCGAGGCGGCCAACAGCCCACACAACCCCCTGAAGAGTCCGACTCCCGCGCAGGCCAGGGCGGGGAACTACAAGGTTGGCCGGGTCACGGTGGCTGGCTTCCCGATCTGCATCGAGAACCCTTACGGCTCTCAACGCTGCGGCGTTGGTGAAGACGGCAAGGCCTGGTGCAACACCATGGCTGCCCACTACGGCTACTTGGAGGGCACCAAGGGCGCCGATGGTGACGGGATTGATGTGTTCTTGGGCCCATGGCCGGAGTCCCGGCAGGCCTGGGTGATCAACCAGACCACCGCAGATGGGCGTTTTGATGAACACAAGGTTTTGCTGGGCTTTCCCAGCCAAGAGCAAGCCGTTCGAACCTACCTGTCCTGCTACGAGTACGGATGGAGCCGATTCGGCCAGGCAGTGGCCGTGACCCACGACCAGCTGCGCTGGTGGATCAAGTGGGCTGACAAGTCGCGCCCGATCTCTCTTGACCTGCTGCCGGCTCCTGAGCCGGAGGACCTGACCAACATGGAATCGATTGACCAAACCGTCCCCCGCCAGCTTTGGCATGCCAACGGGGTGCCGGCCGCCGGCGCCACGCTCGCCTCTCTGCACTACGCGCTCGCTCGCCACGACGGCGCGAATCGGCTGCTCCTCGATTCCGTGTCCATGGACGACCTGGTGGCCGGGTGGGAGGCGGTGGCGCTTGACGCCCTCGTCACCGAGGCAGGCATGCTCAAGGGCAAGGCCGACGGCCTGATGCGAATGATGCAGGTGGCCGGGGCTGGTGGGGTCAAGCCTGCTGCGGTCCAGATCAGTCCCCCGCTGCGCCGCTACGGTGGCCTGCACGTCGCGGTGTTGTTCGAGCTGTCTGACGGCCAGACCGTGACCGTCTGGTTCCACAACCCCGACTCCACCCCGACGAAGATCAGCCCGCTGGACGAGCTGGTGTCGTGGAAGTGGATGCTCAACAAGAAGGACATCACCCTGGCGGTGGCGCCTGAGTCGGGCAAGGATCTGCAGGTGCGCGAGGTGGCGCGCCGCATCATGGCCCTGGCCCAGAAGAACAGCGCGGCGTTCGCCAAGGCCAACGTCAACCGGGCCGCGCGGCTGGAGAACATCCAGGGCCTGAAGGACACGCTGGCGACGAAGCAGGCGGAGTTGGCGCGGCTGAATTCTCAGATCGAGGTGGCCCGGGTCGCCGCCGAGGAGCGCGCGGCCAGCAAGGCGGAAGAGGCCTGGTCCCCGTTCGAATACAAAGGGCTAAAGGTGGCCCCAACAAACGTGCGCTCGTCAGACGGTTCTATCGAGCGCAAGTGGCGGGTGCAGAGCCCGGAAAACGCAGAGCGCGAGCAACGCGGCGAGCGCCAGATCGGCGGAGATGCCCTTGCTAGCACGCGGGAGGATGCAATCCTGCGCGCAGATGAAATGCTGCTGGAGGTCGACCGCCGCAAGGCCATTGAAGCTGAAGAGGCGGCACGGGTTGACGCGGCCCGACTGGAGGACGAGCGCATCGCAAAGGTCCGTTCCGATGCTGGGATGCTGGAGTTTGTCCGTGGGATGACGCCCGCAAATGCGGCTCGTGCTCTGAAGACCTTGGAGAAACCAATCAGTGTGCGAGGCAAGTTCCAGCCCATCTACGAGCACATGCGCGACCTTGTGCTCAAGGAAGGCTACCGGGTCAACCAAGACGGCACCCGACTTGCAACCGAGGATGGCCGCTTCTTCACATCGGCCGACTTCCCGGTAACGGCGTTCAATTTTGCCAAGTTCCTTGCGGCTGGCGTCCCCGCCGACGAGGCCGACCCGGCAGAAGTGGCAACCCTGCGCGATGTCGTCGCCGGCAAGTTCGACGACCAGCCTTGGCCGCAGCAACTGGACCGGATCGAAGTGGCCGTGAACGCTCTGAACGCTGCCGGACTGTTGGTTGGCGGTGTTGACGCGCTCGCCTCTGAGGCCGTCATGCACTGGGCTGACCTGGAAAAGGCACAACACATGGAGGTTGTGCAATGAGCGCCAGGTGCAACTCGATATTTGACAGCGCCCAAAGGCCAGACCTTGGCCCGGTGTTGACGGAGTTCCGGAACAACCCCGAAGGCGCCATCGAGAAGCTGTTGCGCGAGCACACAGGCGAGGCTCGGGCCGTGTGGGAGCGCACAGACCTGGGGGTCATTGATCTGATCTATGGGGACAAGAACTCAGGCCTGGCACACATCGAAGCCAAGCACCCTGAAATGATCCCGAAGCTGCCCGACCTGATCAGGTTTGGGAAGCTTGTGAAAAAGCCAGGGGCAAGGAAGGTGTTTCTGATCCGGGAGGGCGTTCTCCCGGAGATCGCCGTCATCTCGCTGGACTGGTTCGGCGATTCAAAAACCTGGGTGGTCACGTCCTACGTGGACGTGCAAGGGAAGTTCTCTGGAAGCCTCAAGACGATGAACACTGAAGCACTTGATTCCGCGCAAGTGGAAATTCTCTACGCGACCCAAAGAACTGCAGAAAGTCTACTGGACGGCGACGAGCTTTTCAACGTCGACGACCTGGATCCGAGCGACTTGTTTGACCCAGATGATGAATGGTCGGCCATCCCGCCGGAAGACGCGGCCTTTGATGGCGACTTCCCTGGCCACCCCTTCCGTGGGAACCAGTACCGCAAGGCGGCGAGCACCAGCGGTTCGGCCGTGCGAGCCAGCCAACGCGCCAAACATGCCGAGACCAAGGGGCACGACGCCCAGGCGCAGAAGAAGTCTCACAGGACGGCCTATCACGCGCACATGGCGGCTGCCAGTGAGGCGGACACGCCCAAAGCCAAGGCCTACCACGCGACCATGGCGAAGTTCCATGCCAAACGCGCTGGTGTGCGGGTGGCGCGGCGAGCACTGGATTCCGTGATGCCCGAGCAGCTGCAGGCGCTTCGGGCGGCTGTTGTCGAGGCGGTCGGTGCCATGGCGAAGCTGCGGGCGGCGCGGGCTCTGATGGCTGCTGTTGAGATCGAGGAGGAGAAGCCGGAGCGAGGCGACAAGGGTGGCGCTTCGGACGCCTCTCGGGCTGAAGTCCTGGCGTCTCTGGCCAAGATCGCAGCGGGGACCCATCCCAAGATGATGGACCCGTCCCTCATGGATGAGATTGAGTCGGCCCTGACCACTTACCCGGGCGATGCCGAGGTGGAGGCGGCGGCATTGGCCGCGCTGGATGCCAACGAGAAGGCACTGCTGGCAGCGACAGCCTGACGCAGGGCCGGTAACGAGCGGGGAGGTAGGGTGGATTGGGGACGGACCATGGCCCGTGTCCCGCCGCCCAGTTCTGGCGGTGGAGTTGCATCTGGCAGGGCCACGTGGTCCTGCCTCATGGCTATCCGAAAGACCCCCAGAAATGCACCAACAACCCCACGGCGAAGTCGCCGAGCAAATCGCAGCCATTGAGGCGGCTTTGGATGATGCCAGGCCACGAGCTATCCCGGTTCTGCGCCGAATCGCGATCAACCGGGAGTTGGCCACCATCCGCCAGGGCCTGCAGGCCTCGCCGTCCCCTCTGTCGCGCATCAAGCTGGTCAAGCGTTTGGCTGAGATCCGGCTTGAGCTTCTCGGGGAAGTGCGCACGGTCGATCCCCAGCCCCAGCCCCAGCCCCAGCCCCAGCCCCAGCCCCAGCCCCAGCCGACCGGCGGCGAGGGTGGCAGCCCCGGACCGGAGAAAACTGATCCCGTGCCGTGGGGGCTGCAGGCGTCAGGCGTCAAGACGCGTGAGCGCATCAATGCCGAGGTGCGCGGACTGCTGGAGGAGATCCGGGCAGCCGGGAAGACCGCCGCCGACCTCACCCAAGCCCAGCGCGAGCTGCTGGCCCAGTATTCCGGCCGCGGCGGCCTGACCGACAACAGCCAGAGCGAGTACTACACGCCCACGCCGGTTGCCGAGGCGACCTGGGGGCTTCTCCAGGCCAACGGCTTTGGCAACGGAAACGTGCTGGATCCGGCCTGCGGCCCGGGGGTCTTCTCCGCGACGAAGCCCCAGGGCGTCGTGATGACGGCCACCGAGATCGATGCTACGTCGGCCGGTGTCGCCCAGCTGCTGCACACCTCCGACCGCGTCTTGAACAGCAGTTTCGAGACCCTGGCCACCACCGCACCGGACAACAGCTTTGATGCGGTGGTGGGCAATGTGCCGTTCGGCACCCGTGGCAAGGAGATCGCGCATGACCCGGCCTACCGCGGCGAGAAGAAACTGGAGCGGTACTTCGTCCGTCGCGTGGTCGACAAGGTTCGCCCTGGCGGCCTGATCACCCTGATCGTGCCGACGCAGGTGATCGGCGCGACCGATGGGGCTTGGCAGCGCTGGCGCGCCGATCTGTCCATGCATGCGGAGTTCCTCGGGGGGCACAAGCTGCCCAGCAAGACCTTTGCGCGCCAAGGGACCGACACGGTGGTGGACATCATCGTCCTTCGCAAGCACCCGGCCGGCGTGTCGGAGAAGCTGGCCAAGTTGCCGAAGCAAACCCTGGATGAGGCCGGCGTGCTGTGGCCCGAGTGGCTGCAGGGCCGCTACTGGCAGGGAGAGGGCAAGCCCTTCATTCACGGTGCCTATGTCCCCAAGGAGGCAGGCAAGCGCTTCAGTCGAGAGCAGGTCACGGCCCCCGAGGGTTACGGCGACGAGGCGATGAAGGCGAGGCTGGCCGCTCAATTCGATTCCCGGATCAACTGGGCCTTGCTGGACGAAACGCCCGAGCCGGTGCGGGTGTACGCCGAGGGCGACCGCTTGGTCATCAACGGCCAACAGATGGAGATGCGCGGCGGGCACTGGGTTCACTTCGACCCGGCACCCGACGACGAGAGCACTGCGCTGGACGTGACCAAGTTCGGTGTTGCCTCCCTGGCAGAGCTGGAGCGTTTGACCCTCACCACCGAGGGCATGCTCGAACTGACCGCGGACCACGCTTTCGCGGCGTGGAAGCGGTATCCGCATCTCTTCAACTCCACCCATGCGGCTGCGGTGGAGTTCGCTGTTTCCCAGCCGCAGGACAAATTCCGTGATGTGGCCTATCGCGGTGCCTTGCTGGGCTCGCTGGTTCAGCAGTCCGCCCTCAACTCAGGCGGCGAGCCGGCGGTGGATGTGGGTCGCGTGGTGGACCTTCTGCAGGCCGAGATCAAGCGCTTTGGTCACCCGAGCACGATCAAGGGCATGCTGCTGGACGGCCCCAAGGCCCAAACCTTCGGGGTGTACCTGGGCGCTGTGGACAGCAAGGGGACCGTCGCCCCGCACGTGACCGGCGATTCCGCCGTCGCCAAGGGCTACGACGGCGAAAACATCCTCTCCATCGTCATGCACCTCGCCCGCCAGCGGGGCGGCGACATGATCGAGCTGGCCGACGTGCGTGAGCTCTACACCGGTCCGCGGACGCTCAACAGCCTGGGCGACATGGCGGACGTGGATGGCATCGCTCTGTCCGAGTCAGGCTTCGTCCAGCCGCTTTCCTCTTACCTGCGCGGCGACGTGTACGCCAAGGCGGGCGCACTGCGTCTGGCCATGGCGGAAGAGGCAGACGACCGGCTGCGCGTGCACATGGCGTCCCTGGTTGAGCAGCTCATGGGGAAAGCCAAGCGCACCGCCCCCGAGGAGATCCTCTTTGGGCTGCGGGACAAGTGGATCCCTGCGAAGTACAAGCTGGAGTTCCTCGCTCAGAACGGCTATCCGTTCCTGCGCTTTGTCGCCGGAGCGGCGGCCAGCGATGAGGATGAGGCCGAAGCAGCCGAAATGGCCGGCGGAGCCATTGATCTGGACGGGACCTGGATTGGAGGGGCAGGGCGCAGCGACGAATTCGCGAAGCAGTTCGCCTACTACCTCAACGGCAAGAGCATCGGCCATGACCTGCGAGACCGCAATGGCTCGCCCAAGGAGGAACGCAAGCAGCAGTACCAGGAGCGCGTGATCGGCCTGGAAGAGCAGTTCCAGTTCTTCATGCAGAGCCATGCCGACTCCGCTGACCTTGCCCAGCAGTACGACGCCATCTTCCATCGGGTGGTCGCCGGAGTCTATGACGATGCCCCTCTGGGCCTGCGCGGGGTGTCTGGCCGAATCGTGCCGCACACCTACCAGAATCAGGGTGTGCGCCGGCTATCCGCCGAGGGCGGTGGCATCCTGGGCTTTGATGTCGGCCTGGGCAAAACCACCACCGCCATGGCCTACAGCGTCTATGAGCGGGAAATGGGCCTGAGCAACAAGCACTGCTTTGCGGTCCCGAAGTCGGTCCTGCAGAACTGGTACAACGAGAGCAAGTCCTTCTTGGACAGCCACGACGATGTGCTGTTCGTGGGTTTCAGCCCCAAGCGAGGCAAGGGCGGCCAGATCGCGACCGAGGCTGTGCTGGACGAGAACGGTAAGCAGAAGATCAACAAGTACACCGGGCAGCCCGAGGTCCAGGATGTGCTGATCGAGGACAGCGCACAGGACGTTTTCGCCAAGATGCACAGCATCCCCGCGATGGCCAAGGGCATGGTGGTGATGACCTATGAGAAGTTCAAGGACATCCCCGTTCGCCCGGAGACTGTTGACCAGTTCGCATCCGAATGGGTTGAGCGGATCATGGTCAGTCGCTCCGTTGCCAAGAAGCTCGCCAAGGACGCAGAAGGTGCGACCGAGCGCGGCGGCAAGAGCTATGCACAGACCCAGCAGCAGGCCGGCCTGGAGCAGCAGTTTGCCGACCAGAAGGGCGGAAAGCGCAAGGAACTCCCGTTCTTCGAGGACATGGGGTTTGACCGGGTCATCGTTGACGAGGGGCACAACTTCCGCGCGAGCTTTGCGCTGAATGGCGATGGCCTGGACCGGGTTGCCTTCCTGCCGACGCCGGCAGAGAGCCAGCGCGCGCAGGACCTGGCGCTCAAGCTCTCATGGCTCCGCGGAAAGCAGGACGGTGCCGGCGCGGTGCTGCTGACCGCAACTCCGGTGGCCAACAGCCCCACCGAGATCTTCAACATGCTGATGCACGTTGTCCCGCCAGCGGAACTTGACAAACTGGGCATCCGGACCCCGGCGGACTTCGTCCGGTTCTTCGGCAACATCCAGACCGTCCAGAAGACCAAGGTCGATGGCTCTGTGGAGGCCATGGATGGCCTGGTGGGCTTCCGGAACCTCAACATCCTTCGAGGGCTCTTCAACCGCTACGCGAACATGATGAGCGCCAGCGATGTTGACCCCGACGGGTCGGTCCTGAAAATGCCGGACGCCCAGGAGGTCAAGTCCCAGGCAGAAATGACCGAGGAGCAACGGGGCCTGTATGTGGTGCTGCGAGCCGAGGCGCGCAGAGCCAGGGACCCCAAGGCCGTCTCCAGTGGCGAAGCCCGGCCCATGTTCGCGGTGCTGCGAGACATGGATCGGGTCACGACCGACATCGATCTGTACCACCGCACCATGACGTTCGTGTTCCAGGCCTCGGATGAGTCCAAGGTGCGGGCGATGATCGATGCGTTGCCGGCGTCGTTGACGCGCAAGCAGACGGACCCGGACCTGTTCTTTGAGGAAACCGAGGTCAGCGTGCCGAAGGTGGTTGATTTCGCCATTGCTGGCGACTCGTTGACCTACGTTGCCCCGGACGTGTACGAAGAGGCGGTTGTGAGCCGCCTGGCCAAGTTCGGTATCTCCTACGTGACGCACCCTGTCACGCCGAAGTATGGCGAGCTGATCAAGAACCTGAAGATCGAGGAGGCGCTTGGCGGCAAGCAGCTGGTGTTCACCGAGGAGAAGACCCAGCACGGAAAGCTTGCCCGCCTCCTGGCGCAGGCCCTGCCTGTCGGCAAGAACCGCGTGGCGATCATCAACGCGGACACGGCCGGAGGTGAGAAGCTTCAGGAGATCGTTGACGCCTACACCCGAGGGGACTTCGACATTGCGATCTGCAACAAGAAGGCCGAGGTGGGCGTGAACCTGCAGAAGGGAACGACCGCCGTCCACCACATGACCCTCCCGTGGACGCCGGCCAGCATCCAGCAGCGCAACGGCCGTGCTGTGCGTCAGGGCAACAGCGTGGCCGGTGTCCGCCTGTACTACTACCAGGCCAAGGGCTCGTTTGATGAGTACCGATTGGAGTTGCTGAAGGCCAAGGCCAACTGGATCAACTCGCTGCTGTCCAAGGACGGGACGAACAACTCTGCCGAGAACGCCGATGCGACCGGCGATCTGGATGCTGCTGCCCTCCTGTCCGACAACCGAGAGCAATTCTTGGCGGAAATGAAGGCCCGGCAGGAGCAGAAGGCGGCCGAAGACCTGGAGCGCCGCCGCTTCAACGCCAAGTCGAACCTCTTGCAGCTGATCGCCGCTCAGACCTTCATCGACCGATTCGACGACAACAAGAAGCGCGCCACCGATGAGGCTCAGGCGGAGGTCGACCGAGCACAGAAGCGCCTCTCTGAGGCTGAGGTCAAAGAGCAGGGTGAAGACCGGGACAAGATCCTGGCACGGCGTAAGGACGCCCTCATTCGCGCCAAAAACGCCTTGGAGAAGGTGCCCGCCAACCTTGATGCGAAGCTGGCGGCAAACCAAGCACGTGTCCGCCAACTGCAATCCCAACTCCGGTCCGTTGCCCAGAAAGGTGAGCTCCCCTTCGACGCCGCGGCGATTGAGCGTCCCAGCGAGTGCATTGTGTCCGTGCCCGGCAAGGTCGTGGTCGTGGTTGGCGCGGTCTATGAGGTCCGATCCAGCGGCGCGATCAATGGTTTTGACACCGTCCGGGTCACTGGCGTGAATGCGGTTGAGCGGAGCGCGACCGTTGAATACCTGGCGCGCGCAGTCCTTGGGTGGGCAGCGCCAAAGGACGGCAGCTACGGTATCGATGCGATGTTCACGGCCGACGCGAAACAGATCCATGTCGGGCCAGACCAAGAGCGGTTGATGCGCAAGTTGCGCGATCCGCTGCCGTACAAGGGGTTGGCTGGGGTCATGACCAAGGATGAGTGCCTGCAGAACCTCAAGTCGCTGCACGTCAATGGCCGCGCCCTCTACCGGCGTGAGACAGGTGAGTTCGAGGAGATCGCGAACTACGGTGGCAGCCAGCCGGCAATGCGGCAAGGCCGCCAGTTCGTGTATCCCGACTCCTCGGACTTGGCGCTGAAGCGTGAGGTGGCTGAGGCATACGGGAAGGGCCTGGGTCGAACAGACGTGCCGGGTGCGATCTCGTCCGAAGAGATCATGCAGGCATTCTTCGGCGAGAACTTCAAGGGCGCCCTGAGTGAGTTCCTGAAGATCGGTGCCAGAGATCAGGCTGAGGCTTGGGCGATTGGCTGGCTGAAGCAGCGCGTCACCCTTCCTGCGATGACTGCCGCCGCGGCGACGGCAGCCGCAGAGTTCGTCGCATCGATGTACAGGACCTTCTCGACTGATGATGGCCGCGCACGACTTGCGGAGTTCGATGCCGGACTCGGCGCGTGGATCGCCAGCGAGGGCTATGTGAATGAGCCACAGCTCAGTTTTTGGGCGGCCGCTGCACTTAAGTCCCAGGCTGCATCGCTGCAGGGGCAGGCCGTGGAGTACCGCCAACAAGAGGCCCGAGCTGCCGCGATGGCGGCCCAAGAAGCGATGGAGTCGGACCCCCGGTTTCGGAAGTTGACGCCTGAGCAACTGGCCCGCTTTTCGGCCCTGTCGATCAAGCCCAAGTTCAACAACGGAGAAGCGTTCGGAGGTTTCGCGGCCTGGAGCAGCCTCGCGCTCGTGGACGCGCGGGGTAAGGGCGGCGTGCTCTATCGCCTGAAGGACATGGGCTTGAAGAGCCGATTCCTCGCAAAATTCTGCAACAGGAGTGGATTACCATATGGTTCGGCATATGCCGACAGCTGGGTGGTCCCGGCCAACACCGACATTGAGGCACTTTTGGCCTTCCTGGAGTAACGCATGCAACCCAAGATCGTGATCTACAAGAGTGCTGACATCGCTCGCGTTGTCTCCGATGCCACCGCATCCCAGACGGAGGCCCAATGGCGTGAGCGCCTTTTGGGGGCTGTTGCCAAGGCCATCAACGCGGACCGCCGGGCATATCTCAACTATGGCCCGTACTGGTGGCCCGTCAAGGGCCAGCTCGTTGCCGCCGGCCTGCTGCCGTGGGCCAGCGCTCCGGACCCTGACCTGGTGGCTCAGGTGACGCTGGGCGGAGACTCGCTGGACCTGGCTGCAGGCGTGACCTATCAAGGGTTCAACATCGACAGCATGAGGACGGGCCAGTCGACGTTCTCTGTCGATACGGACGATGGCGACACCATCGACTACGTGCTCTACGACGAGGAAGCCGAGGCGATGGCCATGGTCTGAAGCCAGGCGGATGGAAGAGAAAGGGCGCTTCGGCGCCCTTTTGCATTTCTAGTTGACCGGTTCCATGGTTTCTGTATGATTGCCATATGCCAATCAAATGGAGCCAAGGAAAGCCATGACCGCCACCATTACCCTGATCGCCAAGACCCACCGTCATGCCTGCTTGGCCGGCATGACGGGCCACGACGCCCGCGCCTACGATGACCGCATCGGCGAATATGTGGAGTACTTGCGCGACGAGCTGGCCAAGGATGGCATCACCCTGGAGGTGAATGAGCAAGACATTGCCATGGTGGTGTCCTACCGCGTTGAAGCCGACGACTACGAGGCCGAGCAGGCCGCCCACGAGGCGTACCAGAGCGTGAGGGGCTTCTGGGACTGGTACTGACCCCACCCGGCAGCGGCCAGCCCAGCTGCTGGCCAGTTTTCGCCACCATGGAAAGGACAAGACACATGAGTGCCCCTGAAGGAATCGGCCCCGAGCTGTGGAACAAGCACGCCGATGCGTGCGCCAAGATGCGCGAAGCCGAGGAAGCGCTGGCCGCAGCCCTGTCTGGCCTGAAGCGCGCGGCCGCGGCCTGGGTGCGGGTCGAGGCCGAGGTTTCCGGCGACCGCGCCACCGCAGCCCTGGTGGGCATCGCGGCCAGCAATGCCGCCACCTGGAGCGGCGGCGTCCTGTGCGACAGCAACATCATCGAGACGGCCAAGCGGCGCGAGGCGCTGGAACTGCTGCGGAGCAAATACTGACCCCATTGCCATGCGCCCAACGCCCGGGTGCATGCCAGTGGAGCCGTCGCGGTAATGCATCGCCGTCACTCATGAGCGACGGCGCCACAGTCCGGGGATGGCAAAGACTCCCCGAACTGCGCGCAGCGCCGATGTACCCGCCGGAGATGCGGCCGCGCTGGTGGCAGACATGACGGGGGACAGCGCCCCGAACGATGGCGTGGTGTCCAAGGCGCTTGCCTGGATCCGCGCAAAGGGCGGCGTGGATGTTCCCCGGGAGCCTGGCGGCGGGGCGGCGAGGCCTGAAGGTGGCGCCGGGGTGGATTGGCTGATTGGCGAGGATGGTGTTTCCACCCAGGCGCTGGTCGGTGGAGGCGAGACCGAGGCCAGAGATCGCCAGAGCATCTACCGGAACTATGGGGAGATGCTGCAGGACGGCTTGGTGTCCCAGGCGCTCCACCTGCATGTGACTTCCGCGCTGGGCGGCCACGAGTCCATGGGCCAACTGGTCTTCATCGAGGCGGCTCCCGGTGCCACGGCACAACAGAAAGCCGCGTGTGCAGACATGCAGGCGCGCCTGGGCCGCATCCTGGACAAATCACTGCCCGAGGTCTGCTTTGACGCGGTGGCCTACGGAGACGGGTACGCCCGGCCGCTTGGAACGGCGGGAGAAGGGCTTACGTCAGTTCTCACCGGCGAACTGGTGATGCCTCCGCTGGTGCAGCCTTACGAGCGCGGAGGGGTAACGGTCGGCTACCTGGTGGCCACTGGGCTGCGTGGGCGTGAGCGCCTCAACATCATGCAGCTGGCTCGCCTGAAGCTCCCGCGAATGGGGCATGTTCCGCAGCCTCGCGCTGAAGAGCGCGCGGTTCGGACGAACCTGCTTTCCGACGACGTTGAGCAGATGCTTGCCATGCCGGCGGACGTTGGTGGTTCGTTCCTGGCCGGGGCAGAGCGAGACTTTGCCGACTACAAGCGTGCCAAGGCGGGGATCGTTGCGCAACGTGCCCGCAACACGATTGATGAGACCTGGTTGGCGGTCAACATGCAGTCAATGCCGCCAGGGATGCAGAAGCGGTTTCTCACCCAGCTCACCAGCATCGCGAATCGTGCGGGTGCCTTCTACGAGTCGATGGCAGCCACTGGGCGATATTGGTTCGGCAAGCTCGTCCACCACATCCCGGTGTCGTCGGAGAAGCAGGTGGTGGAGATCAAGAGCTCCTCCGCTCAAGGCAGTGGGCCGGCAAACATCACCATTGATGATGTGATGTTTCATGCCCGGCTGCTGGCTGGCAAGCTGGGCATGGACATCAGCATGCTCGGGTTTGCCGACATCCTGTCGGGCGGACTGGGAGAGGGCGGATTTTTGCGTACCAGCGTGCAGGTGGCTGAGCGCTCTCGGATCCTGCGCGTGGCGGCCTCGGAGTGGGTCAACCATCTGTTGAGCCTGGACCAATACTGGCGCACAGGTCAAACCTACACCGAGGCCGACCAGTTCTGGCGCGTCCAATTCTTCGGCGGCATTTCGGCACAGCAGGCGGAGCAGGCCAAGACCAAGGCCGACTCTGTGGGGTCGGCATCGATGCTGGTTGCGGCAATCGCTCAACTCAAGGAGCTTGGCTTCGGGCGGGATGCACTGTTGCTCATCCTGAAAACCCAGTTCGGCCTGAACGAGGAGGAGGCGGCCGTCTACGCCGCCGACCTTGCCAAGTCTGTCGAGGAGGGGGGGGCGCCGGGTCAGCCGGATGGCGAAGGCGAGGGCACCCAATGAAGACCGGTGTCAATGCGCTCCTGAGTGCCTATGACGCTGCAGTGGCCCGAGTGGACAAGGCCCGCGCTGCAGTCACGGCGCCCGCACTGTCCCCGGACGTGCTGCGGATGCTTACGGCAGGCGGTGCGGTAGCGAGCGCACTGGTGGGCAATGACCACCGACCAGTCCCGATCAAGCCCCCGCCCGGCATGCCCGTGCTCTCTGGCGAGAAGAGTGCCGCGGTGTCGTTTGCCGCTCTGGCTGAGTTGATGGGGCGGATCGAACGCGTGAGTCTCGCGTGGTCGAGTCTGTACCGGATCGAGGTGAGAGAGGCGTCAAGCGTTGGCATGTCTGGGCAAGCCGGGCCTCTCCTGGGGCTGCTGGCGCAAAGTGTCTCGTTCGGTTCACGGACCATTGTGGGCGAGGCCACCCCATTGGGCGGCGGCTACCGAGACAGTCCAACGGGCGGCCAGGGGACGCAAATCCGAGTCACCACCCTGGACGATAGCGCGGGCACCCTGCAGCGGTGGTTTGAGGCCAAGGCCGACCAGGTGATCCACCCTGACGGCACGGTAGGACTCCCGAAGGACTATCTCTTGGCGATCACTGTGGCGCGGCTACGGCGAATCGATGGCCAGCACGGAGAGTTTGAGGCGCCGCACCAGCGTTCGTTTCTGGTTCGGGCCGGCGCTTGTGAGGAGGAGCATGCCTCAAGCGCCGCGGCAGAACTCAAGGTGGTAACGCTGACCTTTGAGCCGTGGGACACGTTTGCCCCGGCCGGAATTGTGAGGGGCTGAGATGCAAGCTGATGAAGCGGGATTCCTGACAGGCGGCAACGCGACCGGGCTCCTTCGCCAGATCCAAGAACAGCAGGCAGGAGTTTCGCCGGTGCTCACGGGCATCCGCAGTGACACCTCCGGAATCCTGGCGGCGCTGCGAAAGCATGGGCTCGTCGCGGCCCCAGTCGCAGCGAGGGGCACGCGTCAGGGGCTTTCCGGCGCTGATGGCTCCCCTGGGCGACTCGCCGGGCCAGGTGCGGCCTGGGTTCCAGTTGGGGAGCCGGTCATTCGCAATCGGGACTCCAGAGGGCGCTTCGTCGCCGGGCCGGCGTCCGACTCCCAGAAGGCCGCCGATGTGGTCGGCGCTGTCAAAGAGGGCACTGAGGTTTCCAGGAAAGCGGAGCAAGTCGCGGCAAGGGACCGCCAGGCGCATGCAATCGAGCAGCGCAAACGCGGCGCTGGTGGGCGCTTTGAAGGGGCCGGCGGCGGGGGCGGCGGCGCCGATGGTCGAAGCCTTGACGGTCTCTACAGTGGAGCGCTGGGCTCCGCTGGGGCGGCCCTGGAGGCGACCTCAAGCATGGATCCGGCCATCGCAGCAGCAGAGGAGATGCGGGGGATCGCTGCGCAGCTCCAGGATGTGGCGGGCCCAGTCGTGAGCGGCATTGGCGCAGCGCTCAGGGTTGGGCGCAAGTCGGAAGAGCAGCGTCAGTCGTCGTGGCTGAAGCGGATCGCAGGCATCCTGAGCGGCACTCGGGCTGATGCTACGGTCCAGGCTGCAGAGCAGGTGCGGGCGACCAAGCAAGTTGCTGAGGAGGCCGGCAAAGGCGGTGGAGGCGGGGGGATCCTGGGCCTCCTGCCTCTGCTGGGCATGCTCAAGAGCCTGTTGAGCGGTGGCGGCCTCCTCAAATTGATGGGCGGTGGGATCCTCGGGGGCGTTGCTCGCGCTGCTGGCGGCGGTCTCTCGCGACTTGGTGGCCTTGGGCGCGGCCTGCTCAAGCGCATCCCGTTGATCGGTGGGGCTTTCGCGGCAGCCACTGCCGTCTGGGATGACGCGGCCATCAAGGGGGACAACTCGCTGAGCCCAGAGGCTAAGCGCAGTGCTCGCGCTGAGAACGCCGCAAGCGCAGTGGGCTCAATCGCGGGTATGGCAATTGGCGGAGCATTGCTTGGCCCACTCGGCGCCGTCATAGGGGGTTGGCTTGGTTCCGAGGGAGGGCGGCTGCTTGGTGAGCCCCTCCTTAAGGTCTACGACTACTTTGTCTCGCTCAACTTGGGCGAGAAGTGGGAAGCGATGGTATCCGCTGGCGCCGGAGCGCTGGAGGACCTGGCCTCGTGGGTATTGGGGCTCCCAGGTGCTGACCTTGTTGCATCCGCCTTCAGCACGATGGCCAAGCTCGGAACGCGAGTGGGGCAAGGTGCCAACGAGCTCGCCGCAAAGGCCACGAAGTGGGCAGGCGAGAAAGGTGGCGTGCTCTTGGCGGACCTTAAGACCCTCGCGTCGAAGGCCGTTGGTTTCGTAAGCCAGCACTTCGAGTCCGGAGGGAATGACGCAGTGATCTCCTCTGGGAAGGGCGACGCGGGCGGGAAGTCCTACGGGCCCCACCAACTCTCTCTTGCTCGGGGTGCTGTGCAGGAGTTCCTGGCGTCTTCGCCCTATGGTGCAAGGTTTGCCGGCCTGACCCCGGGGAGTGAAGCGTTCGACAAGCGGTGGAGGGAGATCCACGCGGAGGACAAGGGATTCGTGCCGGCGCAGCGTGCCTACCTCGAGAAGACCCATGTTGATCCCACGATGGCAAGCCTCAAGGCGTCGGGGATCGACCTCTCAAGCCGTGGGCGAGCGGTGCAGGAGGCTGTTTTCTCCACGGCGGTGCAGTTTGGGGCGGCCGGTGGGTCCACCTTGTTTCGCAACGCTTTGGCCGGCCGCTCGCTGCCGGCGCTTTCCGATGCTGACATCGTGACGGCGGTGCAGGACTACAAGATCCGCAACAACGAGTCCCTTTTCCGATCCTCCAGCCCCAAGGTGAGGGCCGGGACCCTACGCAGGGCCGTCGACGAACGGGCGGTGTTGGTTTGGTTCGCGGGTGCCAGCGGCCAAGCTGCCATGCCGGTGACGGCTGCGGCGGCGGTGCCCAATGTGCCAAAACTTGATCCGCCCAAGGTTCAGGCGGCCAGGCCGGTGCAGGCGCCCCAGGCGGTGGAGCCTGCACCGGCGCCGGTGCGACTCTCTGGGGGTGGGGCAAATCAAACTCAGACCATCGTCGTGCAGCAGCCGCCCCAGCAGTTGGGCCAGGGAGTTTCAGACCGCGGTATCGCTCATGTGGCCTCTGGTGGTATCGGCTGGCGCCCTTGGTGAGGGCCGGTAAGTCGGGCCCCTGGGGTGCGGATGCCGGCTTGACCATGCGGGGATTCTGAGAGGGCCCAACATGAGCATCGTTTCCCCCGAACTCCTGCAGCAGCAGTACGCCCTGCAGGCCGCCATCGGGACCAAGCGCAACGCGGGCACGTTCACTCTGGTGCCTGAGGGCCTGGAGGCGGCGTACCTGACCTTCAAGCAACTGCCCGTCCCGTTCCTGAGTCCGTCGGGTGAAGCTGCTGAGGCGGCCACCCCGGGTGGTGGCGCGACCTACGTCCCTACTCCTCCGGAGACTCGATTCACAGGCGCGGTGACGTGCACTGAGACGACCTCGAACGCGCTGCGCAACTTCCTGGACTGGGCAGCGAAGCAGCCGAACGGAATCTTCAACGCCACGATCTACGACGGGACGTTGGACGCACACCGCGGCGGCTGGAAGGTCGTGGGCTGCATCCTGAAGATGGACACCTTCGACGCCGACGCGGACAACCGCACCCAGGTCATGAACGTGCCGGGGACCATCTGGTACAACTTTTTTGGCGAGCGTGTCGCACCGATCTTGGTCTGACGGCTGACCCATGGACCTGAGCCAACATGCCGCCGCCTTTGCGGCGCAGCACACGACAGGCGGCCTTTACCTGACCGCTGATGAGGTCTTGTCCTGCGCCGTTTCTGCGGTTCGAGAACTCGCCGGCTGGGCGGGGCTTGAGGATGCGGCCTGGAACGGGACGACCGAGGGCGTAACGGCGGCAACGGTTGTGAGCGTGGATGAGTGGGCGTTGATCGGCCCGCTCTTCGAGTTGCTGGTGGAGCGCGGCAACGCTCAGCGGCTGGAGGCCTGCGCCGGACTTGGGATGCCGAACCCTCCCCGCGGGAGTTCGGAGGTCGCGCAGAGTATTGAGACCTTTCGGTCCAACTTGCCACTCGCGGCCTTCCAGTGTGCGCCGACGTCGACCGGGTTTCCTGAGGGCTACTGATGCTCTCCACCGAGGACGGGACGTTTCTGCCCGGGGACATGGTCCTCTCCGTGGTGCAGCGGTTCGACTTGGCGCCTATGCCGAGCACTGTTGAGGCAACCCTGCGGCTTGACGAGAGCACTGAGCCCATCGGGAAAGACGGGGCCAAGCTGCGCTGTGGGGCGGGCATGGACCTTTACCGTGTCGTGAAAGCCGAGGACTGCGCATCGGTCCCCATCGCCCAAGGACGCGAGCCGGTTAAGGCCCGCCGCGTGACTGCTGTGCTGGACGGACTGCAGGCTTTGATGTGGGCGCAGCAGCGAGCGGTGGTCAAAGAGGGCGCCGGCATGGTCGAGTGCTACCGGTCGTGCGGCGCGGCCGTTCGAATGGGCTCCGACGTTCCGACCCATCGGCTGTTCGTTCCGAGAGGGCACATCCCGACGTTCGCGCTTGCCGAGTTGATGGCTGAGGAGTTTGCGGCGCCAGTGTGGATGGACGGCCGGCTTTCCTTCTCCCGACTGACCGACTTGATGAGCCAATCGCCCGTGCACCGCTTGGAGGTTGACGCTGCAGAGGGTCGCTCCTCCGGCTGGATGGAGCACTTGGAAGCCGTAACTGCCATGTCATGTCGCGCCGATGGGCAGGTGTTCGGTGCGTCTTCCACCCTGGCCCGCCCCGCCGCATTCCTGCCAAGAACGCCGCAGCGCATCCTCAACAACTGGGGGCGATGGCTGGCCGTGCGCCGTTGCTTGCCAACACAGTTCGCGGCCTCTGTGCGGGCTGGGCATGTCATCGAACTGGCTGGCGTGCGGCACCTGGTCGTGACGGCGGCGCATTCGCTTACGGCCGGGGCTGATGGCGGCAAGTCGGAGCAGACCTCCATGCTGTGGCTCGGGCAGGTGAGCAAATGACCAGTCCTGCACACCTGGAGCGGTGGACCCCGGGAGAAATCGCTTCTGTCGATCAGGTTCGCCGCGTGGTCAGGGTCCGCATTCCCGGAATCACAGATGGCGCGGAGGTCTACCCGGAGGCGGACCTCTGCTATCCGCTGGGGGAGCGGCCGGACCTGTCCGAAATCAGGCTGATGCCGGGCGACCCCGTTTGGCTGGACTTCGTCCGGGGGAACCCCAAGTATCCGGTGGTCATCGGATATCGCTGCCCACAGGCCGGAAACGCCCAGGGCGTCAGGCGGGTGCAGCACGACCAGATAGAAATGAAGGCCGACTCTGCCCTTTTGGTCGAGGCTGTAGGTGGGGGCCTACTCATCAAAGCGGGCACCCGCATCAAGCTCGCAGCCCCGAACCTGGAGATTGATGGCGACGCTGTCTTCCGCGGAGGGGTCACGCTGGAGCGACTCGTGACGGTTCTGCAGGGCCTGCAAGTCACGGGCGGGCAGGTCAAGCACCTGGGCCAAGACATCGGCGCCACGCATACGCACGGGACTCCTTCCGGCCCGTCGACTCCACCAGTTCCCTGACGCGGTAACGCGGCCCATGGGCGCCCGGCGCCATGGCCAACACTGGCCCTATGGAACTCCTGATTGATTTTGAAGGGCTCGCGACCAACCCGGAAAAGGCGCTTCGGCGCGTTGTCCAGATCTTCGCGCGCGCCGATCTGACCGTGCTTGGCGTGGAGTCCGACGGCAAGACCCGGCGGGCCGCTGCCGTGAAGTACCGCCAGGCGCGGATCAACTTCGCTGACGGTCAGTCCGTCGCCCTGCGCATCAAGGAGTCGGGTGACATCGCTCAGGTGCTCATCAACGACAAGCTTGTCCCCGTGGCTTCTCAGGGCGACCCGCTGCGGGCCGCAGACGAGATCGTCAATCGTCTGGACACTGGCCGCGCTGCCTTTCAGCGGCGCCAAGCCGCCCTGAAGATGGACCCGCCTGAGGGCGTCAAGACCGCTGCGCCGAAGTTGGAAGCTGAACTCACGCAGCAGATCGCGGCGGTAGATGAGGCGATCTCAGTTGCCAAGCAGACCCTGCAGCAACTGACTGGCGCGCCGTCCACCTGACCCGGTAATTCGAGGCAGTTCGGTCCAAACACAGGCCAAACACTGGATAGGCACCGATTGCGGCCAAGGGGCCGCGCAAGCGGCTAAATCCTTTGAGGAAACCAACATGAGTGAACATTCCGTCGGCCTGATCGAGGCCCCGCAGATCGCCGCCACCCGCGCCCTGTTCGATTCCGTCGAGCCGGGCGAGTTCGCCACCATGGCCGCTCCCGAGGTGGCCGCCAGCCTCGGCGAGAAGTTGGCCCGGACCGGCCTGGACGGCCTGCCGAAGGTCGTGGCCAACTACCTGGGGCACGTCCCCTCGGTCATGCACGGCCACGCCCTGGATGCTGTGTCGCAGGGCATCGCGGCCTACGCCGCCGCCCATGGCCGGCGCCCCGAAGGTGACACCGTGGCCGGCATCCTCTCCTCGGTTGCCGGCATGGCTGACAAGTATTCCATTGAGGCTCGGCAGGCTGGTCGTCACATCTTCGCCATGGACAGCGTGAACGCCTCCGGCTCTGGCCAGTCCAACAACTGGGGCCTGCACCCCGGCGCGGTGATGACCGCGGTCCTTCAGATGGCCGCGACGGAAATCCCGTTTGCCGGCCGCATCGCCGCCGACTCCGGTTTTGCGACCTTCCGGACGGGTGTCCTGCGCAACGTCGCTGCGAGCAACTTCGGCGACTACGCCGCCGGCGACTCTCTGGACGGCGTCATGGGCGCTGGTGAGTACATCGACAGCGAGCGCGTTGTGACCCTGACGGTCAACGGGGGCATGGCAGCCGCTGTGACCGGCGTCGTCAAGACCCGCGCCGGTGGCTCCACTGAGCTTCCGCTGCTGGCCGGTGCGTCCGAGATTCGTGTCAACGGCATGGTGATCGGCGCCGAAGCCAACGCCGGCGTCTACGGCTCCAGCGTCAACCGCAGCTCCGGTGCGGGCGCCTATGCCCTGGCTGGTTCCGTGCAGATCGCCGGCACCACCTACACCCTGTCCGACAGCACGATCACCCCGAGCACTGGCGCCTACAGTGTCAAGTTCAGCGCCGAACTGCCGGCGGGCACCGTCGTCGAGCTGGTGGTCTATGCCAACTACGAGGCCAACCCCGACCTGGCGCCCGTCATCGGTGCTGAGGTGGACCTGCACGAGTACGCCGTGACGGCCAGCCGCGCCAAGACCCGCGCCACCCTGGATGCCTTCCAACAGGCCTCCGCCGAACTGGGTGTGGATCTGTTCTCTGCCGCGAACTGGACCGTCCGCGCGAAGTACATGCTGGAGCGCTACGCCCGCGTGGTCAAGCAACTGGTGCTCGCCGGCCGCGCCCTGCCCGGTGAGTGGGACATGGACTGGGCCGCCCAGAAGGACCAGAAGAACATCGCCCAGGTGATGGTGGACCTGTTCCCGGTCCTGGCGAAGGTCTCCACCTCCATGGCGGTTGCCACCCAGGATCACGGCGGCGACACCCTGCTGGTGACTGGCCTGTTCGCCCAGTATCTGGACTCGCTGCCCAATGAGGTCTTCGAGCGCTCCGGGCTGGTCAAGGGTAAGGACGTGGTCCGCGTCGGCCGCCTGAAGCAGGTGAACCTGGACGTGTACTACGTGCCGGCGGAGTTTGGCTGGCTGCCCAACAACGACGCCGCCGGCACCACCACGGCCCTGATGGTGGGCCGCGGCACCACCACGGCCAAGTGCCCCATCATCGTGGCCGACCCCATCGCTCCGATGCTGACCCCGCTGGCCGATGGTCAAGGCGGCCAGATGCAGAACTTCTTCTACGTCAAGGGCGGCGCCAAGCTGAACCGTTCGACGCTGTTCCGTCAAGGCGCCGCGACCATCACCATTACCGGCCTGGCCGGCTGATAAAGGGGTGCCACACATGCAGGCGACTGCAGAGATCGTGGCGCTCCTGGACTCTGGGGGCGTCACATTTCCGGTCAAGGTCGAAATCTCCAACGCCTCCGGCGTGGACATCACTGAGGCCTCGGTGCAGGTTGCCATCCCGGCGGGTGGCGATGCGGTGGCCACCGTTTCGACCGAGCGCCAGCTCAGGCGGCTTCTGCGCAGCCTTGCAGGCCGGCAATCGATCGCGCTGGTGCCTGACGCTTTCGGGATCCGGCTGATTGCCGACGCGCCCGAGGAGCCCACCAATGAGCCCGAGCCCGGCGGCTCGACCAGCGATGAACCCAGCGGCGAGCAAGAGGCGACGAAGCCTGCTGCTGGTCGCGCCAGACAGAAGGGCCAACGATGAGCGGAAGTCCGTTCCTGCGCCAGCTTGGATATCAAGCTGGTGCCCAACTCAACCCCCTGCAGGACAAGAGCGCCCAGTCGGGCAATCTCGGCATGTGGGATCGAACTGTCGGCCTGGCCATGAGGGCAACTCGCGGCCGGATCGACCGCCCGTTTGTCGTGCAGCGCGCAGACTTCGGGATCCTGCTGGGCGATCCGGAAAGCATGGTGGTCAACAGCCTCAATGAGGCCAAGGTCATCGGCCATGAGGCTCTGCGAAAGGGAGCCGCCGGCCTGGTGGTGTCCCGGCTGGTGTCGTCGGACGCCGTGAACTCGTGGCTCATCTTCACCTCTGGGGCCACCTCGGACTGGGATGTGTCCGCAACCACTCCGGTGCCGACCTACTCGGAAACCGATGTGCCGAGCTTCACGCTCGCGCTCAAGCATCTCCTGTGCCACAACGACGGAATTCAGGTTCGCATCCACGCTGACTCCGGCGGCGCCAAGGTGACGACCATCACGGTGATGATCCTGGACAGCGCGGGCCTGGAACTGCATCGCGTGACGGGTTCGCTTGATCCGACCAAGACCGACGACTCCGGCAACAGCCTGTACCTGCCGGATGTGGCCGAGCGCACGCTTGGCGACGTGTTCGAGTGGGTCATCCCCGATGGCGCCAGCATCGGCAACGGCCACGACGGCTATGGCAAGACCGGCGGCGTGATCAAGTGGGCCGATTCGGGCGTCCAGGCCCTGTTCGATGAAGGCGAAAGCGCCCTCTATGCTGCCGACTATGGCCGGGCGGTCGATGCCCTGACCAACACCGACGTTTCCTACGGCTACCTCATCTCCGCAGGCAGTCGCTCCGTGGACCTGATCCAGGGCCTGATTGACCTGGGCTACGCCCGAAATCGGCAGGTGATCATCGACATTCCGGGCGACCTGACTCCTTCGGCTGCCGCGACCTGGGCCGACCAGTTCGCGTTGGGTGGGACCGGCCAGGACTACTACCCCATCTTCCTGTGGGCGCCGATCAAGGCCATGGAGGTACTGGGCGGCGGGATGTCGATCTATGGCACCAGTGGCAACTACGCCGGCCAGGCCTGCGCTCGAAACGCGGTGACGAACTCCTACGGCTACGCTGCGAAGAACCGCCCCATCGCTGGGGACGACTTCCCTTTGGGCCGCGTGAGCGCTCGCGTCATCCACACGCCGAGCGCCGGCTGGGACGATGCCCTGAGTTTCCTGGCCAAAGCGCGTATCAACCCAGTGCTTCCCCGGGCTGGTGGCGGTGCGGTGGTGTTCCGAGATTGCCTGACGGCCGCCGCCACGACGACCAGCTATCGCAAGCTGACCAGCGTGGCTGAGATGTCGTCGCACCTGGCTGAGCAGGTGGTGAGCATGGATAACGCCAGCCGGTTCCTTCCCCAAGCCGAGAAGAAGCGCTATCTGGACCGCCAGCTCTCCAGCATGTTCGCGGGTGCTGCCGCCAGCGGCTGGCTCGTGACGGGGCAGGACATCGCAGGCGAGGAAATCCCGGCCTACGAGTACGACCTCGTGCTGCGCCCTGTTGACGGTGTGGACACGCTGCACCTGACGTACCGAGTGCATTTCGACGGTGTGAACCGCCGCACCGAAATCACCCAGGTCCTCCGCTGATTCACCAAGCCCCCCGCGTAGGCGGGGGCAGGAGCAAAAACCATGAGCTTTGACCTCTCCCGCGCCATGCGCGCCATCGCGTCCACCGGCACCAAGAAGGCGGCCCTGGACGGTGTTTCCAAGGACGTCGCACTGGACGACGCCGCTGTGGGCGCCTCCGCCCAGAACTTTGCCGTGCAGTCTGTGCGCGTCAACGCTGCGGCGGCCGTGCATGCCTGGATCGACTCCGACAACGAGTTGGGGGCCAACGAAGGCAGTGCGGACCGTCTCAAGATGCTGCTGGTCGGCTTCGCTGACCAGGACAAGAACGGCGAACTGAGCGACGATGAGCAGGCCGTCTACCTGGCCGGCGGTGACGCCGCGTGGGCCTACATGGCCGGCTTGGGCGTTTCGGAAGACGACCTGGATCTGATCTTCAACGGCGAGGATCCCGACGAAGCGAACGCTGCGGGTGACCGTGTGATCGCCTTCCTGTCCGATTCCCTGGCCAGCGGAGAAGAGGCGGAACTGACGGCCATGGACGACTTCGCTTTCGGCGAGGAGGCCACTGCCTCCGCTCTGGATGCCGCCTACAAGACCGTGGTGGCCTTCCGCGGCGGCAAGAAGGTCGCCATCCGCAAGCGCATCAGTGGCGCCGTCCGCCTGTCTGCTGCGCAGAAGCTGGCCCTGCGCAAGGCGCAGGCGAAAGCGCACGGGGCGCGCGCGACGATGGCTCGCATGAAGAGCATGCGCGCCCGCCAAGCTGCCGGCCGTTGATCGCCTGAGGAGTCCCACGTGGCTGCGGGTCGCGTTTTGAGCAGCAAGTGGGACGGAATGTCTCCCCACTTGCTCGCTCGCATCATGCAGGTGGACCCGAGGGGCTACCCGATTTCAGGCGGTGACGCGGTGGTGGCGCCGATCACCGGTGCGACTCTGGAGCTGACGGCGAACTGGCAGAGCCCCTTTGAGCACCAGGGCCCAGAGAGCAAGGTGCCTTCGCTTGCGGCGATGGCTCAGAGCGGGACGGCGGGGACCCTCCTCTCCACGTTTTTCGGGGAGGACAAGGAGGGGACCTTCATGCAGCGCATCGCTGCTGAGGTCAATGAGAGCGCTCAGCAGCTGGTCGGCTCGACTGGCATGACCAAGCTCAACGCCACGCAGCTCTTTGCCGGGTCCCATCCGGCTAAGCTGAACGTCTCCCTCCACTTCCGAGCCTACAGCGATCCGGAATCGGAGGTGCAGCAGCCTGTGGACAGGCTTGTTCGCTGGCACCTGGCGCAGCAGCTCGCGCTGAAGGGGAACCTGGCCAGTGCCGTGGACGCCATCAAGCGAGGGGAGGGGTTCATCAAGGCCTTCTTCCCGTCTCAGGCGCCGTCTTTCGTTTCGCTGCACTACCGAGGCTGGTACGCCTCGCCGATGGTGATCGAGACCGTGAGCCACCCGCTTGACGGCCCCTGCGATTCCAAGGGCCGGCCGGTCGGGGTGGTGGTCCAGGTGGGCCTGGCCACCCTCACGTCCCTGGACGCTGGCGACTGGGACCGGATTCGGTCCGGTCGCCCGATTGCCCTCTTCAACAACAGCTGACCATGATCCATATCCGCCCACTGATGTCTGACCGCATCAACGCGAGGCTCACTGAACTGACGGTAGGCGACTCTCTCGCGTTGGTGGCGATGCCGGAGTTCGCGGCGGAGGCGGCGCGCTCGGAGTTCCTGCGGCGCGTGGTGGCCGAGAGCACTGGAGCGGTGTCTGATCCTGCGGACTGGACCGTCGAAGAGCGGATCTGGGCCGTGGCTCACTACCTCGGTGCCGTTGACGGTCAGCCCAACATCCGCCTGATGGGCGGCGGCGTGTTGACGGACTACCTTCTGCCGGAACAATCCATGCCGCCCGGGCCGGTTGACCTTGAGCAGTTCGGCGCCGGAGGGTGGACCATCGGGCAGATGACGGGCAGTGAGTGCGAGCTGGTCGAGTCCCGCCACTCCGGGCGCGTGCAGTGGATCCTGGCCGACATGGCCGTGAGACTGCGCACTGCGGCAGAGGATCGGCCGGATCACAAACTGGCGCCCGGGCAATGGTGTGACTGGCTTGCGCGAAAGATCGAAGTCCTGAAGGCGCTGCCGTCCAGTGACATGGACACCCTGTTTGCGGCCTATCGCGCTGGGCTGCCGCGCGTCCGCCACCTTTGGCATCTGGAGTTGTCAGACCGTGGGCATGTGTGCATGCCCGTTGCACTCACGAAGACCAGGGAGGCCGGCGGCGGGTTGCCGCCGGTGCGATTTCCCGTATCCGCCTGTGTCGGGAGCGCAGCGAGAGCGCTGGGCTTCGTCGTGGCTTGACCTGGCGGTTCGGTTCGGTGCAGCGGGCACGCCGCTAGATGCAGCGCTGCGCTTGCCGATGACAGTAGCTCATTCGCATTTCTCGGCTGGAGCCTGGGAGGACCTGGAGCGTGTGCGAGAGGCGGAGGCCCGGCTGGCCGTCGCGCAGGTCAACGCGACCAACAACATCGTCCGCGCGGTGTCGGGCTTGGCCCGATCTCTTGGCGGTCGGTAAGAGCTGACCGCGCGAGGGCCAACCAGGCCCGACCATGCGGCATGGCAACTCGCACCATGCCGCCGGCACCTGGGATGCGTCTCACAGGCACTACCGATGCCTGGCGGCGCGCTGTTCGGCAGTGCATCCCAGCCGCGTTGGGCGGCACTACCGAATGACCTACGCAGCCCCGCCGCACGCAGACCTCCCATGGCCAATCGCCCTCGCAGGTAGCGCGCTGGCTTCCCTTCTTGTCCTACTTGGCTTGACGCCGAGCCAAGTCGTGATCGCCGCTTGCGGCGCGATCATCGGCACCTGCTGGGCCCCCACCGTCGGGGCAGTCATGGCGATGCTGATGTTCGGCGCCGCGAGCATCCTGGCGGCCAAGGGTGGGGTGATCATCGCGGCAGTGCTGGGCCTGTGGTATCCGGTCCTAGGGCAGGTTCCCGACCTGGGCGGTGGCATCGGCGCCGCCCTCGGGCTGCTGCTCCACCCGATTGCCTCCATGTTTGCAGCGACCGTCATTCCGGCGGCAGGCCGCGCGATGTCCAAGAGGATCGAGCAGTGATCATGTCCCTCTTCAACTTGCTTGTTGGGGGCGTGGCCCTCTTGGCCACCGTCGCATTCGTTTTGCGGCTGCGGCCGATGCACTGGCGCACGCACAGATGGCCCCCGATGCTCATGCATGTGGGCTTGGGCATGGCGTGTGCGACCGCGGTCGAGGCCAGTTGGTGTGGCAGTGGTAGCGCCCTGTTGGCGGCCATGGGCAGAGCTGGGGGAGTTGTCGGCTGTGTCTGCTGGATCTGGGAGAGCTACTGGACATGGCAGTACGGGCCGCCAAAACACACCCTCGCCACGAAGCCCGGCGATCTTGACGAACACGCCACGCTGCACCAGAGATGAGCCGCGACCTCCACCCCACGACGTTGCAGTGGGCCGACGGCTCCGGGGTGGCCCGTCACGATGGCGTTGAGATCAGGCTGAGATCCCGCCCGCCCGGCACGTTCGACCGGTTGATCTACATCCCTGGAATCCGGGCCGAAGTCTGCGACCGGGGAGCGGCAGGCTACCGGGCTATGACGGAGGCGGAGGTTCGCGGCGCCAATCAGTATCTGCAATCGATGGCCGGGCGGACCCGGCGAGACATGGGGCAGGAATAGCCCCGAAACAAGAAAGGACCTCATCCCATGTGGAAATTCACTGGACGGGCGCTGTCGTCTCGATGGCTGCTCTTTTGCGTCCTGCCGCTGCTGATCTTGGCGTGGCTGGCCTTCTCGATCCCGGGCGGCCTGGAGGACACCATGCTCCGCCTGCAGTTCTGGGCGCAAGCGGCATTGGCCACAGGCGCCACTTACGTGATCGCGCGCTCGATCACCGGCAAAGTGCGCGGAGAGACGATGGCCAATGAGGCGCTGGAGCGCGGGAACATCGGTGCAGGCCTCGTGTTCCTGGGCATCCAGTTCCTGCGCGCATTCATCTTCCTCGGTTTGCTGTTGTTCTTTTCAGGTGCCGCACGAGCAGCTGGCGTCCCCCCCAATGCCCTGAAGCACCTCCCGACACTCAAGGCCCAGCAGGTCGCGGTGTGGCCTGACATGCACCGGCCCGAGTACCTGGGGGCTTTGGTCGAGCACGAGAGCTGCACCACGCTCACCAGCCCACGCTGTTGGTCCCCAACCGCCCGTCTCAAAACGGCGAGGGAGGAGGGGGCCGGACTTGGCCAGCTCACCCGAGCGTTCCGGGCCGACGGATCCCTGAGGTTCGACGCCCTCGCAGACGCCCGACGACTGGACCCCGGTGGCCTGTCGGGCTTGCGGTGGGACACGGTCTACCAGCGTCCAGACCTCCAGCTGCGGGTGATCGTCTTGACCCAGCGAGCCAACGTGGCCAGGCTGCTGCCGCTGGCGAGGGACCGAGATGAAGCCCTGGCGATGGCTGATGCAGCTTACAACGGCGGCCTGATGGGGGTGCTCAACGAGCGCAGGGCCTGCGCCTTCAGATCCGGCTGCAACCCGTCGCAGTGGTTCGGGCATGTCGAGCGAACGTGCCTGAAGAGCGCCAAGCCCCTCTACGGCACCCGCAGTGCTTGCGACATCAACCGCCACCACGTGGCCGATGTGTGGGCCCGAATGCCGAAGTACACAGGGCTTTTGACGTGACGCGCGCTTTAGTGGCGTGCGGTGTAGCAGCCGCAGCACTTCTTGGGGCGTTCTGCGCTGGCAAAGCCTGGGAGGGCGCCGCGCGAGATGCTGCGGCGGCCAGGAACACGGCCGAATTGCACCGACGGGCCGTGGCGGCAAGCGAGCGCGCCCGCCTGGCTGAGCGGCGACTTTTGACCAAGGTCACCGAGTTGGCGGCCATCTCAAGGAAGAAGGCAGACGATGCGCATCGCGATCATCTGGATCTTGTCAGCCGCACTCGCGGTGGTGCTGTGCGGGTGCTCGTCCCTGCCTCAGCATGCACCCCAGCCACCGGAGGTGCGGCCCCTGAAGCTGCCGGATCTTGGCCTCAGGCCGGAGCAGCCGAACTTCCGCCAGCGCTTGTCGAGGCTCTGGACGGAATCGCCACAGACGCCGATGTCATCGCTGCCGAACGAAATCGATGCATCGCAGCCTACGCCGATGCGCAATCCGCCGTGAACGACTCAGGGCTTTGTGCCTGCGTCCGCTGATTCCTCTTCCCCGGGTTGGGCGGGGTTTGCCTGACTCCAGGCTCGGAGGGCTACACGGACTCCAACAGCCAGTTTCCCCCCACCCGCTCGCTTGGCAATAGCCTCTGTTTCGGCATCAAGACCAATCAGGCGCTCTTTGAGCCCTGTCGCCCCGTCCGCTGCGCGCCGGCCCGCGTTTGGCCGAAAACCGCCACGGGGCTTGGGGGGCTGATCATTTGTCATGGCATTGAATTCTATATGCCGATCAAGCGAAAAACCCGGCGCTAGGCCGGGCATCCACTCAGCAGGTTACGGGTTCCTGCGGGCCGCCCAATGGTGCGGTCGGTTTGAAGTTGCCAGCCTTCCACCAGCTCGGACGGCTACCATCACCGTCTTGCCCATGTTCCGATCGCTCGGGGGTTAGCCATGTGGCGGGCGTCTCGAAAAGCCCCACGGTAGCTCTTGCGCCTTGAACCGTAGGGCTTTGTTTTTGGCCCCGGGCCTCTCACCCGGGCGGGCAATCCTGAAAGCTTGCCTTGCTCGCCCGCACTTCGCAGCGGGTCTAACAGCCACAAGGGCGCGTGAGGTGTGACGTTGCACCGTGCGTCTGCAGCAACAGTCCCCGCCATGCCTACCGGTCGCCTGCAGCGCTGAACCGGATTCGTTTCCTCGGCGTTTTCACCCTCACGGCTGCGGTCTGGGCCTAGCTAGTTTCCGTCTTCAGTCGTCCGCTTTCGCGTCCGCATCACTCCGGTTCTATGCGTGCTTCCAAGCCGCATGCGTGAAGGTCCCGGGCCTCTCACCCGGGCGGTTGTCTGGGCTCGCGCCAGCACCAGCCGGGATGCCCCAGCCTTTGGCCCGTTGGTGGGCCGGACCTGCGGTTTGCATGACTCGGGGCAGACCCGCACAAACTGCCTCCCGTGCTCGTTGAGGGTGCCAGCCGCTCAGCCAGGCTTTCGCCGCTTCGGTCCCGCGTAAACGCGCAGGCTGGAACTCCGTCAGGCTTTCGCCTTCACCATCAGATCAGCGGCAGACATGGGACTCGAACCCATCAATCGGCCCCGCCTTTCGGCTGGCAGCCGTCTGCAATCCATGCCACCGCACGCAAAGGCTTCTGGCTCTTTGGTGGGTGGCCTGGACTTTGTGCTTGCCCGTTTCCCCGCCGCCGCCATCCTTGCGATGCTGCCGCTGATCTGATAGCCCCATCGTGTAGCCGGTGGGAACGCCTGGTGCCGGAACTGTTTCGAACGCTTTCCCGGGGCGTTCAAGCATCATACGAATATCGGTTGGCGATTGCAAGTTGGTTGATTTCGTAAGGTGATGATTTATTTGATGAAGTATCCCCCTTACAAGGCGTAGGTCGGGGGTTCGAGCCCCTCAGCACCCACCACCGTCTCCACGGCGCGCGCACCGCGCAGCTCCAGGTGCATCCCCCGGGCTTCCCCTCTGCGCCGGGCTGTGGCCGCCCCTTCGGGCTTGTCTAGAATCCGCCGCTTGTGCCTGCAGTGGCAGGCACCTACGCCAGGCCGGCTCCTCCCGGCGGCCCTTTCCGGACCTTGCCTCCATGTTTGATTTCGTTCGCTCCCACACGCGCCTGTTCCAGGGCCTGCTGGTGCTGCTGATCTTCCCGTCCTTTGTGTTCTTTGGCGTGCAGGGCTACTCCAGCATGCGAGATGCTGCGGCCAAGGAGGTCGGGCGCGTCGACGGTCACGCCATCCAGCAGGGCGAGCTGGACCAGGCGCATCGCGTGCAGATCGACCGCATCCGCCAGCAGATGCCGGGCGTGGACATCGCCATGCTCGACACCCCCACCTTCCGCCAGCAGACGCTGGACGGCCTGGTGCAGGAGCGGCTGCTGGCCGCCGTGGTCATGCGCGATCATCTGGTCGTGGGCGATGAGCGCATGGCCCGAATGTTCCGCACCGACCCCCAGTTTGCGCAGATCCGCCACCCCGACGGCACGGTCAACAAGGACCTGCTCGCGGCCCAGGGCCTGACCTCCGCAGGTTTTGCCCAGCAGCTGCGCCAGGACATGGCCTTCCGCCAGGTGATCGGCACGGTGCGTGACAGCGCCTGGCCGGGCAAGGTCGTGGCCGACCGCGCCGTGCAGACCCTGCTGCAGCAACGTGAGGTGCAGTGGGAGCTGCTGACCACCAAGGACTTCATGGCCAAGGCAGCGCCCACGGCCGAGCAGGTCCAGGCCTACTTCCAGAAGCACGCCGAGCGCTTCCGCTCCACCGAGGAGGCCGACATCGAATATGTGCAGCTGGACCTGGAAATCCTCAAGGCCCAGGTGACTGTGCCCGAGGCCGACCTGCGCAAGTACTACGACGAGAACCTCAGCCGCTACACCCAGGCCGAGGAGCGGCGCGCCAGCCACATCCTGTTTGCCGTGGACGCTTCGGCTTCCAAGGAGGATAAGGCCAAGGCCCGGACTCAGGCCGAGGCGGTGCTGGCTGAGTTGCGCAAGGCGCCGGATCAGTTCGCCGCGCTGGCCCGCAAACACTCGCAGGATCCGGGCTCTGCCGAACGCGGGGGTGACCTCGACTTCTTTGGCCGCGGGGCGATGACCAAGCCCTTTGAAGACGCCGTCTTTGCGATGAAGGTCGGTGAGACCAGCGGTCTGATCGAGTCCGAGTTCGGGCTCCACATCATCCGTCTGGCGGCCACCCGTGGTGGCGAGAAGAAGCCTTTCGAGGTCGTGCGCGCTGAAATCCAGGCCGAGGTGTCCCGCCAGCTGGCCCAGTCGCGCTATGCCGGCGATGCCGAGCAGTTCACTAACATGGTCTACGAGCAGTCCGACAGCCTGCAGCCGGCGGTGGACCGGTTCAAGTTGCCGCTGCGCAAGGCCACGGTGCGCCGCACCCCTGCCCAGGGCGCGGCTGGGGCCCTGGCCTCCGCCAAGCTGCTTGAAGCCGTGTTCGGCGCGGAAGCGCTCAACAACAAGCGCAACACTGAGGCGGTTGAGGTGGGCCCGAGCCAGCTGGTGTCCGCCCGCGTGGTGGCCTACCGGCCTGCGCGCAACCTGACGCTTGAGGAAGTCCGGGGCCCGGTGACCGAGGCTGTCCGCTTGGAGCAGGCCAAGGCCATGGCGGCCGAGCAGGCTCGCACCCGTCTGGCCGCAGCCAAGGCGGCGCCGACGGTGGCGCTGGCGCAGACCGCCGTGGTCTCCCGCGTGCAGGCCCAGGGGCTGCCGCGCGAAGCCCTGGAGGCGGCCCTTAAGGCCGACTTGAGCCAGGGAACGGCCTGGGCCGACGTCGACCTGGGCGAGCAGGGCCATGCCGTGCTGCGGGTGGTCAAGGTGGTGGAGCGGGCGGCCCAGGACGAAAGCCTGCTGCGTGCCCGTCCGGCCGTGGTGCGCGCGCTGGCGGACGCTGAAGCCGAGGCCTACCTCCAGAGCCTGAAGGCCCGCTTCAAGGCCGAATCGCACCTGCCCAAGGCCGTCTCCACAAAAAATGAAAATGGTGCTTGACGCTGCGTGAATTTGCGGCATAGAATAATCTTCTTTTCCGGCGGTGGCTGTAGCTCAGTTGGTAGAGTCCCAGATTGTGATTCTGGTTGTCGTGGGTTCGAGTCCCATCAGCCACCCCACCGCTTCCTTGTCTTGTGCTGGATAAAAGAGTTGCCCAGCAGCTCTTTGACAAGAAAAGTTCCGGAAAAGTCAGTACTGCAAAAACCTGCGCATGCCGCAGGTTTTTTTTCGTCCGCTCTTTCCGGCATCCGCCCATGTCCACACTCGCCTCCATTGTGGCCGTCACCCTGGCCGGTGGCCTGCTGTCCGTTCTGGTGGCCGCCACGCTCACCTATGCGGTGCTGGGGCGCCTGGTGCGCCACCTGGTGAGCTTGTCGACGGGCGTACTGTTGGGCACGGCCTTGCTGCATGTGCTGCCCGAGGCCTTTGAATCCGGTGCCGACACCCACGCCCTGTTCTCCACGCTGCTGGGCGGGCTGCTGTTCTTCTTCTTGCTGGAAAAGGCAGAGCTTTACCGCCACGACCACCACCATGAGGGCGACGGGCATGGCCACCACCACCACTTTGACGCACAGCGGGTGGGGCGCGGGGGTTACTCGGTCCTGGTGGGCGACAGCATCCACAACTTCTGCGACGGCGTCATCATCGCCGCCGCCTTCATCGCCAGCCCGCAGCTGGGGCTGACCACCGCGGTGGCTGTCATCCTGCATGAGATTCCGCAGGAGGTGGGCGACACGATCGTGCTCATCAATGCCGGTTTCAGCCGAACCCGCGCCTTGGTCTACAACGGGTTGTCCGGCTTGGCTGCTGTGGTCGGGGGGCTCATGGGCTATTGGGTGGTCGGCGCCTGGGACGGCCTCTTCCCGTTCCTGCTGGTCATCGCGGCCAGCAGTTTCATTTATGTGGCCGTGGCCGACCTGATTCCCCAGATGCAACGCCGGCTGCCTGTGCGCGAGATCGTGTCCCAGGTCCTCTGGATCGGCGCCGGTTTGGGCCTGGTCCTGACCACGCTTTCCCTGCTGCATGCCGGGCATTGAAGATCGGGACCTGGCCTCCGGGCATGAAAAAGGCCCGCGAGCCGGGTGGCTGGCGGGCCGTGGAGGGCGAAGCGGAGGGGGGCGTGGTTCGCCCCGCCGCGGTCACTTCACGACCAACACCGGGATGTTGCAGTGGGTCAGGACCTTCTGGGTTTCGCTACCCAGCAGCAGGGCGCTCACCCCGCGGCGGCCGTGGGAGGCCATCACGATCAGGTCGCAGCCTTGGGACTTGGCCGTGTCGGTGATGGCCTCCCAAGGGTGCAGTGCCTCGACCGTGTAGGCCTCGCAGGCCAAGCCGGCGGCGGTGGCGGCATCGGTAGCGATCTTCACGCGTGCCGAGGCGATGCGCTCCTGGGCGTCGAAGAATTCCTGCGGCGGCACCGGCTGCATCTCGGAGATGGCGCTGTACGGGAAAGGCTCCTTGGCGCTGATCACCGTCAGCTTGGCGCCCACGGTCTTGGCCAGCTGGATGGCGGTGTCGATGGCATGGCGGGTGATGTCCGAGCCATCGGTCGGCACGAGGATGTTGCGGTACATGGTGTGCTCCTTGTCTTCGTCCAAGCGATCGGTTGGATCGCCCTGTTCCGCAGTGTTGCGCAGTGGCGCATGACAGCCTTGATGGGCATCAAGGGAAGGCGCCGTGCGCCAGTTCAGCGCAGGCTGCCGGGGGCCTCGCCGGTGGCCACCGGACGATTCGGGTCCGCTGACCATTCGGACCAGGATCCGGGGTACAGGGCGCTGCCAGGCAAGCCGGCCTGCGCCATGGCCAGCAGGTTGTGGCAGGCCGTCACGCCAGAGCCGCACTGGTGCACCAGCCTTGCGGGATCACCCAAAGGCTCGAAGCGGCGGCGCAGCGCTTCGGCGGGCAGAAAGCAGCCGTCGGCCCCCAGGTTGTCCTTGAAAAAGTAGTTGAGGGCTCCGGGGATGTGGCCGGCCCGGCTGTCCAGCGGCTCCACTTCCCCGCGAAAGCGTTCAGGTGCGCGGGCGTCCACCACTTGCCAGTCGGTGCCGGACGACGCCAGCAGCGTCTCGGCTTGCAAGGTGGGCAAGGTGCCGGTCTGTGGCAGCGGGTAGGGGGGGGCGCCAGCGGGTACAGGGGGCAGAGAACCGGACTCCAGGTCGCCGCCCGCCCGAAGCCAGGCCGCCAGGCCGCCGTCGAGCACTTGCACCTGGGTGTGCCCCAGCCAGCGCAGCAGCCACCAGCAGCGCGCCGCGTAGGCGGCGCCCTGCTGGTCGTAGAGCACGACCCAGCGACCGGGTGTGACACCCCATTGACCTGCCCGGCACGCCAGCGTCTCCAAGGTGGGTAACGGGTGGCGCCCTCCCTGGCGCGGGCCATCGGGAGATTTTGGGCCGGACAGGTCGTCATCCAGGTGAAGGTGCCGTGCGCCCGGCAGGCGGCCCATGGCATGCTGTCGGCGGCCGGCCTCGGGTTCGGCCAGGTCGTGGCTGCAGTCCAAGATCAGTGGCGCCTGCGCCCAGCGGGTGAGCAACTCGTCGGCGGAAAGAAGTGGTGTCATGTCGAGTCCTTGTGGGGAGGGCAGGCGTGCGGTCAGTCCCCTTGGGAGCCACCCCCGGCCAGGGGGGTGGCCTGGCGCAGCCGGGTGGCGGCCAGCCCGGCGGCCACGATGAGCGCCACGCCGGCCAAGGCGGACAGGTGGACGGGTTCGGCGAACACCAGCACGCCGAAGACGAAGGAGTGGATGATGCCGGTGTACTGCAGGCTGGCGTTGACCAGCGGTTTGCCGATGGCATAGGCGCGCGTCATCAGCATCTGGGCGCTGGTGGCCAGCAGGCCCACCGCCAGCAGCAGGCCCAGGCCGCCGGCGGTGTGGGCATGCAGGCCGCCCTGTGCCAGGGCCAGTGCCAGGCCCACCAGCATGCCGCCGAGCGAAAAGTAGAAGACCACCCGGTATTCGGGTTCGCCGGCCCGGCCCAGCGCGGTGACCTGCAGGTAGGCCATGGCAGACATCACCCCCGAGGCCAGGCCGGCCAGGGCCCCTGGCACCTGTTGTGGCTCCAGGCTGGGCTGCAGCACCAGGGCCACTCCGGCGAAGCCGCAAAGGACGGCCCCGACCAGCCGCGGGTCGATCCCGCCAGCGCCGGACAGCACGGCGGCGCCCATCAGGAAGACGGCCATCCACACCGAGGACATGTAGTTGAGCGTGATGGCCGTGGCCAGCGGCAGGTGGCCGATGGCGTAGAACCACATGACCAGGGCCGTGACACCCGTGATGCCTCGCATCAGGTGCATGCCCGGGATGGAGGTGCGCAGGCTGCCACGCCTCCAGAAGACGAGCAGGGCGATGAAGGTGGCCCCGACCGCTCCGCGGTAGAAGACGATCTCGCCGGCGCTGTACTGTTGGGAGGCGAGCTTGACGCAGACCCCCATGAGTGCAAAGAGCAGCGAGGAGGCGAGCATCAGCAGGGGGGCGGACATGAAATGGCGGAGTGCGCTGCGGCTGTGGCCGGGCTGCCGATTGTGCAGCCGCTTACACTCACGCCCCTCATGAACAAGCGCATCGTCATCCTGCTGTCCGGGCGTGGCAGCAACATGATCGCCGTGGCAGAGCGCTGCGCGGCCGAGGGCTGGCCTGCCGAGGTGGTCGCCGTGATCAGCAACAAGCCCGGTGCCGGCGGGCTGGTCTGGGCTCAGGCCCGAGGCATCGCCACCGCTGTGGTCGCGCACCGTGACCACCCCAGCCGCGACGCCTTCGACGCGGCGTTGGCCGCGGAAATCGACCGCCACCAGCCTGACCTGGTGGTGTTGGCAGGCTTCATGCGGATCCTGGGTGAGGCCTTCGTGCAACGCTATGCCGGCCGACTGCTGAACATCCACCCCTCACTGCTGCCGTCCTTCGGGGGGCTGCACACGCACGAGCGTGCGCTGGAGGCTGGATGCAAGGTGGCTGGGGCGACGGTCCACTTCGTCACGCCGGCCCTGGACCATGGGCCCATCGTGCTCCAGGCGGTGGTGCCGGTCCACCAGGGCGATGACGCTGAACGCTTGGCCGCCCGCGTGCTCCGGGCCGAGCATGTGATCTATCCCCGTGCCGTGCGCTGGTTTGTCCAGGACCGCCTGCTGCTCGAGCACGAGCAGGTGCGTCAGCTCGATGGCGAGCCGCAATGGCTCTTCCATGAAGGCTGAAGGGCACCCGGGGGAAGGCGGCCACGGGTGCCGCCTGCGGGGATAATCCAGGGGATGCATCCGAATGCCCTGCTGGACTTGACTACCGACCTGCTGAGACAGGTTCTGAAGCTTGAATCACCTGCCGACGCTGTCGTGTCGGCGTTCTTTCGCAAACACCGGTCCCTGGGTCCGCGCGAGCGCCACACCCTGGCTGAAACGACCTACACCGTACTGCGCCAGCGGTACCGCTGGTCCCACCTGGCCCAGAGTGGCAGCGGCGCCTTGGAGCGCCGGATGGCCATCCTGGCCTGGCAAGGCAGTGAGACCTTCCTGCGCAGTGCACTGGGACCGCACGAACAGGCGTGGCTGCAGGACGTGGCAGCCCTGGACCCTGCACGCTTGCCTGACAAGGCTCGCCACAACCTGCCCGATTGGCTGGCCAGCGCGCTGCGCCAGGAGATTGGGGATGACTTTTGGGCCTTGGTGGCGGCCATGGAGCAACCGGCTCCGCTGGACCTGCGTGTGAACCTGCTCAAGGCCCGCCGTGAGGAAGTGCTCCAGGCCCTGGCCGAGCAGTCTCTGCTGGCCGAGCCCACACCGTGGTCGCCCTGGGGGGTGCGCCTGCAAGGCAAGCCGGCCTTGCAGAAGATGCCGCTGTTTGAACAGGGTCATGTGGAGGTGCAGGATGAGGGCAGCCAGCTGCTGGCGGCCCTGCTGCAGCCTCGGCGCGGGGAAATGGTGGTCGATTTCTGCGCCGGCGCTGGGGGCAAGACCCTGGCCCTGGGGGCGGTGATGCGCAATACAGGTCGGCTCTACGCCTTTGATGTGTCAGGTCATCGGCTGGACGGCCTCAAGCCCCGCTTGGCGCGCAGCGGCTTGTCCAACGTGTATCCCGCACAGATTGCCCATGAGCGCGATGACCGCATCAAGCGCCTGTCGGGCAAGATCGACCGGGTGCTGGTGGATGCGCCGTGCTCTGGTTTGGGCACTCTGCGTCGCAACCCTGACCTGAAGTGGCGCCAATCGCCCGAAGCCTTGGCAGAGCTGCAGGTCAAGCAGACGGCCATCCTGGCCAGTGCCGCCCGCCTGCTCAAGCCCGGTGGTCGGTTGGTGTACGCCACCTGCAGCCTGCTGGCGCGGGAGAACGAGGACGTGGCAGCCGCCTTCTCGGCGGCACATCCCGGCTTCCAGCCCTTGTCGGCCGCCCAGGCCCTGCAGGCGGCCGGCGTGGAACGTGCCGATGAACTGGTCAGCGGCCCTTACCTGAAGACCCGGCCGCACCGCCATCACATGGATGGTTTTTTTGCGGCCGTCTGGGAACGCCAGGGCGGGTGATGGGATCTGCAGCGGGGGCTCAGGAAAGTCCCCGCCCGTCCCGAGGGGCTGCCCAAGGGACAATGACGACCCGGAATGCCGGTCCGAGCACGGCGATGGCATCCCGCTGGTCTTGCTTGAGGAATGGACATGAACTTCGTGGATGGCGCCGTGGCGGCGATGCTGGATTGGGCGGCGCATGGTCTGACCCGCTGGGCCTGGTGGCAGGTCCTGCTCTTCACGCTGGCGGTGACCCATGTGACCATCGCCGCCGTGACCATTTACCTGCACCGCAGCCAGGCGCATCGCTCTTTGGAGCTGGGGCCGGTCCCGTCCCACTTCTTCCGTTTCTGGCTGTGGTTGACCACCGGCATGGTGACCAAGCAGTGGGTCGCCATCCACCGCAAGCACCACGCCAAATGCGAGACCCCCGAAGATCCGCACAGCCCCCAGACGCGCGGGCTCAAGACCGTGATGTGGCGGGGGGCCGAGCTGTATCGGGCGGAGGCCAAAGTGGCCGAGACCATGGCCAAGTACGGCCACAACACGCCGGACGACTGGGTGGAGCGGCACGTATACGGCCCTCGCAGCGTGTGGGGCGTGAGCCTGATGATGGTGATCGACCTGCTGCTTTTCGGCGCCCTGGGCTTGGCGGTGTGGGCGATCCAGATGGTTTGGATTCCCTTCTGGGCGGCTGGCGTGGTCAACGGCATCGGCCACTTCTGGGGCTACCGCAATTTCGAGGCGGTGGATGCGTCCACCAATGTCTCTCCCTGGGGGGTGATCATTGGCGGCGAGGAGCTGCACAACAACCACCACACCTACCCGACCTCGGCCAAGTTCTCGATCCGCCCCTACGAGTTTGACATTGGCTGGGGCTATATCCGGGCATTGGAGCTGCTGGGGTGGGCCAAGGTGCGCAAGGTGGCGCCCCAGTGGAAGACGGGCCCGCTCAAGCCCCAGGCCGATGCCAAGACGCTGGAAGCCGTGATCACCCACCGCTACGAGGTGATGGCCCACTACGCCAAGGAGCTGCGCCGTGCCTGTGCGGCGGAGCTGGCCCGATTGAAGCAGCAGGGGGGGGCGGCCGGTGCCGTGTCTTGGAGCGACCTGCGTTTGGCGGAGCGCTGGCTGCACCGTGACCAAGACAAGATCCCCAGCGCGCTGCTGCCCCGCTTGCAGGTGGTGGTGGACGGTCTGCCGGCCCTGAATACCCTGGTGGCCATGCGTGAGGAGCTGCGGCAGGTGTGGACCCGCACCAATGTGTCGGCTGAGCAGTTGTTGGCAGACCTTCAGGACTGGTGTCGTCGTGCTGAGGCCAGCGGCATCGAGGCCTTGCGGCAGTTCTCGCTGGAGTTGAGGTCCGCCCGCGCCTGACCGACCAGGCGAGCCCGGTGGGCGGGTGTGGCCATGGAAGTGGCCACACCCTCCACCAGCGTCTCCCGGCATGGTCAAGGTAAGCGTGTGGACCCGCAAGACTGCAAATGAAAAAAGCCCCGTCACCTGTCGGTGCCGGGGCTTTTTCTCGGAGCCGGCATGTGCGTGCCGGCTTCAGACCCTTGGACAACCTGCCGTTCCATCGGGACGCGGCAGGCGTGTCATCACTTCAGCTTCACTTCCTTGTACAGGACGTGCTTGCGGGCCTTGGGGTCGAACTTCATGAATTCCAGCTTTTGGGGCGTGGTCTTCTTGTTCTTGGCCGTGGTGTAGAAGTGGCCGGTACCCGCGGTGGATTCCAGCTTGATCTTTTCGCGTCCGCCTTTGGATGCCATGGTGTCGCTCCTTCAGAGTCTGGGTTCAGGCCTGGCCGCGCGCGCGCAGGTCAGCCAGCACGGCGTCGATGCCCTTCTTGTCGATCAGGCGCAGGGCAGCATTGCTGATGCGCAGGCGAACCCAGCGGTTTTCGCTCTCGACCCAGAAACGACGGTATTGCAGGTTCGGGAGGAACCGGCGCTTGGTTTTGTTGTTGGCGTGGGAAACATTGTTCCCGACCATGGGCTTCTTGCCCGTGACTTCGCAGACGCGTGCCATGAGGACACTCCGATATGTCATCCGGCCAGGCACTTGACGGACTGGATTGTCCGCTGTCAGCCACCTGACCTCACCTCGCCAATAGGGTGGCGGTAACCCGTTCCTGCACGTGGAGCCCAGTTCCCGAAGAAGACTTGCCCCATGCAAATGACTCACATCCAAGCCAGCGGCTTGGCGATGGTCTGCACAAGAAAGCCCGCGATTCTAGCCTGAATCGCGGGTCAGGGCGCTCAATGGCCTTCCTGTTCCAGGAAACGCTGGGCATCCAGCGCGGCCATGCAGCCTGTGCCTGCCGAGGTGATGGCCTGGCGGTAGATGTGATCCTGCACATCGCCAGCGGCAAACACGCCGGGCACGCTGGTCATGGTGGCGAAGCCGGCTTGGCCGCCCCGGGTGACCAGATAGCCGTCCTTCATGTCGAGTTGGCCGTCGAAGATGCCTGTGTTGGGCTGGTGGCCGATGGCGATGAAGCAGCCCTTGAGCGTCACATCCAGGGTGTTGTCGTCCTGGGTGGAGCGCAGCCGAACGCCGGTGACACCGGTGGCGTCGCCCAGCACCTCATCCAGCGTGCGGTGCAGGTGCAGCACGATCTTGCCGGCAGCCACCTTTTCCATCAGCTTGTCGATCATGATGGCCTCGGCGCGGAACTTGTCGCGGCGGTGGACCAGATGGACCTTGTTGGCGATGTTGGAGAGGTAGAGGGCTTCCTCGACGGCGGTGTTGCCGCCACCCACCACGCAAACCTCTTCTCCGCGGTAGAAGAAGCCATCGCAGGTGGCGCAGGCGCTGACGCCGCGGCCGGCGAAGGCCTCTTCAGAGGGCAGACCCAGGTACTTGGCCGAGGCGCCAGTGGCGATGATCAGGCTGTCACAGGTGTAGGTGCCGGAGTCACCCTTAAGCGTGAAGGGGCGCTGTGACAGCTCGACGGTATGGATGTGGTCGAAGACGATCTGGGTGTTGAAGCGCTCGGCGTGCTGCTGGAAGCGTTGCATCAGCTCCGGGCCCTGAACGCCCATCACATCCGCCGGCCAGTTATCCACCTCGGTGGTCGTCATCAGTTGGCCGCCCTGTGCCATGCCGGTGATGAGCAGGGGCTTGAGGTTGGCGCGCGCGGCGTAGATGGCAGCGGTGAATCCGGCCGGGCCGGAGCCCAGGATGAGCACCTGAGCGTGCTGGGTGATGGTGGTGGACATGCGTCGCAAGCGGGAAAAGGGGGGATGCGGATCCCGGCGCCGAGGGCCTGTGGTGCCTGGTTCTGGCAGACGGCCGCGCGCGGAACCACGGGGAGGAGCCGCCTCAGGCTATGCTCGGAAATGAGGCGGATTTCACGCTTCATTCTACGAAGCCGTGCCATGCGGCGCCGCTAACCTGCTGGCAGACAAGTGGACCATAGGGGATAAGGGATGTCGATGCTTTCCAACCTCGAACTGATCCGGCGCGTGCCGTTGTTCTCCATGCTGACTGTGGAGCAGGCGCGTTCGGTGGCGGATTCGGTGGTCAAGCGGCGGTTCCGCCGCGCTGAGGTGGTGGTTGAGCAGGGCCAGAAGAGCAACGCGCTGTTCATCCTGCTCAACGGCCGGGCGCGGGTGCTGACTGCGGATGGGCGCGGTCGCGAGGTCATCCTGGCGGTGCTGGAGGCCGGGGACTATGTGGGCGAGATGAGCCTGATAGACGATCAGCCACACTCCGCCACCGTCCGCTGCGAAGTCCAAAGCGACATGTTGGTCCTGGGGCGCGCGGACTTTGCCCGGTGCCTGCCGGAGCCTGACAGCCTAGCCTTTGCTATCTTGCACGGACTGGTGGCGCGACTGCGCGCCGCGGACCGTCAAATTGAATCGCTTGCCCTCCTGGATGTTTATGGCCGGGTGGCCCGCACGCTGCTCGACATGGCCGAGGAGGTGGGGGGGGAGCGGGTGATCCGTGGCAAGGTGTCCCGTCAAGACATGGCCAAGATCGTCGGCGCTTCCCGGGAAATGGTGAGCCGGGTCATGAAGGATCTGGAGGAACGGGGTGTGATCGAGACGCTGGAGAGCGGAGCCGTCGTTCTCAAGGAGCGGCTGGCCGCCTGATCCTGATCTTGGCGGGACGGTTGCTCGGGTGACCGCCTGACCGGTGCGACGAGTCCACCGGCCGCTGTGAGGAGGCGGCATAGGGGCCGGCAAGTGGAGAATCGGGGCATGTCGCGAGGATCTGACGTTTCCTTCCTGCCCCTGCCCACGCCTGAGGAACTCTGGCGCTGGGGCCGTGCCTTGGCTTGGCTGGCGTTTTGCCTGGCTTGGGCCCTGGCGTTGGCCAGCCGCCATGCGGGGGATCCAGGTTTCTCCACCTCAGGCGATGGCTTGACCGTGCGCAACTGGTTGGGTCGGCCCGGTGCCCTGGCTGCCGACCTTTCCCTGGTGCTGCTGGGGCTGTCCGCCTGGTGGGTGGCGCTGCTGGCCTGCCGCCGTGCCTTTGGCCACCTGGCGGCGGCCCTGCGCACGCCGGCAGCGCCGCCCGTGGCCGCGACCGGTGCGCGGGGTGGCCGCGCTGCGCCACCGGCTCCTCCCGCCACCGAGGTGCAGCCTGCCTGGCGCTGGTGGCTGGGCTTGGTGGGTCTGCTGATGGCCAGCACCGGCCTGGAGTGGACCCGCATGTATGTGCTGGAGGCCGGTCTGCCCGGGCATGCCGGTGGGGTGCTGGGCTACCTGCTCGGGCCGCTGTCCATGCAGGTCCTGGGCTTTATGGGCTCTGGCCTGTTGTGGATTGTGCTGCTGGTGCTGGCGTTGCCCGCAGTGTTTGATTTCTCGTGGCTGCGACTTGCCGAGGGCTTGGGTGCTTGGGTGGAAGGGCTTCGGGAGCGTCGGGTAACCCACCTCGAGCATGTGGAGGACAAAAGGTTGGGTGAGGAGGCGGTGCGCGAGCGTGAGCGCGAGCTCGACCAAGTGCAGCAGCAGCGCCAAGAGCAGGCCTCGGTGCTGCCTCCCATCCTGATCGAGCCCCCGGTGCTGGTGGTCCCGAAGGCCGAGCGGCTGCAGCGCGACCGTCAAACCGAGCTGTTCGAGGTCGACGGTACGGGTCGCTTGCCGTCCATCGAGTTGCTGGATCCGCCGCCTGACCGCATGGAGGTCATCACCCCGGAGTCCCTGGAACTCACCAGCCGACTGATTGAGAAGAAGTTGGCTGACTTTGGCGTGCAGGTTCGCGTGGTCGCGGCGCAGCCCGGGCCGGTGATCACGCGGTATGAGATCGAGCCGGCCACCGGGGTCAAGGGGGCCCAGATCGTGGGCCTGGCCAAGGACTTGGCGCGCTCGCTGTCGCTGGTGTCCATCCGGGTGGTCGAGACCATCCCGGGCAAGAACCTGATGGCCTTGGAACTGCCCAATCCCCGCCGCCAGGTCATCCGGCTGGCCGAGATCCTCGGCTCGCAGGTCTACCACGATGCCAGTTCCCTGCTCACCATTGCCCTGGGCAAGGATATCGTCGGCGCGCCGGTGGTGGCCGACCTGGCCCGCATGCCGCACTGCCTGGTGGCGGGCACCACCGGCTCGGGCAAGTCGGTCGGCATCAATGGGATGATTCTGAGCCTGCTCTACAAGTCAGACCCTTCCCAGGTGCGGCTCATCTTGATCGATCCGAAGATGCTGGAGATGAGCGTCTACGAAGGCATCGGTCACTTGTTGTGCCCCGTGGTCACGGACATGAAGCAGGCGGCCAACGCGCTCAACTGGTGCGTGGCCGAGATGGAGCGCCGCTACAAGGTGATGAGCAAGCTGGGGGTCCGCGGTCTGGATGGCTATAACCGCAAGGTGGACGAGGCCAAGGTCCGCGGGGAATTGATCCCCAACCCCTTCAGCCTGACCCCGGAGTCACCGGAACCCCTGGACCATTTGCCGCACATCGTGGTGGTGATCGACGAGTTGGCCGATCTGATGATGGTGGTGGGCAAGAAGATCGAAGAGTTGATCGCCCGCCTGGCCCAGAAGGCCCGGGCATCGGGCATCCACCTGATTCTGGCCACCCAGCGACCCAGCGTGGACGTGATCACCGGCCTGATCAAGGCCAACATTCCCACCCGCCTGAGCTTTCAGGTCTCCAGCAAGGTGGACAGCCGCACCATCCTCGACCAGATGGGGGCAGAAGCCCTGCTGGGCATGGGCGACATGCTCTACCTGCCTGCAGGCTCTGGCATGCCCACTCGCGTCCACGGTGCCTTTGTCGGGGACGACGAAGTCCACCGCGTCGTGGCGGCCTTGAAGGCCTTGGGTGGTCCCAACTACGTCGAAGGCATCCTGGAGGGCGGGGTGCTGGAGGGTGAGGGAGAAGGGGGGGGCGATGGTGAGGGCGGGCTCTCCGGCGAGGCGGATCCCCTCTATGACCAAGCCGTGGCGGTCGTGCTGCAGCACCGCAAGGTTTCCATTTCGCTGGTCCAGCGCCATCTGCGCATCGGCTACAACCGCGCGGCCCGGCTGGTCGAGCAGATGGAGCAGTCTGGCCTGGTCTCCTCCATGGCCACCAATGGCAACCGCGAACTGCTGGTGCCCAAACGAGAAGAATGAGATGAACAACTCCTGCATGCCGAGCGCCGGCCGATTCCGGCGCCTGGTGTTTCCCCTCGCACTCGCCGTGGTGGGTGGGTTCCAACCGATGGCCGCGTGGGCCGATGCCGCGGACGCCTTGCGGGTCTTCGTCAAGGAGGTCAAGGCGGGTCAGAGCAGTTTCACCCAGACCGTGTACGCCCCCAATGGGACCAAGCCCAAGGTGTCCTCGGGCCGTTTCGAGTTCCAGCGTCCCAATCGCTTCCGGTTCAGCTATGTCAAACCGTATGTCCAGCTCATCGTGGGAGATGGTGTCAAAGTCTGGTTCCACGATCCGGACCTGAACCAGGTGACGGTGCGGCGGCTGGCGGAGGCGCTGGGGTCCACCCCGGCCGCCTTGCTGGCCTCAGGCGCGTCGTTGGACGATGACTTCGAGCTCAAGGCCCTTCCTGACCAGGGGGGGCTGCAGTGGGTGCAAGCCACGCCGCGGCAGCAAGGGGGCACCGTGCTCTGGCTGAAGGTGGGTTTCAGGCCTGGCGCACGCGTGCCGGCCACCTTCGAGATGGGCGACAGTTTTGGGCAGCGCTCCGTACTCAGCCTTCCTGATCTGCGCGAGGAGTCCTCTCTGCCTGCGGCCACTTTCCGCTTCACGCCCCCTGCGGGCGCGGACATCAGCGAGCAATGAGGCCTTGGCCCGCCACGGTGGCGGGCACGCCGGGCGGCGGGCTTGACGCGAGCACTGCCGCCGGGACCGTCCGCGGGCGTCAGAAGCCGCTGTCGACCAGACCCATGTCAGGGGAGGTCATCATCTGTTCAATGTCCAGCAGGATGAGCAGGCGTTCCTCCTGGCCGTTCTTGATGGTGCCCAGGCCGGTGATGTAGCCGGCGTCGATGACCCCATGGAATTCTGGTGCCGGCTTGATGACCTCTGGCGCCAGTTCCAGCACGTCGCTCACCGAATCGACGACCACGCCGACGGTCCGGTGTGCGACGTTGAGGATGATGACCACCGTGAAGGCGTTGTACTGCACGTCCGACAGGTCGAACCGGATCCGCATGTCCACGATGGGCACGATCACGCCGCGCAGGTTGACCACTCCCTTGATGAAGGAGGGGGCGTTGGCGATGCGGGTGGGCGGCTCGTAGCCGCGGATCTCCTGCACCTTGAGGATGTCGATGCCGTACTCCTCGGCACCGAGCTTGAAGGAGAGGTATTCGCGCGGCGGCGCCGGCTGGCGCTCCGCCTGTCCGAGTGCACGCTGTTCCAGGGCCGTGCTGGCGCTCATGGGGGACTCCTGTGGGTTCTTCCGCCTGAAAAGATGGCCTGAAGTGTGGGGCAGGGCCGCCGGCCGGAAGCCCGGATTTGCCGGGCGCCGGGCGGGCAATTCGTGCGGGTTCCCTGGCGGGGACAATGGGCGCATGTCTCAGCAGAACAGCCTGTTTGGCGCTGAAGAGGCGCCTGCGCCTCCCTCTGGCGGGGTGTCTGCCCCAGCCGCTGTCATCTCCAGCCCCAGCCCGGCTGCTGCACCGCTCGGCATGCCGCTGGCTGAGCGGCTGCGGCCCGCCCATTGGCAGGACGTCATTGGACAGCGCCACCTGCTGGGGCCAGGCAAGCCGTTGCGGCTGGCGCTGGAACGTGGCCGGCCCCATTCGATGATCCTGTGGGGGCCTCCTGGCGTCGGCAAGACCACGCTGGCCAGGCTGGTGGCGCAGACGGTGCGGGCCGACTTCATCGTCTTGTCTGCGGTGCTGGCCGGCGTCAAGGAGATTCGTGAGGCGGTGCAGCGGGCACAGGTCAGCCAGCAGGCGGGGCGCGCCACCCTGGTCTTCGTCGACGAGGTCCATCGCTTCAACAAGTCGCAGCAGGACGCTTTTCTGCCCCATGTTGAGTCGGGGCTCTTCGTCTTCATCGGCGCCACCACCGAAAACCCCGCCTTCGAGGTCAATTCGGCGCTGCTCTCGCGTGCCACGGTGCACGTGTTGCGCGGCTTGGAGGCAGAGGACCTGCAGCAGTTGGTGGCCAGGGCGTGTCAGGCGCTGGGTCAGCCGGCATGGCCCGAAGAGGCTGTGGCCCGCCTGGTTGACCATGCCGACGGCGATGCCCGGCGGCTGCTCAATGCCGTCGAGCGCGTCGCCGAGGTGGCGGAAGCCTCGGGCCAGCCGCTCTCCGGCGTGCTGGTGGATCAGGTGCTGGGCGACCGCCTGCGCCGGTTCGACAAGGGCGGGGATCAGTTCTATGACCTGATCTCAGCCTTGCACAAGTCGATCCGGGGTTCCGATCCTGATGCCTCGCTCTATTGGTTGGCGCGGATGCTTGATGGCGGCGCAGACCCCCTCTACCTGGCGCGGCGGCTGGTGCGCATCGCCAGCGAGGACATCGGCAATGCCGATCCCCGGGCCCTGCCGCTTTGCCTCGCGGCGGCCCAGACGCAAGAGCGGTTGGGCAGCCCGGAGGGCGAGCTGGCGCTGGCCCAGGCCGTGGCCTACCTGGCGGTGGCCCCCAAGTCCAACGCCGTCTACCTGGCCTGGAAGGCCGCGCAGGCGATGGTCAAGGCGGCCGGTACGGCGCCTGTGCCGGATCATCTGCGCAATGCGCCGACCGGACTGGCGCGCCAGCTCGGGCATGGTCAGGGCTATCGCTATCCCCATGACGAGCCAGACGGGTTCGCGCCCGGCGTCTCGTATTGGCCTGACGGAATGTCGTCTGCGTCCCTCTACCAGCCGGTCGACCGGGGCCTGGAGTTGCGTATTCGGGAGAAGCTCGATCGCCTGCGTGAGTTGGATGTGGCCTGGAGGGATCGTTCTTAAATCTGTCAAATGGTGGAGAAAAATCAAGAATGAGTCATGAGTTCTTGATTTTTATTCGATTGAGGTGGATTTTTGGTGGTTCTATGCGGGTTGCCACCTTGGCGGGCACGTGCCGGGCAGCTCACACTTGGTGGTATGGCGGGAATCTTGCATAGGTTCCCGCTCGTGACGGGGCGGCGACGCCGCACCGCGTTCCCGAGTGACCAGTTTGGAGTCAACCCTCAATGGACATCTTCGTGCAACAGATCATCAACGGTCTGGTGCTGGGCAGCATGTATGCGCTCGTGGCACTGGGCTACACGATGGTCTACGGCATCATCAGCCTCATCAACTTCGCGCACGGCGAGGTGCTGATGGTCGGCGCCATGGTCAGCTGGACCGTGGTTACCTTCCTGCAGGACTCCGGGCTCCCGGGCTGGGTGTCCCTGCTGATTTCGCTGGTGGCGGCCATCGTGGTGTGTTCATTGCTGAACTTCACCATCGAGCGCATTGCCTACAAGCCCTTGCGCAGTGCACCGCGCCTGTCGCCGCTGATCACCGCCATGGGCATGAGCCTGCTGCTGCAGACCCTGGCCATGATCATCTGGAAGCCCAACCCCAAGCCGTTCCCCGCCGTGCTGCCGATGGAGGTGTTCTTCCTCTGGGAGGATGGCCCCGTGATCACGCTCACGCAGATCATCATCCTGATCACCACGGTGGTGGTGCTGGGGTTGCTGCTGTGGCTGGTCAACAAGACCCGGCTGGGCCGCGCCATGCGTGCCACCGCGGAAAACCCGAAGGTGGCCAGCCTGATGGGTGTGCGTCCTGACCACATCATCTCCGCCACCTTCATCATCGGTGCCGCGCTGGCGGCCATCGCTGGGGTGATGTGGGCGGCCAATTACGGCACCGTGCAGCATTCCATGGGTTTCCTGCCCGGCCTCAAAGCCTTCACGGCCGCCGTGTTCGGTGGCATCGGCAACCTGACCGGCGCCATGGTGGGTGGGGTCCTGCTGGGTCTGATCGAGTCCCTGGGCGGTGGCTACCTGGGTGAACTGACCGGTGGAGTCTTTGGCAGCCACTACGTCGAGATCCTGGCCTTCCTGGTCTTGATCTTGGTGCTGACCCTGCGCCCGAGCGGCCTGATGGGTGAACGCGTGGCGGACCGCGCCTGACCTGAGGAATCACTTGTCATGGACAACCTGAGCAAACAGGCCAAGCTGGCCGTCTTCCTTCTTGCGGCGGCTGCCCTGCTGGCGCTGCCGCTGTTCGCCGCGCAGTTCGGCCAGGGTTGGGTGCGCATCATGGCGTTGGCCCTGCTTTACGTGCTGCTGTCCCTGGGGCTGAACATCGTGGTGGGCTATGCCGGCCTGCTGGACCTGGGCTACGTCGCTTTCTACGCGGTGGGCGCCTACATGTACGCCTTGCTGGCGTCGCCGCACCTCACCACCAACTTCGAGTGGATCGCGGCCGCCTTTCCCGATGGCTTGCATGTGCCGATCTGGCTGGTCATCCCCTTGGCGGCCGGCTTGGCTGGCTTGGCGGGTATGTTGCTGGGCGCCCCGACGCTCAAGCTGCGCGGTGACTACCTGGCTATCGTGACGCTGGGCTTCGGCGAGATCATCCGGGTGTTCATGAACAACCTGGAGCACCCGATCAACCTGACCAACGGCCCGCGTGGCATCAGCCAGATCGAGCCCATGACGCTGTTCGGCTTCGACTTTGGCCAGCCCCTGCACATCTTTGGCATCGCCCTGCCGAGCGTGACGCAGTACTACTACCTGTTCCTGCTGCTGGTGGTCATCTCGGTGGTGCTGTGCCACCGCCTGGCCGATTCCCGGGTCGGCCGCGCCTGGATGGCCATCCGCGAGGATGAGATCGCTGCCAAGGCGATGGGCCTGAACACCCGCAACCTGAAGCTGGCCGCCTTTGGCATGGGGGCCACCTTCGGCGGCGTGTCCGGTGCCATGTTCGCGTCCTTCCAAGGCTTTGTCTCGCCGGAGTCCTTCACCCTGATGGAGTCGGTCATGATCGTCGCCATGGTGGTGCTGGGCGGTCTGGGACACCTGCCCGGCGTCATCCTGGGCGCCATCATGCTGGCTGCCCTGCCGGAAGTGCTGCGTTACATGGCGGGTCCGCTGCAGCAATTGACCGACGGCCGCCTGGACGCAGCCATCCTGCGACAGCTCCTCATTGCCCTGGCCATGATCTCCATCATGCTGTTGCGCCCACGTGGCCTGTGGCCCGCGCCTGAGCATGGCAAGGCCGCTCCTCAACCCGTCAAGGTCTCCTGAAGCCACCTCCCATGAGCGAAACCGTGTTGAAAGTCCAGGGCGTTTCCAAGCGCTTTGGCGGACTGCAGGCCCTCTCCGAGGTGGGCATCACCATCGGCAAGGGCCAGGTGTACGGCCTGATCGGACCCAACGGGGCCGGCAAGACCACCTTCTTCAACGTCATCACGGGGCTTTACACCCCGGATGGGGGCACCTTCGAGCTGGGCGGTGCGCCGTACCAGCCCACCACGGTGCATGAGGTCGCCAAGGCTGGCATCGCCCGCACCTTCCAGAACATCCGGCTGTTTGCCGAGATGACCGCGCTGGAGAACGTGATGGTCGGTCGCCATGTCCGCACCCAGTCCGGCATCCTGGGGGCCATCCTGCGCACTGGCAGCTTCAAGGCCGAGGAAGAGGCCATCCGGGTCCGGGCCCGGGAGCTGCTGGACTATGTGGGCATCGGCGCCTATGCCGACTTCAAGGCGCGGACCTTGAGCTACGGCGACCAGCGGCGCCTGGAGATCGCGCGTGCGCTGGCCACCGATCCGCGGCTGATCGCGCTGGACGAGCCGGCGGCCGGCATGAACGCCACCGAGAAGGTGGTGCTGCGCGAACTGATCGACCGCATCCGCAAGGACGGCCGCACCATCCTCCTGATCGAGCACGATGTGAAGCTGGTCATGGGCCTGTGCGACCGCGTCACCGTGCTGGACTACGGCAAGCAGATCGCTGAAGGCACGCCGGCCGAAGTCCAGAGCAACGAGAAGGTGATCGAGGCCTATCTGGGCGCGGGTCACAAGCCGCACTGAACGCCTGCCGTCGGCCTCTGTGTCGACGGCCCATGCATACGCCGTGCTGGCTCCGCAGGCCGGCGCCGGCGTCTGCCGATGCAAGAAGGACATACGAGCATGAGCAATCAACCCCTGCTGGAGATCCAGGGCCTGAAGGTGGCCTACGGGGGCATCCAGGCCGTCAAGGGCGCCACGCTGGAGGTGCGCCAGGGCGAGCTGGTCAGCCTGATCGGCGCCAACGGTGCCGGCAAGACCACCACTCTTAAGGCTGTCACGGGCCTGCAGCCCATCGCAGCAGGTGACGTGCGTTACCTGGGTGAATCCATCCGCGGGCAGGGCGCCTGGGACCTGGCCCGCAAGGGGCTGGTCATGGTGCCCGAAGGCCGGGGCACCTTCACCCGCATGACCATCGTCGAGAACCTGATGATGGGTGCCTACAACCGGCGTGATGACGAGGTTCAGGCCGACATCGACAAGATCTTCGGCATCTTCCCGCGCCTCAAGGAGCGTGCCGAGCAACTCGCGGGCACCATGTCCGGCGGTGAGCAGCAGATGCTGGCCATGGGTCGCGCCCTGATGGCCAAGCCCAAGGTGTTGCTGCTCGATGAGCCCTCCATGGGCCTGTCCCCCATCATGGTGGACAAGATCTTTGAGGTGATCGAAACCATCCATGGCCAAGGCACCACCATCCTGCTGGTCGAGCAGAACGCCAGCCGTGCGTTGGCGCTGGCCAATCGGGGTTACGTCATGGACTCTGGCGAGATCACCATGGAAGGTCCGGGCGCCCAGCTGCTTGACGACCCGCAGGTCCGCGCCGCCTACCTGGGTCACTGAGCCGACAGGTGCGGCCACCACACGGTGGGCCGCGGCTTGGGTGGCCGCCCCGGCAGGGGCAGTCAGTGGCGCGACTTTTGCAGCCGGGTGATCACGAAGGTGCCCTCCACCTTCTCCACCCTGAATTCCACCAGATCGCCCACGTTCAGGCCTTGCATCAGGCTGGGCGGGCTCACCCGGAACGTCAGTGCCATGGGCGGCACGTCCAGATGGACGAGACCGCCATGGCGAATCGTGATCCGTCCAGCGCCGGGATCCAGGCGGCGGACCTCGCCATCACCCTCGTCGGACGCCGGCTCTGCCGCGTGAGCCGGGAATGCGCCCATGCCCAGGCAGGCCGCGGCCAGCAGCAGGGCGGATGTCGGCGGGTGGCGGCGTTCGGCAGAGGTGGGCATGAAGCAGGGTGGGGGTGGCAGGGGCTGGCGACGGCCGGCGCATGTGACCGGGCTGGCGTGGCACATGGGACACATGGTTGCGCGCGCTACCGAGCTGGCCGGATTCTGCACAGGCAAAGTCGGTCGGTATCACGGTTTCCCTAGAATGTCGGGCCGCTCCAAGTTCCTCTCAGACTAACCCACCATGAGCCATTCCACTGCACCTGTTTCCGTTGATCACATCCTGCCCCGGGAAAAGGCGGAGATCCTGGCCCAGGCCTTGCCGTACATCCGCAAGTACCACGGCAAGACGCTCGTGGTGAAGTACGGCGGCAACGCGATGACCGACCCGGAACTGCAGCAGGACTTCGCCGAGGACATCGTGCTGCTCAAGCTGGTGGGCATGAACCCTGTGGTGGTCCATGGTGGCGGCCCCCAGATCGATGATGCGCTGAACCGCCTGGGCAAGAAGGGCACCTTCATCCAGGGCATGCGGGTCACCGATGAGGAGACCATGGAGGTCGTGGAGTGGGTCCTGGGTGGGGAAGTCCAACAGGACATCGTGGGCCGCATCAACGCCGCCGGTGGCAAGGCCGTCGGCCTGACCGGCCGCGACGGCGCCATGATCCGTGCCCGCAAGCTGCGCATGCTCGACAAGGACGATCCGAGCAAGGAGCACGACATCGGCCAGGTCGGCGAGATCGAGTCCATCGACCCCAGCGTCGTCCGCGCGCTGCAGGAGGATGCCTTCATCCCCGTGATCAGCCCGATCGGCTTTGGCGTCGATAACGAGAGCTACAACATCAACGCCGATGTGGTGGCGGCCAAGCTCGCCACGGTGCTCAAGGCCGAGAAGCTCCTCATGCTCACCAATATCAGCGGCGTGCTGGACAAGTCGGGGCAACTGCTGACCGACCTCACCGCACGCCGCATCGACGAACTGTTTGCTGACGGCACCATCAGTGGCGGCATGCTGCCCAAGATTGCGGGTGCGCTGGACGCGGCCAAGAGCGGCGTCAATGCGGTGCACATCATCGATGGCCGTGTTCCGCACGCCTTGTTGCTGGAGGTCCTGACCGATCAGGCCTTCGGCACCATGATCCGCTCGCACTGACGGCTCGCCAAGGTGGTCAAGCCGTCGGCAGACGCCGGACCCCGGCGCCGGCATGCGTCGCGGGTGTGGCTCTTCGACCTGGACAACACCCTGCACAACGCGTCGGCGTCGTCCTTCCGGCGTTTGGACAAGGCCATGAACGCCTACATCGGCGAGCAGTTGCGGCTGTCACCGGCGCAGGCCGACGCTCTGCGCCATGAGTACTGGCGTCGATACGGTGCCACCTTGCTGGGGCTGATCCGTCACCATGGGGTGCGGATGCAGCATTTCCTGCACCACACCCACCGATTGCCCGGTCTGGAGGCCGAGTTGCAGGCCCATCCCCAGGACCTGGCCGTGCTCCATCGGCTGCCGGGGCGACGCTATATCCTGACCAATGCGCCCATGGACTACACCTTGCGCGTGCTGCAGGCACTGGGCATGAGGCACTTGTTCGATGGCGTCATCTCCATCGAGCAGATGCGTATGTTCGGCCAACTGCGCCCCAAGCCGGACGCGCGCATGTTCAAGGCGCTGGCTGCCCGCCTGAAGGTCCATCCCCGCGATTGCGTGCTGGTGGAGGACACGCTGGTCCACCAGAAGGCCGCGCACGCGGTGGGTATGCGGACCGCCTGGATGCAGCGCTGGGCGCGCCAGGGCGGCCACGGCCCGGAGAAGGGGGCCCGAATGAGCCGCCGGCCGGCATACGTGTATGCCAGAATCCGGGCGCTTCAACCGCTGCTGTCCCTGCCCTGATGTCCGCTCCGATCGCCGAACCCGCAGCCGCAACGCCAGAAGCCGCCGGGGGCGCCGCCACCGCGACCCGCAAGCGACCCAAGCCGGGTGAGCGTCGGGTGCAGATCCTGCAAGCTCTGGCTGAAATGCTTCAGCAGCCTGGCGCTGACCGCATCACCACCGCGGCGTTAGCCGCCCGCTTGGATGTGAGTGAGGCGGCCCTCTACCGCCACTTTGCCAGCAAGGCGCAGATGTTCGAGGGGCTGATCGAGTTCATCGAATCCAGCGTCTTCACCCTCATCAACCAGATCCAGGAGCGTGAAGAGGACGGGCGCCAGCAGGCGCGGCGTATCGTTCACATGCTGCTGCAGTTTGGTGAGAAGAATCCGGGCATGGTGCGGGTCATGGTGGGGGATGCGTTGGTGTTCGAGAACGAACGCCTGACCACCCGCATGACCCAGTTCTTCGAACGGGTGGAGGCCCAGCTGAGGCAGTGCCTGCGACATGCCCAAGCCCAGCAGGCCGAGTCCGGGCAGGTGACGGCCGAGACGCCTCTGGCGGCAGGCCTTCCGGCAGCACTCACCTGCATGATCGTGGGTTGTCTGCATCGCTATGCCCGCTCCGGATTCAAGCGGGCTCCCACAGAACAGCTCGACGCGCTGTTGCAACTGATCTGAGGCCGGCGCGTCGTGCCGCAGCAAGGCTGCCCGGCTGGTGCGTTTGTCTGGCCGGACGGGTCCCAAGCGACCCCGGTGGCGGGCGCGCAGCCGCTCAGCTGGCAAGGCCACCGCTGGTGGTTAGATCCCCAAGGGGCGTTGGTCTGGCCGGCACGGAGTGCCGTCCTGGTGGCGGATGTCCACCTGGGTAAGGCCCGCACCTTCCGGCGATTGGGCGTCCCGGTCCCGGAGTCCACCACGCGCGAAAACTTTGAGCGCCTGGACCGCTTGCTGGCCTGTTGGCCAGCGCGGCAGCTCGTGGTACTGGGCGATCTCTTCCATTCTGCCGATGCCTTGACGCCCGAGGTGTTGTCTGCGTGGCAGGCCTGGCGGGCCCGCCATGCGGACCGGGAGGTGCTGCTGGTCACTGGCAACCATGACCAACGGGCCGGACCGATGCCGCCACAACTGGGCATGACGGCAGTGGCCGACACCCTGGTATGGTCTGGCGTGCAGCTCAGCCATGACGACGCGCCCGTGCCCGGTGCGGCAGGCCGGCCGGTCGTTTGCGGGCACTGGCATCCCGTGGCCTGCCTGCGCGGCAGGGCGCATGACCGCCTGCGCCTGCCTTGCTTTGTCGTGGACCCGGAGCGCCTGGTCCTGCCCTCGTTCGGTGCCTTCACCGGGGGGCACCCCGCGCAGGCGGAGCCCGGCCGTTTGCGTTTCGTCCTGGCCGCAGGCCAGGTGATGCCGGTGTAGGCTGACGACTGCTTGCAGCCCCCGGCCCCGGTGGGTAACTGAAGTGACTGGCTGGCGCGGATCGGCTGCCGAGCCGCCGGAGGGCTCAGCCGGCCTGGGCCCTTGGGTACACTGGACGCCATGAACGAATGGTTGGACCAAGTCCGCTGGGACCGCGATGGGCTGGTGCCCGCGATCGCGCAGGAAGCCGCGACGGGCGATGTGCTCATGGTGGCCTGGATGAACCGCGAGGCGCTGGCCCGCACGCTTGCACTCAAGCAGGCTGTGTACTTCAGCCGTTCTCGTCAGAAGCTGTGGCACAAGGGTGAGGAGTCCGGCCACTTCCAGCAGGTCCATGAGATCCGTGTGGATTGCGATCAGGATGTGGTGCTGCTCAAGGTGACCCAGCTCGGGCACGAGCCCGGCATCGCCTGTCACACAGGCCGCCACAGCTGCTTCTATCTTCGTCTGGACGATGGTGGGCAGTGGACGGCCGCCGATCCGGTGCTCAAGGCCCCGGACACCATCTACCGCTGACCTTTTGGTCCCATCTGAGCCTGCCATGTCCCAAGACGCCATCCTGTCCCGACTGGCCGACGTGATCGAGTCCCGCCGCGGAGCGGATCCCGAGCGCAGCTACGTCGCCAGACTTTTCCACAAGGGCACCGACGCCATCCTCAAGAAGGTCGGTGAAGAGGCCACCGAGACGGTCATGGCCGCCAAGGACGGGGATGCCGAGAAGATCCTCTATGAAGTGGCAGACCTTTGGTTCCACTCCATGGTGGCCTTGGCCCACTTCGGCTTGCGGCCCGAGCAGGTGCTGTCTGAACTGGCCCGCCGCGAGGGCCTCTCGGGCCTCCAGGAATTTGCGGCCCGGCAGTCGAATCCGCCTGGCGGCACGGCAGCCTGAGGCGCCGGGCGTCATCCACCCTTCGCAAGACCTGAGGAGAATTCCATGCATGCCGATCCGGATTGCATCTTCTGCAAGATCGTCGCGGGCCAGGTGCCCGCCCGCAAGGTCCATGAGTGCGACGACTTGGTCGCCTTTCATGACATTGCCCCCTGGGCGCCTGTCCACATTTTGATCGTGCCCAAGAAGCACATCGTTTCAATGGCGCAGGTGGGCGTGGACCATCAGGCTATGCTGGGTCGCATGATGATGCTGGCCCCCAAGCTCATGCACGACCTGGGGGTCACCGGCGGGTTCCGTCAGGTGATCAACACCGGAGTGGACGGTGGGCAGGAGGTTAACCACCTCCACATGCATGTCATGGGCGGTCCCCGTCCCTGGCGCAAGGGCTGACATCGGCCTTGCCGCACGTGCATGCGGCAGGGGCTTGTTGCCCGACCCTTAGAATCGTTGGAACTGATAACTGGAGTACTTCAATGGGTTCGTTCAGCATCTGGCATTGGCTGATCGTGTTGGTCGTCGTGGTGCTCATCTTCGGCACCAAGAAGCTGAAGAACGTGGGGTCGGACCTGGGCTCGGCCGTGAAGGGCTTCAAGGACGGAATGAAGGGCGGCGCCGAAGGTGGTGATGCCCCTCCGGCGCAGGTCACCGCGGCCAAGGCGCAGGACGCCAACACCGTGGACGTGGACGCCAAGTCCAAGTCCTGATGACCTGCCGCACCCGTTTGGGGGGCGGCCTTGAATGGGCGGGCCTGTCCCGGCCCGCACCATGATCGATTTCGGATTCGACAAGCTGGCCCTGATCGGCGCCGTGGCGCTCATCGTCATCGGCCCTGAGAAGCTGCCCCGTGTCGCACGTACTGTGGGGCATCTGTTGGGCAAAGCCCAGCGCTACGTGTCTGACGTCAAGGCGGAGGTGAACCGCTCCATCGAACTGGAGGAGCTCCAGAAGATGAAGTCGCAGTTCGAGAGTGCCGCGCGTGACGTGGAGCACACGGTCCACCAGGAGATGAGCCAGGTCTCCGGCAGCCTGGAGAACGCTTGGCAGGAGCCCAGCCCGGCGCCAGACGGGCCGTCATCGGCCTGGGCGGAGCCGCCGCCCCAGTTCCGTCCAGTCAAGAAGAACTGGCGGGTCAAGCGCACGGCGGTGCCGCGCTGGTACAAGCAGCAGTCCGGGCAGCGTCAGCACGTGCAGTCTGGTGCGGCCCGAGTGGCCCGATTCCGGCCGCCAGGCCGGGGAGCTAAGAATTGAGCACTGAACCCCGGGACGAGCTGGACGGCACCGAGGCCCCCTTCGTCTCCCATCTCATCGAACTGCGCGACCGCCTGGTGAAGGCCCTGGTGGCAGTGGCAGTCGTCTTCATCGGCCTGGCGCTCTGGCCTGGCCCGGGCGGGATGTTCGACCTGCTGGCTGGCCCTTTGGTCAAGGCGCTGCCTCAAGGGGCCACGATGATCGCCACCAGCGTCATCTCGCCTTTCATGGTGCCCCTCAAGATCACCCTCATGGCCGCCTTTTTGGTGGCCTTGCCCGTGGTCCTTCACCAAGTCTGGGCCTTTGTGGCGCCAGGACTCTACAGCCACGAGAAGCGGTTGGTGCTGCCCTTGGTCGTCTCCAGCACGGTGCTGTTTTACGCCGGGGTGTCCTTCTGTTATTTCTTCGTGTTCGGGCAGGTCTTCCACTTCATCCAGAGCATCGCCCCCAAGTCCATCACCGCGGCGCCGGATATCGAGGCCTATCTCAGCTTTGTGCTGACCATGTTCATTGCCTTCGGTGCCGCCTTCGAAGTGCCGGTGGTGGTGGTGGTGCTGGCCCGCATGGGGGTGGTGCCACTCCAGAAGCTGAGGGAATTCCGAGGGTACTTCATCGTCGTGGCCTTCATCATCGCGGCGGTCATCACCCCGCCGGATGTGGTGTCCCAACTGGCGCTCGCCATTCCGATGTGCCTCCTGTATGAACTCGGGCTCGTGGCCGCCGGTTTGTTCATCAAGCACACCAGTGCGCCTGAAGACGGGGCCTCCTGAACGGCAAGGCGGGGCGTCCGGCTTCCTCTTGCTGCCTTCCAGGTGCAGCAGCTGCGCGATGGCCGACCGTTGATGATCGCGAATCGCCATGTGGAACAAGGCTTGATGACGCAAGCAGGCGCGTCATCAAGGGGCGCCGCTGGCTGGGCGCTGACCAATGCGGATCTTCAGGTCCACGCGTTCACCTGCGCGTACCACTTGTGCCTGGATCACGCTTTCGGGGGCCAGTCTTGACACCCGGGCGAGCAGTTCTGCGGTGCTGGACAGGGAGTGGCCCTCGATTCCCACCAGAACGTCTCCAGGGCGCATGCCGGCTTGGCCGGCGGGGCCTCCCTGGAGAACGCCGGTGATCAGAACGCCTTGCGTGACGGGGAGCTGCAGGGTTTTGGCGAAGTCTGGATCAAGGTCTCTGGGCTGCACGCCGATCCAACCGCGGGTTACCTGGCCCTTGGCCACCAGTTCCTGCATCACCTGCTTGGCCAGGTCGACAGGAATGGCAAAGCCAATACCCATGCTGCCGCCTGAGCGGGAGTAGATCGCCGTGTTGATGCCTACCAAGTGGCCTTGGTCATCGACCAGTGCGCCCCCGGAATTGCCAGGGTTGATCGCCGCGTCGGTCTGGATGAAGTTCTCGAAGGTGGAAACCCCCAGACCGCTGCGGCCGAACGCACTCACGATCCCCGCGGTCACGGTCTGCCCCACATTGAAGGGGTTGCCGATGGCCAGCACCGGATCGCCCACCTGCAGTTGATCCATCCGGCCCAAGATGATGGCTTGCAAGCCTCGCAGGGGAATCCGCAGCACCGCGAGGTCGGTTTCCGGGTCGGCACCCACCACGGTGGCTGTGGTCTCGCGTCCATCGGCCAGCAGCACCTGGATGTCGGCCGCACCGGCCACGACATGGTGGTTGGTGAGCACCAGGCCCTCCGGGTCCACGATGACGCCGGAGCCTAGTCCCTCGCGAGGCGACGGATCCGGTGAGCCGCCGGGGGTGCGCTCACCGAAAAAGAAGCGGAACCAGGGCTCGCTGGCATGTGGCGAGCGCGTGGGCGGGGAGGTGGGGGCTGCGCGCGCTGAGATGCTCACGATGGCCGGTGCCGCGGCGCGGGCGGCCATACTCAAGGGGCTGTGCATCCCTACGGGGCGGTCTGATGGCACGCGAGCGGTGGCCCGCTCCCCGTTCATCCCCCAGGTGCGCTCAAGCCAGACCGGTTTGAATGTCGCCAGGACGAACAGCAGCGCCACGGCCACCGTGACGGCCTGTGAAAATAGTAGCCAGATCGCGCGCATGCGTGCAAAAGTGGATAGGAGGGGCGATGGCCCGCCGGGACGACATCGACAACTACCTCGCCCAGTATCTGGCTGTGGACCGTTTCAAGGATTATGGGCCGAATGGCCTGCAGGTCGAAGGCCGTGCCGAAGTGCACAAGGTGGTCACCGGCGTTACCGCCAGCCGGGCGTTGATCGAGTTGGCCGCGGAACGCGGCGCCGATCTGCTGCTGGTTCACCACGGCTTGTTCTGGCGCGGCCAGGATGGGCGCCTGACGGGATGGCTCAAGCAGCGGGTACAGCGTCTGATGGCCCATGACCTCAATCTGCTGGCCTACCACCTGCCACTGGATGCCCATCCGGAGGTCGGCAATAACGTGCAGTGGGCCCGGCGTTTGGGCTGGGTGGTGCAGGGGCGGTTTGGCGAGCAGGAGATGGGCTGGCTGGGGCAACTCCCGGGCGCCAACGCGGGGCAGTCGCTCGAGGAAGTCCGGGCGTTGGTGGCGGCCGCCTTGGGGCGGGATCCCCTGGCGCTGTGCGGCGATGGGCGCCCCATACGTCGGGTGGCCTGGTGCTCCGGCGGTGCACAGGGCTACTTCGAGGCGGCCGTAGCGGCCGGCGCGGACCTCTACTTGAGCGGTGAGGTGTCCGAGCCGCAGATGCACCTGGCGGCCGAAACCGGCGTCGCCTACATGGCCTGTGGCCACCACGCCACGGAGCGCTATGGTGTCCAGGCCCTGGGCGAGCATTTGGCTGATCGCTTCGGGGTGCACCATGAATTCATCGACCTACCCAATCCCGCCTGAGCCTGGATCCTCCATGAAGTTGGCTTCCCCATCGTCCAACCCGATCTCGCGCGAGGGCGCGCCGCTCTTGCTCACTATGGGAGATCCGGTCGGCATCGGCCCTGAGATCCTGGTCAAAGCCTTCATTCGGGGTGGATTGGCGGGTGGTGTGGTCATTGGCGACGTCCAGGTCATGCGGCGGGCTGCGGCCCTGTGCGCCGAGCGGCCGCCGCTGGCCGTGCTGGATCGGGTGGAGGATGCATGCCAAGTGCCCGATGGCACCCTGGCGATCTGGCAGCCTGAGGGGCTCCCGACCGGCTTGGCACAGTTGCCTTGGGGCGCGGTGCATGCCCAGGCCGGCGCGGCCGCGGTGTCTTGCATCGAGGCCGCCGCGGCGCTGCTGAACCAGAGGCGGGCTTCAGGCCTGGTGACCGCACCCATCCACAAGGAGGCCATCCATGCGGCTGGCGTGAACTTTCCCGGTCATACCGAGCTGCTCCAGCACTTGGCCACGGGGAGCGACGGGCAGGTGCCGCCGGTACGCATGATGCTGGCCAATGAAGCGTTGCGGGTGGTGCTGGTGACGATCCACGTCGGCCTGCGGCAGGCCATCGACATGCTGGACTTCGATCTGGTGGTCAGCACCTTGCGCATCACCCTCCAGGCCATGCGGCGCTTCGGCTTGACTCGCCCGCGCATTGCAGTGGCCGGCTTGAATCCGCATGCGGGCGAAGGCGGCCTGTTTGGGCGGGAGGAGATTGACATCATCCGGCCTGCGGTCGAATTGCTGCAGGCTGAAGGTGAGGCGGTCAGCGGCCCTTATGCGCCGGACACCGTCTTCATGCGGGCGCGGCACATGCCGCCACACCATCCCGGCGAGTTCGACGCGGTGGTCGCCATGACCCACGACCACGGCCTGATCCCTGTCAAGTATCTCGGTGTGGAGGAAGGCGTGAACGTCACGCTGGGTCTGCCCTGGGTGCGAACCAGCCCGGACCACGGCACCGCCTTCGACCTGGCCGGAACGGGACGCGCCGACCCGTCCAGCCTGGAGGCGGCCGTCAGGATGGCGCGTCGCCTGGTGCGCGGGGTGCAGGCGGCCTGAGGCGACCTGTGGAGCCTGCCGCCGCTTGCGGGTCGCTGCCGTGGGGTCAGCGCCGGTTCAGGGCGTCGCGGATCTCACGCAGCAGTTGGATGTCTTCCGGGGTGACAGGCGCAGCCGCGGGGGGGGTGGCGGCCGCTTCAGCCACCTCCTGGGAGCGCTTGAGACGGTTGATCTGCTGGATCATCACGAAGATGATGAAGGCGAGGATCAGGAAGTTCAGAGCGACGGTGATGAAGCTGCCGTAGGCGAAGACGGCGCCGAGCTTCTTGGCTTCCGCCAGCGTGGCTGCCTGCTGGCCAGCCAGGGGTATGAAGTAGTTGGAAAAATCCAGGCCGCCAAAGACCACACCGACCAGCGGCATGATCAGATCGCTCACGATGGAGTCCACGATCTTGCCGAAGGCGCCGCCGATGATCACGCCGACGGCGAGATCGATGACGTTGCCCTTGATCGCGAACTCCTTGAACTCGGTGACAAAACTCATGTGCACTCCTCTGTGGTCGTCATCCCCGCGTCAGGTCGTGGGCGGGACGCCACAGTATTCCCCATAACGGCAGGGTGAGGAGGGGCTTTGCCCAGGGCGTGGGATCACGCCGTCGTCAAGTACTCGGATTGCCAGGGGGGCTTGGTTAGAATACGGGGTTGCCCGAGATGCCGATCTCGACACAGTCTTCCCAGAGCTCCAAGAAGGACCCACATGAGTGATAACGCGGTGGACCAAGGCAAACGCACGTGGCTGATCGCCACCAGCTGCGCGGGTGCCGTGGGTGGCGTGGCGACAGCCGTGCCGTTTGTCAGCACCTTTGCCCCCTCTGAGCGTGCCAAGGCCGCCGGCGCCGCCGTCGAGGTGGACGTGAGCGCCCTCCAGCCGGGTGAGAAGCTCACCGTGGAGTGGCGCGGCAAGCCGGTCTGGGTGGTGCGTCGCACCCCCGAGCAGCTCGCCGAGCTGGCCAAGATGGACGCCCAGATGGCCGACCCGGCCTCTGACCGCAAGGCCTATCCGATCCCCGAGTACGCCAAAAACACCCACCGCTCCATCAAGCCGGAGTTCCTGGTGGTGATCGGCGTGTGCACCCATTTGGGCTGCTCGCCTTCGGATAAGTTCGTCGCCGGTCCGCAAGCTTCGCTGCCCGACGACTGGAAGGGCGGCTTCCTGTGCCCTTGCCACGGTTCGACCTTTGACATGGCCGGGCGCGTGTTCAAGAACAAGCCTGCTCCTGACAACCTCGAAGTCCCGCCGCACATGTACCTCTCCGACGCCAAGCTGCTGATCGGTGAGGACAAGAAGGCCTGACCGGGCGCGACCGCAGACATATTGAAAGGCAACCATGGCTGAATTCAAAGTCGCGCCGGCGGATGCGCCGGTGGGCGAAAAGCTGCTGACCTGGGTGGACAACCGCTTCCCCGCGTCCAAGCTGTACAAGGAGCACCTGTCCGAGTATTACGCGCCCAAGAACTTCAACTTCTGGTATTTCTTCGGCTCGCTGGCATTGCTGGTGCTGGTGATCCAGATCGTCACCGGCATTTTCCTGGTGATGCACTACAAGCCTGATGCTGCTGTGGCCTTCGCCTCGGTTGAGTACATCATGCGTGATGTGCCCTGGGGCTGGCTGATCCGCTACATGCACTCCACTGGTGCCTCCGCCTTCTTCGTGGTGGTGTACCTGCACATGTTCCGCGGTCTGCTTTATGGTTCGTACCGCAAGCCGCGCGAACTGGTGTGGATCTTCGGCTGCGCCATCTTCCTGGCGCTGATGGCCGAGGCGTTCATGGGTTACCTGCTGCCCTGGGGCCAGATGTCCTTCTGGGGTGCCCAGGTGATCGTGAACCTGTTCGCTGCCGTTCCGTTCATCGGTCCCGACCTGGCGTTGCTGATCCGTGGCGATTTCGTGGTGGGCGACGCCACCCTCAACCGCTTCTTCAGCTTCCACGTCATCGCGGTGCCGTTGGTGCTGCTGGGCCTGGTGGTGGCGCACATCATTGCGCTGCACGAGGTGGGTTCCAACAACCCGGACGGCGTCGAGATCAAGGCCAAGAAGGATGAGCAGGGTCGTCCGCTGGATGGCATTCCCTTCCATCCCTACTACACCGTGCATGACATCCTGGGCGTGGCAGGTTTCCTGATCTGCTTCTGCGCCGTGGTGTTCTTCGCGCCGGAGTTCGGGGGCTATTTCCTCGAATACAACAATTTCATCCCGGCCGATCCGCTGAAGACCCCGCCGCACATCGCGCCGGTCTGGTACTTCACCCCCTTCTACTCGATGCTGCGCGCCACGACCGACGTGATGGTCAACGTGCTGTGCGTGATCATCGCGCTGGGTGCCGTGGGTGCCCTGGTCAAGGGCAAGTTGGCGTCCGCCCTCAAGGTGGCCGTGGTGGTGGGTGCCCTGGTGGCGGTGTTCCTGCTCAAGACCTTCGACGCCAAGTTCTGGGGCGTGGTGGTGATGGGCGGTGCCGTGATCATCCTGTTCTTCCTGCCTTGGCTCGACTACAGCCCGGTGAAGTCCATCCGCTACCGCCCGACTTGGCACAAGGCCCTGTACGGTGTGTTCGTGGTGTTCTTCATCGTCCTGGCCTACCTGGGCATCCAGCCGCCGTCGGATCTGGGCACCCTGGTTGCACAGGTCGGCACGCTCTTCTATTTCGGCTTCTTCCTGCTCATGCCCTGGTGGAGCCAGATCGGCACCTTCAAGCAAGTGCCTGATCGCGTGACCTTCCAACCGCACTGAGAAACCGAGGCTGGAGCAAACAACATGATCAAAAAACTCATTGCAGGTTTCGCGGCAGCGCTGTGTCTGGTGACCAGCGCGGTGGCGAGCGGTGACGGTGGTGTGCCTTGGGATAAGTTCCCCAAGGAAAAGGTGACCGACATGGCGGCGCTGCAGCGCGGCGCCAAGCTGTTTGTCAACTACTGCCTGAACTGCCATGCTGCCGCCTTCATGCGCTACAACCGCATGCGCGACATCGGTTTGACCGAGGAGCAGATCAAGGCCAACTTGGTGTTCGCCAGCGAAAAGGTTGGTGACACGATGAAGGTGTCCATCGATCCCAAGGAAGCCAAGGACTGGTTTGGTGCCAACCCGCCTGACCTGACCGTCATCGCACGTTCGCGTGCCGGTTCGCAGGGCTCAGGTGCCGACTACCTGTACACCTACCTGCGTGGCTTCTACCGTGATGAGACCCGCCCGACCGGCTGGAACAACACGGTCTTCCCGGCGGTGGGCATGCCTCATGTGCTGTGGGAGCTGCAGGGTGAGCAACGCTTGGGCGAAGGCCACAAGCTGGAGCTGGCCAAGCCCGGCACCATGAACGCCAAGGAATACGACGAGGCGATCGGCGACTTGGTGGCCTATCTGCAATGGATGGGCGAGCCCGGTCAGACCCAGCGGCAGCGCCTGGGTGTCTGGGTGCTGGCCTTCCTGGCCATCTTCTTTGTGCTCGCCTGGCGCCTGAACTCGACGTTCTGGAAGGACGTTAAGTAAGGACTTCCGAACCCGGCGTCCGGCGCCGGGTCGTGTGGCGCAGTGGGTCCAAGGGCCCACTGCGTTTTTCTCATTGAGGGCCTACGGGCCCTCGGACCGCTTTCTGCTCTGGAGCTCTCCGACATGATGGTGCTTTATTCCGGAACCACCTGCCCCTACTCGCACCGCTGCCGCTTCGTGCTGTTCGAGAAGGGCATGGACTTCGAGATCCGGGATGTCGATCTCTTCGCAAAGCCTGAAGACATCGCGCTGATGAACCCGTACAACGAGGTGCCCATCCTCGTGGAGCGGGATCTGATCCTGTACGAGTCCCACATCATCAACGAGTACATCGATGAGCGTTTCCCGCATCCGCAGCTGATGCCGGGTGACCCGGTGGCTCGCGCCCGCGTGCGCCTGTTCCTCTTCAACTTCGAGAAGGAACTGTTTGCCCACGTCAACCTGCTGGAGGGGCGTGGCGTCAAGGGCGACGCCAAGCAGCTCGAGAAGGCACGTTCGCAGATCCGCGACCGCCTGACCCAGCTTGCGCCGATCTTCCTCAAAAACAAGTACATGCTCGGCGACGACTTCTCGATGCTTGACGTGGCCATTGCGCCGCTGCTCTGGCGTCTGGATGCCTATGGCATCGAGCTGTCCAAGAATGCCGCGCCGCTGCTGAAGTACGCCGAGCGCATCTTCTCGCGCCCCGCGTACATCGAGGCACTGACCCCGTCAGAGAAGGTGATGCGCAAATAAGCGCCGCACAGGTGGATCCACGGTGACCAAGTCTTCCCTTCCGCCTGTGGTCGAGGGCAGCTCGACCCGGCCATATCTGGTGCGCGCGCTGCACGACTGGTGCACGGACAACGGCTTCACGCCCTATCTGGCGGTGCATGTGGACGAGACCGTCCGAGTGCCCCCGGAGTACGTGCGCAACCATGAGATCGTGCTCAATGTCGGCTTTGAGGCCACCAGCGGCCTCAAGCTTGGCAACGAGTACATCGAGTTCCGGGCACGGTTTGGCGGCGTGCCGCGTGACATCGTGGTGCCGGTGGATCATGTGGTAGCCATCTATGCCCGTGAGAACGGGCAGGGCATGGCCTTCCCCTATCCCAGTGCCCAGGAAGAAACCGAGGCTGCCGGCAAGCCCGGGGTGGTGTTGCAGCTGGCGGCCACCGACGGTCGTGCCGTCGAGGCTCCGGCGGCGTCGGAGGCCGTGCCCGAGGCTGCCGCGCCGAAGGTGACAGGCGGCGAGGAGCCGCCTTCGCCGCCGCCTGCTCCGCCTGCGGGGCCGCGGCCTGCCCTTAAGCGGGTCAAGTAAGGTAGCGTGTTTCTTTTCGTGGGGCGCATCCTCAGGCTTGAGGCTTTTCTCAGCCTAGAATGCTCGCCCACGTATGCCGGCTTAGCTCAGTTGGTAGAGCAACCGCCTTGTAAGCGGTAGGTCATCTGTTCGAGTCAGATAGCCGGCACCACCTTTTTGCGGTTCTGCCGCTTCAGCGGCCCGCCGCAAGGGTCTTGACCCGCAGCGGCACCGGTCGATAACCCTGCTCCCGCAGCTGCTGCTCCACCAGGGGCAGGCACTGGCGAAGCTTGGCGGCCACCGCGCCGTTGGGCACCAGCAGCGTCCAGCCCTCCGGGTCCAGGGACCCTGAGCGCACATGGGGGCGCAGGGCAGGGGGTAGGGCGCGTTGCACCAGCGCCAAGCGCTGCTGCGCTTCGCGGGCACGGGCCAGAAGCTGGCGCAGGCCACTGTCGGCCCCCAACGTCTCGGCGATGGGCCGGGTATGGGGCCCTTGAGTAGGTCGCTGCATCGCCTGGAGTTTAGCCATGCACATCCTGATATCCGACCATGCCCGGGGCAGCGTTCGCACCTTGCAGTGCAACCGTTGGCAGCTCGGGGGCGCGTTGGCACTGTTGGTGGTGGTGCTCATGGCGCTTTCTGGATCCATCTATCACTTCATCTTCCTGACGGCCGTGAGGGACAACTGGCCGGTGGTCAGCCAGGTGGTGCGGTGGGTGATCCGTGATGAGTCCGCTCAGCGCGACCGCCTCATGCGCGAGAACCTTGATGCCATGGCCACCCGACTGGGTGAGTTGCAGGCGCGCGTGGTGCGCATGGAGGCGATGGAGGAGCGGGTGCTGGGTCTGGCCGGGTTCAAGGGCGAGGAGGTCCGTACATTGCGCCAGAGCATCAGTGCCACGCCTTCCGTCTTGCCGGCTGCGTCGGCGGTGCCGGGGGCGGGCGGCGCGGCGCGTGCCGGGCAGGGTGGCTTGCTTGTGGAGCCGCCCGGCGTGGACTTCCGTCTGATGGAGCAGGAACTTGCCAGCACGCACCTGCAGCTCGACCGCCAGGGGGACCTGCTGGCGCTGGCGGAGAGCCGGCTGTTCGAGTCCCGCCTGCTGGCCTTGGCGGTGCCCAGCTCCCGCCCGGTGGAGGTGGAGCCCGGCTCGGGCTTCGGCATCCGATTCGATCCGTTCACCGGACGTCCGGCCCTGCACACCGGGCTGGACTTCGCCGCGCCGCCGGGCACACCAGTGCGTGCTGCCGCCGGCGGGGTGGTCTCTTTGGTCGACAGCCATCCCCAGTACGGCCGGATGGTTGAGGTGGACCATGGCCAGGGTTTGCTGACCCGGTATGCCCACCTGCAATCCCAGGCCGTGCAGCCCGGCGACCTGGTCAAGCGCGGCCAGGTCATCGGGGCGGTGGGCAACAGCGGCCGCTCGACGGGCCCCCACCTGCACTTTGAGGTGCTGGTGGAGGGTGTGCCCCAGAATCCGTCGCGTTTTCTCGCGGCCACGGCGCCCTCCCGCGCCGCCGAGTTGCTGACACGCCAGAAGCCCGGGCGCGCGTCGCGGCCCTGATTGGGGCCTGCGGGCAGGTTGGCCGGAGCCGGCTGTCGGCCCCGATGCGGTGTGGACGGTCGCGAAAAAACCGGGTGCTACACTCGATTGTTTTGCGGGCCACGCCCTGCCGCCCCGGTTTTCCGGGCTGCGGACGACGTCCGGCGTGGCCTTGATGCGACCTGCGCGCCCCGCGCGGCCGCCCCTGTGAATCGGAAGGCCCCGACGCCTCATGTTGTCCAAGCTTCTTGCCATTCCCACCCAGCTCTTCGGCAGCCGCAACGAACGCCTGCTCAAGGGTTACCGGCGCATCGTGGAGCGCATCAATGCGCTGGAGCCTGAGTTCGAGAAACTGGATGACGCTGCCCTGCAGGCGCTGACGCCAAAGTTCCGTGAACGCCTGGCGCGTGGTGAGACCCTCGACGACTTGCTGCCCGATGCCTTCGCTGCGGTGCGGGAGGCGGGCAAGCGTGTGTTCCGCATGCGGCATTTCGATGTGCAACTGCTGGGGGGCATGACCCTGCACAACGGCAAGATCGCCGAGATGCGCACCGGCGAGGGCAAGACCTTGATGGCGACGCTGCCGGTGTACCTCAACGCCCTGACCGGCAAGGGCGTGCACGTGGTCACCGTCAACGACTACCTGGCGCGCCGCGACGCCGAGTGGATGGGCCGTCTCTACAACTTCCTGGGCATGTCCGTCGGCGTCAACGTGCCCGGCATGGAGCGTGGTGAGAAGCAGGCGGCCTACGCCGCCGACATCACCTATGGCACCAACAACGAATTCGGTTTCGACTACCTGCGCGACAACATGGTCTATGAGACCCATGATCGCGTGCAGCGGGGCCTGAACTTCGCGATCGTCGACGAGGTGGACTCCATCCTGATCGACGAGGCCCGCACGCCGCTGATCATCTCCGGCCAGGCCGAGGACCACACCGAGCTCTACGTGCGCATCAATGCCATCGTGCCGCAGCTCAAGCGTCAGGTGGGTGAGGCCGATCCGCGCACGGGCGAGGGCGTGGTGGAGCCGGGCGACTTCACGGTCGACGAGAAGGGCCATCAGATCTACCTGACCGAGGCCGGACACGAGAACGCCGAGGCCCTGCTGGGTCAGGCGGGGCTGCTGGCCGAGGGCGCCAGCCTCTATGACCCGGCCAACATCACGCTGATGCACCATGTGTACGCGGCGTTGCGGGCTCGCCACCTGTACCACCGTGACCAGCATTACGTGGTGCAGGACGGCGAGGTGGTGATCGTGGACGAGTTCACCGGCCGCCTGATGACCGGCCGGCGCTGGAGCGACGGTTTGCACCAGGCGGTGGAAGCCAAGGAAGGGGTGCAGATCCAGAGCGAGAACCAGACGCTGGCCTCGATCACCTTCCAGAACTACTTCCGCATGTACGGCAAGCTCGGTGGCATGACCGGCACCGCCGACACCGAGGCCTACGAATTCCAGGAGATCTACGGTCTGGAGACCGTGGTCATCCCGCCCAACCGGCCGACCATCCGCAAGGACGAGAACGACCTGGTCTACAAGACGGCGCGCGAGAAGTACAACGCCGTCATCGAGGACATCCGCGAGTGCCACGGCCGTGGCCAGCCGGTGCTGGTGGGCACCACGTCAATCGAGAATTCCGAGCTGATCTCCGACCTGCTGCAGCAGGCCAAGCTGCCGCATCAGGTGCTCAACGCCAAGCAGCATGCCAAGGAGGCGGAGATCATCGCCCAGGCCGGTCGCCCGGGCTCGATCACCATCGCCACCAACATGGCAGGTCGCGGCACCGACATCGTGCTGGGCGGCAACGTCGAGAAGCAGGCCCAGTTCATCGAGGCAGATCCTGCACTTGGTGAGGAGGAGAAGGCCGCCCGCATCCAGAAGCTCAAGGACGAGTGGGCCTCGCTCAACGCGCAGGTCAAGGCGCTGGGGGGGCTGCGCATCATTGCCACCGAGCGCCATGAGAGCCGCCGCATCGACAACCAGCTGCGTGGCCGCTCCGGTCGTCAGGGGGACCCGGGCGCTTCCCGCTTCTACCTGAGCCTGGACGACTCGCTCATGCGCATCTTCGCCGGCGAGCGGGTGCGGGCCATCATGGACCGCCTGAAGATGCCCGAGGGCGAAGCCATCGAGGCGGGCATCGTCAACCGCTCCATCGAGAGCGCGCAGCGCAAGGTCGAGGCCCGCAACTTCGATGTCCGCAAGCAGCTGCTGGAGTACGACGACGTTTCCAATGACCAGCGCAAGGTGATCTACCAGCAGCGTAACGAGATCCTGGAGGATGCCTCCCAGGTGCAGCGCGTGGCCAACCTGCGCCGCGCCACGCTGGAGGAGGTGGTGCGCACCTTCGTGCCGCGCGAGAGCGTGGAGGAGCAGTGGGACCTGCCGTCCCTGGAGAAAGTGCTGCGCGAGGAGTGGCAGGTTGAGGTGGACCTGCAGGCCGTGGTCAAGGCCAGCGATGCCATCACCGACGAGGAGATCGTCGAGAAGGTGGTGGCCGCGGGCGAAGCGGTGTTCCAGGCCAAGATCGAGCTGGTGGGCGAGGAGCAGTTCAACCCCTTCATGCGCATGGTGCTGCTGCAGTCTATGGACCAGCACTGGCGTGAGCACCTGGCTGCGCTGGACTACCTGCGCCAGGGCATCCACCTGCGCGGCTACGCTCAGAAGAACCCCAAGCAGGAATACAAGCGCGAGGCGTTCGAGCTGTTCGCGCAGCTGCTTGAAGTGGTCAAGATGGAGGTTTCTCGCGTCCTGCTGAACGTGCGGGTCCAGACCCGTGAGCAGGTCAGCGAGGCGGCGCAGGCCATGGAGCAGAGCGCCGAGCGGCTGACCAACGTCAATTACACCCACCCCAACGAGGATGGCAGTGTGACCACCGAGGCGGATCCCGCCACCGAGGTGCCGCGTGTGGGCCGCAACGATCCTTGTCCCTGCGGCAGCGGCAAGAAGTACAAGTCCTGCCACGGCCGTCTGGCCTGAGCGGTCTGATCCCCCTCCCGCGGCCCGGGTGTGCCTGAAGGTGCCCCGGGCCGCGTCGTTTTCCGGAGCCTTGCGATGTTCAAGAACCTGCTGATCCACCGTCTGCTGCCGGGCTGGAGCCCGGAGCTGGTCCGTGACGAGGCCGCCCTGCAGTCCCAGGCCTTCGTGCCCTGCGGCGCTTCCCAGCCCTTCTCCAGCGGCTGGGTGCCTCCGCGTGGTGAGCCCCACGGGCCGTTGATCGAATCGGTGGGGGGGCATTGGATCTTGCAGCTGCGCACCGAGCAGCGCCTGCTGCCGGCCTCGGTGGTCAAGGACCGCATGGAGGAGATTGCCGAGGACGTGGAGCGCAGTACCGGGCGCAAGCCGGGCAAGAAGCAGATGCGCGAGCTCAAGGAGCAGGCGGTGCTGGAGCTGCTGCCCCGGGCCTTCACCCGGCACAGCCATCTGCGCCTGTGGGTGGATCCGCAGGCGGGCCTGCTGCTGGCCGACTGCGCCAGTGCGCGTCGCGCCGAGGATGCCCTGAGCCTGCTGGTCGAGGCCTGGCCGGGCTTTGCCGTGCAGCTGCTGCAGACCCAGTGCGCGCCGGCCACGGCCATGGCCGCCTGGCTGACCGAGGGGCAAGCTCCGGGGGACCTGGCCCTGGACCGCGAGTGTGAGCTCAAGGCCCCCGATGAGACCAAGGCGGTGGTGCGCTACGCCCGCCACGCGCTGGACATCGACGAGGTGCGTGAGCACATCGCCCAGGGCAAGCAGCCCACCCGGCTGGCCCTGTCTTGGGCCGGGCGTGTCGGCTTCACGCTGACCGAGCAGGGGGCCTTGCGCAAGATCGGCTTTGACGACGTGGTCTTCGAGGGCAAGACCGACAAGGCCGATGACGGTGGCTTTGACGCCGATGTGGCCATTGCCACCGGCGAGCTCCGTCGCCTGGTGCCTGCCCTGGTCGAGGCCCTGGACGGTGAGCTGTTGCCAGGGCAGGGGCCCGCGCCGGCCTCACCCGAGACGGTGGACACGGCCGCGGCAGGGGGACCCCTGCCGGCCGTGGCCGCTTCCTCTCCGCAGGCCGGGGAAGACCTGCCGCCCTGGGCCTGAGCGGCCGGTCCGTCCGGCACCTGGCCCAATTCTTGAATGCGGCCGGGGATCCCCATTCGTCCGCGCGCCGACCCCTGAGAGGGCCGGAGGATCCCCGCCTTGAGCTCCCCGTCCCCCCCTCCCGCCGCCCAGCAGCGGGTCATCAACATCCGGCGCGACTACAACGCCTGGGTGGCCAGCGAATCGCTGGAGGACTATGCCCTGCGCTTCACCCCGCACGGCTTTCGCAAGTGGTCGGCCTGGCGGGTGGCCAACACCGCCTTCGGCGCCTCGTCCTTCCTGGTGCTGGAGGCGGTGGGCGCCACGCTGCTGGTGCGCTACGGCTTCATCAACGCCTTCTGGGCCATCCTGGCCACGGGGCTGATCATTGCCCTGGCGGGCTGGCCCATCAGCGTGTATGCCGCCCGGCATGGGGTGGACATGGACCTGCTCACCCGGGGCGCCGGCTTCGGCTACCTGGGCTCCACGCTCACCTCGTTGATCTACGCCAGCTTCACCTTCATCTTCTTCGCCCTGGAGGCGGCGGTGATGGCCTATGCGCTGGAGCTGGCCTTTGACCTGCCACCGGCCTGGGGCTATCTGGTCTGCGCCCTGGTGGTGGTGCCGCTGGCCACCCACGGGGTCACTGCCATCAGCCGCCTGCAGGTCTGGACCCAGCCCTTGTGGCTGGCCCTGCTGATCCTGCCGTATCTGGTGGTCTTCCACCACCATCCCGGACTCCTGCAGGACCTCAGCAGCTATGCCGGGCAGGGCACCAGCGGCCCCGCTGCCTTCCAGCTGCAGGCATTTGGCGCCGCCATGACGGTGGGGGTGGCGCTGATCACCCAGATGGGTGAGCAGGTGGACTACCTGCGATTCATGCCCGAGCGCCAGGGGCAGCCACGGCGGTGGTGGCTGGCGGTGCTGGTGGGCGGCCCGGGCTGGGTGGTGCCGGGCGTGCTCAAGATGCTGGGCGGCGCGCTGCTGGCCTTTCTGGCCTTGCAGCACATGGTGCCGGCCGAGCGGGCGGTGGACCCCAACCAGATGTACCTGGCGGCCTACGAATACCTCATGCCGCACTACAGCTGGGCGGTGGGCGTGACGGCACTCTTTGTCATCGTCTCCCAGCTCAAGATCAACGTCACCAACGCCTATGCGGGCTCGCTGGCGTGGTCCAACTTCTTCTCCCGCGTCACCCACAGCCACCCGGGGCGGGTGGTCTGGATGGTATTCAACATCCTGATCGCGTTGATGCTCATGGAGCTCGACGTGTTCCAGGCGCTGGGCGGCGTGCTGGGCCTGTTCTCCAACATTGCCATCAGCTGGATCATGGCCGTGGTGGCCGACCTGGTGATCAGCAAGCCCCTGGGCTGGAGCCCGCCAGGCATCGAGTTCCGTCGCGCCTACCTGCATGACATCAACCCGGTGGGCGTGGGGGCGATGGGCCTGGCGTCGCTGCTGTCGGTGGCCGCCCACCTGGGCGCCTTCGGACCGTTGGCGCAGGCCTTCTCCGCCCTGATCGCCCTGGCCACGGCCCTGGTCACCGCGCCACTGCTGGCCTGGTGGACCCGGGGCCGCTACTACCTGGCCCGACCGGTGGAGCCGGTGCCCGAGGCGCCTGGGCCCGCGGACCACCACGGCCCCTACGCCCGGCTGCGGGCGCCGGTGCGCAGCCGATGCGTGGTGTGTGGCGGTCGCTTCGAGTCGCCGGACATGGCCGCCTGCCCGGCCTATGGCGGTCCCATCTGCTCGCTGTGCTGCACCTTGGACGCCCGCTGCCAGGACCGCTGCAAGCCCCAGCCGCGTCTGGTGGATCAGGTCTGGCGCGCCTGGGCGGCCCTGCTGGGCCGCCTGCTGCCGCGGCGCATGGGACAGCGGGTGGACACGGGGCTGGGCCAGTTCCTGCTGCTCATGGCCCTGATCATGCCGGCGCTCGGGGCGCTCTTCGGCCTGCTCTACCACCAGTCCCTGGCCCGGCTGGCGGGCGAGGACGCGGCGCTGCGCGCCGTGGTGGAGCCCGCGCTGCAGGGCGGCTTCCTCAAGGCCTATGCCGCGCTGCTGCTCGTGGCCTCGGTGGTGGCTTGGTGGTTGGTGCTGGCCCACCGCAGCCGCGCGGTGGCCCAGGAAGAAACCACCCGCCAGACCGAGGCGTTGATGCGCGAGATCGACTCCCACCGCCAGACCGACCTGCAGCTGCAGGAGGCCAAGCGCCAGGCCGACGCGGCCAACCAGGCCAAGACCCGCTACATCACCGCCATCAGCCACGAGCTGCGCACCCCGCTCAACAGCATCCTCGGCTATGCCCAGCTGCTGGAGGAGGACGAGGCCATGCCCGCCCACCGGCGCCAGGCCGTCAGCGTCATCCGCAGGGGCGGCGACCACCTGCTGGGCCTGATCGAGGGCACGCTGGACGTGGCCCGCATCGAGAGCGGCAAGCTCTCGCTGGAGGTGAGGCCCATGCGCTTTGCCCGCACCCTGGAGGAACTGGCCCGCATGTTCGAGCTCCAGGCCCAGGCCAAGGGCATTCGCTTCGTCCGCGACTTCGGCGAGCGCCTGCCTGAGGTCGTGCGGGCCGACGAGCGCCGGCTGCGCCAAATCCTCATCAACCTGCTGGGCAACGCGGTCAAGTTCACCCAGTCGGGTGAGGTCTGCCTGCGCCTGCGCCATGCCCGCGACATGGCCCGGGTGGAGATCCAGGACTCCGGGCCCGGCATGAGCCCCCAGGAGCTGGCCCGGGTCTTCGAACCCTTCGTGCGGGGCTCGGCCGCGGGGGCCGCCGCCGCCGCCGGCACCGGCCTGGGTCTGACCATCAGCAAGATGCTCACCGAGTTGATGGGGGGCGAGATGGCGGTGCACAGCACACCGGGGCAGGGCAGCACCTTCAGCCTGCGGCTGTTCCTGCCCGAGGTGGCCGGTGAGGCGCTGCACGAGGCCCATCCCGTGGCACGGCGCGGTGGCTATGAAGGACCGCGCAGAACCATTCTGGTGGTGGACAACGAGGAGGCCGACCGGGCGCTGCTGCGTGACCTGCTCACCCCACTGGGCTTCCACATCGAGCAGGCCGCCTCGGGCGAGGAGGCGCTGCAGCGCCTGGCCACCCTGCGGCCGGATGCGATCTTCATGGACCTGGCCATGCCCGGCATCGACGGTTGGGAGACCCTGCGGCGCTTGCGCCGCGACGGCCTGAGCCGGGCGCCGGCTGCAGTCGTCTCTGCCAACGCCTTTGACAAGGGACTGGAGAACGACGTCGGCATCACCGCCGCCGATTTCCTGGTCAAACCCGTGCGCCTGACCGAGCTGCTGGACTGGCTGGGCCAGCGGCTGGACCTGCGCTGGACGGCTCCGGCCGTCGCAGGGGCACCGCCGCCTGCCGAGCCCGTTGCGGGCGGCCCGCCACCGGCGCAGGCCGCCCGGGCCCTGGGCACCGCCACTTTGCAGGCCCTGCTGGCCCAGGTGGAGCGGGGCTATCCCCGCGGCGTCCAGCGCCTGCTCGATGGGCTCAGTCCCGTCGAGCCCGACGCCCAACAATTTGTCCACCAGGCCCGCGGCCTGGTGCGTGATTTCCGGCTGGATGCCCTGGAGGCCCAGCTGCGCCAAGCCCTGAAGGAGACCCCATGACCGTCGATGAACCTGCCCTGGCCGACAGCGGCGCGGGGGCCGACGCCCGTGAGACGGGCGATCTGGTGCTGATCGTCGATGACGTGCCCGACAACCTGGCCGTGCTGCACGACGCGCTCGACGAGTCGGGCTACACCGTGCTGGTGGCCACCCACGGCGAGGCCGCGCTGCGGCTGGCCGCGCAGGACGCGCCCGACATCATCCTGCTGGATGCGGTGATGCCCGGCCTGGACGGCTTTGAGGTGGCCCGCCGGCTCAAGGCCGACCCGGAGACGGCCCCCATCCCCATCGTCTTCATGACCGGGCTGTCGGATGCGGAGCATGTGGTCCAGGCCTTTGCCGCCGGCGGCACGGACTATGTGACCAAGCCCATCCGCACCCGCGAGGTCCTGGCGCGCCTGGCCGCCCACCTGCAGACCGCCCGGGCCCAGCGCCAGGCCCGCAACGCGCTGGACGCCTTCGGGCACGCCACCGTGGTGGTGCGCGAGCGCGACGGCCGACGCCTGTGGCAGACCGCCCTGGCGCGCCGCCTGCTGGAGAGCTACTTTCCCGGCGTTCCGGAGGTCACCACCCCGGCCGAGGTGGCGGCCTGGATCGCCCGGGAGAGCCTGCGCCGGCGTGCCGGCGCCGAGCCCCAGAGCCTGACCGTGGCCCGCGGGGCCAACCGCCTGAGCCTGGCCCTGCACCGCCTGCCCGACGGCAGCAGCGAAGGGGAGTGGCTGGTGGTGCTGCGCGAGGCCAGCGAGGCGGCGCTGCTGGAGGCGCTGGCCCTGGCCTTCCCGGTGCTCACCGCGCGCGAAGCGGAGGTGTTGCACTGGGTCATCCAGGGCAAGACCAACCGCGACATCGGCGACATCCTGGGCACCAGCCCCCGCACCGTGCACAAGCACCTGGAGCATGTCTTCGAGAAGCTGGGGGTGACCAGCCGCACCGCCGCCGCGGCCATGGCCCTGGGCCGCCTGCGGGGAGGCGGCGAGGGCGGTTGAGGCCGGCCTGTCGGGGCGGGACTACGCCAGTCTGCGTATTGGTGCGCAGCAGGGGGCCGGACACACTGGACGTCATCCCGGCACACGGTGCAGACCGCGGACCGGGTCCTTCAGGACACGCGCACACCTCCTTCTCCCACCCTCCCACGGAGTCCTCTTCCATGCAGATCACCCGCCGCTCCCTCACCGCGCTGGCCGCTGCCGCCGCCACCTTCGGCCTGAGCTCGCTGGCCCAGGCCGCCGACACCATCAAGGTCGGTGTCCTGCACAGCCTCTCGGGCACCATGGCCATCTCCGAGACCGTCCTCAAGGACGTGGCGCTGATGACCATCGAGGAGATCAACGCCGCCGGCGGCGTGATGGGCAAGAAGCTCGAGGCCGTGGTGGTCGATCCGGCCTCCAACTGGCCGTTGTTCGCCGAGAAGGCCAAGCAGCTCATCACCCAGGACAAGGTGGCCGCCGTGTTCGGCTGCTGGACCTCGGTGAGCCGCAAGTCGGTGCTGCCGGTGTTCGAAGAGACCAACTCCCTGCTGTTCTACCCCGTGCAGTACGAGGGTGAGGAGCTGAGCAAGAACGTGTTCTACACCGGCGCCGCGCCCAACCAGCAGGCCATCCCGGCGGTCGAATACCTGATGAGCAAGGACGGTGGCAGCGCCAAGCGCTTTGTGCTGCTGGGCACCGACTATGTGTACCCCCGCACCACCAACAAGATCCTGCGCGCCTTCCTCAAGAGCAAGGGCGTGGCCGATGCCGACATCATGGAGGAGTACACCCCCTTCGGCCACTCGGACTACCAGTCCATCATCGCCAAGATCAAGAAGTTCTCCTCTGAAGGCAAGAAGACCGCGGTGGTCTCGACCATCAACGGCGACTCCAACGTGCCCTTCTACAAGGAGCTGGGCAACCAGGGCCTGAAGGCGACCGACGTGCCGGTGGTGGCCTTCTCGGTGGGTGAGGAGGAGCTGCGCGGCGTGGACACCAAGCCGCTGGTGGGCCATCTGGCCGCCTGGAACTACTTCATGAGCGTCAAGAGCCCGGCCAATGCCGCCTTCGTCAAGAAGTGGAGCGACTACGCCAAGGCCAAGAAGATCCCGGGTCACATGGACAAGCCGCTGACCAACGACCCGATGGAGGCCACCTACATCGGCATCCACATGTGGGCCCAGGCCGTGGCCAAGGCCAAGTCCACGGACACCGACAAGGTCATCGCCGCGATGGCGGGTCAGACTTTCCAGGCCCCGGGCGGCTTCATGTCCACCATGGACAAGGAGAACCACCACCTCTGGAAGCCGGTGTTCATCGGCGAGGTGCGCGCTGACGGCCAGTTCAACGTGGTGTGGAAGACCAAGGGCCCGGTCCAGGCCGACCCGTGGAGCGACTACATCCCCGAGAACAAGGGCAAGAAGAACGTGCCGGCCACCAAGTAAGGCCCGAGACGGGGCCGCCGGCGGCGTCATCCGCCGGGCGCCGCCCCCTTGCCAGACCCGCAGCGGGCCGGCCGGCACTCCGCCGGCCGGCCCGCTGCCGCATTGCATTCGCCGCCGCCACTGGCGTCGGCCTCTCCCGCTGCCCGGACTCCCGCCCATGCGCCTGCTCCGCCGACTGCTCCTGTCCTGTCTGGCCGCCGCCAGCGGCCTGCTCCTTCACCTGCCGGCCCAGGCGCTGACGCCTGAGCAGGCGCTGGCCATCGCGTCGGGCGACACCGACGAGCGCCTGGCCGCGCTGGCCGAGGCCTCGGCCCGGGCCGACGCGGGCCTGCCGGCCCTGGTGCGGGCCCTGCTGGACGACAGCGTGAAGTTCACCGCCCGACAGGTCCTGCTCATCGACGGCGACAAGGTGGTGGACGCGACCACCGGCCAGAGCGCGAGCCTGCCGCCCGAGGCGGAGGACGTGGTCAACAACAACCGCATGCGCGCCGCCCTGGAATCGACCCTGGCCGCGCTCAAGCTCCTGTCCCCCGAGGTTGCGCAGCGCCGCGAGGCGGTGGCCGAGCTGGTCCGCCAGAGCCTGGAGCCCAGCCAGCTGCCTTTGTTGGACAAGGCCTTCGCGGCCGAGACCGATCCGGCCCTGCTGGAACAGCTCCGGCTCATGCGCGCCAGCGTGCTGCTGGCCCATGACGAACCCGCCCGCCGTCTGGAGGCCGCCCGCGCCCTGGGCGAGAGCGACAGCCCCCAGGTGCGCAGCCTGCTGCAGGAGCGCCTGGGTGAACTGAGCCCGGCCGGCGCCGGACCGGAGGCCGACCCCGCCGTGCGCGGCGCCCTGCTGGCGTCCTTTGACAAGGTCTCCGCCCGCCTGGCCTGGGGTGAGCGCCTGGGCGTGGTCTTCACCGGCATCAGCCTGGGCTCCATCCTGCTGCTGGTGGCCCTGGGCCTGGCCATCACCTATGGCCTGATGGGCGTGATCAACATGGCCCACGGCGAGCTGATGATGATCGGTGCCTACGCCACCTACGTGGTGCAGAACCTGTTCCGTGCCTGGCTGCCCGGCGCCTTTGATGCCTACGTGCTGGTGGCCATCCCGGTGTCCTTCTTCAGTGCTGCCCTGGTGGGCGCGGCGCTGGAGCGCACCGTGCTGCGCTGGCTCTACGGCCGGCCGCTGGAGACGCTGCTGGCCACCTGGGGCATCTCCCTGGTGCTGATGCAGGCGGTGCGCACGCTGTTTGGCGCGCAGAACGTGCCGGTGGAGAACCCGGCCTGGCTGTCGGGCGGCGTGGCCGTCACCAGCAACCTCACCCTGCCCTTCAACCGCATTGCCATCATCGTCTTCGCCTTGGCCGTGCTGGCGGCGGTGGCCCTGATGATTGCCCGCACCCGCATGGGCCTGTTCGTGCGCGGTGTCACCCAGAACCGCCGCATGGCCGCCTGCGTGGGCATCCACACCGCGCGCATCGACACCTACGCCTTCAGCCTGGGCGCCGGCCTGGCCGGCCTGGCCGGCTGCGCCCTCAGCCAGATCGGCAACGTCGGCCCCGACCTGGGCCAGAACTACATCGTCGACAGCTTCATGGTCGTGGTGCTGGGCGGCGTGGGCCAGTTGGCCGGCACCGTCTATGCCGCGCTGGGCCTGGGCGTGCTGGGCAAGCTGCTGGAGGGCTGGGCCGGTGCGGTGCTGGCCAAGATCATGGTGCTGGTGGTCATCGTGGTCTTCATCCAGAAGCGACCCCAGGGCCTGTTTGCCATGAAGGGGCGCGAGGTCTGAACGGCCCGCCGCGGCCCGCACCGCCTCCTCCCAAACGCCCCGTCCCCACACCGCCCTGACGACCGGAGCCCGCACTCCATGACCGCCATCCCTCCGACCCTTCCCGTCCCCAAGCGTGGCCTGCTGCTCAGCCCGGCCGGCTGGACCGGCCTGCTGGCCGCGCTGCTTGCCGTCACCGTGCTGGTGCCTGTGCTCAACCTGGTGGTGCCCGAGGGCAGCCTGTTCCACCTGAGCGACTACGGCGTGGCCCTCACCGCCAAGATCATGTGCTACGCCATCTGCGCGCTGGCCATGGACCTGATCTGGGGCTACACCGGCATCCTCAGCCTGGGCCACGGCCTGTTCTTCGCGCTGGGGGGCTATGCCATGGGCATGTACCTGATGCGCCAGATCGGCACCGATGGCCAGTACAAGTCGCACCTGCCCGACTTCATGGTCTTTCTGGACTGGAAGACGCTGCCCTGGCACTGGGCGCTCAGCGACAGCTTCATCGCCCAGGCCCTGCTGGTGCTGCTGGTGCCCGGCCTGTTGGCGTTCATCTTCGGCTTCTTCGCCTTCCGCAGCCGCATCAAGGGCGTGTATTTCTCCATCATCACGCAGGCCATGACCTTTGCCGCCATGCTGCTGTTCTTCCGCAACGAAACCGGCTTTGGCGGTAACAACGGCTTCACCGACTTCAAGCGCATCCTCGACATCCCGCTGCAGCAGCCCTCCACCCGCATGGTGCTGTTCGTGCTGACCGGGCTCACGCTGATCGGCTGCTACCTGATGGCGCGCTGGATCGTGCACAGCAAGTTCGGCCGCGTGCTGCAGGCCATCCGCGACGCCGAGAGCCGGGTGATGTTCACCGGCTACGACCCGCTGGCTTACAAGCTCGCCATCTGGACCCTCTCGGCGGTGATGTGCGGCGTGGCCGGCGCGCTCTACGTGCCGCAGGTGGGCATCATCAACCCCAGCGAGATGAGCCCTGCCGCCTCCATCGAGATCGCCATCTGGGCGGCCGTGGGCGGGCGCGCCACCCTCATCGGCCCCATCGTCGGTGCCTTCTTCGTCAACGGCGCCAAGAGCTGGTTCACCCAGGTCTTCCCCGAGTTCTGGCTTTACTTCCTGGGCGCGCTGTTCATTGCCGTCACGCTGTTCCTGCCCCAGGGCCTGGTGGGCCTGGTGCAGAAGTTCAAGGGTTCCAAGCCGGAGGAGCGCGCATGACCCCCGACCTCATGGAAGCCGGTGCCAAGGCGCTGGCCGATTACCGGGCCAAAGTGGCCGAAGCCGGCGCCTCGGGCGACCGTGGCGCCGCCTACGGGCGCCTGCTCACCGCCGGGCAGCCCGACTTTGCCCATGGCGTGGCCCTCTACCTGGAGGGCATCACCGTCAGCTTCGACGGCTTCAAGGCCCTCAACAGCCTGAACCTCTCGGTCAACGTGGGTGAACTGCGCTGCATCATCGGCCCCAACGGCGCGGGCAAGACCACGATGATGGACGTCATCACCGGCAAGACCCGGCCCGACCTGGGCACAGCCAGCTTCGGCAGCAACATCGACCTGCTGCGCCTGCGCGAGAGTGAGATCGCCCAGATCGGCATCGGCCGCAAGTTTCAGAAACCCACCGTCTATGAGCAGCTCAGCGTGTTCGAGAACCTGGAGCTGGCGCTCAAGGCCGACCGCCGGGTGCGCGCCGGCCTGCTGCACCGCCTGACCGGGGCCCAGCTCGACCGCATCGGCGAGATCCTCACCCTCATCCACCTGCTGCCCCAGGCCCAGCGCACCGCCGGCCTGCTCAGCCATGGTCAGAAGCAATGGCTGGAGATCGGCATGCTGCTGATGCAGGACCCCAAGCTGCTGCTGCTGGACGAGCCGGTGGCCGGCATGACCGATGAGGAAACCGAACGCACCGCCGAGCTGTTCCTGAGCCTGGAGGGCCGGCACAGCCTGGTGGTGGTGGAGCACGACATGAAGTTCGTCGGCGAGCTCACCCAGGGGTGGAAGAAAGTGACCGTGCTGCACGAGGGCAGCGTGCTGGCCGAGGGCACCCTGGCCGAGGTGCAGGCCAACGAGAAGGTCGTCGAAGTCTATCTGGGCCGCTGAGCCGAGGCATGAGGAAGCAACATGCTGAACGTTGAGAGTCTGAACCAGTACTACGGCGGCAGCCACATCCTGCGCGGTGTCTCCTTTGAGGCGCGGCGGGGTGAGGTCACCGTGGTGCTCGGCCGCAACGGCGTGGGCAAGACCACGCTGCTCAAGAGCCTGATGGGTGTGGTGCCGGTCAAGACCGGCCAGGTCCGCCTGGGTGAGCACGAGATCACCCACCACACGCCCTACGACCGCGTGCGTGCCGGCGTGGGCTATGTGCCGCAAGGCCGCGAGATCTTCGGCCGCCTGACGGTGGAGGAGAACCTGCGCATGGGTCTGGCCTACAAGCCGGCCAGCACCCCCATCCCGGCCGAGCTCTTCGAGCTGTTCCCAGTGCTCAAGCAGATGCTGCAGCGCCGTGGGGGCGACCTCTCCGGCGGGCAGCAGCAGCAGCTGGCCATTGCCCGGGCCCTGGCCCCGGCGCCGCGGCTGCTGCTGCTGGACGAGCCCACCGAGGGCATCCAACCCAGCATCATCAAGGACATCGGGCGCGTCATCCGCATGCTGGCCGACCGCGGCGACATGGCCATCGTGCTGGTGGAGCAGTACTACGACTTCGCCGCCGAGCTGGCCGACCAGTACCTGGTGATGGAGCGTGGTGAGATCATCGCCCGCGGTGCTGGCCGGGACATGGAGGCTGACGGCGTGCGGCAGATGATGTCCATCTGAACGTCCCCCGCGGCGCCGGGGCTGTCGCCCGCGGGTCGGCGCGCGCCGGGCCCCAGGGCTAGCATCGGCCTCATGATCACCGTCCACCACCTTGAGAACTCCCGCAGCCAGCGCGTGCTGTGGCTGCTGGAAGAACTGGGCCTGCCCTACGAGGTCAAGCGCTATGCGCGCGACCGCGTCACCCTGCTGGCCCCGCCTGAATTGACCCAGGTGCATCCCCTGGGCAAGTCGCCCGTCATCACCGACAGTGCCGCCGGCGTCACCGTGGCTGAAACCGGCGCCATCGTCGAGTACTTGCTGGACCTGGCACCGCAGGCCGGCCTGCGCCCGACCCCGGCCAGCGTCGACTTTCTGCGCTACCGCTACTGGCTGCACTTTGCCGAGGGCTCGGCCATGCCCCCGCTGTTGCTCAAGCTCATCTTTGACCGGGTGGCCAACGCCCCGATGCCCTTCTTCATCAAGCCCATCGCCAAGGGCATCTCCGCCAAGGTGCTGGGCGCTTTCGTCTCGCCCAACCTGCAGCGGCAGCTCGACTTCATGGAAGCCGAGCTGGCCCAGCGCCCCTGGTTTGCCGGCCAGGCCTTCACCGGCGCGGACGTGATGATGAGCTTCCCGCTGGAGGCTGCCGCCCAGCGCGCCGGCCTGACCGGCGCCCGCTACCCGGCGCTGCAGCGCTGGCTGGACGCCGTGCACGCCCGACCGGCCTACCGCCGGGCGCTGGAGCGGGGCGGCCCTTACAGCTTCGCCGACTGAGGCGCCTGCGGGGGCCCGCCGTCCCCCCCTGGTGCGGCCGGTGGCGTGGCCACCCGCACCATGTCGCGGCCGGCCTGCTTGGCCTGGTACATCGCCGCGTCGGCTGCCTGCAGCAGGGCATCCAGTGCTGCTGCCGCGTCGGCGCTGGTGCTGGCCAGGCCTATGCTAGCGCTCAGCCGCAGTTCCAGCGGGCCGCCCGCCGGGGTCAGGCGCAGCGGCTGGCTCAGGGCGCTGCGCAGCTGGTCCAGGCGCTGGGCGGCGCAGCGCACATCGGCCTGGGGCATCAGCAGGGCGAACTCCTCGCCCCCCCAGCGGGCCAGCAACTCATCACCTTGCAGCTGGGCTTGCAGGCGCTGGCCCACCTCGTGCAGCACCGCATCGCCCACCGCATGGCCATGGCGGTCATTGACCGCCTTGAAGTGGTCCAGGTCCAGCAGGGCCAGGCTCAGGGGCAGGTCCTCGTGGGTCAGGGTGGCCTGCCGTTGCTGGGCCAGGGCCTGCTCGGTGCGGTGGATGAAGGCCCGCCGGTTGGGCAGGCCGGTCAGCGGATCGTGCAGCGCCAGGCGGCGCAGGGTCTGGTGCGCCTGGTCCAGGGCGGCCACCAGATGCAGGGTCCAGCCGCCCAGCCCCAGGCACAGCGGCAAGGGCACGCCCAGCGACAGCCAGAAGGCCGTGCCCATCTGCTCGTGGCCCTGCAGGCGCAGCACGACCCAGGTCAGCACCACCGAGACCAGGCTGCTGAGTGCCGCCAGGGCCAGGGTGGCCCGGACCACCCCCAGGCGGCGCACGCAGGCGGCGGTGGCCCCCAACGCGGGGCCCAGGGCGGGCAGGCGGGCCAGGCCCTCGGCGCTCGGGCCAGAGGCGGACGGGGCGGGGCAGACAGGTGGGGCAGGGGAGCGCACAGTGGCGCGATGATAGGCAGTCCACCCGCCCCGTGGTGCTGGGTGGCGGCGGGCCGCGGGCTCAGGCGGCCAGGCGTGGGCGGGCGGCCAGCAGGGCTTGCGCCAACTGACCCACCCGCTGCAGGGCCTGCTGCTCGGCCGGGCCCCAGCCGCGGCCCAGCCCCAGCCTCAGGCAATGGTCGTAGCGGGAGCTGCTGCTGAACATCGCGCCCGGGGCGATGCAGATGCGCTCGCGCAGCGCGGCCTCGTGCAGCTCCAGGGCGGGCAGCCCGCCGGGCAACTCGACCCACAGGATGAAGCCGCCTTCCGGGGACGTGACCCGGGTGCCGGCCGGAAAGCTGCTGGCCACCAGGCGGCGGGCCAAGTCCATGCGCTGCGCCACCTGGCTGCGCAGCTGGCGCAGGGCGGGTTCGTGGTGCACCTGCTCCAGCAGGTCGGCCATGGCCCATTCCAGCAGCTCGGTGTGGCCGCCGCTCAGCGCGGCCTTCAGGCGTTGCACCTGCGCAGCCCAGCGCCCGCCCTCCACCCAGCCCAGGCGCAGGCCCGGGGCCAGGGTCTTGGAGTAGGAGCTGGCCAGCATCACCCAACCCTCGGGGTCAAAGCTGCGCACTGCGCGCCGGGCCTCGGCCCGGGGGCACAGGTCGTTGTAGATCAGGTCCTCGATCATGGGCAGCCGGTGGGTGCGCAGCAGGCGGGCGAGCGCCTTGCGCTGCGCCAGCGGCATCACCGCGCCCAGGGGGTTGCTCAGGGTGGGCACCGCCAGCAGGGCCTTGACCGGCTGGGTCTGCAAGGCCAGCTCCAGCGCGGGCAGCGACAAGCCGGTGCGCGGGTGGGTGGGGATCTCCAGCGCCTTCAGGTGCAGGCTCTCCAGGATCTGCAGCAGGCCGAAGTAGGTGGGCGACTCCAGGGCGACGGTGTCGCCGGGCCGGGTCACGGCCTGCAGGCACAGGCTGATGGATTCCAGGGCACCGTTGGTGATGACGATGCGCTCGGGATCCAGGGTGCAGCCGTAGCCCAAGGCCCGCCGGGCCACCACCTCCCGCAGGGGGCGGATGCCTGGGGCAAAGGGGTAGCGGCTCATCGAGGCCTGCTGCCGCTGCAGCGCGCGGCCCATGGCCTTGCGCATGCGCTCGGGAGGGAACAGGTCGCCGCCCGGGCAGGCAGCGCCGAAGCTGATGAAGTCCGGGTCCCGGGCAGCTTCCAGCGTGCGCTCCACCAGGGTGCTGATGTCCACCGGCGCGGGGCTGGCCGGAGGCTGGGTCTGCTCGGGTACGGCCAGGCTGGGCCGGCGGGCACCCGGACGAGGTCGCACCGCGCTGGCCGCGACAAAGAAGCCCGAGCGCGGGCGGGCCTCGATGAGCCGCTCATCCTCCAGCGTGCGGTAGGCCTGCAGCACCGTGGTCTGGGCCAGGCCCTGCTGGCGGGCCATTTCGCGCACCGAGGGCAGGCGGTCGCCGCGGCGCAGGGCACCGCTGGCCACCAGGGCACCCAGGCGCTGCGCCAGCTGGCGGTAGAGGGGGGCAGCCGGTTCTTCACCGGCGGCGGCTTCCGGCACGGGGGTGGGGCAAGGCGGGCGTGACACGACGGGGACCATGGTGGGGGGATTGTGCGCATGCCCTGGTGCGGCAGGTCAGTACAGAAACCCGGGCTGACGGCCAGTACAGCCGGGGAGCGCCGGTGCCTGTGGTGCCTGCAGCGGGCCCGTCTGTGGCTGGGCGCAGGCCGGCGCCTTGGGCACGATGGCCGGACCGTCGCCGACAGGCCCGCCTGGCCTGCGGCGCTGAAAGGAGAAACGCCCATGTCTGCCCGCCCTCAAGTCGCCCCTGTCCCCTCGACCCTGTCCGCCAGGCTGGGCCACCCCGCCGCCCCGCTCCCGGCCCCGCAGGCTGGCGCGGACTGGACCCTGCGTCCTGGGCAACCCTGCCGACCGGCCCAGCTGCCCGCCGTGCTGGAGGGGGGTGTCCTGCACGGTTTGACGGTGGTTCGCGGTACGGTGTGGGTGACCTGGCCCGGCCAGTGGCGGGACCACCTGCTGGAGGCCGGGCAGCCGCTGGCGCTGCCGGCTGACCTGCGGGGGGTGCTGGTGGAATCGGACCCGCGCCGCGGGGCGCCCGGGGCCTGCGTGCGCTGGTGGCTGGCCCCCGAAGGGGCGGGTGCCGTAGACTGCGCGCCCTCATGCCCGTACCCCACGCCACTCCGCCGTCCATTCCCGATCCCGCTGCTGACCTGGGGGCAGCGTCTGCTGGACGCCTGCCGCCGGTCCACGCGCCCCTGGCGGGCGCTGGCCTGAGCGCTGGCGGCGCCGGCCGCCGGGCGGTGGTCATCGGGGCTGGTCCGGCCGGCCTGATGGCCGCCGAGGCGCTGGCGGCGGCTGGGGCCCGGGTGGAGGTCTATGACGCCATGCCATCGGTGGGCCGCAAGTTCCTGCTGGCCGGCAAGGGGGGGCTCAACCTGACCCATGCCGAGCCCCTGGCCGACTTCATCGCCCGCTATGGTGAGCGGGCGCCCCAGGTGGCCGCTTGGCTGCAGGTGCTGGGCCCCCAAGGCCTGCGCGACTGGGCGGCCGGCTTGGGCATCGGCACTTTCGTGGGCAGCTCGGGCAAGGTGTTTCCGGCCGAGATGAAGGCCGCCCCGCTGCTGCGGGCCTGGCTGCAGCGGCTGCGCGCCCAGGGGGTGCGTTTCCATATGCGCCACCGCTGGCAAGGGGATGGCCTGGGCGAGGGGGCCGGGCCCCGCTGTCCCAGCTTCACGGCCCCTGCGGGCGCGGTGGTGGCCCAGGCCGATGCGGTGGTGCTGGCGCTGGGCGGCGCCAGCTGGGCACGGCTGGGTTCGGACGGCGCCTGGGTGGCGCCCCTGCAGGCGCAGGCGGTGCCGGTGGCGCCCTTGCGTCCGGCCAACTGCGGCTTTGACCTGGGCTGGAGCGAGTACCTGGCCAGCCGGCATGCCGGCACGCCGCTCAAGAATGTGCGCCTGGTGTTCAGCGCGGCCGGGGGCCGCCACTTCGACCGCCTGGGTGAGGCGGTGCTGACCGCCACCGGCCTGGAGGGCAACCTGGTCTATGCCGCCAGCGCGGCGCTGCGTGACGCCATCGAGGCCGACGGCCAGGCGGTGGCCCATCTGGACCTCCTGCCGCACTTGACGCCCCATGCGGTGCGCACCGCCTTGGCCCGCGGGCGCGGCAGCCGCTCGCTGCCCAACCACCTCAAGGAGACCGTGGGTCTCTCCGGGGCCAAGGCTGCGCTGCTGCGGGAGGGTCTGGAGGCCGCCGCGTGGCATGCGCTGGCTGCCCAGCCTGAGGGACTGGCGGGCCGCATCAAGGCCCTGCCACTGGTCTTCCGCGCCCCGCGACCGCTGGAGGAGGCCATCAGCACCGCCGGCGGCGTGCGCCTGGAATCGCTGGACGCCGGCCTGATGCTGCAGGGCCGTCCCGGTGTGTTCTGCGCCGGCGAGATGCTGGACTGGGAGGCGCCCACGGGCGGCTACCTGCTGACCGCCGTGATGGCCAGTGGCCGGGTGGCCGGGCAGGGCGTGCTGGACTGGTGGGCCCGGGGCTGAGCGGCCCCCTTCAGGCCTCGACCCGGAGTTGGGCCACCAGGCCCGAGAGGCCCTGCGCCTGCTGACGCAGGCTGCCCGCGGCGCTGGAGGCCTGCTCGGCTGAGGCCGCGTTGGCCTGGGTGGCCTGGTCGATCAGGCGTATCGCCTCGGCCACCTGGCTCAGGGCATCGGTCTGCTGGCGGGTGGCGTCGGCCACCTCGGCCACCGTCGCGCTCACGCCATCGATGTTCTCGATCATGTGGCTGACGCTGTCGCGCGCCGAGTGGATGGCGGCCACGCCGCGTTCGACCTGTTCCACCGAGGCCTGGATCAGGCTGCGGATTTCTCCGGCGGCCTGGGCGCTGCGCTGGGCCAGGGTCCGGACCTCCCCGGCCACCACGGCAAAGCCCCGGCCGGATTCGCCGGCCCGCGCGGCCTCCACCGCCGCATTGAGCGCCAGGATGTTGGTCTGGAAGGCGATGCCGTCGATCACGCCCACGATGTCGGCCACCTGCCGGCTGGTCTGGGCCATGCCTTCCACCGTCTGCACCGCGGCCAGCATGCGCTGGTGGCTTTCGTCGCCGTCGCGCCGCGTGGCGCTGAAAGTCTGGTGCACCCGCTGCACGTTGTCGGCGGTGCTGCGCACGGTCTGCGACACCTCCTCCAGCGAGGCGGCGCATTCCTCCACGCTGGCGGCCTGCTGGCTGGCCCGGTCGGAGAGGTCCAGGCTCTGCTGGGCCATGGTGTCGCCGGTCTGGGTCACGTCCTGGGCGTGGTCGCGGATGCGGCGCACCAGCGCCGTCAGGCGCTCGGCCATGTGGTCCAGGGCCTGGCCCACTTGCGCCAGGTCGTCCTGGCCGGGCAGGTGGGCGCGTACGGTCAGGTCGCCCTCGGCGCCGGCGCGGCTGCTGGCTTCCAGGCGCGCAAAGCCGGCGGTCAGCCCCAGGTAGAGTGCGGCGCCCAGGTACGCGATCAGTCCGATCGCCGCCAGGCTCAGCGCCGTGGCGCCCCAGGTGGCGCGGTTGAGGTGGTCCAGCCGCGCCTGCAGCAGCGTGTTCAGGCGCTGTCCGGTTTGCTGGTTGAAGGCCACCACGCCGGCGATGGCGTCGGTGCCGGCCTTGAAGTAGGCGGCGGCGTCACCTTGCGCCTGGCCTTGGGGGAAGCTCTCGCGCACCAGGGCGGCAAAGCGCTGACTGCCGGCCAGGGCGCCGGCGGCACCCTCAGGCCGGGGCTCGCCGAAGCGCTCCAGCGATTCCAGGCGGGCCAGCACGTCGGCGCTGCGCTGCTCCAGCGCGCCCAGCCGGCCCATCAGGGCGGCCAGCTCCTGAGGTTCGGCCTGGCCCTTGGTCAGCAGGCCGGCGCCCTGGCCCCGCAGCAGACCGATCTGCTCGGTCCAGTCCAGGGCGTGCTCGACCATCAGGTCCATCAGGAAGAAGGTGGCGGCCTCGGGGTCGAAGAGCAGCTTGGAGTCTTCACCCACCCGCCGCACCAGGCCGCGCAGCGCAGCCACCTGGGCGGTGTGCTGGCGGAACAGCTGGGCCTGGTCGCCCTGCGGCAGGCCTTGCGTCCAGGCCTCCAGCTGCTGGCGGATGGGGGCCCACTGGGCCTGGGCACCCCATTCCGGGTGGCGGCCCAGCAGCGCGTCGGCCTGGCGCACCGTCTCAGCCAGTCGGGCCTGGGTGGCCTGCAGGGGGCCGGCCACGTCCGCCTTGCCTGACAGCAGCATGTTGGCCTGGCCGCGCCGGGTCTGCAGCTGTACCGCCACGTCTATCAGGGCGTTGACCACCTGGGCGCCTTCGGCCTCTTGCGCGGTGACCTGCCGCTGCTCACGCAGTTCCAGGATGGCCAGCTGGGCCAGCCACACCAGGGGCACACAGACCAGCCCCCCCATCAGGCTGAGCTTGGTCCTGAGTCGCCAGGATTGCAAAAGCCCCAGGGCGGGGGCCAGGAAAGCACGCAGCATCTTGGGTTTCTCCAGCGTTGGGCAGGCCGCATGCGCCCACGCAGGGCGCCCTCCACGGCCAGGGGCCAGTGTCCCGGGCCCGGTCTCTGCGCGTTTTCCCGAGGTGAGGGGGGAAGCCCCGCCGTCTTCAGAGACTGGCTCCTCCCGTCATAGCCAGCCCGGCTGCGGGGTGCGGGCCAGTCCCGCCAGCTTGTCCAGCACAAAGGCCAGGCGCTCGCGGCTGGGGGGCATCAGGCACAGGCGCACGTGCTGCCGGCCCAGGCCGTCCCGGTCGGTGGCAAAGGCATCCCCGGCGGCCACGGCGATCTGGTGGCTGCGGGCCAGGGCTGCAAACTGCTCGCCGCTGCGCCATTGGCCCGGCAGTTCCAGCCACAGGTGGAAGCTGGTGGGGGCGCTGCGCCAGCGCAGGCCCTGCAGCACGTCGGCCGCCAGTTGCTGGCGCGCCCGCGCCTCCTCCCGCTGGGCCTGGCTCAGTGCCCAGGCCTGACCGCGCTGGATGAGCAGGGTGGCCACCTGCGCCGCCAGGGGCGACACCATCCAGACCGTGGAACGCACCGCTGCGGTGAGGGGGCCGAGCCAGGCCGGCGGGGCGTGCAAGTAGCCCAGCCGCACCGTGGGCAGCACCGACTTGGACAGGCTGGTCAGGTAGACCGTGCGCTCCGGCGCCAGTTGCGCCAGTGGCGGGGCCACGCCGGGTACCAAGAAACCGTAGAGGTCATCGTCCAGCAGGCGCAGGTCCTGTTCGCGGGCCAGAGCGGCCAGTTCCGCCCGGCGGGCCGCAGACATCACTGCGGTGGTGGGGTTCTGCACATTGGCGATGCAGATGACCAGGGCCGGGCGCTCGCGTCGGCATTGCGCCCGCAGGGCCTCCACCTGCAGCCCTTCCTCGTCCATGGCGATGCCCTGCAGGCGCCGGCCCAAGCCCAGCACCACCGAGGCCACACCGGGATAACACAGCGCCTCGCAGGCCACCAGCTCGCCCGGGCGGGTCAGCGCCTGCACGGCGACCCACAGGCCGTGCTGGGCGCCGGCGGTCAGGATGATCTGGTCGGCTTGTGCGTCCAGGCCGGCGGCACGCAACCATTGCGCCCCCGCCTGGCGGTGGGAGGGCAGGCCGCCGTCCCGGGTGTAGTCCAGCATTTCGGGCAGGCTGGCGGCGCGGGCCAGCTCCGCCAGGGCCTGACGCAACACCGGCTCCTGCAGCGGCAGGTACGGCTTGACGATGGACAGGTCCAGGGCCTCGCCCCCCGCCTCGGCCGCGGCCGGCTGCATCCCGGGCACGGTCGGGCTGGTGGGGGCGGGCGGTGTGACCACCGGTGCGGCGTCGCCGGCGGTCAGGGGCAGCACAAAGGTGCCGCGCCCCACCTCTCCGGACACCAGGCCGCGGCGGTGCGCCAGCTCGTAGGCGCGGCTCACCGTGCCCGGTGTCACGCCCAACAGCGCTGCCAGTGCCTTGAGCGTGGGCAGGCGTTGGCCGGCCTGCAGCCTGCCCGCCTGGATGTCCTGCGCCAGGGCCTGGGCGATGCGCTCATACAGGGGGCCTTCTTCGGCGGGCAGCTGGGGTTGCCACATGGTGTTTTGCCTGAATTGAATCGGTGCAATTCTAGGGCGACACCCCACGACCTGCGGGGGAGGCCGCGGCGGTGGCCCGTCATGACGAAGGGGCTGGTAAAAGTGGATTGAATGGGTGTAAATTGAATCTATTGAATCCATTCAAGTGCCGCTATCTCTTCAGGAGCCCGCCCATGAACCCACCTTCCCTGGCGCAGTTGCGCCAAGACGCCTCGCTGCCGGCCGCGGTGGCCGGCTTTCTGGCCGTCCTCATCTCCTACGCCGGCCCGCTGGTCATCGTGTTCAAGGCGGCGGACCTGGCGCACCTGGACGCGGCGCACACCGCTTCGTGGATCTGGGCCATCTCGGTGGGCAGCGGCCTGAGCGGCCTGTGGCTGAGCTGGCGGCTCAGGACCCCGGTGATCACCGCGTGGTCCACGCCCGGTGCCGCGCTGTTGGTGGGCATGCTGCCGGGGCTGACCCTGCCCCAGGCCGTGGCCGCCTACCTGGTCAGCGCGCTGGCCATCACGGCGGTGGGGGCCTCGGGCCTGTTCGACCGGCTGATCGGGCGTCTGCCCAAGGGCATGGCCGCGGCGCTGCTGGCGGGCATCCTGCTGCGTTTTGGCACCGAGGTGTTCGCGTCGGTGCAGGCCAGCCCGGCCTTGGTGCTGGCCATGGTGGCCACGTTCCTGGGCCTGCGCCGGCTCAAGCCTCGGTACGCCATTGCAGCGGTGATGGTGGTGGGCATCGCCCTGGCCATGGCCGCCGGCCAGACCCAGCTGGCGCAGGTCAGCCTGCAGGTGGTGCGGCCGGTGTGGGTGACGCCTGAGTGGTCCTGGCATGCGGTCCTGGGCCTGGGCCTGCCACTGGCGCTGGTGACCCTGACCGGCCAGTACGTGCCGGGCATGGCGGTGCTGCGCACGGCCGGCTATGCGGTGCCGGCCGGCCGCATCGTCAGCGTGACGGGGCTGACCTCGCTGCTGCTGGCGCCCTGGGGGTCGCACGGCGTGAACCTGGCGGCCATCACCGCCGCCATCTGCACCGGGCGTGAGGCCCATGAACAGGCCGACCGGCGGTACGTGGCCGGCATCGTCTGCGGCCTGGTCTATGTGGTGATCGGCACCTTTGGTGGCGCCCTGGCACTGGTGTTTGCCTCGCTGCCGCGCGAGTTGATCGCGGCGCTGGCCGGGCTGGCGCTGATGGGCGCCTTCACCACCGGTCTGGTGGGGATGGTGCAGGACACGCCCCACCTGGAGGCCAGTGTCATCACCTTCCTGGTCACCGCTTCGGGCATGAGCCTGTTGGGGCTGGGGGCGGCGTTCTGGGGGCTGGTGTTCGGTGCGGCCGCGTACCTGGTGCTGCACCAACCCTGGCGCCGTGCGCCGACCGGGGCCGTGCCGGTGCGCGGCGCCTGAGGTGGGGGTTGCGGCTACAGGGCCCAGATGCGCGGTGCCACCGGGGGCAGGCCCCAGGCGCGCTCGCGCAGCAGGCCGCGCAGCTCGCGCCAGAGCTGGAGCAGCGGCTCGACGCGGGGGGCCAGCGCCCGCACCACCAGCAGCCGCTCGTCGGGGCTGGTGGCGCCGCAGGTGGCGGCCAGCGGGCTGGTGTGGATGCGCTCGCGCAGTGCGTCCAACCAGTCCTGCCGCTGGGCGCGGGGCCAGGCGCTGCCGCTGGCCAGCCACAAGGTGCCCAGGACCCGGTGGCCGGCCAGGCCCAGCGGGCTGTCCAGCAGCAGGGTGTCCTCGGCGGCCAGCCGGCCCTGTTCCAGCCACAGGCCCGGCAGCTCAATGCGCTGCTGCACCTCGCCCCGCTCGAAGGCTTCGCCGGCGGCGGGCAGACCCAGGGCCAGCAGGTCCCAGCCGATCATCTGTGCTTGCGGCGCCAACTCAAAGCGCTGCTCGTTGCGGGCCAGGCAGCCCCGGTAGGCGATGGTCTCCAGCGGCAGCCACTCCAGCCTCGCGCCGTCAGCCAGTCGGGCCTGCACCCGCTGCACCGCAAAGTCACCGGCACTGCGGTAGAAGCGCGTGGCGCTGGGGGTGGTGATGAGGGCGTGGGTGCCTTCAGCCTGCTGGATGTGGACATCCAGCTCATCGCCGCCGACGATGCCGCCAGGCGGGTGAACCAACACATGGTGGCAGATGCCCTCGCCCTCGGGGTAGAGGCGTTGCAGCACGCGCAGCGGGCCGTCGTGGCGGTCCAGCGCGGTGGTGCGGTCGCCGTCGCGGCGGTAGTTCAAGTGCAGGTGGCCATGCCAGCCCATGGTGCGGACCTTGGTGGAAGACAAATGAAAGGGCGGCCCGCAGGCCGCCCGGCAGGCCCCGTTGGCGGGGCGCCGCTCAGTGCGCCTGCGAGCCTCGGTGGGCCCAGCCGGTCATGCGCTTTTCCAGCACCGAGAAGAACTCGTACATGCCCATGGCCATGGCCCCCACCACCACCAGGCCGGCAAAAGCCAGGCCCATTTGCATGGCGCTGCCGGCACTGACCAGCAGGTAGCCGATGCCCTCATTGCTGGCGGTCATCTCCGACACGGTGGTGCCGACGAAAGCCAGGGTGATGGCCACCTTCAGCGAGCCGAAGAAGTAGGGCATGGAGCGCGGCAGTCCCACCTTGATGAGCACATCCCAGCGCCGGGCACCCAGCACGCGCAGCACGTCCTCCAGCTCCGGCTCCAGGGTGGCCAGGCCGGTGGCGATGTTGACGGTGATGGGGAAGAAGCTGATCAGGAAGGCGGTGAGCACCGCCGGGCCCACGCCGATGCCGAACCACACCACCAGGATGGGCACGAAGGCGGCCTTGGGCAGGGCGTTGAAGCCGGTCATCAGCGGGTAGATGGCGGCGTAGGCCAGGCGGCTGGAGCCGATGAGGAAACCCAGCAGCACCCCCACGACGATGGCGATGCCGAAGCCGGCCATCGTCACCCAGAAGGTGCGCCAGGCGTGCTTGGCGATCTCGCCCTTGAACTCCAGCAGCTGCTCCCAGATGCGCAGCGGACTGGGAAAAACGAACTCGCTGACGTTGAAGGCGCTGCACAGGCCCTGCCAGACGAGCAGGGTGAGGACCAGCAGGACCCAGGGCGAGGCGGCTTCGAGCCGCTTGCGGCGTTGGGCTTCGGTGCTCATTGGGCCAGCTCCACGCCGGTCTTGCGCATGGCGCCGATGTGGCCGCGCAATTCATGGACGATGTCGGTGAACTGGGGCGTGTAGGTTACTTCCAGGTCACGCGGGCGGGGCAGGTCGATTTCGCGGCGCACCACGAAGCGGCCGGGGCTCTTGCTCATGACGTACACCGTGTCGGCCAGGAACACGCTCTCGCGCAGGTCGTGCGTCACCAGGATGACGTTGAATTTCTGGGCGGCCTGCAGGTCGCGCAGGGCGCACCACAGCTCTTCACGGGTGAAGGCGTCCAGGGCGCCGAAGGGCTCATCCAGCAGCAGCATCTTGGGCTCGTGAATGAGCGCGCGGCAGATGCTGGCGCGCTGCTGCATGCCGCCGGAGAGCTGCCAGGGAAACTTGTCCTCGAAGCCGCCCAGCCCGACGCTTTGCAGCAGCTTGCGGGCCTTGGCCTCGTACTCGGCCTTCTTCTGCTTGAAGCTGGAGCGGTAGGGCTCGACGATCTCCAGCGGCAGCATCACGTTTTGCACCGTGGTGCGCCAGGGCAGCAGGCTGGGTGCCTGGAAGGCCATGCCGGTGATCTTGAGCGGGCCGGTGACTTCCTGGCCGCCGATCTCCACCGTGCCCTTGCTGGGCCGCTTCAGGCCGGTGGCCAGCTTCATGAAGGTGCTCTTGCCGCAGCCCGAGGGGCCGACGATGGCGATGAACTCCCCTTCCTGCACCTGGAGGTTGATGTCCTCCACGGCGAAGTGGCCCTGGGCCAGCAGCTCGTCGTTGTAGGCGAGCCAGACGTTGCGGAAATCGACAAAACTCATCGAGGACTCCGGGAGGGGGCCGGCCGAGCCGGCCCCGCAGACTGCAGCGGGCTTACTTCTTGGCGGGCTTGGCCGGGGTGGCCGGCGCGGCGGGGGCCGGCAGGATGGCGCGTTCGGCGGCACCGGGCAGGAACTTGTCGGTCCAGACGTTGTTCACCTCCACCCGGCTCTTGGTGGCGAAGGCGTCGGAGACCTGCGCGCCCATCAGGGCCAGGCGCGGGCCGTGGATGGCCCCGAAGGTTTCGGTGCGGGCATCCGGGGTGGCCACGGCGGTGTCGATGGCCAGGCGCAGGCGACGCTCCTCCAGCTCGGCGTTGATGATGCCGTCGCGGGCCTTGACGATGGCGATGGCGGCCTTGGGGTCGGCCATCACCTCCTTGGCGCCCTTGGTGAAGGCGCGCAGGAAGGCCTTGACCGCCTCCGGGTTCTTCTTGATGAACTCCTCGCTGGCGATGATGGCGTTGCCGTAGAGCTTCACGCCGAAAGCCGGGTAGGGGAGGATGCTCACGTCCTCGGCCTTGACGCCCCGGGCTTCCAGGTTGAGCAGCGAGGTGAAGGTGAAGCCGGTGATGGCGTCCACGTCGCCCTTGACCAGCATGGTCTCGCGCAGCGGCGGGTCCATGCTGACCCAGTCCACCTTGCCCACCTTGTTGGCCTTGTCAAAGATGGGCCAGGCGCGGCGGCCGGCGTCAAACACCGGTGCCCCCAGCTTCTTACCTGCCAGGTCGGCCGGCTTGGTGATGCCGCTCTTCTTGAGGGCCAGCACGGCCGCCGGGGTGTTGTTGTAGACCATCATCACCGCCACCGGCTTGTTGGGGGCGGTGGGGTTGTTGGCATGGAATTCCATGAGCGCGGCCAGGTCGGCGAAGCCCATGTCATAGGTGCCCGAGGCCACGCGGTTGACGGCGTTGCCCGAACCGTTGCCCGCGTCCACCGTCACATTGAGCTTCTCCGCCTGGAAATGGCCCTTGGCCACCGGCAGCAGGAAGAAGGCGCTGGGGCCCTCGAAGCGCCAGTCCAGCTGGAACTTGACGGCGGTCTCCTGCGCCCAGGCGCCAGAGGCGCCGCTCAGGGTGGCGACGGCAGCGGCGCCAGCCAGCAGGCTGCGGCGGGTGAGGGAGGCGAGCGAGTTCAAGGTCATGGGATCTCCGTGGGGCGGTGGGGTGGCGCGGGGGACACCCGGTGAGGTGAGAGGGTGTCAGCAAGAAGTGTGCTTGTGGTCCTGCTGAGGAGGATCGGCGGAACGCCTCAAGCGGGTGTCGCAGGTTGCAGCAAGTCGGCCAAGGCACGGGCCACCACCCGGGTGGCGCCTTGCAGGTCGTCCAGCACCAGGTGCTCGTCGGCGCGCTTGGCATTGCTCTCCAGCACCGTGCGCGGGCCGGCACCGTAAATGACGGCGGGCACGCCGGCGGCACCGTACAGGCGCACATCGGTGTAGAGCGGGGTGCCGGAGGTGGGGATAGGCTCGCCAAAGACCTGCTCGCCATGGCGCTGCAGCGCCTGGGCCAGGACCTCATGACCGGGCAGGGGCTTGAGGGCGTGGGCCAGCAGCAGGCGGCGCACCTTGCAGCGCACGCCGTCACACCGGGCCATGGTGGCGCCGATCAAGCCGCTGAGCTCTTCCTCCACCTGCGCGGCGTCCTCTTCGGGAATCATGCGGCGGTCCATCTTGAGGATGACCTTGCCCGGGACCACGTTGGTGTTGGTGCCCCCCTGGATCCAACCCACGTTCAGGTAGGGATGGGTGATGCCCGGCACCGCCGAACGCCGCTGGCGCAGCACGTCGTTGTGGGCGTAGAGGGCGGTCAGCAGCTTGTTGGCCGCTTGCAGCGCGTCCACGCCGGTGTCCGGGTAGGCCGCGTGGGAGGACTTGCCGGTAAGGGTCACCTCCAGTTGCAGGCAACCGTTGTGGGCAGTGACCACCTGGTAGCTGAAGCCGGCGGCAATCAGCAGGTCCGGTTGGGTCAGGCCCTGCTGCAGCAGCCAGCCCGGGCCGAGTTCACCGCCAAATTCCTCGTCGTAGGTGAAATGCAGTTCCACCGTGCCCTGCAGCGGCAGGCCCGAGGCCTTGAGCGCCAGCAGCGCGTAGGTGTAGGTGGCGAAATCGCTCTTGCTCACGGCCGCGGCGCGGCCGTAGAGCTTGCCGTCGACCACGTCGGCGCCGTAGGGGCTGCGGGTCCAGCCCTCGCCCGGGGGGACCACATCACCATGGGCGTTGAGTGCGATGGTGGGGCCGCCCTCGCCGAAGGTGTGACGCACGATCAGGTTGGTGATCGATTCCATGCCCTGGGCCTGCACCCGTTCGGCGGGCACCGGCACCTTCTGCACCGGCAGCTGCAAGTCGCGCAGCAGCACCGCGGTGAGCGCAGCGTGGGGGGCGTTGTCCCCTGGCGGGGTGTCGGTGGGCTTGCGCACCAAAGTGCGCAGAAACTCCACCTCCTCATCGAAATGGTCGGCGATCCAGCGGTCCAGCACGGCCAGACGGTCGGGGGCGGCGGAGCTTTGCGGGTCGTTCATCGGATCTCCTGTTCAGGACGTCGCCAGCCGTGCCAGCAGTTGCAGGAAGGCGCGCACCGCGAGGTCGCCGTCGTCGGCGGTGACGGTCTCCAGCGGGTTATGGCTGATGCCGGCGTTGCCACCGCGCACAAACAGCATGGCCTGCGGCATCACCTCATGCAGCTTCATCGCGTCATGGCCGGCGCCGCTGGGCAGGGTGAAGGCCGGCAGGCCCAAGGCCTGCACCGCGGCGGCCCAATGGGCCTGCAGCGCACCATCGCTGGGCGCGGCGGCGGCGGACATCGTCTCGGTGAGCTGGAAAGACACCCCGCGACGCTCGCAAATGGTGCGTAACTGGGCCATGGCCTCGTCCACCATGGCGTCTCTTGCACTGTTTTGGGGTGCGCGCAGGTCCAGACTGAAGCGGCAGCGGCCCGGTACCACGTTGATGGAGCCGCCGGGCACCTCCAGGATGCCCACGGTGCCCACGGCCTCGGGGGTGCGGCGGGCGCGGGCTTCCACGGCCAGGGCCAGTTCGGCCACAGCCAGGGCGGCGTCGTGGCGGCGGTCCATGGGCGTGGTGCCGGCGTGGCAGGCGGTGCCCAGCACCTCGCCGGTGAAGCGGCGGCTGCCGTTGATGGCACTGACCACGCCCAGCGGCAGGTCCAGCTGGTTGAGTACCGGGCCCTGCTCGATGTGCACCTCGACAAAGCCCCGGTACCGGGTCGGGTCGCGGGCTTCGGCGGCGATGGCGGCCATCGTGCCGGGCAGACCAACCTCGCGCATGGCCTGCGCCAGGGGGATGCCCTGGGCGTCGGTCTGCGTCAGCCAGGCGGGGTTGAACTGGCCGGTGAGCGCGCTGGAGCCCAGGAAGGTGGCGGCAAAGCGCTGGCCTTCTTCTTCTGCAAAAGCCACCACCTCGAGGTCGAAAGGCAGGCGGCGCCCGGCCTGCCACAGGGCCCGCACGGCCACCAGGGGCACAAAGATGCCCAGTCGGCCGTCGTATCGGCCACCGTTGCGCACGGTGTCGAAATGGCTGCCGGTGAGCAGGCGCGGGGCGGTGGGGTCCTCGCCCCGGTACAGACCCACCACATTGCCCACGGCGTCGATGCGCACCTCGTCAAAGCCGCATTCGTGCATCCACAGCAGCAATTGCTGCTGGCAGGCCTGGTGGGCGGCGGTGCCGTAGGTCACGGTGAGTTGACCGGCCTCGGCAAAGCCGGGGTCGGACACCCAGCGGCCGTCGGGGCGGCGGGCCAGGCGCTCGGCGCAGTCCCAGACCTGGCGGCCCAGCACCGGGTCAAAGCCGAAACGGTCGTTCAGCCGGATCTCGGCGATGCGGTGGATGTTGCGCAGGCACTCGGCGCGCTCAAACGCTGGCGTGCCGCCCAGGCGGCGGGCGAAGGTATCGATGATCTGCTGGCGGGTCAGGCCGTCGCCACGCGGGCCGCGCACCGCCAGGATGAAGGGCCAGCCGAAACGGGCGTTGTAGTCGGCGTTGAGCCGTTGCAGCGTGGCGAACTCTTCCGGGCTGCAATGCGTCAAGCCCGAGGTGGTCTGCTCGTTTGTGCTTTCAGCGGTGAGCGTGCGTGCCACCATGGCCTTGCCCGCCAGCTCCGGGTGGGCGCGGATCAGGCCGAGTTGTTCGGCTTCAGAGGCTTCGCGCACCACCGCGGCCAGGGCCACCTTCAGCGCGGCCAGGCTGCTGTAGCCGCCGGTCGGGCGCTGTGCCCAGGCCCGCTCGGCGATCCAGGGAGAGTGCTCGTAGATGCCGGCCAGCTGCTGTACGAAGCCGGCAAGGTCGGCGGCGTTCAAGGCGCTCAGGTCGGGGAGCGGCGGCAGACCCGGGGGGAGGGCGGCAGGCGGGGCGGTGGGCAGGGCAGGCGGCATGGTCGGGCGGCTCATTCCCACACGAAGGCGGTGTCGGGGCGGAAGGGGTGGGTGGCTTTCCAGTGGCGGGCGATGTCCACGCGGCGCGCCACCCAGACCCGGCTGTGGGCTTCGAGGTGGTCCAGAAAGCGCTGCAGCGCCCGCATGCGGCCCGGGCGGCCCAGCAGGCGGCAGTGCATGCCCACGCTCATCATCGCCGGGCGTTCGTCGCCTTCGGCATAGAGTACGTCAAAGGTGTCACGCAGGTACTCGAAGAATTCGTCGCCGTGGCTGAAACCCTGGGGTAGCGCAAAGCGCATGTCGTTGCAGTCCAGGGTGTAGGGCACCACCAGGTGCGGGGCCAGGCTGCCGTCGGTCTTTTTCACCTGCAGCCAGAAGGGCAGGTCGTCGCCGTAGTAGTCGCTGTCGTACTCAAAGCCACCGTAGTCGGCCACCAGGCGACGGGTGTTGGGGCTGTCGCGACCGGTGTACCAGCCCGCGCCGTGCAGGCGGCGGTGGGGGTCTGCCGCGCCGGCCAGCTGCCTCAGGATGGCCATGCCCTGGTCCATGTGGGCACGCTCGGTGGCCGGGTCGGTGTTCTGGTAGTGGATCCAGCGCCAGCCGTGGCAGGCGATCTCGTGCTCCAGCTCGATGAAGGCGGCTGTGACCTCCGGGCAGCGGGCCAGCGCCATGCTGACCCCGAACACCGTGAGCGGCAGGCCGCGCTTCTCAAACTCGCGCAGCAGGCGCCACACCCCCACGCGGGAACCGTATTCGTAGATGCCCTCCATGCTGAGGTGGCGGGCCGGGTAGGCGGCGGGGTTGAACATCTCGGAGAGGAACTGTTCGCTGCCGGCATCGCCGTGCAGCACCGAGTTCTCGCCGCCTTCCTCGTAGTTCAGCACGAACTGCACCGCCACCCGGGCGTTTCCGGGCCAGCGGGCATGAGGCGGGTGGCGGCCGTGGCCGCGCAGGTCACGCGGGTAGCGCACGTCGCCAGAGGCAGGCTCGGTCATGGCAAGGCTCCGTTGGTATCAGGCTGCAGCAATTGCTGCAGGTCATGGATGCGGGGCTGCAGGCGCAGGTTGCGCTCCACATTGCCCAGGTGCGCGGTCATCAGCGCCACGGCGGCCTCGGCGTCGCCCCGGGCCAGGGCGTCCACGATGGCCACATGCTCGGCCTGGGAGTGCTCGGCCGAGTGCGAGGACTGGTACATCAACGAAATCAGCTGAGAGCGCGACAGCAGGTCGCCCAGCAACTCGGCCAGGGTCTCGTTGCCCAGCAGGCGGGCCAGCACCACATGGAAGTCGGCCAGCAGGCGGGTGCGACCGCTCACATCGGTGCGCAGCACAGCCTCGGCCTCGTCCGCCAGGTGATGGCGCAGCTGCTCGACCTGGGACGGGGTGATGCGCCCGCACAGCTCGCGCACCATGGCGCTTTCCAGCAGCGCACGCACCTCAAAGACCTCGCGTGCCTCCTGCACGCTGGGTTCGCGCACAAAGGCGCCACGGGCGGGTTCCAGCGTCACCAGCCGGTCGCGGCTGAGCTGGTTGAGTGCCTGGCGCACCACGGTGCGCGAGACCTTGAAGATGTCGGCGATCTGCTGCTCCACCAGCCGAGTGCCGGGCATCAGACGCCGCTCGACGATGGCCGCAGTGACCGAGGCCACGATCCGGGCGGTGGTGGTGGCCTCCGACGGGCGGATGCCGGCGGCCTCGGGGCCCTCCATGCCATCGCCACCGTCCACCCCCTCTGGGGGAAGTGGGGCGATGGGGGTGGCGGGGGCGGGGCGGCGGGCCATGGGTCTGAAATCTGGAGTGCTGTGTTCTTCAGTGTATACAGTAATTTTCGGGCCGCGCAAGCGGTGTTCCAGGGACGGCAAGGCCTCGTTGCGTCGGGTACACCAAACTGTATACACTTTGACGGAACGTCCGGGAGCTGGCTGCGGGAGCCGGCGGCGTTGCGGAGCTTGGATCGCCCATGGGCCGACTCACCACCCACGTGCTTGACACGATGAACGGTTGTCCTGCCGCCGGCATGGCGGTGACGCTGTACCGCCTGCAGCCCGGGGGGGCGCAGTGCCTGCGCCAGATCCAGCTCAATGCGGATGGACGCGCTGACGGTCCGCTGCTGGAGGGCGAGACCTTCCAGCCCGGGCGCTACCGCCTGGTGTTTGCCGTGGCGGCCTATTTCCGCGCCCGCGGCGTGGTGCTGCCGGAGCCGCCCTTCCTCGATGAGGTGCCGCTGGACTTCGGTCTGGCCGATGCGGCGGCGCACTACCATGTGCCACTGCTGGCCAGCCCCTGGTCGTACTCCACCTACCGCGGCAGTTGAGCGCCGCCGGTCCGGTGTCGCCGGGCCGTCTTTTGAGCAACGACAGGTCGCCGTGGGCCCAGAGGCCGGGGTCATCCGGCCACAGCGCGACCGATGTGACTTTGACGCTCACAGCGCCCGCTGTGGTGAGCGCCCCAACCGCCGGGGCCGTGCCCCAAGGGGCTGAACCATGGAAACCTATCTGCTGGACTGGGCCAACCTGCTGCTGCGCTGGCTGCATGTCATCACCGCCATCGCCTGGGTGGGCTCGTCCTTCTACTTTGTGTGGCTGGACAACCACCTCATCCGGCCCAAATCGCCCGATCTGCTGGAAAAGGGCGTGGATGGCGCGCTGTGGGCGGTGCATGGTGGGGGCTTCTACAACCCGCAGAAGTACATGGTGGCGCCCAAGAAGATCCACACCGAGCTGCACTGGTTCTACTGGGAGAGCTATTCCACCTGGCTCTCGGGCTTTGCGCTGTTCACGGTGCTGTACCTGTTCAATGCGGGCACCTTCCTGATCGACAAGAGTGTCTACGCCTGGAGCCCCATGGGGGCGGTGGCGGGCGCCTTGGGCTTCCTGGTGGCCTTCTGGCTGGTGTACGACGGCATTTGCCGCCTGTTCGGGGCGGGCCCGGAGGCCGACCGCAAGGTGGGTCTGCTGGTGTTGGGCTTCATCGTGCTGGCGTCCTGGCTGGCTTGCCAGCTCTTTGCCGGGCGGGCCGCCTTCCTGTTGGTGGGCGCCATGATGGCCACGGCCATGAGCGCCAATGTGTTCTTCTGGATCATCCCGGGCCAGCGCAAGGTGGTGGCGGCCATGATGGCTGGCCAGCCGGTGGATCCGGTGCACGGCAAGCGTGGCAAGCAGCGCAGCGTGCACAACACCTATTTCACCCTGCCGGTGCTGGTGGCCATGCTCAGCAACCACTACAGCATGCTGTTCAGCCACCGCTGGAACTGGTTGCTGCTGGTGTTGGTGATGCTGGCCGGGGCGTTGATCCGCCACTTCTTTGTGGCCCGCCACAAGACCCACATGAAGGGTCAGCCGGCGCCCTGGGGCTGGGCGGTGGCCGGCGTGGCGCCGCTGTGGCTGGCGCTGGTCCTGGCGGCGCCGTGGGCGCGTTTGGGTGTGCCCGCCGCGCCCGCCGGGGCGCCGACCTTCGCCCAGGTCCAGGCGGTGGTGGCTCAGCGCTGCCAGGCTTGCCACAACGCCGAGCTGGCCAACAAGGGGGTGGCGTTGCATACGCCAGCCTTGATCGCCCAGCATGCAGCGCAGATCCACCAGCAGGTGGTGGTGGCCCGCGCCATGCCGCTCAACAACGCCACCCAGATCACCGAGGACGAGCGGGCTTTGCTGGGCCGCTGGTTCGAAGCCGGCGCCAAAGGCCCCTGAGGCCGGCGGGGCGCGGCTGGGCGTGCCGGTGCAGTCCCGTGGCCGTGCCCGTTTCACCCGGCGCTTGGCGCGCCGATAATCCCCGCTGGCGCCCTGTTCGGGCGCCATTCGTCGTTTCCCCGCGCCCTGGTCGTCTCCGGCGGCGCCCTTGCGGATCCCACCCCATGACCCAGGTCACCAACACCGTACGCCTCGTGCTCGACGGCCAGATCGTCGAGGCCCGCGGCCTGCGCCGCACCACCACCGTGCTCGATTTCCTGCGCGAGCACCAGCACCGCACCGGCACCAAGGAAGGTTGTGCCGAAGGCGATTGCGGCGCCTGTGTGGTGCTGGTGGGCGAACTGGACGCGGCGGGCGAGGGCGTGGACTACCGCCCGGTCAACGCCTGCATGCAGCTGCTGCCCACCCTGGACGGCAAGAGCCTGAAGACGGTGGAGAGCCTGCGCCGCCCTGACGGCAGCCTGCACCCGGTGCAAGACGCCATGGTGGGTTGCCACGGCTCCCAGTGCGGCTTCTGCACCCCGGGCATCGTCATGGCCCTGACCGGACTGATGCAGGTGCTGCCCCAGCCCAGCCGGGCCCAGGTCAACGACGCGCTGCAGGGCAATCTGTGCCGCTGCACGGGCTACCGGCCCATCGTGGACGCGGCGCTGCAGGCCTCGGCGGCGGGGGCGGACGCCTTGAAGCTGGACGACGCCGCCGATGTGCCTTTGTTGCGTGAAATTCAGCGGCCGAGCACCTCCACCTACTCGCTTGACGGTGACTTGGTGGTTCAGCCGGTGGTGCGCACCCGCAAGGGCAGCAGCTTTGTCTCGCCCTGCAACCTGGCCGAGCTGCAGCAGGCGCTGGCTGAGCACCCGGAGGCCACCTTGGTGGCGGGCTCCACCGAGATTGGTCTGAAGGTCAACAAGCAGTTCCTGCGTCCTGAGCACCTGATCTACCTGGGCCAGGTGGCCGAGCTCAAGACCGTGCAGACCTCTGCCTCTGCCTGGCGCATCGGCGCCGCCGTGCCGCTGGAGGATGTGATGCGCTGGGTCGCTTCCGAGTGGCCGGCCTTTGCCGAGGTGCTGCGACGCTTTGGCTCCCCGCCGGTGCGTGCCACGGCCACCCTGGCCGGCAACATCGCCAACGGTTCGCCCATCGGCGACAGCATGCCGGTGCTGATGGCCCTGGATGCCAGCCTGGTGCTGCGCCAGGGCGCCAAGACCCGCACCGTGCCGCTGGATGCCTTCTACACCGGCATGAAGCAGAACGTGCTGCAGACGGGTGAGTTCATCGAGGCGGTGAACCTGCCGCGCCCGGCCGCCGGCCAGCAACTGCGCGCCCACAAGGTGAGCAAGCGCTTTGACCAGGATATCTCCGCGCTGTGCGCCGCCATGCGCTACCAGGTGCAGGATGGCCGGCTGCGTGGTGTGCGCCTGGCCGTCAACGGCGTCACGCCGTGGCCGCAGCGCGTGCCGGCGCTGGAGGCGCTGCTGGAAGGCCGTGAGGCCGCCAGCCTGACCGCCGCCGAAGTGGATGCCGTGGTCGCCAGCGTTTTCCCGGCGCGTGACGGCCTGCGTGGCAGCTGGGCCTACCGTTCGCTGGTGGCCCGCAATCTGGTTCTCCGTTTCATCGACCGTGAAGAGGCAGCCCTGGCATGAACGCGCCCCAAGCCCTGAACTCCCTGCGCCCGGCGTCCACTGCGGTCTCGGGCACCGAACTGCCGCACGAGTCTGCCGTGTTGCACGTCACCGGTGAGGCCACTTTCACCGACGACATCCCCGAGCTGCGTGGCACGCTGTACGCGGCCCTGGTGACCTCGCCAGTGGCTCACGGCAAGCTGCTGGGCCCCCACAACGGCGTGGACAAGGCTGCCCTGCTGGCCGAGCACGGCGTGGTGGCCGTCTTCACCGCCCAGGACATCCCGGGCGAGAACAACTGCGGCCCCATCGTCCACGACGACCCCTTCCTGGCACCGGATGTGGTGCAGTTCATCGGCCAGCCGGTGGCGGTGGTGGTGGCGCGAGAGATGGTCTACGCCCGCGAGGCCGCCCGCAAGGCCAAGCTGAACATCGAGGCCTTGCCGCCGGTGCTCACCATCGAGCAGGCCCTGGAGGCGCAAAGCTTTGTGATGCCCAGCAAGACCGTGCTGCGCGGTGACCCGGATGCTGCGCTGGCTGCTGCGCCGCACCGTCTGAAGGGCAGCACCCGCACCGGCCAGCAGGAACAGTTTTACCTCGAAGGCCACATCACCTACGCCGTTCCGCGCGAGGATGGCCAGCTCACCCTCTACACCAGCAGCCAGCACCCCGAGGGCAACCAGAAGGAAGCCGCGGCGGCGCTCAACCTGAGCACCAAGGATGTGGAGGTCATCTGCCGGCGCATGGGCGGTGGCTTTGGCGGCAAGGAAGGCAACGCCAGCATCTTTTCGCAGAGCGCCGCGCTGGCGGCCTTCCTGCTGAAGAAGCCGATCAAGCTGCGCGTGGGCCGTGATGACGACATGACCATCACCGGCAAGCGTCACGACTTCCGCATCGACTACGACGTGGGCTTTGATGCGGACGGCCGCATCCAGGGTCTGGACCTGATGCTGGCTTCGCGCTGCGGCTACAGCATCGACTACTCCGGACCGGTCAACGACCGGGCCCTGCTGCACATCGACAACGCGTACTACGTGCCGAACGTGCGCGCCGTGGGGCACCGTTGCAAGACCAACACCCAGAGCAGCACCGCCTTCCGTGGTTTTGGTGGCCCGCAAGGCATGTTCGCCATCGAGACGGTGATCGACGAGATCGCCCGCCACCTGGGCCGGGACCCGCTGGACGTGCGCCGCGCCAACCTCTACCACGAGAGTGCCGACCCCGCCACGCTGACCACCCAGTATGGCCAGAAGATCGAGGACTGGGTGGGCGACCAGGTGCTGGCCCAGGTGGAAGAGCAGGCCGGCTACCGCGCCCGCCGCGCCGAGGTGGCAGCCTTCAATGCCGCCCACGCCACCCGCAAACGCGGGCTGGCCATCACGCCCTTGAAGTTCGGCATCAGCTTCACGGCCACCTTGCTGAACCAGGCGGGCGCCTTGGTCAACATCTTCAACGACGGCTCCGTGGCGGTGAACCACGGTGGCACGGAGATGGGTCAGGGCCTGAACACCAAGATCGCCCAGCTGACGGCCGACGAGTTGGGCATCAGCGTCAAGCGCGTGCGCGTGACCGCGACCGACACGCTCAAGGTGCCCAATGCCTCGGCCACCGCCGCCTCCAGCGGCTTTGACCTGAACGGCGCCGCTACCCGCAACGCCTGCGAGCAGTTACGCGCCCGGCTGACCCCGGTGGCCGCCGAGGCCCTGGGCTGCACGCCGGAGGAGGTGGTGTTTGCCAACGACGGGGTCAACAGCCCGGCGGGGGGGTACCTCGACTTCAAGACCCTGGCCAGCAAGGCCTGGGCCTCGCGCGTGGGCCTGAGTCAAACGGGCTTCTACCGTACCCCCGAGATTGGCTACGACCCCGCCAAGCTGCAGGGGCGTGCCTTCTACTACTACTGCTACGGGGCCTCGGTCAGCGAGGTGGAACTGGACCTGCTGACCGGCGAATGGCGCCTGCTGAAGGTGGATGCCGTGCATGACGTGGGTCAGTCCATCAACCCAGCCCTGGACCGTGGCCAGATTGAAGGCGGCTACATCCAGGGCATGGGCTGGTTGACGATGGAGGAGTGCCTATGGGACGCCAAGGGCAAGCTGCTCACCCACGGCCCCAGCACCTACAAGATCCCGGTGGCCTCGGATGTGCCCGAGGACTTCCATGTCACGCTGTTCGATGGCCGCAACGTCAAGCCCACGCCCTACCGCACCAAGGCCACGGGCGAGCCGCCGCTGATGCTGGCGCTGAGCGCCTTCTTCGCGCTCAAGGACGCGGTGGGGGCGGCCGCTCCCGGCAACCGTCAGGTGCCGCTGGTGGCGCCGGCCACGCCGGAGCGCCTGCTGCTGGCGGTCAAGGCGCTGCGGCGCCACGGCTGAGGGGTGGCGTGGGCGGGTGCCAAGCGGCCCGCCCGTCGCGGAGCGCCGGCAAGCGTGAAGGCAGGCGCGCCTGCACAGAAAGACCGGTGACAAGCAAGCGGGATTGGGCATGACTGTCTTTTTCATGCCATAATCAGCGGGTTTACCCCAAACAAAAGCCGCCCAGCGAGTCCTCGTCTTCCGAACTCTCCTTGCCGAGCCAGCCTGCAGATGTTTCATCGGCAGTCGTTGGTGACGGGTTGGGCGCGCAAACACCGGAGTCTTCCTTTGCTGCCCGTCTCAGCCCCCGCAATCTTGGCACTCGCAGACGGCACGGTCTTTTCCGGCACCTCGATCGGCGCAGCCGGTCATACGGTCGGTGAAGTGGTGTTCAACACCGCACTCACCGGCTACCAAGAAATCCTCACCGACCCGTCGTACTGCCGGCAGATCGTCACCCTGACGTATCCGCACATCGGTAACTACGGTGTGAACGCCGAGGATGTCGAGGCTGCCAAAGTCCATGCCGCTGGCTTGATCATCAAGGACCTGCCGGTCCGCGTGTCGAACTTCCGTCAGTCGCAGTCCCTTTCGGACTACCTGAAGGCCGAGGGCACGGTGGCCATTGCCGACATCGACACCCGCCGGCTGACCCGCGTGCTGCGCACGACGGGCGCGCAAAGCGGCTGCATCGCCACCTTCGCCGAGGGCCATGTGGTGAGCGCCGCCGATGTGGCCGACGCCATCGCCAAGGCACAGGCCGCGCCCAACATGGCCGGCCAGGACCTGGCGCAGGTCGTCACTTCGGCCGAGTCCTTCGTCTGGACCGAGACCGAGTGGAAGCTGGGCAGCGGCTACGGCACACAGACCGCGCCCAAGTTCCATGTGGTGGCCTATGACTTCGGCGTCAAGCGCAACATCCTGCGCATGCTGGCTGAGCGGGGCTGCAAGGTCACCGTGGTGCCGGCCAAGACGCCCGCTGCCGAGGTGCTCCAGCACAACCCGGACGGCATCTTCCTGTCCAACGGCCCTGGCGATCCGCAACCTTGCGACTACGCCATCGCGGCGGCCAAGACGCTGATCGAGACCGGTATCCCGACCTTCGGCATCTGCCTGGGTCACCAGATCATGGCCCTGGCCTCGGGCGCCAAGACCTTCAAGATGAAGTTCGGCCACCACGGTGGCAACCATCCGGTCAAGGACCTGGACAACGGCCGCGTGTCGATCACCAGCCAGAACCACGGTTTTGCGGTGGACGCCGAGTCGCTGCCAGCCAACCTGCGCGCCACCCACATCAGCCTGTTCGACGGCACGCTGCAGGGTCTGGCCCGCACCGACAAGCCGGCGTTCTGCTTCCAGGGCCATCCGGAAGCCTCCCCCGGCCCGCACGACATCGCCTACCTGTTCGACCGTTTCATCGACCTGATGACGGCCCAGAAGACGGCCCAGAAGGCCTGAGCGGGCGTCACCGAAGGACACCTCCATGTTCGGCATCACCGACCCCTGGACCTATCTGCTGGGCACCATCGCCATCGTGCTGCTGCCGGGGCCGAACTCACTGTTCGTGCTGTCGGTCGCCGCCCAGCGGGGCGTGCGCTCCGGCTATGCCGGCGCCTGCGGCGTGTTTGTGGGGGATGCGGTGTTGATGACCCTGGCCGCCCTGGGGGCTGCCTCGGTGCTCAAGGCACTGCCGGCGCTGTTCATGGTGGTCAAGGTGGTGGGGGCCGGCTACCTGTTCTGGGTTGGCCTGCAGCTGCTGCGCGGCGCGGTCAAGCGCTGGCGCGCCGAGGTGGTGGAGCAGAGGGTCAGCCACCAGGACCTGGCCCAGCCCTTCCGCAAGGCCCTGGTCATCAGCCTGCTCAATCCCAAGGCCATCCTGTTCTTCGTGTCGTTCTTCATCCAGTTCGTGGATCCGGCCTACCCGCATCCCGGACTCACCTTTCTGGCGCTCGGCCTGATCGCCCAGATCTGCAGCGCCCTGTACCTGTCGGTGCTGATCTTCGCGGGCGCTCGCCTGGCCCAGGCCTTCCGCGCACACCGCCGCACGGCCAGCGCGATGAGCTCCGGGGTCGGCGCCATGTTCATCGGCTTTGGCGCCAAGCTGGCCACCGCCAGCCTCGAATGAACCGGCCCCGCCGCTCCTGACCGACCACACACTCGAAAACCATGCCCAAGCGTTCCGACCTCAAGAGCATCCTCATCATCGGCGCCGGCCCGATCATCATCGGCCAGGCCTGCGAGTTCGACTACTCGGGCGCCCAGGCCTGCAAGGCCCTGCGTGAGGAAGGCTACCGCGTCATCCTGGTCAACTCCAATCCGGCGACCATCATGACCGACCCGGCCACGGCCGACGTCACCTACATCGAGCCCATCACCTGGCAGGTGGTCGAGAAGATCATCGCCAAGGAGCGTCCGGACGCGATCCTGCCCACCATGGGCGGGCAGACCGCGCTGAACTGCGCGCTGGACCTGCACAAGCACGGCGTGCTGGACAAGTACAAGGTCGAGATGATCGGTGCCAATGAGCACGCCATCGAGAAGGCCGAGGACCGCCTGAAGTTCAAGGACGCGATGACCAAGATCGGTCTCGGGTCCGCCAAGTCCGGCATCGCCCACAGCATGGAAGAGGCCTGGGGCGTGCAAAAGTCCATCCAGGCCGAGATCGGCGGTACGGGCTTCCCCATGGTCATCCGCCCCAGCTTCACCCTGGGTGGCACCGGTGGCGGCATCGCCTACAACCCCGAAGAGTTCGAGGAGATCTGCAAGCGCGGTCTCGACCTCTCCCCGACCAACGAGCTGCTGATCGAAGAGTCGCTCATTGGCTGGAAGGAGTACGAGATGGAAGTGGTCCGCGACAAGGCGGACAACTGCATCATCGTCTGCTCGATCGAGAACCTGGACCCGATGGGCATCCACACCGGTGACTCCATCACCGTGGCCCCGGCCCAGACCCTGACCGACAAGGAATACCAGCTGCTGCGCAACGCCTCCATCGCCATCCTGCGCGAGATCGGCGTGGACACCGGCGGCTCCAACGTGCAGTTCTCGATCAACCCGGTCGATGGCCGCATGGTGGTCATCGAGATGAACCCGCGTGTGTCGCGCTCCTCGGCACTGGCCTCCAAGGCCACCGGCTTCCCGATCGCCAAGATCGCGGCCAAGCTGGCCGTGGGCTACACCCTGGACGAGCTGAAGAACGACATCACCGGCGGCGCCACCCCGGCCTCCTTCGAGCCGTCGATCGACTACGTGGTCACCAAGATCCCGCGCTTTGCCTTCGAAAAGTTCCCGGCTGCCGATTCCCACCTGACCACCCAGATGAAGTCGGTGGGTGAGGTGATGGCCATGGGCCGCACCTTCCAGGAATCGTTCCAGAAGGCCTTGCGTGGCCTGGAAACCGGCATCGACGGCCTGACCGAGCGCTCGACCGACCGCGAAGAGATCGTCGAGGAGATCGGTGAGCCCGGCCCGGAGCGCATCCTGTTCGTGGGCGATGCCTTCCGCATTGGCATGAGCCTGGAGGAGATCTTCGAGGAGACCGCCATCGACCCCTGGTTCCTGGCGCAGATCGAGCAGATCATCCAGGCTGAAAAGGCCTTGGATGGCCGCACGCTGGAGAGCCTGTCCAAGGCCGAGCTGTATTTCCTCAAGCGCAAGGGCTTTTCGGATCGCCGTCTGGCCAAGCTGCTGGGCACGAACCAGCACGAGGTGCGCGCCAAGCGCCATGCCCTGAATGTGCGTCCGGTCTACAAGCGCGTGGACACCTGCGCTGCCGAGTTCGCCACCCAGACGGCCTACCTGTACTCCACCTATGACGAGGAGTGCGAGGCCCAGCCGTCGGACAAGAAAAAGATCATGGTGCTGGGCGGTGGTCCGAACCGCATTGGCCAGGGTATCGAGTTTGACTACTGCTGCGTCCACGCTGCCCTCGCCATGCGCGAAGACGGCTACGAGACCATCATGGTCAACTGCAACCCCGAGACCGTGTCCACCGACTACGACACGTCTGATCGCCTGTACTTTGAGCCGGTGACACTGGAAGACGTGCTGGAGATCGTGGCCAAGGAGCAGCCGGTCGGCGTGATCGTGCAGTACGGTGGCCAGACACCGCTGAAGCTGGCGCTGGACCTGGAGCGCGCCGGGGTGCCCATCATCGGCACCACGCCTGATTCCATCGACATCGCCGAGGATCGCGAGCGATTCCAGCAACTGCTGCATACCCTGGGCCTGAAGCAGCCGCCCAACCGCACCGCCCGCACCGAAGAGGCCGCGCTGACCCTGGCCCGCGAGATCGGCTATCCGCTGGTGGTGCGTCCGAGCTATGTGCTGGGCGGCCGCGCCATGGAAATCGTGCACGGCGACAAGGACCTGGAGCGCTACATGCGCGAAGCGGTGCGCGTCTCCGAGAAGTCGCCGGTGCTGCTGGACCGCTTCCTTGATGACGCCATCGAGGTGGACGTGGACTGCATCTCTGATGGTGCCGAGGTGATGATCGGCGGCATCATGGAGCACATCGAACAGGCGGGTGTCCACTCTGGCGACTCGGCCTGCTCGCTGCCCCCGTATTCGCTGCCGGTCAGCCTGCAGGACGAGCTGCGTCGCCAGACCGCCCTCATGGCCAAGGCCTTGAAGGTGGTGGGCCTGATGAACGTGCAGTTCGCCATCCAGGGCGAAGGCGATGAGCGCACCGTCTATGTGCTGGAAGTGAACCCCCGCGCCTCGCGCACGGTGCCGTTCGTCTCCAAGGCCACCGGACAGCAGCTGGCCAAGATCGCCGCGCGCTGCATGGCCGGCCAGAAGCTGGCCGAGCAGAAGGGCCTGAACGGGGTGGCGCCGCATGAGGTGGTGCCGCCGTACTACAGCGTCAAGGAAGCGGTGTTCCCGTTCAACAAGTTCCCGGGCGTGGACCCCATCCTCGGCCCCGAGATGCGCTCCACCGGCGAGGTGATGGGCGTGGCCTACAGCTTCGGCGAGGCCATGCTCAAGAGCCAGCTGGGTGCTGGCAGCCGCCTGCCCAGCAAGGGGACGGTGGTCATCTCGGTGAAGAACAGCGACAAGGACCGTGCAGTCAAGGTCGCCAGCGAGCTGGTGGACCTGGGCTTCTCGGTGGTGGCCACCAAGGGCACGGCGGCCGCGATCGCCGCCGCCGGCGTGCCGGTGAAGGTGGTCAACAAGGTCAAGGACGGCCGTCCGCACATCGCCGACATGATCAAGGCTGGCGAGATCCAGCTGGTGTTCACCACCGTGGACGAGACCCGAACCGCGATCGCCGACAGCCGCTACATCCGTACCGCGGCCCTGGCCAACCGGGTGACTTACTACACCACGATGGCCGGTTGCGAGGCCGCGGTCGAAGCCTTGAAGCATCAGGACGATCTGCAGGTCCTGTCGCTGCAGGAACTGCACCCGGCCTTGGTTTGACCCGGCTGTGGGCGCAGGGCAAATGCCTTAAACTCCGCGCCGTTTTCCGATTCCGCATCTTGGGTGCGGAGTCGGGTTCCATCGCAACGCGCCACGATCCGTGGCGCGTTTTCATTTTTCTGCACACGACATGAGCACCATTCCCCTGACCAAGCGCGGCGCCGAAAAGCTCAAGGAAGAGCTGCACCGGCTCAAGACCGTCGAGCGCCACGCGGTCATTCAGGCCATTGCCGAGGCGCGTGCCCAGGGCGACCTGTCGGAGAACGCCGAGTACGAGGCCGCCAAGGACAAGCAGGGCTTCATCGAGGGCCGCATCCTGGAGATCGAGGGCAAGCTCTCAGCGGCCAAGATCATTGACCCTGCCGCATTGGATGCGGGGGGTAAGGTGGTGTTCGGCGCCACGGTGGACCTGGAGGATGAGGACACTGGCAACCGCGTCACGTACCAGATCGTCGGCGACGACGAGGCCGACCTGAAGCTGGGCCTGGTGTCCATCAGCTCGCCCATCGCCCGTGCCCTGATCGGCAAGGAGGAGGGTGATGTGGCCGAGGTGAAGGCGCCGGGTGGCCTGCGCCACTACGAGATCGTCGGCATCCACTACCGCTGAAGCGGGCTGGCGACACACACGGCACGGCCATGTCCCGACCCGACGACAACCCTTCGGTGCCGGCCGTGCCGGTGCATCTGCCGCGTGGGCTGGATGTGGTCCGGCGCGTGTTGCCAGGCCTGTGGGCCGGGGCCCTATGGTCGGTGGCGTTCCTGGGAACGCCGGCGCCATTTGCCACGCTGGACAGGCCGATGGCCGGCGCTGTGGTGGCCCACATCTTCCAGCGTGAGGCTGCGCTTGGGTTGCTGCTGGGCGTATTGATGCTGGTCTTGGAGCGGCGTCTGGCGGCCGATCGCGCGCAGGCCGGTCAGGGCAGTGGTTTCTCCCTGGGCATGGGGCTGGCCCTTGGTGCCATCGCCTGCACCGTGGTGGGCTACTACGTGCTCCAGCCCTGGCTGGCCATGGCCAAGGCGGGTCAGTCCACGCCCTTGAGTTTCGGCCAGCTGCATGCGCTCAGCTTTGGGCTGTTCGCGCTCAAGTCGGTGCTGGTGAGCGTGCATGCCCTGCGTCTGGCTTGGACGCCGCCACGTTGAACGCGGCCGGCTGCGGGGACGCGTGTGAGTTCTCCGGGCAAGCGCCGACCCTGATGTGGGAGCAGCCGCCTGTGGGCGGCCGGTTTCTCGGCGGAGAGCGGCACGGCCGGTGCCGTGCCTTCCCCGGTGTCAGCGGTCTTGGGAACGCTTCTTGGTGCTCACCGTGCGCGTCTTGGCGCGCTTGACGTTGCCGCCGGCGGTCAGGCGCTGGTTGCCGAACACGGTGACCTTGGAAATGGTGGGCCGGCCGGTACCGTTGTTGTTGTACTTCACCACCTTGAAGGTCTTGGGGGCACTGCCGCGCGGCGCGCCGGCCTCCTCGGCCTTCTCCGGCACCGGGCGCCAAAGCACCAGCAGCTTGCCGATGTGCTGGACCGCCGCGGCGTCGAGTTCTTCGGCCAGGGTATTCATCATCGCCTCGCGGGCGGTGCGGTCGTCGGAGAAGACGCGCAGCTTGATGAGGCCGTGGGCCTTGAGCGCGGCGTCGGTCTCCTTTTTCACGGCCTCGGTCAGGCCGTCGGCCCCGATGAGGACGACCGGGTTGAGATGATGGGCTTCACTCCGCTTCGCCTTGCGCTCGGCGGGTGTCAATTGAATGGCAGGCATCGCCGTATTATCCCCGCTAGCATGAAAGTCAACACCAAGAGCAAGAAGGTCAACAAGGCGTGGCTGCACGACCACGTCACCGATCCCTGGGTGCGCCTGGCGCAGAAGGAGGGATTCCGGGCCCGTGCGGCCTACAAGCTCAAGGAGCTCGACGAGGTGTTCCACCTGGTTCGGCCGGGGCAGGTCGTGGTGGATCTGGGCTCCGCCCCGGGGGCATGGAGCCAGTACCTGAGGCGCCGTTTTGCGCCCAAGGTGGCAGGCGCCGGGGGGGCGGCCTCCGGCGAGCTGGAGGGCACGCTGATTGCGCTGGACCTGCTTGAGATGGAGCCCATCGAGGGCGTGCAGTTCATACAGGGCGACTTCCGCGAGGACGCCGTGCTGGCCGAACTGGAGCAGGCGCTGGGTGGCCGTGCGGTCGACCTGGTGGTGTCGGACATGGCGCCCAACCTGTCGGGCATCGGCGACACCGATGCGGCGCGTATCGCCAACCTGGTGGAGCTGGCCGTGGACTTCGCCATCGGCCACCTGCGCAGCGACGGCGCCTTGGTGGCCAAGGTGTTCCATGGCGGTGCCTACGAGGAGCTTGTGCGCCTGTTCCGTCAGCATTTCCGGGTGGTCAAGGTCCACAAGCCCAAGTCGTCAAGAGACCGCTCATCCGAAACCTTTCTGGTCGGCATGGGTCTCAAGCGGACATGATCTCTTTCCGAAAACCCCAGAGCACCGCCCCAAGCGGCCGTCAAGCCGCCTTTCTGAAGGGGGGTATTGAGTTGCTTAGAATCGCCCGCATCTACGCTGAAGTGGAGACTGGCTGGTCCCGCCGGGACCGGCAGCCAACATCGATGCCCATGTACGAAGCAAAGGAGCCACGGTGAACAATCCCTGGATGTCCAAAGTCGCCGTTTGGCTGGTGATCGCCCTGGTGCTGTTCACCGTATTCAAGCAGTTCGACCGCACCGCGGTTGGCGGCCAGCAAGTCGGTTATTCAGAGTTCCTGGAGATGGTGCGCAACAAGCGCATCAAGAACGTGACCATCCAGGAAGGGCCTGGCAGCGTCGAGATCGCCGCTGAAACCAGTGACGGCGGCCGCATCCGCACCACCGGCACCTTCCTTGATCGCGGCCTGACCGGCGACCTGATCAGCAACGGCGTGCGCTTTGACGTGCGTGCCCGCGAGGAGCCGGGCCTCTTGCAGAGCCTGCTGCTGTCCTGGGGGCCGATGCTGTTGCTCATCGGCGTGTGGATCTATTTCATGCGCCAAATGCAGGGTGGCGGCAAGGGCGGGGCGTTCAGCTTCGGCAAGAGCAAGGCCCGCATGCTGGACGAGGCCAACAACTCGACCACCTTCGCCGACGTCGCCGGCTGCGACGAGGCCAAGGAAGAGGTCAAGGAACTGGTCGATTTCCTGAAAGATCCGCAGAAGTTCCAGAAGCTCGGCGGTCGCATCCCGCGCGGCGTGCTGCTGGTCGGCCCGCCGGGTACCGGTAAGACGCTGCTGGCCAAGGCCATCGCCGGTGAGGCCAAGGTGCCGTTCTTCAGCATCTCGGGCTCGGACTTCGTCGAAATGTTCGTCGGCGTGGGGGCAGCCCGAGTGCGCGACATGTTCGAGCAGGCCAAGAAGAGCGCCCCCTGCATCATCTTCGTCGACGAAATCGACGCAGTCGGTCGCCACCGTGGTGCCGGCCTGGGCGGCGGCAACGACGAGCGCGAGCAAACCCTCAACCAGATGCTGGTCGAGATGGACGGCTTCGAGACCAACCTGGGCGTGATCGTGATGGCGGCCACCAACCGTCCTGACATCCTAGATCCGGCCCTGCTGCGTCCCGGCCGTTTCGACCGGCAGGTCTATGTGACCCTGCCGGATGTGCGCGGCCGCGAGCAGATCCTGGGCGTGCACATGCGCAAGGTGCCGGTGGGTCAGGACATCCGTGCCGACATCCTGGCGCGGGGCACGCCTGGCTTCTCTGGTGCTGACCTGGCCAACCTGGTCAACGAGGCGGCCCTGTTCGCCGCCCGGCGCAATGGCCGGGTGGTGGAAATGGTCGACTTTGAGAAGGCCAAGGACAAGATCATGATGGGGCCTGAGCGCAAGTCCATGGTCATGCCCGAGGAAGAACGCAAGAACACCGCCTACCACGAGGCCGGCCATGCCTTGGTGGCACGCCTGATGCCCAAGACCGATCCGGTGCACAAGGTCACCGTGATCCCGCGTGGACGTGCGCTGGGCGTGACGATGCAACTGCCGGAGGGTGATCGCTACAGCATGGACAAGGAGCGCATGCTCTCGACCATCTCGGTGCTGTTCGGTGGGCGCATCGCCGAAGAGGTGTTCATGAACCAGATGACCACCGGCGCCAGCAACGATTTCGAGCGGGCCACCCAGATTGCCCGCGACATGGTCACCCGCTACGGTATGACCGATGAGCTTGGCCCGATGGTCTACGCCGAAAACGAGGGCGAGGTGTTTCTCGGTCGCTCGGTCACCAAGACCACCAGCATGTCCGAAGAGACCATGCGCAAGGTGGACGCGGTGATCCGCAAGATCATCGATGAGCAGTACGCCATCGCGCGCCACCACATCGAGGAGCATCAGGACAAGATGCACGCGATGGCCAAGGCGCTGCTGGAGTGGGAAACCATCGACAGCGAGCAGATTGACGACATCATGAATGGCAAGCCGCCGCGTCCGCCCAAGGACTGGTCGCCGTCGTCGCAGCGTGGGGGCAATGGCCCGACTCCGCCTGTGAGCACCGACGGCGCCGCCGCGGCGGCCTGAGGCGACTTTTTCGCCAGCACGGGGCCTTCGGGCCCCGTTTGCATTCCTCCCCCTCGCCACCACCACCGTCACCATGCATTGGCAGACCCGCCGTTTCCTGATCGACCTGTCCACGCCCCGGGTGATGGGCATCGTCAACGCGACCCCCGACTCTTTCTCTGACGGTGGCCGGCACGCGGCTGCCGCCCTGGGCGCCCGCTGCGCGCAGTTGGTGGAAGAGGGGGCCGACCTACTGGACATCGGTGGCGAATCGACCCGACCCGGGGCGGCCATGCCGCCGTTGCAAGAGGAACTGGACCGGGTGATGCCGGTCGTGCGGGCAGCCGTGCGGTTGGGGGTGCCGGTCTCGGTGGACACCAGCCGTCCGGAGGTCATCGCGGCCGTGCTGTCCGAGGGGGTGGACATCATCAACGACGTCCGTGCGCTGCAGTGGCCAGGCGCGCTGGACGCGGTGCTGCGCTACCCCGGCACCGGTATCTGCCTGATGCACATGCAAGGCGAGCCCGCCACCATGCAGCAGGCGCCGCGCTATGAGGTCGTCACACAGGAGGTGGAGGCCTTCCTGGCGGCCCGCCTGAACGCGGTCGTGCAGGCGGGCGTGTCGCCGGAGGCGATCGTCCTGGATCCCGGCTACGGCTTCGGCAAGACGCTGGACCACAACCTCACCCTGTTTCGCGAGCAGGCCCAACTGCTGGCGTTGGGCCGACCGCTGCTGGTGGGGTGGTCCCGCAAGGGTACGCTTGGGCAGATCACGGGGCGGCCGGTGCAGGATCGGTTGGTGCCCAGTGTGGCGGCGGCCCTGGCGGCGGTGGCGCGGGGGGCCCGTGTGGTGCGGGTGCACGACGTGGCCGCGACGGCGGATGCCTTGAAGGTCTGGCGCGCCGCCGGCCTGGCCTGATTTCCGGTCCCTGGAACTGATGTGGCGCGGTGGCCGATGTGGGCCCTCACCGCGCCTTCGAAGAAAGCCCTGACATGACTCGCAAGTACTTTGGCACCGATGGCATCCGCGGCACGGTGGGCCAGGCCCCCATCACCCCGGACTTTGTGCTCCGCCTGGGACATGCCGTGGCCCGGGTGTTGCTGCGTGACGCGCAGGGACGGCGGCCGACGGTGCTCATCGGCAAGGACACCCGCATCTCCGGTTACATGCTGGAGAGCGCGCTGGAGGCCGGTTTTGCCTCGGCGGGGGTGAATGTGCTGCTGACCGGTCCGTTGCCCACGCCTGGCGTGGCCTACCTCACCCGGGCGTTGCGGCTGGACCTGGGTGTCGTCATCAGCGCCTCTCACAATGCCTTTGCGGACAACGGCATCAAGTTCTTCTCGGCCCGGGGTGAGAAGCTCCCCGATGCCTGGGAACTGGCGGTGGAAGAGGCCTTGGCCGAGGCCTGCGACTGGGTGGACTCGGCACAGCTCGGCCGTGCACGCCGATTGAGCGATGCGCAGGGCCGGTATGTCGAGTTCTGTAAAAGCACCGTCAGTGGCGAGATGACGCTCAAGGGCCTGAAGCTGGTGGTGGATGCGGCGCACGGCGCGGCCTATCAGGTGGCGCCGGCGGTGTTCCATGAGCTCGGTGCCGAGGTGGTGTCCATCGGTTGCCAGCCGGACGGCATGAACATCAACGACGGCGTGGGGGCCACGTCGCCGGGCGCGCTGGTGGAGGCGGTCCGCGCCCACCGCGCCGACTTTGGCGTGGCGCTGGATGGCGATGCCGACCGGCTGCAGTTGGTGGATGGTCAGGGCCGCCTGTTCAATGGTGACGAGCTGCTGCTGGCCCTGGCGGCTGACCGTCAGGCCCAGGGCGAGGTGGTGCCTGGCGTGGTGGGCACCCTGATGACCAATGTGGCGGTGGAGGCGGCGTTGCGTGGTCGCGGCATCGACCTGGTGCGCGCCAAGGTGGGTGACCGCTATGTGCTGGAGGAGCTGGGCGCCCGCGGCTGGGTGCTGGGCGGCGAGAGCTCCGGGCACTTGCTTGCCCTGGACCGCCACAGCACGGGTGACGGCATCATCAGCGCCTTGCAGGTGCTGCAGGCGGTGCAGCGCAGTGGTCAGCCGCTGGGCGAGGGCCTGCTGCGGGGCGTGCAGCTGTTCCCGCAGGTCATGCTCAACGTCAGGCTGACCCACCGGCGGCCCTGGACCGAGAACGCAGCGCTGGTGGCCGGCACCCAGGCGGTACAGGCGTCGCTCGGGGCGGCCGGGCGTGTGCTGATCCGGCCCTCCGGCACCGAGCCGGTGTTGCGGGTGATGGTCGAGGCACAAGATGCTGAGCAGGCCCGCGCACATGCCCAACACTTGGCGGGTTTGGCCCAGGGCTGAATGCCTGTGGTCACAGAGGCGGGCCGGATTCGTGAATTTGTCACGCCCCGTCGCTAGAGTGCGCCCCGTCCAGTTGGGGTGCACACCATGCGAGATTTCAAGCCTTCCTTCCTTGCCACCGTGTCCGGGGCGCGCCCGCGTCCTGTCCGTGGCGCCACCTCCGGCCCGCACCTGAAGGGATGGCGGCAGGCGCTGCTGGCTCTGGCTTGTGCCGTGGCGGCATCCGCCGCGCCCGCAGCCGCCCAGAGCAGTGCTGCCCTGATGTCGGCCGCCGAGTTGCGGGTGGCGGTCGAGCGTCTGGCCAAGCTGCAATTTGAGCGTGTGGCTGGCGCCGACGCCGAGCGTGCCGCCGGTGAACTGCTGCGCGAGCGCAGTCGCGCCGAGGCGGCCATTTCCTCCCTGACCGCCGACGCCAGCCTGAGCGCCCGCCGCAAGGGTCAGCTGGCCCGTGTGGGCGACGGCGCGTTCAGCTTGCTTGCCTTGGCTGGCAAGCCGCTGGGTCAGCTCAGCCCGCGTGACCTGGAAGAGTGCTACCAGAGCAGCGAAGCCCTGGCGGCTCAACTCAGCTTCGTCAACACCGGCCTGTCCAACGAGTTTGTGGACACCGGCACGGCCTCCACGGTGGACCTGCTCACCCGCGCCGCCGCCATGGTGCTGCGCGTGGGCAAGCTCAACTTTGCCGCCGCGCGGGGGCAGCGCACTGAGGCGCTGCGCGTGGATGCGCGCCAGACCCTGGTGGAGTTCCGCTCGGCGCTGGAGTCCGTCTCGGGCCTGAGCCAGCGCAGCCCGGCCATGCAGGAGGAGTTGGAGCTGGTGCGCCACCAGTGGATCCTGTTCAGCGCTGCGTTGGGCGAGGATGGCCTGGCCAAGGACGGCCAGCGCCTGCCGCAGATCGCCACCACCACCGACCGCATCGCCCAGTCGCTGATGGTGCTGGCCCGGCGTGTTGTGGCCCAGCACGAGGCCACCAAGGGTGGCGTGCGTCGCGCTTGAGATGACCGACACGTGAGGGCAGGGGCGTGACGCGGTCATGTGACGCCGTCATGTGATTCACAGACGTGTCATGTGCGGTCGCAACACTGGCGGCATCCCGATCCACTTGGAGTAAGACCGTGAAATCCTTCCTTGCCTTTGCCTGCCTCGCCTCCGTCCTGGGCCTGGTGGCCTGCAGCAGCGCGCCCACCCTGCCGGCGGGTTTTGCCGCCGGCCAGTTCGGCCGTGTGAACTGCGAAGACGGCAAGACCTTCCAGGCCCGTTTCCAGGAAGACGGCAGCTCGGTGCGGGTGCGTGCCCTCCATGGTTCGGCCGAGCTGGCGCGCAGCGCGCAGGGTGTGTACACCGGTGAGGGCTACCGCCTGGTCACCGAAGGGGCGGACGGCCTGGCGCTGTTCCACCACGACAAGGTGCAGGGCCGCCTGTGCCAGCTGGCCCGTTGAGCCGACTACCCCTGCAATCCCTGTTTGACCCGCACGCCATCGACACCTTATGTGACGGTGTCATATGACAGTGTCACAAAGCTGTCATGGCGACTTCCTAAGCTGACCGCATGTGCTGCCAAGTGTCCTGGCGGCGTGGCGCGGACGGCGCACCCATCGTCCACTTTCCTCCTGATAGAGGCCTTTCCATGAAGCTCCGCTCGTCCCTCCTGTCTGCTGCCGTCCTGGTGGCCTCCGTGGTCCCGGCGCTGGCCCAGGCCCAGATTGTCAAGATCGACGGTTCTTCCACCGTCTACCCCATCACGGAAGGCATCGCCGAGGACTTCCAGAAGGCCAAGAAGAACGCGGTGAAGGTCACCGTGGGCATTTCCGGCACCGGTGGTGGCTTCAAGAAGTTCTGCCGTGGCGAGACCGACATCCAGAACGCCTCCCGTCCCATCCTGGCCAAGGAAATGGAAGACTGCCGCGCCGCCGGCGTGGAGTACATCGAGTTGCCGGTGGCCTTCGATGCGCTGACCGTGGTGATGAATCCCCGCAACACCTTCCTGAAGTCAATCACCGTCGAAGAACTCAAGAAGATCTGGGAACCCGCCGCGCAGGGCAAGATCACCCGCTGGAACCAAGTCAACCCGGCCTGGCCTGACGCCCCGATCAAATTGTTCGGCGCCGGCTCCGACTCCGGCACCTTTGACTACTTCACCGAGGCCATCAACGGCAAGGCCAAGTCCAGCCGCGGCGACTACACCGCCTCCGAGGACGACAACGTGCTGGTGCAGGGCGTGTCCCAGGACGTCAATGCCATCGGCTACTTCGGCTACGCCTACTACGCCGAGAACCAGAGCCGCCTGAAGGCCCTGGCCGTGGCGGAGAAGGCCGGCAAGCCGGCCGTGTTGCCCAGCGAAGCCAGCGTGCTTGATGGCAGCTACCAGCCGCTGTCGCGTCCGATCTTCATCTACGTCAGCGCCAAAGCGCTGGCCCGTGGCGAAGTGCGCGAGTTTGCTGACTTCTACCTGAAGAATGCGGCCAAGATTGCCAAGGAAGTGAAGTACGTGCCGCTGCCGGCCAAGGCCTACTCCCTGGCTGCCGAGCACCTGGCCAAGGGCAAGAAGGGCACCGTCTTCGGCGGCAAGAACGAAGTCGGCCTGAAGATCGAGGAACTGCTGGCTCGCGAAGCCCGCATGTGATGAGGCCCGGGAGGGCGCAGACCCTCCCCTGACCGACCGTGCAGAAAGAAACCCCAGACATGAGCTCCACCACCGCCGCTCCGGCCCCCATCCTGGGGTCCACGGGCGAGGCCCGACTGGCTGAACTGGCGCTGGCCAAGGCGCGTCGCAAGCGCCGCGAACGCGCCATCGAGGCTGTGCTGCTGCTGGCGGCCTGCGTCTCGGTGTTCACCACGGTCGGCATCGTCTACATCCTGCTCAAGGAGAGCCTGGCCTTCTTCAGCCACGTCTCCGTGTGGGACTTCATCACCGATGACCAGTGGACCCCGCTGTTCGAGGATGCGCACTTCGGCATCCGTGTGCTGCTGGCCGGCACCTTGAGCAGTTCCGGCGTGGCGCTGCTCATTGCCATCCCGCTGGGCACCATCATCGCGATCTACCTCTCGGAGTTCGCCGGCCACCGTACCCGTGAGACGCTCAAGCCCATCCTGGAGCTGCTCTCCGGGGTGCCGACCATCATCTACGGCTACTTCGCCCTGCTGTTCGTCACACCGATGCTGCAGCGCCTGATGCCGGAGCTGCCGGGTTTTAACGTGCTGTCGGCCGGCCTGGTCATGGGCATCATGATCATTCCCTACGTGTCCTCGCTGTCCGAGGATGCGATGCGTGCGGTGCCCATGAGCCTGCGCGAAGGCTCCTACGCCATGGGGGCCACCCGGCTGCAGACCGCCGTGAAGGTGGTAGTGCCCGCCGCGTTCTCGGGCATCGCCTCGGCCTATATCCTGGGTATCTCCCGAGCCGTGGGCGAGACCATGATCCTGGCGGTGGCCGCCGGCATGCAGCCCAACCTGACGCTGGACCCGACCGAGCCGGCCGCCACCATCACCTCCTTCATCGTGCAGGTGGCCCTGGGCGACCTGCCCCATGGTTCGGTGGGCTACCAGACCATCTTCGCCGCCGGCCTGACGCTGATGATGCTCACCCTGAGCTTCAACATGCTGGGCTACTGGATGCGCCGCAAGTTCCGCGAGGCCTATTGACATGACCCCGTCCCCCAAGACCACGGCTCCTGTGGCCGCCCGGCGCAGCACCCTCAATGCCGAGGAGATGCGCGCCCTGATCCGCGCGGCCAAGCGCTACGACGTGCTGTTTGCCACGCTGGGCCTGCTGGCCCTGGCCATCGGCATCCTGACCTTGGCTGCACTGTTCACCGGCATGGCCCTGGATGGCATCCCGCGCCTGAACAGCGAGTTCTTCACGAACTTTCCGTCGCGCCGCGCCGGGCAGGCCGGCATCCTGTCGGCATGGGTGGGTTCGCTGCTGGTGATGACCGTCACGGCGCTGATCGCCGTGCCGGTGGGCATTGCAGGGGCAATCTACCTGGAAGAGTACGCCCGCAAGAACTGGGTGACTGACGTCATCGAGATCAACATCACCAACCTCGCCGGCGTGCCTTCGATCGTGTATGGCCTGCTGGCCCTGGGCCTGTTCGTCTACACCTTCGGCCTGGGCCAGAGCATCCTGTCGGCCGGTCTGACGCTGGCCCTGCTGATCCTGCCCATCGTGATCGTGACCACCCGGGAAGCCCTGCGCGCCATCCCGCAGCACATCCGAGAGGCCGCCTACGGCTGTGGCGCCTCGCAGTGGCAGGTGGTCAGCCATCACCTGGTGCCCTACGGCATGCCCGGCATCCTGACCGGCGTGATCATCGGCATGGCCCGGGCCATTGGCGAGACCGCTCCCATCATCACCATTGGCGCTCTGACCTTCATCGCCTTCCTGCCGCCGGCCCCGTTCATGGGTGACCCGCCGGCCGGCCTGTTCGACTGGGCCTTCTCCGGTTTCACTGTGATGCCGATCCAGATCTTCAACTGGACCTCGCGTCCGGACCCGGCCTTTCACCAGAACGCGGCCGCCGCCAGCTTCGTGCTGGTCTTCATGACCGTGGGCATGAACGCCCTGGCGATCTGGCTGCGCTACCGCCTGCGCAAGAACATCAAGTGGTGAGAGGCCTTCGCGCCACCCGCCTCCGCAACGACTTCTCCCGAGCAGCTCCATGACCACCTCCACCATCACCCTGCCGAACAATCCGCCGCCCTTGAAGGCCGAGGCCAAGGCCCTGGACTTCTACTACGGCGCCTTCAAGGCCTTGAAGGGCATTTCGATGCCGGTGTATGAGAACCGGGTGACGGCCCTGATCGGCCCGTCGGGCTGTGGCAAGAGCACCTTCCTGCGCTGTTTCAACCGCATGCACGACCTCTATCCCGGTCACCGCTATGACGGCACGATCCAGCTGCTCCCCGATGCGGTGAACCTGCTGGACCACCAGGTCGACCCCATCGAGGTGCGCATGCGCATCTCCATGGTCTTCCAGAAGCCCAACCCCTTCCCCAAGACCATCTTTGAGAACGTGGCCTACGGCCTGCGCGTGCGCGGCGAGCGCAACCGCACCTATATCGAAGACAAGGTCGAGGCCGCGCTCAAGGGCGGCGCCCTCTGGGAGGAAGTGCGCGACCGTTTGGATGAGTCTGCGGTCAACCTCTCGGGTGGCCAGCAGCAGCGCCTGTGCATCGCACGCGCCCTGGCCACCGATCCCGAGATCATCCTGTTTGACGAGCCGACCTCGGCGCTGGACCCCATCGCCACCGGCTCCATCGAAGAGCTGGTCACCGAACTCAAGAAGAAGGTCACCATCCTGATCGTGACCCACAACATGCAGCAGGCGGCACGCGTCTCTGACTATGTGGCCTACATGTACCTGGGCGAGTTGATCGAATACGGTGCCACCCGCGACATCTTCATGAAGCCCCTGCGGAAAGAAACCGAGGACTACATCACCGGCCGCTTCGGCTGATGCCTGCGGACTTCCGCCTCCACCCCCAACCCAGTCATCCCATGGACAAGCACCTCTCCACCCAGTTCGACGCCGAGCTCAGCGGCGTCTCCACCCGCGTGCTCGAAATGGGCGGGCTGGTCGAAGCCCAGGTGGCCCAGGCCCTGTACGCGCTGGCCCACTCCAGCGGCGAGACCGCGGCGCAGGTCATCGCCGCGGAAGGACGGGTCAACCAGATGGAGGTGGACATCGATGCCGACCTCTCGGCGATCATCGCCCGTCGCCAGCCCACCGCGCGTGACCTGCGCCTGCTCATCGCCATCTCCAAGACCATCGGCAACCTGGAGCGCGTGGGGGACGAGGCCGCCCGCATCGCGCGCACCGTGCAGCACCTGCTCAACACCGGAGTGTTCGGCCGCCTGCGTCTGCCGGTCAGTGACCTGGAGTTCGAGGCCCAGTTGGCCGTGGCCTCGCTGCGCAAGGCGCTGGACGCCTTCGCCCGCCTGGATGTGAACCAGGCGGTGGAGATCATCAAGCAGGACAACCAGATCGACGCCGAGTTCGATGGCCTGATGCGCAAGCTCATCACCTACATGATGGAAGACCCGCGCACCATCTCCGCCAGCATCGACCTGATCTTCATGGCCAAGGCCATCGAGCGCGTGGGCGACCATGCCAAGAACCTGGCCGAGCAGATCATCTACGTGGTCAAGGGCACCGACGTGCGCCACAACCCGGTGGAGGCGGTGGAGTCCATCGCCACCCGCCGCAGCTGACCCCTACGCCCCAGGAGAAGACCATGCCGCTCGTGCTCGTCGTCGAGGACGAATCCGCCATCGCGGAACTGATCGCCATCAACCTCAGGCATGCCGGCTTCGACGTGACCCTGGCGGAAACCGCCGACCAAGCCAGCGTGGCCGTGGACGGCGTGCTGCCCGACCTCGTGCTTCTGGACTGGATGCTGCCGGGGCAGTCGGGCGTGGCATTGGCCCGCCGCTGGCGCGCCGATTCGCGCACCCGTGACCTGCCCATCATCATGCTCACCGCCCGGGCCGATGAAGCCGACAAGGTGGCGGGCCTGGACGCTGGTGCGGACGACTACCTCACCAAGCCCTTCTCCACCCAGGAGTTGCTGGCCCGCATCCGCGCCTTGCTGCGGCGCCGCCTGCCTGAGGCGCTGGACGCTGCGGTGGAGGTGGCCGGATTGCGCCTGGACCCCACCACGCGCCGCGTCAGCCGGGCAGGAACCGAGCTCAAGCTCGGTCCCACCGAGTTCCGCCTGCTGCACTTCTTCCTGAGCCATCCCGAGCGGGTCCACAGCCGGGCCCAGCTGCTGGACCGCGTCTGGGGGGATCACGTCTTCATTGAAGAGCGCACGGTGGATGTGCATGTCAAGCGGCTGCGCGAGGCGCTGCAGCCCGCCCAATGCGCCCAGATGATCGAGACCGTGCGCGGCGCGGGTTACCGCCTGACCCAGCAGTTCCCGCAGACGGCCTGAGCCATCGCCCGCCGGTCCGAGAGCCTGCGGCCTGGTGGCGCCGCCGGGCCGCGCATTTCTTCCCTTCAATGCGGCGTCGCCGCGGTCCACTCTCCACCTCATGTTCTGGATCTTCTCGCGCTTGCTCAGCGTCACCGTGGCCTGCTCGCTGGGTGCGCTGGCGGGCTTCTTCCTGGGGCGCTGGGCCGGCTTGACCTTGGTGGGCGCCCTGGTCGGGGTGGCCCTGCCGCTGGGTTTGCTCGTCGGGCTGGATGCCTGGCGCGGCTACCTGGTGCTGCGCTGGATCAGCCGTGAGCCCCAGGGCAGCGCGCCGCTGGAGAGTGGCTTCTGGGGGGGCGTAGCCCTGCGTACCGAGCGTGTCCTGCGGCAGCAGGACCAGGAGATCCGCAAGGCCCAGAGCCACCTGGCCCATTTTCTAAGGGCCATCGAGGCGTCGCCCAATGGGGTGCTGCTCATCGATGCCCAGGAGCAGATTACTTGGTGCAGCCTGGTGGCGGCCGAGCATCTGAACCTCGACCGCGAGCGCGACCGCCTGCAGCGCATCACCAACCTGGTCCGTGCCCCCACCTTCGTGCAGGCCCTGCATGAGGGCGCCACCGAGCAGGTGGTGACCTTCCAGCGTCCGGGCCAGCCGGGTCTGCTGCAGGTCACCTTGCGGGCCTTTGGCGAGGGCGAGCGCCTGCTCCTGACCCAGGACATCACCGAGCGCGAACGCAACGAGGCCATGCGCCGCGACTTCGTGGCCAATGTCTCGCATGAGATCCGGACCCCGCTGACCGTCCTATCAGGTTTTGTCGAGACCATGGTCAACCTGCCGCTGTCCGACGCCGAGCGTGGCCGGGTCCTCAGCCTCATGACTCAGCAGACCCAACGCATGCAGGCCCTGGTGGGCGACCTGCTGGCCCTGGCCCGGCTGGAGGGCAGTCCTCGGCCGCCGTCTGACCACTGGCTGGCACTGGCCCGCTTGGGTGAGGCGGTGCAGGCGGAAGCCCAGGGGCTCTCGGCCGGCCGGCATGTCCTGCACTTTGACTGGGGTGAGGACCTGGAGGTGGCCGGCAACGAGGCCGAGCTGCAGAGCGCCATCGTCAACCTGGTCAACAACGCGGTGCGCTACACGCCGGCCGGCGGCGAGATTTCGGTCAGCGCGCAGCGCCGGCCGGAAGGTGGCTTGTGGGTGGCCGTGCGGGACACCGGCCCCGGCATCGCCCCGGAGCACCTGCCTCGCCTGACCGAACGTTTCTACCGGGTCGACAGCAGCCGCTCACGCGAGACCGGCGGCACCGGTCTGGGCCTGTCCATTGTCAAGCATGTGGTGCAGCGGCATGGTGGCGAGCTGGTGGTGCGCAGCGAATTGGGCAAGGGCTCGGAGTTCAAGCTCCTGCTCCCCGGCAACCGCTGCCGCGATCAGCGGGTGTAGACCCAGGTCACCTCGTTGCGCTCGGTGGGCCGGCGCACCCGCGCCGCCAGACGCCATCCGTCCAGTACCGGCGGCTGGGCGGGCTGCCGGGTTTGCAGCACCAGCGAGGCGCAGGGCGCCTGCGCCGCAGCAGGAATGTCCTGCCAGCTGGCCAAGGCTTGCACCGGCTGATGGCCGAACACCTCCAGCGCCGCCAGATGAGGGCGGGGCAGGGCGGCAGCCAGCACGCAGCCACCCTGAGCCTGGGTGTGGCGGACCACCTGGCTGAAGACCGCCCGCGGGCTGCGTGCGTAGTCCAGCACCGGCAACAGCAGCGTCATGGTGAGCAGCCAGGACAGCGCCACGCCCGAGGCGGGTAGCACCAGGCTCTTCCACAGCGGATGCCGGTGACGCGCGGTGCGCCAGCGCACCAGGTAGATCCAGGCGGCGGTGGCCAGCACGGCAGCCCCCAGCTCCAGGGCATTGAAGCTCGGGCTGAAACCTGGCGCCAGCCGCATGATGTTGGCCAGGGGCTTGGCCGGCAGCTGCCACTGCACCGAGCTGTAGGTGATCCACACCGCCAGCGCCGCCAGCGAGAAAAAGAACACCGAAAACCAATCGATGGCGGCGCTGGCGCTGCGGTTGAGCGTGGGCAGCGCAAAGGCGGTCAGGGCCGCCATGGCGGGCAGGGCCAGCAGCAGGGCCCGGTCGCTGCCGCCCATGGCCACGCAGGCCAGCAGGGCTGGCAGTCCCATGGCCAAGGGCAGCAGGATGTGCGCTTGCCGCCATTGCCGGCGCCACTTCCAGATCGTCCAGACGGCCAGCGGCCAGACCGGCCAGGTGAACCAGGCCAGGAGAGTGACCAGGCTGAGCAGTTCATGGGCCTGGTCGGGCAAAGCCACACGCCAGACCCAGGTGTGGGCCACGGAGGACAGGCCCGCGCTGCCCACCCAGGCCAGGGCCAGCGGCACGCACAAAGCGCGCCGGTCTGCCGCGTGAGACAGTCCGCAAGCCAGCAGTGCGGCGCCGGTCAGGCCCAGGCCCACTGCGGGCGCGCCGCTCAAGGCCAGCAACAGCGGTGCCGTCAGGACCGCCGCCCAGGCCCACCGCGGCTGCTGCGGCGCGGCCGCCAAACCCCAGAACAGCAAGGCCACCAGGCTGAGCTGCACCAGCTCTGGCGTGGTCTCGTGGCCCAGCTGCAGCAGGCCCAGGCAGGCCATGAACGCCAGCAACGCGCCATCGGCCAGGGCGCGGGCATAGTCCACCGGCTGGGCTTCCCCCCCAAAAGCAAATCGCACCGGCTGGGCGGCGGGTGTGCGGGCCAGGTGGAAGGTGGTGTACCAGACCAGGGCCAAGGTGAGGCCCAGCAGGGCTGTGAAAGGAATGCGCACGGCCAGGTCCGGGCCCAGCCAGGCGCCCGCGCCCTGGATCGCCCAGGCCCCCAGCCAATGGGGCAGCCAGGCGGCGTCTGCTGGCAATCCGCCCAGGGTGGGTGCCCACCACGAGGCCCGGCCTTCGGCCAGGCCCAGCATCACCGCGTAGGAGGTGACGTCGGCGTTGCGCCAGGGATCGCGGCCGATGACGCCGGGCACCAGGTAAGCGGCGCACAGCAGCCACAGAGGCAGACGGGGCAGCCGGGCGGCGGCACGTTCGGGCACCAGGGCGGGATTGGGGGCGTTCACGGGGGGCGATGATAGTCAAGCTGGCTGCAGCCACTGGGCCTGCGCCGTGGGGCAACGGCCGTCACCCGGAAAACAACAAGGGCAGCCGAAGCTGCCCTTGTCTGCGCCGTGGTGGCCGCAGGCCACCGCCGCCGAGTTCACTTCTTGCTGAACTGGGCGAACTTGTTGCGGAACTTCTCGACGCGGCCGCCCAGCGTGTCCACGCTCTTTTGCTGACCGGTGTAGAAGGGGTGCGATTCGCTGGTGGTTTCCAGCTTGAACAGCGGCAGCTCGCGGCCGTCTTCCATCTTGATGGATTCCTTGGTCGGAGCGCAGGAGCGCGTCACGAACTTGAAACCGTTGGACAGGTCGACGAAGCAGACGTCGCGGTAGTTCGGGTGGATGCCGTCTTTCATGGCTTCTTAGAGGCGTTGCCGCCTTCCTTCATCGCTGGTGAGCCGGGAGCCACGCCTGGCCCCATGCCATGCGCACTTTCCGACAGCGGAAAACCTTAGATTGTAGCGCAAGCTCGCCCCCTGGGGTGAGCCTGCCGCGGCCCACAGGGACGGGCCGCACGGGGCGCCCTCAGGCGCCTCGGCCTCCCATCAGCCGCCCCGACGCATCATGTCGAAGAAGTCGATGTTGTTCTTGGAGGCCTTCATCTTGTTGAGGATGAACTCCATGGACTCGATCTCGTCCATGTTGTAGAGCAGCTTGCGCAGGATCCACGTCTTCTGGAGGATCTCCGGCTTGAGCAGCAGCTCTTCACGGCGGGTGCCCGACTTGTTGATCAAGATCGAGGGGTAGACGCGCTTTTCGGCCATGCGGCGATCCAGATGGATTTCGCAATTGCCGGTGCCCTTGAACTCCTCGTAGATGACCTCGTCCATCTTGGAGCCGGTGTCGATCAGCGCGGTGCCGATGATGGTCAGCGAGCCGCCTTCCTCGATGTTGCGCGCGGCGCCGAAGAAGCGCTTGGGCCGCTGCAGGGCGTTGGCGTCCACGCCGCCGGTCAGCACCTTGCCGGAGCTGGGCAGCACGTTGTTGTAGGCGCGTGCCAAGCGGGTGATGGAGTCCAGCAGGATCACCACGTCCTTGCCCAGCTCGACTAGGCGCTTGGCGCGCTCGATCACCATTTCAGCCACCTGCACATGTCGCGCGGCAGGTTCGTCAAAGGTCGAGCTGATCACCTCACCGCGCACGGTGCGCAGCATCTCGGTCACTTCCTCGGGGCGCTCGTCGACGAGCAGCACGATGAGGTGGATCTCGGGATGGTTGGCCACCAGCGAGTGGGCGATGTGCTTCATCATCATCGTCTTGCCCGTCTTGGGCTGCGCCACCAGCAGGGCGCGCTGGCCTTTGCCGATGGGCGCAATCAGGTCGACGATGCGGCCGGTGATGTTCTCCTCACCCTTGAAGTTGTCACGCTCGAGCTTGAACGCCTCCTTGGGGAACAAGGGCGTCAGGTTCTCGAACATGATCTTGTGCTTGTTCTCCTCGGGCGTCAGGCCATTGACCCGGTCGACCTTGACCAGGGCGAAATAGCGCTCGCCGTCCTTGGGCACCCGCACCTCGCCCTCGATGAGGTCGCCGGTGTGCAGGTTGAAGCGGCGGATCTGGCTGGGCGAGAGGTAGATGTCGTCCGTGGACGCCATGTAGCTCGTGTCGATGGCCCGCAGGAAGCCGAAGCCGTCAGGCAGGACCTCCAGAACGCCGTCGCCAAAGACCTGTTCGCCGGCCTTGGCACGCTTTTTCATGATCGCGAACATCAGCTCCTGCTTGCGCAGGCGCGAAACGTTCTCGATGTCCAGCGCTTCGCCCATCTTGATGAGCTCGGAGACGTGAAGCGCCTTCAGTTCGGACAGATGCATCGGGATGGATCCTCGGATGGCACACGGTGTGGGCTGCCCCTGCCGGAGCACCGCAGACCGACGGACATCGCGCGCCGCAGCGCACGAGGACCGCAGGACCACGCGCTCGAGCCGCCCTGGGACCGGTCGGAGGGACCGGCTGCTGCAGCCTGGAATTGACTCTTGGGGATCTGCGCCGCGGCCTGTTCAGGAAACCGGAGCACGCTCTGAAGGCGAGGGCTCCGGCGGGGCCGGGCGGGACGCCTGCAGAAAACGATCTGCAGGGTCGGCGGCGGCGGGCGCCGCTGCCTGACGGCGTCAAGCCGCGATTATAGGTGAGCTTCGATGAACTGGGCCAGTTGCGCCTTGGACAGGGCGCCCACCTTGGTGGCGGCCAATTGACCACCCTTGAACAGCATCAGCGTGGGGATGCCGCGGATGCCGAACTTGGCCGGCACGGCGCGGTTCTCATCCACGTTCATTTTGGCGATCTGCAGTCGGCCATCGAACTCCTGGGCCGCGTCATCGAGGATCGGGGCGATCTGTTTGCAAGGACCGCACCACTCGGCCCAGTAATCGACCAGCACGGGCTTGTCGGCGTTCAGGACATCGGCCTCGAAGGAGGCGTCGGAAACATGCTTGATCAGTTCGCTGCTCATGGGGGTTCCTGTTGCGTCGACACAGGGCATCGGGCGACGGGGGACCGCTCGCTCCAGGAAGGAAGTGGCGGAGAGGGTCTGCCGGACCGCGAATTGCGGGGAAAGACTTGTTCGGAATTCTGACATAAAGGCTCAGACATCGCCGGCGTGCTGCAGAGGCGGGAGTGCCAGACCGGACCGCGCCCCGGTCGCCTGGGTGGAGCGGGAGATGGCAGGTCATCCCGCCCCTGATTGCCGGAGTCCTCAGGGGCGCCGGCAGGTGCAATCACGCCACAGCCTCGCCCCACCATGCCTGATCAGCCGTCCCGCCCCCCGTCTTCGGCCACGGCCGCCTCCGTGGCGGTCATGCCTGGGCGCGCGGTCCGACGCTTCAGCCGCTTTCAGTTGCTGCGGCTGCTGGGCAAGAGCGAGCGCACCATGGTCTGGCTGGTCATCGACGACCGCTCCGGGCAGGAGGGTCTGCTGGCGTTGCCGCGCGAGCCCTTGCCGGAGGATGAGCTGGCGCTGTGGCTGCAGACGGTGCGGCGGGCGGCGCGCCTTTCCCATCCTGCCCTGTTGCCGGTGGTGGAGGCGGCCGCTTTCCAGCAGCGTCCCTATGTGCTGTACGACCGCGGACCTTGGGTCACCTGGTCTGAGGTGTTCAGCCGGCAGGGTCTGGATCCCCAGGACTTGGCCCGCTGGGCGGCACACGCCGCGCAGGCGCTGGCCTTTGCCCATGAGGCGGGAGTGGCGCACCATGATGTGCAGCCATGGATGTTGCTGTGCCGCGACGGAGGCCATGGAGCGCTTCTGGGCCTGGAGGTCGCGGGCCGCTGGCGGCCCGGGCACCGCCAGGGGGCGATGGAGGAGCTGCAAGCGGTGCGCCGGGCAGCCCTCACGGACGTGCTGGGGCTGGGGTTGGTGATGCACCAGGCCCTGGCGGCGCAGCCTGCCCTGGAGGAACCCGACACCGGGCGGGTGATTGCCCGGATGCCGCCGGCGGGCAATGACATCGTGCGCCTGCCCTGGACAGTGCCCAGGGCTGTGCCTGACCCCTTGCGGGCCATCGTCAACCGCGCCACCGACCGCCAGGAGCGCCAGCGCTACCGCAACGCCCGCACCCTGCAGCGGGCATTGGAGGGCTGGCTCAAGACCGTGGCCGGACAGGAGGGCGGGCCCCTGGCGCTGGTGCTCGACCGACTGCGCAGCGTGGGCGTGCTGCCGGCCATGCCGGGCGGGGCCGACCAGGTGGCGCGCCTGGCCTTGATGGAGCGCTGCCGAACCGGCGAACTCGCCAGCCTGGTGCTGGGCGACATGGCCCTGAGTTTTGAGTTGCTGCGGCAGGTCAATGGCCTGGCGGCGCGCCAGGCCCGGGCGGGGGAGCACGACCCTGTGCTGATGCTGCGCCGGGCCATTGCCATGGTGGGTTTGGACGGGGTGCGTCAAGCCGCGTTGTCGCTGCGGCCCTGGCCGGGGCCGCTGTCGGCAGAGGCGGCGCGCGAGATGATGCTGCTCATCCGGCGGGTGCAGCGCGCGGCCCGGGTGGCCGTGGCCTTGGCGCCCGCGGGCTATGACCCGGAGGTGGTCACCCTGGTGGCGATGATGCAGAACCTGGGTCGCCTGGTGGTGCAGTACCACTTCCCCGAGGAGGCGGCGCAGATCCGGCGCCTGACCCAGCCTGATGAAGGTGCCGGGGCCGCGGGCGAGCCTGGCATGGGGGCTGAGGCCGCCGCGTATGCGGTGCTGGGGGTGGACGTCGAGGCGCTTGGGCTGGCGGTGGCCCAGCACTGGGGCTTGCCGGAGAGCCTGCTGCACATGATGACCCGTTTCGGGCCGCGCGCTGTGGTGCGCACGCCAGAGTCTGACCTGGACAGCCTGCGTGTGGCGGGTTGCTGCGCCAATGAGTTGATCGACGCCCTGTCGCTGCCGCCGCGGCGCGTGCAGCCGGCGGTGCGGGCGGTGGTGCAGCGCTATGCCCGCGCCCTGGGGGTGACCGGCACCGACATGCAGGATGCCGTGAAGTCGGCCGTGGAGGCCGAACGTTCGGCGTCGGCGGGTCGGCCTGCAGGCGGCGAGCCCAGAGGCATGGCGAGCGAAGCGGGGTCGGCGCAGCAGACGGCTCCGCCCGCCCCGGGGGGAGCGGCGGGCGGTTCGGCGGGCGATGCCGGTGCCAGTCCCCCACTTCCTCAGGGGCCTTCCAGCCTGAGGCTGGCCCGCACCGCCTCCGGGCGCTGGGGGGCCACACCATGAATCCGCCAAGTCGGATGAGGAGTCTTCCATGCTGAGTCTGCGAGCTGCACCGGCTGCCGCGGTCCCCCGTTCGGGCCATCGGGTGGGGCGTTTTGAACTGCGGCAGGTCCTGGGCCGCGGGGCCCAGGCGGTGGTGTGGTCGGCCTGGGACCCGACCCTGGAGCGCGAGGTCGCGCTCAAGATCCTCCAAGACGAGGACGAACAGACGGCGGCGCTGTGGCTGGACGAGGCGCGGGTCATGGGCGCCGTCAGCCACCCGGGCATCGTCACCGTGCATGAAGCCTTCCAGACCCCTGATCCCGCTGCGCCGGAACAGCAGCGCACGGTGATGGTGATGGAGCTGGTGCGGGGCCAGACCTTGGCCGAGCGGCTGCGCAGCCAGCCGTGCTGGCCGGCGGCCGAGGCGGTGGACCTGCTCATCGCCCTGCTGGAAGCCTTGGAAGCGGCCCATGCCGCCGGGGTGGTCCATCGCGACCTCAAGCCTTCCAATGTCCTGCTGGGTCAGGACGGACGCTGTCGGGTCATGGACTTCGGCATTGCCGCGCGGCTGGGTCGTGACCACCGCACCGGTGAGGTCATGGGCACGGCCGGCTACCTCTCCCCGGAGGCTGCCGCCGGCCAGGCGCCCAGTGCCGCCATGGACGTGTTCGCCGCCGGCATGCTGCTGGGGCGGTTGCTCACCGGACGCGCGCTGCTTCAGGAGAGCGACCCGCAGCGCTACCTCCAGCGGGTTCAGGGGGAGGACATCGGCTGGCCGGAGGGCGCGCCGGCGGTGGACGACCGGCTGCGCGGCCTGGTGCTGCGCGCGGTGGCACGCCGCCCTGAGGACCGCTGGCCCGATGCCGCAAGCCTCTGCCAGGCGCTGCGGACCTGGCGTCAGCCGGCGCCAGCCGCCCCCCATGCCCATGGCACGGTGGACTTCCTGTTGCGGCGCATCCGCCACGCGGGCGACTTTCCTGCCCTTTCCGACGCCATTGTGCGCATCCAGCACATCACAACGTCGGACAAGGAAAGCTTGCAGAGCCTGGCCGCTGAAGTGCTCAAGGACGTGGCCCTGACCCAGAAGCTGCTGCGCATGGCCAACACTGCGCACTTCCGCTTCGGCGCACGGGGTGAGGTCAGCACCGTGACCCGGGCTGCGGCCCTCATCGGCTTTGCGGGCATCCGCAACATGGCGTTGTCCCTGCTGCTGCTGGAGCACATGGGCGACCAGGACCAGGCGCAACGCATGCGCCAGCTCTTTGCCCAGGCGTTGCTGACAGCGGTGCTCACCGACCAGCTCACGCCCGGAGCACGTGAGCGCGAGGAAGCCTTCCTGGCCGGCATGCTGTCGCATCTGGGTGGCATGCTGGTGAGCTACTACCTGCCCCAGGAGGCGCTGGCCCTGGAGATGCGTGGTGCGGGGGCATTGGGCGAACCCGCCCCGGACATCGAGCGCGACGTGCTGGGCATCAGCCTGGATGAGCTCGGACAGGCCGTCACCAGCTCCTGGGGGCTGCCCGAGGGCCTGCGCCATGCATTCTCCCGCCCCCAAGGCGACCCGCCGACCCGCCGCCTGGAGGCGCCGGCGGAGACCATGCGCTGGCGCATCCGTGCCGCGTCGGAGTTGGCGCGCCAGGTGGTGTTGCAGGGGCGCCAGTCCGATACCGAGCGCCTGCTCCAGATGGGCAGCCCCTACCTGGCCGTGCTGGGCCTGGGGGCCGAAGACCTGCGGGATGCCCTGCAGGTCTCCCGCACCCACCATGCGGAGTTGAGCCGGGTGCTCAAGCTGCCCACCGAGGGCGGTGCCGCCACGGCCCCGGTTCGGCCTGCCAAGCCGGCGGGAACCACCGCCACCGGCGGGGCAGGGCGCATCGCGACCGGTTCCCGGGGGGGCGACGTCACCGGCCCGCGGACTGCAGTGGCCGGCGCGGGGCTGGTGGCGGCCGCCGAGGCCGACGCCCCGACCCTGCGTCTGCCGCGACCGGTGTCCGCCGCGCCCGCAACGCCCATGACGTCCATGACGTCCACGGCACTGGCTGGCGGGCACGACCTGGCGCGCCTGCACCACGGCATCGTCGAGGTGACCACTGCCCTGTCTGCCGACCGCTTCAAGCTCAACGAGGTGCTGGGGCTCATCCTGCACACCATGCACCAGGGGCTGGGATTGGATCGGGTCGTGTTCTGCCTTCGCGACCCCCGCAGCGGCCAGCTGCTGGGGCGCAGCAATGTGGGCGCCGGTGGCGACGGCCTGCAGCAGCGTATCCACGTGGACCTGGGCCAGCCCGCAGACCTGTTCAGCCACGCCTGCCTGCAGGGCGTGGACACGGTGGTGGAGGATCTGCACAGCCTGGTCGCAGGCGGTGGGCGCCTGCCGCCTTGGTGGCCTCAGGCCGATGCACCCCGTGGCCTGTTGCTGCTGCCCCTGATGCTCAAGTCCCGGCCCTTTGCCCTCTTCTATGCCGAGCATGACCAGCCCCTGCTGCTGGCCGAGAACCACCTGCACCTGCTCAAGACCCTGCGCAACCAGGCCGTGATGGCCTTCAAGACGGCGGTCTGAGCGCCGGCCTCGCGTAAGCTCGGGCCGGATGAGTGATCCGATGCCCGATGACGCGCCGTCCTTGCGCCTGCGCGACCTGAACGATTTCCGCCAATTGCTGCTGGCCCGCGTGGCAGGCACCACAGCCAACCAGATGCTGATGGTCGCCCTGGGCTGGCAAATGTATGAGCTCACCCGCAGCGCCTGGGACCTGGGCCTGGTGGGCCTGGCCCAGTTCCTGCCCGCCCTGCTGCTCACCCTGCCGGCTGGACAGTGGGTGGACCGCCATGACCGGCGTCTGGCCCTGGGTATCAGCCTGGGGTTGCAGGCCCTGGCCGCCCTGTGGCTGGCGGTGGCCAGCACCGGTGGCTGGCTGGGGGCCGGAGCGATCTGGTCCGTGTCGGTGCTGCTGGGCTGTGCCCGTGCGCTGCAAATGCCGGCGTTGCAGGCGCTGCTGCCCTCCTTGGTGCCGGCCGCGGTCCTGCCGCGTGCCGTGGCAGCCAGCAGCTCCACCATGCAGGCCGCCACGGTGCTGGGCCCGGCGGTGGGCGGGGGGCTCTATGCCCTGGGCCCGACGCTGGCGGGGTTGGCCGGCCACACGGACCCGGCCGCCGGCCTGGCCTGGGGTGGCGGCTTGGTGCATGGCCTGGCTGCCGCGGCTTTGTGCGCCGCCCTCTGGGGCGTCAGCCGCATCCGCCACCGCGCCCGCCCGGCGGTCCGGCCTGCCGAAGGGTGGACGGGGCTGACCGCGGGCCTGCGTTTCATTGCCCAGCGCCCCGTGTTGCTGGGCGCCGTCTCGCTGGACCTGTTTGCCGTGCTGCTGGGCGGCGCCACCGCGCTGCTGCCCATCTTCGCCCGCGACATCCTGCATACCGGGCCCGAGGGACTGGGCCTGTTGCGCGCCGCGCCCGCCCTGGGCGCGGTGGGCGTGGGTTTGTGGCTGGCGCGTCGCCCTTTGCAGCGCCGCGCCGGTGTGGTGCTGTTGGCTGGGGTGGCGGTCTATGGCCTGGCCACCCTGGGTTTTGCGGCCTCCACCAGCTTGGTGGCCGCCTTTGTGTCGCTGATGGTGGCGGGCGGCGCCGACATGGTCAGCGTGGTGATCCGCCAATCGCTGGTGCAGCTGGAGACACCGGACGAGATGCGCGGCCGGGTGGCGGCGGTCAACTCGGTGTTCATCGGCGCCAGCAATCAGCTCGGAGAGTTCGAGTCCGGCCTCACCGCCGCCTGGCTGGGTCCCGTGGGCTCCGTCGTGCTGGGCGGGGTGGGCACGCTGGCGGTGGTGGCGGCCTGGTGCCGGCTGTTTCCGGCATTGCGCCGGCGCGACCGACTGCAGCCGGGCTGAGGGCCACCCCGCTCGCGTTGCGCTGCGGTTGGGGCGCTGGCAGGCCCGGGCGCCGTCCGGCTCAGATCAGCATGTTCTGGCGCAGCAGGCCCACCGCCACGCCCTCAATGTGGAACTCGGGGTGCGAAGTGGGCACCACGATGGGCTGGAAATCCGGGTTCTCAGGCAGCAGTTCCACCCCGTGGCGGGTGCGCTGCAGGCGTTTGACGGTGACCTCGTCGTCCAGGCGTGCGACCACGATCTGGCCGTTGCGTGCCTCGGCCGTGCGCTGCACGGCCAGCAGGTCGCCGTCGACGATGCCGGCATCGCGCATGCTCATGCCTTTGACCCGCAGCAGGTAGTCGGGCCGGCGCGGAAACAGCGTGGCCTCCACCTGGTAGGTGGCGTCGATGTTCTCCTGCGCCAGGATGGGGTGCCCCGCGGCCACCCGGCCCACCAGGGGCAGGGCCAGCGCCTGGGTGCCCGGCAGGGACAGGGGGAACTGCCGGCCCCGGGTCTCGTTGAGGGCCTTTAAAGTGGCCCCCTGCAACCGGATGCCCCGCGAGGTGCCGCCGACCAGTTCGATGACCCCCTTGCGGGCCAGGGCTTGAAGATGCTCCTCGGCGGCATTGGGCGACCTGAAGCCCAGTTCCGCGGCGATCTCGGCCCGGGTGGGCGGTGCGCCAGTCCGCTCAATGGTGCTTTGCACCAGATCCAGGATCTGCTGCTGGCGGGCGGTGAGTTTGGGGCTTTCGGTCATGCGGGCTGAAGGTTTATCCAGTTACTGTATTTTTATCCAGACCCCATGCAAATGCAAAAGAATTCCGGCCAGGTGGTGATCCTGGGCACGGGCGGCACCATGGCCGGCCGGTCGGCGGTGGCGGGTGACAACGTGGGCTATACGGCGGGCCAGGTGGGCGTGCAGGACCTGGTGGCGGCTGTGCCCGGTTTGGCTGGGCGTGACCTGCAGGCCGAGCAGGTTGCGCAGCTCGACAGCAAGGACATGGACCATGCCACCTGGGGGGCCCTGGCGCGGCGGGTGGCCTACCACCTGGCGCGGCCGGAGGTGGCGGGGGTGGTGGTCACCCACGGCACCGACACCCTGGAGGAGACGGCCTGGTTCCTGCACCGGGTGCTGGCCCCCGGCAAGCCGGTGGTGCTCACCGCAGCAATGCGACCGGCCACGGCCTTGCTGGCCGACGGCCCGCAGAATCTGTTGGATGCGGTGACGCTGGCGGCCTGGCCGGGTGCGCGTGGGGTGATGGCGGTGATGGCCGGCGTGGTGCATGGTGCCCTGGGGGTGCGCAAGCTGCAGCCTTACCGGATGGATGCGTTCGGCTCGGGTGATCAGCCCTGGTGGGCTCGGGTCGAAGAAGGGCAGGTGCTGCCCTTGGCGGGCTGGCCTCCGGCCGGGGCCGCGCTGGGCCTAGACTGCCTGCCGGTCGACACCTCCACCTGGCCTGAGGTGGTGGTGCTGCCCAGCCACGCCGGCTGCTCCGCGGCCTGGGCGGCTGCCCTGGAGGCGGCGCTGACGGCAGCCGACGTTCGGGGGGTGGTGATTGAGGGCACTGGCAACGGCACTGTGCACCAAGTGCTGGAAGACCTGGGGCGGCGGCTGCTTGGCCGTGGCCTGGGCGTGCTGCGCGCCAGCCGCTGCCAGGGCGGCAGCGTGGTGGGCGAGCCGGCTTCGGCCCTGCCTTCGGCGGGCCCGCTCACCCCGGCCAAGGCCCGGGTCGAGCTGTTGCTGCGGGCGCTGGCGCGGGGGGGCTGAGGGCCGGCGGGCCGCCGCCGGCACCGGGGGATCAGACCACCGTCAGGGTCACGTCCACATTGCCACGGGTGGCGTTGGAGTAGGGGCACACTTCGTGCGCGGCCGCGACCAGCGCTTCCAGCGCGGCGCGGTCCATACCCGGCACGCTGATCTGCATGGCCACCGAGATGCCGAAGGCGCCCGCCTTGCCGGTCAAGGGGCCGATGGCCACGTCGGAGGTGATGCTCACCTCGGCCGGCAGGGCGATCTTCTGGCGGGCCGAGACGGCCTTCATGGCGCCGATGAAGCAGGCCGAGTAGCCGGCGGCGAACAGTTGCTCGGGGTTGGTGCCCGGGCCGCCGGCGCCACCCAGCTGGGCGGGGGTGGACAGGGCCACGTTCAGTGCACCGTCGTCGGACTGGGCGGTGCCGGCACGGCCGCCGGTGGCCGTGGCGCGGGCGGTGTAGAGGGCTTTGTCGATGGCCATGAGAGTCTCCTTGGTGGGGGGGGGCGGACGGGGTTGGAAATCAGGCTTCTGACTTTGAAACGTCTTGGGCCCGTAGGAGCCGCTGACGCAATCCCTGCAGGGATTGCGTGAGGGCGGCGATTTCATGCAACTCGCAGGCAGTAGCGCAAGCCACAGCACGAGGCACGGCCTCGGCCTGGGCCTTCAGGGCTTGGCCGGGCAGGGTGAGGGTGACGCGCAGGCGACGCTCGTCGGTCGCGTCGCGTTGGCGCTGCAGCAAGCCCTGGGTCTCCAGGCGCTTGAGCAGCGGGGTCAGGGTGCCGCTGTCGAGGAACAGCCGCTCGCCCAGCTGGTTCACGCCCAGGCCGTCCTGTTCCCACAGCGCCAACATCACGAGGTATTGGGGATAGGTCAGGCCCAGCGGTTCCAGCAGGGGCTTGTAGAGCTTGGTCATGGCCAGCGAGGCCGAGTACAGCGCAAAGCACAACTGCTGATCCAGCGCCAACCAGCTGGCGGTGCTGTCGCCGGTGGAGGTGGGCGTTGAATGCATGGCCTGAATTATTGTGGGCAATTAAATTGCACACAATCTATGTGGTCATTGACCAAGTGGGGATGGGCCGTGCGGCCCCCTCACCGGGCGGGGTGGCCGGTGAGGGGTGGGGCCTCAACCCTCGGCCTCAATGGCTTCGAGTTGCTCGTGCAGTTCCAGCCAGCGCTCCTCCATCGCCGCCACCTCGGCCGCGATGTGGTTGAGCTGGCGGCCCGCCTCGGCCATGTCGGGGCCAGCCACCTTGCCGGCCACGATGTCGGCCTCGATCTGGTCACGCTCCTTGACCAGCTTCTCCATGCGCTGGTCGATCTGGGCGATCTCGTGGCGCAGCGGGCGGGTGCGGGCGGCCAAGGCCTGGCGGGCGGCGGCGGCAGCTTTGCGGTCTTCACGGCCACCGGCCTTGGGGGCGGCCACCGGCGCGGCGGCCGGAGCGCTGGTCGACACCACGGCCGCCGCGGCCGGGGCCGGGGTGGATTTGGCGGCGGACGCCTTGCCGGAGAGGGCGCGCTGCGCCTCGCGGCTGCGCTCCAGCAGCCACTTCTGGTAGTCGTCCAGGTCGCCGTCAAAGGGCTTGAGAGCGCCGTCGGCCACCAGCCAGAACTCGTCGCAGGTCTCGCGCAGCAGGGCCCGGTCGTGGCTGACCAGCATCACCGAGCCTTCAAACTCGTTGAGCGCCATGGACAGCGCCTCGCGGGTCTGCAGGTCCAGGTGGTTGGTCGGCTCGTCCAGCAGCAGCAGGTTGGGGCGCTGCCACACCAGGCTGGCCAGCACCAGGCGCGCCTTCTCGCCGCCCGACAGGGTGCCGATGGGCTGGTGGACCATGTCGTCCATGAAGCGGAACTGGCCCAGGAAGTTGCGCAGGTCCTGCTCGCGGCCCTCGCCGCCCAGGTGCGCGGCGCTGGCCTTGGCCAGGCGCACCATGTGCTGCAGCGGGGTGTCGTCGGCGTGCAGCAGGTCCATCTCCTGCTGGGCGAAGTAGCCGATGGCGAGGCCCTTGCCTTCGGTCAGCGTGCCGGCCAGCGCCGGGTGGGCGCGGGCGATGGTCTTGACCACGGTGGACTTGCCCTGACCGTTGGCCCCCAGGATGCCGATGCGCTGGCCCGCCAGCACGGTGCGGCTGATGCCGTGGACGATGGGCTTGTCGCTGCCGTCCTCGTTGGCGCCGACGTAGCCGCACTGCACGTCGCGCATCGCCAGCATGGGGTTGGGCAGGCTGACGGGCTCGCGGAACTCGAAGCTGAAGTCGCTGGCGGTAAGCACGGGTGCCAGCTTCTCCATGCGCGCCAGGGCCTTGACGCGGCTCTGCGCCTGCTTGGCCTTGGTGGCCTGGGCCTTGAAGCGGTCGATGAACTTCTGCAGGTGGGCGATGCGGTCTTGCTGCTTGGCAAACGCCGCGGCCTGCTGCTCCATGCGCTCGGCGCGCATCTCTTCGAAGCGGGTGTAGTTGCCGCCGTAGCGGGTCAGCTTGGCCTCGTCCAGGTGCAGGGTGACGTTGGTGATGGCGTCCAGGAACTCCCGGTCGTGGCTGATGACCAACAGGGTGCCGGCGTAGCGCTGCAGCCAGCCTTCCAGCCAGACCAGGGCGTCCAGGTCCAGGTGGTTGGTCGGTTCGTCCAGCAGCAGCAGGTCGCTGGGGCACATCAGCGCCCGGGCCAGCTGCAGGCGCATGCGCCAGCCACCCGAGAAGCTGTTGACCGGGGCCTCCAGCTGTTCGGTGCGGAAGCCCAAGCCCAGCAGCAGGGTCTGTGCACGGGCCGGAGCGTCGAACACGCCGGCCTCGTCCAGTGCCATGTGGGCCAGGGCGATGGCTTCGCCGTCGTCCCCGGCCTCGGCGGCGGCCAGCTGCGCCTGGGCGTCCATCAGGGGCAGGTCGCCTTCCAGCACGAAGGCGGTGGCCGGGGTGTCCACCTCGGGCATGTGCTGGGCCACCTCGCCCAGACGCCACTTGGCCGGGATGTCGAAATCGCCGGCATCGGCATGCAGGCGGCCGGCCAGCAGGGCGAACAAGCTGGACTTGCCGGCGCCGTTGCGGCCGACCAGGCCGACCCTCTCGCCGGGGTTGAGGGTGACGGTGGCGCCTTCAAGCACCACTTTGACGCCGCGGCGCAGCGTGAGGTTCTTCAGCTGGATCATGTCAGCTCAGCAAAGGGCCGCGCACGGGCGCTGACCAGGAGGAAGTGGTGGGCCAGCGGCAGCAGGCCGTTGGCGTCGAGGTGAGGGGCAATGCCCAGCAGCCAGCGTGCACGGGCACCGGGCGCTTCGGCACGGGGATGCAGGTGCAGGTCGTACATGCCGGTGAGCCAGTCCCAGGTGGCTTCAGGCGTCCAGCGGCTGTGGGCCCGCAGCGGGGTGAAATGCAGCGCGTCGAAGGCGGGCGCGAGCATGGGGGTGAGCGTCTGCGGGTCCCGCCAGCGGCGACCTTCGAAGCGCACCTCTGCCCACGGCGTTGCGCGTGGTGCCGCTTGCAGGGCCGCTGCCAGTGCTTGGTACACCGGCGGCGGCGGCTCGCCCGGGGCCGGCGCCAGGGGCAGTAGGGCCAGCAGGCGTCCGCCCGGGGCCAGCACACGGGCCAGTTCAGCCACCACCGCCTCGGGTGGGCTCATCAGCATGAGCGCCATGTGGCTGATGACGGCCGCCAGGCTGCCATCTGCCCAAGGCAGCTGCTGGGCCCGGGCCTGGGTGAGCCCCACGTCGCCGGCCAGGCCGGCACGGGCGGCCTGCAGCTCGCCTCGGCTGAGGTCTGCACCCAGCAGCAGGCGTCCTGCCGCCGTGCCCGGGTCAAGGCGTTCCTGCAGGCGGGCCAGGAGGTGGCCATCACCGCAGGCCAGGTCCAGCACCGGGCCCGGCGGCAGCTGGGGCCAGGCCGTGCACAAGGCGTCCAGCAGTGCGTCGTAGGTGTCGGCATGGCCGGTGCCACCGGCCACGGGGGCGACGGGCAGACCGGCGAAGGCGCGCGGCGTGCCGCCGGGCGCCCGGTCATGGAAGTCGGCCAGGAAGCGTTCCAGCGCCGGGAGCGTGGGCGGGCTCATGCCTGCGCCAGCAAGGCCTCGCGGCTGGTCAGGAGCACCTGGTCGTCGCCGGCGGTGCAGGGCAGCCAGAGCACTTCCAGCGTGGGAAAGGCGGCCTCGAAGAATTCGCGCTCGTGGCCGATCTCCAGCACCAGCAGGCCGCCTTCGCTCAGGTGGGCGGGGGCTTGGGCCAGCAGCGGGCGGATGAAGTCCATGCCGTCCTGGCCGCCGGCCCGGTTGCCGCAGAGGGCCATCTCGGGCTCGGCCCGGTATTCGGGCGGCAGGGCGGCCATGCTGCCGGCGTTGACGTAGGGCGGGTTGCAGACGATGAGGTCAAAGGTCTGGCCCGCGACGGCGGCCAGGCCGTCACCGGGGTACAGCCGGATGCGTTCGGTCAGCCCGTGGCGCTGCAGGTTGAGCGCGGCCACGGCCAGGGCGTCGGCAGAGAGGTCGGCGGCGCTTACCTGGGCCTGTGGCCAGGCCATGGCGCACAGCACGGCCAGGCTGCCGTTGCCGGTGCACAGGTCCAGCACGCGGGCTCGGGGGCCCAGGGCGTCCACGTCGATCCAGGCGTCGATCAGGCCTTCGGCCAGCACCTCGGCAATGAGCGAGCGCGGCACGATGACCCGCTCGTCGACGGTGAAGGGCACGCCTTGCAGCCAGGCTTCGCCGGTCAGGTAGGCGGCGGGGCGGCGGCTGCGGATGCGCTCGTCCACCAGGGCCAGGGCGCGGGCGGCGTCGGCCTCGGCCACGGGCTGTTCGGCCACATCGTCCAGGGCGTCCAGGGGGTGCTGCAGGGCCCACAGCACCAGCCAGGCGGCCTCGTCAAAGGCGTTGGTGGTGCCGTGGCCGTAGGCCACCTGGGCCTGGTCCAGCCGTTCGGCGGCCTGCTCAACCAGTGCGGTGACGGTCATCAAGGGGGTGGTGCTCATGGGGAAGGCGTGAAAACAGACGCGTCAGGACAGGACCGGCACGGCCCGGCGCTCAGGAGCACGCCCACGGCTGCCGGTCTGCAGCGGGTGAGGCAGGCTCACGCCGCCGTGGCCGGCAGCAGGCGGTCCAGCACGCCGCGGTAGATGGCCTGCAGGGGCTCCACATCGGCCACGTTCACGTGCTCGTCGATCTTGTGGATGCTGGCGTTGACGGGGCCGAACTCCACCACTTCGCGGCAGGCCTTGGCGATGAAGCGGCCGTCGGAGGTGCCACCGGTGGTGGACAGCTCGGTGTGCAGGCCGGTCTGGGCGTGGATGGCCTCCTGCAGGGCCGTGACCAGGGGCCCCACTGGGGTGAGGAAGGGTTCGCCACCCAGCGTCCAATCGATGCGCCATTGCAGTTCGTGGCGGTCCAGCACGCGGGCGACGCGGGCTTTGAGCGCCTCGGGCGTGGAGGCGGTGGAGAAGCGGAAGTTGAAGTCCACCAGCATCTCACCCGGGATGACGTTGGTGGCGCCGGTGCCGGCGTGGATGTTGGAGACCTGCCAGGTGGTGGGCGGGAAGTATTCGTTGCCCTGGTCCCAGACCGTGGCCGCCAGCTCGGCCAGGGCCGGTGCGGCCAGGTGAACCGGGTTCTTGGCCAGGTGCGGATAGGCCACATGGCCCTGCACGCCGGTGATGGTGAGCCGTCCCGAGAGCGAGCCGCGCCGGCCGTTCTTGATCATGTCGCCCAGCTTCTCGACCGAGGTGGGCTCGCCGACGATGCAGCAGTCCAGCGGCTCCCCCCGGGCCTGCAGGGCCTGGACGACCTTGACGGTGCCATCGACCGAGGGACCTTCCTCGTCGGCGGTGAGCAGGAAGGCGATGCGCCCGGCGAAGGCCGGCCGCTGGCGGGCGAAGCCCTCGGTGGCCACCACCATGGCGGCCAGGGAGGTTTTCATGTCGGCGGCGCCGCGGCCATAGAGGCGGCCGTCGCGGTAGCTGGGCACGAAGGGGTCGCTGCGCCACTGGGTCAGCGGGCCGGTGGGCACCACGTCGGTGTGGCCGGCAAAGACCACGGTGGGGCCGGGTTGCCCACCGTCCAGCACCGCCCACAGGTTGCGCACCCGCAGGGTCTCCGGTCCGAACCACAGGGTTTCACACTGGAAGCCCAGGGGCTCCAGCCGCTCTTGGATCAGCGCCTGGCAGCCCTGGTCGTCTGGCGTCACGGAAGGGCGGGCGATCAGGGCCTCAAGCAGGCGCAGGGTGTCGGACATGGAACAACCGGAAGGCGGCGGGCGCAGGGGGGTGGAGGATCGCCCGGGGCCGGCGGGGCCGGCGCGCTGGGCGCAGGGAGGAGAAAGAGGGGGCGGCGGGCTCAGGGCGACACGACGCCGCGCGGGGACGGGACCGCCGGCGTGGCGGGCCCCGGGGACCGGGAGCGCTTGGCGGAGGGACCCCTTCAGCGGCTGCCGCCGGGCTTGGCCGGTGCAGCGGGGTTGAGGTTGAAGCCGGTGCCCGCGGGCGAGCGCTTGAAGGTGGGCGTGCCGGCGGGCGCTGTCGTCAGGTTGGCTGCCGGCGGGGTGGGTGGCACCACGTCCAGGGCGATCTCGGTGAAGGTGGCGGTGTCGGGCTCGGGCTTGGGCGGGGTGACGCGCGACTGCTGTGTGGTGTCGTTCTGCAGACGCCAGAGCAGGTTGGTGGGCGAGTCGGCCTGGGACAGTGCCTCCTCCTTGGTCACCACGCCTTGCTTGATGAGGCGGGCCAGGTCCTGCTCGAAGGTCTGCGAACCCTCGGCCAGGGACCGCTCCATGGCCTCCTTGACGTTGTTGAAGTCGCCCTTCTCGACCATCTCGGCCACGAGCGGCGTGTTGAGCAGCACCTCCACCGCCGGTGTGCGGCCGCCGTCGGGTGTCTTGAGCAGGCGCTGGGACACCACCGCCTTGAGGGCCGAGGACAGGTCGGCCAGGAGCGGCGGCCGCGCCTCGGGCGGGTAGAAGGACAGCACCCGGCCCAGGGCGTGGTAGCTGTTGTTGGCGTGCAGCGTGGCCATCACCAGGTGACCGGAGAGCGCGTAGGAGATGGTGGCCGTCATCGTCTCGCGGTCGCGGATCTCACCGATCATGATCACGTCCGGCGCCTGGCGCATGGCGTTCTTCAGGCCGATGCCCAGGCTGGCGGTGTCACGGCCGACCTCACGCTGGTTGACGATGCTGCGCTTGTTGCCGAACAGGAACTCGATCGGGTCCTCGATGGTGAGGATATGGCCCGAGAGCGTCTGGTTGCGGTGCTCCAGCATGGCCGCCAGGGTGGTGCTCTTGCCGGTGCCGGTGGCGCCCACCATCAGGATCAGGCCGCGCTTCTCCAGTACCAGCTGGTGCAGCACCGGCGGCAGGCGCAGGTGGTCCAGGCTGGGCACACGCACGGGGATGCAGCGCACCACTGCCGCGATGGTGTTGCGCTGCTTGAAGGCCGAGATCCGGAAGACGCCGACCTTGGGGATGGAGATCCCCATGTTCAGCTCGCCCTGCTGGTCCAGCTCCTCCATGCGCACCGGCGTGAGCACCTCGGCCAGCATGGCACGGGGCATCATCGGCGGCAGCACATGGTCGGTCACCGGCACCATCTGGCCGTTGACCTTGATGAGCACCGGGGCGTTGGCCGAGAGGAACAGGTCGGAGGCGCCACGCTCGGCCATGAGCGTCAGCGCGCGTTGCATGTTCAGGCTCATCGGCAGGGGCTCCCGGTGCGGTCTGGAGGGCGGGCGGCGGCGATCAGTCGCGCAGCAGCTCGTTGATGCTGGTCTTGCTGCGGGTCTGGGCGTCCACGCGCTTGACGATGATCGCAGCGTACATGCTGTAGTCCTGGCCGGCGGCGGTCTTCTTGGGCAGGTTGCCGCTGACCACCACCGAACCCGAGGGCACGCGGCCGTAGCTGATCTCGCCGGTGGCGCGGTCGAAGATCGGGGTGCTTTGGCCGATGTACACGCCCATGCCCAGCACCGAGTTCTCTTCCACGATCACACCCTCGACGACTTCGGAGCGGGCGCCGATGAAGCAGTTGTCCTCGATGATGGTTGGGTTGGCCTGAAGCGGCTCCAGCACGCCGCCGATGCCCACGCCGCCCGACAGGTGCACGCCCTTGCCGATCTGTGCGCAAGAGCCCACGGTGGCCCAGGTGTCGACCATGGTGCCTTCGTCCACGTAGGCGCCGATGTTCACGTAGCTGGGCATCAGGATGGCGCCCTTGGCGATGTAGCTGCCGCGGCGGGCCACGGCCGGCGGCACCACGCGGATGCCCATGGCGGCCAGCGCGGCGGCGTCCATGCCCGAGAACTTGGTGTCCACCTTGTCGAAGAAGGTCAGGTCACCGGCGCCCAGCGGGCGGTTGTCGTTCAGGCGGAAGGACAGCAGCACCGCCTTCTTGATCCACTGGTGCACGGTCCACTGGCCCACGCCTTCACGGGTGGCCACGCGCAGGGTGCCGTTGTTCAGGCCGGCGATCACGGCGTCCACGGCCTCGCGCACCTCGCCCTGGGTGGCGGTGTTCAGGGTGGCGCGCTGTTCCCAGGCGGCGTCGATGATGGCTTGCAGTTGTTGGCTCATGGTCGGGGGTGTGTAAGCGGTGGGAGGGGATGCGGCGCAGGCCGCACCGGGTCAAAGGGCGGCGGCGTAGGCGCGGGTGAAGGCGACGATGCGTTCGGCCGCCTCGCGGCACTCGGCCTGTTCAGCCACCAGCGCCATGCGGATCCGGCCGGCGCCGGGGTTGGCGCCGTGGGCCTGGCGGGCCAGCAGGCTGCCCGGCAGGACCGCCACATTGTATTGAGCCAGCAGTTTCAGGCTGAAGTCGACGTCATCGCCCCCCGGCACGCCCGCCCAGAGGTAGAAGCCGGCGTCGGGCAGGCGCACGTCCAGCACCTCGGCCAGCAGCGGCGTGACGGCGGCGAACTTGGCGCGGTACTCGGCCCGGTTGGCCACCACATGCGCCTCGTCGTTCCAGGCGGCGATGCTGGCCTTCTGGATCGTCTGGCTCATGGCACTGCCGTGGTACGTGCGGTAGAGGAGGAAGGCCTTGAGGATCTTGGCATCACCCGCCACAAAGCCCGAGCGCATGCCCGGCACATTGCTGCGCTTGGACAGGCTGGACAACATCACCAGGTTGGTGAAGTCCCGGCCCAGCAGCTTGGCAGCTTGCAGGCCACCCAGCGGCGCTTCGTCACGGAAGTAGATTTCCGAGTAGCACTCGTCGCTGGCGATCACAAAGCCGTGGCGGTCGCTCAGCTCGAACAGCAGCTTCCACTCGTCCAGAGGCATCACCGCGCCTGTGGGGTTGCCGGGCGAGCAGGCGTACACCAGGCGGGTCTTGGCCCAGGTGGCCTCGTCGATCTGGCGCCAGTCGTTGGCGAAGTTGCGCGCCGGGTCGGAGTTGGCAAACACCGGACGGGCGCCGCCCAGCAGGGCCGCACCTTCATAGATCTGATAGAACGGGTTGGGGCAGACCACCACCGCATCGCGCTCGGCCGGGTCCAGCACCGTTTGCGCCAGGGAGAACAGCGCCTCGCGCGAGCCATTGACCGGCAGCACCTCGGTGGCCGGGTCCAGGTCCAGGTCGTAACGGCGCTTGACCCAGCCCGCCACCGCCTGCCGCAAAGACAGCTCACCGATCGTCGGCGGGTAGCTCGCCAGCCCGGAGAGCGAGCCGCACAGCGCCTCCTCCACCAGCTTGGGCGCCGGGTGCTTGGGCTCGCCAATGCCCAGGCTGATGGGCCGCAACGCCGGATTGGGCGTGATGCCGCGCGTGAGTTCGCGCAGGCGTTCGAACGGGTAGGGGTTGAGCGTGCCGAGCAGGGGGTTCATGGGGGCGGCATTATCGTTGCCACCGTGGTGGTGTGCTGCGCGGCTTACCGCCTCGACGACACCACAATCCCGCCCACGATCAGGCCGAAGGCGGCGGCGTGATACCAGTGCGGGGCCTCGCCCAGCAGGGCGGCTGAGAGGATGGCCGCGAACACCGGCGTGAGGTTGACGAAGAAGCTGGCCACCGCGGGGCCGACAGTGGCCACCCCCAGTCCCCAGGCGCGGTAGGCCAGCAGGGACGGGCCCACCGCGACGTAGAGCAGGATCAGCACCACCTGTGGCGACCACTGCCAGCGGGCGTCGCTCACGGCCAGCTCCACGCCGGCACTCAGCCCGCACCAGGCCAGGCCAAAAGCCGTTTGCACGGCCAAGAAGCCGGCCCAGTCCCAGTCAGGTCGCTGGCCGGGCTGCATGTGCGCCGGTGGGCGGGCCAGCAGCCAGCTGTAAAAGGCCCAGGTCAGGATGGCCAGCAGCATGAGCAGGTCACCCGGCACGAACTGCAGGCGCAGCAGGGCGGCCGGCTCGCCGCGTGAGATCACCAGGCACACCCCCAGCAGGGACAGGCCCGCCCCCAGCAGCTCGCGGCCGCGCGGGCGCTGGCCGTAGCACAGCGCGCCGATGCCCAGCATCCACACCGGAGAGCTGGCGGTGATGAGTGTGGCGTTGAGCGGCGAGGAGGTGTGCAGCGCCATGTACTGCAGCGCGTTGTAGCTGCCCATGCCCAGCAAGCCCAGCAGGCTGAGGTACTTCCAGCGCAGGCGCAGGGCGCCCGGATCACGGAAGGCGGCGCGGCCCAGCGGCCACAGCAGCAGCAGCGCCAGGCTCCAGCGCACGAAGTTCATGGCCACCGGGGGCATGGCGCCCACGGCCAGTTTGCCCACGACCGCGTTGCCGGCCCACAGCAGCGGGGGCAGGGTGAGCAGCAGGGCCAGGCGCAGGGTGAGGGGATGGGACATCGTGTGGGGGCAAGCGGTGGTTGACGTGCGCGTCAACCCAAAGGCTGGCACGATACCGCAGCGATCCTGAACACCCGCTCAACAACCCCGGAGACTCCCACATGACCCTGAGCAGCCGCACCGTGCGCATCGACGCCTTTGGCGGACCCGAGAACCTGAAGCTCGTGGAGCTGCCTGTGGGCGAGCCCGGGCCGGGCGAGATCCGCATCCGCCACCATGCGGTCGGCCTGAACTTCATTGACGTATACCAGCGCACCGGCCTGTACCCCAACGCCCTGCCGCTGGCCCTGGGCATGGAAGGCGCGGGCGTGGTGGAGGCTGTGGGCGAGGGCGTGGGCCACCTGGCCGTGGGCGACCGTGCGGCCTACGCCAGCATGCCGCCGGGCAGCTACTGCGAGCGGCGTGTCATGCCCGCGCGCTGCGTGGTGCGCCTGCCCGAGGCCATACCCTTTGAGACCGGCGCGGCCATGATGCTCAAGGGTCTGACGGTGCAATACCTGCTGCGCCAGACCCAGCCTCAGGGCGGGCTGCAGGCGGGCGACGCCATCCTGTTCCACGCCGCCGCCGGGGGCGTGGGCCTGATCGCCTGCCAGTGGGCCCGGGCCATGGGCCTGCAGCTCATCGCCACCGCCGGCAGTGACGCCAAATGCCAACTGGCGCTGGAGCATGGCGCCAGTCACGCCATCAATTACCGCACCGAGGACTTTGTTGCCCGCGTCAAGGCCATCACGTCCGGCCGCGGCGTCAAGGCCGTCTACGACTCGGTGGGGGCCGACACCTTCATGCGCTCGCTGGACTGCCTGCAGCCCTTCGGTTTGCTCGCCAGCTACGGCAACGCCTCGGGCAAGGTGTCGCCGGTGGACATCGGCCTGCTGGCGGCCAAGGGTTCACTTTATGTCACACGTCCGACGCTGTTCACCCACATCGCCACCCTTGAGCGCACCCAGGCGATGGCCGATGACCTCTTCTCCATGGTGACGACCGGCGCGGTGAGCGTGCGCATCGACCAGCGCTACCCGCTGGATCAGGTGGCCCAGGCTCACCGTGACCTGGAGGCCCGTGCCACCACCGGCTGCAGCGTGCTGCTGCCCTGACGGGCCCCTGAAGGGGCGGCGTGGCGCCATGGAGAAAGGAAGCCCGCGATGCCCCTTGCCGATGAAGACCTGAAATCCCTCACGCCGGCCCAGCAGCAGGCGGAGGCCGACCGTCTGTTCGAACTGGCCGGCCGCGTGGCCCGGCAGCAGGCTGACCGCTACGCCGGCCTGCCCGAGAACGGCGTGCCCGCGGCCATGGCCGCGGGCGACATCGAGTACCTGGCCACCCGGCTGGCGCTGGCCGAAGGCCAGCTGCAGGCCGAGCGCCTGGACCTGGTCTGGATGGCGCCGGGCCAGGCCCCCAACCCGCGCGAGGTCATGCGGCGACTGCAGGCCATCTGCCGGCACCGCAGTGGCCTGTTCGACGCAGTGGTCACGGCGGCCGTCACCCACCCCGGGGTCCCGCCCGAGCGGCTGGCCCAGGCCCTGCTGGCCTGCCGCCCCGACCTGGCGCCCTATCCCTTGGAAGACGTCACCAGCTTGGTCAAAGCCAGCCTGAACGGCGGCCGCGATGGTTTTGAGGCCGTGCTGCGCACCCGCAAGAGCAGCGATCGCAAGGTGGCGGGCGGCTTCAGCTGGGTCAAGCCCGATTGAAGACGGTGCCTGGCGCGGTCACAGTGGGTGGGTCCGCGTCCCGTGCGCGCCTTGCACCACCGTGCCATGTCCATCGCCCTTTCCACGCCGCCGCCCTTGTCCCCCATGCCTGCGGCCCTGGCCGCCAGCACGCCGCTCAGCCGTCCGCTGTCGGGCGTGCAGGTGCTGGAGTTTGAGGGCCTGGGGCCGGGGCCCCTGGCCGGGCGCATGCTGGCCGACCTGGGCGCACAGGTCCGGGTGCTGGTGCGGCCCGGGCCGGCCGTGGTGGCCGAGCAGCTGGGCGGACCGGGCGAGAACCCGTTGCGCCGCGGCAAGCAGGTGGAGGTGCTGGACCTCAAGCGCCCGGAGGGCCTGGCCCGTGCCCGCGCCCTGGTGGCGCAGGTGGACGCCCTGATTGAAGGCAACCGCCCCGGCGTGATGGAGCGCCTGGGCCTGGGCCCGGCCGATTGCGCCGCCCTGAATCCGCGGCTGGCCTACGGCCGCATGACCGGCTGGGGTCAGCAGGGGCCGCTGGCCACTGCCGCTGGTCATGACCTCAACTATGTGGCCCTCACCGGGCTGCTGGGCCTGGGCCGGCCGGCCCCACAGGCGCCCCAGGTGCCGCCCACGGTACTGGGCGACGCCGCCGGTGCGCTGGGCCTGGCCTTCGGGCTGGTCAGCGCGGTGCTGGCCGCCCGGGCCGGCGGACCTGGGCGGGTGGTGGACGCGGCCATCGTGGACGTGGTCAGCATGCTGGGCGGGCTGGCCCACTGGATCCACGGTGGCGGGCAGCTGGGGGGCGCGCGGGCGGACGGCCGGCCCAGCCCTTTCCACGATTCGCCCTTCTACGACAGCTACCGCTGTGCTTGTGGCGGTTGGGTGACCGTGGGCGCGCTGGAGCCGCCCTTTTATGCCCAGCTGCTGCAGCGTCTGGGGCTGGACGATGTGGACCCGGCCGCCCAACACGACACCGCCGCCTGGCCGGCGCTCAAGGCCCGGCTGGCGGCTGTGTTTGCGCAGCGGCCGCGCACGCACTGGCAGGCACTGCTGGAGGGCAGCGACGTCTGCTTTGCCCCGGTGCTGGGGCTGGAGGAGGCACCCGACCATCCGCACCACCTGGCCCGGGGCAGCCTCAGACGTGACGCCCAGGGGCGGGTGGAGGCGGCGCCGGCGCCGCGCTTCCTGCCGCTGGGGCCGGGCTGAAGGGCAGCCGAGGGGGGGCCGGCGCGGGCAGCGGGCGGTTGCCCGCCGCCCGGCTCAGTCGGCCAGCAGGTCCTGGGTTTCAGGGTGGCGGCGCATGTACACCACCGCATAGCTGCAGACCGGGCGGACCTTCAGGCCCTGGGTGCGGGCGTGGTCCAGGGCGGCGGTCATGAGCTGGGCGGCGATGCCGCGGCCTTCCAGGGCGCGGGGCACGCCGGTGTGGGTCAGCGCCATCACCGCGCCCTCCAGGCGGTAATCGGCCACGCAGCGCAGGCCATCCACCTCGGTCTCGAAGCAGCACGCTTCGCGGTTGTGGATGATGAGCCGTTCGGAAGAGGGCACGTCGGGCGGCAGGTAGGACATGGGAGCGGAGCGCAGGCAGCGGATGAATCTTGTGGCGGGGCGGAGGTGCCGACCCAGCAGCGACCTCCTGCCTGCAAGCTTAGCCGCGGCCCGCAGGCCTTGCAGCGCGACCGGACCCGGCCCCTGTGTCAAAAAGGCGACAGTTTGGTGACCGCTGCCGGTGGTGCCGCGGCAGGACGCCGCCCAGGTCAGCGCGGACCCAGCACGCGCAGGAGAAAACCGTACTCCAGCGCCTGCCGGTCGGCGATCTGCGCGTTGTCTGCGCCCCCGCCATGGCCGCCCTCCATCAGCTCGTGGTAGAGCACGGGCTGTCCCAGGCTCAGCATCCGGGCGGCCATCTTGCGGGCATGGGCCGGGTGGACCCGGTCGTCCCGTGTGGAGGTGACGAGCAGCAGCGGCGGGTAGCGCACGCCCGGACGCAGGTTGTGGTACGGGCTCAGCCGGCTGAGGTAAGCCCAGTCGGCTGGGTCGTCCGGGTCGCCGTATTCGCTCATCCAGCTGGCACCGGCCAGCAGGCGGTGGTAGCGCTTCATGTCCAGTAGCGGCACCTGGCAGACCACGGCATCGAAGAGGTCGGGCCGCTGCACCATGACCGCGCCGACCAGCAGGCCACCGTTGCTGCCGCCTTGGATGCCCAGGCGGCCGGGCGCGGCCAGGCCGCGCCGTCGCAGGTCCTCGGCCACGGCGATGAAGTCGTCATAGGCGCGCTGGCGCTGCCCGCGTAGCGCGGCTTGGTGCCAGGCCGGGCCGAATTCGCCGCCGCCGCGGATGTTGGCCACCACCAAGCGCCCGCCCTGCGACAGCCAGGCCCGGCCGGTGCCGCCCAGGTACCAGGGCTCCAGGCTGACTTCAAAGCCGCCGTAGCCGTACAGCAGGCAGGGCCGGTCGTCCCCGGCCGGGTCCCATGCCGGGCCGATGACGAAATAGGGCACGGCCGTCCCGTCGGCCGAGCGGGCATGGGCTTGGTGCACGCTCAGCCCGTCGGCATCGAAATGGGCCGGCCGGGCGCGCAGCGGGCGCAGCGCGGCGTCGCCTTGGCCGGCGGCCACGGCGTCCAGGTCCAGGGCCAGGAGGCGCTCGGGTGTCAGGAAGCCGGTGGCCGTGACCAGCAGCGTCTCGGCCCAGGGGTCGTGGGCCAGCTGCGGGTCGTACAGCGGCTGCAGCGCCAGGGTGCCGCCCTCAGGCAGCGGCAGGGCCAGGCGCTGCCAGGGCAGGGGAGCGGCGTCCGCCGGGCCCGGGTCGGCAGGCCAGAGCATCTCGGCGCGGTGCGTCACCTGGTCCGACAGGGTGAGCACCAGGCGCTGCGCGGTGCCAGCCCAGGTCTGCAGGGCGCAGGTGGGACTGGGCTGGAAGAGCGCCTGCAGGCCGTCGCGGCGGCCGGCCAGGTAGTCCTCCACCGGAGCCGCCAGCAGGCTGCCGGCGGACCACTGCCGCCCAGCCACGGACCAGTCCTCGCGCAAGTGCAGCAGCAGCCAACCGTGCCAGAAGCCCAGGCCGGCGCTTTCGGGCTTGTCCACCGGGCGGGCTTGGCCGTCGTGCCACAGGTGCTCCCGGGTGGTGAAGAAGGCCGGCGCGCTGCCCAGCACCACACGCGGGGGCTGCGCGCCGTGGTCCACCCAGGCGTGGGCGGCCACGTCCTGCGGGTCGGCGGCCAGCCAGCAGGGCGCCTGGTCCAGTGGGGTGCCGCGGGTCCAGCAGCGGATCTGCCGCGGGTAGCCCGAGTCGGTCAGGCTGCCCGGGCCGGTGTCGGTGGCCACCAGCACACGGTCCTCGTCCAACCAGACCACGCGGCTCTTGGCTTCGGGCAGCTGGAAGCCCTGGGGCAGGAACTGCCGGCTCGCCATGTCGAATTCGCGCAGCACCGCGGCGTCGGCGCCACCCCGGGAGAGTTCCACCAGGGCCCGCTCGGAGCCTGGACCGCAGCGCAGGGCGCCGTGCCACACCCAGGGCTCGCCCTCCTGGGCGGCCAATGCGTCCAGGTCCAGCAGCAGCTGCCAGTCGGGGTCGGCGGCCTGCAGGTGCTCGCCCACCGGGGCGCGCCGCCACAGGCCGCGGGGGTGGGCGGCGTCGCGCCAGAAGTTGTAGACCCAGTCGCCGCAGCGCGCCACCGCCGGGATGCGGGCCTGGTCGTCCAGCACGGCTTGCAGCGCGGCGCGGCGCGTGGCAAAGGCCTCGTCCTGCGCCAGGGCCTGGCGGCAGGCGGCATTGCGCTGGCGCACCCAGTCCAGGGATTCGGGCGCGTCCAGCGCCTCCAGCCATTGCCAGGGGTCTTCGGCGGCGGGGTCCAGGGGAAGGGGCAGGAGGGGGTCCATGGGGGCCTTGCAGGGAAGAAAAGGGCAGCGGGCGGACGTCGCAGCGCAGGGCGGGTTCAGCGCGGGCCGGGCGGCCCGCCCAAGTGGCGCCAGAGGAAGCTGTAGCTCAGGGCAAGCTGGTGGGCGAGCTGTGCCGGGTCGGCGCTGCCGGCGTGGCCGCCCTCCAGGCGTTCATGCAGCCAGGCGGGCTGGCCCAGGGCTTGCAGCTGCGCGGCCATCTTGCGCGCATGGCCGGGGTGCACCCGGTCGTCCCGGGTGGACGTCAGCAGCAGCAGGGGCGGGTAGGCCACGCCGGCGCGCAGCTGGTGGTAGGGGCTGTAGCGGCGCAGCGCGGCGCCCTCTTCGGGGTCGTCGGGGTGGCCGTACTCGCCCACCCAGCTGGCGCCGGCCAGCAGCAGGTGGTAGCGCTGCATGTCCAGCAGCGGCACCTCGCAGATCACGGCATTGAACAGCTCGGGCCGCTGTGTCATGACCGCGCCCACCAGCAGGCCGCCGTTGCTGCCGCCCTGGATGCCTAACTGGCGCGGGGTGGTCAGGCCGCGGCGCACCAGGTCCTCGGCCACGGCGATGAAGTCGTCAAAGGCGCGCTGGCGCCGGGTCTTGAGGGCCGCCTGGTGCCAGGCCGGGCCGTATTCGCCGCCACCGCGGATGTTGGCCAGCACAAAGCGGCCCCCCTGGGTCAACCAGGCGCGGCCGCGCACGGCGGAGTAGAAGGGGTCCTGGCTGACCTGGAAGCCGCCGTAGCCGTAGAGCAGGGTGGGGCGGGGCCGGCCGTCGCGGGGGCCCACCAGGAAGTAGGGCACCTGGGTGCCGTCGGCGCTGCGGGCGAAGGCCTGCTCGGCCTGCAGGCCCTGGGCGTCAAAGAACTTGCGCCGGGAGCGCAGGGTGCGCCGCCCCCGTCCGTCGCTGCCGATGCGCAGCTGCTGGTTGGGGGTGAGGAAGTCGACGTATTCCACCAGCAGCTGCTCGGCCAGCCGGTCGCGGGCCATGGGCAGTTGGGGGTCGCGCAGGGCCTGCACCCGCAGGCTGCCGGGGTGGGGCAGGGGCAGACGCTGCAGGGGCCAGGCGCCGCGGGGCACGGGACGGGCCACTTCCAGCCGGTGGGCCACGTCGTCCTGCACCTGCAGCACCAGGCGGCTGGCGGTGGCCACCCAGTCGCCCAGGAAGCGGCGGGCACTGGGCTCGAACACCGCTTGCCAGGCCGGAGCGGCCGTGTCGGGGCCGGCCTGCAGCCACCCGGCCAGCGGGGTGGCCAGCAGCACGCCGGCGGGCCAGTCGCGGCCACCGGTGCGCCAGGGTTTGCGGGTTTCCAGCAGCAGCCACTCGCCCCAGAGCTGGGGCTCCGCGTGGTCAGGCAGGTCCAGGGCCAGGGGAGGGCGCTGGGGCTGGTCGGGCCACCACAGCGCGCTGCGGGCGTGGAAGAAGTCGGTGTGCACCGTCAGCAGCACCACCGGCCGGTGCGCGGCGCGCTGCACCCGCGACGAGATGGCCACATGGTCCACCGCCGCCTCGTGCAGCAGGCGGGCCTGGTCCAGGGGTTGCCCGCGGCGCCACAGACGCACCTGGCGCGGGTAGCCAGAGGTGGTCAGCGTGCCCGGGCCGAAGTCGGTGGAGACCAGCACCTGGTCGTCGTCGAGCCATTCCAGGCCGCCCTTGGCCTCGGGCAGGCGAAAGCCGTCGGGCACGAAGTCCCGGCGCGCCAGGTCGAACTCGCGCACCACCAGGGCGTCGGCGCCGCCACGGGAGAGCGACACCAGGGCCCGGGACCCGCGCAGGGCGGCGCCCTTCCAGACCCAGCCGGTGCCGTCCTCGCGCCCCAGGCGATCCAGGTCGAGCAGGGGCTCCCAACGTGGTTCGGGCCGTTCGTAGTCCTCCACGCGGGTGCGGCGCCACAGGCCGCGGGGGTGCTCGGCGTCCTGCCACAGGTTGTAGACGTGGTCGCCGCTGCGTTGCACGGCGGGGATGCGCTGGCGGTCGTGCAGGATGTCCAGGAACTCCGCCTGCAGTGCCCCCAGCGTGGGGCCGTGCGCCGGAGGCTGGGCCAGCGCGGCCTCGGTGCGGGCGTTCTGTCCGCGCACCCAGTCCAGGGCCTGGGGGGCTTCCACCGTTTCCAGCCACTGCCAGGGGTCGGGTGTCTGCGGCCAGGCAGGGGGCAGCGGCGAAGGCGCCGACGCGGCCGGGGCCGGGGCCGGTACGGCCTCGGTGGATCCAGCGGCACCGGCGGCTCCCCCCAGGCCCAGCGCCGCGGTGGCGCCCAGCCAGTGGCGGCGGGTGAAGAGCGGGGCCGACGGGCACCCGGCGGATGCGCCATGGCGCAGGTGGGGCTGGCGGGGGGGCATCGGGTTTCCTGCGGACATCGGGGGGCAGGCCCTGGCGGGCTCGAGGGGGGCCGCTGCGCCCTCAGGCCCGGCCGCGGGCCTTCAGGCAGACCGGTTCCAGGTGGACCGAGTCCTGGCCATTGCCCACAAAGATACCGCCGTCCTGCACGGTGATCTGCAGCTGCATGCTGCGTTGCGCCAGGGCCGCCAGCTCCTTGCTGCTGCTGGTGGGCACCTGCCACACCTCCAACCGCTCCAGCCGGCTCACCTTGCCTTGCAGGCCCTGCCACCAGATGGGGGTGCTGCTGCCGTAGGCCCACAGGCGCACGGCCTCGGCCCGGCCGCAGGCCTTGGCCAGGCGGCGGTCGTCGGGCTGGCCCACCTCGACCCACTGCACCAGGTCGCCAGTCAGGTCCTTCTGCCACAGGTCGGGCTCGTCGGTGTCGGACAGGCCGCCGGCGAACTCCAGGCGGCCCCGCAGGTCGTCGGCCGGCACGCACAGCGCAAAGGCCAGCAGCCGCATCATGAGGCGTTCATCGGTCTCGGAGGGGTGCAGGGCCAGCGTGAGGGCGTGGTCGGCATACAGGTGCCGGTCCATGTCGGCGATCTGCAGCTGGGCCTTGTAGATGGTGGACTTGAGGGCCATGGGGGCTTTCGGGGTGGCAGGCACGGGGCCCGGCATCTTGGGACGGTTTTCACGGCGGCGCCGTGGCTGTCAGGCATTGTCAGCCAGCGGCGGCAGGCCGCTGCTATCGTGACTTTCATGATGAGGGGCGCAGCAGCAGGCGGGAACGGTCGGCTGGCGGATCCGCCAGGGTCGCCGGCGGCGGTGCCGCCGTGGGCGGCCTGGGCCGGTCTGGCGGTCCTGCTGTTGTTCCTGCTGGGGGTGCGCTGGGCCGGCGCGCTGCTGGAGGGGCCCGGCGCGCGGGGCCTGGCGGGCCCGTCCACGGGGCTGGCGCTGCCGCAGGCCGCGGGCGAGGCCGGGCCGGTGCTGGCGCTGCAGGCCGACGGCGGCGGGGCGGTCGAAGTGGCCCAGGCCCTGTCTTGGTGGGCCGACCCCACCGGGCAGGCCGATGCGGCGCCACTGCTGGGGCCGCAGGCGCCGGCCTGGCGGCCGGCCCGGGGGGTGGTGTCACTGGGCTACCAAGACGGGCCGGTGTGGCTGCGGCTGCGCCTGCTGCGCGACGCCGAGGCCCCGGCGGTGTGGTGGCTCAAGCTGCCGCGCGGCTACCTGGATGAGGTGCGCCTGCTGCATGTGCGGCCCGGCGGACAGTGGGAACCCGAGCGCGTGGCCGGAGACCGGGTGGCGCCCCAGGGCGCGCTGCCGCTGGCGGTGCCCAGTTTCGAGCTGCTGCTCGACGAGCCCGGCGTGCATGTGCTGCTGCTGCGGGTGCAGTCCCGCAGCGCCCTGTCATTGCCGGTGACCCTGCTGCCCCGCGACCGGGGCCTGGCTGCGCTGGGGGCGGCGCAGCTGCTGGCCGGTGCGGTGACGGGGGCCTCGCTGCTGCTGGTGGTGGGGGCGCTGCTGGGCTTTGCCGGGCTGCGCGCCCGGGTCTACCTGCTGTTTGCGGCCTTTGTCGCCGTGGACGGCCTGGTCTGGCTGGGGGTGAGCGGCAGCCTGCAGCACCTGCTGCCGCTGGGGCCGCCCTGGGCCGACCGCCTGGTGGCGGTGGGGGTGCCCATCTCGGCTGCGCTGGGCCTGTTGATGCAGTGGATCGTCTATGGGGCGCACCGCGACTTTCCGGGCATGTGGCGCGCGGGCATGGCCATGGGAGGGCTCTTCCTGGGGCTGGCCCTGCTGCAGGCGCTGGAGCCGGCCTTCAACCCCACGCCCTGGGTCATGCATGCCCTGCTGGCCGGGGCCCTGCTCAGCGGGGCGCTGGGCGGCATGGCGACCTGGCGCCAGCGTGGGGTGATGCGAGGCCTGGCCCTGCTCATGGGCCTGTCCTCGGCCCTCACCGCGCTCAACGCGGTGGTGCTGCTGGGCTGGTGGCCGGTCAGCGCACTCAGCGAGGCCTCCTTCGCCCTGTCCCACCTGTCGCTGGTGGTGGTGGCGGTGGCCCATTTGGTGGTGCGGGCGGTGGAGTCCCACCGCCAGCGGCAGCAGGCGGAGGCGCGCGCCGCGCAGGCCGAACAGCGGCGCGAGTCCGAACAGCGCCTGCGCGAGGAGAAGTCGGACCTGCTGGCCATGATCGCCCATGAGGTGCGCACCCCGCTGGCGGTGATCGACGCCTCCATGCAGAGCCTGGCCGTGCTGGATGCCGAGATGCCGCGCGAGCGGGCGCGGCGCCACGAGCGCATCGGCCGCGCCCTGCAGCGCCTGGGCAGCCTGCTGGACTTGGTGGTGCAGCGCGACCGGCTGGACGTCAGCCAGTGGTCGCAGGATCTGGAGCTGCTGGCCCCGCAGGCCTTGGCCGCGGCCTTGCTGGCCGACCTGGGCGAGGACGCCCAGCACCGGGTGAGTCTGCATGCCGAGGACGCCTTGCCGCCGGTGCGGGGTGACGCGCGCATGCTGCGCCTGGCCCTGAGCAATCTGGTGGGCAATGCGCTCAAGTACTCGCCGGCCGGCCGACCGGTGGGCCTGTTTGTGCGGCGCCTGGACTGGCCGGGCCGCCCGGGTGTGGCCTGGACGGTGGTGGACCAGGGCGCCGGCATCCACCCCGAGGACCACGAGAAAGTCTTTCGCAAGTACTACCGCGCCGCCGAAGGCAGCGATGCCCCGGGCCTGGGCCTGGGCCTGTACCTGGTGCGCCAGATTGCCGAGCGCCACGCCGGGGCGGTGCGGGTGCTGCCCACCGTGGCCGGGCAGGGCGCCAGCCTGGAGCTGTGGGTGCCGCTGCAACCGCCGGCGGCTGCCGTGGCTCCCCCGGAGGCCGCGGCATGAGCACGGTCAAGGTCGTGCTGGTGGAGGACAACCCCGACCTCTCCGACGAGCTGTGCTTCCACCTCGAGCGGCAGGGCTTCGAGGTGGCTGCCTTCTCCCAGGGCGTGGCCCTGAGCCGATGGCTGGAGCGCCACACCCCGGACGTGGCCCTGCTCGACATCGGCCTGCCCGGCGAGGACGGCCTGAGCATCGCCCGCCGGCTGCGTCAGGCCTACCCCGGCCTGGGCATTGCCATGTTGACCGCGCGCGGGGGCGTGGAGGACCGCATCGCCGGCTTCCAGGGCGGGGCCGACATCTACCTGGTCAAGCCGGTGGACTTCCGGGAGCTGGCCGCGGTCGTGCACAGCCTGTGGCGCCGCGCCCGCCAGCCCGAACCCCCGGCCCGGCCCGATACCTGGCAGCTGGACCTGCAGACCAGCACCCTGTATCCGCCGCAGGGCGAGCGCATCCTGCTCACCCCCACCGAGTTCCAGCTGATGAAATCCCTGATGGCCGCAGCCCCCGAGCCGGTGCGCCGGGGCGAGCTGGCCGCGGCCATCGGCCACCCGGAGTTCGACTACGACTTCCGGCGTCTGGAGACGCTGATGAGCCGGCTGCGCCGCAAGATCGAGCAGACCTTGCCCGATCTGCCCTGCCCGCTGCGCAGCGCGCGCAACGTGGGCTACGCCTTCGCCGCCCCGCTGCGCGACTGGCAGGCCTGAAGGCCTTCTGCTCCCCGGCAGTCCAGCCATGACGGTGGGGCTGGCCGCCCCCCCCACCGCCGCTATCGCCCGCAACGCCAGCGCCTGCGACAGGGGCTCGGCTGCCACAAACCGCACGGTCCGTGGAGAAGCGCCGGGGAATGTCAGGTTTTGACAGCCTTGGATCTGGAGAGGCCCCCTAGCCTGTGGGGTATTGGCTGGTCATGGCCCCGGGAGGGCCGTGCCTGCCCGCATCGCACCCCGAGACACCCCCAGACACCACCCAGAGGCAACATGGCTCAACGTTCCAGCTCCCTGCAGTTCGGTTTTGGTCAAGAAGCGTCCACCGCAGGCGCGGGCGCCGCCCCCGCCGACCAAGCCGACCTCGGACAACTCCTCAGCCAGGCCGTCAGCCTGTCGGCGGACGGCGGCGACCTGCTGCTGAGCCTGGCCGACGGCCGGGCCGTGCGCCTGCAGGACGTGCTGGACGATCCGCAGGCCCTGCAGCAGCTGCAGGCCGTGCTGGACCCGCTGCAGTTGCAGCAGCTGCTGGCCCAGGCCGACAGCGGGGCGGCGCCGGTGCTGCTGGCGCAGGCCGGGCCGTCGCCCGCGGCGGCGCCCGCGCAGCCCGACACGCGCGTGGTGGGCACGGTGCAGGAGGCCAGTGGTGCGGCCAAGGTCCTGCGTAACGGTGCGGAGGTCTCGGTCTCGGTGGGCGATGCCTTGCTGTTGGGGGATGTGCTGGTGGCCGGCAGCGGCACCGTCAAGGTGCAGCTGCTCAGCGACGGGGGCCAACGTGCCTTGCTGGCCCTGGGTGAGCAGGCCCGCGTGGCCCTCAACGACGCGGGTACCGGCGGTGGCGGCCGCCAGCTGGCCATCAAGGTCGAGGCCGGCGCCGTGGCCCTGGACGCCCAGGGCGAAGCCCTCTCTCGCCTGAGCCTGGACACCCCCGCCGGTCAGCTCCGCAGCACGAGCACCGGTATCGGCGTCAACGTCAACGCCCAGACCGGCGAAACCACCGTGCTGACCCTGGCCGCCGGGGCTTCGGGCGCGCAGGCGCCGGGCAGCGTGACCCTGGTGGGCAATGCCGGCAGCCAAGCCCTGAACGTGCCGCGTGAAGGCCTGGTGCTGGGCACCAGCGGCGGTGCGTCTGCCACCGAGGCCGCCGCCGGCACCCCGGCCACTGGCGGCACCACCGCGCGCAGCGAGCAGACCCAGCCCATCACCAGCCTCTTTGCCAGCCAGGGCGGCAACAGCGGCGATGCTGCCAGCGCCAACGCCAGCACCGGCACCAGCACCTCGGGCAGCGTCCGGGGGGGCGAGGGCTCGCGCGGCGGCCCGGCGGTCGGCCAGGTCAGTGCCGACGCGGGGGCGGCCGTCTCGGGCACCGGCGCGGCCGCCGGCGGCACGGGGGGGACCGGCGGCGCCAGCCTCAGTGGCGGCACCTTCTCAGGGACCAGCAGCAGTTTCAGCGGCCTCAACAGCGGCGGCAACGCCGGCAGCGGCAGTGCCCTGGGCACTACCACCACCACCACGGGCAGCACTGGCAGCACCGGTGGCGGCACCGCCACCACCGGGGGCGGCTCCAGCGCCGGCGGGACTGGCGGTGGCTCGGAGACCACGCCCACCGTCATCCCGGCCGTCAACCTGTCGGCCCCCAGCGCCCGGGTGGATGAGCAGGCCGGGCCGGTGCGCTTTTTGGTCAGCCTCAGCTCGGCCACTACCCAGCCGGTGGTCGTCACCCTGAAGGTCGAGTCCAGCGACGCCCGCGTGGCCAGCACCACCCTGCAGCTCACCGTGCCCGCCGGCAGCACCTCGGTCGAGGTCAGCCTCCCCATCACCGGCAACACCGTGCGTGATGCCCAGGGCACTGTCACCCTCACCATCGTCAACCTGCTCAACGGCACCTTCGGCACCGCCAACGCCCAGGTGGCCTTGGTCGACGAATCGCCCATCTCCGGCGGCCAGACCTCAGATACCGTGGCCGGTGGTGGTGGTGGCGACACCCTGGACGGCGGGCAGGGCAATGACACCGTGGCCGGCGGCGCCGGCAACGACAGCTCGGCCGGCGGCGACGGCGACGACACCGTGGCCGGCGACGAAGGCGACGACAGCGTCAGCGGCGGTACGGGCAACGACTCCACCGACGGCGGCGTCGGCGACGACACCGTGGACGGCGGTGCCGGCAACGACACCGTGAGCGGCGGCGAAGGCGATGACAGCACCGACGGCGGCGCTGGCGATGACGCGGTGGACGGCGGCACGGGCGACGACACCGTGGATGGCGGTGCCGGCAACGACACCGTGAGCGGCGGCGAAGGCGATGACAGCGCCGCCGGTGGCGAAGGCGACGACAGCACCGACGGCGGCGCTGGCGATGACGCGGTGGACGGCGGCACGGGCGACGACACCGTGTCTGGTGGCGCCGGCAACGACGCGGCCGAAGGCGGCGAAGGCGATGACGCCGTGGACGGCGGCACGGGCGACGACACCGTGTCTGGTGGCGCCGGCAACGACGCGGCCGAAGGCGGCGAAGGCGATGACGCGGTGGACGGCGGCACGGGCGACGACACCGTGTCCGGTGGCGCCGGCAACGACGCGGCCGACGGCGGCGAAGGCGATGACGCCGTGGACGGCGACACGGGCGACGACACCGTGTCCGGTGGTGCCGGCAACGACGCGGCTGGCGGCGGCGAAGGCGATGACGCCGTGGACGGCGGCACGGGCGACGACACCGTGTCCGGCGGTGCCGGCAACGACGCGGCCGACGGCGGCGAAGGCGATGACGCCGTGGACGGCGACACGGGCGACGACACCGTGTCCGGTGGCGCCGGCAACGACGCGGCTGGCGGCGGCGAAGGCGATGACGCCGTGGACGGCGGCACGGGCGACGACACCGTGTCCGGTGGCGCCGGCAACGACGCGGCCGACGGCGGCGAAGGCGATGACGCCGTGGACGGCGGCACGGGCGACGACACCGTGTCTGGTGGCGCCGGCAACGACGCGGCCGACGGCGGCGAAGGCGATGACGCCGTGGATGGCGGCACGGGCGACGACACCGTGTCCGGTGGCGCCGGCAACGACGCGGCTGGCGGCGGCGAAGGCGATGACGCCGTGGACGGCGGCACGGGCGACGACACCGTGTCCGGTGGCGCCGGCAACGACGCGGCC